>CBDAPE010000016.1:0-479538 GCA_965198325.1 Alphaproteobacteria bacterium | reverse complement strand
AGCTGCTTGTCATCGCGGGCCTCGATGAGCTCGTGGACCAGCGCGGCGGTGATGAAGCCGACCGAGAGGCCCTTCTGGCAGGCCGCCAAGCCGAGACCGAGGGCGATGTGGGTCTTGCCGGTGCCGCTGTTGCCGAGCGCGATGAGGTTCTCGCGGCGCTCGATGTACGCGCAGCGGGCGAGCTCCAGGACCAACGTCTTGTTGAGCGAGGGGATGACCTTGAAATCGAAGCTATCGAGGCTCTTGATCACGGGGAAGCGCGCCGCCTTGATGCGCCGCTCGACCATGCGGCGCTCGCGGTCGATCAGCTCGAGCTCGGCCAGACGCAAGAAGATAGCGAACGTGGTCGACGCCTTCCGAGGCGCACTGCCGGGCGATCTTGTCGTACTCCCTCAGGACCGTCGGCAGCTTCAGCCTCTTGAGGTGGTGGACGAGCAGCAGCCGTGGTGTGTCGGTCATGCGCCGAGCCCCGACAGCAGGCTCATGTACGACTTGGCAGACGTCGTCGCGACCCGGGCGCGCGGCAGGTACGGATAGACCTCGAGGTTGAGCCGGGGCGGCCGCCGCTCGATGCGGCA
The DNA here is from genome assembly GCA_965198325.1 of Alphaproteobacteria bacterium. Taxonomy (GTDB): domain Bacteria; phylum Pseudomonadota; class Alphaproteobacteria; order UBA828; family JAPUJA01; genus CBDAPE01. Next base: position 478,960 of record CBDAPE010000016.1, on the reverse strand, counting down.
CAGTACCAGGTGCTTCACCGCATCGAAGCCGATGGCGCCGAGCCTGAGCGCGTCGCCGACCGCACCCTCGACCTCCTCGAGCCGGAAGCTCTCCAGCAGACGGCGCACCTGGACGTACTCGCGCTTGCCCGCCTTGCCCATGCGGGCTTCGAGCAGGCGTCGCAGAGTGATGAAGGCCTCGGGCAGGTCCCAGCCCGCCAACGGCGCGGCCTGGTCGAGGGCGCCGATCTTCTGCTCGATCAAGGGTAGGTAATGCAGCGGGTCGAAGATCAGGTCCTCGCTGTCGTAGGACCGGCGGTGCCGGGCAATCACCTCCGCGCCGCAAGAGATAACGACCTCGTCGACGGAGCACCGGATCAGCACCTCGCGGTGGCCATAGGCCACGGGCACCGAGTAGTCGTTGCCCCGGCAGCGCACCAGCGACAGTGAGCTCGCCCTTCCGGTGACGCTTGTCGCAGGCATCGTAGGGTGCCGGGGGGAGAGGCAAGAAGGCTTCCCGGTCCCGTGCGAGGCGCTCGCCGATGGTCTCCTTGTGACCCCGCAGCCGCGCCGCCTGGCGCCGGCGGCACTGTCCCGCGAGAGCATCGTTCAGCGCCTCGAAGCTCTCGGCCCGCGGGACGAGTGTCAGATATCTTGTGTAAATGAGTGCCGTGGGTCGTATGGGAGGACCTACGATGAGGACTATCAGACCTGAACTTCTGGACGAACTTCTGGCCGATTACGAGAAGCCGGATGACCTGCTGGGCGAAGACGGGCTGTTCAAGCAGCTCAAGGCGGTGCTCTTGGAGCGGGCGCTTGACGCCGAGCTGAGCGATCACCTGGGCTACGAGAAGGGTGACCCGGCCGGTCGCGGCACGGGTAACAGCCGCAACGGCTACTCGGACAAGACGGTGCTGAGCGAGGATGGCGAGATCGATATCGCCGTGCCGCGCGACCGCACCGGCACGTTCGACCCGCTGATCGTGCCCAAGGGCGAACGCCGTCTCGAGGGCTTCGACGATCGCATCGTGTCGCTGTATGCCCGCGGCATGACGGTGCGCCAGATACGTGGCCATCTGCAGGAGCTTTACGGGGTCGCGGTTTCGCCGGACCTGATCAGCCGGGTCACCGACGCGGTACTCGAGGAGGTCCGCGAATGGCAGAACCGACCGCTCGATGCGGTCTATCCGGTGGTGTTCTTTGACGCGCTGCGGGTCAAGATCCGCGACGAAGGCCTGGTGCGCAACAAAGCAGTCTACGTTGCACTGGCCCTCACCGCTGAAGGCGAGAAGGAGGTTCTCGGGCTGTGGATCGAGCAGACCGAAGGCGCCAAGTTCTGGCTCAAGGTGATGAACGACCTCAAGACCCGCGGCGTCGCTGACATCCTGATCGCCGTGGTCGACGGCCTCAAGGGCTTCCCCGAGGCGATAACAACGGTGTTCCCCGAGACCACGGTGCAGACCTGCATCGTGCATCTGATCCGCAGTTCGCTGGCGTTCGTGTCGTGGAAGGACCGAAAGAGGATCATGCCCGATATCAAGGCGATCTACCGCGCCGAAACCGCCGAGACCGCGGCGGCCAAGCTCGACGAGTTCGAGGCCAAATGGGGCGAGCGCTATCCGGCGATCGCGCCCAGCTGGCGCCGCGCCTGGGAGCAGGTGGTGCCGATGTTCGCGTTCCCGCCGGCGATCCGCAAGATGATCTACACCACCAACGCGCTGGAGAGCCTGCACCGATCTTTGCGCAAGATCATCAAGACACGCGGTAGCTTCCCCAACGACGAGGCGGCGGTCAAGCTGTTGTTCCTGGCGATCCGCAATGCCGGTGTCGGCTGGAAACGGCCTATTGAATGGACCGCCGCAATGGGGCAGTTTGCGATCCTGTTCGAGGATCGCTTTCCGGCCTCAGCGCGCTGAGGCCGGAAACAATGTCGCCCACGGCGTCACTTACACAGACAATCGGACACACCCACGCTCGCTGATGGTTTCCTTGTGACCCCGCAGCCGTGCGGCCCGGCGCCGGCAACACCGTTCGGCGAGAGCACCGTTGAGAGCCTCGAAGCTCTCGGCCCGCGGGATCGGGACCGGGAAGTCCCGCCGGATGAAGCCAACCAGTCCCTCGACTTTGCCCTTGTCATTCCCCTTGCCCGGTCGGCCGAACCTGTCCTCGAACAGATAGTGGGATTGCAACTCCGTGAAGACGCGCGTTCGCGGCCGCTTGCCATCTCCCAGGACCCGGGCAACAGCCAGCTTGGTGTTGTCGTACAGGATGGATGTGGGAACGCCGCCGAAGAAGGCGAATGCCGCATTGTGACCATCGCAAAAGGCCTCGGTCGTCTCCGCCGGATAGGCTTTCACAAAACAACCATCGCTGTGGGGAAGGTCGAAGGCAAGGAAGTGGACCTTGCGCGACACGCCGCCGATCACCGCCATCGCCTCACCGAAGTCCGCCTGGGCGTGACCGGGGGAATGGACGAGCGGCACAAACACCTCACGTGACCGAAGCCGCCGCTCGCGAACGGAGTCCTTCACGATGGTGTACCCGCCCGTAAAGCCGTACTCGTCCCGGAGACGGTCGAAGATGCGCTTTGCAGTGTGCCGTTGTTTGCGGTGACTGGTCCGATCATCCTCCAGGATCCGATCGATGATCCCCGTGAACGGATCCAGCTTCGGTCGCCGGGGCGGCGTGCTTCGGCGATATCCTGGCGGCACCGAGAACGACAGCATCTTACGGACCGTCTTGCGGTCCACACCAAACACCCGCGACGCCTCGTGGACGCTCATCCTATCGACACGGCACGCCCGCCGAACCCGTGCGTACAAATCCACCCGATACATCCCCCCGCCTTCCAGTCAGAGTAACTCTGACCGAAGGCTATAGACGGTCCCCTTTTGGTCCGCCACAGCCGGATCAACCGGCCGCTTCAGTGGGGATTATTGCGCCGCCGTTCTCAGTTGAGACGGTTCCGGTGGACAGCGAAGGCCTCATCGATCTGGACGCGTTGGAAAGATGCCTCGATCGAAGCGTTCTGGTCGCTTCCACAATGGCGGTGAACAACGAAGTCGGGACGATTCAGGATATACCGCGCATCGCTGAACTGCTGGCGCCGTATGGCATTCCGCTGCATTGCGATGCGGCGCAGGCTCCGTGCGCCATGAATGTGAAGGATCTGGCCGTGCATGCGGATATGGTCAGCCTTTCGGGACACAAGATGTACGGGCCGCAGGGCATCGGAACGCTCTACGTTCGCCGTGAACTTCAAGAACGAATAGAGCCCTTGATCTACGGCGGCGGACAACAGGAAGGATTGTGTTCCGGCACCGTCCCGATGCCGCTCTGTGTTGGCATGGGAGCCGCCGCCAAGTTCTTTACCGGCCGCGAAGCCATAGAGGAACGCAAGCGGGTCGCTCGTCAGCGTGATTCATTCGTCACGCGCCTGCAACAGGGGCATGCTTTCGTTGCCGTCAACGGCCCCGCCGCGGCGGTCGCCGCCACCCGGGCAACGCCAATGTCAGGCTCGACGGCTTCGACGCGCAGGAAGTTCTTGGCGCCTTGCAGCCGCGACTCGCTGCGTCTACCGGCTCCGCCTGTGCGTCCGGTATCACCGAACCGTCCCATGTGCTTCGCGCCTTGGGCCTCACCGCGGCACAGAGCGATGCGTCCATCCGCTTCAGCTTCGGCCGGTTTACTACGAACGACGATAGCGAAGCTGCGGCGCGCCTTGTGCTTGAGGTTTTGGCTTTGCTGTCTTCAGAACCGGTTAAGATGCCAGCGTGAGGCTGTCTCTTCCATTGGTGTTGTCAGGCTAACTGGACAGGAAACTGAAGGACCTGCAATGCGAGCCTCTCAGGCAGCCAACTGACGCCACTCGGCCAGGGCGGCCGAGCGGTTCTGCTTGAAGATGTAGCAGCGGTTGAGTTGGCGGTCCTGGTTGAAGCGGTTGTGGATCGAGGCGTGGACGGCAGCGAATTCCTGCAGGGTCTTGATGTCCCTGAACTTGGCCATTGCGCCCTCTCGTCGTCGGAACGGCTGATGTGAATGCTCGGCTCGATCGTTGAGCCATCGTCCACAGTCCTGATGCTCCAGGATGCCAATCTCTTTCATCGCGGCGCCATAAGACCGAAGCCGGTCCGTTACGATAGTCCCGGGCCGGCCGTGGCACTTCATCGTCCGTTTCAGAAACTTCGGCGCTGCCCTGCGATCCCGGCGCCTCGTGGCAAAAACCTCGAGCATCTCGCCTTCATGGTCCACCGCACGCCAGAGGTAATGCGTCTCACCACTGATCCTGACGAACACCTCGTCCAGGGGCCAGGGCCATCGGGAATACGAGGCATCATGAACGCGGCGCTTCCTGATCTTCGTGCCAAACAATGGACCGAACCGGTTCCACCACAACCGTACGGTCTCATGGCAGATGTCGATACTGCGCTCGAACAGCAAACCTTCGACCTGCCTCAGTGACAACGGGTAGCGGATGTCCATCATCACCGTCAGGCGGATCACCTCGGATGAGCTGTTGAAATAATGCAAAGGATTGTGCATAGGCAGAGGCTACGGAAGCTTCCTTCCCGGCTCAAGACGATTTGCTTTGACACTGCCAGAGGGTGATATTCAGACACATGCTCGTGGGTAGGGATGAGCTTGGGTCGGTTAATCTGAATGCCCGAGCCAGCATCGCCCAGGATACGGTTGATCCGTCCGACGCCCGGCATTTCCATTTCGGGATGACGCCCCTCAAGCTCATCGCAGGCGTCGTAGAAGGCTTCAATGAACAGCGATGCGTTTATGGCTGCCTCGTTCATCACGCTATCCAGATCCGTCGATGCCCAGTCTGCGTCGCTGCTCGTTTGGTGCGGAACACCGGCGGCTGAAGCGAAATGAGATTTGAAGTGCTCAAGAATTCCCTTACGCCTTCCTTGGCCACAAATCCTGTCAATCAACTGTCGAAACGCGATCTCCACCTCGGGTTCCGAAGTGCCTGGGCTGGCGTATCGCCATTTACCTTCGAACTCTAGCATCGCCATACTTCCTCGTCGTGCTATGCCCACTATTCGTAAAATACCCAAGTGTCAGGGAAATAACTTCTATCTGGACCCATGAAATGTGCATCGCCAAAAAATGCTGCTATATTCAGGGAGAACTCCCTTAGAAAGTGTTGCTGTATGGCATGCCAAGTCCTGAGGATAATCGGTTTCTCTAGAGGCTCTCAATATTCTCTTACAAGAGCCAACCATTGACTAGGGTCGTCTCGGCCCTAATTTGACAGGCGACGGAGCATCTTCTCGTAAATGGTGTTTGTACTTCCAGTTTGGATAGCATCCAGTAATTTTAGGATGTCAAATATGTCCACGTACCAAAGTTTGCAGATCCCTTGAACAAGGCTCGCGCGGATTGTCATCCCGCATAACCTTTCCCTAGTCATGTTGAAAATTGGGCTGCCGCTTAGTCCGGTGACGCTCGCAAACTTCGGATTGGTTACTGCGCCGTAAGCCTTACGTAGTATAGGGTCAAAAGAAGCAGTGCCTTGATCCTGTAGCTCCAATGAGCCGAAAACAGGGGCGATCACACTATCGTCGATCTTGGTCATTTCTTTGATATTTCCGTATACCACTAATGGCCTGCCCCCGATTAGTGGTCCAGCGCTTAAGTTAGAGTTTGGCGCGGGTTAAGTTGATGGTGGAGTGACCCCCTAAAAGTGGTCCAGATTTATTGAAGAGTTTGGCGCATTTTGCCCCCTCGAAAGGAGGACGAAATGAGCCGTAAACGCTACACCTCAGAACGGATTATCAGCATGTTGCGCGAAGCCGAGGTGGCTTTGGCGCAGGGCCAGTCGGTTGGTCAAGCTTGTCGCACGCTCGGCGTATCGGAGCAGAGTTACTATCGCTGGCGCAAGGACTATGGCGGCCTTCGTACTGACCAGGCCAAGCGTCTGAAGGACCTGGAGAAGGAGAATGGCCGTCTCCGCAAGGCGATCTCGGATCTGACGTTGGATAAGCTGATCTTGAAAGAGGCGCTTGAGGGAAATTGCTAAGCCCCGCCCGTCGCCGGCAGTGTGTTGATCATCTCCAGGCCGAACTGGGGATCTCCGAGCGACGGGCCTGTGCTGTTGCAGGCCAACATCGCTCAACCCAGCGCAAGAGACCCCGTGGTCGGGATGATGAAGAGGCCCTCAGGGCCGCGATCATCCGCTTGGCCAGCCAGTATGGCAGATATGGCGATCGGCGGATCACTGCCTTGCTCAGGACCGAAGGTTGGCACGTGAACGCCAAGCGGGTCCAGCGCATCTGGCGGCGGGAGGGGCTGAAGCTCCCACAGAAGCAACCGAAACGGGGCAGGCTGTGGCTCAACGACGGATCCTGCATCCGTCTGCGGCCGTGCTGGCCCAATCACGTCTGGTCCTATGACTTCGTCATGGATCGAACACACGATGGGAGGACGTTCCGCATGCTCACCGTGATCGATGAGTTCACCAGGCGGTGCATGGCCGTTGTCGTCGAGCGAAGATTGAACTCGGACAATGTCCTCCATTGTCTGACCGAGCTCTTCGTCCAACATGGCCCGCCGGATCATATCCGTTCCGACAACGGCTCAGAGTTTACCGCTCATGCCGTCCGCGACTGGCTCGGCAGGATCGGCGTCAAGACCCTCTATATCGAGCCCGGGTCACCTTGGGAGAACGGATACAACGAGAGCTTCAACTCAAAGCTCCGGGACGAAATCCTGAACACGGAGATCTTCTCTACACTGAAGCAGGCCAAAGTGCTGATCGAACGATGGCGCCATCACTATAATACCATCCGGCCGCATAGCTCGCTCGGATACAGACCGCCGGCCCCAGAAACCATCTTGCCAAACGTTGAGGGGCCAACCTACCCTGTTGAGGGGCTACGGGCGGCCCATCAACTTAACCCGCGCCAAACTCTAACTTAAGCGCTGGACCACTAATCGGGGGCAGGCCACTCAAGCGCATGCACCGTTGCAAGGGACGGCGCCCAGGCCGGCGTGTCAACCTCTTAATATTTCAAACTGAGACACTGCCGTGAATCCGATTAACTTGACAAAGCCGGGTCCACTGCTGGAGCCGCTCCGTCCCCCGAGTGCTTGCGGCCCTAATTAGAAGCTGCGCGAGACGGAAGTGCCCAGGATTTCGTCGGAACCGCTGGTATCGCGGCCCGTATAGAAGATATCCAGGCCGAAACCCTCTATCTCGGTACCAATTCCAACCAGATACCAGTTGTAGTCTTTGGAATCGTCTTCCGAATAGGCGTTGATCCCGTACTGGGCAAACAAGGTGAGGGGAACCTCTTGGCCGATTGGCGCACTGGCGCTGAAACTTACGCGGTTCTGCTTATCATCCGTGGTTATATGGCCGTAACGGAGACCAAGGTCCGCGAAGCCCGCGTCAAAACCGAGAGCCGCCTTGAACTCCCCGAAACTCTCCCATGCCTCCCCGTCGTCATCCTCAAGGTAATAGTCCGGATAATGGAGGTATATCACGCCTACGTCGATGTCGAGACCGTCGTCGAGCGCAGTCGCGTATCCGGCGTAATAGTTGAGCTCGACGTTATTCGGGCTTGCCGTATTCGACGCCCAGATGCCGGTATAGTATCCCCCGCTGTGCGACCAATCGAAACTTCCTTGAACAGCGGGGCCCCCGTCGGTGTCGGAAGCACCTCGCAGGGCGTAATCCGTGGTGAGCTTGAGGCTCGATGAGAAACTGGATTCGGCATAGGCCGACGCACCCCACGTCAATCCCACGGCGGCGGCAAAGGCACATGCAACAATCTGCGGCGTCGATGACTTGTTCATGTGACGATCTCCTTAATTAATTCCGAAGGACGTGTCTTCTTCCGGGTTATTATTACCGGAACGGTGGGGCGTAGAGGATACCGCCCTCACTCCAGAGTTGATTTAGGCCCCGAGGCAGGCCGATAGGCGTGTTCTCGCCGATATACTTCTCGAAGATCTCACCATAATTCCCGGTGGCCTTGATGGCATGCACGGCCCAGTCGCTCGACAGGCCCAACTGTTCGCCGAAGCGGCCTTCGGAGCCCAGCAGGCGGTTGACCTCGGGATCGCTCGTGCCCTTGGCAAGTTCCTCGACATTCGCCGCCGTGATACCTTTCTCCTCGGCCACAATCAGTGCATTCAAGACCCAGCGAACGATATCGCCCCAGGCGTCGTCGCCATGACGGACCACCGGACCTAGCGGCTCCTTGGAGATGATCTCCGGCAGGACGACATGGTTCTCGGGGTCCTCGAAGGTCGCCCGGGTCGCAGCCAGGGCGGACGCGTCCGTGGTGTAGACATCACAGGCGTTGGACAGATACTTCTGCTGCGTCTCCGTGTTGGTCTCGATTGGAACCGGCTCGTAGCTCATATTGTTGGTGCGGAAATAGTCCGCCAGGTTGAGCTCGGTGGTGGTGCCGGTCTGAATGCACACGGTCGCGCCACCCAGTTCCCTGGCCGATGTCAGGCCCAGATCCCGGCGCACCAAGAACCCTTGGCCATCATAATAGTTCACACCCAGGAAGCTGAACTTGAGGTCGACGTCGCGACTCAGCGTCCAGGTCGTGTTGCGGTAAAGGATATCGACCTCGCCCGATGCGAGCGCGGTGAAGCGCGTCTTGCCGGTGGTCGGCGTGAACTTGATCGCGCCTGGATCGCCGAAGATCGCGGCGGCGGTCGCGCGGCAGAAGGATACGTCGAAGCCGTCCCAATTGCCCTCGGCATCGGTAAACGCGAAGCCGGCAAGACCATCTGAAACTCCGCATTGGAGAAAGTTCTTGGCTTTGACGTCATCCAACGTCGCGGCCTGAACAGTAGCCGATACCGCCATGGCGGCAGCAATCAATACGCCTATCAGTCTCATGCTATCTGATCGCCTCCCTATGCATATTCAATTCCCGACAAAAACCTAACCCGCATTTCTGTCCGTCGTCAAAACATTTCGCGATTATCCCCTTAACGCAACAGTAGGGATCGGCATGATGGCCGGATGCAGATTGGTTTACTTCGTGCCGCGACCGGCGCGTGTCAGCTCTTTGGATGCTTCGGTTTCATCGAAATTCGATGGGGTGGAGCCGAAGTAATGTTTGATGGGCAGCTAATCGATCCCTTCTTCATCGAGGCCGCAAGCGTCTTCCTGATCGCGTTTGGAACATTAGCTCTATTCGGCCTCTGTTGGAATTGGATATCGAAATGGAAATGGGTGTCCAATCTCCTCGCCTCCAAACCCCAAGCGTTTGGGGATCTATATCAAGAAATTGTGGAGCGACGGGACGAAATAGCATCCATATTGGATGAGAAACCAAGCCCAGGGAAGCGCTCATCTATATTGCGCGACTTGTAGAATTGGAGGAATGCCTTTCGAGCTTGGGCATAAAGACACCGCGACCAATACCCATGATTGACAATTTGCAAGAAAATCGTCCGACCATTGTCGCGTGGAGTACGTTTCTAATGATGATGGCGCGGGACGCTCGAACTAACGACCTTGTGGCTGCGAAAAAACAGGAGTGATGGATGTCTTCGATGACGCGATTTGACACCCTTCTCCGCGCCGTCCTAACTAAAGGCTCGCCACCAGATCGCCGAAAATCCGTTCGGGCTGCTTCCGCCTGTTGTAGCGGTACTCAAACTCCTTCACGTACTTCTGAAGGTGCTTCTTCGAAACGTGAACGTGAGTCCCACGGATCGACAGCTTCAGGCGCGACCAAAACCCCTCAAGGCCGTTGACGTGGCAATCGCCGTCCACATATTCCCCGGCTCCATGGTTGACCGTCTCGTGTTCGAACCCGGCCTTGTCCAGTCCGTTATAGGACGCCAGCTCGTCGCTGTTGACCGTGCTGCCATGATCGACGTTCTCTTTGATGATCGGATGCAGCGTCTTTTTGCGAACGTCCGGAACAACCTTCGTCATTACATCGCCGTCGCGTTCCAACATCCCGAACACGACCGTCTTGCCGGGAGCCCCGCGTCCGCGCTTCCCGCCCGACCGCTTCCCGCCAACGTAGGTCTCATCGACCTCGACGATCCCGCCCAGCGGCGTCTCGCCGTCCGTATCGGCCATGTACTTGCGGATTTCGTGCGCCATGCGCCATGCGGTCTTGTACGTCACGCCAAGCTCGCGTTGCAGTTCCATCGCGGCCACGCCGTGCCGGGAATTGGAGAACAAGTGCATCGCATAGAACCACTTGTGAAGCGGCGTGCGCGAGCGCTCCATTATCGTGCCCACGGTCGGATGCAACTGGTGTTTGCAGTGCTGGCACACATAGGCGCGCTCGCGTGTCATGCGATAGAATTTGCCGTGCGTGCCGCACTTCGGGCAGTCCAGCTCCGTTCCGCCGTAGCGCTCTACCATGATACGCTTCAAGCACGCTTCGTCGTCTGGGAACTGCTGTTGAAATTCGTAGAACGTGGTCATGGCGACCTCCTATGTACTGAGAATAGGGATCGACTAGTGTTGCGTCAAGGGGATAATCGCGAAACATATTGTATGAACGCCTCCCGTTACGCAAGGACCGGTTTTGTGCGACGGACAGGCAGATTGCAGTTTTGTATCCGGCCTTTGGTGCGGGGCTTCTTACCCGCTGGCCCTGATGGGATCTGCCGATCCGCGCCTCATTTCCTTCCGTGGGCTTCTCGCCCTAACGAAGATGCAGGCTTAGCGGATCGCGGTCTGACCTGTTTGCCATCACACCTTGTCGTACCTTGCGCAATGTTTCAGCGGCCACCTCCTGTGTCGGTTCGTTATCCCGCCGCCTGCCGTGCCTAGACCGGCTGGCTGACGAAGTTCGTCTGGTACGCCCGGTCATGGGCCAACAGGGCCCAGATCGTGCGTGCCGTCTTGTTGGCCAGCGCGACGGTGACCACGTTGGGCGGTCGCCGCGCGGCCAGGCGCGCAGCGCCCAGTCGGGCGGCGCCTTGGCGTTGGTGAGCACGGTGCGCGCGCCGTGGATCAGCAGGGTGCGAAGATACTTGTCCCCGCGTTTGGAGATGCCGAGTGTGCGGACCCGTCCCCCTGTGCCTTTGTGCCGGGGCACCAGGCCGAGCCAGGCGGCAAACTCGCGGCCGGATCTGAAGGCAGCGGGATCGCCCATCGCCGCCACCACAGCCGTCGCGGTCAGTACCCCGACGCCGGGGATCTCCGCGATGCGCCGGCTGGCGGCATTGCTGCGGTGCCACAGCTTGATCCGTCGCTCGATCTCGCCGATCTCCTTGTCGAGCGCGGCCACCCGCGCCCACTGCTCGCGCAGGGTCTCCACGATCATCGCCGGAAGGCGCTCCGAGACCCGCTCCAGGGCCGGGGCGATCGCACGGCGTATGCCGGCCCGGCCTTTCGGCATGACCTCGCCGTATTTGCTCAGAAGACCGCGCAGGCCGTTGATCTGGGCGGTGCGGAACTTCACCAGCTGCTGGCGCATGCGGTGCATCGCCAGGACCGCCTGCTGGTCCTCGGTCTTGATCGCAACCGTCTTGATGCCGGGTTGCTGAACCACGGTCCAGATCGCCCGCGCGTCCTGCGCATCATTCTTGTTGCCGCCAACGAAGGGCCGAACAGCCTTGGCCGGCACCAGCCGGGGCTCGTGCCCGAGTTCCCGCAGCCGGCGCGCCCAATGCTGCGTGCCGCCGCACGCCTCCATCGCCACAACGCAGGGCGTGCGGTTGGCGACGTGCTCTAGGAACTTCGCCCGCGTCAGCTTCAAATCCACAATCTCACCCGTCTCCATATCCACCCAGTGCAACTGGAACACTCGCTTTGCCGTATCCACACCAACGACGGTTCTGTTAGTCTTCATTTCGGATCCTCCGGTTTACCCGTGAAGAGCTTGCTCTTCACCACGTGGCACTTTGATGCCGTCGGCCCGCGAGGGTCCAACCCTTTCGGCCTTCGAACATCAAGGGGTGGGAGGCGCCCATCCCATTTCCTTCGGTCACTACGATGAGCCAAAAAAACTCCGTTACGCAATCAACTCTATCTGTCCCATAGGCGCTGACGGCGGACACGAAGCGGAAGCGGACTACATTGGTGTCTACCATGCTGCAAGAGCGGGTTTCGACGTGGCCGGAGCCGCAGCTATATGGCGTCGCATGGGAGCTAACCACCCAGCCGCCATTCACCTGGAAGGTTCCACCCATCCGTCCACGGCAAAGCGCTTTCTGGCGATCGAGGCCGCCGCAGCGGAAGTTGCACGAAAGCAGGCTTCTGGTTTGTCCCTCATTCCCGAGGAACGGGAGGGAGCAGATCAATGAACAAGATCCCGAGTGAGATCGGGGAGCGGGTATGAAAAGGGGATTACCACATTACGTTGACACCTTTGCCCCGCCTTGCGTGTTTTTCTTATCCCATCAAATCCTTACCCAGATAGATTCGACCGATGGACTTTCCTTCCAAATCCAATTTCGTGATTCTGCTGCAAAATTCCCTCAGCACCTTGAGCTTTGTGGCTCGGTCATCGTCACGCATCCCGCCGGAGGCCGAATAAGGAGAGCGCACTTGACGGATTCGCGGGAGTCGGATGACCGCGTTTCTTTGATGAAAACACTGCTCATATCCTGGCCTTTTGCGTTGAGTGCGCGTGCGGGTTTCACCCCGTGTTGTCAACGAATAGGGTAATTCTATGAAAACACTGCTCATAAGTGGCGTGCGGGGTGTTGTCAGACTAACTGGACAGGAAACTGAAGGACCTGCAATGCGAGCCTCTCAGGCAGCCAACTGACGCCACTCGGCCAGGGCGGCCGAGCGGTTCTGCTTGAAGATGTAGCAGCGGTTGAGTTGGCGGTCCTGGTTGAAGCGGTTGTGGATCGAGGCGTGGACGGCAGCGAATTCCTGCAGGGTCTTGATGTCCCTGAACCTGACCGTCGCACCCTCTCGTCGTCGGAACGGCTGACGTGAATTCTCGGCTCGATTGTTGAGCCATCGTCCACAGTCCTGATGCTCCAGGATGCCAATCTCTTTCATCGCGGCGCCGTAAGACCGACGCCGGTCCGTTACAATGGTCTCGGACCGGCCGTGGCACTTCATCGTCCGTTTCAGAAACTTCAGCGCTGCCCCGCGATCCCGGCACTTCGTGGCAAAAACCTCGGTCCCCTCGCCTTCAGGGTCCACCGCACGCCAGAGGTAATGCGTCTCACCACTGATCCTGACGAACACCTCGTCCAGGTGCCGGCGCCATCGGGAATACGAGGCATCATGAACGCGGCGCTGCCTGATCTCCGCGCCAAACAATGGACCGAACCGGTTCCACCACAACCGTACGGTCTCATGGCAGATGTCGATATCGCGCTCGAACAGCACATCTTCGGCCTGCCTCAGTGACAACGGGTAGCGGATGGACATCATCGCCGTCAGGCGCATCACCTCGGGTGAGTTGTTGAAATAACGCAAAGGATCGTGCATCGGCAGAGGCTATGGGAGCTTCCTTCCCGGCTCAACCCGATTTGCTTTGACATTGCCCTCGGCGGCACTATCCGTCGGCCGGTCGAATGTGTTCGAGCTTACTTGTCCAATGACGGGGCAAGCCGTGTGCCCGGGCACCTTCGCGTAAGAGGGTGATATAGCGAAGGGATGGGTTCCCGTCGGTTTCCTCGCCCCGTGTTATGCAGGCGAACGCCTTGATGGGGCGTTTGTCAGCATCCTCTGCACCCAGACAAAGCCGGCGATAGCCTCCTCCGGGCATGCCTTCGGTGCTGTCCAGCCGGACAAGATCACGCTTGGTAATCCGGTATATCACACCCCAAACCTCGTCGCCTGGACATGGTTCGATATTCGCCGGTGTGGTCTTGCCCCATGGCCGTCCTTCCAGGTTGAAGCACAAACGGTAGTTTTTGATCCGGCCGACACGCCATTCGGAAGGGTGCATACGGCGGCGCTTGCGGAACACGCCGTCGTGCATGTTAGACCCGAAGGCGAAATACCAGACCTCGTCGTCTGGAGCGCCGCTGAGCGACAACCCGTGGAGGCGGTACCAGAGCTTCGACAACCACCAGGGCCGGACGATGGCGCGTCGTACGGAGCGCTTCAGCGTCGGCAACATCTCATACCCGTCTCTTCTTCGGCGCGCTGGACCGACAGGACCGCGAATATCCGTCCAATGGCAGCACAGTCGCCTATGGTCAAGACCAACAAGCGGGTGCCGTTCGGCTATGGGCTCAACTATCCGATTGACAATGGGCACGCCATCGTTGTCGTTGTGGAGGCGACACCGGCACGCACCTGTCAATGGCGGAGCAAAAAGGGACGACCGTGGCGGTGTAAGAAGGGACCGCTTGGCGGCTGCGGGCTTGTCCCCGTAGTCCATGGGCGGGCCCCGCGTGCGACGCGGCGTGCCCTCAACAGGCCGACGCGGCGGCGCGCGCGGGAGGGACCTGTGGGCCCATGGGGTCAAGCGAGGGTTGGGTGGTCGGTTCAGTTCGCCGTCGGGGTTTGACGCCTGCGGCTCTGGTTGAGCCTGTAGCTCTCGCCATTCATCTCGAGGATGTTGACGTGGTGGGTGCGGCGGTCGAGGAGAGCGCCGGTAAGCCGCTCGGAGCCGAACACCTCGGTCCATTCGTCGAACGGCAGATTGGTGGTGACCAGGGTCGAGCCGCGCTCGTAGCGCTGGCTGAACACCTCGAACAGGAGCTCGGCACCGGTCTTGGACAGCGGCACGAAGCCGAGTTCGTCGATGATCAGAAGCTTGTAGGTGGCGAGCTTCTTCTGGAACCTCAGCAGCTGCTTGTCATCGCGGGCCTCGATGAGCTCGTGGACCAGCGCGGCGGTGATGAAGCCGACCGAGAGGCCCTTCTGGCAGGCCGCCAAGCCGAGACCGAGGGCGATGTGGGTCTTGCCGGTGCCGCTGTTGCCGAGCGCGATGAGGTTCTCGCGGCGCTCGATGTACGCGCAGCGGGCGAGCTCCAGGACCAACGTCTTGTTGAGCGAGGGGATGACCTTGAAATCGAAGCTATCGAGGCTCTTGATCACGGGGAAGCGCGCCGCCTTGATGCGCCGCTCGACCATGCGGCGCTCGCGGTCGATCAGCTCGAGCTCGGCCAGACGCAGAAGATAGCGAACGTGGTCGACGCCTTCCGAGGCGCACTGCCGGGCGATCTTGTCGTACTCCCTCAGGACCGTCGGCAGCTTCAGCCTCTTGAGGTGGTGGACGAGCAGCAGCCGTGGTGTGTCGGTCATGCGCCGAGCCCCGACAGCAGGCTCATGTACGACTTGGCAGACGTCGTCGCGACCCGGGCGCGCGGCAGGTACGGATAGACCTCGAGGTTGAGCCGGGGCGGCCGCCGCTCGATGCGGCACAGTACCAGGTGCTTCACCGCATCGAAGCCGATGGCGCCGAGCCTGAGCGCGTCGCCGACCGCACCCTCGACCTCCTCGAGCCGGAAGCTCTCCAGCAGACGGCGCACCTGGACGGACTCGCGCTTGCCCGCCTTGCCCATGCGAGCTTCGAGGAGGCGTCGCAGGGTGATGAAGCTATCGGGCAGGTCCCAGCCCGCCAACGGCGCGGCCTGGTCGAGGGCGCCGATCTTCTGCTCGATCAAGGGTAGGTAATGCAGCGGGTCGAAGATCAGGTCCTCGCTGTCGTAGGACCGGCGGTGCCGGGCAATCACCTCCGCGCCGCAAGAGATAACGACCTCGTCGACGGAGCACCGGATCAGCACCTCGCGGTGGCCATAGGCCACGGGCACCGAGTAGTCGTTGCCCCGGCAGCGCACCAGCGACAGCGAGCTCACCCGTCCAGTGCGCTTGTCGCAGGCATCGTATGGTGCCGGGGGGAGAGGCAAGAAGGCTTCCCGGTCCCGTGCGAGGCGCTCGCCGATGGTCTCCTTGTGACCCCGCAGCCGCGCCGCCTGGCGCCGGCGGCACTGTCCCGCGAGAGCATCGTTCAGCGCCTCGAAGCTCTCGGCCCGCGGGACGGGGACCCGGAAGGTCCGCCGGATGAAGCCGACCAGTCCCTCGACCTTGCCTTTGTCGTTGCCCTTGCCCGGCCGGCCGAACCTGTCCTCGAACAGATAGGGGGATTGAAGGTCCGTGAAGACGCGCGTTCGCTGCCGCTTGCCATCGCCCAGTATCCGGGCGACTGCCAGCTTGGTGTTGTCGTACAGGATGGATCGGGGGACGCCGCCGAAGAACGCAACCGCCGCGTTGTGGCCAGCGCAGAACGCCTCGGTCGTCTCCGCCGGGTAGGCCTTCACGAAGCAGGCATCACTGTGGGGAAGATCGAAGGCAAGGAAGTGGACCTTGCACGCCACGCCGCCGATCACCGCCATCGCCTCGCCGAAGTCCGCCTGGGCGGGGCCGGGGGAATGGACGAGCGGCACGAACATCTCGCGCGACCGAAGCCGCCGCTCACGGACATAGTCCTTCACGATGGTGTAGCCGCCCGTAAAGCCGTACTCGTCCCGGAGACGGTCGAAGATCCGCTTCGCCGTGGGCCGTTGCTTGTGGTGGCTGGTCCGATCGTCTTCCAGAATCCGATCGATGATCCCCGTGAACGGACCCCGCTTCGGCCGCCGTGGCGGCTTGCCGCGGCGAGACCCCGGCGGCACCGAGAACGACAGCATCTTGCGGACCGTCTTGCGGTCCAGCCCGAACACCCGCGAGGCCTCGCGGGTGCTCATTCCCTCGACACGACACGCCCGCCGAACCCGCGCGTACAAATCCACCCGATACATCCCCCCGCCTTCCAGTCAGAGCAACCCTGACAGAAGGCTATAGACGGTCCCATTTTGGTCCGCCACAGCCGGATCAACCGGCCGCTTCAGTGGGGGATTATTGCGCCGTCGTTCTCAAACGGCGGAGGAATGGTGCTCCACGCGAGAGGCCGACTGTTGGGCGGGCTGCAGGCCGCGGTGGAAGAATGTGAACGGAACCTGACCGAACGAGCCATAGAAAAAAAGAAACGGCTCGAAGAGAACCTGAAGTGGTTGGCGCGATTCTGCGGGCAAGTGAAAGGATGGTGCGGCCCCGGCGAGCAAGAGATCGCAGGTCGCGCGAAGGCGCTCGCCGGCGTTGTCAGACTAACTGGACAGGAACCGAAGAACCTGCAATCCAGGCCTCTCAGGCTGCAAGTTGGCGCTACTCGGCCAGGGCGGCTGGCGGAATTGGCCCGCGACGACCCTGAATTGCTCGACTTGATCATCGGCCTGCTTTATCACTTCGATCCATGATGGCTACTCACAGAATCACAATGCCGGATTGGATGCGCGGTAGAGAACCGCGCACGATCATCTGGGATGACGAGGCCGGAACCGTCGCCGGCGACCATTATGAATTGACCTATATCCGGGAGCGGTTCGAGGCGCCCAAGCCGGTCACGATCGGCGGCCCGTGGGGAATGTGGGACCTCGTCGATCCGGCCCACGACCCGGTTGAATTCCTGACCCTGCTCGCGGACGTCTACTATCCCATCATCATTCCGCCCCTCCGCGAAACCTTGCCCGCCGTTTTCGATGGGCTGGTCGTTCCGGCCCCGAGGGACGGCGAGAATCACGGCGAGGATTTCGCCAACTGAATCGCGCCAAATTTTGCTGGTTTTTTTGAGCCCTCGATCGCCCGGATTTCTTCTAGCGTAAACAGCCGGTAAATCGCCGTTTCACGCCCCGTTACAGCTCCGAGCGCCAAGACTTTGCATCGAGCCCATCGCCCGGTCCGCGCCTCGAACCACCTCGCACAACCTATCGTTTCTGCTCCCTCTGTCCCGCCTAGTCCCGCCTGGTCCCGATACGATTCCCAAATGCCAAGACTTCTGACGCCCTGCACGGAGACAGGTTCGCGGCAGACTGCGCCCACCGCCAGTGCACTTGAGGTCGCCCGTTCGCGACTAACTTTTGACCGCCCCTCTTTTGGTGTAGGCTATCACCATGGTCGAGCGCATGGCGAAATTTCAGATCGGACAGGTCGTCAAGCACCGGATCTACCCGTTCCGCGGCGTGATCTACGATGTCGATCCCACCTTCAACAACACCGAAGAATGGTGGCTCTCGATTCCCGAGGAGGTTCGGCCCCGCAAGGATCAGCCCTACTATCATCTGCTGGCGGAGAACGAGACGACCTATTACGTTGCCTACGTCTCGGAGCAAAACCTCCTGATCGACGAGAGCGGCGATCCGGTCGACCACCCGGACGTGGGCGCGATGTTCGGCGCGTTGCAAGACGGCTGCTACGAATCGCTGGGTCACCAAGCCCACTAAGCCGCCCTACGGACGCCATCCGGACAGAAAAACAGCCCGGCCCCACGGGGGACCGGGCCGATAACGTAAGGTGCGACTGGAAAGCCAGCCTATTCGGCTGCCGTCTCGCGCATGCGGTCGGCGATGTTCTTGATCGTCATCGCCGCGTCCTGGTTGCCCGCACCAGCGGCCGAGAGCTCTTCCATGATGACCTCGCCCCAGGCGAGCCAAGAAGCCGGATTGGGCCGGTTGTAGAGCAGGTTGTTGTCGATGTTATGGAGCACCACCGCGTCGCGCCCCTTGTTCACCCAATCGTCGGCCGCCCAATCGGGCATGCGCAACACGTCCTCGCGGCTCGGGTTGCCGCCCATGGGCATGGTCTTGGCCTGGATGTCCTGGCGCTGCAGCCACTGGACGAAGAGGTAAGCCGCTTCGGCGTTCTTGGCGCTGTAGGGGATGTACCAGCCCTGGGCCTCGGCCTGGGTCAGGCCGTTACCGAGGTTTGGCCCGTAGCCCAGATTGCCCGCTGAGGCCGGGCAGTCGCCCGGGATCTCGAGGAAGGGCGTGGTGTCGGTCCAGCTCCAGTTGATGAACAGGTTGCCGTTGCACATCTCGGCATATTCCTCGTCCCAAGTGCCTTCCATGTAGCCCGGGGGCGAGAACTCACGCATCGAGAGGTAGTATTCGAGGGCCTTCAACGCTGTGTCGCCCTCGTCGATCGCGACGCTGTTGTCGGAATTGACATAGGCGCCGCCCATGCCGAGGAGCACGCGTTCGAAGTTGTAGAGCACCGTGAGATGACGCTTGAACGGCATCAGGGTGCCGTAGAAATCCTTCTCCAGAACCGTGCCGGCAAGCGTGTCGCCTTTCTTGCGGGTGTAGAACTCGGCCAGGTCGTAGAAGTGCTGCCAGCCGGTGGGCGGCAGGACCATGTCGTAGCCGTAGCGGGCCTTGAAGTTGGCCTCCTCTTCGGCGGTCACGAGATCCTTGCGCCAGATCATGAACGGCATCACGAACTTCGTCGGCACCGCGTACTGGACGCCGTCGTAGACGCAGCAGGTCTCGAGCACCTTCTGGATGATATCGTTGCGCATGTCGACCTCGGGGTCACGCAGCGCCGGGTTGTCGGTGAAATCCGAATAGGGATGCACGAGGTTCTGCGAGGGAAACACGCCACTCGAGAACGAGATCACCTCGACGAGGTCGAAATACTCCGACCCGGTAATCTGGTCGGTCAGGAACTGGGTCTGAATGGCCTGAAGGTCGGCCACCTCGAACTTCACCTTGATGCCCGTGAGTTCTTCGAACTCGGAGGTAAGCTCGATATAGGCCATGCACGGCGCATAACCGTCGCAAATACCGCGCACTTCGGTGCCCGCGTAGGGTTTGGCTGCCTCCTGCAGGGACCAGGCCTGGGCCTTGGAGGCGCCAAAGCCGGTCGTGAGGAACGCCGCGAGGGCGATGGCCCCGCCCGCCAGCACGAGCTGGTTTCTAATTCCGTTAAGCATTGCTATGTCTCCCAATAGATCATTCGACGGGCGGTTGGACCGCCTCTTGGTCATGACCAGTGTAAACCCCCGCAGCCAAAGGTCCATGAGGTTTTTTGTGGGCAGTCGCAATTGCGTTGGAACAAGCCGCCCCCTATACACGGAGGGAACGGTTCTTGCGATGCGAGACCAAGGATGAGGCGCCCGTGAGCTTAGAAGACCTGACGACCCCCGCGCTGATCCTCGATCGCGCCCGGCTGGAAGCTAATATCGCAGCCATGACGGCGCGGCTAAAACGTCACGGCGTCATGCTGCGTCCCCATCTCAAGACGGCCAAGTCGGCGATAGTCGCCGAACTCGCCGTCGCGGGCAATTCGGGTGGATTCACGGTCTCGACCGTAGCGGAGGCAGTCTATTTCGCGAAGGCGGGGTTTACGGACATCACCTACGCTCTGGGCATCGTGCCGGCCAAGCTCGCAAGCCTCGCCCCAATGATGCGCGAGGGCTGTCGCATCACCTTGCTGACCGACGATATCGGCATGGTCGGCGAACTCGACAGGGCCGCGGGGGAGCTCGCCGTCAAGCCCGGCGTGTTAATCGAGCTCGACACCGGGCTTGGCCGGGCCGGCCTCGCACCGGACGCTTCGGACCTGCTCGATCTAGGTCGTTCGATCGATGGGGCAAGCCATCTCAACCTAGTCGGCGTCTTGACCCATGCCGGTCATTCCTACCATTGCCGGACCATCGACGAAATCCGGGCGATCGCCGAGGAGGAACGGGCCGGTCTCGTTTTTGCGGCCGACCGCCTGCGCGAGGCAGACCTGCCCTGCTCCGTTGTCAGCGGCGGCTCGACCCCGACGGCGACTTTTGCCGAGAACCTCGAAGGGGCTACCGAAATGCGGCCCGGCAACTACGTATTCTACGATCTCGATCAGGTGGGAATCGGCAGCTTACGGCTGACGACATCGCCGTCTCGGTGCTTGCCACGGTGATCGGCCACAACCGTGCACGGGGAACGGTGGTGTTCGATGCCGGTGCGCTTGCCCTGTCCAAGGATCTAAGCGCCGGAGAGTTTTTCGACGATGCGAGCTACGGCTGGGTGCACGATCGCAATGGGTGCGAACGTCTCGCCGGCGCCTGGGTGAGCGACGTACATCAGGAGCACGGCATCGTCCGGGGCGACGGCGATACTCTGTTTGAGGCCCTGCCCGTGGGCGCGCTCGTGCGCGTCCTGCCAAACCATTCCTGTATCACCTGCGCGATGTACGAGGGCTATCACGTCGTCGGGCCGGGTGGCGTCGACGCGCTCGATTATTGGACGCGGATCAACGGCTGGTAACCTCGCAACACGGAATGAGTCAGATCGAGGGGCGCGAACCGCCTGCCCCGCACATTGACTTCGTGCGCAATTATGTTGAAAACCCCCGCGTCCAACGGAATCGGGCGGTGCTTGTCGACGCCAGCGACCATGCGAACCGCTGGAGCTTTGGCGGTATCTCCGGCTTGGCGGCCGGCCGGGAAGCCGCTATCGTCCAGGATTAAGCAAGCGGCGGCTGTGTCGCCATGCAGCCGCAATTGAACGGGAGCAACACCATGTATACGCTTTATGGATCGCCGGGTTCAGCGAGCTTCGCGGCCGAAGCGGTGCTCGCGGCAATCGGCGCAGAGTACGATTTGGTCGACGTCGATCTGTCATCGGACAAGCCGCGGGACCCGGACTATCTCAAGCTTAATCCCCATGGGCGTGTCCCAACCCTGGTCGACGACGGACAGGTCATATTCGAGTCGGCCGCCATATCGCTGTATTTGGCCGATTGCCATCCCGCAGCGGGACTTGTCCCGTCTTTCGACGATGCGGCGCGGGGGCAGCTTTATCGGTGGCTGTTCTACCTTACCAACACCCTGCAGGTTACCTACATGCAGTATTATTACCCGGAACGCTATTATTACCCGGAACGCTATTCGACCGACCCCGGCCATGCTCCGGGCGTTACGGCGAACGCCATGGACAAGGCCATGACGTGCTATCGCATACTCGATGCCGCCCTGGAGGCCGGGCCTTACCTCCTGGGCGAATGCTACAGCATCGCCGACCTTTACCTGCTGATGTTGAGCACCTGGCACGACGATGAGAGCCGTCCAGTTGCCGGGTACGCGAACGTCGCGCGGTGTGTGGCCTCGATGGCGGAACACCCGTTCCTTAAATCGGCTCTCGAACGCCACACCTGACGGCAAGAAGGCCCGCTCGCTTGGACGTGGAAATAAACCAGGGAGGTTTGCCATGTATCAGCTCTACGGTTGGCCCGGAAGTGCAAGCATGGCTCCGGAATTAGTCCTCGAGGAAATCGGCGCCGAATATGAATTCATCGAGGTCAGCATTCGCCCCGAAGCCGAACGCCCGGCGGCCTATCTGAAAATTAATCCCCACGGCAAAGTTCCCACCCTGGTTCACGATGGCCAGGTGATCTTCGAGAACGCGGCAATTTGTCTTTATCTTGCCGACCGTCATCCGCAATCCGGGCTGGTGCCGGCAGTCGACGATCCGCTTCGAGGTCAGCTGTACCGCTGGCTGTTCTATCTCGCCGATGTGTTGCAGGTTACCTATCTCGAATTTTTCTTTCCCGAGCGCCACTCGACAGAGCCGACCGACGCCCAGGCCGTCGCGGCTAAGGCGGTGGATAATGTCTCTGATATCTACCGTGTGCTCGATGCGGCGCTCGAGAACGGGCCTTTTTTCCTCGGCGAGCGCATCAGCGTTTGCGATCTCTTTCTTCTGATGCTGACCAACCCGACTTGGCATGAAGACGCTTTTCGGCCGATTGCCGAATTCGAGAACGTCGCCCGTCTCGTGGGTCTCGCCGCCGAGCGGCCCGCCCTGCAACGGTTCCTGAAGTTCAATGCGGTATGGGGTGATCCTGCGTCCGGCACCGTCCCCGATCGTTACGTGGCCGCAGCACAGGCGTAAAACGGACCCCGGCGATGCATATCGACATAATTTCCGACACCGTTTGTCCATGGTGTTATGTCGGTAAACGGCGGTTTGAACGCGCCCTTGACTCCGTTCACCCGGCCGATCTGACGATCGATTGGCGGACTTTTATGCTCAACCCTGAAATGCCGCCCGAGGGGGTTGAACGGTCCGGTTACATGGTCAGAAAATTCGGCACCGAAGGCCGTGTCCGGGAGATTTACGAACGGCTCGGAGAGGCGGGCGCCGGCGAAGGAATCGGGTTTGCATTTGAACGGATCGCGCGAATGCCGCGAAGTCTCGATTCTCACCGGCTCATCCGCTGGGCCGCCCCGAACGAGCACCAAACCGAGTTGGTCCAGGAAATTTTTGCGGCCTTCTTCGAGCGCGGCGACGACATTGGTGATGTCGAGGTCTTGGCGGCGGCGGCCAGCGGAGCGGGCCTCGACGCGGAGAAGGCCCGGAGCTTCCTGCTGAGTGACAAGGGCGTGGAAGCCATCCTCGACGAAGATCGTGAGGTCAAGGCGCTCGGCATCCACAGTGTTCCGTGTTTCGTCATCGACGGGCATTACGTGATATCGGGAGCGCAACCGGCCGAAGCATTTCTTCCGGTGTTCGAATTGGCGGAGCAAGAAGCGCCCGTCGCCCCCTGAATGTCGGCGACTCTAGCCGAACAGGCCCCGCAAGAATCCGGGTGTCAGGATTGAGATCGGATTGACGGAGACATCCGGATCGTCCATACGGCCATCGATCGTGAATTTCGCCGCTAAGAGGCCTGATTCGCCACCCAGAATGTCGCCGATGATTGGGATATCGCTCAACAGACTGTTAATGACATAGGCGGGCGCAAATGTTCCCTCGGCATGGACCTGGTGAGAAACCATGTGTATCTGGCCGGAAAAATTGATTCCGAGAGACGTGCCCGAGGCAATCGCTTTATCCGTCGTCAGCAAATCGTCCTGCAGCGTGAACGGAAACTCCAGCTTCGCGAATGAAATGCCCTCGCCCTGCAGGACATCCAGGAGTCCGAATAGCGAGACGTAGCTCAGCATCTGGGCAAGGCCGGGCGCCCGGACGATGCGGAAATCCTTGACGGTGGCCAAGCCGCGCATCGGGTGCTCGGGCTCGGCGTCTCGGAGCGTGGCATTAATGTCGAGGATGCCGCCGACCATGTTGTCGTAGAGTCCAATCACCCTAGCCAGGCTACCGGCGTCACTGGTCTGCACGATCAGCCGCCGTGCGTCGCCGGTCTCCGGCTTCAAATCGACGGTGACCAGCTCGCCGCCCGGCAGTAGCGCGTCGAGTGAAACCTCTCGCCAGGAATCGGATTCGTACCGAACAGCCGCGCGCGCGGACTCCAACATCCTGAGTTCGACGGATGCCCCATCCGCGGTGACTACGGGATCAGTTCCCATGATGACGCGATCCGCATTTAGAGAAAGATTGAAGGACGCCCTCTCCGTTTCGTCACCGGGTTCAAAGAGGTTATCGAGGATGGGCGCGAGATCGAGCAACGACGCCTCGATTGCGATGCCGAAGCCGCCGTCCTCAATTAACGCGACCCGACCTGACGTATCGCTCAATCCCATTTTGAGCGATGTGATGTCCGCTTCGATAAGGGTGCCTGATTCCGGTTCGAGGCTTGCCCGCCCTCGTAACGTGAAACTCGGCGCATCGAGTTCGATGCGACTCACCTCGAATGGTTCGCCAGGCCTGATATCCATCGAAAGTTCGAGTTCCGCGTATCGGTAGGGCGGCTTGGACCAGAAAAGCTCAGGCACATCCAGCCGCGCTCGGGTCGCGTCAAGCTGAAGGTCCAGTCGCATATCGCCGGTTTCGTATGTCGTGTAGGTCAGGGCTAACGGTGTCGTGCCGGTGAGATAGGGGCTGGTGTCGATGTCGAGGGACTTGCGCTGCGCGTCATTGACCGTGCCGACGATTTCGATCCTGCCGTCGTAGAGGCCGGTATCATCCAGTGGTTCGTGCCAGGTCACATCGATCGGGACACCGTTGAGGCTCGCCGACCCTGCGAGGGTCATGGCAGTGTTGTCGAGGGTGAGCTGGAAGGCGGCGTCGGCGATATCGTAGCCCTCGATGACGTCTCGCAGGCCGAAATCGATTGCCGAGGTTTGACCGGTGAATTCGATTTCCTCGATCGGCATACTGTAAAGAAATGGGAAAATGAGGTTGGCACGGGTCTCGGCGTAACCCGAGGCGCCGGCGGGATCGATATTGAATTCCGCCAGGAAATCCAGAGTTGGGTGATTCAGAAGCTCGAGCTGGGTCTGAATCGGACCGCGCAAGGTCACGAGCCCGTCCAGAATTTCTCCGACGCCGACGCCGGTTATCTCGATGTTGCCGTCCGCAATCTCGAGAACATCGAGAATTCTGCCGTTCTCCAGCGTGACCCGCAGACTGTCGCCGTCGAAATCAACATGGCCATCTGCGCCATAGACCTTGGGGAGCGGGTCGAGATAGTTGACCGTCACACCGACCAGATCGAGGTTGCCCACGACGGCGTCCTCGGGAATAAATTCGCCCTCCAGGTCGTCCGAACTGATATCCACGTCCACCGTCAGGCGAGACATGAGACCGTCGCTGAGGTTCCGGCGAATCCAGTAACGCGGATTCTGGCCTATCGCCTCGGGCCAGTAGATTCCGAAATCGTCCAATGGAATATCGATGAGGTTGACCGTGCCTTTGAACGCGAAATCCTCGCCGCTCTGGTTTAAGACACCGTCAAGCGTCAGGTTTGCGCTGCCGTCGAAATTCATGAACAGGTCGTCGATGCTGACGACTGAGAAATTTTCGCGCGCCCGACCGGCGGCATGAAGAAGCTCCATCTCGAGGCCGGGCTCATAAAGGCCGGGAACCACCAGCCGCCCAGCTCGGCCCGTCAGGTCGAAAACGAGATCGCCAATCTCCAGGTCCGTGGTGAGTGTCGTCTCGATCGTCCCAGACACCGGCATTTCGACGCCGGCGATCTCCGTGAGATCGGGCAGCAGCGCGGCGAGAGAACGTGGCCAAAGATCGGAGATTTCCAGGCTAAGGTCGATTGAGTCCGCGACACGGTCGTATCTGTAATCGGCGGCAAATTGCGTGGGCGCACCATCGATCACGAGATCGAGCGCCCCGTCGCCGGTCAGAACGGAGATCCCCTCACTGGTCTGGCCCGTGGCGCGCAACGACTTGATTACGATATCCGGGGCGTCCGCGTCGGGAAGGATCAGCCGCCCCGATCCTCCGGTCAGGTCGTAGTCGAGGTCACCGAATTCGAGAGACGTGGTCACGGTCGTTTTGATCCGGCCCGAGAGAGGCGCCTCGATGGCGCGCATATCCTCCAGGTCGGGGCTGAGGTCGGTCAGGCCGCGCGGCCAGAGGCCGGTAAATGAAAGATCCAGCGTTACGGTCTCAGTTACGGGGCTGTATTGAAATGTGTTTTCGAGGTGTGTCTTGGCGTCGTCCACAAAATCGATGTCGAGTTCGAAATTGCCGGTGAGCCCGGCGTCCACGCTGAGAAAATCGGCGTTCACCGCGGTTGCACGCCAGGTCTTTTCCATGATCTGATCGTCGAGGATGAGTTCGGCATTCCGCAGGCTCATTTGCGTGAGAGAACCCCGGTCCCGAGGGCCCGCTGCGTCGCCCTTCCTGCCCGGGTCGATGAGACTATCAAGGGCGAAACCCGCGCCACCGGTCTGGCCATCCATGCCAAGAGCGATCTTGCCGCTCTTCATCCGAACGAGGTTTATCACCGGGTCGATCAGGTCAACGCGGCTGAAGGCGATATCGCCGGCGAGCAGCGCCCGGGAGCTAAGCACAACGGAGGCCTCCGGAATGGTGCCCAGCACCGCGCCCGCGGGATCGAAGATTCGGGTGTCGTAAACCAGGATATCGAGCGCGTCCTCCCACCCCGCCCAGGTCAGGATGACGTCGTCGATCTCGAGTTCGTAGCCGGGATGGCGTTCGGCGAAGCTTTCCTGCGCGTAAGGCGCGAGGAATCCGATCGACACCGGGCCCGATGACAGGCGCCAGGCAGCAACTCCTGAGAGTATGACGAGGCTACCGAAGACGGCGGCCAGGATATGAAGAAGGATACGAACCGCGGGGCGGCGCCGGCGCCGGCCCCGGGTCATCTTACGACCTTGACCCAGTCCCATGGTTCCCGCACTGTGCCGGACGCTACGGCACCGCACAATGGCCAATTTCCCTTTGCTCAACGAGATTCGTAACCTTCCGCGAGCAGGTAACGCGGCGGGTGCCGATCGCGGTATTGAGCGCTGGCTTTCGTTCGCCGGGCAACCCGGCCAAGCGGAAATTGGGCAATTCGCCGCGGCGTTTGCAAAGGCCGGCCAAGGACGAGCGGTGCTCGAAGCCGTCTTCGGAAACAGCCCGTTTTTGGGCCAATCGCTGCTACGCGAGCCCGCGCTCTTGCGGAATTTATGCGAGCACGGTGCCGACACGGTCTTTGCCGCCGTTCTCGATGAACTCGCGACAACCACGCCCGCGTCCCGGGACCGGGCAGCCATGATGGCCGCCTTGCGAATAGCCCGCCGCCGCATCGCGCTGGTCGTCGGCCTTGCCGATATTCTGGGGCTCTGGTCAATCGAGCAGGTGACCGGGGCCTTGAGCCGGTTTGCCGAGGCCGCTCTGGACACCGCCCTCGCCCACCTGCTCGCTACTGCAGCGGACGCAGGCGAGATCGGCCTTCCGGACCCGCAAAACCCGGTTCACGGGAGCGGCCTGATCGTCATCGGCATGGGAAAGCTCGGCGCGCTCGAACTCAACTACTCGAGCGACATCGATTTGATCGTCCTATTCGACCCGAACATCATCGATTACCACGATAAGTCGGGGCCGCAACGGGGCTATGTGCGAATCGTGCGCGATCTGGTGCGTATGCTTGAGGAGCGGACCAGCGACGGCGACGTGTTCCGAACCGATCTGCGCTTAAGGCCCGATCCGGACGCAACACCCGTGGCGATAAGCGTGAATGCTGCGGAGACCTATTACGAATCCCTGGGCCAGAATTGGGAGCGCGCCGCGATGATCAAGGCCCGCCCGGTTGCCGGGGACCGCGAGGCCGGTGCGGCGTTTCTGGATCGCCTGATTCCGTTTGTTTGGCGGCGCCATCTCGATTTCGCTGCGATCCAGGATATCCATTCGATCAAGCGACAAATCCATGCCCACATGGGGCACCACGACATCGCGCTCTTCGGCCACAACATCAAACTGGGGCGCGGCGGAATCCGCGAGATCGAGTTTTTTGCGCAAACACAACAGCTGATTTGGGGGGGCCGAGACCGGACCCTGCGGGTGCTCGCCACTTGCGATGCTCTGGGGGCGCTCGCGAAGGCGGGTCGAATTGAGGCCCAGGTGGCCGTCGATCTGTCGAACGCCTACCGCTATCTGCGCCGGGTCGAGCACCGACTTCAGATAGTCGACGACCGGCAAACCCACGAATTGCCCGTTGACCAAACGGATATGGCCGGGTTTGCCTGTTTTCTGGGCTATGACGATTCCGGGCGGTTCGCCGATGACCTGACCGCGGAGATCCAGCTCGTCGAAGACCATTACGCGCGGCTTTTCGAAGACGAGCCCGAGCTCGGCGGCGGGGCCGGAAATTTGGTGTTCACGGGCGCGGAGGACGATCCGGGCACGCTCGACAACCTGATGGCGATGGGCTTTTGCGAGGGCGCGGCGATTTCCGAGGTGGTGCGCGGTTGGCACCGGGGCCGGGTCCGGGCGATGCGCAGCACCCGGGCGCGCGAACTCCTCACCGAGCTGATGCCAAACTTGCTCGACGCACTGGCAAAAACCGTAGACCCCGATTCCGCGTTTATGCGCTTCAACGATTTCCTGGCGAACTTGCCCGCTGGTGTGCAGCTCTTCTCACTGTTTCATGAAAATCGGGGCTTGCTCAACCTGGTCGCGGAAATCATGGGCAGCGCACCACGTCTTGCCCAACATCTGGCTTGCAAACCGGCCCTCCTGGATGCGGTATTGACCAATAGGTTTTGTGAGCCTCTCCCCGACGCGCCTGCCCTGCGCGCCGATCTGGCCACGGAGTTGGTCGCCGCCCGCGACTTTCAGGACGAACTCGACATCTCGCGGCGTTGGGTTCACGACCGGAACTTCCAGGTCGGGCTGCAGACTCTGCGGAACGCGGCGCGGGGAAACAGCGGTGCACTGGCGCTGTCGAATATTGCCGACGCCGTCCTTGCCGAGCTCGCGCCACGGGTCGAAGCGGAGTTCGCCCGGGCTCACGGAGCAGTTCCTTGCGGCGGACTCGCTGTCTTGGCCTACGGCAAGCTGGGCGGGAGGGAAATGACCGTGGAGTCCGATCTCGATCTGGTCTTTATCTATCAGGCAACCGATCTGAACGTTCCGTCTGATGGCGAAAGGCCGCTGACCGCGGCGCGTTATTACGCCCGCCTCAGTCAACGCCTGCTCAACGCCCTCTCGGCGCCGACCAGCGAGGGCGTACTCTACGAAATCGACATGCGTCTTCGCCCCTCGGGCCATGCCGGACCCGTCGCCTCCGAAGTGAGCGCCTTCGAGAGCTATCAGCGAGACTCGGCCTGGACCTGGGAACATATGGCGCTCACCCGTGCCCGGATCGTGTGCGGCCCCCCTGCCCTGACCCGGCGGATCGAAAGCGCGATTCGTCAAAGGCTGACGGCCCGGCGCGATGCGGTGGCACTGCGCAAGGACGTCATCGACATGCGGGAGCGGGTCGAAAGCGAGCGGGCGACCGACAACTCTTGGAAACTGAAGCATGTCCGGGGCGGCTTGCTGGACCTGGAATTCATCACCCAGTATCTCGAGCTTCGCCATGCCGCCGAGAATCCCGTCATCCTGGCCGGTTCGACGACGGCTGCGTTGCGTAAACTCGGCGAAGCGGGCGTGTTGCCCTGGCAAACGGCTGACGAGCTGGTCCAGGCCGGTGAGTTCTACGGCCGGTTGCAGGGTCTGCTCCGCCTGACCGTGGGTACGATGCGGGATGAAAGCCGGTTTTCCCACGATCTGCGGGCGGCCCTCGCCCGGGCGGGCGATGCCCTTGACTTCGATGATCTGAAGATGAGGTTGATCGATACCGAACGCCGCGTCCACAACCACTTCATTCAGCTAATCGAGGCGCCGCGGGAGACCACCCATAAAGAGAAACCGGCCGAATGAGCAGGGCGATCATGCCTGGTGCGCCTGCGCCCGATTTCAGCGCACCGACCGATGGCAATGTCGCAGAAGTCTGGCGGAAGGTGAAAGCCACCGGCCGCGTCGATACGGTGATCGCGGCGGCCGAGGCTCAATCGTGAACGCCGGGGGCGAGCCGACAAGTTTGGCCGCAGCCGGGCGTGCGATTCTTTGCGTCCCTGATCCGTGCGAAAAGATCGAACTGACCCGAAAGGCCTATGAAGCTTGGCGTTGCGGCGCTATCGCCAAGGTCGGCAATGCGGCCGTGCCCGATCATCCTGCCCGGCCCGACCGACCGCGCCTGCTCGCACCGGGTAAGATGCCTCGCCGGCGCAAGGGAATTGGCCCGGAAAACCGGATTGCCCTGCTCCTGCCCTCGCCCATATCGAGCTCAATGCTGTCGATCTCGCCTGGGATCTGATTACCCGTTACACCGATTACGAATTGCCTCGGGCGTTTTTCGACGAGTGGCTGGAGATCGCGGCGGACGAGGCCCGTCATTTCGGATTGCTTCAGGAAAGGCTCGGCGCATTTGGCGCCGTCTATGGCGACCTGCCTGCCCACGGCGGGCTATGGGACGCGGCGCAAGCGACGGCCCACGATCTTCTCGCGCGTCTCGCTGTGGTTCCCCTGGTGCTCGAGGCGCGAGGGCTCGACGTCACACCTCCGATGATCGAGCGTCTCCGGCGGGCGGGCGACGCGGCGAGCGCGGCGGTTCTCGAAATGATCTATCGTGATGAAATCAGTCATGTTGCGGTGGGTTCACGCTGGTTCCGCAGGCTCTGCGCCGAGCGTGGCCTCGAACCCGTTGCTACCTATCACGACCGGGTGCGCCGCTGCTTCACGGGAATGATCAAGGCACCGTTCAATATCGAAGCACGGGACGCCGCCGGGTTTGGAGCTGAATTCTACGCCCCGCTCGCCGCGATTATAGGCAAGAAGTCGGTTTAATAAATATCCCTAACTTGTTAATTATAAAAGATGTTTAAGTAACCACACTTGCGGGTTAATCAGCGCGCCTCGCGCCAGCTTCCAGGCGGCCGGCAAGGGCTGCTTCCATGAAGCGGTCCAGATCACCGTCGAGTACGGCCTGAGGTGACGGGTTCTCGATATCGGTGCGGAGATCCTTGACCATCTGGTAGGGCTGGAGCACGTAGGAGCGGATTTGGTTGCCCCAGCCGATCTCACCCTTTGCGGCGTTGACCGCCTCGGTTTCCGCCTCCCGTCTCTGCAATTCGAGCTCATAGAGCCGCGCGCGCAGCATGTTCATGGCAGCGGCCCGGTTGCGATGCTGGGAGCGCTCGTTCTGGCACTGCACCATGATGTTCGTCGGGATGTGAAGGAGTCGGATGGCGCTGTCGGTTTTGTTGACATGCTGGCCACCCGCACCGGACGAACGGTAGGTATCAATCCGTAAGTCCTTTTCATCGATTTCGATTTCGATGCTTTCGTCGATGACCGGATAGGCCCACGCCGAAGCGAAACTGGTATGGCGCCGCGCGTTGCTGTCGAAGGGCGAAATTCGTACCAGCCGGTGAACTCCGCTCTCGGTTTTCAACCAGCCATAGGCATTGGGACCGATGATCTTGAGGCTGGCGGACTTTAGACCTACCTCCTCGCCTGGACTCTCTTCGATCCATTCGATCTTGTAGCCATGCTGTTCCGCCCAGCGCGCATACATGCGCACGAGCATCCGGGCCCAATCCTGTGATTCAGTGCCGCCCGCGCCGGCGTGAATTTCCAGGAAGCAGTCGTTGGCGTCCGCTTCGCCTGACAGGAGGCTTTCGAGTACGCGGCGTCCGGCCTTAGCATGAAGAGCGCGAAGTGCAATCTCTGCCTCTCCGGAAACGGCTTCATCGCCCTCGTCGTCGGCAAGCTCAATCAAGTCGACCGTATCGTCGAGCTCCCGAGACAGCTCCTGTAGCGCACCGATTGCGGATTCGAGCCGGGTGCGCTCGCGCATGACCTTCTGGGCCTGCTCCCGATCGTTCCAAAGATCGGGGTCTTCGGCCCGGCTATTGAGCGCGTCGAGCCGGCGAACTGCGCGATCGAAGTCAAAGATGCCTCCTTAGCAAGTCGAGTGACTGCCGAATGTCGTTAGCCAGTGAATCGAGTTCAGCGCGCATAAAACCCCTCAAGCGTCAGTCGGTCGGACTAGGTTTGGTCAGTATAGACCACCGGCGCCAGCGGGTGTGGCGGGAAGCTCGAAGCTCTCTCCCTCGCCGGCGTTCCAAACGAACGAACCCGGGCGATTGGGCCCCTGGTCGGCCTTGAAGGCTTCGAGAATGATCTTGGTCGTACCCGATTCCGCGGGTTCGCCGGTAACAGCGTCGATCGGTGCGAATCGGATGCCTGCCGGAACTCGGAACGGCGTCGCCGGGGACTCCGCCAAAGCGATCGCCATGAAATCTCGAAAAATCGGGGCGGCAACGCTCGATCCCGTTTCCTTGGGCCCCAGACTGAGCGGCGTATCGAACCCGACAAAGACACCGACGACGAGATCGGGTGAAAAGCCGAGGAACCAGGTATCGATGCTATCGTTCGTGGTTCCCGTCTTGCCGGCGAGCGGCTTGCCGACAACCGCGATTCGCCGCCCGGTCCCCCGTTCCACGACGCCCTGCAGCATGGAGACGACTTGATAGGCCGAGCGGGAATCCACGACCGATGGCCGTGGATCGGGAATCTCCGGCACCGGTTGGCCAGCCCACTCGATGTCCAGACATTCCGGGCAGGGCCGTTCATCCCGCCGGTAGATCGTCCGGCCCTCCCGATCCTGAATCCGATCGATCAGGAACGGCAAAATCCGCTTGCCGCCATTTACCAGCATGGCGTAGGCGGTCGTAAGCTTAATCAGGCTTGTTTCCCCGACACCGAGGGCGACCGCAGGAACGCGAGGTAAATCGTCGTAGATGCCGAAACGGCGCGCGTAGTCGACAACACGGTCGATGCCGATCTGCTGGGACAGCCGAACGGTCATAAGATTGCGCGATTTCTCGATACCGAGGCGTATCGTGCTGGGGCCGTAGAATTTCTGGGTATAGTTTTCGGGTTTCCACTTACCCAGCCCCGCGCCCAGATCGATCACGAAGGGCGTATCGAGCACAATATCGGCGGGGTTAAACCCGTGCTCCATCGCTGCGAGGTAGACAAACGGCTTGAAGGCAGAACCCGGTTGACGCATCGCTTGGGTGACCCGGTTGAATTCACTGTCCCGGAAGCTGAAGCCGCCCGCCATGGCGAGAACCCGACCGGTATGGGGTTCCATCGCGACCAGGCCGCCCTCGATTTCCGGCACTTGTTCGAGGCCGAAAAGCTCGCTGCCCAAATCGGGGCGCGCGGCGACCGCCACCACGTCGCCGACCGCCAGAATATCGGCCGGATGGGTAACTTCGGGACCGAGCGATTGGCCATCCGTCCAGGGCTGGGCCCAGACCAGTTCATCGAGCAGAATCGCACCCGTCGTGCCGCCTACCAGGCCGATCTCGACATGCTCGGGTGTCAGCCTCCGAACCACGGCGAGGTCCCAAGTTTCCAACATCTTGGCCGGACGGGTAACCTGTGCAATCGCCTCGTCCCAACCTTCTTTCGCATCGATTTGCGCGATCGGCCCGCGCCAACCGTGGCGACGATCGTATGCGATCAAGCCGGCGCGCAACGTTTCGTCCGCCGCAAGCTGAAGCGCGGGATCAAGCGTGGTCCGGACTGTAAGGCCGCCCTTGTAAAGGTCATCCTCGCCGTAGCGTTCGTAAAGCCAGCGACGGACCTCCTCGGTGAAATAGTCCGCGCTGACAATTTCCATCTTGTCCCGCTCGCGAACGACAATCGGTTCGGCTAGCGCGGCCTGGGCTTCCGCGCCGGTAATGAAGCCCTTTTCGAACATCTGGCCGATCACCCAGTCGCGCCGGTCCTTTGCAGCCTCCGGTTCAAGCACCGGATGGTAGTTGTTGGGCGCCTTGGGCAAGGCTGCAACCATCGCGGTCTCGGCTAGGGTCATGTCGTCGAGGGATCTGTTGAAGTAGTTCAGCGCCGCCGCCGCCACCCCGTAGGATCCGAAGCCTAGATAGATCTGGTTCAAATACAGCTCGAGAATTCGATCCTTGTCGAGCGCCCGCTCGATCCGGAACGCGAGAATCGCTTCCTTGATTTTCCGGTCGTAGGAGACCTCGTTGGTCAGCAAGAAATTCTTCGCCACCTGTTGCGTAATCGTCGACGCACCGACCAGACGGCGATTGTGAATCACGTTGCCGATATTGCGGATGACCGCGCCCGCGACACTGGGCAAATCAACACCGAAATGCTCGTAGAAGGTCGCATCTTCCGCAGCGAGGAAGGCCAGCACGACGGACCGGGGCATCGCGTCAATCGGGACGAAGACGCGCTTTTCGATTGCGTACTCGGCCAACAGGCGGCCGTCGGCGGCATGGACGCGGGTCATCGTCGGCGGCTCGTAGTCGGCCAGTTGGTGGTAGTCCGGCAGACCGCGGCCGAAATGGTAGAATACGAACACGCTGCCGCCGGCCGCGAGCAGCGCGAGCATAAGTAGACTTAAGCCGAGATAGGCAACGATTCGCATCGCGCTTCCGGATTTGAATTGCCCCCGCCTGGTGCAGTACGTCGCGTTTGAGACTAACGGTTAAGGGCTTAAATTGTGGCCAAGTTATGTCCAGCAGCTATTCTTGCGAAAGTAAGCGTCAATCGCCCGGACAACGCTCTCCATCAGAGTTCGGCGTCCGGCATCCGAGTCGAGGAACGCTTCGTCCTTCTTGTTCGAAAGATATCCCATCTCGATCAAGATCGATGGAACATCGGGTGCCTTGAGAACTCTGAATCCTGCCGACCGATGTGCATTTGCGAGGGTCTTGGCATTTTTGGCAAGCTCCTGCACCAGCAGTGCGGCAAAGGTCGCCGAGCAATTCATCGTTTCGCGTTGGGTTAGCGTAATCAAAATCGCGGCCACTTCCGCATCGTAGTGTTCGGACAGATCCAGACCTGCAATGATGTCGGACTTGTTTTCCCGGGAAGCCAGAGCTGCTGCCTCCTTGTCGGAGGCCTTTTCCGACAACGTGTAAACAGACGCGCCTCGTACACCCTTGTTGCCGATTGAATCCGCATGCAGGGAAACAAAAAGATCGCCCAACATATCCCGAGCGACTGCAACGCGGCTGCGCAACGGTAGAAAATTATCGCTCTCGCGCGTCATCACGACCTGATAACGACCGCCCGATTCAAGCTGGCGCTTCAGTTCGAATGCCGCCGCCAGCACGATGTCTTTTTCGTAAATTCCAGTGGCGCCTATGGCACCCGGATCGATGCCCCCATGGCCCGGGTCGATGACGATGACCCGTGGTTCGTCGGCTCCCTTGGGTTCGATTAGGGGCGCGGGTTTCGCCGGCTCGGGCTCGGGAGCCGTAGTGCTTTGCGAGCGGGCGGTGAATTCGGTTTCACTGATCGCTTCGAGGTCGATAACCAACCGGTGCGACGACGTACCGGACGGCGGCAACAAAAACGCCTTCCTGATTCCGACTGGATGAGTGACGTCGAGCACCAGGCGCGACGTGCCGGGTTGGAACTGTCCGAATCTGTAATCCTCGATCAGACCCGTACTGATCGAGCCGCCGGCTCCAATGGTCCAAGAAACGGAAGGCAAATCGACCACCACGCGGTAGGGGTCGCGGAGCGTAAAGATTGCGAATTCCAGCGCTTCGGAGAGATCGAGCACGACTCGGGTCTTGTCGGGATGCTCGCCGACTCGGACATCGTAGACCGTGCCGCCAGCAATTGCGCCGCTGAAACAAACCCCGAGAAGACACCCCGAAAGGACCAGAAAAACGAGAGAATTCGCGGGACACAGGAAGAAGCGCCTCACCCACGCGAAGGTCGTCTCCGCAACTGGTGGGACCGTCTCCCGGCTTTCGCCGACGCAAATGAGATTGTTAACCCGACTCACCACGTCTATATTAGGAAGGGTCAATTCCGTTGTCGATTCTTTCGGCCCCTGAGACTTGAGAAACGAACGACGATTTATGCTGGTGCAGGATTCGCTCCGCATCTGGAAATGCCAAAAGAATGATTTTGACAGATTGAAAGTTTAATGGATCAACACCGAAACCAATGCAACACCCTTTTGGGTCGGGCTGTCCTGCCGGTCCCCGTCATGGCTGCGTTTGCGGCTGAGTTCGACGGGTCGAACCCGGACGGCGATGGTTTCGGGCATAGAGGGGACCAGTCGCCCCGTTCGACCGCAAGGTCGACCGCCTGGTTCCGCCGGGAGCTATCTCTTTATGGCCAAACGTATGTTAATCGACGCCAGCCACTCGGAAGAAACCCGAGTCGTTGTCGTCAATGGAAACCGGCTCGAAGAATTCGACTTCGAGACGACTGCAAAGAAGCAACTTAAGGGGAACGTCTATCTCGCAAAAGTTACGCGCGTAGAACCTTCGCTTCAGGCCGCCTTCGTCGATTACGGCGGCAATCGTCACGGGTTTCTCGCTTTCAGCGAGATTCATCCCGACTACTACCAGATCCCGATCGCCGATCGCGAGGCCCTCGTCGAGCAGGAATCCGAGGAGACCGAGGCGGAGGGTACGTCGGATGACAAGTCCACCGATTCCGAAGAATCGGACGTCGAAACCGTCAGCGGCGACGATGTCGATGAGATTGATCGGCGCCGGGCGGCACAAAGCCGTTCTCAGGCGTCACGAAAATACAAAATTCAGGAAGTCATAAAAAAGCGCCAGATTCTCCTGATCCAGGTGGTCAAAGAGGAGCGCAGCAACAAAGGCGCGGCGCTCACGACCTATCTGTCCCTGGCGGGCCGATATTGCGTATTGATGCCCAATACGCCCCGGGGCGGCGGCATATCGCGAAAAATCGTCGACCCGGACGATCGGAAGCGGCTCAAGCAGATTACCGGCAAGCTACTCGTCAATTCGCGGATGGGCGTAATCGTGCGTACCGCCGGCATGTCGCGCACCAAGGCCGAGATCAAGCGTGACTTCGACTATCTGTTGCGATTCTGGAACGACATTCGCGAGAAAACGCTGCAATCGACGGCTCCCACACTGATTCACGAGGAAGCAAACCTGATCAACCGGTCGTTGCGTGATCTCTACACCAGCGATATCGACGAAATTCTCGTCGAAGGCGAGCACGATTACAAAACATGCAAAGAATTTATGCGGATGATGATCCCGAGCCACGCCCGTAAGGTGAAGCGCTATGCCGACCAGATTCCGATGTTTATCCGTTATCAGGTCGAGGGTCAGTTGGATGCCCTGCACAGTTCCGACGTCGAACTCGATTCAGGCGGCTCAATCGTCATTAACCCGACCGAGGCCCTGGTGGCTATCGATGTCAATTCGGGTCGGGCGACAAAGACGCGGAATATCGAAGAAACGGCGAAGAATACTAACATGGAAGCGGCGGCGGAGATTGCCCGTCAACTTCGCCTCCGTGATCTTGCTGGCCTCATCGTGGTCGATTTTATCGACATGGCCGATCGCCGCAACGACCGGCAGGTCGAAAAACATCTGAAAGAGGCCATGAAGAGCGATCGGGCGCGTATTCAAGTGGGCAAGATCAGCCCCTTCGGGCTGCTGGAATTTTCCCGACAGCGATTACGGCCGAGTTTTCTCGAACTCAATACGACGAAATGCCCTGCCTGCGATGGCGCCGGCCTGATCCGGTCGACGGAATCGAGTGCGCTTCAGGTGCTCCGGGCGGTAGACGATGAAGGCATGCGCGGCCGGACCAGTGCGATCCAGATCATCGTTCCCAATGCCGTCGCGCTATACATCTTGAATAATAAACGCACGACACTCACGGACATGGAAGATCGCTATGGCGTTCGTGTCTTGATCGCGCAGGATCCCACACTAATTCCGCCTAGCTACCGAATCGAGCTTGTCGATCATGCGACGGGTGAGGTTCGGGAGGTATTGGATACAGGTGGCGAGGAAACGAAACCTAGGCGCCGTCGGCGTACGAAGAGTGCCGCTGTGGATTTGCCGGCCGAAGACCCGGCCGAAGTGGTCGCGAAAGACGATACCGTCGCTTCGGCTGAGGACGAGCCCGCTCCACCCAAGCGACGCCGACGCGGCAGGCGTGGAGGGCGGCGGCGCTCGGCGGCCCGAGAATCGGCGGCCGTCGGCGAACCCGGCGATGAGAAAGAGCGCACGGACACCGAAACCGGACCCGAGGCCCAAGCCGATCTTGCGGCCGTAAGTGAAGGCGCAGACCAGACATTTGCAGGCGACGCGAAGGCCTCTGGCGACGGCGGACAGGCAGAGAAACCCAAACGACCGCGCCGGCGCCGGCGGCCAGCAGCAAAGGCCAAGGCAAGTGGTGAAGACGAAAGCGCGAGCGAAACGGGAGCGCCGGACACGGGTGGGAGCAAGACCACCGCCGCAGCCGCCGAGGACGCAGGCGACGGCAATGGCCAGGGTGCGCCGGATGTGGCAGGCGACGGAGAGGTTGGAACCGGCGAGACAACTGACGCTGAAAAAATCGCGGAGCCTGCAGAGTCGTCCGCCAATGATGTCGCGGACATTTCGGCAGGGGTCCTTGATTCGGGTGACGGGGATTCCGAGAAACCCCGACGACGCGGCTGGTGGCGACGAAGCACGCCCAGCGCCTGAGTGCGCCTCCGCTCGCGCACTGGCACTTGGGACCTATGCCCTTACGACAAGTTAGCCGGTAGCGTCCCAGGTCCTCAGCCGATCCAGCGCTTCGTCCATTGTCGACGTCGCGCCGGCGAAGGATATTCGTATATAGCGGTTTCCCGAGCCCTGGTCGAAATCGACGCCTGGCGTGGTGGCGACGCCAATGTCCGAAAGCATGCGCTTGCAGAACCGCTCGCTATCGTCGGTCAGGTCCGACACATCGGCATAGATGTAAAAGGCGCCATCGACGGGAGCGAGTCGCTCGAACCCGGCCGCGGGCAGGCCCTCAAGCAGAATTTGGCGGTTGCACGCGTAGCGTTCGACTTCTGCGTCAAGCTCGTCGATACAGTCGAAGGCATGAACCGCGGCATGCTGAGGGAGGCTCGGGGGCGAAACAAACAGGTTTTGGGCAAGGCGTTCGATAGACCCCACGAGATCGCCTGGAACGACCATCCAACCCAATCGCCAGCCGGTCATCGCGTAGTACTTCGAAAACCCGTTCACCACGATCGCGTCAACCGAACAGGACAACGCAGTTTGGGCCCGCTCACCGTAGGTGATGCCGTGATACACCTCATCGGAAATGAGCCGAATCCCATGGTCGCTGCAGTACCGGGCCAAATCGGCCAAGCCGTCCGCGGAAATCATCGTACCAGCCGGGTTGGAGGGGCTCGCTACAATCAGCCCCTGGGGTGGTTCACTTAAGGACTCCAGCAGATCGACCGTCGGCTGGTAACGCGTTTGCGCACCTGTCGGAAGGATCACGGTCCGGACTCCGAGAGCAGATAGGCTGTTGCGATATCCGGGGTAACACGGGTTAGCGAGCGCCACCGAATCGCCATGCTCGAAAGCGCTCAGAAACGCGAACAAGAATCCACCGGATGAGCCGATCGTAACGATGATCCGCGCAGGGTCGACCTCCAGTCCGCAATAAGCCTCGTAATGGGTCGCGATGCGCTCGCGCAGCCGGGGCATGCCGAGCGATTCCGTATAGCCCAGAGGTTCCGTCAGTAGGGCCGAGCGGGCTGCTTCGATTACCCGCTCTGGTGCCCGGCGGCTGGGCTCGCCGATCTCAAGATGCAGGATGTCACGGCCCTCGCCCTCGAGTTGGTTCGCGAGACGCAAGATATCCATCGCGTGAAACGGCGGAATGGCACTTCGGTCGGACGCTCGCACGAATCGGATTTCCTTGACATCGTTCAGCGTGGCTCCCTCAGCGGAGCGACGCGGGATTGTAAACGGGATGACCCGCTGTCATATAGTCTTGCGTTCACATCTTTTTTACCGACGGGAACCGGAGCCATTGAACCATAATCGTCACATGACACGTTTTGCGATTTCGTCGCTTCTCATTGTCTGTCTCTTGATCGGGTCGATTGTGCCCGCGTTTTCCCAGAGACGGCCGATAAGCCTGATCCGAGACGTCGAGATTGAAAGTGTGATCCGAGCCTATGCCACGCCCCTGCTCAACGCGGCGCGGATCAATCCCGAGGCTGTCAAAATCTATATCGTCAACGACGATGCAATTAATGCCTTCGTGGCCGGTGGGATGAATCTCTTCGTTCACACGGGCTTGCTTCAGAAAGCCGGCGGGCCCGAAGGCGTCATTGGGGTCCTGGCCCACGAAATCGGCCATATCGCCGGGGGTCATTTGATTCGCACTCCCGAGGCTCTGGAAAACGCCGGCATAGAAGCGATGATTTCCTACATTTTGGGCGCTGCCGTGATGGTCGCCGGCGGCGGCGAAGCCGGTGCGGCGATCATGGCTACAGGCACAAGCATCGCGCAAAACCAGATGTTTCAATACAGCCGCAGCCAGGAGCAAGCGGCCGATCAGGCCGGCGTCGGATACCTCGAAGCGACAGGCCAGTCCGCCCGCGGGTTGCTTGAGACCTTCAAAACCTTGAAGAAGCAGGAACTCTTGGTCGCCAGACGCCAGAGCCCCTACTTGCGAACCCATCCGTTGACCGACAATCGCATGGCCTTCGTTCAACAGGTTCTCGAGAAATCTCAATATTCCGATGCACCACCTCGTCCCGAATATGTCTTCATGTACGACCGGATGTTCGCCAAGCTCGACGGCTTTCTTAATCCGCCCGGCCACACGTTGACCAAATATCACGCGAGCGACACGAGTCTTTCGGCCCGCTATGCGCGGGCCGTCGCCTACCACAAACTGGCCGATGTTCCGATGGCCTTGGCAGAACTCGATTCGCTGCTCGCCGAATTTCCGGACGATCCCTATTTCCATGAATTAAGGGGTCAGGTTCTGTTCGAAAACGGTCGGATACGTGAGGCGATTCCGTCTTACGAACGCGCCGTTGCCCTGCTTCCCGACGAGGCGCTTCTTCTCTTGTCCCTTGCACAGGCCCAGATTGAGACCGGCTATCCCCAACTGAATCGCGTCGCCCTGGAGCACCTGCTCAAGGCGGTCGTCCGCGACCGCACAAGTGCGTCGTTATGGCGCTATCTGGGGATCGCCTACGGCCGCGATGAACAATACGGCCTGTCGTCGCTGGCGCTCGCTGAAGAGGCGCTCCTGCGCGGTCGAATGGAAGACGTTCTGTTCCACGCAGGACGTGCGCAAGAGCAGTTGCCGGAGGGATCGCCGGGTTGGCTGCGGCTTCAGGATCTCAAGCGGGTCGCCGAAGACCTCGGCTGAAGTCGACGCATTTCGGACCAGAAATCAAATCAACCCGGCCAGCGGCGACGATGGATCGGCGTAGAGTTTCTTGTCCATCCGCCCCGCGCGATAGGCCAGGCGCCCCGCCTCGACGGCGGCCTTCATGGCCTGGGCCATCAGGATCGGGGCTTTTGCGTGGGCGATCGCAGTGTTCATCAGCACGCCGTCGCAGCCGAGTTCCATGGCAATTGCCGCATCGGACGCGGTCCCGACGCCTGCATCGACGATGACTGGGACCTTCGCCTGCTCCACGATGAGCCGGATGTTGACCGGGTTCTGAATTCCCAATCCGGATCCGATCGGCGCCGCCAAGGGCATGATGGCGACACAGCCGATGTCCTCGAGGCGCTTGGCCAAGATCACGTCGTCGCTGCAGTAGACCATGACTTCGAAGCCATCGCCGATCAGAGATTCGGCCGCTTCGATAGTCTCAACCATATTTGGATACAGTGTCTTCTCGTCGCCCAACACTTCGAGCTTGACCAGATTCCAGCCGCCCGCCTCGCGTGCAAGGCGGAGTGTCCGCACCGCATCATGGGCCGTAAAGCAGCCGGCGGTGTTGGGGAGGTAGGTATAGACCGTCGGATCGACGTGATCGACCAGCATCGGTACGTTCGGATCCGTGATGTTGACCCGCCGCACCGCAACCGTGACCATTTCGGCACCCGACGCCGCGATCGCCGCGGCGGTTTTCTCGAAGTCCCTGTACTTTCCGGTTCCCACGATCAGGCGCGAGCGTAGGCGGCGGCCCGCAACGATAAATGCATCGTCATCGTCGTCTTGAACTGAAGCCGCGGCCTCGGGCGCGCCGCCACCGATGAAGTGGACGATTTCAAGGGAGTCGCCATCGTGAACAACCGTCGCATCATAGGTCGAGCGCGGCACGATTTTGTAGTTTTGCTCGACCGCGATCTTGCGCGAGTCTAGTCCAAGCTCGCCCAGCAAATCCTGCACGCTCAGCGGTTCGGCGAACGAACGCTTATCACCATTGATCACGACGTTCATCGGACTGTCGATTCTCCCGGATTCACGGACCCCCTCATGGCGCCGATTCGAACCCCGTATAAATATGACCAACCGATCCAGCCATTTCAACCGATCCGGAACACAAACCAGATGCCAAGAGTGCCGTTGCTTGGTACCGACCCCGTGCTATAAACGTTCAGGCGTTCATAGCACTTTCGACGCGGTACGCGGCGGCCCATGGCCCAGACCATTTTCATTCTCAACGGCCCGAACCTCAACCTCTTGGGGACGCGCGAACCGGAAATTTACGGCCATCAGACGCTCGACGACATTCGAGGCCTGTGCGAGAGCCGGGCCGAAGCGCTCGGGCTCGCTATCGACTTTCGGCAGAGTAACCGGGAAGGCGAACTCGTCGACTGGATCCAGGAT
Organism: Alphaproteobacteria bacterium; assembly: GCA_965198325.1. Classification (GTDB taxonomy): domain Bacteria; phylum Pseudomonadota; class Alphaproteobacteria; order UBA828; family JAPUJA01; genus CBDAPE01. The sequence continues at coordinate 436,432 of CBDAPE010000016.1, read as the reverse complement.
GCCCGGGAAAACGCCGCCGGCATCGTCATCAATGCGGGCGCTTACACCCACACGTCCATCGCAATTCTCGACGCGCTGCTGGCTTGTGGGGTGCCGACCATCGAAGTGCATCTGTCGAATCTTTTCAAACGCGAGGCGTACCGGCAACATTCTTATGTCAGCGAGGCGGCGCGCGGCCTCATTTGCGGTCTCGGCGCCGACGGCTATCTGCTGGCGGTCGAAGCGCACAAACGTGCGCTGGACGCGACTTGACGACTGGAACAGACGGAGAAACGTCCAATGTCCGATTTCGAAATCGATGCTGACCTCATTCGCGAGCTCGCCAATCTGCTCGACGAGACGGGTCTAACGGAGATTGAAATCGGCGACGAGGACCGTCACATCCGGGTTGCGCGCGGCACGGTTGCGGGCGCGGCAACTCCGACGGTTACGATCACTGCTCCTGCGTCGGCTGGCGCCGGATCGGCGGGGCCCAATGGGGGGGGCGGCACGGCGCAAGGATCCCGGGCAGCAGTTGACAGCAGTCACCCGGGTGCAGTGACTTCCCCGATGGTCGGCACGGTCTATATCGGCCCCGAGCCCGGTGCCCCGCCTTTCGTCCAGACGGGCGAAGCAGTGACCGAGGGACAGACCTTGTTCATCGTCGAGGCGATGAAGACGATGAACCCGATTCGGGCGCCGCGCAGCGGCACAGTCAGTCAGATCTTCGTGGAGAACGAGGCGCCCGTCGAATATGGGGAAGTGCTGCTCGTTCTGCAGTGAACCGCCGCCATGTTCGACAAGATCCTGATCGCCAACCGGGGAGAAATCGCGCTGCGCGTCCACCGGGCTTGCCGCGAGTCAGGCATCCACACCGTTGCGGTCCATTCCACCGCCGACTCCGAGGCCATGCATGTCCGGCTCGCCGACGAGAGCGTCTGCATCGGACCGCCTCCGGCTCTCGAGAGTTATTTGAACATTCCCGCTATCGTCGCGGCCGCCGAGATCACCAATGCCGACGCGATTCACCCGGGCTATGGCTTCCTTTCGGAGAACGCGAAATTCGCTCGAATCGTTGAGGAACACGGCTTTGCCTTCATCGGTCCGACGGCCGAGCACATCGAGCTCATGGGCGACAAAATCCAGGCCAAGGCGGTTGCGCACAAGCACGGACTCACCGTGATCGGAGGCGCAGAAGGCGCCGTTAGCGATGCGACCGCCCGCGAAACGGCCGAGGATATTGGTTATCCCGTGTTGATCAAAGCGGCCGCAGGGGGCGGCGGGCGTGGCATGCAGGTGGTTGAGAATGCCGATGCGCTCGACGAGCGGCTGGCCGCTGCGCGCGCGGAATCTCAGGCCGCATTCGGTAGCGACGTGGTCTACCTGGAAAAATTCTTCACCCACGCCCGACATATCGAGGTTCAGGTTCTGGCCGACGGCAAAGGCGGTGCGATTCACTTGGGCGTGCGTGACTGCTCGCTTCAACGGCGTCACCAGAAAATTCTCGAAGAAGCCCCTTCGCCTGCATTGAACGACGAGGAACGCGATGCGATTGGCACGACAGTCGCAAACGCGGTGCGACAAATGGGTTACCGGGGCGTGGGCACCGTCGAATTCCTCTACGAAGATGGCGAATTCAACTTCATCGAAATGAACACGCGCCTGCAAGTCGAGCACCCGGTTACCGAGATGATCACCGGGATCGACTTGGTTCGAGAGCAGATCAAGGTCGCGGCGGGCGCGCCATTGACGCTCGGCCAGGGCGATATCCAGTTTTCCGGCCACGCGATCGAATGCCGGGTCAATGCCGAAGACCCGGAGACCTTTGTGCCCTCGCCCGGCCGGATCGAAAACTATCATCCGCCCGGTGGACTGGGTGTTCGGGTCGATTCGGGTCTCTATGCCGGATATTCGATTCCGCCCTATTATGACAGTATGATCGCCAAGGTAATCGTCCACGGCTCGAATCGGACCGAGTGTTTCATGCGGCTCCGCCGGGCTCTTGAGGAATTTGTGATTACCGGGGTTCAGACGACGATCCCGTTGCATTCGCAGCTAATCGCGAATCCCGATTTTGTAAACGGAGAATACGATATCCACTGGCTGGAAGGGTTCGTTGAACGGGGAAATTAACGTCAGCCAGGCGGCGCCGTTCCTGACGCCGCAACTCGTGCTCGAAGCTTATGCCGCCGGCGTCTTCCCGATGGCGGAGAGCCGGCACGATTCTCGGCTTTACTGGATCGATCCCGAATGGCGAGCGGTGTTTCCCATGGACGCGTTTCATGTGCCACGCCGCCTCGCCCGCCTGATCCGCCGGCAGCCTTTCGAGATACGCACGGATACGGCGTTTCGCCGGGTCATCGAAGCCTGCGCCGAACCCGGCGGAAGCCGGCGCGAGAGCTGGATTAATCCGCGACTCGTGGATCTTTACGACATGCTGCACGATCAGGGCCATGCCCACAGCGTCGAATGCTGGCAGGGGGAGCGGCTCGTCGGCGGACTTTATGGTATTACGCTCGGCGGCGCGTTTTTCGGCGAGAGCATGTTTTCAGGGGAGCCGAATGCGAGCAAGGTCGCGCTCGTCCACCTCTACGAGCGACTCTGCGCGGGCGGTTTCATTCTGTTCGATGTCCAGTTCATGACCGAACATTTGCGGCAATTCGGAGCGGTCGAAATTCCCCGGGGGACTTACCACGATCAGCTGGACGCGGCGCTTAAGGTCGAGGCTGGGTATCACTCCGCCGACGAGATGGATGCACGCGCCTCGCAATCGATCACCCAGACATCGTAAACCGGGTGTTCGAGCGTCGAGAACGCAGGGCTCGACGCTAACATCCAGCCGCTAAACAGTTCGATCGGACTCTCCCCCGCCCGAACTTCCCGGATTTCGAGAAACGCGGCGCTCTCCGGAGGTTCTTCGGGCGGCGCCTTCTGGCAGTCGCGGACGGTGATTTCCAGACTACCGAACCGGACCGGCTGGCCGATGTGCGCCTCGATCGGCGAAACTCCCGCCGTGACCTTATCGAGTCCGCGCAGCAGGATCGTTGCGGCCGGCTCCTGAGTGTCTGCCACGTCGTCGTCCTCTTGCGCGGCGAGATTCGTTGTGGCTAAAGCGAGGCCAGCGGTCAACGCGACGACCGGGAGACGGCGCCAGCCCATATCAATCCTGAAACGGTCGTCTGAGGTTTTCGACGAGCTGCCGGAGAACGTCGCGGATCTGCGCCTCGTCCCCGCCCATCAACACGGCGTCCTCGAGCGCATCCCCGCACATCTCTCGGATTTCCTCGAGATTTTCGTTCAGCACCTTGATCTTTTCCAGACAAGAGAGCGGCGAGCCGTCGGGCGCGTGCCAGACGACGGCGTCGAATGTGGGATCGGATTTTTTCATCGACCACGCTCCGGAAGGGCGAATACGCTCGCCAGGCGAACCGACGATCGCGCCGTATTATGGCTGAATTATGGTCCGTCGGTGCCGAACATGAACTTGCCGAGTAGCTCTTCGATATTGATTGCACCTTGGGTGTAGCGGATTTCGCCCTCGGGCTCGATCATCCGCTCCTCGGCACCCGGACTCAGGGCAAGATATTTGCCGCCGAGCAGACCGTCGCTTACGACGGCCGCCGACGAATCGAGAGGCAGCTCGTAGTCGGGGTCGATACTCATGCGCACGATCGCCTTGTAGGTCACCGGATCCAGCCGTTGTTCGACGATCGAGCCGATCTTGATGCCTCCCATACGCACGTCGCTGCCTTCGCTCAGCCCGTCGACCCGGCTGAATTTGGCGCTTAACACGTAGCCGTCGACAGTTTCCACGTTGCTGCGGGAATAGGCGTAGACAAGAAATCCGATGGCCACCGCTACGACGATTGTGCCCATCAGGGTTTCGACCAGGCTTTTCCCCATCATCGGATCGTCCTTTCGTTGCCCGCGCTATGCCTGCTGTTCCGCCCTATAGCGCCAATCGGCGGCTCTGCCAACCCCCGGTCGCTCACCGATCCTGGCCGAGGCAGTGTTCCACGAGCCGGACCCAGTAGCTGGCCCCGATCGCCAGCGCGTCGTCGTTGAAGTCGTAGTACGGATTGTGCAGCGTGCAGCCGCCTTCGCCGGGACCGTTGCCAAGCAAAATGTAGCAGCCCGGCCTCGCCTGAAGCATGTAGGCGAAGTCTTCGGAGCCCATCGCCGGACTTGGATTGCGGTCGAGGTTGTCGTTTCCGACGACCTGGCTCGCGACGGTCGCGGCAATTCCGGTCTCGGTATCGCTGTTCACGGTGGCCGGATAGCGGCGATCGTACATCACCTCGACCGAGGCACCGAATGCCGTGCCGATTTCTCCCGCCATCGCCCGCAGCCGGGATTCCATCAGATCCCGGATTTCCGGGCGGAACGAGCGGCAGGTTCCCCGTAAGGTGACCGTTTGGGGAATCACGTTCCAGGTGTCGCCGCCGTGGAACTGGGTCACCGTCACCACGGCGGATTGGATCGGATCGACGTTTCGGGCGGTAATGGTCTGCAGCGCCAGGACGATCTGGCTCGCCGCCACGATGGGATCGATCCCGAGATGAGGCATGGCAGCGTGCGCGCCCTTGCCCGTCACCGTGATCTCGAACAGATCGAATGCCGCCAGCATGGGACCCGCTCGGACCGCCATCTTGCCGGTCGCCAGCCCCGGCCAGTTGTGCATGCCGTAGACCGCTTCCACGGGAAAGCGTTCGAACAGCCCTTCGTCGACCATCGCCTGCCCGCCGCCTTCGTTCTCTTCGGCGGGCTGAAAGATGAAATAGACGGTCCCGTCAAAATCGCGCGACGCGGCCAGGTGCTTGGCCGCGCCCAGCAGCATCGTGGTATGGCCGTCATGTCCGCAGGCGTGCATTTTTCCCGCATTCTGGGAGCGGTGGTCGACCTCGTTGAGCTCGTGAATATCGAGCGCGTCCATATCCGCACGCAAACCGATCGCCCGGGTTTCGTTGCCCGATGCCTCCCCGGCGCGCAAAACGCCGACCACGCCGGTCTGGGCGATCCCGGTATGCACCTCATCGAGCCCGAATTCGGTGAGTTTTTCGGCGACCAGCGCGGCGGTCCGAACTTCCTCGAACGCGGTTTCCGGATGGGCATGGATGTCTCGCCGCCAGGCGGTCATCTGGTCGGCGAGTGCCTCTACGTCGGGGCTAACGGCCATTCCTCGCTCCTCTAGCTGCGGCGGCGCCTTGTGATCGGTTTCCCTAAAGATAGGGCCGAAGCGATGCGCCGTCCATCGAAGCCCCCGAACCGATCCTCACGAGCAATTGATGTGCGGTCCTGGGCGTCCTCGCGTATAATCTGCGCAGTAGTCTGGATCACAAAATCATAAACCTTAGGGGGACAATTTCATGGGCCGACTTCTCTCACGCGGCTCGCCGCTGATCGCCGTCCTGTTCGCACTCGGATTTGCAAACACCGCGCTTGCGGCCGACTCCTACAGTTTCGATACGGATCATTCCCACGTCATGTTCACCTATAACCATCTGGGACTCTCGACCCAGCACGCGCGTTTCACCGGCTACGAAGGCACGGTCGTTTTCGATCAGGAGGATATTACCAAAAGCAGCATCGACGTGACCATCGACGCCACAAGCGTGCACACGATCTCGACCTATCTGGACGACGACTTGAAGAGCGATAATTTCTTCGACGTCGCGAATTATCCGACGATTACTTTCAAGAGCACGTCCGTCCAGTAGACGGGTGCGAACATGGGAATCGTCGTCGGCTATCTGACGATCAAGGAACAGACCAAATCCGTGACGCTTTTTGTCACCTTCAACTTCTACGGCGCCCACCCGCTCGCGGAGTTCTTCCCGGATTTCTACGGCGGTGCGGAATACGCGTCGTTCTCGGCTCGCACGACAGTGTTGCGAAGCGAACACGGACTCGGCCTCTACGCGCCTCTGACCTCCGACGAGGTCGAGATCAAGATCGAGGCCGAGCTGCGCAAGCAAAACTAATCCGTAGGACCGGTCACGCAGACCATCTCATCACCGGCCCATGCGACTGCGCAATACCGGCCGGCGATACGGTATCGTCGCGCAAGCGCTCCATTGGACGATCGCGCTGCTGATATTCGCAATGTTCGGCCTGGGTTGGTACATGCAGGGGCTTCCCCTCGGTATGGAAGCCTTCAAGCTATTCAATCTGCACAAGTCTCTGGGCCTGGTCGTAGTCGCCCTCGTCCTGATCCGGCTTGCCTGGCGACTCGTCTCGCCGCCGCCGCCCTTGCCGGCAGCCATGGCACCGCTCGAGAAGACCGGTGCTCTGGTGGTTCATCTGGTGCTTTACGGTCTGATGTTCCTCCAACCCGCCAGCGGCCTCGTGATGTCCTTTGCGTCCGGCCTGCCGACGATTATCTTCGGAACCTGGCCCCTGCCGAGTCCCATACCCGCGAGCGCCGCGCTCAAGGACGCATTTGCGGCCGTGCATTTCTGGTCCAGTTGGGCGATCGCGGGGGTCGTTGCGCTTCACGTGCTGGCCGCCCTGCGTCATCATTTTCTGGTCCGCGACGATGTCCTGCGCCGGATGTTGCCTGAATTTCGATCATGAGAACGATTTTTAAGCCCTTGATTTACATAACGATCGCTGCCGTTTTCTGGTCTGCGCCCGCGATCGGCCAAGACACGGCCTCCTGGATCGTGGAGGAGAACAGCCAAGTCGGTTTCATCGCCCTGCAGGCGGGTAGCGCGGTCGAAGGGCGGTTCGAGCGATTTACGGCCAATATCCGCTTCGATCCGGCGAAGCTCGGGGCAAGCCATGTGACGGTCGTTATCGATATCGACAGCGTCGACAGCGAGAATGCCGAGCGCGACGGGATGATCAGGTCCAAGGACCTGTTCGACGTTCTGACCTGGCCGGCCGCGCGGTTCGAGGCGGATAGATTCGAGGCGACGGCGGATGAGACCTACATTGCGCATGGCCGGCTGACCATGCGTGACGTTACCCGCGACGTTGCCCTGCCCTTCTCGCTTGCGATCGAGGATCACCCCGATCGCCCGGGCCATCTGCGGGCCGTCGTGATCGGAGAAATGACCGTGATGCGGCTGGATTACGGCGTCGGCCAGGGTGCCTGGATGGATACGTCGATCGTCGCCAACGACATCGTGATCCGGATCCACCTTACGGCGTCGAGGCCCGCCGACGGCTAAGCCTGAAAACGTCTAGCCGGTGCTCTGCTCCGTGCTCGTCCCGATCGACTGAGCGCTCGCGAGCATGTTGGGGGCGAAGCCGGCGAAGAACCGGGTCATGGTGCCGGGTTTTCGGCCGCTCATCTCGGCTGCCTCCTTTGCGGCCACGGCCCTGCGCACGATGCCGACGCCGATATGTCGGATTGGCTCAGGCGGAAAATCGCGGGTGAGAGGCCGAACCAGGCCGCAGCGGGCCCATTCGTCGTCCTTCTCCTGGACCAGCGAGGCGAGGATCCTGCTGGTCATACAGGTGGGTCCCACCCCGTTGCCTGAAAAACCGACCCCGAAGACGATATCGGGCCGCCCGCCCAGCGGGCCGAAGAACGGCAGGCCTGATTTGGTTCGGTCGACCGGCCCTGTCCAGCTCCTGGCGATCGGCACGTCGGCCAGTTGCGGATAAAGCAGGGTGCGGACCTCGTGCAACTCGGACTCGAGTGTGGACGGACCGTCAAATTTCGTACCCACATCGCCGCCGTATGCGTGCAGGCAGCAGACGCCGCCCTGCCCCATCAGCAGCCGGCCGTCCGGCGTATTGCCCCAACCGGAGACCATGGTCCGGGAATCGCTGATCCGAAGCCCGTCGGTATAGCCGATCTCCGCCAACCGGTCCGGCGCCCGCTCGGTGACCATCACGTCGCTACCGATGACGACGATCGCTTTGCGGATCTCGGCGAATTTGGCGGCCCACGCGTTCATCGCAATCACGACTTTTTCGGCTCGCACCTGTCCCTTCGGCGTCTTGACGACTGGCGGCGTCGACCGCGTCAGGCGCGTAAGCGGCGTGTATTCGTAGAGGCGCACACCTCGCGCAAGGGCAGCGCGCCTCAAGCCTCGTGCCAGTCGAGCAGGCTGAACCGCGGCCGAGTTCGGCTCGAACACGCCGGTGATATCCGAATCGGTGCGGGCAAGGGATCGGGCTTCGTCAGCCGTCAGTCGCTCGAATGGGTGGAGCTGATGGGTCGCCAGTTCGTCGATGATGGCGTTCCAGGTGCCGTCATGGGCCTTGCAGGTTGCCGCCCACAGCCAACCATCGTGGCGATAGTGGGCGTCGATCTCGTTGTCCCGGCAGAACGCGCCGATTTCGTCGACGGCTTCCGCGGAGGCCTTGCAGAGACGCAACGCCTCGTCGCGCCCGCAGATATTCTTGAGCGACAGAAATTTGGCCCACCAGCTCAAGACGTAGCCGCCGTTCCGCCCGCTTGCGCCGCTGCCGCAAAACTCGCGCTCGATCAGCACGACGTCGAGCCCGGGTTGGTCGTCCTTAAGGCGAATGGCCGTCCACAAGCCCAGGAAACCGCCGCCTACGATGCAGACATCGGCGCGCGTTTCCCCCTCGAGGTTCGGTGCGACGCCCGCATCGTCCTTGAGTGCGTCCTCGATCCACAAACAGTGTTGAACCACGGTTCGATCCACCCCGTCAGCTTCTAACCCGCTCGCCCATCGGATCGTAGAAGGCGCGCGTACTACCCTGGGCCGCGAAACGTTCGCCGGCGATCTCGATTTCATAGGTTCCTTCTTCGATCCAGGCCCGGGAATACGCGCCCTCGAGATCGACGTAACCCATGCCGACGGAGCGTTCCAGCGTGTGACCGAACGCCCCCGATGTCACCCGGCCCACGAGGACGCCGTTGCGATAGATCGGCTCGTTATGGAACAGCATGGGTTCCGGGTCGTCGAGCAGGAAATGGGCCATCCGCCGGCGGATACCCTCTGCGCGCTGCCGTTCAATCGCCTGGCGGCCCAGGAAGTCCGCGTTCTTGTCGAACGCCACGACGAAACCGAGACCGGCTTCCAGCGGCGTATCCTCAGGGCTGACGTCGTGCCCCCAGTGCCGATAGGCCTTCTCGCTGCGAAGCGTATCGAGCGCGTGATAACCCGCTAGCCGCAACCCGAAGTCCTCTCCCTCTCTCACCAGCAGGTCGAAGACGGGCCCCGCGAACTCTGTCGGTAGATAAAGCTCCCACCCGAGTTCGCCGACGAAGGTCACGCGCAGCGCCCAGCCTTTGGCATAGCCGATCTCGATTTCCCGCGCAGCGCCGAAGGGAAACGCCTCGTTGGAAAGATCCGCATCGCTCAGGGTCGTCAGGAGGTCCCGGGACCGGGGACCCATGAGCGAAAGCACCGCGTAGCCTGAGGTGACGTCGGTCACGCTCGCGTGAGCGTCCGGCTCGAGGTGACGGCGCACCCAGTTGATATCCCGGTGCTGGGCGGCGGCGGCGGTGACCATCAGGAATATGTCGTCCGCAAGACGGGTGATCGTGAGATCGGCCTCGATTCCGCCGCGCTCATTCAGGAATTGGGTATAGGTCACCTTGCCCACGGGCTTTGCCATGTCGGCCGAGCAGATGCGTTGCAACTGCATCTCCGCATCCCGGCCCTGGATCAGAGCCTTGCCGAACGACGAGAGATCGAACAGCCCGACGGCTTCGCGGACGGCCCGGTGCTCTTCGGCGGCGTGAGGGAACCAGTTCTGCCGGCCGTATGAGTACTCGTATGTCCTCTCGACCCCGTCGGGCGCATACCAGTTCGCGCGTTCCCAGCCGACGGCCTCGCCGAACACGGCGCCACGCTCGTCGAGTCTCGCATGGAGCGGGGTGAGCCTTACGGGGCGGGCGGTTTCCATCTGGCGGTGCGGCCAATGCATGGCGTAGATCAGGCCCGGCGATTCGGTCAGCCGGTCATGAAGATAACGCCGGTTCGACTGAAAGGGGTGGAACCGCGCGATATCGATCTCCGAGAGATCCATGGTCGGTTGTCCTGCGACAATCCACTCCGCCATCGCCATACCGACGCCGGCCGAGCTGAGAATGCCCTGGGAGTTGAACCCGGACGCGACGTAAAACTTCCGTAAGGCCGGGGCCTCGCCCAAGATAAACTGGTTGTCCGGCGTGAAGCTCTCGGGCCCGTTCATGAAATGCCTAATTCCGAGGGTTTCGAGGATCGGGAGCACCTCCAGGGCCTGGCTCATGGGAAGCTCGAACTGGTCCCAGTTATCGGGCAACTCCAGGAACTCCGAACGTTCGGGCAAGCTGGAGATCGGCAACGGCTTGGCCCGCGGCTCGAATGCACCGACCACGAGTTTTCCTGCGTCCTCCTTGACATAGACGTAGCCGTCGGTATTTCGCAGGACCGGGAGGTCGCGCGGCATCTCGTCGCTGGGTTCGGTCGTCACGTACATATGCTGGGAGGCATAGAGCGGCACCTCGACACCCGCATGCTTGCCCAGATGCCGGCTCCATGCACCGGCGCACAAGACGACAGCTTCGCAGGCGACCTCCCCCGCCTCGGTGATGACGCCCGTCACATGATGGCCCTGGCTGCGCTTGAAACCGATGACGTTGACGCCCTCGACGACGCGGACGCCCGCGTTCTGTGCGCCCTTCGCGTAGGCCATCGTGACGTCGACGGGATTGGCTTGGCCATCACCGGGGATGATGGCGCCACCCACGACCTTGCTCTCGTCGAGCAAGGGGTAATGCTCCTTGACCTCGCTGGGGGTCAGCATGTGCGCCTCGACTCCGAAACGGCTGCCGAGCGAGACGAGCCGCGCAATTTCGTGGAGGCGAGCCGGTTCCCGGGCAATCGGAAGGCTGCCGTTTTGCTTGAAGCCCGTGTCCTGGCCGGTTTCGTCCTTGAGTTGACCGAGAAGCTGAGCGCCATAGACGCAAAGCTTGGTCAGGGTATGGCTGGGGCGGAGCTGCATGATCAAGCCGGCCGCGTGCCAACTCGTTCCACAGGTCAACTTTCCCTGCTCGAGAATGGTCACGTCGGTCACGCCAAGCTTGGCCAAATGATAGGCGATGCTGCAGCCAATGACTCCACCGCCCACGATGATAATCCGGCTTTGGGTCGGTAGGTTTTTCGTCATGGGCTTTAACTCTTTCCAAGGTGCTGAACGGTCCAATCGCAGGCCGGAGAACGCCGTTCCCGGTCATTCGGACAATAGACAGGCCACACTGGCGGAGCAACAAACAGAAGGCGGTGTGCTGGTCGCCAAATCGGGCTTGATCGAGGCCTTGCCAAGACCGGGCGGCCGCCGCCACTATCGTCTGCGGCATGCCGCCTGTCCGCGGACAACGATGCCGACCACGGGGCATGCGACTCCATGACCGAAGATGTAATCCTTGAAACAGTAAATTTAACCAAACGATTCAAAGGGTTTCTCGCCGTTGATGATGTCAATCTGCAGGTTAGAAAAGGCACGATCCATGCCTTGATCGGGCCGAATGGCGCGGGTAAGACGACGGTCTTCAATCTGCTGACCCGTTTCCTCAAGCCCACAGCGGGCCGGATCCTCTACAAGGGGCGGGATATTACCGGCGCGAAGGCGGCCGATATCGCCCGGCGCGGCATGGTCCGCTCGTTCCAGATTTCGGCCACCTTTCCCCACCTTTCTGCGCTGGAGAACGTGCGGATAGGCTTGCAGCACGAATTGGGCACGAGCCTCCATTTTTGGCGCTCCGAGCACAGCCTGGACTGCCTGAATGAGCGGGCGCGAGAGCTGCTGCGCTCCGTCGGTCTCGGCGAACAGGCGGATACGCCTGCGGGCGAGCTGCCTTACGGTACCAAGCGGGCTCTTGAAATCGCCACGACGCTGGCGCTCGATCCGGACCTGATGCTGCTCGACGAACCCACGCAGGGCATGGGGCACGACGATGTCGGCCGGGTCAGTGTGCTTATCCGGCAGGCTGCTGAAAATCGTACCGTTCTGATGGTCGAGCACAATCTGAAGGTCGTCGAGAACATCTGCGACTGGATTACGGTGCTTCAACGCGGTGCCATTCTCGCCGAGGGCACCTACGACCAGATGTCGGCGGATCCAGCCGTCCGTGTGGCCTATATGGGAAGCACTCATGACTGACGCCACCGGCCCGAACGGCTCGTTACTCGCGGTTCGCGATCTTCACGCCTATTACGGCGAATCCCATATCCTTCATGGCATCGAGCTCGACGTGAAGGAGGGCGAACTCGTCACCTTGATGGGGCGTAATGGCTCAGGGCGATCCACCACGCTCAAGGCCCTGATGGGCATCGTCGGCCGACGTTCGGGGTCGATCCGTTTCGCTGGGCAGGAGCTGATTTCAGCGCCATCGCATCGCATCGCGCGACTGGGGATCGGTTATTGCCCTGAGGATCGCGGCGTATTCGCGGCGCTCAACGTCGACGAGAACCTCACCCTGCCGCCGGGCTGCGGCGAAGGCGGACTGTCGATCGACGAGATACACGCCATGTTTCCCAACCTCAAGGAGCACCGGCGAAGCCCGGGCAGCCGGCTGTCGGGCGGCGAACAGCAGATGCTGGCGATGGCGCGGATCCTCCACACCGGCGCCCGACTGCTGTTGCTCGACGAGGTCACCGAGGGCCTGGCACCCGTGATCGTCGAGCAATTGGGCGCGGCGATAGCCAAGCTCAAGGAAAAAGGCTTCACCATCGTGCTGGTCGAGCAGAATTTCCGCTTTGTCGCATCGCTTGCGGACCGCCATTACATCATCGAACATGGCCGCGTCGTCGAAATGATTCCGAAGGCGGAGCTCGACACGAAGATGGGCAAACTGCACGATTACCTGGGCGTATGACGCGCCTGTTGAGCGCGGCATTGTTAGTGGTTGGCGCCCTGCTCGCCAGCCTACCCGTGCGCGCGCAAATTTCCGATGGCGTAATCCGCATTGGCCTGCTTAACGATATGACTGGTGTCTACTCCCATATCGGGGGGATGCCCCACGTGATCGCTGCCCAGATGGCAATCGATAAATTCGGCGGTGAGGCCCTTGGTAAGCCCGTGGAGCTCATCTACGCCGATATGCAAAACAAACCCGATATCGCCGTCGTCAAGGGCCGGGAATGGATCGAAAACGGCGGCGTCGATCTTATCGCCGCCGGCAGCACCTCGTCGGTTGGCCTTGCACTCCAGGAACTCGGGCGCAACCTTGAAACCATTGTGATCCATGCCGGCCCATCGACTTCGCGTCTGACCAACGAGGATTGCTCGCCGTTCGGGTTCCAGTGGGTTTACGATACCTATGCCGTCTCGGTCGGCACCGCGAGCGCGCTTGTCGAGAGGGGCGGCAAGACCTGGTTTTTCCTTCAGGTCGATTACGCCTACGGGCGCTCGATGGTCGACGACGCGACGCGGGTGATCGAGGATCATGGCGGGCAGGTTCTCGGTAAGGTCGTCCACCCCTTTCCCAGCCCTGATTTCGCATCCTACTTGCTGCAGGCCCAAGCATCAGGGGCCCAGGTCATCGGGCTTGCCAACGCCGGCCAGGACCTGATAACGAGCGTCAAGCAATCCGGCGAGTTTGGGATCACTCAGGCGGGCCAGCAGCTTGCGGCCTTCGTCGCCTTCATTGCCGACATGCGCGCGCTGGGCCCCGAGATCGCCCAGGGGCTCTTGATGACCACAGGTTTTTACTGGGACCGGACCGAGACGACCCGGGCGTGGTCGGCGGATTTCCGAGACCGCACGGGTTTGATGCCGGGTCAGACCAACGCCGGGATGTATTCCGCGATTCATCATTACCTGCGTGCGGTCGAGGCAGCGGGAACCGACGATGCCCGTGCGGTCGCCGCTATGATGAAAGACCTCCCCTTCGAAGACGAGGCGCTTGGCCGGGGTACGGTCCGGATTGACGGGCGGAGCATGAACGACATGTTCCTGGTCGAGGTGAAATCTCCCGATGCCATGAGCGGCGAGTGGGATCTCTTCGAGATCATCGACGTGATCCCGGCGGAAAAGGCTGCTCGTCCTCTTGAGGAAAGCGTCTGTCCGTTGGTAACCGGTGCTGTCCCGTGAGCATGTCAACGCGGATTTTTGTTTTGCGCCTGATCGCCGTGGGGTTCGTGCTTGGCGGCGCGGTCCAACCCGCTCAGGCTCAGCTTTCCGATGGCGTCGTCCGAATCGGTGTGCTTACAGATCTGGCCGGGGTCTATGCTGACATTACAGGCAAGGGTTCCGTCGAGGCGGCGCGCATGGCGGTCGAGGATTATGGCGGTGTGTTGGACGGCGCAGCCATCGAAATCGTCGTCGCCGATCATCAGAACAAGCCCGACGTGGCTGCGGTCAAGGCGCGGGAGTGGTTCGACGCCGACGGGATCGACGCAATCGTCGATCTGGTCACCTCTTCGGTCGCGCTGGCCGTTCAGGCCGTGGGCCGTGAGACGGCGAAGGTCACCATCGTAAGCGGCGCAGGCACGTCGCGCCTGACCGATGACGCCTGTTCGCCGACGGGCTTTCACTGGTCCTACGACACCTATAGCTGGGCAGTCGGCACGGCGAGCAAGCTGGTCGATCAGGGCGGCGACAGCTGGTTTTTTCTCACGGTCGACTACGCCTTCGGTAAGGCCATGGAGGGCGACGCCCGGCGTGTCGTCGAGGCTAGGGGCGGCACCGTCCTCGGTGCCGTGCGGCACCCCTTCCCAACCCCCGATTTCTCATCCTTCCTGCTTCAGGCCCAGGCGTCCGGCGCCAAGATCATCGGGCTCGCCAACGCGGGCCAGGACACAATCAATTCCATCAAACAGGCTAAGGAATTCGGCATCACCGAGATGGGCCAGCAACTGGCCGGGCTCACGGTCTTCCTCTCCGACGTCTATTCTCTCGGCGTCGAGACCGCGCAGGGATTGCTCCTCACCACCGCGTTCTATTGGGATATGGATGAGGCGACCCGTACCTGGTCCAATCGCTTCTTCGGGCGCGTCGGAGCAATGCCGACCTCGGCGCAGGCGAGCGTCTATTCGTCGGTGCTGCATTACCTGCGCAGCGTCGAGGCCACGGGCAGCGACGACGGTCCGACCGTCGCGGCGACGATGAAAGCCCTGCCAATCGAGGATTTCTTCGCGCGCAACGGGTCTTTGCGCGACGACGGGCGCATGGTTCACGACATGTATCTCGCCCGGGTCAAGACACCCGGGCAATCCACCGACCCGTGGGATCTCTACGAGATTCTCGATGTCATCCCCGGTGTTGACGCCTACCGCCCGCTGTCGGAAAGTCGCTGTCCACTGGTTCAACCCTGATACCCGTCCGAGAGGATTCGATGTTCAACGTCCGGCGTACCCTGCCGCTTCTACTCGGGCTGGCTCTGCTCGGCCTCGGGTTGCCTGCGTCCGCCCAAATCTCCGACGGCGTGGTGCGGATTGGCGTCTTGACCGACATGGTCGGGGTCTACGCCGATACGTCGGGCCAGGGTTCCGTCGAGGCGGCGCGCATGGCGATCGAGGATTTCGGGCCGAGCGTGGCAGGCGCGTCGATCGAGGTGAACTATGCCGATCACCAGAACAAGGCGGACATCGCAGCGACCAAGGCGCGGGAATGGTACAATGTGGACGGCGTCGACGTGCTGGTCGACATCATCACCTCGTCCGTCGCCCTTGCCGTGCAGGAGGTGGCCCGCCAGGCTCATAAGCCGGCCCTCTTTTCGGGCCCTGCCACCTCGCGCCTGACCGATACGGATTGCTCGCCCGTGGGCATCCATTGGGCCTACGACACCTATGCGCTGGCGGTCGGTACGGGGCGCGCCGTCGTCCAGGAGGGCGGCGAGAGCTGGTTTTTCCTGACCGTCGACTATGCCTTCGGCCATTCCCTCGAGGAAGACACGATCAGGGTTGTCGAAGCCGAGGGCGGCAGGGTTCTCGGGACCCTGCGTACGCCGTTTCCGACCCCCGATTTTTCCTCCTTCCTGCTTCAGGCCCAGGCCTCGGGTGCCCAGATCATTGGGCTCGCGAACGCGGGCCAGGATGCGGTGAATTCGGTCAAGCAGGCGAATGAGTTTGGGATCACCCAGATGGGCCAGCAGTTGGCGGGCCTGCTCATGTTCGTGGCCGACGTCCACGCGATGGGCACGGAAGTGGCTCAGGGACTGCTGCTCACGGCCGGGTTTTATTGGGACCTGGACGAGGAAACCCGGTCATTCGCCCGGCGTTTCCATGAGCGGGTCGGCCTGATGCCCTCGACGGTTCAGGCCGGGGTCTATTCCTCGACGCTCCACTATTTGCGCGCCGTGGATGCCGCCGGGACCGATGAGACCGACGCGGTGCTGGCCTCAATGAAACAGATTCCGATCAACGATTTCTTCGCCAGGAACGGTTATATCCGCGAAGACCAGCGCATGGTCCACGACATGTTCCTCTTCCGGGTCAAAGCGCCTGGCGAATCGACGGGTGACTGGGATCTCTACGAGTTGCTCCGCGTGATCCCCGGTGAGGATGCCTTCCGCCCACTGCTGGAAAGCACCTGCCCCCTGCTTGAGCCCTAGCCGCATTCCCGCCCGCTGGCCGGTTTCCGAATTTCACCGCCCTCTGGTAAAACCGGGGCGCCCCACAACGGGCCTGAAGGGCTTGACAAAACAATGACCGAGATTCTCGGCGTGCCGATTCAGGTGCTCTTTGGTCAGCTCTTGATCGGCCTGATCAACGGCTCGTTCTATGCCGTCCTGAGCCTCGGCCTCGCGGTGATTTTCGGTGTGCTCCGGATCATCAACTTTGCCCACGGCGCCCAGTACATGCTGGGGGCATTCGCCGCCTGGATGTTGCTTACCTATATCGGCGTCGGGTACTGGGCAGCGCTGATCCTGGGCCCCCTCATCGTCGGCCTCGTCGGCATCGTTATCGAGCGCACCATGCTGCGCCGGCTTTACAGGTTCGACCATCTCTACGGCCTGTTGCTAACCTTCGGCCTCGCGCTGGTCATCGAGGGCCTGTTCAGCAATTTCTACGGCGTCTCGGGAAAAGCCTATGCCGTTCCCGACTTGCTCAAAGGTGGCAGCAACCTCGGCTTCATGTTCCTGCCCAACTACCGGGCCTGGGTCGTCGTCGCCTCGACCTTCGTCTGTTTTTCCACTTGGTTCGTCATCGAGCGCACCAAGCTGGGCGCATACCTGCGCGCCGGAACCGAAAATCCCGAGCTGGTTCAGGCCTTCGGCGTCAACTTGCCGCTCCTGATCACGCTCACCTACGGCTTCGGTGCTGGCTTGGCCGCCTTCGCGGGCGTACTGGCCGCGCCGATCTTTCAGGTCGGTCCCCTGATGGGCACGAACCTGATCATCGTCGTCTTCGCGGTCGTCGTGATCGGCGGCATGGGTTCGATCCTGGGCGCCGTGCTGACCGGCTTCGGCCTCGGCGTCGTCGAGGGCTTGACCAAGGTGTTCTATCCCGAAGCGTCGAACACGGTGATCTTCGTCATCATGGTCATCGTTCTGCTGGTCAAGCCTGCAGGCCTGTTCGGGCGGGAGAACTGAGCCATGCGCGAGCTCACTCTCAAGCTCGGCCAGAACCGCTACCTCTGGCCGCTCGTCTTTGCCCTTCTCGTCGCGGCGCCCTACGCCGTCTACCCCGTCTTCCTGATGAAGCTGCTCTGCTTCGCGTTGTTCGCCTGCGCCTTCAACCTGCTGCTGGGCTATACGGGGCTGCTCTCCTTCGGCCACGCCGCCTTCCTCGGCACGGCGGGCTACATGACCGGCTATCTCGTCAAGGTCCAGGACCTGCCGCCCGAGCTCGGCCTGCTCGCGGGTACCGCGGCCGCCGGTCTGTTGGGCTATATCTTTGGCGCGCTTGCGATCCGCCGACGCGGCATCTACTTCGCCATGATCACGCTCGCATTCGCCCAGATGGTCTATTTCGTCTGCCTGCAGGTACCCCAGACCGGCGGCGAGGACGGCCTGCAGGCGGTGCCCCGGGGCGTCTTGTTCGGCTTTATCGACCTGTCCGATAACCTTGCCATGTACTACCTGGTGCTCGCCATCTTCGTGATCGGGTTCCTGTTGATTTACCGCACCATCCATTCGCCGTTCGGACAGGTTCTGAAAGCCATCCGCGAGAACGAAACCCGCGCTCTCTCGCTGGGCTACAACGTGGAGCGTTACAAGCTTCTGGCCTTCGTCCTCTCGGCGGCGCTCTCCGGCTTGGCTGGCTCCACCAAGACGCTCGTCCTCCAGCTTGCCTCGCTGACCGACGTCGACTGGCACATGTCGGGTGAGGTGGTGCTCATGACCCTGCTGGGCGGCATGGGAACGGTGATGGGCCCGGTGCTGGGCGCTGCGCTCGTGGTCACCCTGCAGGACTACCTGGCGGGCATCGGCGCTTTCGTCACCGTCATAATCGGCGCCATTTTCGTCGCCTGCGTGCTGCTCTTCAGGCGCGGCTTCGTGGGCGAGCTGGTTCGCATTCTCCGCCCCAGGCTTTGAGCCCTTTCCAGGCTTGCCCCAATGCCTCTAAGATGCCGGCCGATGAATGGGCGGCTGACCGGCAGGCCGTCTTAGCAGGGAGGTATTCATGAAGGTGCTGATCGTCGTCGCTCACCCGGAGCCCAACGGGAAATCGTTCAATCACGCCATGGTCGGGGTTGCTGAAGACGCGCTTCGCGAGCAGGGCCACGAGGTCCGGATCGACGATCTCTACGCCAACGGCTTCAATCCCGTCGGCGGGCCCTGGGAGTTCGAGACCCTGCCCGATCCCGAGCGCTTCGAATACATGGCGGCGCAAGGCCACGCCGAGGAAACGGGTAACAAGCACGCCGACATTGTCGCCGAGCACGAGAAGCTTTTGTGGTGCGATCTCCTGATCCTGCAGTTTCCGCTCTGGTGGTTCGGCATGCCGGGGATGCTGAAGGGCTGGGTCGATCGGGTGATGACGAGTGGCCTCGCCTACGAGAATCCCGGCGCCTACGAGAAAGGCGGTTTCAGAGGCCGGCGCGCCACTGTCGCCGTCACCACGGCCACCGAGTCCGAATATTACGAGCTCCGCGGCCGGGGCGGCTATATGAAGCATCTGCTCTGGCCGATCAACAACGGCTCGCTGCGCTATGTCGGCTTCGACGTCCTGCCCTTCTTCGTCGCAGACGAAGTGGGCGCCTACGCGAGCGGAAACCCAGAGGAAGACGCGATCTGCCAAAAGACCCTGGCGGATTATCGCGCCCATGTGCAGGGTCTGGAGAGTGCCGAACCCTACTTTTTCCACCCCCGGGAGGACTACGAGGCGGACAAGATGAGACTCAGGCCCGAGATCGAGGCCCGAACCGAAATGCAGAATCCCGATTTGCTCAAGAAGAACAACCCGGGCGGATGAGGTCCCGGCCATGAAGATGCTCGTGGTATTCGCCCATTGCCGGCGGGATTCGTTTTCCGGCGCCGTTCTCGACCGCTTCGTCGCCGGGCTCGAGGCGGCGGGTCACGTTCCCGAGATCGCCGATCTCCACGCCGAGGGGTTCGACCCCCGTTTTACCCCCGGGGACTATGCCCAGTTCAGCCACGAGCCCATGCCCGACGACGTGCTGGCCGAGCAGGCGCGGGTGGAGCGCAACGACGGTTTCGGCATGGTCTTCCCGTTCTTCTGGTGGGGGTTTCCCGCGATGCTGAAGGGCTGGATCGACCGGGTGTGGTGCGAGGGCTGGGCCTACCATTGGACGATCGAGCGGCCCTATGGATTGCTTACGGACCGCCCGCTCGTCGTCCTCGCCATGAACGGAACGTCCGAGCGCGGCTATAGGCGCCGGAGCTACGACGAGGCAGTGCGCATCGAGATGGATATCGGCACCTTCGGTTACTGCGGAATCCATGACGTGACCCGCCATATGTTCTACGAGGTCGACACAAACGCGGAGGCCCGGGCGCGCTACCTCGAAATCGCCGGACAGGCGGGCCGGGATTTCGGTACCAACGGGGCGAAGGACTGAGAGCCATGCGACTCGGGGTAAAATCCGCCATCGTCACGGGCGCCGCGCGCGGCATCGGCCTGGCGATCGCCCGGCGCTTCGTCGCCGAGGGCGCGGCGGTCAGCCTGATCGACGTCAACGACGAGGACGGCCGGACCGAGGCCGCCTCGCTCGAAGCCGCCGGCGGGCGGGCGCGCTTCGCCCACTGCGACGTCGGCGAGAAGGCCCAGGTCGACGCCATGGTCGCCGACCACGTCGCCGCCTACGACGGCCTCGACATCCTGGTCAACAACGCCGCCATCATCCACGGCGTCGAGTTTCTCGAGCTGGCGGAGGAAGACTTCGACCGGGTTCTCCGGGTCAACCTGAAGGGCGCCCTGCTCTGCTCCCAAGCCGCGGGCCGGGTCATGGTGGAGCGGGGTTCGGGCGCGATCGTCAACATGTCGTCGGTCAACGCCGTCATGGCGATTCCCGATCACACGCCCTACGTCGTCGCCAAGGGCGGCGTCGCGCAGCTCACCAAGGTCTCCGCGCTCGCGCTCGCCAAGATGGGCGTCCGGGTCAACGCGATCGGCCCGGGCACCATTCTCACCGAGATGGCCCAAGTCGTACTCACCGACGAGGCCGCGCTGCAAAAGATCGTCTCGCGCACGCCCATGGGCCGGCTGGGCGACGTCGACGAGGTCGCTGCGGTCGCGGTCTTCCTGGCCAGCGACGAAGCGAGCTATCTAACCGGCGAGACGATCTATTGCGACGGCGGCCGGCTTGCGCTGAATTACACCATGCCCGCCGAGGAAGAGGGCTGACCCCCATGCTTCTCGTCCGTCACGGCGAATCCGAATGGAACGTCGGCTACAAGGAAACCGGCAAGGACCCGGGCATTCGCGATGCGCCCATGACCGAAAACGGCTACCGGCAGGTCGTGGAAACCGCCGAAAAGCTGCGGACCGGCCATGGTGAGTTGCGGCGCATCTTCGCAAGCCCGCTGACCCGCACGCTCCAGACCGCCCACATCCTTTCCAAGGCTCTCGATCTGCCGGTCACCGTCGAGCCTCTGATCGTCGAGCAGGTCTGGTTTTCGTGCGACGAAGGCTCGCCTCGCTCCCACCTGGCCGAGACCTGGCCCCATCTGGACTTCGAGCATCTCGAGGAGGAATGGTGGGGCTCCCTCGATGAGACCCAGGAGCAGATGCACGCGCGTTGCGCCCGATTCCGCGAGAAGGCGGCGCGGATAGAGGAATGGCGGCACGTCGTTGTGGTTTCCCACTGGGCGTTCATCAAGGGATTGACCGGCAACGACACGCTCAACGCGGGCATCGTTCCCTTCGATCCCTTCGCTCCGCCGCCCGCCGCCCCGGTTCCCTTGGCGAACCTAAAAGCGGGTTGTAAATGGTTGGATCGGTGGCGTTAATTCCCCCTGCCCGCTTCTGCGGCGTGCTCGATGGCGCACCGCCGTTCAATCAGGCCAATAGCGGGCTGATTCAGACCGCGGCCGACACCAACGACTGGTGGATCAAGCTCGGCGTGATGGAAACCACGGTCGACGCCGGGGAGGCGGTCGACTGCTCGATCATGGGCGATCTCGTCGCCGAGGGTTACCGGCCGTCGTTCGGTCCCAACGAGTAGGCAGTCGTACGACGGGCGTTTGCCACGAGTGCCCTGTCAGAGGGCGTGGGGCGAAAGCTCCGCGCCCTCTCATAATTGTCTCAAAGTCCGATGAACAGCCCTGAAAGGTGGGGCCGAGTATTGGGATATTAAGGCCCCTCGACGTCTTCATAGCGAGTATAGTCGATATAACCCGCCGCACCGCCACCGTAAAAGAGGGAGGTCTTGGGTGGTGTTAAGTCCCACCCCTGGCGCATGCGCGCCGGCAGGTCCGGGTTCGCGATGAAGGGGATTCCGAATGCAACGAGATCGGCGAGGCCATCATTGAGCATAGCCTCGGCGGTTTGGGCCGTGAGCGCACCGCACATGATGACGGGGCCACCGAAGCGCTTCTTGAATGCGCGAAGGAAGCGCTCGGGGATTCGCCGGAGCACGGTTGAACCCTCTTCCGGATCTTGCCGGTTATCGACGACGGCTTGATTCAGGTGTCCGATCGAGATCAGCTCGTCGTTGAAGTGCACATAGGCTATATCCCGGGAATCGAGCTCCTTCGCGATAAACATAAAGGTTTCTTCGGTCTGGTCATCATCCGGCATGCTGTTGAAATTGCCGAACGGCGAGAGCCGTACGCCGAGACGAACACCCTTCACCTGGCTACATATCTTATCCACGGTCTCAAGAAGAAGCCTTGCGCGATTCTGCGGAGATTGCTGTTAATGGCGGAGCAAAAAGGGACGACCGTGGCGGTGTAAGAAGGGACCGCTTGGCGGCTGCGGGCTTGTCCCCGTAGTCCATGGGCGGGCCCCGCGTGCGACGCGGCGTGCCCTCAACAGGCCGACGCGGCGGCGCGCGCGGGAGGGACCTGTGGGCCCATGGGGTCAAGCGTGGGTTGGGTGGTCGGTTCAGTTCGCCGTCGGGGTTTGACGCCTGCGGCTCTGGTTGAGCCTGTAGCTCTCGCCATTCATCTCGAGGATGTTGACGTGGTGGGTGAGGCGGTCGAGGAGAGCGCCGGTAAGCCGCTCGGAGCCGAACACCTCGGTCCATTCGTCGAACGGCAGATTGGTGGTGACCAGGGTCGAGCCGCGCTCGTAGCGCTGGCTGAACACCTCGAACAGGAGCTCGGCACCGGTCTTGGACAGCGGCACGAAGCCGAGTTCGTCGACGATCAGAAGCTTGTAGGTGGCGAGCTTCTTCTGGAACCTCAGCAGCTGCTTGTCATCGCGGGCCTCGATGAGCTCGTGGACCAGCGCGGCGGTGATGAAGCCGACCGAGAGGCCCTTCTGGCAGGCCGCCAAGCCGAGACCGAGGGCGATGTGGGTCTTGCCGGTGCCGCTGTTGCCGAGCGCGATGAGGTTCTCGCGGCGCTCGATGTACGCGCAGCGGGCGAGCTCCAGGACCAACGTCTTGTTGAGCGAGGGGATGACCTTGAAATCGAAGCTATCGAGGCTCTTGATCACGGGGAAGCGCGCCGCCTTGATCCGCCGCTCGACCATGCGGCGCTCGCGGTCGATCAGCTCGAGCTCGGCCAGACGCAGAAGATAGCGAACGTGGTCGACGCCTTCAGAGGCGCACTGCCGGGCGATCTTGTCGTACTCCCTCAGGACCGTCGGCAGCTTCAGCCTCTTGAGGTGGTGGACGAGCAGCAGCCGTGGTGTGTCGGTCATGCGCTGAGCCCCGACAGCAGGCTCATGTACGACTTGGCAGACGTCGTCGCGACCCGGGCGCGCGGCAGGTACGGATAGACCTCGAGGTTGAGCCGGGGCGGCCGCCGCTCGATGCGGCACAGTACCAGGTGCTTCACCGCATCGAAGCCGATGGCGCCGAGCCTGAGCGCGTCACCGACCGCTGCCGTCAGCTCCTCGAGCCGGAAGCTCTCCAGCAGACGGCGCACCTGGACGGACTCGCGCTTGTCCGCCTTGCCCATGCGGGCTTCGAGCAGGCGTCGCAGAGTGATGAAGGCCTCGGGCAGGTCCCAGCCCGCCAACGGCGCGGCCTGGTCGAGGGCGCCGATCTTCTGCTCGATCAAGGGTAGGTAATGCAGCGGGTCGAAGATCAGGTCCTCGCTGTCGTAGGACCGGCGGTGCCGGGCAATCACCTCCGCGCCGCAAGAGATAACGACCTCGTCGACGGAGCACCGGATCAGCACCTCGCGGTGGCCATAGGCCACGGGCACCGAGTAGTCGTTGCCCCGGCAGCGCACCAGCGACAGCGAGCTCACCCGTCCAGTGCGCTTGTCGCAGGCATCGTATGGTGCCGGGGGGAGAGGCAAGAAGGCTTCCCGGTCCCGTGCGAGGCGCTCGCCGATGGTCTCCTTGTGACCCCGCAGCCGCGCCGCCTGGCGCCGGCGGCACTGTCCCGCGAGAGCATCGTTCAGCGCCTCGAAGCTCTCGGCCCGCGGGACGGGGACCCGGAAGGTCCGCCGGATGAAGCCGACCAGTCCCTCGACCTTGCCTTTGTCGTTGCCCTTGCCCGGCCGGCCGAACCTGTCCTCGAACAGATAGGGGGATTGAAGGTCCGTGAAGACGCGCGTTCGCTGCCGCTTGCCATCGCCCAGTATCCGGGCGACTGCCAGCTTGGTGTTGTCGTACAGGATGGATCGGGGGACGCCGCCGAAGAACGCAACCGCCGCGTTGTGGCCAGCGCAGAACGCCTCGGTCGTCTCCGCCGGGTAGGCCTTCACGAAGCAGGCATCACTGTGGGGAAGATCGAAGGCAAGGAAGTGGACCTTGCACGCCACGCCGCCGATCACCGCCATCGCCTCGCCGAAGTCCGCCTGGGCGGGGCCGGGGGAATGGACGAGCGGCACGAACATCTCGCGCGACCGAAGCCGCCGCTCACGGACATAGTCCTTCACGATGGTGTAGCCGCCCGTAAAGCCGTACTCGTCCCGGAGACGGTCGAAGATCCGCTTCGCCGTGGGCCGTTGCTTGTGGTGGCTGGTCCGATCGTCTTCCAGAATCCGATCGATGATCCCCGTGAACGGACCCCGCTTCGGCCGCCGTGGCGGCTTGCCGCGGCGAAACCCCGGCGGCACCGAGAACGACAGCATCTTGCGGACCGTCTTGCGGTCCAGCCCGAACACCCGCGAGGCCTCGCGGGTGCTCATTCCCTCGACACGACACGCCCGCCGAACCCGCGCGTACAAATCCACCCGATACATCCCCCCGCCTTCCAGTCAGAGCAGCCCTGACAGAAGGCTATAGACGGTCCCATTTTGGTCCGCCACAGCCGGATCAACCGGCCGCTTCAGTGAGGGATTATTGCGCCGCCGTTCTCAGAGATTGCCCGCCATACTCGTCCGTTCGGGTGTTGATGCGTGAATTCAGGAATTGATCAAACAGGTAACCGTTGGCTGCAAGAAGTTCGAGACCGTCGAAGCCAGCGCGCAGCGCGCTCTCAGCCGCCCGCACGAATTCCTGAACGATAGGCCCCATCTCTTCCGGGCGCAGCGCGCGCGGTGGGCTCACGGCAACCTCGCCCGGCTCGCCCGATTCTGTGAACGCGAAAGTGTGGAGATCGGGAGCGGCTTCGTTCGTCGGACCCAAAGGGGCGGCCGCGTCCGGCTGCAATGAAATGTGTGAGACACGACCCACATGCCAAAGCTGGGCGAAAATCAGACCCTGCGCGAGGTGTACAGCCTCCGTTACAAAGCGCCACCCGGCGACCTGCTCCTCGGTGTAGAGACCCGGTGTAGAGAGATATCCCAGTCCGCGCGGCGAGACGACCACAGCCTCTGAAACGATGAGACCGCATGACGTGCGCTGGGCGTAATATTGCGCGGTCATTTGGGTTGGAGAACCGTTCGACCCGACACGCGAGCGGGTCATGGACGCCATGACGATGCGATTGCGAAGGGGTAGGCCTTGTGAAGATCAAAACTTTGAAACATGAGGCTCATTGGTCCTTTCTGTCGCGTAGGCTGAGCCTGTCCGGCGGGTGAATTTCGCGGGGCCCACGGGGCGGACTGTAGCCGACGCCCACCTGAACGCTCCAGGCAGGAAAGCGCGGTAACACAGCGTCGGAGCGGACCGGCTAGAGCCGGGAGGAAAGCTCTCGAAGCCTCCTCCGATTCGCAATCCCTTCCGTTATTTCAACGCCTCACCCATAGTGTCTGCTCTGGGTCAAGAGCGGGCAGTCTCACGACGAGACGGGCCTGATCTTTCTTCCATAAAAACACGAATTCGGCCTTTTTATTGTGATTATTCACTCTCGCACCCGGCGAACGTGTTCCGGCGTAATGCCTCCCAAATTTGATTGCGCCGATTTTCAAGCCCTGATATTTACGCGCCTGTAGATTCGATCGGCCTTACGCTATGGACTGCGGCTGTATGTGTGTCCGATGAGGGTCAGGCTGCAATCCTTGGGCAACGGCAACGCCTTTGATAGGCTCAACGGCGTAGCGGCTGTTGGAGATTGCCAGCAAGACGCCTGCAAATGAGCGGAAAATTCGGAAAGGGAGCGTCGGCCATGAGTGTCATCGGAAAAGTGGATAGCCTCTGGCGCTATCCGGTCAAGAGCATGCGCGGCGAGGAGCTGGAGGACGCGTTCGTCGGGTTTCCAGGCGTCTACGGCGACCGCCTTTTCGCCTTCAAGGACACGGCCGCTCCCGGCGGCTTTCCCTATCTGACGGGACGGGAGAAACAGGAGATGCTTTTGTATCGCCCCCAGTTTCGCCATCCGGACAAGGCCGCGAAGCCGCTCAATTTGGCCGAGGCCGAGGACATGGCGCCGGGCGTAACGCCGATTTTCGCCACTGCGGATGAATTCGCCCTGGATGTCGAGTTACCGTCGGGAGAGTCGCTCGCCATCGATGATCCTGCCCTGATCGACAGGCTCGTCGAGGGGCTGAACGATAAGCACGCCCTCACCCTGTTGCGGTCCGACCGGGCGTTCACGGATTGCCGACCCGTTTCGCTGTTCTCGCTTCAAACCGTCCGGCAACTGGGCGAGGAAGTGGGGACCGTCCTCGACAAGCGGAGCTTCAGGGCGAATATTTACGCGGATTTCGACGCTGCGGACGGATTCGCCGAGAACAAATTCATCGGCAAGACCGTGCAGATCGGATCGAAAGTGGTGCTATCCATCCTCGAGCGCGACCCACGCTGCATGATGATCACGTTCGATCCCGATACGGCGGAATCGAACCCGGACGTTTTGAAAAAGGTCGTCAAAGGCCATGATGGCATGGCCGGCATCTATGGTGCCGTTCTGGTCGAAGGAGCGGTACGGCCAGGCGACGAAATTAAACTGCTGAATTAGGCTGGGCCGACAACCGCGAGCCGTCGGCGGATCGAGACACGTCGAACGAAGCCGACCGATCGGCATGTAGCGCGAACCGAAGCGTCATAAGCATCATATTCGTAAGATGGGCGCAGTCTAATACGCTCACGTTGAGCCGGAATCGGTCGTGCCGGTGACCCGGCCTCGATGTCTGCCGATAGCCAATCACGGACATTCCGAATCGGCACTGGCGCGGCCGGAATTATGGCACCGCGCGTCTTCTGCCTCTTCGAGGTCCCGTGCTCCTCGCCTCACGAATTCGGAATTTTCCGCGATTGTGCCAAGATCACCGGCCCGTCGTGATTTTCTTGAAGAAAATAGAGAAAAGCTCCTGTTGCGAGGAAATTTGCAGTTTCGCGTAAATATTGCGGCGGTGAATACGGACCGTACCAACGGAAATCCCGAGATCCTTGGCGATTGAGTCGGAGGAATGCCCCTCGAGAACCTGTGCGACGACCTGGGTCTCGCGGGGTGTGATGCGTTTGCCGAAAAGGGTGCTGACCATGTTCTCTATTAGCGAACGTTCTTCATGCGACTCGTTCGCAGCAGTCTTGAGGTCGAATTTTTCCGGAACGTTTTGCCAGTGGCGCAGGGCGAGGCTGAGCGTTCCCTCAATGACCACTCAGTTTGTAGAATGAACGGATCTTCGTGGCGGGGTTTTCAAAGGCCTGCAATGTGACCGTAAGCAGACCTTCAGCTTACCGGTCCATGCCCTAGTCGGAGCCGGAGCCCGTCTGGATCAGCTCGATCTTGTAGCCGTCCGGGTCCTCGATGAACGCGATGTGGGTCGTGCCGTGCATCATCGGGCCGGGCGGACGCGGGATATTCAGGCCCTGGGCGCTGAGCGCGTCGCAGGTCGCATAGATATCGCTCATCTCGATCGCCATATGGCCCCAGCCGCTGCCCAGATCGTAGGGCTCTTCCTGATCCCAATTATGGGTCAGCTCGACCACCGCCGTGCTGTCTTCGTCGCCATAGCCCACGAATACGTTGGTGAACTTGCCATCGGGATAGTCGGACTTGTGGAGCACCGTCATGCCGAGCAGGCCCGTATAGAATGCGATCGATTTATCCAGGTCGCGAATCCGGATCATGGTGTGCGCGAGCCGAAAGTCCTGTGTCGACATGATAGCCGCCTCCCTCTTTGATTAGCGAACCGCCTCAATCACCAGTTCCTGGAAGCGCCTCTCGCTGGTCTCCCAGTATGGCGAGAGCACGCCGCCGCCGTCCATCACCGGCGAGGCGCGACCCTGCTGCAGGCGCTCGACGATGCCGTGGTCCTCTTTATGCACGTCCCACCATAGCGCCCGCAACGCCTCGATGTCCTTCTCGCTGTGACCGGCGGCCTCGCCGACCGCGTAGATCGCCCGGCGCTGAAGGGTCTGGTTCGGGCCGACCGGGACGTTCAGATGCACGCCCATCTGGTCGGGCGCGTAGACGCCCAGCACGAAATTCGGAAACAGGGTGAGATAGCGCGAACTCACATTGAGCCGATCGGTTCGCGCCGCATCGACCTCGACGTCGACCGCCGCGCCCAGGCAGCCGCCGTTGATCACCGGATAATGACCCGCGAGCGGTTGCCCCTCGGCGGTCTCTGGATGCACGAACGGCACGTGATAGGGTTCGATGAAATTCTCCATCAGGAACTTCCAATTGGCGTTCACCACGCCGAGGTCGATCATGCCCAGCGGTTTGAGCGTCGTCATGTCGAAATCCGCGATCAATTGGGCCAGGGGCGCCGAATGCTCCGCGAAGGGCGCTGCGTCGCCGTCGAGGTTGACGAAGATCCAGTCGTGCCAGTGGGCGAGACGCACGGGCCTGAGGCCATAGGCTTCCTTGTCGAAGCCCGCCACCTTCTGTTGGTCGTAGCCGCCGAAATGGGGCGTCGCGCGCAACCGCCCGGTCAAATCGTAGCTCCAGTGATGGTAGGGGCAAACCATGAGCCGCTGGCCGCTGCAGGGCTTGTCCACGAGCGTCGCGCCCCGGTGCTGGCAGACATTGTGAAACGCCTTGATGTCGCCGTCCCGATCGCGCACCAGCAGAACCGGGACGCCCCCGACCGTGACGGGCCGCACGTCGCCGGGCCTGGCAATCTCGTGCGCGAAGCCGGCGAGCACCCAGTTCGCCGGAAACAGCCGCTCCTGCTCGAGTGTGAAGAAGTCCCCGCTGGTATAGGCCGCGCGGGGCAATCCGTGGGACGGCCCGCTCCGCGGTTCGGCCTTGGCGAGTTCGTCGGCGCGTGCGATCACATCCGTTGGGGTCATGGCGGCCTCCAGTGGGTTCCGGCGTTGTGAAGATCGAAGGCTAGCTACGAGTCAGCCGCATGACAAACGCGTAATTTTCACCTATAGATGAAATGAATTCACTATCGAGGGCTGCCATGCCTCCTCCTCTTCCGCCTCTAGCATCACTTCGAGCCTTCGAAGCCGCGGCTCGTCATATGAAATTCACGCTTGCTGCGGAGGAACTTGCCGTCACCCCGTCGGCGATCAGTCACCAGGTCCGGGGGCTAGAAGACGAGCTCGAAATCGCGTTGTTCCGCCGGACCGGCCGTAATTTCGCCCTGACCGACGCGGGGCGCGATCTGCAGATCGCCGTGACCGGTGCCTTCGAGCGGATGGCGGGCGCGGTTTCCGAGCTTCGGCAATCGAACGAAAGCGCTCCGCTCACCGTCTCGCTGCGGCCGTATTTCGCACTGAAATGGTTGTCGCCCAGGCTGGGTCGATTCTGGCAACGCCACCCGGGCATAGAGCTGCAGCTCCATCATCGGAACCAACGGGCGAATTTCGACTCGCAAGATATTGATTTAGCTATAGAATGGAGACCAGAGGCCGACGTCAACGAGAGCGCCACCCGGCTCGTCGACGGGGATCTCACTCCGGTCTGCGGCCCGGCGCTTGCCGCGGCCCCCAATCCGCTTCGCGAGCCCGCCGATCTGGCCGGCCACGTTCTGCTCCACGAGAAGAATGACGACCGCTGGGCCGACTGGTTGGCGCTGGCCGGCGTTTCCGGTCTCGAGCCCCGCCAGAGCCTGGTGATCGACGATACCAACGTCCGCACCCAGGCGGCGATGGACGGTCAGGGCATCGAGCTGGGCTGTCCGGCGCTGATCCAGGACGATATCGCCGCCGGTCGACTGGTCCAGCCCTTCGACGTCCGCCTCGAGCTTTTCGGCTACTACCTCGTCGGCCCGGCCCGGTCGCCCGAGCGGCCAGCGGCGCGGGCCTTTCGCAACTGGCTGATCGACGAGGCCGCAGCCGATTGCAAAGCGGAACTGTCTGGCCAACCCCCCGGCTGAGCCTCATTATCGGTGCGCGACGAGCAACTGCCGGGGAGCGCCGCCATGGCTGCCGATCTCGACCTCGCCTATCTCCCGGCGACCGAGCTGGCGGAACGGATCCGCACCAAAGCGGTCTCGCCCGTCGAGGCGGTCGAAAACGCGCTTGCCCGCATCGACGAGGCCAATCCCGCGCTCAACGCCTTCTGCTTCACTTACCCCGACGAAGCCCGCGACGCGGCGCGCGCCGCCGAGGCAGCCGTCATGGCGGGCGGACCGCTGGGTCCACTGCATGGCCTGCCCGTCGCGATCAAGGATCTCACGCCGACCGCGGGCAAGACCACGACGTTGGGCTCAAAGGTCTTCGAGCACTGGGTGCCCGACGAGAATCCGCCGATCGTCGAGCGCCTGCTGGGCGCGGGCGCGATCCTGGTCGGCAAGACGGCGACGCCCGAGTTTGCTCATTCGGGGTTCACCCAGAGCCCGCTTTGGGGCATCTCGCGCAACCCATGGAATTCCGAACGCACGCCGGGTGGCTCGTCGGGCGGCTCGGCCGCGGCGGTCGCAAGCGGCTGCGTTGCGCTGGCCGAGGGTTCGGACGCCGGCGGCTCGGTCCGTATTCCGGCCGCACTGTGCGGCTGCGTCGGGCTGAAACCGGCCCTGGGGCGTATTCCGCTCGCGATCCTGCCGACCCTGTTCGACCAGCTCTGTCATTTCGGCCCGCTTGCCCGCACGGTGGCCGACGCCGCCCTCTTCCTTCGCGTCACCGAAGGTCCCGACGAGCGCGACATCCTCTCGTTGCCCGCGCGCGCGGAGCCGTTGACGCTGTCCGCCGATGTATCCGGCTTGAAGCTCGCGCTCAGCCCCGATCTGGGCTTCTTCGCCGTCGATTGCGACGTGGCAGCCAACCTCCAGGCCTCGGCGGACGCGTTGCGCGATGCCGGAGCCGAGGTCGCGGAGGTTGCCCTGCCCTGGAGCCGGGACATCGTCGATGCCTTCGTTGTCCACTGGGCGGCACTGATGGCGGTCTGCTTCGGCGAACATCTCGACGCCTGGCGCGAGCAGATGGACCCGGCCGTAATCAGCCTGATCGAGAAAGGTAACCGGACGAGCGCCGTCAAGCTTCGCCAGACGGAGATCGTGCGCACCCGCCAGTGGCAGGCGCTTCAGCCCGTGCTCGAGCGCTACGACGCCCTGCTCTGTCCCACCGTTCGAATTCCCGCACCGTCCGTCGAACTGACCGATGCCGACTTCAACAATACCGACGAGGTGGGGCGCTTTCAGGGCATGGTGATGACCATGCCGTTCAACCTGATAAGCCAGTGCCCCGCGCTCTCCGTACCCTCGGGCTTTTCCGCCGACGGGCTGCCCACCGCGTGCCAAATCGTCGGCCGGCGCTACGACGAGGCGATGGTGCTGCGCATCGGCGCGGCGCTCGAACGGGGGCGGCCCTGGGCGGGCAAGCGACCGCAAATCTGACGGGAATAGGTGACGCCCCCGATCGAAACATATCGTGCACAAGGAAAGAGCCAAAAATGAAAGACATTTACACTTTTGGTGGTCAATTCGGAAAGCGTAATTGGACGGTTTACGATTTACTGAATCATAAAGGCAAAAGCAAACTCACTCAGGTGACGGCAGACTCTCTCGATGAAGCGGTTGCTGCGGAAGCGGCTGGCATCGACATGCTCAGCGTGGATGATTGCGATTTGGAGATAGTGCGCGCGGGTGCACCCCACACTTTTATTACCGGCGTGACGCTACTCACCGACTATGTGACCAACGATGAAATTTTGCGGGCTGCTTTCAAGTGCATGGAACAGGGTGCCGACGCGGTTTACACCTGCGCCAGTCTGAATGTTGTAGAGATGTTGGCTAATAGAGATATCCCGGTGATGGGCCATCTGGGCCTGGTGCCGCGTATCAGTACATTTATCGGTGGCCTGCGGGCATTCGGCAAAACCGCCGAAGAAGGTATCGAGCTCTTCAGACAGATTCGCC
This sequence comes from Alphaproteobacteria bacterium, assembly GCA_965198325.1. Taxonomy (GTDB): domain Bacteria; phylum Pseudomonadota; class Alphaproteobacteria; order UBA828; family JAPUJA01; genus CBDAPE01. The sequence continues at coordinate 404,433 of CBDAPE010000016.1, read as the reverse complement.
GCCTGGAAGACGTTGGTGCTTTTGCCGTAGAACTCGAAGTGTCTGCAGAGGAAGTGGTGGCAGCAATCAACAAGCGCACCAAGTTGCTCACTACATCAATTGGCGCCGGTTCCGGTGCCGATGTGATATTTTTGTTCACCAAAGACCTCTGCGGTCAGAACGAAAAAGCCCCGCGCCATGTGAAGGAGTACGGAAATCTCCGTCTCCTTGAGCAACAGATCAAGGAAGAGCGCCTGGCCTGCCTGAAAGAATTCAACAAAGAAGCCAAAGACGGCAGTTTTCCCAGCGCCGAATACTCAGTAAAAATGCCCGCCAAGGAACTCGAGAAATTTATGGAGGAAATGGAATTTCAAAACGGCGCGTAATTTCCGGAACGGGTAATCCGTTATCAGATCAGTACAAATCCCCGGTATCGTCGGAATTTATTGAACTGGCTCTCGAAGTGGCGACCCTGACGAGATTACGTCATCCTCAGATAATATCCATTAATAACAGATAGTTATATTCGTTTGTTAACAAGTTTTGGCTCCATACGGGTTCATGTGTACTCAGCCCCGGTAAGTGGCTGGCAATCTCAGCGTATGATGGACGGAAAGGAAGACCTCATGGGAAGACTGGACGGTAAGATTGTGATCGTCACTGGCGCCGCGCAGGGCAACGGGCTCGGCATCGCCGAGCTTTTTGCCAAGGAGGGGGCGAAGGTCGTCCTGGCCGATCTCAAGGAACAGAAGGGTCAGGCTGCGGCCGATCAGATTAAGAAGAACGGCGGGGACGCGTTTTTTATCAAGCACGATGTGACCCAGGAAGACGACTGGAACCGGGCGATAGAACGTCCTCTGGATGCCCATGGGAAACTCGACGTTCTGGTCAACAACGCCGGTGTCTCGATTACGGCGACGGTTCACGAGACGGATCTCGAGAGATGGCGCTGGGTGCATGCCGTCAATCTGGACGGCATGTTTCTCGGCACGAAGTTGGCCGCGGTCCCGATGAAAGAAAACGGTGGCGGGTCGATCGTCAATATCTCCTCAATATTGGCCAGCGTGGGCTATCCGGGCTATGCCGCCTATTGCGCGAGCAAGGGGGGTGCGACGAACTTCACCAAGGTGGCGGCGCTGGAATGTGCGCCGTTCAGCATCAGGGTGAATGCAATTCATCCCGGTTTCATCGCGACACCGATGGTCTGGGATGAGCTCGCGGAACAGGGCGACGTAGAGAAGGGTCTTGCCGAGATTGTCGCGATGCACCCCATCGGTCGCATCGGCGAACCTGAGGACGTGGCCTATGGGGCGCTCTATCTGGCTTCCGACGAATCGAGTTTCGTCACGGGCTCAGAGCTTGTCATCGACGGCGGCTATCTCGCGCAGTAAGAATGGTTGTAACGCCGATCGCGACCTCGCTGTCACGCTTCGATCAGGGTGCAGTCCACAAGGGGCCCTCGCCCTCTCCGAATGGCTGGTTGACGCGATCCAGGCTGGGTCCGAATGTGAAGCAGCGGGCCTATTCTTGCATACAAAGCGTTTGCGGCCACGACGGCGGCGATCAACGGGGCGACCGTGTATGAACTGATGCAGCTGTTCGGATGGTCGGACACTCGGAAGCCCAAACATTATATGGGGACTGCGCGGCGGCCAGGGTTCCAGCAATCGAAGTGGCGACCCCGACGGGGTTCGAACCCGTGTTGCCACCTTGAAAGAGTGGAGTCCTAGGCCTCTAGACGACGGGGTCGCGTGGGCCTGTATCTAGCCGCAAGGCTCGGCAAAATCAAGGCGAACCGGGCCCGCCGTTTTTGCCCGCTATAAAAAAGGCCCCAGCCCGTCCTAGAGCAGGCGGCGCGGCAGGCGGTCGAGTAGGATAGCCGGCTCCCAGCGCGCCAGGGCGGCGGCGGACCTCGCGCAGCGGCAGCGCGGCCAGATGATTGATGAGCTCGTGCTGTGTCGGGTTCGCCTCGAACCAGGAGCGGTGAAAGGCGACCCGGCGCTCGCCGCTCAAGAGTTCGATGGGCCTTTTCCGCACCACCACAATCCCCGGATGGCGCCGGCGGACGCTCGATTCGGGCTCAACCCTGCTATGCTACCCCGGTATCGATGCGAGCCAGAAAGGACCGTCCCCATGCTCAATCTCGAAGACCGCTTTGAGCGCGCAAAGCTGGGATTTTTCCCCTCCCCGCTCCAGCCGCTTAAACGGCTGTCGACGGAACTGGGCGTCGAGGTCTGGGCCAAGCGCGACGACGTCTCGTCGGGGCTGGCCTATGGTGGCAACAAGGTCCGCAAGCTCGAATGGCTGCTGCCCGATGCGCTCGCCAAGGGCTGCGACACCCTGGTCTCGATCGGCGGCGTGCAGTCGAACCACACCCGCCAGGTTGCCGCCGTCGCCGCGGCCGCGGGGCTCAAATGCCGCCTTGTCCAGGAGGACTGGGCGCCCTGGGAAGATGCGGTCTACGACAAGGTCGGCAACATCCTGCTCTCGCGCCTCATGGGGGCCGAGACCCTGCTCGAGGGCGAGGGCTACTCGACCGAAGAGAAGGAGACCTGGAAGCATGCGCTCGACGCGGTGCGGGCCGAGGGCGGCACGCCTTACGCGATCCCCGCGGGCGCGTCCGACCACCCGCTGGGCGGGCTGGGCTATGCCAACTTCGCCGACGAGCTGGCAACCCAGGAGGCCGGGCTCGGTATTTTCTTCGATACCATCATCGTCGCGACCTGCACGGGCTCGACCCAGGCCGGCATGGTGGTGGGCTTCAAGGTCCAGGAGCGCGACCGGCGGATCATCGGCATGGATACCGCCGGCCGGCCGGACATGACCCGCGCCGCGGTCACCAAGATCGCGCGCGATACGGCCGAGATGCTGGGTGTGAACGAGGCGATCGAGGACAGCGACGTGATCATCGAGCCGCGCTTCGCTGGCCCCGCCTACGGCATCCCCGACGAGGCGACGATCGAGGCGATCCGCACCGCAGGAACGCTCGAGGGGATGCTGACCGACCCGGTCTACGAGGGTAAATCCATGGCCGGGCTTATCGCCATGGCGCGGGCTGGGGAGCTCAAAGCGGGGTCGACGGTGCTCTATGCCCATCTGGGCGGCGCGCCGGCGATCGACGCCTACCACGCGGCGTTCGAATAAGGATGAGCAGCCAGACGGGGAGACCATCATGAGGACGGACTTTCAGGTCGAGACCAGCGGGCGGATCGGCGCGCTCGGCAAATACATCGAGGTGGCACCGGGCATCGAGCTGCATTTCTGGGACACCGGCTCCGGCCCGCCGCTCGTCATGGTGCCCGGCTGGACCTTCACGGCGGACGTCTTCACCCACCAGATCCGCGACTTCTCCAAGGACCACCGGGTGATCGCGATCGACCCCCGCAGCCAGGGTCGCTCGAGCAAGACCGCGACGGGCAACGACTACGCGACCCACGCGGCGGACCTCAAGGTGCTCATCGAGACGCTCGACCTGACCAACATCGCGCTCGTGGGCTGGTCGTCGGGCGCCGCGGAGACCCTGGGCTATATCCGGCTCGCCGGGCTCGAGCGCGTCCGCGCCCATGTCGACATCGACCTGCCGCCCAAGCTGCTCTCAACCGACGAGGAGAACGACTGGGTGGAGGGCCCGCTTGCGGACATCTCCGCGGGCATCATGGCGATGACACCCCGGGCATCTTTGCGCGAGGTGGTGCGCTGGTACACCGAGAACGTGATGGTCCAGCGCGCCCTCGCCCCGGAGGAGCTCGACTGGATCGTCGCCCAGTCTGAGACCACGCCCCAGTGGGCGGCGATCGCGCTTTACTGCTATCTGATGTTCGCGGACTACCGGCCCGAGGTGACCCTGCTCGACGGCGCGCGCCCCTCGCTCTTCGTCGTCGCCGAGCATTGGGCGGATACGGCCCGGCCCTATATCGAGGGCCAATGGCCGAACGCGAGTGTCGAGGCGTTGGGCGGGCACATGATGTTCTGGGAACACCCCGAGAAGTTCAACGCGCTCCTGCGGGAGTTTCTGGCAGCCGCGTGAGCGAGGCCCGCGCGATGGAGTCCTATAAGCCGGACTTCGAGAGCCCCTACCCGCAAGACGACTGGTCGGAGATCACCGATTTCGAATACGCGACGCCGCTGCATCTGCTGCGCGCGATCGAGGCGGTGCGCCGCGCCGACGGCAAGACGGCGCAGTTCATCCTGGCACGGCCGTACACGGTGGATTTCAAGCTCGACGGCGAGCGACGCACGATCACCGTGCCCCAGGGAATGCTGACCGACCTCTCGTCGGTTCCTGCGCTGGCCCGGCCCATCATCAGCCAGGCGGGACCGCACCTCGAAGCCTCGATCGTTCACGACTTCCTCTACATCGCCTGGCAGGATCTGGGCGGCGGCGAGCACAGGACAGAGGACCGACGGTTCGCCGACCGGCTCATGCGCGTCGCCATGCGGGCAGCCAACGTCGGGTCGTTGAAAAATTTTCTGATCTACAACGCCGTGCGGATTGGAGGCCGAGGCATCTATCGCGGGCGCGAGCCCGAGCCCCGCTACGTGGTCGTTCCCTGATGACGCGACGCGAGCCCGCCCTGCGGCGTTTCGCGTCAGCCCCCTTCCCTCCCTGACGTCGTGAAGCTCGCCCGAAAGCCGCTCTGCCGCCACGCGAAGAAGGTTGTGAAGATGTGGAGTTGGATCAACAGGGTGACCACCCATTCGAAGGCGTCGTCGATCCTGTCGTGCCGCTCGTAGAAGGCCCACAAGGCGAAGTTCGCGAGCCCCAGACCGGCGACGGCGGCGCAAAGCCAGGCCAGGACGCGGTAAAGCCGCACGGGAATGACGGCGGGCTGCGATTTCACCAGGGCCGCAAGCTGGATCGTCATGAGGGCTTGTGCGGCGAAGGTGCAGATGTAGAAGATGCTGACGCCGATGCGCCGCTGGACGCGGAACTCGGGGCCGATTTCACCCAGCACCGTCGCGTAGACGATCAGGCCGATGCCGGCAGCCAATCCCAGGACCAGCATGGCGCGGTTGCGTTTCGCCATGGCGCTACCGAGCTAGCGGAGCCATTCGCAACTGAGCCGCCAGTATACCATCATGAGAACGGCGGTCGGAATTACGGTGGCGCGAAAAACATAGCTTTCGGGGCTCACCCGGCCCATGGCGCTGATCGATGTGCAGCTCTCGACGTAGGGAAAGCACCAGGGCACATGACCGAGCTTTGCCGCCAGCACGTAGGAGACGTGGACGCCGAGGACGGGAAGCAGGGCGGTGATCAGAGGGACGAAACTGAATGTCATGGCAGCGGTCCGGTTACCACGGACCGACAGTTGCAGAGCGCCCGGTCGCGCGCAAGGGCGAGGCCGCCTGGACGGTGCTATTATCCCCCGATGAGCGCAGCCGCACCCGACCTCGCCCCTGCCCGGCCGACCTGCGCGGCACTCCGCTTTCTTGCAGCCACCGAGGAGAAGCCGGTCTATTACGCGTCCGTGGGCGGGGGCGATGCGGAGCTTCAGATGGAGGGGCTGTTCGAGGAGCGCACCGCCGACGTCGAAGACGGGCGGGTTCTGCTCGCGGGCGTCGGTCCGGCGGCGTTTTCGCTCGACCGGGAAGGCTTCGCGCTGGTCGATCATGCAAGCCGGGTTTCCGACTTTTATGACGACGACGAGCTGGCCCGGGCCTACGACGAAGAGGTCGAAGCGCTGCTTATGGGCGCCACGGGTGCGGCGCGGGTGGTGGTCTTCGACCATACGAGGCGCGGCGGCGACACCTCGACCCGGCAGGTGCGGCTCTCCCGGGAACCCACGAACGTGGTCCACAACGATTACACGGAGGCGTCGGCGCCCAAGCGGGTGCGCGACCTCATGCCGGCGGAGAAAACCGCGGCCCTGCTCAGCCACCGCTTTGCGATCTTCAACGTCTGGCGGCCGATCAACCGTCCGGTCGAGAGCTGGCCGCTGGCGCTGTGCGACGCCCAGTCCATTGAACCGGGCGATCTGGTGGCGAGCGAACGCCGCGCCCAGGACCGGATCGGCGAGCTGACGCTGGTGCGTCATAACCCGGCCCAGCGCTGGGTCTATTTTCCGGCGGTGACGCCCAAAGAAGCGGTGCTGATCAAGACCTTCGATTCCGACACCGGCGGGCGGGCGCGCTGGAGCATGCACTCGGCGTTCATCGATCCGGCGTCCGCGCCCGACGCGCAGCCACGGGAAAGCATCGAGAGCCGGGCGTTCGCGTTTTTCGGTTAGGGGCTATGTCAAGATCTGCGCCTGGCGCAGCCGGAAGGCCTTTTTTCGGCCGATGGAACTGCTCCAGTCAGTCTGCGCAGTTGAATTCAGCCCAGAGCGGGTAGTGATCGGACAGGCGGTGTTGTAGCGAGGCATTCGTCATGCCCGTCTCGGTGTAGATGTAGGGCACGAAATCAAACCCGCCAGCGGCGACGAATTCCATGCTCAGCTTGCGGCGGTGGCCGGTCTCGAACCAAGCGATCTGATCGTAGTATTTTTTCAGCAGCGGGTCGTTATCCGTCGCGAAGATCGAGCGCTTCATGGCATGAAGATCGGCGGGAACCGTCAGACCCGTGCTGGTAAAGGATGTCCAGAGGTCGTCGCCGCGCCGGTCGATGTTGAAATCTCCCAACGCGATGAGATTCTGCCTGAACGCGTTCATCTGGTTTGCCCAGCCGTTCATCCACTCGGCGATGCCCTTCAACTCCGGGATCCGGCCGCTGGAAGAGTCGCCATAGTCGACGTGAAGCGTGACCAGAATGAACGTCTCGTGCCCGGCCTTGAAGCTCACCGCGTAGGGCGTGCGCGCGAACTGGCGTTGCAACGCGTCCGAGGGAACGACGTTCTCCCAGTCTTCGGGGACGACAAGCTCGCCCGCGAGACCCGAGAGTTCCACCCGCCGCGTATCGAATACGAAACCGAGCCGCTCGTTATTGCCCGCGTCGCCCCGTGTGACATCGGTGATCAGGAAATTCCAGCCGGGCCCCAGAGTCTTGATCATGGTCCGAGGGGCGAGGAGGTCGCCCTTGATCTCCTGAATCGCGATGACGTCGAAGCGCGAGACGATCTCGGTTATGGCCCACAGCGCACGCCGGTCGCGCTTCGGGCTGTCGCTGCCCGACGCGGTCCATTTATTGCCGATCAGCGAGGCGAAGGCCTTGAGGTTCCAGCTTCCGATCAGGAGGTTCCGACTGGCGGTGCGCTTCTGGGGGATCACGCCGTCGAGAGCCGCGCGCAGGGCTTCCATCTCGCTACGGACGGGATTGGGAACGCTGGCGCCGCGCCAGGACGGAAGCGGTTGGGACACGAAGTATCCCCCTTCTTTGCAACTTCAATGAGTTCAACTTAATCTGTACCCTGAAAGCGGACAAGCGCATGACGGAAACCGCCCGCCTCGAGCCAAGATCCAGGGCCGCGGCTTCGGAAATTGTGGCTAGGATGGGCGAGACGGCAAAAATGGAGCGGCGCAATGGCGAATTGGGAAAGCATGGGCGAGAGCAAAGGTAAGAGCTACGAGGAGCGGCTCCTGCAGGCCTACGAGGAGGAGATCGTGGGCGAGGCCTATTACGCCGGCCTGGCGACGCATTTCGACGAGCCCGGCGCGGGTGAGAAGCTTGCCCTGCTCGCCCAGATCGAGCGTCAGACCGCCGCTCTGCTCCGCCCGCTGATCGAGCGCCACGGATTGCCGGCGCGAGACGAGGCGGCGCTCGAACCCCTGGCCCAGCCCCTCGTCGCCGAAGATGGGGCGTCGAACTGGGCGGGTTACATGGCCCGAATGGTCCGGGTCTTGCCGGGCTACATCGCCGACTTCAAGGCGCTGGAAACGGAGGGGCCCGAGGAAGACCGCCCGGCACTCGCCCTGCTCACCCGCCACGAGGTCGCGGCGATCGAATTCGCGGAGAAGGAACTCGCGGGCGATCCCGACAGCCTGGCGCCGATCCGGGACTATCTGGAGGCGAGCGCGGGGGAGAGCGCTTGACATTCCGTCGCCCGACGACCATATGAGGGCTTCACAGTAGTCTCGCGATCGCGCGAAGCGCAGCCGAAGCCTCGGTGGCGCCCTAATTCCGAGAACGAAATCATCAATCCGCCCGCTCCGGCCGCGCCCGGGGCGTTGCGACGGGCCGGGTCCGCGCTCCGCTATTCGCGATGCGCCGCAACCCGGCAGAAAGTTATTCCGTGAACCACAACGATTTTTCGAGGCTCGGTCTCAACGAGCCCCTGCTGCGCGCCCTGCGCGAGCGGACCTACGACAAACCGACCCCCAATCCAGAACCGGGCGATCCCCCATGTGCTGGCCGGCAAGGACCTGCTCGGCATCGCCCAGACCGGAACCGGCAAGACCGCCGCGTTCGGGCTGCCCATTCTCCAAACGCTCGCCGCGCGGCCTGAGCGCGCCGCGCCCGGCGCCCCGCGGGCGCTGATCCTCGCGCCGACGCGAGAACTCGCATCCAGATCGAAGGCGCGCTCGGCACCTATGGCCGCCACCTGTCGCTGCGCCGAAGTGTGATTTACGGCGGCGTCGGCCAGAAGCCGCAGGTCAATGCCCTGCGCCACGGCGTGGATATCCTGGTCGCGACCCCCGGCCGCCTGCTCGATCTCATGAACCAGGGACACCTGACGCTCGGCGGCGTCGAGCACTTCGTCCTCGACGAAGCGGACCGGATGCTCGACATGGGTTTCATCCGCGACGTCCGCAAGATCGTCGCCGCCCTGCCCCGCCGCCGCCAGACGCTGTTTTTCTCGGCGACCATGCCCGACGCGGTTACCGGCCTGGCGGGCGACATCCTGCACGAGCCACTCCGTGTCGCCGTGACCCCGACCGCAACACCGGTGGAGCGAATCGATCAGCGCGTGTTCTTCACCGCAACCGATCAGAAACGCGCCCTGCTCGCCCGGATCCTGCGGGACCCGGCGATCGAGCGGGCCATCGTCTTCACCCGCACGAAACACCGCGCCAACCGCGTCGCCGAACAGCTGGGCAAGGTCGGCATCGCCGCCGAGGCGATTCACGGCAACAAGTCCCAGGGCGCACGCCAGCGGGCGCTCGAGAGCTTTCGCCGCGGGCGCGCGTGGGCGCTGGTCGCGACCGACATCGCGGCACGCGGAATCGACATCGACGGCGTGACCCACATCATCAACTTCGAGCTGCCCAACGTGCCCGAGGACTACGTCCATCGGATCGGGCGCACGGCACGCGCCGGCGCGTCCGGCGTGGCGATCTCGCTGTGCGATCCGGGCGAGCAGGCCTATTTACGGGCCATCGAATCCCTGACCAAGTGCCGGCTAAGCGTGGATGGCGGCGAGCCGGCGCGCTATGTCCCACAGGCCAAGACCGGTCAGAAGCCCGCACGTCCGGGCCGTAGCAGACGGTCCCGCGCCCAGAAATCACGCCGTGCTGCCTGAGCTTGTTTTGCCTGCCTCGGGTCGAGTCCGGGCTCGGCCCGGATTCTGCGCCTGCCAATCGAACACCACAGGCTCACGGAGCCTGACGCTGGGCTTTCAAATGATTTTCTCGGCACCCGCGTAACTGGGAATGTAAACGAAGAACTCGCCGGTGTGTGCCGGGTCAGGGTCTATATACTTGAACCATCCCGGCTTTCCCTCGACCAAATAGACTGTAATCTCACTTCCTTGCCGGAGACTGCCTGCAGGTTCACCGCCGCTGGGGGATGAATATACTGGTGCGTCCGCGGCCCACTGAATGCGCCAACCAAAATGCACATAGCCAGGCTGAGAGCTGCCCACGGCCGGCGGTATTTTGACCCAGCCTTTCGGCAATGTAGTCTCGTAGCCGATCATCGATCTAGCCTGCAAATAGTAAAGCACCTGAGAATTAACATCGAGGCTGGCAAACACTGGTAAACGCGCCGGCGCACTAGCTGCAGTTAATTGAGAATGTTGCGAACTCGAACTGCTTGTGGATATGGAACCGCCAGTCCCGTTCGAAGGATTGTCAATGGCGGAGCAAAAAGGGACGACCGTGGCGGTGTAAGAAGGGACCGCTTGGCGGCTGCGGGCTTGTCCCCGTAGTCCATGGGCGGGCCCCGCGCGCAACGCGACGTGCCCTCAACAGGCCGACGCGGCGGCGCGCGCGGGAGGGACCTGTGGGCCCATGGGGTCAAGCGAGGGTTGGGTGGTCGGTTCAGTTCGCCGTCGGGGTTTGACGCCTGCGGCTCTGGTTGAGCCTGTAGCTCTCGCCATTCATCTCGAGGATGTTGACGTGGTGGGTGAGGCGGTCGAGGAGAGCGCCGGTAAGCCGCTCGGAGCCGAACACCTCGGTCCATTCGTCGAACGGCAGATTGGTGGTGACCAGGGTCGCGCCGCGCTCGTAGCGCTGGCTGAACACCTCGAACAGGAGCTCGGCACCGGTCTTGGACAGCGGCACGAAGCCGAGCTCGTCGATGATCAGAAGCTTGTAGGTGGCGAGCTTCTTCTGGAACCTCAGCAGTTGCTTGTCATCGCGGGCCTCGATGAGCTCGTGGACCAGCGCGGCGGTGATGAAGCCGACCGAGAGGCCCTTCTGGCAGGCCGCCAAGCCGAGACCGAGGGCGATGTGGGTCTTGCCGGTGCCGCTGTTGCCGAGCGCGATGAGGTTCTCGCGGCGCTCGATGTACGCGCAGCGGGCGAGCTCCAGGACCAGCGTCTTGTTGAGCGAGGGGATGACCTTGAAATCGAAGCTATCGAGGCTCTTGATCACGGGGAAGCGCGCCGCCTTGATCCGCCGCTCGACCATGCGGCGCTCGCGGTCGATCAGCTCGAGCTCGGCCAGACGCAGAAGATAGCGAACGTGGTCGACGCCTTCAGAGGCGCACTGCCGGGCGATCTTGTCGTACTCCCTCAGGACCGTCGGCAGCTTCAGCCTCTTGAGGTGGTGGACGAGCAGCAGCCGTGGTGTGTCGGTCATGCGCCGAGCCCCGACAGCAGGCTCATGTACGACTTGGCAGACGTCGTCGCGACCCGGGCGCGCGGCAGGTACGGATAGACCTCGAGGTTGAGCCGGGGCGGCCGCCGCTCGATGCGGCACAGTACCAGGTGCTTCACCGCATCGAAGCCGATGGCGCCGAGCCTGAGCGCGTCGCCGACCGCACCCTCGACCTCCTCGAGCCGGAAGCTCTCCAGCAGACGGCGCACCTGGACGGACTCGCGCTTGCCCGCCTTGCCCATGCGGGCTTCGAGCAGGCGTCGCAGAGTGATGAAGGCCTCGGGCAGGTCCCAGCCCGCCAACGGCGCGGCCTGGTCGAGGGCGCCGATCTTCTGCTCGATCAAGGGTAGGTAATGCAGCGGGTCGAAGATCAGGTCCTCGCTGTCGTAGGACCGGCGGTGCCGGGCAATCACCTCCGCGCCGCAAGAGATAACGACCTCGTCGACGGAGCACCGGATCAGCACCTCGCGGTGGCCATAGGCCACGGGCACCGAGTAGTCGTTGCCCCGGCAGCGCACCAGCGACAGCGAGCTCACCCGTCCAGTGCGCTTGTCGCAGGCATCGTATGGTGCCGGGGGGAGAGGCAAGAAGGCTTCCCGGTCCCGTGCGAGGCGCTCGCCGATGGTCTCCTTGTGACCCCGCAGCCGCGCCGCCTGGCGCCGGCGGCACTGTCCCGCGAGAGCATCGTTCAGCGCCTCGAAGCTCTCGGCCCGCGGGACGGGGACCCGGAAGGTCCGCCGGATGAAGCCGACCAGTCCCTCGACCTTGCCTTTGTCGTTGCCCTTGCCCGGCCGGCCGAACCTGTCCTCGAACAGATAGGGGGATTGAAGGTCCGTGAAGACGCGCGTTCGCTGCCGCTTGCCATCGCCCAGTATCCGGGCGACTGCCAGCTTGGTGTTGTCGTACAGGATGGATCGGGGGACGCCGCCGAAGAACGCAACCGCCGCGTTGTGGCCAGCGCAGAACGCCTCGGTCGTCTCCGCCGGGTAGGCCTTCACGAAGCAGGCATCACTGTGGGGAAGATCGAAGGCAAGGAAGTGGACCTTGCACGCCACGCCGCCGATCACCGCCATCGCCTCGCCGAAGTCCGCCTGGGCGGGGCCGGGGGAATGGACGAGCGGCACGAACATCTCGCGCGACCGAAGCCGCCGCTCACGGACATAGTCCTTCACGATGGTGTAGCCGCCCGTAAAGCCGTACTCGTCCCGGAGACGGTCGAAGATCCGCTTCGCCGTGGGCCGTTGCTTGTGGTGGCTGGTCCGATCGTCTTCCAGAATCCGATCGATGATCCCCGTGAACGGACCCCGCTTCGGCCGCCGTGGCGGCTTGCCGCGGCGAGACCCCGGCGGCACCGAGAACGACAGCATCTTGCGGACCGTCTTGCGGTCCAGCCCGAACACCCGCGAGGCCTCGCGGGTGCTCATTCCCTCGACACGACACGCCCGCCGAACCCGCGCGTACAAATCCACCCGATACATCCCCCCGCCTTCCAGTCAGAGCAGCCCTGACAGAAGGCTATAGACGGTCCCATTTTGGTCCGCCACAGCCGGATGGCCCGGCCGCTTCAATGGGGGATTATTGCGCCGCCGTTCTCAGTTGTCTTCCGTCTTCGCCGTTGCCGTACAACAGGAGTGCCGCAAGACGCGTAATCCCTTGCAAAATAATCCTTTTATCGTACTAAATCGGCTAAGCGCCAGTGCCGGGCGGCGTGGCGCCAGGTTAGGGCATGGTATTTTCGTAGAGCGGATTGACCCATTCACGAACAGAGTGCTGCAGGCTGTGCACGCTGCCCTCGACGAGCGCTCCGTCCTCGTCGAGATGGAAGCGATAGACCGTAATTTCCTCGTTCTCTTCGGTCAACTTGACCTCGGAGTAGAGCAATTGCTTGAGCTCCTTGTTTTCGGCGCGCACGCTGGTAATCACCGTGACCGGGATGGGGTAGATCCGCTCGACGTTGCGGTATAGGTGAACATTGACCAGATATTCGCCGTCCGGAATGCCGCGGGAATAGGAAATCTCGTAATTGTCCTCGGAAACGTCGGCGTCGTGGCCCAGGTCGTCGCGCAAGAGATTGAAGATCCGTCCACCCTTATTCGAGTAGCCGACCGGAACGTCATTGGGCGCCTTGACCCACAGATCGACGTCCACATTGAGATCGTCCGGCCAGTGAATCTCGATCACCACATTGCCTGATTCCGGCGAGACGCCCTCCTCGTCGTCCGAGGCTTCGGGGTTGATGTGAGGCAGCAGCAATACGACGATCGCCACGAATCCCAGCAGGGCAAGCAGGATTACGTCACGGAAGACGGTTCCGCCGGTATCCTCGTCAAAGACGTCGTGCTGGTCGTTCATGCCGATACCGCGCGCGCCCCGTCACAGTTGAAGTTGCGGATGGATGTACTGCAGGGGCCCGGTCTCGTCCGGGTCGACGTATTTTGGCGGCAGGGCCGGCTGCGGCAAGGGGTAGAAGGTCGGGTCGTCGCGTCCCCAGCTTGGCTCGAAAGGCAGTCGCATCAGAACGCCGCTGTTGTTCTTTTCCGCATCCTTCATGGCATCCTGAAGCTCCAGTGCGAGTTCCAGATCCCACGGCAGCGTGTAGGAGCGGGGCTCGGAGATGCCCGGAATCTGGAGCCAAAGATAGATTGAATCCTCCTCACGCAACGCCGCGCCAAGAACCAGCGCCTCCTCCGTCGACGCCTCGATCCATTCGAGCGCAATCGGCTTCGGCTTGCTGAGCAAATCTGCGAGCCCCGCATAGGCGGCGGGAATGAACAGAAGGGCCGCCGCCAAGGCCGTTATCTTCAGCCACAGCGCGCGACGCGACCAGATCGCGACGCTGCCGAGAAAGGCAGCCAGCAGGCCGAGCGGGACGAACCAGTAGAACAGGTGTTCCATGGTTTACGCGCCTCCTTCCTCTTCCGGTTTCGAGCGCGGCACCCAGCGGCGCAGCGCCCGATGCAGACTATGCACGCTTCCAGCCACCAACTTGCCGTTGTCGTCGAGACGGAAGCGAAAGACGGTCACTTCCTGGTTGTTGTGCTCGAGCGATACCTCGCTGGCGACGATCTGGCGCATCCGCGTATCGTCGTCGTGGCGCACGCTCGCGACCACCGAGACGGGAACCGGAAACTTCCGGGCGTGGTTGAAGTAGAGGTGAACGTTGACCGTGTATTCACCCAGGGGGATACCCCGGGAATAGGAAATCTCGTAGTTCAGGGGTGTTACGTCCGACGCGCGGCCGAGATCGTCGCGCAACAAATTGAAGACGTAGCCGCCCTTGTTGGAATAGCCCACCGGCGCATCGCCCGGCGCCTGAACCCACAAATCGACGTCGGCATCCAACTCGTCGGGCCAACGGGCCTCGATCACCACGTTACCCGGCGCCATCTCGGATTCGTGCTTTTTTTCAGCCGGCTTCACGTAAGGCAGGAGCAGCACGACGATGGCGACAAACCCAAGCAGCGCCAACAGGATGACATCGCGAAAGACCGTCCCTCCTGAATCCTCGTCGAAGGGTTCAGGATCGTGCATGGGCTTCGCCCAGCTCGATGACGGCGTTGACCAGCATCACAGTGCCCGTCGCAAGGAGCCGGTAGTTGACCATCAGCCAGATACTGAACACCGCGCCGATGAGCGTCGTGTAAAGCGCGACCGACATGCCGCGAATCAGGGTCGAGACCATGGGCGCGACGTTGTCGAGTTCCGTGACCGCCTCGGGATGGACACCCGAGAGTGCGATGATGAATCCGATCACCGTACCGATCAGCCCGAGGAAGACCAGGCTGTTCGCGACATGGCGGACGACGGCGATCCTGGCGCCGAAGCGCTGACGCATCGCATCCGCTGAAATCGCCCGGCTGTTGGCCGTGCGGTCTCGCATATCGGTGATATAGCGGCCCACGAAGGAGGTGTCGGGCGACGCCGGGTCGAACGCACGCGCGATATTCAATCCCTGGCTGACCTGCAGGATCTTCCAGCCGCACAGCATGAAACCGAAGACGAATACGGCACAGATCACGAGGGTCAGGCGCGTCGGGTCGTTGCCGAAAACGAGCCCGACCCAGCCCTGGATCGCCGCGGCGACAACCATCGCCGCGGCGACAAAATTTATCAGGATAAACCGCAGCAGGAGGACATAGCGGAACCGATCGCGCGGCGCGGCCAGCAGACCGGTTTGCCCCTTCGGCGATACGCCGCCTGCTCCGGGCATGGGCCCGGTCACATCATCCGTCATGCTGTCTCTCCCGCTAGCCGCTCGGCCCTCATCGGACGGTTCTCACCGGGTTGGCGGCCGCCCTTACTGCCGGGAGAGTATAACGCCTAATTGAACTGCTTCTCCAACGCGTCGGCGAAGTCGAAGAGGCTCATGGTCGCGCCGTAAGTCGCGTAGCTGTACATCGGTGCGTCCGCGTCCGTGTTCACGGCGATGATCGTCTCGACATGCTTCATGCCGAACAGATGCTGCACCGCGCCCGAAATGCCCAACGCGATGTAGAGCTTGCAGTTCGAGGCAACCTTGCCGGACTGACCCACCTGGTGCGGCTTTGGCAGCCAACCCGAATCGGCGACCGGACGCGAGCAGCCGAGCGTGGCGCCCAGACGCTCCGCCAGCTCCTTTAAGCGCGGCACATTGTCCGCATCCTCGATGCCGCGACCGATCGAAAGGATGAACTCGGCCTTGGTGATATCGAAATCCGCCGGTGGCGGATCGCGGTACTCCGTATGGCTGCTCACCGCCTCGACCCCGGACAGGTCGATGTCCGCCGCGACGATGCTGGCAGCGCCCGGCGTTTCGGGGATCGCGAAGGTTGCGCCCCGCAAGGCGAGAACGACGACCGACCGTTCGGGAAAAACCAGCTCCATCTGCACCTTGGCGCCATAGCCGCTCCGGGTCGCCAAGATCTCGCCGCCTTCGGTCGCAAGCTGGAAGACGTCGGATGCGAAACCCGCGCCCAGCCGGGCCGCGACGGCCGCGGCATAGGCCATGCCGTTAACGCTGTGACCCATGATGATCGCTCGGGGTTCGGTCTGGGCACCGACCTGGCAAACCGCCTCTTCGTAGAGATTGGAGTCGAAGTGGGATGCCTCGGTCGAAACCGTGACGATCTCGTCGACCCCTTCGAGGTTGACCGCTTCGGCCAGCGTCGGGGCGTCCGCGCCGACGAGAAGGACGGTCAACGGACCGCCGATCTCGGCCTTGAGCGCGACCGCCGCACCGATCATCTCGCCCGTGATGTCGCGCACTGCGCCCTGAAGATGCTCACCAACTACGAGAATTCCGGCCATGGCTCAGCCTCCCATCTTTTCGCGAATGATTTCAGCGACCTTGGCAGCGATTTCCCCGGGGCTGCCTTCGAGCATCTCGGCCCGGCCTGCCGCCTCGGGCGCGTACATGCGGCGAATCCGATAGGCGCTCCCCTCGTCGGCAACGCTCGACCCATCGACCACATCGAGAGGCTTCTTCTTGGCATCCTTGATCATCCGCATGGTGGCGTAGCGCGGCTCATTGGCCCCGGTCTGAATCGCGACGACGGCCGGCGCAGGCATCTCGAACGCGTGGCCCATGCCGCCTTCGAGCTCGCGCATGAGGATCAGCGATCCCGCCCCGTCCCAGTCCATCTCGAGCACGACCGCGGTATGGGGAATACCCAGGATTCGAGCAAGCGCGGTTCCCGTCGCGCCCTGGGCCTGGTCCGCCGACTGCGTCCCGGTCAGGATCAGATCGGCCTCTTCCGCCTTGGCGATACCCGCGAGCGCCCGGGCGATCGTGACCGGATCCGCGCCCGCGAGGCTGTCGTCCCAGACCCTCACGCCCCGGTGTGCGCCCTTGGCCATCACCTTGCGCAGCGTCGCCTCGGTGCGTTCCGGGCCAACGGTGACCGCGACAACTTCGCCGGAGCCCAGTTTTTCGATGCTCTGAAGCGCTGCCTCGAGCGCCGTATCGTCCCATTCATTGAGAATGAAGTCGAAGAACTCTTCCTTGACGTCGCAACCGTCGTCAGTGAACTCGAACTCGTCGCCGAGCGTACCCACTTCCTTGACCGCGACCATGATGCGCGGCCCGTCCTTGGCCGGAATGTCGTAGGCCGGAAGCGCTGCCGGCGTGATCGGTGTACCTCCCCAAGCTCCCGCCGGTACCGGCGCCGGTGCCGGCGCCGGCGCAGGACCCTCAGTCGGGACCGCAGCCGACCCGTCCCCGACCGGCGCGGCGGTGACAGCGAGGCCCCCCGATGCCACCAGCTTCTTGGCCACCGCCTCGGCCACCTGGTCGGCAAGCTTCTCCGCGATCTGGTTGACGATCACGTCCGCGACCCGGGCCGAGGCGGATTCAGTGATCCGCTCAACCAGGCCCGGGACATGCTTCAGATCGATATTCTTGAGATCGATCGCTTCGGCGACAAGCTCGGCAAGATCGCCGATCTCGAAATCGTTCTCGTGGCCGCTGGTCTTTCGCGCGTCCTCAAACATTGTCAAATCCTTTGGGCAACAGGTGACGAAGATATCTATACCACCGAGAGCGGCGGCTTCGTGCATCCGGTTTTCGGAGGGCTTTTCGAGGCCCGGTTGATCGGGGATCCAGATGCGCCCCCCGCCCGCGCCGCAGCAAAATGAGTTGTCGCGGTTACGGGGCATTTCAACGATTGTGCAGCCGATCGCCTCCAGAACGGCGCGAGGCTCTTCGAAGTTGCCGTTGAGCCGGCCGAGGTGGCAGGGATCGTGAAGCGTCACTCGCTTATCGAGCGGCTTGACGACCTTGAGCCTGCCGCTCTTTAGCAACTCCGCCAGCAGCGCGCTGTAGTGGCGGATGGGCGCGACCTCGCCGAAATCGGGATATTCGTTCTTGATCGTGTTGTAACTGTGCGGATCGGTGGTGATGATCTCCTGAAAGCCCTTGGACTTATTCATCTGCCCGAGGTTGTGCTCGACGAGGCTCTCGAATAGGCCCTCCTCGCCCACCCGGCGCACGTCGTTTCCGGCGGTGCGCTCGCCTTCGAGCAACAAGCCGTAATCAACGTCGGCGACCTTGAGCAGGCGTGCGACGGTCTGACTTACCTTCTGGTTGCGTGGATCGAACGAGGCATAGTCGCCGACAAACCAGAGAGTGTCGGCCGGTTCCTCGCGGATGTCTTTCACCGGGAATTCGAGCGCATCGACCCAGACGGCCCGCTTGCGGGGATTGCCGGCGAAGCTGTTGCCCAGGTTCGCAATGGTCTCCATGGTGCTTTGCAGCAACGGGTCCATGTCGCCCTGATCGACCAGTTGGCGGCGCATGTCGATGATCATCTGGGGATGTTCGATGCCGACCGGGCAGATTTCCTGGCACGCGCCGCAGGAGCGGCAGGCCCAAAGCGTCTCCTTGTCGATGATGTCGCCGATCAGCTCGACGCCTTCGCGCGACTTGCTCATCGCCTTGTCGTTGAACACCCGCAGGTCGAGGATCAGGTCGCGCGGGCTTAAGGGATAGCCCACCGTGCGAGCCGGGCATGCCTCGTGACATTTGCCGCATTTGGTGCAGGCATCGAAGTTCAGCATGTTCTTCCAGGAAAACTGCTCGACCCTGGAAACCCCGACATCTGCCGCATCCTCGGGGATCCTCGAAAGCCGGCTGAGCGCCCGTCGATCGCGCACCGAAAGCGAACCCATCACGGCGATGATGTGCTTGGCCTTGTTCCACGGAATGGCAGCGATGAAGATCAGCGCCAGCACCCCGTGGACCCACCAGTTAGCCGCACGAATCCCCGCCGCGGTCTCCTGGCTCATTCCCAGTCCGGCGAAAATCTTCCAGATCGCCCAGCCGACCGGCGACCACGCGGCCCAGGGGGGCTGCTCGTGGAGCAAGCGGACGCCTTCCTGCAGGAAGCCCGTGATGGCAATGACCAGCAGGACAGTCATGAACACCCAGTCCTCGCGCTGCCAGTAGCGCGCGACGGGCCGCGGCTCCGCTTCCTCGCGGTAGCGGCGCACATAGTCGAGCTTCGGCAGGTCGAACCGGGCGCGCCGCCACATCATCAGGCAAATGCCGATGATCATCGCCAGCCCGCCGATATCGAGGACCAGGCTGAAGATGAGATAGAAGGTCCCCTTCCAGAAGGAGACACCAAGAAGGGGTTCGGTAATGTCGTAGTCGACGGTGATAATCGAGGTGCCGATGAAGAGGATGACGAAGCCGTAGAAGATTTTCGTATGACCCGTGCCCGCGAAGCGGTCGCGCCGGAGCACCGTGCGTTGGGAAAACAGGTCGACCCACATGCGCCAGAACCCGGTCCAGGCATCGACCGGCGTCGGGCTCTTTGCCCCGCGCCAGTATTTGACGAAGTGACGCCCGAAGCCGTATAGGAAAATCGCGATTGCGGAGAAACCGATCGCGTAGAAGGCAGAATAAGCCGCCCCGTCGACATTCCAGAAGAGTTCGCGAGTTTCCATCGTCCCCCGACCGGCCGTTTCCGCTGCGAACCGGTTGCTTGATTTCCGAAAAAAGAGAGGCTGCAGCCCACCGCCCCCGGGCAGCAGCGCGAGCCCCTCGTTTCGTGTCCGATTTATACCGTTATCGCCGGCGCTTTGTCACCCTGCCAAAAGGCACTATCGATCTGAATTGGCGATCAAAATATCCCAAAATCTGCCAACCGAATTGATCGAGATCAAGGCGGGTTGCGCCCGCGCCGCTCACCGTGTCAGGGCTGACAAGCGGAAAGGACCGGCCATGGCACCCGAGAAAGGGCACGGCGTGATCGGCAAGCTGACCGAAGCGCTCCATGCGAGCGACCGGAAGGCGAAGCTCAAGGCACGCTTCGCGAGCCGCAACCCCCAGGAAACCGAACGCGCACTCGCCGACATCGGACTGAGCTGCGGCAAATACTCCCCCGCCGAGACGGGCGATCCGGTCTTCCACCACCCGATACCCGAGATGCTCGAACGTCTCGAGATCGACGGCGATGAAGCGTGGAAAGACGCATCATTGATGCAGGGCCTGCGCAAGCGCTGCTTCCGCTGCCCGGAGGAGAGCCGCCAGCGCTGCCGGGTGTGGCTTAACTGGGAAGACGCCGAGGACGACTATCACGCGTTCTGCCAGAATGCCGACGACCTCGACAAACTGCCGCGCAAGACATAGGCTGGCCCCAGTAGGGACGGGCTCGCAAGAGGCCCGCGCGTCAAGCCGCCGATAAGCGCGGGACGTCACCTCTGCTCCTTTTCTAGAATTATGCTAAACTACCAATAAGGAACATGACCGTCGCGGCATGCGACGCCGTCCGTCAGGCCGACAAGGGAGAAACGACAATGCCAGGATTTTCGGAAGAGAAACGCGCCAAGCTGCAAGCTCTGGCTGAAGGCAGCTTCATGGATCAGGGCGATCCCGATTTGAAGAAATTCGTCGAACGCATGGAGACCGAAAAAGCCCCCCTGTTCGACTCCTTTACCGCGCACAACCGCTATTTCAATGCACCCGAAATCAGCGATCTCGAGGCCATCGACGTGGCGTGCATCGGAGTCCCGTTCGAGGTCAGCGCACCGTTGCGCGCGGGTACCCGGCTGGGCCCGCAAAGCCTGAGGGACTGGTCGGTGTTCCGCGGGCCGGTGCACGATGTCTGGAAAACCATCCCCTTCGATCTCTGCTCCGTCGCCGATTACGGCATCATCAATTTCGAGAGTCCCCATGCGGTGGAAGACGTGGTCGAAAAGATAACCGATGTATTCGCCGGCTTTCGCAAACACGGCATCCGTCCCTTCTCGGTCGGCGGCGTGCACACCATGACCTACCCGATCCTCAAGGGACTCTCCGAAGGCGAACCGGTGGGCTGCGTGCATTTCGACGCCCACGGCGACACGGCCCGGGGCGAATTCCAGGGCAGTAAGCTCAACGACACGAACGTGTTCCTGATGGCTGCCCTCGATGAAGCGATCGATCCCGAGAAGACCGTCCAAATCGGCATTCGCAACGGCCTCTCGATCTACTGGCAGTTCTCTCACGATTCCGGCATGCGGGTAATCCCCAGCCACGAATTCTTCGAGTTGGGCGTGGACGGCGTGGTCGACGAGATCAAGCGGGTGATCGGCGATACGCCGTTCTACCTCTCGCTCTGCACCGACGGAATCGATGCGACCCATCTGCCGGGCACCCAGCTGCCCGAACCGTTCGGGCTGACCAGCCGAGAGGTGATTCAGATTATCCGCGGCCTTCGGGGCATGGACATGGTCGGCGCGGACATCGCCGAGCTTTGCCCGCCCTACGATCCTCACGGCATTTCGGCCAACGTGTGTTCGGCTATCGGCTTCGAGATGGTCTGCCTGCTGGCCGAATCCCATGTCGCCGCGAACGGCCAGAAGCGCCAGACCCACTGGAGCTAGCCAGCGACAAAGCGGGGCGTCGCGCCAAGCGGCGCGGCGCTCCGGCCTCACGGATCAGAGATCGACTTCGACGACAGGCCGGGCATCGCCCAGCTTGGGATAGGTCTCATGGCCCCAGATCTGGCGCTCCCGGATGAAGGGCAGCGGGTATTGCGGGTGCGGCCCGTCGAATTCCCGAGCCAGCCGATGGCCGTCATAGATCGCGTTCAGGCATTGGCGCGGCGCGTGGCAGTCGCCGATCCGGTAAACCGCCTGCACCTCGTTCGCCGCCCATTCGCCTTTTCGCGCCTTGAGCTCCTTGAAGAGCCCGTTATTGGGCACCCGCGTCGTACACAGGATCACCGTGTCGCACTCGATTTCGACCAGATGGTCCGTCTCGCGCCGGTTCCACTTGCCGGGTTCGATTTCGTAAAGCTCCGGTGAATCGCGATAGAGATAGAACAGCTGGATCTTGTCGGGTTCGACCGCGTGGCCCCAGTGATTACGCATATGGGCGATGTTCTTTTCGTACATCAACCGCTTGTTGTTCTGCACCTCCATCGTATAGAGCGTGTATTCGTTGACCTCGTTCATGTTGGTCACCAGCGTGACCGCGGACTTGCCCTGATCGGCCATCAGCTCGGCCATGGCCATGCCCGTGAAGTGGCCCTCGCCGTCGAGCACCACGACCCAGCCGCCGGTCGGTTTGCCGTCCATCACCTGCTCGGGCGTGCACACATTAGCCAGCGAGGCGTCGGCTCCGGGAATAGGCTTGTGAATCTCCGGGCCCGTGCCGTCGGTCGACCAGTGCGCGCCCGTTGCAATCACCACCTTGTCGGCACCGTAGGAGAGCACGTCGTTCGCCGACATTTCGCCAACCCCGAGATGAACCTCGACGTTCTTGAGCTTGCCGAGCTGGATCTCCCGGTAAGTGACCACCCGGCCCCATTCGGTGCAGCGCGGATAGCGCGAGACCCGCTTCCAGTGCCCGCCCAGGTCCTTGTCGGCCTCGCACAGATGAACCTCGTAGCCCCGCATCCCCAGCACCCGGGCACATTCCATCCCCGCCGGACCACCGCCGACGACCAGCACCGAGCAGGGCTCGCTCGTCTTCTCGAATTTCTCGGGATGCCAGCCGCGCCGATATTCCTCGCCCGAGGTCGCGTTCTGGGTGCAGCTCAAGAGAGCCTGCTGTTGCATGCGCGAGACGCACATGTTGCACCCGATGCACTCGCGGATATCCTCGTTTCGCCCCTCCTCGATCTTCCTGGGCAAGAACGGATCGGCGATCGAAGGCCGCGCCGCGCCGATGATGTCGCATTGGCGGTCGTTGATCACGCCGATCATGTCGTCGGGGCTGGTGAAGCGGCCGTTGTTTACGACCGGAACGTCGCCCACGATCCCCTTCACGTCCTCGACGAAGGGCTTCATCCAGTTCGACTTGCGGAAGCGCGAACTCGCCGCGTCCTCGCCCGCCCATTCCTCGTAATCGCCGATCTTGACCGACCAGGCATCGAGCAGCCCCTCGGCATGGAGCAGCTCGACGATGGTGAGTCCCTCCTCGAAATACTGTAGCGAGAGTGCGCCCAGAATGTCGTCGGTCTCGTAACGGATCGAGATCGCGCTCGATGCGCCGCAGGCTTCGCGCAAATTCGTCAGGCATTGGATGACGAAGCGCAGCCGGTTCTTGAGCGAGCCGCCCCAACCGTCGCTCCGGTAGTTGTAGCGATGGTCGAGGAACTGCGCCGGCACCGTGTTATCGCACGCGGACAGCTCGAGGATATCGAAGCCCGCATCCTGCGCCCGCTTGGCCGCAAGCACATACATGTTCATCAGCGCCTGGATGTCGTCCTCGTCGCACTCCGCACCAAAGACCGTACGCTCGGGGAACACGTTCGACGGCAGGCCGCTGGGATCGCGCGGCACCTCGCGGGTCTCCATGTTCGGCGCATGGCAACCCGAGTACCAAAGCTGGATGCCTGCCAGCGCGCCGTGCCCGTGCAACTCGTCGCACATATGGCCGTAATTGATGACGTCGCCCTCGTCCCACATCCGCCCTAGTGTGAACGGGTATTCGTCGGACTCGGCATGGACCGAGACCGCCTCGGAGAAGATTGCGCCCCAGCCGCCCTCGGCTTTGGTGCCGCGAAACGCGGCTTGCGTACCGGGCCGCTCCGCGCCGAAACCCGTGCAGTGAGTGGTCTGCCAGAAGCGGTTCTTAAGCGTCTTGGGGCCGAGCTTGATGGGCTCGAACAGAACGTCGTATTTGGAGTCCCGTGCCATGATCCATCCCCCCTGGATTTCGGGCGCTGTTCGCGCCTCTATTTCCATAATCTAACCACGTTTGACGGCACACCGCCGATAAAAAAAGAGGCGCCCGGGCTTTCGCCCGGACGCCTTTCTCGTGTCGGCGGTGTGCCTAGATGTCGCGGCTCGACGCCTTGGCCAGCGTCTCCTTGCTATCGTCGGTCCAGAGCAACCGCTCGCGGATATAGGGCAGCGGCCGCTGCGGGTTATCGCTCTCGAACTCACGGGCGATCCGGTGGCCGTCGAACACCGCTTCGCTGATGAAGCGGGGCGCGTAGCAGTCGCCGGCCTGGTAAATCGCCTGGACGCCGTTCTTCTCCCACTCGTCCTTGCGCGCCCGGAGATCCTTGTAGAGCCCGCTGTTGGCCGTGCGCCCGGTGGCGAGCACCACGGAATCGGCTTCGAGCTCGGTGTACTCGGTCCCCTCCTTGCGCGGCAACTCGCCGGCCACCGGGTCCGTGGTCCGCTGGGAGCCGTCGCGGTATAGGTTGTAGACCTTCATCTTGACCTCGTTGCCGACCTCGACTTCCTGGACCCAGTGGTCGGTCAGCACCTTGATGCCCTTCTCGTGCATCATGCGGTGCAGGTTGGGCCCCTCGAGGGTGTACTCGGTCATCGGAGCGGCGGCGCCGTGCTGGGTGACGATGGTGACGTCCTTGCCCTGGTCGACCAGCATCTCGGCCAGGCTCACGCCCATGTAATAGCCGTCGGCATCGAGCACGATCACCCGGTCGCCCACCGCCTTGCCCGCCATCACTTGATCGGGGGTGACGAACTGGGCCTCGCTGGCATCGACATTCGCGATCGGCGCGTTGTCCGCCGAACTGAAGCCGTCCTCGGTCCATTGGCTGCCCGTGGCAAGGACCACCTTGTCGGCGCCGTAGGTCAGCACGTCGTCTGCCGTCATCTCGCCCACACCCGTATGGACCTCGACATTCTTGAGCTTGTCGAGCTGGATCTGGCGGTAGCTGATCACCCGGCCCCATTCGGCGAGGCCGGGAAGACGCTGGACATCCTTGACGTGACCGCCGATTTCACCCGAGGCCTCGCGCAGGTGGACGTCGTAGCCCCGCTCGCCCAGGACGCGTGCGCATTCCAGGCCCGCGGGACCGCCGCCCACGACGAGCACCGAACAGGGGTCCTCGGCCTTCTCGAACGTCTCGGGATGCCAGCCGCGGCGGAACTCCTCGTTCGAGGTCGCGTTCTGGGTACAGACGAGCGGCGCGCCGCGCTCCCAGCGCGAGACGCAGACATTGCACCCGATGCATTCACGGATGTCTTCGTTCCGCCCCTCTTCGATCTTCTTGGGCAGGAACGGGTCGGCAATCGAGGGCCGAGCCGCGCCGATGATGTCGGCCTGGCCGCCCGAGACGATCTCGGCCATGTCGTCGGGGCTGGTGATACGCCCGACATTGAGCAACGGCGTCGTGGTCACCTCGCGCAAGTAACGGGTGAAGGGCTTCTGGTGGTTCGCCTTTTTATGCCGCGAAGGAGCCGCGTCCTCGCCCCACTCGTTAAAGTCGCTGACGTTGACGTCCCACAAATCGACGATGCCGTTCTTGGTGCACAACTCGGCCAGCTTGACCGAATCACCGTCGGCCTCGACGCCAGCTGCACCCATCAACTGATCGACGGAAATTCGCACCGCGAGCGCGGCCTCGCCCGTGATCGCCTCGCGCACTTTCTCGATCGTCTCGATCCAGAAGCGCGCGCGGTTCTCGAAGCCGCCGCCGTACTCGTCCTGGCGCTTGTTGTATTGGGGCGAGAGGAACTGCATGGGCAACACCGCGTGCGAACCGTAAACGTAGACAATGTCGAAGCCCGCCTGGATCGCGCGCTTTGCTGCATCAACGTATTGCTGCTGCAGTTCGGCGATGTCGTCGAGGTCCGCCTCGTGGGTGTAGGTCGCAAGGGTCCAGCCCGAGCTGCCCTCGGTGGCCGTGCGTGACACGCCACGGGTGTAGAGGTTGACCGCGGGCAGGCCGCCATGCATGAGCTCGGCACCCGCCAGCGAATCCCACGCGTGGATCGCATCGGTCAGGTGGCGCAGGTTCTGGACGTCGCCATCGTCCCAGATGTTGCACAATTTCGACGGCTCCGTATCGCTTTCGGGGTCGATGCTGATGGCCTCGGTGCAAATACCGCCCCAGCCGCCTTCGGCCTTCGTGCCGCGAAACGCCGCGTTGGTGCCGATAAAGTCGACGCCGGCGCCGTTGCAGTGGGGCACCTGGTAGAAGCGGTTGCGCATGGTCTTGGGGCCGATCTGGATCGGCTCGAATAGGCAATCGTATTTGGGGTCGCGTGCCATAGCATTTCTCTCCTCTGATCTAATTTGTTGGTTCTGTTATAAACCCGATCTGTTTTCATCTCCAGACGGCAAATTCATCCCGCCAGCTTGGGAAAAGTTTCGTGGCCCCAGACCTGGCGTTCGCGGATCCAGGGCAGCGGGTATTGCGGGTCGTCGCTTTCGAACTCCCGGGCGAGGCGGTGGCCGTCGAACACGCAGTCCGCAATCAGGCGCGGCGCGTGGCAGTCGCCGATCTGGTAGACCGCCTGGACGTCGTTGTCCGCCCGCTCCCCTTTTCGCGCCTTCAACTCCTTGAACAGCCCGTTGTTCTGCGCCCGCGAGGTGACCAGAATCACGCTATCGCAATCAAGAACCGTGGTTTCGGTTCCAATGCGGCGTGCCGGCTGGCCGACCTCGGGGGTGGCCGTACGCTCGTAGCCGTCGCGGAAGAAGTAGGAGAGCGTTACTTCGCCAGGCTCGATGGCTTCCGCGCCGTGCAGGGCGATTTCCTTGACCTTGTTCTCGTGGAGCATGCGGCGCAGATCGAAGATCTCCATGGTCAGGACGCAGTAGGGCGCAACGAAATCGAAGCAGGTCACGAGGCTCACCTGCTTGCCCTGTTCGGCCGCGATCTCCGCCATGCTGGCGCCGGTGAAATACCCTTCGTAATCGAGCACCACGACGCGCTCGCCCAGTGCCTTACCCGCCATCACCTGCTCGGGCGTACTGACGTGAGGCTGCGATGCATCCGCGCCGGGCGTCGGGCCCATCAGGAACGGCGCGACACCGTCTTCCGACCAGTGCGAGCCGGTGGCGCAGACCACCTTGTCGGCGCCATAGGAAAGTACGTCGTCCACGGACATCTTGCCCACGCCCGTATGGACCTCGACGTTCTTGAGCTTGTCGAGCTGGATCTGGCGGTAGGTTACGACCCGGCCCCACTCCGAGAGACCCGGATAACGCTGGATGTCGAGCACCCGCCCGCCGATCTCGCTTTCGGCCTCGCGCAAATGAACGTCATAGCCTCGTTCGCCCAGGACGCGCGCGCATTCCATGCCGGCAGGGCCCGCGCCCACGACGAGCACCGAGCAGGGATCTGCCGTCTTCTCGAACTTCTCGGGATGCCAACCGCGCCGGTACTCCTCCATCGAGGTCGCGTTCTGGGTGCAGATCAGCGGCACGCCCTTGGCCCACTTCGAGAGACACACCGAACAGCCGATGCATTCGCGGATGTCCTCGTTCCGCCCCTCTTCGATCTTCCTGGGCAGGAACGGGTCGGCTATCGAGGGCCGCGCGGCGCCGATGATATCCGCCTGTCCGGATTTGATGATCTCGACCATGTCGTCGGGGCTGGTCAGCCGCCCGGTGGTTACGACCGGCACCGGCGAGGCCTGCTTGGCAATCCGGATCCACGGCTCCATGTAGTTCGTCCGGGTAAAGCGCGACGGTGCGATCTCGCCCGCCAGCTCGGAGTAATGGCCGACCTTGAGGTCCCAGACGTCGCATAGGCCCTGCTCGCCCATCAGTTCGATGATCTTGGCGCCCTCGTCGCCCGCCTCGATGCCGTCCGGGCCTTCCAGGGTGTCGACCGAGAAGCGGTTCCCCACGGCGCAGTCGTCGCCCACCGCCTTTTTCATCGCCTCCATGCATTCCAGCCAGAAGCGCGCACGGTTCTCGAAACTGCCGCCATATTTGTCCTGGCGCTTGTTGTAGTAGGGCTGGAAGAACTGCAGCGCGATCATCGAATCCGACGCAATCACTTCGATGACGTCGAAGCCCGCGTCGCGCGAGCGCAGGCTCGCGTCTACATGCATCTGGATGATGTCGCGGATATCGTCCACGTCGCATTCCGCTGTGCCGCTGCAGACCAGCGCTTCCGAGGCCGGATACGACGGTCCGCGCCCCACGGCGCGGCTCTCGCCGACCTGGCTGTGCACTCCGGCATAAAACAACTGGATACCGGCCAGCGAGCCGTGCTTGTGCACCGCGTCGGTCGTATGCCGCAGGTTGGTGACATCGCTCTCGTCCCAGAGCCGCGCGCACCAGTGGGGCTGTTCGTCGGATTCGGGACTCACGGCGGTGTATTCGATGAATACCGTACCCCAACCGCCTTCGGCCTTCATGCCGCGAAACGCCGCTTGCGTCCCCGGCCGGTCTGACCCCGCGCCGTTGCAGTGTGGGGTCTGCCAAAACCGGTTGGGGGTCTTCTTCGGACCCACCTGGATGGAGTCGAACAGGACGTCGTATTTCGAGTCGCGTGGCATCTCAGTGCTTCTCCCGTCATTGCGGTTGCAGCGCTCACATCACCCCGGCACGCCGCTGGCGCCGGCCGCAAATTTCCACGTATTTTCCGGCCCATTACACTCCGCCGTCCGGACGGACGCAACAGTGGAGCAGCGCGCGCCGCTCCGGCGCGAGCGCCCATCAGTGCGGTGGACCCCGCCCCGGTGGCCATATCGAATCAGAACCTTATGAACGCCCCAAAAACCGGCCTGCCAAGACTGCTGAGGGGTCGTCCAATAAACGGACATTCGGGCGGGCTTAGCCTATAGTGAGAACCAAGACGGAAGCGGGAACCGCCGCTCATCGATGCGTCACGAGGCTTTCATGAATTTGCCGACAACAGCGGTCGAACAACCGTGGCCAATGACGCCGAAGAGTTGCCGGGCCGCCTCGGCGCACCTTTCGCCGATCGCCCCAAGCTCGGACGGTGCGGGCTCCAGCCGGAGCCATTCCACGGCTGTATTCCACCGCAAGGCCTGAACCGAGAGCCCGTGCCATGACTGAATTGGTAAGCGCCGGCGCCGGACGTAACGAGCGTGTCGTTTATCTCAACGGCGATTATGTACCGGAATCCCGGGCCGTGATTCATATCAACGACCGGGGCTTCATCTTCGGCGATGCGGCCTTCGATACCGCGCGGACCTTCGGCGGCCGGATCTTCCGCCTCAAGGATCACATCGACCGGCTCTACCGCTCGCTCCGCTACCTTCAGATCGACCCCGGCCTCTCGCCCGCCGAGATGACCGCGATCACCGAGGAGGTCGCCGAACGCAACCGCCCGCTGTTGGGCCCCGACGACGATTACTGGGTGATGCAGCGGGTCAGCCGGGGCTCGCAGTTCCCCGACGAGCCGGGCGGGCGCGAGGGCCCCACGGTTGCGGTGCTGTGCAACATCCTGCCGCTCAAGGCCCGGGCCCGGCTGTTTCGCGACGGCATCGACGTCGCCATTCCTGCGACCCGCCGCACGCCGCCGGACTCGCTCAGCCCCAACGCCAAGCTGCACAACTATCTCAACCTGATCGTCGCGGAAAACGAGGTGAAGGCCACGGCGTCCGACGCCTGGACGATCCTGCTCGATACCCGCGGTTTCCTCAACGAGGGCAACGGCTCGAATTTATTTCTCGTGCGCGACGGCGAGGTGCTTACGCCGTTCGAGCAGTACGTCCTGCCGGGGGTCAGCCGCAAGGTGAGCATCGAGCTGTGCGCCGGGCTGGATATCCCCGTCCGCGAGGCCGATCTCACGTCTTATGATGCCGCCACCGCCGACGAAGCCTTCATCACGTCGACCAGTCTCTGCATCTGCCCGGTCGTCTCGATTCAGGGCCGCCCCATGATCGAGGCGGCGGTTCCCGGCCCGGTCACGAAGCGGCTGATGGAGGGTTTCGCCGAGACGGTCGGCTGCGATTACGTCGCCCAGTATCTCGGCCACCTCGACGGTTGAGAGGCGACATACCGTGCCGGTCATCGACCACCTCTCTGACGTGCCCAGCCTGGTCGGCCAGGAGCTGGGCGTTTCCGACTGGCTGACCATCGATCAGGAGCGCATCGACGCCTTCGCCGACGCCACGGGCGATCACCAGTGGATCCATGTCGATCGGGACCGCGCGGCCGCGGAAATGCCGACAGGCACGACCATCGCCCACGGCTTTCTGGTTCTCTCGCTGATCCCGTTGCTGGTCTCGCCGATGCTCGAGGTCAGGGACGTCGTCCGGACGATCAACTACGGCTGTAACCGGGTGCGCTTTACGAACATGGTCCCGACGGGCTGTCGCATCCGGGCGCGCCGGGTTCTCAAATCCGCCGAACCGGGTTCCGGCGGCATGCGCCTCGTGAGCGAAGTTGTCTTCGAGATCGAGGGTGAGGACCGCCCCGCCTGCGTCGCCGAGATCGTCAGCGTGCTGTATACGGGCGGACCCTGAAAAAATGGCGGGCGCCCATGACGCCCGCCGTCAAGCGCGTTGCAATCAACACGCCTACTTGCCGAGAACGTCCTTCTCGCGGGCGTCGTTGTCCCGGCCCCAGACCATCATCTCGCGCAGGAAGGGGAGCGGCCGTTGCGGATCGTCGCTTTCGAACTCCCGGGCGATGCGGTGGCCGTCGAAAATCGCCTCGGCGATCGGGCGGGGCGAATAGCAATCGCCTGCCTGGTAGACCCCTGCGATCTCGGCTCCCGCCCAGTCGGCTTTACGTGCCCGGAGCTCCCGCCACAGCGAATTGACGGGGCGTCGGCCGGTCACCAGCACCACCGTATCCGCCTCGATTTCGCGATACTCGGTGCCGGCGATCCGCGGCAGCTCGCCCGCGACCGGGTCGGTCGTGCGCTGGGAGCCGTCGCGTAAGAGATCGAAGATCTGAACCTTGACCCGGTTACCGAGCTCGACGTCCTGAACCCAGCTTCCCGTATGCTGTTTGACGCCGAGTTCCTTGAGCCGGCGGTGCATGTTGGGCGCTTCGAGCGTGAAGTCCATGATCGGCCCGACGCCGCCGTGGTGAGTGACGACTTCGACCTCCTTGCCCTGCTCGGCCAGCATCTGGGCCAGCGTCGCGCCCATGAAATAGCCGTCGGAATCGAGCACCAGCACATGATCGCCCACGGCCTTGCCCGCCATCGCCTGCTCGGGCGTGACGAACTGGGCCTGGCCCGCGTCGACGTTGGACAGCGGCGCCTGGGTCACGTGCGAGTTGCCGTCGTCGATCCAGGCGGAGCCCGTCGCCAGGACCACCTTGTCGGCGCCGTAACCCAGCACGTCGTCGGCCGTCATCTCGCCGACGCCCGTATGGACCTCGACGGTCTTGAGCTTGTCGAGCTGGATCGTCCGGTAGGTGATGACCCGGCCCCATTCGGCCAGCCCCGGCATCCGCTGGACGTCCTTGACGTGGCCGCCGACCTCATCCGAGGCCTCGCGCAGATGCACGTCGTAGCCCCGCTCGCCCAGGATACGGGCGCATTCGAGGCCTGCGGGTCCCGCACCGACCACGAGCGCCGAGCCCGGGTTGTCGGCCTTGGCGACCGTTTCCGGGTGCCAGCCGCGCCGGTATTCCTCGTTCGAGGTCGCGTTCTGGGTGCAGACCAGCGGTGCGGCGCGCTCCCAGCGCTGGATGCAGATGTTGCACCCGATGCATTCCCGGATGTCCTCGTTCCGCCCCTCTTCGATCTTCTTGGGCAGGAACGGATCGGCTATCGAGGGCCGAGCCGCGCCGATGATGTCCGCCTGGCCCGAGGTGATGATGTCGGCCATGTCGTCGGGACTGGTCAGCCGCCCCACATTGACCATCGGCTGCTTGGTCGCGGCGCGGATGAACCTCGTGAACGGCGCCTGGTGATTGGCCTTGTAGAAGCGCGACGGGCCCGCGTCCTCGCCCCATTCCATGAAATCGCAGACGTTGACGTCCCAGATGTCGACGACGCCTTCCTTCTCCGCGAGCTCCGCGAACTGGACCGGGTCTTCCGCCGCTTGGATGCCGTCGGGCCCCATCATTTGGTCGACCGAGATGCGACAGGCGATCGCGCAGTCGGCGCCCACATGCTCCTTGAGCAGCCCCAGGGTTTCGATCCAGAAGCGCGCCCGATTCTCGAGCGAACCGCCGTATTTGTCTTCCCGGTGGTTATAGAACTTCGAGAGGAACTGCATGGGCATCACGGCATGGGAGCCGTAGACGTAAGCGATGTCGAAGCCCGCCTGCACGGCGCGCTTGGCGGCTTCCACGTAAAGATCTTGGACCCACTTGATCTCTTCTTCGTCCATCTCGTGGGAATACTGGGAGACCGTCGTGTCGTTGCCGCCGCCTGAGGCCGAGACCGCAGGGTGACGGGTGAACAGGTTCGGGTTCATCGAGCCCGCATGGACCAGCTCGATACCAGCCAGCGAATCCCACTTGTGCACGGAATCGCACATATGGCGCAGGTTTATGACATCGTTCTCGTCCCAGATGTGGGACAGCGTGTAGGGGTCGTAGTCCGAACTCGGATGGACATGAGCCGCCTCGGTGTTGACTACCGCCCAGCCGCCCTCGGCCTTCATCTCGCGAAACGCCGCCTGCGTGCCCGGGAATTTTGTCCCCGCCCCGTTGCAGTGCGGCACCTGGTAGAACCGGTTGCGCATGGTCTTCGGGCCGATTTTGATCGGCTCGAACAGGCAGTCGTACTTCGGATCGCGGGCCATGGTCTCCCCCTTGTCGTGGCGTTGGTTGCCGGCCCCGTTCCGTGGCGGGGACCGACTTTCGTTCACAATAAAGCCTCGGACCAAGCCCGGCAATCAGGCAAAAAAGCGCCCCGGCGAATGCCGGGGCGTCGAAGTATCGAATTTCCTCTCGCCCGTCGTTACGCGGTCGGGCTGATGTCATGGCCCCAGATCATCCGCTCGCGCAGGAAGGGCTTCAAGCGCCGCGGGTTGGGCTCCTCGAACTCGCGCGCGATGCGGTGGCCGTCGTAGATCGCATCCGCCAGCATGCGCGGCGCATAGGCATCGCCCACGAGGTAGACGCCATCGATCTCCTGTCCGGCCCACTCCGCTTTTCGCACCTTGAGCTCCCGGTAAAGCGCGTCGTTAGACGCCCGGGCGGTCACCAGGATGACCGAATCGGCGGTGATGATCTCGTGCTCTTCGCCCGCCTGGCGCGGCAGTTCGCCCGACACCGGGTCGTTCGAGCGGCGATAGCCGTCGCGGTAGAGGTTGAACACCTTGACCTTGACCTCGTTGCCTACCTCGCAATCCTCGACCCAGTTGTTGGTCACGGAGCGGATGCCCTTCTCGTGAAGCATGCGGTGAATGTTGGGCGCCTCGAGGGTGAACTCGATCATCCGCGCCGGATTGCCGGTCTGGGTGACCAGGCTCACCTGCTTGCCCGCATCCGCCATCATCTCGGCCATGCCAACGCCCGTGAAGTAGTTCTCGGCGTCGATCACTACGACCCGGTCGCCGACCTCCTTGCCCGCCATCACCTGCTCGGGGGTGAGGAACTGGGTCTGGCTCGCGTCGACCCCGGGGATCGGCGCCATGGTGACGTGGCTCGTGCCCTCGCCCGACCAGGCAAAACCCGTGCTGACCACCACCTTGTCGGCGCCGTAGTTCAGCACGCCGTCGGCGTCGAGCCGCTGGCCGGTATGAATTTCGACATTCTTCAGCTTGTCCAGCTGACCCTGGCGCCAGGTGACGACCCGGCCCCATTCGGCGAGACCCGGATAGCGCATGACGTTTCTCATGTGCCCGCCGAGCTCCTTCTCGGCTTCGACCAGATGCACATCGTAGCCCCGCAGCCCGAGAACCCGGGCAGCCTCCATGCCCGCGGGGCCGCCGCCGACCACGAGCACCGAGCCGGCATCTTCGACGGTGTCGAATTTTTCGGGATGCCAGCCCCGGCGAAACTCTTCATTGGCCACCGGGTTCTGGGTGCAGACCATGGGTGTGCCCCGTTCCCAGCGCGACAGGCACACGTTACAGCCGATGCATTCGCGAACGTCCTCGACCCGACCCTCTTCGATCTTGTTGGGCAGGAACGGATCGGCAATCGAGCCTCGCGCGGAGCCGATGATGTCGCACTGGCCCGAGCTTACGACGGCGGCCATGTCGTCGGGGCTGGTAGACCGCCCGACATTGAGCATGGGCGACTTGACCGCATCGCGAATGTGCTTGGTGAAGGCATGCTGGTGGTTGGTCTTGTAGAAGCGTGACGGGCCCGCGTCTTCGCCCCATTCCAGGAAATCGCAGATGTTGATGTCCCAGAGGTCGGCGAGGCCTTCGTTCTCGACCAGCTCGATGAAGCCCGCGCCCTCGATCTGGGCCTGGATGCCGTCCGGCCCCATGACCTGATCGACCGACATGCGGGTGACGACCGCAGCCTCGCCGTCGCACGCTTCGCGCACCTTGGCGAGCGTCTCGAGCCACATCCGCGCCCGGTTCTAGAGCGAGCCGCCGTAAGCGTCCTCGCGCTTGTTGTAGAACGGCGAGAGGAAGTGCATCACCGTCGTGCTGTGGGAGCCGTAGACATAGACCAGGTCGAAACCCGCCTGCACCGCGCGCTTGGCTGCGTCCACGTAGAAACCCTGCACTTCGGCGATGTCGTCCTCGTCCATGGTATGGATGTAGACCGCGCCGGCATAATCCGAGGTCCACTGGCCCACGGAGCGGGGCACGTCGCGGGAATAGAGGTCGGCGCTTTCGCCGCCGCCGTACCACAACTCGACGCCCGAGAGCGCATCCCATTTGTGCAATTCGTCGCACATGTATCGCAGATTGACGATGTCGCCGTCGTCCCATAGCGAGGAGAGCGTGTTCGGTGTGATGTCCGATTCCCGATCGATCGAGCAGGCCTCGGTACACACCGCGCCCCAGCCGCCTTCGGCCTTCATCGCCCGAAACGCGGCCTGCGTACCGGGCTTCTCGGTACCCGCGCCATTGCAGTGCGACACCTGATAAAACCGGTTTTTCATGGTCTTCGGGCCGAGTTGGATCGGCTCGAACAAGCAATCGTATTTAGAATCCCGCGCCATGATGGCTATTCCCCATATGTTGATCGCGCCCGCGCGCGACGGGCCGTCTCGCGGCAACTTCGCGCCGCCGGAACGAGGCCAAAGTCCAAGTCGGAACGATCGTCGGTCAAGACATCTCCCCTTGCCTTGATGTACCTCAATCGGCGCGCAAGGTCCATCGGCGGCTCGCGCGCAACGGAAGTGCGGCGGCGGCCGATTTTACGCGAAGGTCGAAACCACGTTCGATCGGGCGACGGCGATTTTCCGGGTCGTCGGGGGCGTGTTGCGGCTGCGCCCGACGAAACGGGGAATTCCGTCCGTAATCACCGCCCCGATGGCACAGGGATCGCCGTTCTTCATGGCTTCGAGCGCGGTGCCTTTCGTGCCGCCGAGCGGCGCGTCGATGATGACCACGTCGGCATCGCAGCCCGCGCGGATGAAGCCGCTGTTCAGGCCGTAGATTTTCGCGACGTTTCCCGTCGCCGCCGCGATCATCGAGACCGGCTCGAAGTCGGTCAGCGACGCGATCTGGATCATCGTGTAGATCATGCCGAGCGGCATGACCCCGGTGCCCGTGGGAGTATCGGTCGCGATCAGGAAGCGGTCGAAGGCGTCGTGCTTGCGGGCCATTTGGGCGCACAGGATCGTCGTGCGCAGGTTTCCCGCCGTGCAGACCTGCATGGCGATTTCGGTATCTCGGGCCACGATCTCGAAATACTCGTCCGCGATCGCGACAGGTCCACCATTGATGTGAAACGAGACATGCGGATTGATGTCGAGCAGGTTCTGGCCCGTGATCGGAAACGACCCCGGGATCGAAGCCCCGCCCGTGTGCAGCGTTGTCGTCAGCCCCTGCTCGCGGGCCATGCGCACGAGATCGATATAGTCGGACGCCGTGTCGACGGCGCCGAACCCCGCCTTGGCGAGCCAGACGCCGTCGGCGTGAATCTCGGCGAAATCCTCAGACGTCAGGCCGGGCTCCAAGATGATCGAACCGCCGTGAACGAGCATGCCGCCGGGGCGATAATCCTTGAAGCATTTGTGCGCTGCGACCGCGAGGGCCTTCACCCCTTGGGGGTCTTTGGGGCGGCCGGGCACATGCACTTCGGAGGCGGAGATCGAGGTCGTGGTCCCGCCATGCAGATAGCTCGAAAGAAACCCGACCGTATTCTGGCGCGGTGTGAAATCGCCGAACGTGATATGCACCTGCGAGTCGATCAGGCCGGGAATCGCGGTCGCGCCGCCGGCATCGATGACGACGTCGCAGCGATCCAACTCGTCGGCCGTCGCTTCGCCGACCTTTTCGATCAGTCCGCCCTCTATCAGGATCGTGTCGCCGTCCGCGAGACCGGCGCGCCAATCCCCGGTGACGATGGTTGCCAAGTTGGTTACACCGACGCGCATCTTTATGCCCTCCTCCAATGATTGTTTCGCTCGGCTGGGATCGCTCGCCCTAGACCAGGCCATCCTCGCCAACGGCATTCGCTGCGGACAGGCCCCCGACCCGGTGGTTTAGCTGTCCACGGTTTGCGAAACAGCAGATTACGGCAATTTCGTCGGCGTGGGGCGCGTCGTGCAGGGTGATGCTCATGGCGTCGTAATGGGAACGCACGGTGAGCGCGTCCTTGTAGGCCAGCGGAATGTCGATCGACGCGCCGGGCTGCGCCCGTTTCGTGGCCGACGAAATCCACGCCGCGCCACCGCCGACCGCCTCGCAAAGGACATTCCCGTAGACCGTCGTCAGGAGGGCGGAACCGTGCTGCTGCTCACCCGCCGTGCCGACGACCGCGGCCTTGCCATAGCTTTCGACCGCGTAGGGCCCCATCGCGTCGACGCCCAGCGCCGCAATTCGACGTCCCAGTGCACCGCTCGCCTCAACGAGAGGCGACAGGTCCTCGACCCACTGCCCCGCGAACTCGTTCTCAACGATCGCCGCCACCGCGACCTTGCGCAGCGGCGCGTCGGTCTCCCGGCCGCCTTCGCTGAACACGTCCTCCTGGTAAGTCAAAATTTTTCTGACGTTCATCGTGTGGGGTCTCCCTCGTGCGTGCGGCCTGCCGTCATTGGGCCGCCTCAGGCGAAGTGCGTCTCGCCCCGTCGACGGCCCACGTCGTGTCGTTGCCGCCGAGAAATCTGTTCAAGATGTGGTCGGCGCCGTCCCAGTCGTAGGTCCGGAAGCTGTGCCCCCTCGTGACGAATTGGGCGCCGTTGTAAAACATCTCGTACTGGATGTGCCGGCTGGCAAACTCGGACCCGATGGCATCCCACGCCAATTTGAATAATTTGACCCGGTCGTAGGCATCCTCGCCGTCCCGGGCGGAGACCTGGGTGGCGTCGATTAACCGGGCGAGTTCCGGATTCGCGAGATCGGCGGCCGACGAGGGCAGCATGATCAGCCCGCCGCCGGCAAGCTCCCGGATCTCGGCAACGAACTGCGGGTAAAGCTCCTGCGTGTAGACCGACGCGGCGTAAAGAAGATGCCGGTTCGGAACGTAATACTCGCCGCGTTGTGTCCCCGCCGATTCCATGCCGTAGAGAAGGCCCTCCGCGACGCCGATCTGAGACGCCATCTGACCAAGCCTCTCGCGCACGGCAGGCATCTTGATGGTGCCGATGGTTTCCGTAATCCGCCGCGCGATAGCGAGCAGGAACTTCATCTTCACGGTGTAGCGAATCTGCGCCTGATAGTTCTGGCAGACGTGACCCGGCGTGTCGTGAAACTGCGCCCGGCACATATCGACATCGCGAAAGACGAACACCCGTTCCCAGGGAATTTTCACATCGTCGAAATAGATCAGCGCATCGTTTTCGTCGAACCGGAAAGACAGCGGGTTGTCCCAGGGAGTCACCGCATTCTGCTCGTAGCTCTTGCGCGACAGGATCTTGATGCTCTTGGCGTCGAGCGGCATGGCGAAAGAGACCGCGAGATCGTCTTCGCCCTCTTGCAGGGGCTGGAGATTGGCGACGAAGACCTCCTCGGCCATGATCGCGCTGGTCCCCAGCATCTTCGCGCCGCGCACGGTGATGCCGTCCGAATTCTCGTCGACGATGCGGGTCGTGAGATCTTCCCTGGCCTGCTCGCTCCAGGCTTTCGAACGGTCTCCTTGAGGGTTGATGATCACGTAGGTCAGGAAAACGTCGTTGTCACGGGCATAGTCGTAGTAGTCCCGGTAGGCGCTGGCGAATTTTGCGCCGTGCCGCTCAAACACCTCGAGTCCCATGATCTGCCCGGCGATGGCGCAGGCCAGGTGGTCGGGCGAGCGTCCCATGAAACCGCCGTGCTGTTCCGCCCAGGCGGTCATCGCCTTGCGGTTTGCGACAAGGTCGTCGTAGGACCGCGGCAGTTGCCAGGCGCGGTTGGCGCGCCGGCCCGATCCCGTATCAAACGTCATCCACTCGACGTTCTCGGGCCGGGCCTGGAAGTCGTAGAGCGCTGCCGCCGACTTGCAGCAGTTGGCGAAGGCGGGATGCTTGACGACCCGCTTGACAAGCTCGCCGTCCAAATAGACCGATCGATCCCGGTCCAGAATTGCGAGGTGCTTGGCTCCATCCTTGACCGACATCGTCGTTCCCTTTCGCTTACGCATGACCGGTCGAAACGATCCTGAGCTCGACCGGTGTTGTGCGCCCGCCGTTGCAGTCGCTGCACTCGTCGGGACAGGAGGTCACCGCCACCAGGCAGTCCATCTCGGCGGTCAGCTCCACATAGTCGCCGGCGTTCGATTCGGGCAGCTCGATCGCCAGGTTGTTGTCGGCGTCCACAGCCGTTTTCATGAACAGGTTGAACGGGTCGGGCAGCGCGTCCTCGGGTATCCCGTAGGGCGCCAGCGCATCGCGCAGGATTTCCAGGCAGCCGGTGTTGCCGGGCTGGTCGAACACGTTCGCGTAGAGCCATCGATTGCACGACGCGAACAGCAGGTCGTGGACGCCCACAGTGTCCTTGCCGATCGTGAACATCACCCCGCTGCGGTTGGAGAACAGCCGGTCGCCCGTGGAGATCCGGGTCTTGAAAACATTCAGGCGAGTCGTGGCGGCGGAGAACCGCTCGGCGTGATCGTGCTCGTTGACGCAGACGAAGTCGGCGACCTGATGGCCTTCGAGGTCGGTAACCCGCAACGTCTCGCCCTTCCGCACCACCAGGGCCGCACCCGATCTTGCGGGAATGACCGTATCGCGGGGATCGCTCACAGGCGTGGTGCTCGGCATGGCGGGCTCCTTCGCTCTCTTACAGGGGCGGGGGTTTATCGGCAGGGATCGTTCCAGCCGGTGCAACGGCCCCGCCGGGCGGGCCGATGCGCGAGCCGAGTGCGCCGAGCAGCACCAGGGCCCGCTCGGTGCTGTCCGCCAGCTCCGAGACCAGGCGCGCGAACGACTCGAAGCCGCCCTGCGCGAGGGGTGCGAAATGTTCGTCGTTGACCGGGCTCTGGGCCCCGGCCAGGCGGTCGAGCCTCGAATGCGCCTCGGCGGTCGTGCGCAGGATCAGCCGGCGCCCGTCATCGGGATCCCGAAATTTCTCGACCAGCGCCGCGCCCACCAGCTTGTTGGTCTCGTTGGTCACGAAGGGGGCCGAGAGATGAAGGTGCCAGGCCAGGGTCGAGATGCTGACGTCCCGCTGGTATTGCAGGTGATGGATCGCGATCAGAATCGTGTACTGGATGCCTGTCAGCCCGATCAGACCAGCATAGCCGTCGCGCACCGCCTGCAGTCGCGCGGTAAACGCCAGCGCGTCATGCACCATCTGGCGAAAGGCGTCGTCCGAGCCGCCCGTCAGCAACTCCGGGCGCGTCACGGTCAGAGTCGCCTGGGGCCGGTCCTTGGGAAACGTCTTGCGGTCGGCCAGTTCCACGCGCGACTCTCGTTCCACGAGTTGACAATTAGCTTTGCAAAATAATTACTATACAAAACAAAATGTCTTGTCTAGAAGACTTAAAAAAATCTGCCCCGCCCATCCGCAAAGCCGGACGTCTGGGGTATTCTCGACCGGCTGCCGGACAAGCCGCCGCCGATTCCGGCAGGCGTCGGTCTGAACCGCGAAGAGGGAGGAACCAGCGATGACGGACAGGGTCGATCAGACATATTCAGGTGAATCCGAAATTCTCCAGCGGGCCGCCGATCAGTACGAATCCTCCAACCCCGACTTTCCCATCGACCCCCGGAAGACCGCCCTGTTGGTGATCGACCTCCAGGAGGGTTTCGTTGCCGAGGGCGCGCGCATGTGGACCCCGGAAAACCTGCGAATTCTGCCGCGCGTCAAGCACCTGATCGAGTGCTGCCGCACGCTGGGCGTTCCGGTCATCTTCACCGAGCACGCCCACGACGCCTCGGGCCGGGACAAGGGACTGATGTGGGACGTGCCGCTCAACCGGCCGATCAAGGACGGCGCGCTCAGGATCGGCGCCGAGGACGTGCCGACCCACCACGAAGTCGCGCCGTTGCCGGGCGAGAAGGTCATCCAGAAGCACCGTTACAGCGCGTTTTTCGATACCGACCTGCACACCTATCTCCGCGGCTGCGACGTGGACACGGTGATCATCACGGGCTGCATGACGAATTACTGCTGCGGTGCCACCGCGCGCGATGCGTTCTTCCGCGACTACAAGGTCATCTTCGGCAGCGATCTGACGGCGACCGACAACCGCGAGCTGCACGAGGCGGAGCTCAAGACCCTGCGGCGCGGCTACGCGCGTGTCATTCCGGCCGACGAGATCCTCGGCGAGATCGGCGAGTCCTGACCCGAATGGGCCGGCGCCGCCTGCGCGACGTCTGAGCGCATCGATAATTTAGCCGGTTAAGCATCAGGTTGACGGCCGTGAGCGATGATACGCCCGCGGCAGCGCGGCCGCAGAAATCAACGTCTCTTAGCTCTCACCAGGGTTTGAGGGCTTCCGGTCGCGGCGGCGCCACAGGCGCCGGCCCTCGAGAGCTTGCCAGGCGAGGAGCCCGGGGGCGCCCCACAAAATATCCCGGGCGCGCTTTGCGAGCGAGAGGGCAAGCGCGGTCTCGGGCGGAATGCCGAGGAGCCCGGCGACGAGGATCAGCCCGCCTTCCTGGACGCCGAGCGCGCCCGGCACCACGAAGAGAACGCTGCGCACGCCCACGGCGACGCTCTCCAGCACCAGCGCGTCGACGATCGAGACCGGGTGACCGAGGAGGGTGAGCGCCAGCCACACTTCGCCGGCGCCCAGGATCCACGCGACGAGCGCCCAAACGAAACTCTTGGTCAGGTCCCAACACCGTCCGTAGACGTCGGCGACGGTCCGGTCGACTTCGCCGGCGCGCTCGACGAGCGAGTCCCACGCCCCCCAGCGCACGAAGCGGGCAGCCAGGCGAACGGCGACGGAAAACAGGCCGGCGCGCTGGGCCGCGTAAAACGCACCGACCCCAACCAGGACGATTCCCGCGCCCGCCAGTGCCGGCCCGGTCAACGCGCCGGCTCCCTCGCCGAGCCGCCAGACCAGGAGACCGAGCCCCATCAGGATGAAGACGACCAGCGCGAGGATGCCCAGCGTGATATCGGCGACCACACTGGCGATCGCAACCGTGCCCGGCGTGCCGGCAAAAATCGCAAGCCGTGCGCGCAGGATGTCGCCGCCGACCTGCGCTGCCGGCAGCAGGGCGTTGACCGCCTCGCCGATCCAGCGTGCGCCGAGCAGCCGGGCAAAGCCCGGCCGATGCTCGCGGGCAATCAGATAGCGCCAGGATACGGTGTCCGCCGCCATCGGAACGAGATGCAGCGCGACGACCCCGAGCAATCCCCAGCCCGCCGTCTTCAGCGCGCCCGCCACCTCCGCGATGCCGGCATTCGCGAGCAGCAGCCCGAACAGCGACGCGCCGCCCGCCGCGAGGAAAATCGCCAGCACCGCCGCGCGGCGCCGGGTGATGCGGGTCAGCAGGGTCACGGCGCACCGCCGCTACAGCGCACGCACGTAGTAGGCGCGGACTGTGATGTCTGCTGCCGTGAGCGGTTAAAACGGTCCGCTGCCGCAAGCGAGAATAAGCCCGCGACTGCGGGTAAGGCTGCGACTGCAAGTCCACCGCAGGACCGGGGTTGGCTTGGGGCTGGGGTTGGCCCAGGGCGGCCAGTGCCAAATTTGGAATCGGCGGCCGGTCCCGACAAGGACTGCGGCGTGCCGGCGCAGGCACGGGCCCGGAGGCCCGTTGCCGCAAGCCATATTATGTCGCCTCGCCGGTCCAGAGAATTCACTCGCGCTTCACGGGCAAGGGGCTTTGCGGGTCCTCGCTTTCGAACTCCCGGGCGATACGATGGCCGTCGAACACGGCCTCCGCGATCATGCGCGGCGCGTAGCAGTCGCCCGCCTGATAGATCCCCTCGATCCCCTCGTCCGCCCATTCGTCGTCACGGGCTTTCAGCGCGTCCCACAACTCCCGGTTGGCTTTTCTCGCGGTGACCAGGATGACGCTGTCCGCTTCGAGGCTCTCGCTCGCGTCGCTCTGCGCGAACGGCGCCTCACCCGGCACCGGGCCGGGGTCGCGCTGATAGCCCCCCCGGTAGAGGTCGTAATGAACCACCTTGACCTGATTGTCGACCTCGAGCCGTTCGACCCAACGCCCCGTGAGCGCCCGGATATTCTTTTCATTCATCATCCGGCGCAACACGGCGAGCTCGGCGATAAACTCGTGCATCGGCCCGACCACGTCGTAATGCGTGATCACGGTCACGTCCTTGCCCGCGTCGGCCATCATCTCGGCCATCGCGAGCCCCGTGAAATAGCCGTCGGCGTCGAGCACCACGACCCGCTCGCCCACCGCCTTGCCCGCCATCACCTGCTCGGGCGTCAGAACCTGGGTCTGCGACGCGTCGGCGCCGGGGATCGTGCCGTAATTCGCGCCGGAGAGCCCATCCTCCGCCCAGCGCGAGCCGGTGGCCAGCACCGCCTTGTCCGCGCCGTATCCGAGCACGTCGTCCGCCGACATCGCGCCGACGCCGGTATGGACCTCGACGTTGGCGAGCTTGTCGAGCTGGATCTGGCGGTAGCTGATCACCCGGCCC
Source organism: Alphaproteobacteria bacterium (assembly GCA_965198325.1). GTDB lineage: Bacteria > Pseudomonadota > Alphaproteobacteria > UBA828 > JAPUJA01 > CBDAPE01. The sequence goes on along the minus strand of CBDAPE010000016.1, from coordinate 361,860 downwards.
CACTCGGCCAGGCCCGGATAGCGCATCACGTCGCGGATATGACCGCCGATCTCGCCCGAAGCCTCGCGCAGGTGCACGTCGTAACCGCGGCTGCCCAGCACCCGGGCGCACTCCATGCCCGCGGGTCCGGCGCCGACCACGAGCACCGATCCGGGCTCGGGCGCCGCCGCGAAGCTCTCCAGGTGCCAGCCCCGGCGGAATTCCTCGTTGGTCGTCGCGTTCTGGGTGCACACGATGCGCGCGCCCCGCTCCCAGCGCGACACGCACATGTTGCAGCCGATGCATTCGCGGATGTCTTCGGCCCGACCCTCCTCGATCTTCTTCGGCAGGAACGGATCGGCGATCGAGGGCCGGGCCGCGCCGATGATGTCCGCCTGGCCGGACGTGATTACGTCGACCATGTCGTCGGGGCTGGTCAGCCGGCCGACGGTCAGCACCGGCTTGCTCGCCACGGTCTTGACCGCACGCACCCAGGGCGCCGCCTGGTGGTTCGCCGCAAACAGCCGCGAGGTGCCCGCATCCTCGATCCATTCGGTGTAGCGGGTAACGTTGATGTCCCACAGATCGACGACGCCGGCCCGTTCCGCGAGCTCGATCAATCCCAGCCCGTCCTCGTGAAGCTCGACGCCCCCGGGCCCCAGAAGCTGGTCGACCGAGAACCGGCAGGCGACCGCGCAATCGGTCCCGACTTCGGCCTTGATCGCACCCAGGGTGTCGATCAGCAGCCGGGCCCGGTTTGCAAGCCCGCCGCCATACTCGTCGGTGCGGTGGTTCAGCTTGGTCATGAGGAACTGGATCATGATGTTGCGGTGGGAGCTGTAGACGTAAACGATGTCGAAACCTGCGTCCCGCCCCCGCTTGGCCCCATCCACGTAGGCCCGTGTGATCGCTGCCAGATCCTCGGCGTCCGCCTCGCGGCTATAGGCCTGCATGCCCTTGTGGGAGACCGGCGCCCAGGCATGCACCGCGAGCGGCACCGCCCGGGTCTCCAGGTTGGTCGAGCCGTGGCCCGAATAGAGCATCTCGACGCCGGCCAGCGCGCCATGCTCATGCACCGCGTCGGTCATGCAGCGCAGGTTGTGAACGTCGCCGTCGTCCCACAGGCTGGCCAGCCGGGTGGGCGAGCCGTCGGAATCGGGATGGATCGAGCAAGCTTCCGTGCACACCGCGCCCCAGCCGCCCTCGGCCTTGATCGCCCGATGTGCGGCCTGGGTTCCCGGCTCGTCGACGCCCGCGCCGATGCAATGGGGCACCTGATAGAACCGGTTCTTCATCACGTGCGGGCCGATCCCGATCGGCTCGAACGGGCAATCGTATTTCGGATCCCGCGCCACGTTCCCTGGGTCCCCGGTTAGCTTCTCGACTGGTATGGACCAGAGGCCAAGCCTACGCCCCAAAGAAGGCAAGAGCAATGGCCGGATGGGGAGCGTGGGATCTGCGCCTCCATGCCGGCGACAGTTAGGTCTGGAACCACGCCGGCCCGGAACCCATACTGCGCAGGGGGCCGACGAGGGAGGTTGATATGAAATTCTCACTGCTTGCAGTCGTCATGGTCTGCTGCGCAGCCGCCTTGCCGGCGGAACGGGCGGCGGCGTTCTGCGGATTTTACGTCGGCAAAGCCGATACCGACCTGTTCAACAACGTCTCGAAAGTGGTCATCGCACGCCACGAGGGGCACACCGCGATAACCATGGCGAACGATTACCAGGGCCAGCCGACGGAGTTCGCCCTCGTCATCCCGGTGCCGACGGTTCTCGAACGCGGCCAAATCCGCGTCAGCGAAAATGCCCTGATCGAGCATCTTGACGCCTACACGGCACCCCGCCTGGTGGAGTATTTCGACGAGAATCCCTGCTGGACGGCGATCGAAGAAGCCCTCGATTACACGGCAGAGCTGCAAATGGTTCAGCCCGCTCCGCTCGATGCCGAAGCGCTCGGGGTCACGATCGTGGCCCGCTATAGCGTCGGCGAATACGACATCCTGATCCTGTCCGCCGAGCAGAGCTCGGGCCTGGTCACCTGGCTGACCGAGAACGGCTATAGGATTCCGGCTGGTGCGGAGCGCGCGCTCACCACCTATCTCGCGCAGGGCATGAAGTTCTTCGTCGCGAAAGTGAATCTGGAAGAGCAGGTCAAGCTCGGATACACCTATCTGCGGCCGCTGCAAATCGCCTTCGATTCGTCCGATTTCATGCTTCCCATCCGTCTCGGCATGGTCAACGCCGCCGGTCCCCAGGAGCTCTTCGTTTTCACGCTGACGCGCAACGGTCGGGTGGAAACCACGAACTACCGCACCGAGAGGATACCCGGAGACGTCAGCATCCCGCTCTTCGTCAAGGACGATTTCGGGAGCTTCTACCAGGCCATGTTCGACGTGCAGGTAGCGCGCGAGGAGATGCGTGTGGTGTTCCTCGAATACGCCTGGGACATGAACTAGGGTCCGGACCCATTAAGGGGATTCCCAAAGCGGGGCTGGCATGATTCATTGTCTCCAGCGAGGAGGCGATGGAAATGTCGGATTTCTTTTGGTTTTCGGATGCGCAATGGGCTCGGATCGCTTCGCTTTTGCCGACGGATACGCGCGGCATGGCGCGCGTTGACGATCGCCGGGTGCTGAGCGGGATCGTCCATGCCCTGAGGAATGGCGGGCGCTGGGCCGACTGTCCGCGTGAGGTCTACGGACCGAAGAAGACGCTCTACAACCGCTTTGTACGCTGGGCGGAGCGCGGCATCTGGGAACGGATATTCAGTGCGCTGGCGGGCGGCGAAGACGCCCCCGACCGGCTGTTCATCGATTCAACCTGCATCAAGGTTCATCGCTGCGCCGGCGGCGGAAAAGGGGGGCCTTGGCCCATGGCATCGGCCGCACCAAGGGGGGCCGCAACACCAAGCTCCACGCTGTCTGCGATGCGAAAGGCAGGCCCCTCGTCCTGCTCCTGACACCAGGAAACGTCCATGATTGCAAGCTCGCCCAGCGCTGTATCGAAGCCATGCCGCCCGCCGCCGAACTCGTCGCCGACAAGGGCGATGACAGCAAAGCCCTGCGCGACTGGCTGGCAGAACGCGGAACCACGGCCGTCATCCCACCGCGCAAGAACCGCAAGGTCCAATACCATTATGACAAGACCGTCTACAGGCAGCGCAACATCATCGAGCGCATGTTTTGCCGCCTCAAGGACTGGCGCCGTATAGCCACCCGCTTCGACCGCAACATCAAAAACTTCATCGCAGCAATCGCCCTTGCCGCCGTCGTCATCTGGTGGCTGTAATGAGTCCGGACCCTAGTGCGATCCCTGCGCCGCCGACCCGCTTACGACCGACGAACTGGAGGATCTCGGCGTGTTCTGGCTGGAAGAGGACGTCGATCCCTTCGCCGATCCGGGCTTAGCTGTCTCGGACGTTTTCGTAACCCGCCTGCACCTGCGCTACGACGAGGAGCATTTCCCGGACGATCTGGTTTTCACGGAGACCGACGACCGGGAGAATTTCCAGGGCCGCTACATCCTGGAACACCCGTGGACCGGCCCGATGGACTGCGATGCCGGGCCGGCCTACACGGCGCACTTGAGCGAGCGGTTCGAGCGCGAAGCCCAGGCTCTCGCAACCCTGACCGATTGGCCGATCCAGGACATCCGCAACCGGATGGACGCGAGCGGGCAGCGGATCACGATGCCGGAAGATCCGGACGGGCCATCGCCCGGCCTCCTGCCCGCGCCCGATTGAGGTCCGTATTTCTAATTCCGGCTGTCAGTGGACTTTCTCAACCTGAGGCACGGCCCGACATTTTTGCCCACTTGATGCTAAACGGCCCTGTGTGAACCGCTGATAGTCCTCACAAAATCCCTTGGCCCCGATCGCCCGCAACTCTAGGCTGTCCGAATACACTCCCGGGAGACTGCACCATGCCCGACACACCGAAGCTCACCATCCAGTTGCACGAGAATGACGACGTCGCCGTGGCCCGGCTCGATCTCAGCCCCGGCGCGCCGATCGAAGGCACCAACGCAACCGTTGCGCAAGCGATCCCTGCGGGCCACAAGGTCGCGCTCCGCGAGGTGGCGGAAGGCGCGGCGGTGCGCAAGTACGACCAGATCATCGGCTTCGCGAGCGGCGCGATCGCGCCGGGTGCCCACGTCCATAGCCATAATCTCGCCATGGGCGATTTCGAGCGCGGCTACCGGATCGGCGAGACCGGCCAGCCGGCGGAGTTGCTGCCTGAAGCAAACTGCGCGACGTTTGCCGGCATCCGGCGCGCCGACGGGCAGGTGGCTACGCGAAACTATATCGGCGTGCTGACCTCGGTGAACTGCTCGGCGACCGTCGCCAAGCGCATCGCCGAACACTTCCGGGGGCCCGCGCTGGAAGCCTACCCCAACGTCGACGGCGTTGTCGCGCTGACCCACGGCACGGGCTGCGGCATGAACGCCGCGGGCGAGGGCATGACGCTGCTCCAGCGCACGGTCGCGGGCTTCGCGCGCCACCCCAACTTCGCGGGCGTCCTCCTGGTCGGGCTCGGCTGCGAGGTCGCCCAACTGCCGCGCATTGCCGAGGCCGAAGAGCTGGCCGAGGGCGTAGGCCTGCACATGATGACGATCCAGGGCTCGGGGGGCGCTGCGGCGACGGTGCGCGAAGGCATCGCGGCGATCGAAACGATGCTTCCCGCGGCCAACGAAGTTGCGCGCGAGCCCTGCCCGGCCTCGGCGCTCATCCTCGGCATGGAATGCGGCGGCTCGGACGGCTATTCGGGAATCTCCGCCAACCCCGCCCTGGGTGCTGCGGCGGATCGGCTGGTGCGCAACGGCGGCACCGCCATCCTGGGCGAAACGCCCGAGATCTACGGCGCCGAGCATCTGCTGACCCGGCGCGCCGCCAGCCCCGAGGCGGCCGAAAAGCTGATCGGCTTCATCCGCTGGTGGGAGGACTACACCGCGCGCAATCATGGCGCCATGGACAACAACCCGACGCCGGGCAACAAGGAGGGCGGCCTGACCACGATCCTCGAGAAGTCGCTGGGCGCAGCGGCCAAGGGCGGCACCACCGCGCTGATGGATTGCTACTCCTATGCCGAACGGGTCGCCGCCAAGGGCTTCGTCTTCATGGACACGCCGGGCTTCGATCCCGCCTCGATCACCGGCATGGTAGCGGGCGGCGCCAACGTCGTGTGTTTTACCACGGGCCGGGGCTCGGTCTACGGCTGCAAGCCCTCGCCCTCGATCAAGATCGCGACCAACACGCCGATGTATTCCCGCCTGACCGACGACATGGACGTCAACGCCGGCATCGTGGTCGACGGCGAGGCCAGCATCGACGAGATGGGCGAGATCATCTTCCAGAAGATCTTGGCGACTGCCTCGGGCGAGCAAACCAAGAGCGAAGCGTTCGGCCTCGGCGACGAGGAGTTCGTGCCCTGGCAGGTCGGCGCGGTGATGTGAAGACCACAGGTCGGCGCGGTGATGTAGGGCTCTACGCGTTCAGTCTTTTCGATCAAGCAGCGGCATTCCCGCGCCGACCGCGTAGCGGAACCATGCACCCGCCCCGAGCGACGTGACGATCGCGGCCAGCACCAGGGCGACGAACAGGCGCTGGTCGATCAGGCCGAAATCGAAGGCGACGCTGGCGAGCACGATGCCAGGACCGCCCCGCGTGTTCATGGCGACGGCGAAATGCCAGCTCGTAAGCGAATCGCAGCGCCCGAGCCGCATGGTCGCGAACACGCAAAGCCCGACCTCTGCGCTCGAAAAACCGAGAAAGGCGAAAAACAGGATCGGGTCGAACGCGCCGGGCAGGTCGATCCGAAACCCCACGATCGCAAAATAAATCGGGATGAAGAAGCCCAGCCCGAACGAGGAAATCTGCGTTTTAGCCTCGTCGAAATCGCCCGCCGGCATCCGGCCCAGCACGATGCCCGCGATGAACGCTCCGAACACCACGTTCACGTCTAGCGCGGCGGCCAGCGCGACCATCAGGAAACACCAGATCAGCGTATAGCCCAGCCGCGAGGCCTTGAGCACAAGGTTGATCCGCAGCCGGTTGGCATAGCGCAGCAGCGGCGGGCCGAGGACGAGGGCGAGCGCCATGAAGGCCAGCGTTCGCCCCGCTGCCAGGCCGGCGTCGGCGAGAGACGGCGATTGCGCGGCGGCGAGGCTGGTTGCGACCGCAAGCGCCGCCCAGAGGAGGACGTCCTGCACCGTCGCAGTCGCGAGCACGACTTTTGCGAACCGGGTCTCGACAATCCCCAGGTCCATGAAGATCCGCGAGATGACCGGGATCGAGGTCACCGCGACGGCAATGGCAAATATCAGCGCGAGCGTCGTCGGACTGCCCCGCGGCCCGACATAGGCACCGAGATCGACGATCGCCGTTGCACCCCAGCCGGCCGCCAGGGGAACGACCGTCGCGCCCACGAGCAGCAGGCCCGCGAGCCGGCGCTCGCCCGCGTCGAAGTTTCGTTGAACCCGGAATCCCGCGGTGAACATCAGCAGGATCAGACCCATCCAGTAAACCGCCGAGAGCAGCTTGGCGTGCAACAGCTCGTCGGGTACCAGCCAACCGGCCACGCCGGGCAGAACCAGCCCCAGCACCGACGGGCCCATCAGGAGCCCGGCACATATCTCGCCCACGACCCTGGGCAGGCGCAGGCGCTCGAAGGCGTAGCCGACGCTGTGCGCCATGACCAGCAACGACACGGCGGAAATCAGAAATTGGGTGAGTTCGAGGTTGGTCAGCATGGCGCGGGCGAACGCGAACCGGGGAGCCAAGGCAAAGTCGAAGCGGCGCTTGGGGACGTCGGCAAACCCCCTAGCTCTCCAGTGTCGGGATCATCTCCTGGCCCCAGAGCATCCGCTCGCGGATGAAGGGCAGCGACTTGGCGGGGTTGGCGCTCTCGAACTCGCGCGCGAGCCGGTGGCCGTCGAAGATCGATTCCGCAATCATGTGCGGCGCATGGCAATCGCCGACCCGGTAGACCGCCTGGAGCTCCTGCGCCGCCCATTCGGGTTTATGCTCCTTGAGCGCGGCGTAAAGCTCCCGATTGGCGATCCGCGCGGTCGCGAGCACGACCGTATCGCAGGTAACCTCGGAGACGGCCGGGCCCTTGCGCCGGGGCGCCTCGCCGGTGATCGGGCCGGGGCCCCGCTTATAGCCGTCCCGCCAGATATCGCGGAGCTGCAGCTTGATCTCGTTGCCGGGCTCCACCCGCTCGACCCAGTGGCCGGGCCACAGCGCGATCTCCTTCTCGCGCAGCAGCCGCTCGACGTTGGGCCGCTCGAGGGTGAATTCGGTCATCGGCGCGATATGCTCGTACTGGCTGACCAACGCGACTTGCTTGCCCTGGTCGACGAGCAACTCGGCCAGGCCGATGCCCGTGAAATAGCCGTCCGCGTCGAGCACCACGACCCGGTCGCCGGTCTCCTTGCCGCTCATCACCTGCTCGGGCGTCGCAAACCGGGGTCCCCTCGCGTCGACGCCATCGAGCGGCGCGTAGTTGTTGACCGACCGGCCGTCGCCCGCCCAGTGCGCGCCGATGGCGACCACCACCTTGTCGGCACCGTAGGCGAGCACGTCGTCGGGCGAAAGCCGGGTGCCGGTGTGGACCTCGACGGTTTTCAGCTTGTCGAGCTGGGTCTGGCGGTAGGTAATCACCCGGCCCCATTCGGACAGGCCCGGATAGCGCATGACCATCTTCACATGGCCGCCGATCTCGGCGTCGGCCTCGACGAGGTGGACGTCGTAGCCCCGCTCACCCGCCACGCGGGCGCATTCCATGCCGGTCGGGCCCGCGCCCACGACGAGCACCGAGCAGGGCTCGGCCGCGGGCTCGACGGTCTCCGGGTACCAGCCCCGGCGGAACTCCTCGTTGGCCGTGGCGTTCTGGGTGCAGACCATGCGCGCGCCCTGCTCCCAACGCGAGATGCAGACGTTGCAGCCGATGCACTCGCGGATATCGTCGAAGCGGCCCTCCTCGATCTTTTTGGGCAGGAAGGGGTCTGCGATCCAGGGCCGCGCCGCGCCGATGATGTCGGTCTGGCCGGACTCGATGATCGCGACCATGTCGTCCGGGCTGGTCACCCGTCCGACGCCCAGCACCGGCTTGTTCGCGACGGTCTTGATATGCCGGGTCCAGGGCGCCTGGTGGTTGGCCTTGTAGAAGCGCGACGGGCCGGCATCCTCGCCCCATTCCATGAACTGGGTGATGTTGATGTCCCAGAGATCTACCACGCCCTCGGCTTCCGCGAGCGCGATGAACTTGAGCCCGTCGTCGAGGACCTCGAAGTCCTCGGGTCCGTGGAGCTGGTCGACCGTGAGCCGGGCGACCGCCGCGCAATCCTCGCCGACCGCGGCCCGCACGCCGCCGAGCGCCTCGATGAAGAAGCGCGCGCGGTTCTCGAACGAGCCGCCATAGGCGTCGGTCCGCTGGTTGAACCGGGGCGAGAGGAACTGGGCGGGCGCCGCCCGGTGCGCGTCGTAGACGTAGACCAGGTCGAAGCCCGCGTCCCGGGCCCGCTTGCCGGCCTCGACGTAATCGGCGATCCAGGCGCGGATGTCGTCGGCGTCGACCTCGTAGCCGTAGCGCTGGAGTGCGGTCTCGGCGGGCCAGGCGTGCGTACCCGCGCCGGGCATCCGGGTCTCCTGGTTGGGTGTTTCCTGGCAACTGTGCCAGAGCTCGATGCCCGCCAGCGCGCCATGCTCGTGGACCGCATCGACCATGGGCCGCAGATTGCGCACGTCGCCCTCGTCCCAGATGCGCACCACGGAGCTGGGCTCGGTGTCGCTCTCGGGCCCGATCGAGGCGGCTTCGGTGCACACCGCGCCCCACCCGCCTTCGGCCTTCATCCGCCGATGCCCCGCCTGGGTTCCCGGCCGATCCAAGCCCGTGCCCGTGCAGTGGGGCACTTGGTAGAAGCGGTTTTTCATGACGTGCGGACCGATCGGGATCGGCTCGAACAGGATGTCGTATTTGGGATCGCGCGCCACGCCAAACCCCCGTTTAATGATCGGTTCATTGCCTTTCTACCCGCTATAAAAAAAGCGGACAATCCAAGCCATCGCGCAAACCGGAAACGGCCGGCCGCGCGGCGACGCAAACCGGCAAGGGGCTTGGCCGAAACCGCGCGCGCCTGCTAAGTAGGAGCGAACAGAGCAGCCCGGCCCGCGAGCGGCCGTGGGGGCGAGCGCAAGCGGGCGGGCGGCCATGAGCGGCGAGGAGAGGCGGCCATGAATTCGGGCGCGGACGCGGGCGTGGCCGACGAGGGAGAGGGCCGATGAAAACGAGTGCACGGGTGGTCGTGATCGGCGGCGGGGTCGTCGGCGTGAGCATCCTCTATCACCTCGCCAGGGCGGGCTGGTCGGAGGTCTGCCTGGTGGAGAAGGCCGACCTCACCCACGGCTCGACCTGGCACGCCGCCGGCCTCCTGCCGCTGTTCAACATGAGCTACGCGGTGGGCCAAATCCACAAATACTCGATCGACCTCTACAAGCGACTCGAAGCCGAGACCGGCCAGGGGGTGAGCTTCCACGAGACCGGCAATCTCAGGCTCGCCACCAACCGCGACCGGATGGACGAATACCACCACTATTGCGGCACCGCGAACACCATCGGCGTGCCCTTCGAGATGATCGGCCCCGGCGAGATCAAAACGCTGTGGCCGCTGTGCGAGACCGACGGGCTCGTCGGCGCGCTCTACCACCCCCACGACGGCCACGTCGCGCCCGCGGACGTCACCATGGCGCTCGCCAAGGGCGCGCGGGACAACGGGGCGGAGATCAACCGCAACACGGACGTCACCGCGATCGAGCGCAAGCCGAACGGCGAGTGGCAGGTCAGCACCAACCGGGGCGAAATTACAGCCGAGCACGTCGTCGCGGCGAGCGGCAACTACGCGCGCCAGACCGCGGCCATGGTCGGGCTCGACATTCCGGTGATCCCCGTGGAACACCAGTATCTGGTGACCGACGAGATTGCCGAGCTGGTCGAGCGCAAGGCGCAGGGCCTGCCGGAGATGGCGGTGCTGCGCGAGAGCGACGCGTCTTATTACATGCGCGAGGAGCGCCAGGGGCTGATCCTCGGCCCCTACGAAAAGGGCGCGCCCGCCTGGGCGGTCGACGGCGTGCCCGAGGGCTTCGGCCAGGAGCTGCTGCCGCCCGACATCGACCGGCTGGGCCCGCACATCGAGGCCGCGATCAGGCGGGTGCCGGTGTTCGGCCGGGCAGGCATCAAGGACTGCGTAAACGGCCCGATCGCCTATACGCCGGACGGCAACCCCCTCCTCGGCCCCGCCTACGGGCTTCGCAACTTCTGGCTCGCGGAGGGCTTTTCCTTCGGCATCACGGCGGCCGGCGGCGCGGGCAAGTACCTGGCCGAGTGGATCATCGAGGGGGAAGCCGGCCTCGACATGCTGCCGGTCGACCCGAGGCGCTTCGGGGCCTACGCCAACAAGGCCTACACCAAGGCCAAGAACGAGGAGGCCTACGAGAATGTCTTCACCATCCACTACCCCGACGAGGAGCGCCCGGCGGCGCGGCCCGCGAAGACCAGCCCGTGCCACGGGCGGCTGGATGCGGCGGGCGCGGTTTGGGGCCAGCGCTACGGCTGGGAGCGGCCCAACTGGTTCGCGCCCGAGGGCATGGAACGCAAGGACGACTGGAGCTTCCGGCGGACCAATTATTTCGAGCCCGTGGGCAGCGAGGCCCGCGCCGCGCGGCAGCGCGCCGGGCTGATCGACATCACGAGCTTTTCGAAGTTCGAGATTTCCGGCCCAGGCGCGGAAGGCTATCTCGACCGTCTCGTGGCCAACCGGCTGCCCGGCAAGATCGGGCGGATGTCGCTCTGCCATGCGCTCACGAAGACCGGCGGGGTCCGGAGCGAGTTCACCATCACCCGGCTGGGCGCGGCGCGCTTCTACGCCGTGAGCTCGGGTGCCGCGGAGCGCCTCGATCACGATTTCCTGGTCAAGGCCGCGCCCGATGACGGCAGCGTGCGGATCGAGAACATCACGACCGCCCGGGGCGTGCTCGTGCTCGTCGGCCCCCGGGCGCGGGACATCCTCGCCCGGTGCACGGATGCGGACCTCTCGAACGACGCCTTTCCGTGGCTCACGGGCCAGACGATCACGGTCGGACTGGCGGCGGACGTACGCGCGCTCAGGGTCAACTTCGTGGGTGAGCTGGGCTGGGAGCTGCACCACCCGATCGAATACCAGAACCACATCTTCGACCTGCTGACGACCGCAGGGGCGGACTACGGGCTCGCGAACGTGGGCATGCGGGCGATGGACAGTTTACGGCTCGAGAAGAGCTACCGCATGTGGGGCCAGGACCTGACAATCGAATATTCCGCGCTCGAAGCCGGGCTCGGGCGCTTCGTGCGGCCGGACAAGGGGGAGTTCACGGGCCGCGACGCCCTGATCGCCCAAAAGGAGGCGGGCGTGCCCCAGGCCTTCGTGACCTTGGAGATCGACGCCGATGCGGCCGACGCGCTCGGCAACGAGCCGATCTATCAGGGCGACCGCATGGTCGGCCGGGTGACCGCCGGGGGCTTTGGGCACACCGTGAAGAAGAGCCTGGCGATCGGCTACGTCGCGCCGGAGGCCGCGGCGCCGGGCACGGCGCTCCAGGTCGAGATCCTGAACGACAAGCGGTCGGCGCCGGTGATCCCCGAGAGCCCCTACGACCCCGAGAACAAGGCGCTCAGGGCGTGAGCGGGCGCGCGAACGAGTCCCGCTTCGAGCCCGAGGCTGTGGCCGCGCTGATGGCGCGGGAAGAGCAGCGCTTCACGGACGCCCACCCCAAATCGAAGGCGCTGGCGGAGCGCACGGGCGTCGCGTGGCTCGCGGGCGCGCCCATGAGCTGGATGCGCGAGGCGCCCTCTCCATTCCCGGTATTCGCCGAACGCGCGAAGGGTTCGACGCTCACCGACGTGGACGGCCACGAGTACGCCGACCTCTGCATGGCGGATACGGGCGCGCTGATGGGCCACTCGCCCGACGCCGTCGCCGCGGCCATCGCCGAGCGCGCGGGAACCGGCATGACCCTGTTTACGCCGACCGAGGACGCGGCGTGGGTGGGCGAGGAGCTGGTCCGCCGCTTCGGCCTGCCGGTCTGGCAATCGGCGATCACGGCGACGGACGCGAACCGGTTCTGTATCGCGTTTTCCCGCCAGATCACGGGGCGGGCGAAGGTTCTGGTATTCCAGGGGTGCTATCACGGCAGCCTCGCGGAGGCGACGGTCTCGCTCGACGCGCAGGGAAACGCCGTGGGCCGGACCGAGGTCTACGGCGCGGCCGGCGACCCGGCGCATTCGGCCCGCTGCGTCGAGCAGAACGACCTCGCAGCCCTGGAACGGGAGCTGGCCTTCGGCGACGTCGCCTGTGTGCTCACCGAGCCGTGCCTGACCAACGTCGGCATCGTGCCGCCCGCGGAGGGCTGGCACGAGGACTTGCGGGCGCTGACCCGCAAGCATGGCGCGCTGCTGATCATGGACGAGACCCACACGATCTGCGCCGGGCCGGGGGGCTGCACGAAGGCATGGGGGCTCGAACCCGACATGTTCACGATCGGCAAGTCGGTTGCGGCCGGGGTGCCGGTCGCGCTCTACGGCTTTTCGGCGGAGACCGCCCGGCAGGCGAGGGAAGCGATGGAGCGCTTCGGCGGCTGGGGCATGAGCGTGGTGGGCAGCACGCTGGCGGGCAACGCGCTCCAGATGGCGGCGCTCAGAGCGACCCTCGAGCATGTCATGACCGAGGCGAACTACGCCCGGAACATGATTCCGGCGGCGGAGCATTTCGTAAACCGGATCAATGGCTTGATAAGCGACGTTGGAGTGGCGTGGCATGCCCATAGGCTGGGCGCCCGGGCAGAGTACGTGTTCCTTCCCCGCCCGGCGGTAAACGGCTCGGAAGCCATGGCGGCGGCGGACAAGCCGCTGGAGCGGCTGATCCACCTCTACCTGCTCAACCGGGGCGTCCTGACCACGCCGTTCTACAACGTGGTGCTCTGCGCTCCTACGACGACATCTGAGCAGATCGACCGCTACGCGGACGGGCTGGCAGACTGCCTGGGGGAGCTTGCGGACCCAACCACGACCTAGCCCGCTCAAAGGTTGACCGCTAACCCCCCCGAGGCGACGTCACGGGACGTACACCAATGCATGCTTGACCGATCTGGCCACGCAGTCCGAGCGAACGTTTACCTTGAGAGGATTCCAGGTGAAGGTTCCTGAACCAAAAGCTTGGCCATCAGCCGAGGAGGCATTAATTCTCACGCTTTCTTCGACCTCGATGGCACCAGGCACACCCGAAGAGAGCGTAACAGTCGACTCGAGAACTGTTCCGACCGTTATATAATCAAAAATATCCGACTGATCTTCACCAGAGACGGAACGAAAGTCGATGAATCGCGACACTACTTCAGCCCGCATTTCCCAAGTGACCGCTTCGCCTGATGCCTGATTGGCACGATTCTGCTACAAGAATCACTGGCTTGAGGGTGTCGGAGGGCGGCTCGGATGCGGAACCCGGAGGGTGAATCGGATCATGGGCCACTCCGGCCCCTTTTCGACCGCCGCCTGAAACTGGAGTTCCACGGATCGCAGGCGACCTCCGGCGCGGGGTTGCTCGCTTATCGCGAACTGGACGGCGCGCTCGGGCTGACCGCACTGGCGGGCGGCGTGCTCGCGGATAGCCGCACAGGCAGGAACGGCTGGCACGGCATCGTCAGTCTCCTTCGCCAGTCCGTCTATGGGCGTCTCGCCGGCTACGAGGATGTCAACGACGCCGACCGGCTCGGGCGTGATCCCGCGATGCGCTGGATCGTCGGCGGCAAGGCGGTCGAGCGCGGCGGGGCATCGACCAGCCAGATGGGGCGGTTCGAGACCGAGCTGCTGGCGAACAACGAGAACCTCGCGGCCCTTGCGGACCTGTCGGGGACGTGGATCGACCGGGTTCACGACCACGATCCGCCGAGGCGCGTGGTGCTCGACATGGACAGCTCCGTCAGCCCGACATTCGGTGAGCAGGAGGGCACGGCCTATAACGGCCACTTCGGCTGCACCTGCTATCACCCGCTGTTCGTGTTCAACCAGTTCGGCGATCTGGAGCGTTGCGCGCTGCGCCCCGGCAACGTGCACAGCGCCCACGGATGGCGTGATGTCCTGGTACCGGTGGTCGAACGTTACAAGGAACGAGCCATCCGCCTCTACTTCCGCGGCGATGCGGCCTTCGCCTCACCGGAGATCTACGACTACCTCGAAGCCGAAGGCATGCTCTACGCCATCCGGCTGCCCGCCAACAAGGTGCTGCAAGAGAGCATCGCTCATCTCCTGAAGCGCCCCGTCGGCAGGCCGCCCAAGGACGTGCGCCGGTATCATGCCAGCTTCAGTTATCAGGCCGGAACCTGGGACAAGCCCCGCCGCATCGTCGCCAAGGTCGAGTGGCATCCGGGTGAGTTGTACCCGAGGGTCGGGTTCATAGTCACCAACCTGGGCCGCCCTGCCGAGCGGGTGGTCGCGTTCTACAATCAGCGCGGCACGGCTGAGCACTGGATCAAGGAGGGCAAAAACGCGATCCGGTGGACACGCCTGTCGTGCCGCAGGTTCGACCACAATGCCGTTCGCCTCCAGCTTCACGCGCTCGCTTACAACCTCGGCAACTTCATGCGCACCCTCGCGCTGCCCGATGCCGTGAAACAGTGGTCACTGACCAGCCTGCGAGAGAAGCTCATCAAGATCGGAGCGAAGATCGTGCGCCACGGGCGCTACGTCACGTTCCAGATGGCCGAGGTTGTCATTCCTCGTGACCTGTTCGCCGACATCCTGCGCCGTATCGACCGGCTCAGACCGCCGCCAGCCCCGGCATGAGCGACGGCACCCCGTTCCTTCGCGTCGCCGCCGACAGGATCGGTGCGCCCGGATCGCCGGCAAAAATGCCATTCCGCGCCACCAACGCCGCCAATTGGTCCTCAATCATCCGGCTCGGCGCGAAGATGGCTGTCATTCGAAGGCAAATTGCACGTCGAGCGGTGTCGAGCCACACTCAACGGGCTGGGAGGGTTCCATATGGGGAATCCCGGTTCAGACGTCTGCCCCTGCGCCCGTACCGAGAGTCGATGTTCAATTTTGACCTCGGCGTAGCCTTCCGCTCCACCTGCAAAACCTGTGAACAACTGGATCATGTCGATCGAAGAGTTGAGAGCCGAAATGACGTGAACCGTGGTCTGCGTGTCCGTTGCAACATCGAACTGAGAAATGAAACCGGCAGTAATTACCGATACAGAGATATTCGCAAACCCTTGAGGCTGTGTCTCGAAAGTGGTGGAAATTTGAGGGTGGCGTAATCTCCGGGTGACAAGACAACCACCCAACCGGCGGCTAGCACCGCCAAGGAGATCACGCCATGAAGAACACTACCGAGACTTCCGTGCTTTCGCTACTGGCCAATGACGCCGGCTATGATCCGATCGAGGACCGGCTGCGGGAGAACATCAGATCCACGATCGAGGCCGTTTTTGAGGAGGAACTTGCGCAGTTTCTCGGGCGCTGCCGATACGGTCGAGAGGACGCGCTTCGGCAAGGGTATCGGAACGGGCACCGGAAGCGGCAACTGACGGGGACATTCGGGACCGAGAGGGTGAGCGTGCCGCGTGCGCGGATCGTTGAGGAAGACGGTCGGGCGTCGGAATGGCGTTCGCGGGCGCTGCCGCGCTACCAGCGGCTGACCAGAAAGGCCGAGGCGCTGATCGCTTCGGTGTATCTGTCCGGAACCAACACGCGGCGGGTGAAACGCGCGCTGTTCGGGCTCTTCCGGGGTTCTGTGAGCAAGGACGTTGTGAGCCGGGCGTGGCGCAAGGTGAAGGTCGATTGGGACGCCTGGTGCAGCCGTGGCCTCGCGGATGAGGATATTGTTCGGCTGATCCTTGACGGCACTGTGATCAAGACCCGACTGGACCGCAAGGCCACCAACATCTCGGTTCTCGCGGCTATAGGGGTGCGCCAGGATGGCCAGAAGGTCTTGCTTTCGATCGGGAATATGGGCGGAGAAAGCCAGGCGGCGTGGCGCCAGTTCCTCGACGACCTTGATGCGCGTGGACTGAAACGGCCCGGGTTTGTCATCGTCGATGGCGCGCCGGGGCTGGAGGCGGCTCTGTCGGCGGGTGTGTCCGATTGTCTGTGTAAGTGACGCCGTGGGCGACATTGTTTCCGGCCTCAGCGCGCTGAGGCCGGAAAGCGATCCTCGAACAGGATCGCAAACTGCCCCATTGCGGCGGTCCATTCAATAGGCCGTTTCCAGCCGACACCGGCATTGCGGATCGCCAGGAACAACAGCTTGACCGCCGCCTCGTCGTTGGGGAAGCTACCGCGTGTCTTGATGATCTTGCGCAAAGATCGGTGCAGGCTCTCCAGCGCGTTGGTGGTGTAGATCATCTTGCGGATCGCCGGCGGGAACGCGAACATCGGCACCACCTGCTCCCAGGCGCGGCGCCAGCTGGGCGCGATCGCCGGATAGCGCTCGCCCCATTTGGCCTCGAACTCGTCGAGCTTGGCCGCCGCGGTCTCGGCGGTTTCGGCGCGGTAGATCGCCTTGATATCGGGCATGATCCTCTTTCGGTCCTTCCACGACACGAACGCCAGCGAACTGCGGATCAGATGCACGATGCAGGTCTGCACCGTGGTCTCGGGGAACACCGTTGTTATCGCCTCGGGGAAGCCCTTGAGGCCGTCGACCACGGCGATCAGGATGTCAGCGACGCCGCGGGTCTTGAGGTCGTTCATCACCTTGAGCCAGAACTTGGCGCCTTCGGTCTGCTCGATCCACAGCCCGAGAACCTCCTTCTCGCCTTCAGCGGTGAGGGCCAGTGCAACGTAGACTGCTTTGTTGCGCACCAGGCCTTCGTCGCGGATCTTGACCCGCAGCGCGTCAAAGAACACCACCGGATAGACCGCATCGAGCGGTCGGTTCTGCCATTCGCGGACCTCCTCGAGTACCGCGTCGGTGACCCGGCTGATCAGGTCCGGCGAAACCGCGACCCCGTAAAGCTCCTGCAGATGGCCACGTATCTCGCGCACCGTCATGCCGCGGGCATACAGCGACACGATGCGATCGTCGAAGCCCTCGAGACGGCGTTCGCCCTTGGGCACGATCAGCGGGTCGAACGTGCCGGTGCGGTCGCGCGGCACGGCGATATCGATCTCGCCATCCTCGCTCAGCACCGTCTTGTCCGAGTAGCCGTTGCGGCTGTTACCCGTGCCGCGACCGGCCGGGTCACCCTTCTCGTAGCCCAGGTGATCGCTCAGCTCGGCGTCAAGCGCCCGCTCCAAGAGCACCGCCTTGAGCTGCTTGAACAGCCCGTCTTCGCCCAGCAGGTCATCCGGCTTCTCGTAATCGGCCAGAAGTTCGTCCAGAAGTTCAGGTCTGATAGTCCTCATCGTAGGTCCTCCCATACTAAATATTGGACCCACGGCACTCATTTACACAAGATATCTGACACTCTCCTGTCGGCGCTTTGGGGCGATGACCTTCCCGTTCAACGCTGCACCGTGCACAAGCACCGCAACCTTCTGGGTCATGCTCCCAAACACATGCATGACGAGCTGAGCGAAGATTACCGCGATATGATCTATGCCGACACTGCCTCCGAGGTGGAAACCCGCCGCAAGGCGCTTGTCCGCAAGTGGCGGCTGAAATGCAGGGCCGCCGCGGACAGCCTCGCGGAAGCGGGCGACAAGCTCTTTACCTTCACGCGCCTGTCCAAGAGCCAATGGAAATCAGCCCGAACGACCAACGCCATTGAGCGTCTCAACGAGGAGTTCAAGCGCCGGATCAAAACACAGACCGTGCTGCCGTGTCCCGAAACAGTGCCGATGCTCCTCTGGGCGCTCCTCGCTTCCGGCCAAATCCAGATGCGCAAAGTCGATGGATGGGAAACCCTCGATCAGCTAATCGCCGACGAAACCCTTGACCGCGCAGCCTGACCGCCGCAAAACTCAACCCGCTCGGAGAGGCGCCAAAACCAATTTCCACCACTTTCGAGACACAGCCACCCTTGATCCTCACTCGTAGTGGACAGTGCCGATTCGTCGAGCGACTTGCCACCCAGAGGCCTGGCCGAGGCGGATCCTTGCGGCGGGTCCTCGAAATAGTCGGCGTCCTCGATGGTCAGTGTCTCCTTAAAATTGCAGACGAAATCAAACGACTGAAGCTCGCGCCTGCGGTAGATCTCCTCGATATCGAACTTGTGCCGGCAATCGTCGGGGTCCTGCCGCGGAATCGGGTCAGGAGGCGGAAAAGGCGGCACGAGGGGGAAGAAAGACACCGACGGCGGCACGGGCGCCCGTTGACGGGCGAGGACTTTCCGCAGCTTCTTATTCTCCAGAATCTTTTGGAGCGCTTTTTCGTCGCCCTTGGCAAGCGCCTGAGAGAGCTTGTCCCTGTAAGCGGCAATCTCGCGCCTGAGCGCGTCTTCGAGCTCCCGATGCTTGCGGAACGCGGCCAGGGCCTCTTCGGTTCTCTTGTCGTATCCTGCCTTTTTTGCCATTGCGACCTCCCCCATTTCTATGGTTTGCGGGAGGCGTCGGCATCGCGGGTATGTCCCGCCTTGTCACGGCATGGGCGGGTTGGTTCCCGCGCGGCTTCTTACTCAAGTATCTTCGACGCCACCCGGATAACGGGAAGGTTAACACGGTTTCTCGGCCGCAAGCGAAATCCGGCCCAACCCGGTTCGGGCACTGCGCAGAAGCGACCGCGCCCTCGCCGCGCAATGGGTTTAAGATAGGCGGGAAGGCCCGTTCAAGGCCCACGAGAGCGGCAACGGGAGGCTCCGATGACCGAGCGCATGAGCAACCGGGAACACATCACCAGGCACTGCATCCCCGAGCGGGACGTGCCGTTCGGCGAGGCGGAGTTCGCCGAGCGAATGGAGCGCATCCGGGGCGCGATGGAGGCGCGGGGCATCGACCTGCTCTTTGTCTCCGCGCCCGAGGGGCTCTATTACGTCAGCGGCTTCCTGTGCGAATGGTACCAGGCCCAGAGCCCGGTGATCTGGCCGCCGGCCAGCGGCATCGCGATCCACCGGGAGAGCGGACAGACGATCCATTTCGAGACCGAGATGGAGGAGGTTCTGGTCCAGTTCACCACCGTCTCGCCGGACATCCGGATCTACCGGGACGACGGGCGGAGCATGATCGAGTTCATCGCCGCGGAGCTAAGCGCAGCGGGCTGGCTTTCGGGCACGGTCGGGCTGGAGATGTTCAGCTACCGGCCGAACCGGGGCCATTCGGAGCGCTTCCAGGCGGCGCTCGAAGCCGAAGGCGCCACCGTCGAGGACGCGACCGACATATTGCGCGAGGTGCGCCGGATCAAATCGCCCCAGGAGCGGGCCTACATGCGCGAGGCCGGGCGGTTCGCCGACATCGGCATGACGGCGGCCCGGGATGCGCTCACCGTGGGGGCGAGCGAGCTCGACGTCCACGCGGAGATGACCTACGCCATGATGAAGGCGGGCGGCGAGCCGGCGGCGATATTCCTGCCGGTGGCCTCGGGCCGGAGGTCCGCCGCGCCCCACGCGCTGGCCTCGTCCAAGAAGATCGAGGCGGGGGAGATCGTGACGATCGACATCTGCGGCGTCTGCCGGCGCTATCACACGAACGTTGCGCGCACCTTCTCCATGGGCGAGCCCCATCCGGCGGTCGCCGAACGGCTGGAGAAAAGCTCAGGTCTGTTCACGGGCCTGCCCGAAATCCTCAAACCGGGCATGCGGGTCGCCGAGCTGACCGGCTATGCCCGGGATTATTACGACGAGCACGGGCTGTGGGAGGACCGCTGGTGGGTCGGTGGCTATGAGCTGGGTATCGCGATCCCGCCCGACTGGGACGGGCCGTTTACCTACGACGCGGAAATCGACCCGGGGGACGACACGCTCGATGCAGGCATGGTGATCAACCTGGAGAGCGACATCTACCTGCCCGAGGGGGCCGGCGCCTCGCTGATGATCAACACCATGGAGTTTTCGGAGGCCTCGGTCGATTTTCTGTGCGATTTTCCAAACGGCCTGGCGGTCATCGAGTAGCGGGGATGCGGGCTCACCCTTCGACAGGCTCACCCTTCGACAGGCTCAGGGTGAGGGTTTAGAGGTTTGTTGGCTTCATCCTGAGCTTGTTGAAGGATGAGATTACGCACGTCCTATAACAACAAGTTGCCCACGCCTCACCGCACATGCGTGAGAGACCGCGAGCTAAAAAGGCGTTATTCCTCACACCATGAATCGTGCATTGATCTTCGGGGTACTCGCCGGCACGGGCGTGGTCCTGCTGTGGGCGGGCTGGATCGTGGTCACCCGCCACGGGGTTCAGCATACGCTCACGATTTACGACGTCGCGGCGTTCCGCTACGGCATCGCAGGAGCGATTATCCTGCCCTGGGCGATCCGCTCCCGGCTGTGGCGGGGCCTGACGCCGTTTCGCGTCGCAGTCGTGACGCTTTCCACCGGCGCGCCCTATGCCTTGCTCGGCTATACGGGGCTGGTCTTCGCGCCTGCTGCGCATTTCGGCGTCTTCATGAACGGCCTGACGCCCGTCTTCACCGTCTTCGTCGCCTGGCTCTGGGTGCGCGAGCGGATCGGGATTTCGCGCAGCGCCGGCGTCGTTCTGCTGTTAGCCGGGTGTGTACTCACCGGGCTCGACGCGCTCATGAGCGCGGGCGAGGGCCTCGTCTGGGTGGGCGATCTGCTGTTGCTTGGCAGTGCCGTGCTCTTCGCGCTTCACCTGGTGACCGTCAAGGTCTGGAACCTGACTTTGGGCCAGGTCCTGTTCTCGGTCTGCCTGGTGAGCGGCATTCTCTACGTGCCGGTCTGGTTCGCGGTCCTGCCGAGCAACCTGGCGGCGGCCCCGTGGGACGAGATTCTCCTGCAGGCGGGCTTTCAGGGGCTGATCCCCAACCTGATGGGCACCTCCCTGGTCTATGTCACGATCCGCACTCTGGGCCCTAACCGGGCGGCGGTGTTCACCTCGGCGGTGCCGGCGCTGGCAGCGTTGATCGCGATCCCGGCGCTGGGCGAGATGCCGAGCCTCGTCGCCTGGATCGGCATCGCCGTCGTGACCGTAGGGGTGCTGCTGGCGATGGGGGCCTTGGGGCGGCGTTATGCCGCCCGGGCCCCGGCGGGTTGAGGGCTCGCGCGCGGGGCCTCGCCTTTTTAGTCGCTCACGCCAGTGGCTGACGGTCCACGGCTGCGCGGGCGGGCGCGTCAATCCCCCTGCACGTGCTTCATGGCGAAGGCCATAACGGCGCCGAGCAGCGCCATGGCGGAGAGCGCGGCGATGGCGACCTCGAACCCGAAGCCCAGAAGAACGCTGCCGAGCGCGCCGATGGCAAGCAGGAGCACGCCGATGACGGTGTTGCTGAGCGCGACATATACGGACTTGCGGTCGCCGCCGGCGAGATCGACCACATGGGTCTTGCGCCCGATCCGCACGCCCGCATGGGCAACGCCGAGGATGAACAGGACGGCGGCGTAGAAGACGATGTCGTCGCGCACGCCGGGAAACAGGCTGAGCGCGGCCAGAACCGCGAGCCCCAAGCCTCCCGCCATGGCCGCGGCGAGAGCCATGGTCAGGCGGCTGGATCTGTCGGAAAAGATACCCCAGAACGATGAGCTGAGAGCGCCCGCGAGCCCGGTCGCGATAATTAGCCAGCCGAGCCCGTCGAGTGCCTGGCCGGTCGCAGCTTGCGCGAGGCCGACATAGACGGGCCCGACCAGCGCGGTCGAAATCATCAGCGCCCGGGCGATCAGAAACTTCTGCAATTCGGGGTCCTTCAGCAACAGCCGGACCTGATCGCCGACGAGATCGCGCAATCCCCGGGCGCCCCCGGTCGCACCCGGGGTTTCCTCGATCGCGGAGAACGTCGCGGCGGCCACAAACCAGGAGACCCCGGCGGCGGCGAGAATCGCGTAGAGCAGCCAGTCGGGGCGCGCGCTTTCGGGGCTCGCCACGAGGTAGAGGCCCATGGCGGCGGCGATGACGCCGGAGCCCGTGGCGGCATAGCCGCCGACCCGCCCCCGGTGACCCTTGGAGACCGTCTTGCCGAGCGTGTCCTTGCCGGCGACGGAGGCGATGCCGCGCGCCAGGGAGAAGACCACCAGCAGACCGACGATCACCCAGCCGGCGGCGGCGCCGTGCAGCCCCAGCGCCACGACCACGGCCATGAGGATGACGCACAAACCCTGAACCAGGCTGCTCGCCGCCCAGAATCCCTTGCGTACGGGATAGCGGCGGACGACACCGCCGACCAGGATTTGCGGCAACAGGGCGAGGGATTCGCGGATCGGCACCAGCAGCCCGATCAGGAACACCGGCGCGCCGAGGGCGCCCAGCACCCAGGGCAGCACCACTTTGCTGTCGGCGAGCGCATCGCCGGTCTTACTCAGGCCCGAGGCCGCGACATGGCAAATGAAATTGCGCGGCTGGTCCCGGCACTGGGATTCCGGGATGTCGCGGCAGAGCCGGGCGTCCTCGTCGCCGGTGGCGAGCCCGTATAGCCGCGAGGCGAGGCCGCCGTGGCCACTGTTTGCATCGGGAGCCGCTCTATGCTCGGTCATCTGCGTGGCCTCGCCGGATCTCAGAGGTCATAGAGCGTGAGGCAGAGCCGGGGACCGCTTTCCCTGAAGCCGTTGCGCAGATAGAATTCCACCGTCCGCTGCCACTTGGGAACGTCGGGTGCGCTGACTTCGATCAGGGTCCAGCCCTTCGATTGACCGAACGCCACGGCTTTTTCGATCAGCGCCGCGCCGACGCCCGCCGAGCGATGGGCGAGTTCGACGTAGAGTTCCGTAATCTCGCCGAAATCGCCGAGCGCGAAGATCGCGGTGCACCGGCCGAGCACGATCAGGCCAACCGGGCGGCCTTCCCGGAGTGCCAGAAAGGGAAAGACATCGGCCGAATCCCGAAGCACCTGTTCGGTCGCCGGGCGCAGCATGTCGAGGGTATATTCGCCCGGCTCGACCGCTTCGAACAGCGAAAAGGCCAACCGACAGACCGCGTCGCTGTCCGCCGCCGTGGCCGCTCGGATTTCAACTCCCGTCACGAAAGCCCCTTGAGGAATTCGTCGACCGTCTTGTTGAATTTGTCGATCTCTTCGAGGAACGGACAGTGGCCGCTGTTCTCGAAGATGACGAGCTCGGAGCCCGCGATGCGGGAGTGCACGTCTTCGAGCGCCTCGACGGTGATCGCGAGGCAGGGCTCGCGGCCGCCGCAGATCAGCGTGGGCAGATCGAGGGTGGTGAGGAACTCGCGGTAATCCCGGAAGATCTCGTCGACCAGGATCGTGCTGGCGATGACCGGGGGCACCCGGGAAACCTCGTCGAACATCCAGCGGGCGTCTTCCTCGGAGGGGTGGGTCTTGAACATGGAGACCGAGAACTCGCGAATGAAGCCGTGCCAGTCGGACTGGATGGCGTCGACATAGCCCGCGACATCGCCGACCGATTCCGCGAAGCCGTGATCGTAACCCGGCCACTTGTAGTCGGTCGCCGCCTCGTCGATGACGATCGAGGCCTTGATGTTTTCGGTGCCGAACTGGCGCAGGTAATCCCACATCACGAAGGCGCCCATGGACCAGCCCGCGAGCGTCACGTCTTCGAGCCCCTTGTCCTCGATGAAGAGGTGAATGTCCTGCGCGTAGGTCGGGATGGTATGGCCGCGCATGACCTTGCTTGAGCGCCCGTGGGCCCGGAGGTCGATGGCCAGGGCGTGATAATCGTGGCGCGCGAACCACTCGATCTGGCGGGAAAAGAAGCGCGAACTCATGGTCACGCCATGAATGAAGAGAATCGGTTCGCCCTTTCCTTGCCCTTCGTAATAGAGCACGCCGCCGTCGAACGGGTATTCAGCCATGGTCTCTCTCCCCTGCGCCGACGATGGGCCAAGCCTTGCTCACAGTGTAATACGGCCATCCGCGAAGGGCACGCCCCGCGTGGCGATCGCAACCCCGGGCCGAGGCCGATTCGACAAGCGGGGCGTCTTGCCTATCATCGGGACAAGGGAGGAGCCCATGGGCTGCTATTCCGTCACCGAATCGATCGCGGCGCCTGCCGACGCAATCTGGGCGGTGCTCGCCAATCCGACCCGGGCACCCGAATGGATGAAGACCGTCGGTAAGGTCGAGCAGACGTCCAAAGGCCCGGTCTGCGCGGGCACGACGTTTAGAGCCGCGGCGAACCAGCGCGGCCGCCACGGGCGCACGGTCACGATCGCCGAATGGGAAGACGGGCGGCGCATCGCCCTGGCCTCGAAGAGCGGCGGCGTCGAGGCCGTCTACGACTACACCTGCGAACCGGCCGAGGACGGCAAGACGCGGGTGACGCTGAAGGCGACCTGCGAGGGCTCGGGCTTTCTCTGGGCCGTGGTTCAGCCCGTGCTGATCTTCATGATCAAGTCGACCGACGGCGGCCAGATCAAGCGGCTGAAGAGGCTGGTCGAGGCCGCGCCCGCGCCGGCCGAGGCGGTCAAGCCCCGCTCCGGCGTCTGAGCCGTGTGGCGCGCCAACCCCGGCCCTCCTTAATTTGGGGCCCGCCGCCGCCCAAGCCAGCCCGGCGGGCATGCCAACCTCGGCCTTTCTTAATTTGGGGCCGGCCGCCCTAAGCCAACCCCGGCCCTAATCGTCGGTCGAGACGATGGTGCGGGGCAGCTTGGACATCAGCTCGAGGCCGGTCTCGGTGACCATGAAGCACTCGATCCAGGCGCAGCCCGTGCCGCCCGGCCAGTCTTCCCAGACGTCGAACTGGTTCTCGAAGTTGAAGACAATGCCGGGCTGGACCACACCCTTGCTGCCCGTGGGGCCGAAGGTCTCCTCGTTCCAATGCAGCCAGTGGGCGCCGGTCCAGTCGGGAATGAAGGAAATCCCGAAGGAATAGCCGCCGATCCACCAAGCCTTGTCGCGCAGGCCCACCTCGTCGATATAGGCGTTGCCGAGCTCGTCGACGCGGGTGAGCGGATCGCCGAGCTTGATCTCGCCGAGAATACGGTCGACGCAGCCTGCGGATTTCTCCATGAGTGCCAGCCAGCGCTCGTCGGCTTGGCCCACCGAGAGGGTGCGGCAAATGTTGGCGTGATAGCGGTGGAGCGAGGCGCAGACGTCGAAATGGACCAAGTCGCCCTCTTTGATCTTGCGGTGGGTGGGCGGTGAATGGTGGGTGCCCGAGCGCACGCCCGTGCCCAGCATGGTGTTGATCGCCGGGTAGTTACAGCCCTGGTCCATCAGGCTGCCGACGAGCACACCCTCGATCTGGGTCTCCATCATGCCGGGGTGCATGGCCTTGCGCGTCACCTCGAGCGCGGTATCCATAATGGCGAAGGCCTCGCGCATGACCGCGATCTCGCGGGGCGACTTGACGAACCGGACCTCCTCGACCAGCAACGAGGCATCGACGGCCTTGGCTCCCGCCGCCTCGAGCTTCGCCGCCATCGCCTCGACGACCGAGGTGTCGGTGCCGTAGCCCCAGTACTGCAGGCCGACGGTTGCCTTGGCCAGCCCCCGGGCCGCCACGGTTTCGACGATGACGTCGAGGTCCGACGGGCTACCGAGCTCGGACGTGCCGAAGATCACCGCCTCCTTGATCTCGGGCAGGAGCGAGATGAGGGTGGTGTGAACCGAGGTGTCGAAGAACAGGGTGTCGTCGGAATCGCTGCGCATCAGGAGGCCCGTGGAGCCCCGCAAGGGGTCCCAGATCTGGTCGTAGGCGACGAGATATTTCAGGTCGGCCCGGCGGATCACGTAGAGCGCGTCGAGCCCCGCTTCGGCCATCGCGGCGCGCACCTTGGCCCGGCGCTCGGCGTATTCCTCGGGCGGGAACGGCTGCTCCCAGTCGATCTGGTCGCGCAAGTAAGTTTTCATCTCCATGATGTGTTGCTCCTTTTTGCTCACGGCAGCGGACCTCGCGATCCACGCGCCTTTAGATCGTTACTCGCTCAATCGCCACTCGGGCTGGCGAGGGTGTGCTGCAACATTGGTTGGGACCGGCCGCCCTCGGCCAACCCCGGTCCTGCGGCGGCCCGCCGTCGCGGGTTCCGCGCAATCCGTCCGATCACGCGGGGGCCTCCGTTTCGCTCACGGCAGCGGACCTCGCGGTCCAGCCGCTCTTCCCAGGGACTAGTACGCTCCTTCCGGCGCCTCTTTCCAGACCAGCCTCTCGCGCTCGAAGGGCAGCGGACGCTGGGGGTCGTCGCTCTCGAATTCGCGGGCGATGCGGTGGCCCTCGTAGATCGCCTCGCCCAGCATGCGCGGCGCGTAGCAGTCACCCGCCTGATAGACACCACGGATATCGTTGGCCGCCCAATCCGCCTTGCGCGCGCGCAAGCTCTTGTAAAGCCCGGCGTTGGCCATGCGCGCGGTAACCAGGACGATGCTGTCGACTTCGAGCTCGGTGGTGGCGGTGCCGGGTCTGCGGATCGGCTCGCCCGCAACCGGGTCGGTGGTCCGGGTGGATCCGTCGCGCAGGAAGTCGTAGATCTTCACCTTGAGCAGGTTGCCCTCCTCGATCTCCTCGACCCACATGCCCGGATAGCAGGCAATGTTCTTCTCATGGAGCATGCGGTGGAGGTTGGGGCCTTCAAGGGTCAGCTCGGTGAGCGCGGCGACGGCACCGAAACTGGTCACGATGGAGACCTGCTTGCCCGCATCGGCCATCATCTCGGCCATGGCGACACCCGTGAAATAACCGTCGCCGTCGAGCACGAGCACGCGGTCGCCGATCTCCTTGCCGGCAAGCACCTGCTCGGGCGTGGCGTATTGCGCCCTGGCGGCGTCGACACCGGGGATTGCGCCCATGTCCGTGCCGTTATAGCCCTCGCCCGACCAGCACGAGCCGGTGGCAAGGACCACCGCGTCGGCGCCGTAGGAGAGCACGCCGTCGGCATCGAGACGGGACCCGGTGTGGACCTCGACGCTCTTGAGCTTGTCGATCTGGGTCTGGCGCCAGGTCACGACCCGGCCCCATTCGGCCAGGCCCGGATAGCGGATGATGTCGCGGACATGGCCGCCGACCTCGCCCCCGGCCTCGACGAGATGGACGTCGTAACCCCGCATCCCCAGCACCCGGGCGCACTCCAGGCCCGCGGGGCCGGCCCCGACCACGAGCACATTGCCGGGCGCGGGCGCGGGCGCGAATTCCTCGGGATGCCAGCCGCGCCGGTATTCCTCCATGGCGGTGGCGTTCTGGGTGCAGATCAGCCGCGCGCCCGCTTCCCAGCGGGAGATGCAGACATTGCAGCCGATGCATTCCCGGATGTCCTCGTTGCGGCCCTCCTCGATCTTCTTCGGCAGGAAAGGATCGGCGATCGAGGACCGGGCAGCGCCGATGATGTCGGCCTGGCCGGAATTGATGACCTCGACCATGTCGTCGGGGCTGGTCAGCCGCCCGACATTGAGGACCGGCACCTTGGCCACCGTCTTGACCTCACGGGTGAACGGCGCCTGGTGATTCGCCTTTTGATGCCGCGACGGGCCCGCGTCCTCGCCCCATTCGAACTGGTCGGAGACATTGATATCCCACATATCGACCAAGCCCTGGCGGGTGACGAGTTCGACGAACCCGATGCCGTCGTCGCCCGCCTCGACACCGCCGGGACCAATCAGCTGGTCGATCGACAGGCGCACGGCGAGCGCGGCACGGCCCTCGATGATCTCGCGGGTGCGCCCGATCAATTCGAGCCAGAAGCGAGCGCGGTTCTCGAACGAGCCGCCGTACTTGTCCGATCGTTTGTTGTAGTGAGACGAGAGGAACTGGACGGGCAGCACCGAGTGGGAGCCGTAGCAATAGACAATGTCGAAACCCGCATCCAGTGCCCGCTTCGCGGCCTCGACGTAGTCGGTCAACAGATCCTCGATGTCGTCCTCGTCGGCCTCGTGGCCCGCCCGGTTGGGTGTCCAGGGGGTCATGAACTGGGTCGGCCCGCGGGGTACAGCGCGGCTGTCCATGGCGGGGGAAATCGCGCCCGAATGCCACAGCTCGACACCGGCGAGCGCGCCCCATTTGTGCGCCGCGTCGCACATGTGGCGCAGGTTGGCGACGTCGTCCCCGTCCCACAGGCTGGCCAGCGGGTAGGGTTCGAAATCGGCCTCGGCGTTGATGCCGCAGGCCTCGGTGCAGACCGCCGCCCAGCCGCCTTCGGCCTTCATGCCGCGAAACGCCGCCTGGCTGCCGGGCAAGTGCGAGCCCGCCCCGTTGCAGTGGGGCACCTGGTAGAAGCGGTTCTTCAGCGTCCTGGGGCCGATGTCGATCGGCTCGAAGAGAATGTCGTATTTCGGATCGCGGGCCATGGTTCTCTCTCCTTTGCGTGGTCAGGCGGCGCTCGGTGCGGCACCCGGCATCGTGTCCCCGGCGCTCCAGAGGCGCCGCTCGCGGATATAGGGCAAGGGCCGTTCCGGGCTCGCGCTCTCGAATTCGCGTGCGACCCGGTGGCCGTCGAAGATGGTGTTGTAGATGAGGCGCGGCGTAACGCAGTCGCCGGCGCGAACGACGGCGGCAAGCCCCGCGCCCGACCATTCGCTCTGGCGTTCTTTAAGCTCGCGATAGAGCGCGTCGTTGGGGATGCGCGAAGTGGCGAGGATCACGCTGTCGCATTCAAGTGCGGTGGTTTCGCTGCTCATCACGCGGGGGTACTCGCCGGGCGCAGCGGGATTGCGCCGGTAGCCGTCGCGGTAAAGATTGAACGCCTCGACCCGCACAGTGTTCGCCACGTTGATCGATTCGACCCAGTGGCTCGTCAGCGTGGCGATGTTCTTCTCGTGGATCAGGCGCTGCAGCCCGACATATTCGCCCGAGAGCATAGAGAAGGCGGCGACGTCGCTCAATTGGGCGACGACGGTGACGTCCTTGCCGCGATCGGCGCACAGCTCGGCCAAGGCGATGCCGACATTGACCCCCTCGCCGTCGAGTACGACGACTCGCTCGCCCAGCTCCTTGCCCGCCATGACCTGCTCGGGAGTGGCGAACTGGGGCCGCGCGGCGTCGGCCTCGTCGAGCGGCGCCATGGTGACGCCCGAGGTGCCGTCGCCCGACCAGCGCGCGCCCGTGGCGATCACAACCCTATCGGCGCCATAGGCCAGCACCTCGTCGGCAGACATCTCGCCGATGCCGGTATGGATCTCGACGTTCGGCATCTTGGCAAGCTGGCCCTCGCGGTAGCTGACGATGCGGCCCCACTCGGCGAGGCCCGGATAGCGCGCAACGTCCCGGACATGGCCGCCGGGTTCGCCTACCGCCTCGCGCAGATGCACGTCGTAGCCGCGCATGCCCAGAACCCGGGCGCATTCGAGCCCGGCGGGCCCCGCGCCGACGACCAGCACCGAGCAGGGCTCGGGCGCGGCCTCGAAACGTTCCGGGTGCCAGCCCCGGCGGTATTCCTCCATCACGGTCGCGTTCTGGGTGCAGGAGATCCGCCCGGAATGGAGCTCATGCGACGCGATGAACATGTTGCAGCCGATGCATTCGCGGATGTCGTCCATCCGCCCCTCCGCGACCTTGTTGGGCAGGAAAGGATCGGCGATCGAGGCGCGCGCGGCGCCGACGATGTCGTAGACGCCCTCGGCGATGTTCGCGACCATGTCATCGGGGCTGGTGAGCCGCCCGACGGCAACCACGGGCACGCCGTCCGCGACCGCCTTCACGCCCGCGTTGAAGGGCTTTTCATGGTTGGCCTTCTCGAACCGGGAGGTCGCGATGTCGTCGCCCCAGTCGGCGTAAGTGCCGATCTTGATGTCCCAAAGATCGGCGAGGCCTTCGGCGGCGATCCGCTCGACATAGCGGAGCCCTTCGTCGCCTGCCTCGATGCCGTCGGGGCCGAGCAGGTTGTCGACGCTGTGACGCACGGCGACGGCAGCGGACTCGCCCACCGCCTTGCGCGTTGCCTCGAGCACCTCGAGGCTGAAGCGGATGCGGCCGTCGAAATCGCCGCCGTATTTGTCGGTTCGGTGATTGTAGAACGGCGAGAGGAACTGGGTGCCGAGCATGGAATCCGCCGGCCAGTAGTAGACGATATCGAAGCCCGCCGCGACCGCGCGCCGGGCGGCTTCGGCGTGAAGCTCGACGATTTCCGCGATCTCGTCTTCGTCGGCCTCGGCGCAATAAACCCAGGGCTGGGCGTCGGATTGATAGGCGCTGGGGCCCCTGGACGCCTCGCGGGATTCGAAATTCGGTGCGTGCACGCCGTAATGGCCGAGCTCGCAGCCAACCAAGGCGCCGTGCTTGTGCACGTCATCGCACAGCGGGCGCAGATTGATGATGTCGCCCTCGTCCCACAACCGGCAGGAGACGTGGCCGGACGCGTCGGAGCCCGGGGAGATCGAGCACCAGCCGGTATTGACGCCCGCCCAGCCGCCCTCGGCCTTCATGGCACGGAACGCGGCCTGGTCGCCGGGGGCATCGGAGCCCGCGCCATTCGCGTGGGGTACCTGATAGAAGCGGTTCTTGAGCGTCTTGGGGCCGATCGTGACCGGCTCGAAGAGAATGTCGTATTTCGGATCCCGTGCCATGGCCACTCTCCCTGGTCCAACGACGTCTGGCCTTTGCGTCAGGATAGCGCCCGGAACCGTGGTTGGAAACGCCCGACTTGGCGCTATAGCGTCGGCATGGGATCGGTGCCGCCCCAGATGCGCCGCTCGTGGATGAAAGGCAGCGGCTTCATGGGATCGGGGCTCTCGAACTCGCGGGCGAGTCGGTGCGCCTGCCAGACGGCTGCTTGCGGGATACCCGGCGCGTAGCAGTCGCCCACGGCGTAGACGGCACGGACCCCGTGGGCGGCCCAGTCGGCGCGTCGTGCGTTGAGCGCGCGGTAGAGCGCGTCGTTGGGCTGACGCGCGGTGACCAGGATGAGGCTGTCGCACTCCAGTGGCTCGCTTTCGGCCAGCGCGCGGCGGGGATTTTCGCCCGGAACCGGGGGCAACGTGGGCGTCGCCGCTTCGTCGTAGACGTGGGAGGCGAACAGCATGACCGCGTTGCCCAGCTCGATCCGCTCGACCCAGCGGTTGGCCAGCAGCGCGATCCCGAGCTCGCGGATGCGCCGGTGAATATTGTCGCCTTCGAGCGTGTAGTCGCAGAACGACGCCGCGCGGGCATCCGGAGTAATCAGGCTCACCCGTTTGCCCGCGTCAGCCATCAGCTCGGCCATGCCGATGCCGGTGTAGTAGCCGTCGGCGTCGAGGGCCGCGACCCGCTCGCCGGTCTCCGCCCCGGCCATGACCTGCTCGGGCGTGAGAATTCGGGGATCGCCTGGAACCATGCCCGGCAGCGGCGCCCGATTCACCGCCGCAAGGCCATCGTTCCGCCACCGGGCGCCGGTCGCCACCACCACCTTGTCGGCGCCGTAACCGATGACGTCGTCGACGGTCATCTCGGCGACGCCGGTATGAACCTCGACGGTCTCGAGCTTGGCGAGCTGGGTTTCGCGGTAGATCACGATGCGGCCCCATTTCGCCAAGCCCGGATAGCGCATCACGTCGCGGATATTGCCGCCGGTCTCTCCCTGTGCCTCGCGCAGGTGAACGTTGTAACCCCGCTCGCCTAAAACGCGGGCGCACTCCAGACCCGCCGGGCCGGCTCCGACCACGAGCACCGAGCAGGGATCGGACGCGGGCGCGAATTCTTCCGGGTGCCAACCCCGGCGGTATTCCTCGAGCGCCGTCGCGTTCTGGGTGCAGAGCAGCGGGCGGCTCTGGTTGAAGCTAGCGACACAGATATTGCAGCCGATGCATTCGCGGATATCGTCGAGCCGGCCTTCGTCGATCTTCCCGGGCAGGAAGGGATCGGCGATCGAGGGCCGCGCCGCGCCGATGAAATCGGCCTCGCCGTTGCGAATCGCGGCAAGCATGTCGTCGGGCGAGGTGAGGCGGCCGACCTGGACCACGGGCGCGCGGACGACTCCTTTGACCGCTTTAGCGGCCCAATCGAGCCAATGGGGTTTATAAAAGCGCGAGGGCCCGGAATCATCGCCCCAGGCCTCACCGTCCGAGACCTTCACGTCCCACAGGTCGCACAGGCCACGGGTATCGACGAGTTCGGCGAAGCGCAAAGTCTCGGGCAGCTCGGCACCGTCGGACCCGCGCAAATTATCGGCGGAATAGCGGAGACCCAGGGAGCAATCTTCACCAATCCCGGCCTTCAACGCTTCAAGCAGCTCGAGCCAGAAGCGACAGCGGTTTTCGAACGAGCCGCCATATCGGTCGGTCCGGTGATTGTGAGCGGCCATGAAGAACTGGGCGAGCAGGTCCGTATCGGAGCATTCAAGCTCGATGTGATCGAAACCCGCATCCCGTGCGCGCTTCGCTGCCGCGACGTAATCCCCGATCACGTCCGCGATGTCGGCCTCATCCATCTCGTGGGCGTAGACGGAACTGTAGCCGCTGGGAAAGCCACCGCTGGGCCCGCGGGGTACAGCGCTGCCGTCTAGCCCCGACGCGAAATTTCCGCCCGCCCAGAGCTCGACGTCCACGAGCGCGCCATGGGCATGAACCGCATCGCACGTGGCGCGCAGGTTG
The DNA here is from genome assembly GCA_965198325.1 of Alphaproteobacteria bacterium. Taxonomy (GTDB): domain Bacteria; phylum Pseudomonadota; class Alphaproteobacteria; order UBA828; family JAPUJA01; genus CBDAPE01. The sequence goes on along the minus strand of CBDAPE010000016.1, from coordinate 329,347 downwards.
AGCACGTCGCCGTCGTCCCACAGCCGGGCGCTCCAAAACGGACCATCGTCGTTCTCGGGGTTGATCGAGCAATATTCCGTATTGATTACAGCCCAGCCGCCCTCGGCCTTCATGCCCCGAAACGCAGCCTGCGCGCCGGGCCGGTCGGAGCCTGCATTGTTGCAGTGAGGCACCGCGTAGAAGCGGTTTTTCGCGGTATGAGGGCCAATCCTGACCGGCTCGAAGAGCGGATCGTATTTGGGATCGCGGGCCATATTGAGCGAATTTCTCTCCCCGGGGGACAATCTTGTCGATTGGCGGACAAGGCCATGATAGGCGCAGTGCGATCCGCTCGTGAGCGGAATTTTTGCCCCGCTTGAACGATGACGGGGGCCCGGCAAGGCCACATAATGTCTGGAACGCTTTCGACGTCCCCGGGGAGATCGGCAATGCCAGAGGTGTTTCACGAAATCCGGATCGATCGCGACGAGCCGCCCGTCTGGATCACGCTCAACCGGCCGGCGGTTTTCAACGCCTTCAACCTCGGGCGGTGGCGGGAGGTCACCGCCGCGCTGCGCGACGCGGAGGCGGACCCGTCGATACGGGTCGCCGTTTTGCAGGGCAGCGAGGAAAATTTCTCGTCCGGCTATGATCTGACGGCGGCGATGTCGGAGCTGGGCGGGAGCGCGCCTGACGATTGGCGCGACTACATCACCCTCGGCAACGAGACCTGCTGGACGGCGTGGCGCTTGCGCAAGCCGGCCATCGCCCTGGTGCGGGGCTATTGCCTCGGCGGCGCCTTCGAGCTCGCGATGGCCTGCGACTTCGTACTGGCGGGCCGGGACGCCAAATTCGGCGAGCCGGAAGTTCGCTTTTCCGATGCGCCGCCGTTCCTGATAAGCCCCTGGGTGATGGGCATGCGTCAGGCCAAGGACCTTCTGCTGACGGGCGACATCATCGACGCGGAGAAGGCGCTGCGCTTCGGCCTGCTGACGGAGCTGGTCGAAAACGAAGACCTCGAGGATGCGGTTCGCGCGCTCGCCCGAAAGCTGTGCGGCTTTGCGGCGGAGAATTGGCATCTCAACAAGGCAGCGGTCAACCGCAGTTACGAGATCATGGGATTCGAGGCCGCAGTCGAGATGGGAGCCGAGGCGCTCGCGACGACGAACACGACGCCCAATGCACTCAAGACGGAGTTTATCGAGCGGCTGGAGCGGGACGGTTTCGCGGCAGCCGTCAAATGGGTTCAGGACCGGTACTCAGGCCGATCGACAGGCAACCAGGGCGTGTCCTCATAATCCGCGGGTCCGCTTCCGGCTGAATACGGACGCTACCGCTTCCGACCCGAAGCGGACCGTCAGCCAGCTCCAGCAAAGGCACCGTCTCGTTGACTCAGTCGGTGGCACGGACGTTGCAACACGATCAGGCCGCGCACGGCAATACCGGACAGCCGGTCCTGCGACACGCGCGCCGCACAGCCATAAGCCTCAGGCCCTCAATCGCTCGTTTGCCGGATCCCAGACCGGTTCGGCGAGCACGGTCGCTTTGCGGTGTTCGGCCAGAACATCGACGGTGAATTCGGTGCCCGGTTCGGCGTAGGCCGGATCGACATAGGCGAAGAGCAGGCTCTTGCCCGTCGTATGGCCGTAGCCGCCCGACGTGGTGATCCCGATGACCTTCTCGCCGTCCCGCACCGCCTCGCCGCCCCGGGCGTCGGCGTCGGCGGCGTCGAGTTCGCAATACACGATCCGGATGGCAACGCCGTCCTGTTTGCGTTGCAGGGTCGCGGCCTTACCCACGAAATCCTCCTTGTCGTAGCGTACGAAGCGTTCCATGTCCGCCTCGATCATGGTGATCTCGTTGGTAAATTCTGCGCCCCAGCCCTTGTAGGCTTTCTCCAAGCGGAGCGCGTTGACCGCGCCGACCCCGACATCGGCCACCCCGTGGGCCTCGCCCGCGGCCCACACCGCCCGGTAAAGCTCGACCATCCGATCCTTGGGCGCGTGCAGTTCCCAGCCAAGCTCGCCCACATAGTTGACGCGAAGCGCGCGGACCGGCACGCCGGCGACGTCGATCTCGCAGGCAGTCAGCCAGCGGAAGCTCTCGTTCGTCAGATCGGCGGCGGTCAGGCCTTCCAGTACCGCCCGGGATTTCGGTCCCGCGACCACCAGCGCGCCCCAATCGTCGGTCAGGTCGGTAACCTTCACCTCTTCGCCGTCGCCGATGGAAAGCGTCAGATGGTCCCGGTCCCGATGCTGGGCGGCAGCGCCCGTCAGCACGTAGAAGCGGTCGCCGGCGAGGCGTGTGAGCGTCGCCTCGCCGCGGGTTTTGCCGTTGGCACCCAGGAAGTGGGTCAACGCGATGCCGCCCTCGCGCGCGGGAACGCGGTTGGCGGCAATGCGGTTCAGGTGCGCTTCGGCGCCGGGGCCCGTAATATCGAACTTGGCGAAGCTCGAAAGATCGATCAGGCCGACCCGTTCACGCACGACCCGGCATTCGGCACCCACCACCTCGAAGATATTATTGCGGCGAAAGCCCACCTCTTCCGCGCGCCCGTCCAGCGAGAACCATTTGGGCCGCTCCCAGCTTGCCGCTTCGGTAAACACCGCGCCCTTCGTCTTCAAGGTCGCATGAAGCGCCGAGGTTCGCCGATCGCGGCCGGCCTCGCGCTCCTCGCCCGGCAGGAGAAGCTGGTACATGTGAGTGTAGTCCTCGAAGGACTTGGCGCGGACCCAGTCGTCGTCGTTGATACCGCAAAACCGCCGAGGATCCAGTCCGGCCATGTTGATGTCCGCATCCCCATGGACCATCCATTGGGCGAGATATTTTCCGCACCCCGCCCCTTGCGCGATGCCGATGGACGAACCGCAGCATTGCCAGAAATTCGGCACGCCCATCGCCGGGCCGAGGAGCGGGTTGGCATCGGGCGTGTGCGGGATGGCGCCGTGCACGATCCGCTTGATGCCCGCATTGGTCCAGATCGGCATGCGCTCGAGCACCCTCTCCAGGTAGGGCAGGATGCGTTCGAGGTCGGGCTCGAAGAGCTCGTTTTCCGCGTCCCATTCGGGCCAGCCGCCCCGGTGAGCCCAGGCCTCGGACCCCTGATGGGTCTCGTAGATACCGATCAGGGCGGACTTCTGCTCCTGACGGTAATAGGCCGAGGAATCGGGATCGCGCATCACCGGCATCTCGACATCGGTGTCGGCGAACTCGTCGATCGGCTCGGTGACCACGTAGTGATGCTCCATGTTGGTGATCGGCACGTCGGTGCCGACCATGCGCGAGATCGGGCGGGCGTAGCATCCGGCCGCGTTGACCACATGTTCGCAAATGACGGTTCCGGCGTCGGTCGTCACCTGCCACTCGCCATGGGCAAGCCGCTCGATTCCGGTGACCCGGGTGTTGCGCGCAATAGTGGCGCCCATCATCCGCGCCCCCTTGGCCAGCGCGTTACAGCAGTCGGCCGGATCGACATGCCCGTCGCCGACGGTCAGCGCGCCGGCCACGACGCCGTCTATGCCGACATGCGGATTATGTTGCTTGATTTCGTCCGGGCCGATGATGTGCATTTCGAAGCCGACCATCCGGGAGACGCCTTCGACGTGCTTGAACCAGTCGAGTTCCGCCTGGCTGAGCGCGAACCGGATGCCGCCGCAGCCGTGCCAACTGACATACTGCCCGGTGGTCCGTTCAAGCTTCGGATAGAGGGTGTTCCCGTAATGATGGATCTTCGCCATGGTGTAATCGGCGATGAAGCTCGGGCACTGGCCGGCGGCATGCCAGGTGGACCCGGAGGTCAGCTCGCCCTTCTCGATCAGCAGCGAATCGGTCCAGCCTTCCTCAGCCAGATGATAGAGTAGGCCGCAGCCCATCATCCCGCCGCCGACGATGACTGCGCGCGCGTGCGATTGCATTGCCTCAAATCTCCTGTGAAAACCAACTCGCAACGCACCCGCATGGGGAGTGGCGGGAGCGGCGCGCCTCAGCCAGGCATCAGATCCCGAACCGGCGTACCAGTACGCTGGTTCGTTTCCCAATTCGGCGCAACATAGGCCTCAGCATTTGACGGCGGCAGGGGGTCTATTCCCCGGATGATGTCCGCGGCTTTCTCACCCACCATAATCGTTGGCGCATTGGTATTGCATTCGGAACGGTTGGGAAAATCGATGAATCAACAATCCGTAAGCTGTTGATTTCCCTAACCCTGCACTTCGTGTCGACGACAGCCATAGTGTCATCGTCCGCACCGATCTTGCAGGTGCAGGTTGGGTGATAGGCCGTCTCCACATTCTCACGGATCCAGGCGTCAATTTCGTCATCGGTTTGCACATTCTCGCCGGGATCGACCTCCCTCTTACGATAAGGATCGAGCGCCGGTTGCATTCCGATTTCTCTCGATAGGCGGAACGCCGTTCTGTAGTCCTCAATGTCTTGCGGGTCCTGGAAGTGGTTCATGACAATCGTTGGTTTCTACAATGGATTTCCGGACTTTGCCCGAACCCAACCACGACTGCGCAACCTGTTGATTCCGAAGTGAATCTGATAGCCCTCGGGTCCCGATCCCCCTTTGCCGTCGTAACGCACGATGGCAGGAAGGAAGTGGAATTGAACATTCGGCCACTTGAGTCCGGCGCGGGTACGAATGAAGCCTGTGGCTTCAAAATGGTTGGTGGCCCCGAGGCCCGACTTGAAAAAGTACCAGCGCGCGCCGATCAGGAACTTGCCGAACGGCCCCATGTGCCAATTCAGTGAAACCGGAAGCTTGGTTTCGTACTGGATCACGGATTCCAGATGGTCGTGGAGGTTTTCGCCGACACCGGGCAACTCATGAAGAACCTCGATACCGGCGTCCTTCAAGGTGTTTGCCGGTCCAATTCCCGACATCTGCATGATGTGAGGAGAACCGATCGAGCCCGCCGAAAGAATGACTTCCCTGTTGGCTTTAACCTGCTGCGTCTTGCCATCCTTCTCGAACTCGACACCAACAGCTTTCTTGCCTTCCAGAATGACCCGTCTTGTCAGGGCGTGGGTCATGACCGTCAAATTTCTGCGATGCATGACCGGCTTCAGGTAGGCGTTGGCGGTACTGCAGCGCGCACCCCCTTTAACGGTCATGTCCATCTTGGACATACCTTCCTGCCGGTAACCGTTGTAGTCGTTCGATATCCCGTAGCCGGCTTCACCACCCGCATTGATAAACGCCTGGTAGAGCGGGTTTTTCATCCCGTTTCCGTTGCAGGTATGGAGCGGCCCGTCCCCTCCTCTGTATTCGTCTTCTCCGTAAGCGCAATTCTCCGCTTTTTTTGTAGTAGGGCAGACAGTCCCGGTAGGCCCAGCCCTGTGCGCCGAGCTCCTCCCATTGGTCCAGGTCGCAGGCGTTGCCGCGCACGTAGATCATGCCGTTGATTGACGATGAGCCGCCCAGTCCCTTTCCTCGCGAGACATCGACAAGCCGGTTATCGATGTTGGGTTCCGGCTCGGACCAAAATCCCCAGTTAAATCGCGGCATGTTCATCGGAATTTAAAGCGCCGTCGGCATTTGCACAAATATGCTGCTGTCATTGCCTCCATATTCCAGCAACAAAACCGACCTATCGGCGTCCTCTGTTATTCGATTTGCCAGCACACATCCGGCGGACCCTGCTCCGACAATGATGTAGTCAAATGTAGCGTTGTTCATCTTTCCTGCCCTTCCTGAAGGGTATTGAGGGCGTAAACGGTTGACGGGCTGGGCCACCGGGAGTGGCGCGCCTCAGCAGGCATTAGATCGCGAGCCAGCGTACCAGTATGCTGCTTCGTTTCGCTATCCGGCGCACCAGATCATCTCGTCGATGGGCGCGCCGCGCTTCTGGACGTCGGTTCCAATGGCGCCGTCGAGGATCAGAATCTCACCCGCCGCCAGTTGCTCCACGATCGGCGTCATATCCCGCTCTCCCTGTTTCAAAGGAGGATAGCGCCGATGCCCTCCCACGCGAAAGCGCCGAGGGCGGTGGCATGCCGGGCAGATCGTATCGCCGGCACGAATTATAATCTCATTTAATCAACATCAATAAATCTTTAGAACTACAACGATAAGTTAATCAAATCCCATTAAGCATGATTGGTTATGGCGGGCGAATAGCCCCAAAGACGTTCGCCGCCAGTACCGCGACCATCGTTTGTAGTCGATTGGAACGGACCATGGCTCTCAAACAGGAAGACATCGACGAGAAAGTTCGCAGCCATCATCTATGGCTGCGCCAGAAGTCCGGCGGCCGCCGCGCCGACTTCAGTAATGCCGACTTGAAGGGCTGCGAACTCGGCGGTGTCGTGCTGGTCCGCGCGAAGCTGCTTGGCGCCAACGTCTCGTGCAGCAAGCTGAACGGCATCAATCTCGCGGAATCCGACCTGTATAGCGCCGATTTCAGCTATAGCGACCTGGTCGGCGCCGATCTCTCGTTGGCCGACATGCGCGGAACGAAGCTTCGGGAAGCCGACCTCACGAGCGCCAATCTCGAGGGCACCGATATGCGCGAAGGCGCCCTGATGAGCTTCGAGAAGGGTAATGGCCAGTTCGCGAGCGACCTCTACAAATGCACACTCGACAACGCGATCCTGCGCGATGCGAATCTCACGCGAGCCAACCTGTCGCGGACATCGATCAAGAATGCCGATCTGTCCCATGCGCAGTTCGCCAATGCGAAAATAACCCAAGCGAACCTCGTCGGCACGAACCTCCAGGGCATCAACCTCGCCGGCGCCGACCTGAGCGACAGCAATTTGGTGGGTTGCAATGTCGCCGGTGCCAATCTCAGCGGCGTCAACGTATCCGGCACCAACTTGACCGGCGTGGTTCTTGACAAGGCGGATATCTCGGGCGTGAACCTGTCTTCCACGATCCAGGACCAGCCCGTCGAAGAGAGCGCAGCAGCCCCCACGCCCGAATCCGGGCCCGAGACAACTTCGGTCCGCGAGGTGCTGCGCCTGCACGCCCGGTGGATCACGAGCGGCGGGGGAGAGGGCGTGCGCGCCGAGCTCGATGGTCGAGACCTGAGCGAGAGCGATTTCTCCAACGTCGATCTGAGCGGTGCCAGCCTGCGCGGCGTCAATCTCAAGGGGACCCGCCTGTCCCGGGTGCTGCTCGTGCTCTGCGATATGCGCGAGGCCAATCTTCGGGGCGCGAAGCTCCGCAAGGCCGACATGGCCGGCGCGAGCCTGGCCGGCGCCGACCTCACCGGCGCCCTGCTCAACGAGGCAAAGCTTAACCCGGCCGAGATCCGGGACGCCGAGGGCAATCCGACGGGACGGACCTGGCCCGCCAATGCCGAAGGCGCGAACTTTTCCAACGCCCGCCTGACCGGCGCCGACCTGACCGGACTCAACCTGACCGACGCAATCCTGGCCAAAGCCGAGATGACCGAGACCAAACTCCACGGCGCCGAGCTCGAGGGCGCCGACTTGTCGGGCACCCGCCATGCGAAACGCATCCGAGGCGCCGCGGCGTAAGCTCAGCGAACGGTGGCGGAAACCCGATCCGAGACATTCAAATAGCGGACAGAGGCATACCGGGACCCTCGGTCCGGCCCGACATCCGAACCGTTCCAGCGCCTTCGGCGGCAGGGCTGTCCATTCCCGTAACCTGTCCCCATGCTTTCCGTCGATCGTCCTGTTAGTCTTGGCATGGTTTCCGGGACGGGCGGATCAAGGTTTGACCTCTTGGCAAAGACGTTCAAAGGTCTACAAAGATACTGGACTGGTGAACAAGACATGACCAAAGCTAAGGCCCGCCAACGGGCAAAGGCGAAAGCGGCACAGAAAGCCCAAAAGCGAGATGCCGACGCCACCCGACCCAGCCAGGAAATTCGGCCCGGGCAATTCGATCCGGGAGCCGGTTCGATTAAAGGCCCGGGCTCGAATGCCAACGCCAAGACATTCGCCGGGGCGAGACGGGGGGCGGCGCGGTCGAGATAGGCCGTGCCCTAGACTAACCTTCGCACAGTCCGTGTTGTGTGGAACGCGGTCGGTCGAGGGCTCTCCGGGCACCGTCGTACATATCCGGATTTGGCTATATCCGGGTTCTTTCGCGTCTTGCGCCGAACGTCCGGAGATGACTTGAATCGGACATCGCTGCGGTAAGCTATCCTCTCATCACGACGTCGATTATGTGTCCGTGACGAAGGTCGAGGCCATGCTTCCGCTTGCCGATCTCAGTATTCCCGCGCTCGTGCGCGCGAGCGCGGCCGCCCTCGGCGACAAACCATGCGTCATTGCGCCGGAACGCAGCGTCACCTTCCGGCAATTCGCCGCTGAGGTCGCAGCGATTTCGCGCAGCTTTTCGGAAATCGGCGCCAGACCCGGAGAGCGGGTCGCCATCCTCGATACCAACAGCCTGCATTTTCTCGAAGCGATTTGCGCGCTTGGCGTGATCGGGGCCGTCGCCGTGCCGTTGAACTATCGCCACCGCGAACCCGAACTTCGTTATCAACTGGACGACTCGGGTGCCCGGCTGCTGCTCGCCAACAGCCGCTACGAATCCGTTGCCGAAACGCTGGGCGGCGGGCTCGATCTGGGATGGCGGCCGATCGACGCCCCGGACGCGTTGGGCCTGGAGGACGAACACCACCATGGCGCTTGCGATCTTCCCGATTTCGTGGATCAGGCAGGCAACACGCCGTTTGCAATCTGCTACACGAGCGGGACCACCGGCAGGCCGAAGGGCGTCGCGATCGATCAGAAATGCGTCCACATGCGGGCGCTCAAATTGCTATTGGAACTGCGCCTGCACCCGGACGACGTGATGCATTTCACGACGCCGATGTTTCACATCTCATGCCTGGTGTTGAGCCTGATGGCCGTGATGCGCGGGGCGACCCAGGTGATTTTGCCGCAGTTCGAGCTTGAGGCGACACTCGGTGCGATCAGGCGCCACGACGTCACCTTCATCTTTGTGGTGCCGACCATGTTCGGCATGATCCTCGACCGGCCGGGATTCGAGGCCTCGGAATTCGCCTCGATCCGGACGATCATGTATGCTAGCGCGCCAATCGGTGTGCCGCTCCTGAAGCGAGTCATGGCAGACTACAAAGGCGAACTCGTTCAATTCCTGGGCCAGACTGAAGACCTTCCCCAGACCGTGCTGACGCCCGAAGATCACAGACGTGCGCTCGAAACCGACAGCGAGCGGCTCTCTTCGATCGGGCGTGCTTGCATGGGGTCGAGTTGACGATCTGCGGCGAGGACGGCGAGCCCGTCGCCCGAGGACGGGCGGGAGAGATCGTCACGCGCGGCGACACGGCAATGACCGGCTACTGGGGTCGCGAGGACGAGACGGCGAAAACCCTGCGGGACGGCCGGGTCTTCACCAGCGATCTGGGCCGGCAGGATGAAGACGGCTACGTCTATCTCGCGGGACGGAAGTCGCAGATGATCATTCGCGGCGGGGAGAACGTGTATCCGGCGGAAGTCGAGACGGTGCTGCTGGCCGCACCCGGGGTGCGGGACGGCGTGATCCTCGGACTTCCCGACGAGACGTGGGGCGAAATCGTTGCTGCGGTCGTCGTGCCGACGGGAGCGGAGCGCGACGAGCAAGCGATTATCGCCTTCTGCCGCCAGAACCTGGCCAGCTACAAGTCGCCCGAACGGGTGGTTTTTCGCGACGCCCTGCCGTTCAATGCCGCGGGCAAGGTGATGCGCCATGTCCTGCTGGAGAGCCTCGGCTAGAGGGTTATCCGATCAATCGGGCTCACCCGATTGATCTTGCGTTCAAGCGGCACGCAGTCTCCCGCCGGGCTCCCGGCGGGCCGCAGTCGCGGCTTGTCGCGTTTCCCGATGATTTCCGATCGGAAAACGCTCTACGATCAACCTGTGCTCTCGGGCATACTCTCCTGGCCCCAGATATGCCGTTCGCGGATGAAGGGTTGCGGTTTCATGGGATCGGCGCTTTCGAACTCGCGCGCGAGGCGGTGGCCGTCGAATACTGCCTGCTGGATGAGGCGCGGCGTGCGGCAATCGCCGATCCGCAAAACCGCCTCGAAGCCATAGGCCGGCCACTCGGTGGCGCGGGCGCGAAGCTCGCGGTAGAGTGCATCATCCGAGCGCCGTGCCGTGACCAGCACAACCGTATCGCAAACCAGGCGTTCGGGCTCGCCCAGGGCCGCGCGCGGGGAGCGCCCGGGAACCGGCGGGAATTGCAGGGCGTGACCCTCGCCGTAGTTGGAAACCACGCTGAGCGTGACCCCCTCGCCGGGCTCCGCGCGTTCTACCCAGCAGAGCGGACGAACCTCGATATTCTTCTCGATCAGCAGGCGGCGCAGGTTATCCGCCTCCAGCGTGTTGTCGGAAAACGGCGAGGCCTCGGGAAACGGAGTGATGAGGGTGACCGCACAGCCCCGATCCGCCAGCAGTTCAGCCATCGCGACGCCGGTGAAGTAGCCATCGTCATCGAGCACCACGGCCCGCTTGCCTATCGCCTTGCCCGCCATCACCTGTGTGGGCGTACAATAGGCCGGGTCGTCGGCCGAAACACCCTCGATGGCCTTGTTTGTCAGGCCCGAGAGCCCGTCATCGCGCCAGCCCGCGCCGGTCGCTACCACCACCCGCTCGGCACCGTAGGCCAACACCGCCTCGGCATTGAGCCGGGCGTCGCGGTGAACCTCGACATTCGGGAGCTTCGCGATCTGGCCTTCGCGCCAGGTGACAATGCGGCCCCATTCAGCCAACCCCGGATAGCGAACAACGTCGCGCATCTGCCCGCCGATCTCGGCCTCGGCTTCGAGGAGATGAACGTCGTAGCCCCGCGAGCCGAGCACGCGCGCGCATTCGAGCCCCGCGGGTCCGGCACCAACGACGAGGACCGAGCACGGATTGGAAGCGGCCTCGAATTCCTCCGGATGCCAGCCCCGACGGTATTCTTCCATCACGGTGGCGTTCTGGGTGCAGCCAATCGGCGCCATGAGGTGGAAATAGGCGACGCAGACGTTACATCCGATGCATTCGCGGATGTCCTCGGCGCGGCCCCGTTCGATCTTGCTGGGCAGAAAGGGATCGGCAATCGAGGGCCGCGCACCACCGATGAAATCTGCTTCGCCGTCACGGATCACCGCGACCATGTCGTCGGGACTGGTGAGCCGGCCGACCTGAACGACCGGGACGTCGGCGATGTCCTTGACCGGCTTAGTCGCCCAGCCCTGATTATGAGCTTTAAAAAAGCGCGACGGCCCGGAATCGTTGCTCCAGCCCGAGAGATTGGAAATCTTGACGTCCCACAGATCGCACAGCCCCTCGGCGGTGACACGCTCGACAAAGCGCAGACCTTCTTCGAGTTCAAGCCCGTCGGGGCCTTGCAGGCTGTCGATGGCGATACGGTTGCCCACCGCACACTCGGCACCAACACTCGCTTTCAAGGCTCCGAGAAGCTCCAGCCAGAAACGGGCGCGGTTGTCGAACGAGCCGCCGTAGTCGTCGGCGCGCTTGTTGTAGCGGCGCTGGAGAAACTGTATCGGCATGTGGGAATCCGAGCCGATGAGCTCGATATAGTCGAAGCCCACGTCGCGGGCGCGCCGCGCCGCCATGACATAGCACTTGATTATATCCGCATTATATCCGCGATGTCATCGACATCGCACTCCTCGGCGTAGGTCTGGTAGGCATACTCGGAAGGAAGCGGGCTCGGCCCGCGGGGCGTGCCGCGGGTTTCGAGCGCCTGGGCGTTCGCGCCCCCATAGCAGAGCTGGATGCCGGCAAGCCCGCCCGCCGCGTGAACCGCCTCGGCGGTGCAGCCAAGATTGCGAGCATCGCCCTCGTCCCATAACCGGGCACTGATATTGGGCGTATCGTCGACCTCGGGAGCAACCGAGCAGTATTCAACGCAGGCGACAGCCCAGCCGCCTTCGGCCTTCATGGCGCGAAAGGCCGCCTGCATACCCGGCCGGTCGGAGCCCGCGTTGGTGCAATGTGGCACGGCGAAGAAGCGGTTTTTTGCCGTCTTCGGGCCGAAATTCACCGGTTCGAACAAAACGTCGTAGCGGGCCTCGTGTGTCATCGCCTGCTAGTCTCCCCTGGCTCGGTCGTCCGCTCGACCCGCACGCTTTTGGCGTTTGCTTGGCCTTGTCAGAATAAATTGGATTAAGCGACTTGGCGAGATTCCTTGCCGGCTCAAGACGGTTTGCTTTGACACTGCCCGCAGAATCAATCCGCCAAGCGATTGAATTGCGCCATCACCCCGCGCAGCTCGTCGTGATCGATCGCAAGCACTGTCCGGTCGTCGCAGCCCGTCATCGTCTCCGCGGCGATCATCGCATTGATCACTGCTTCCTCAGTTGATTCGACTGTTCCCTGAAAGATCGGATCGAGCCATTCGTGCGGCGTGAACACATAATTACCGAAATCCACCGGTTCACGGCGCGAATGGGGATTTGCCGTCGAGAAGGCGAGAAAGATATCGCCCGAGTAGTCGCTGCCGGGCGTTCCCGTGCGGCTTATGCCTATCGCGATACGCCGAGCCATGCGGTCGAGCTGGATCGGCAGCAACGGCGCATCGGTGCCAACGGCGACGATGATCGACCCTCATCATGGCGCCGGTAGGTTCCTTCCCTGACAAACTGCCCAACCGGAACGCCCAGCACGGTGAACCAATCCCGCATTCCGAAGTTCGCCTGGGCGAGAGCGGCCACGACGAACCGTTCGCCGTTGATCTCGATGGACCGTGAGGCGGTTCCCGTCCCGCCCTTGAATTCATAGGCAGTCATTCCCGTCCCGCCGCCGACGTTGCCTTCGGCAATCGGTCCGGAGCGGGCACCCTCGATCGCAGCGAAGACGTGCTCTTCCGTCACGTGGAAGCCGTCGATATCGCTTAAGTAGCCGTCCCAGGTTTCCGCGACCACCGGCATGGCCCAATTATAGTGCCCCCAGGATTCCGGGTCGTAATGCCGACGCATCCACTTTGCGATCGCGTGGTGGGCGATGCCGAGAGAGTGCGTATTCGTGATGCACATCGGCCCCGCGAAATATCCGTAATCACGGATCCAGTGCGCGGCCGTCATTTCGCCGCAACCGTTCAGCGAATAGGACGCGGCCCAAACGGTTTGATCTCAGTGCCCTTGCCCCGCGGCAGGATCGCCGTGACGCCGGTGCGCACGGGGCCCTGGCCCACGACACGGGCGTCGTCTCCGCCAATCAACGTCGTGTAGCCGACCTCAACGCCCGGAATATCGGTGATAGAGTTGGTCGGCCCGCAAACGCCGGGAAAGGGCAGACCGAGAGCACGGGCGCGGGGACGGCCATCCGCTAGGTGGGTTTTCGGACCACTCACGAGCGACTTTTCCATGCCCGCACTATCAGTTGCAACGCGCTCAACTGCCCTGCCCCGACGGTTAGTACCACCCGTTAGTTTAGACCATGTTCGGTGTTTGGCGAGCGGCGATCAGTCCGTATCCGCCAAGAGCGAAGGTCACGACCGAATGGCCGCTAAGGGTCAGGAGCAATCCTAACGCTCGGTCTACATTTTACTGCTTTTTGAGATAGAGCAGACCTAATCCCTCTGAATGTCTGCCCGGCACCTGAGTGCAGCCGCTATTTCGATGCGACCATGGCGTTTTCTTCTAGCCATTTCCCGACAATGAGGCCGGCGCCCACTGATGGCCGGGATCGGTCTCGTATTGGCCTGAGGCTATGGGCGCATCGGTTTTCTTGAAGACTGCTTGCTTTAGCGTGACAGCACAAAAGTGCACGGTGCCATCAAGCGTTCACATAGATAACTTCACCGTTGAGGAAGCCGTCGACGGCGCGTCCAAGGGCCTTGCCGACCAAACGACCCGGCACCGGTTGAATTCCAGGCATCATTTCTCCATACACGTCCCAGGACTCTTCCAATACCGACGGGTTAAGCGCATTGACGCGAATGCCTCGGCGCCTTTTGCAGACGTATCGATGGCGCCGCTGGTCACGGCGTCGGTAATGGCCAGGGGACTCGGTTTGTAATTGAGTATGTCGGAAATGAGCGTCAAGGAATCGCCATCGCCGTTTTCGGGCCGTTACGCACCGGTTCGAAGAGTGGATCGAATTTAGGGTCGCGGGCCACAGATTCGCTCCCGCCGCAGCGCCGGTCCGATTAACTGGACAGGCTGGGCATGGTGTCGTCGCCCCAGATGCGCCGCTCGCGGGTGAAGGGCAAGGGGACTTGCGGGTTATCGCTCTCGAACTCCCGGGCGATGCGATGACCTTCCCAGATGCAGAGCTGGGGAATGCGCGGGCTGTAACAGTCGCCGATGTGATAGACCGCCTGCAGATCGTTGTCCGCCCATTCCGCTTTTCGGGCCTTGATTGCTTTGAACAGGGCATCGTTGGATTTTCGCGCGGTCACCAAGATCACCGTGTCGCAGGCGAGCTCGGTTACCACGTCGCTCTCCGTCCGGGGGTTCTTGCCCGGGGTCGGCGGCATCTGGATCATGTAGCCGTCGCGGTAGACGTTGTAGGCGGTCACGGTCGTCTGATTACCCGCCTCGACCTTCTCGGCCCAGTGATTGCCAAGCACGGCGATGTTTTTCTCGACCAGCATGCGCTGTACGTTTTCGCCCTCGAGCGTGTATTCCGAGTAGTACGACGCGGCCGGCTTGTCGCTGATCATGGTGACCTGCTTGCCCTGGTCGGCACACAGCTCGGCCATGCCGATGCCCGTATAGTAGCCGTCCGCATCGAGCACCACGACACGATCGCCCACATCTTTGCCCGCCATCACCTGCTCGGGCGTGCAGATCTGGGGCAAGCTCGCATCGACGCCGGGGATCGCGGCGTGATCGACACCCGAGAGACCATCGCTCCGCCAAGCCGCGCCGACGGCGATCACCACCTTGTCGGCGCCGTATCCGATGACGTCGTCCGCGACCATCTCGCCGATGCCGGTATGGACCTCGACGGTCTTGAGCTTGTCGAGCTGGATCTGGCGGTACGTGACGATGCGCCCCCATTCGGCAAGACCCGGGTAGCGCATGACGTTCTTGATGTTGCCGCCGAGCTCGGCTTCGGCCTCGCGCAGATGCACGTCGTAGCCTCGAACGCCCAGGATCCGCGCGCATTCCATACCCGCCGGCCCGGCGCCGACCACGAGCACCGAACAGGGATCGGGCGCCTTGTCGAAGGTCTCGGGATGCCAGCCGCGACGGTATTCCTCCATAGCGGTCGCGTTCTGGGTACAGGCCATGGGTGCACCGATCCAGAACCGCGAGACGCAGACGTTGCAGCCGATGCATTCGCGGATGTCCTCGTTGCGTCCCTCCTCGATTTTGATGGGCAGAAACGGATCGGCGATCGACGGCCGGGCGCCGCCGATCATGTCGGCCTCGCCGTTGCGGATCACATCGACCATGTCGTCGGGGCTGGTCAGGCGGCCGACCTGGACGACGGGCACACTCGCCGCCTCCTTGACCGGCTTGGTTGCCCAACCCTGGTTGTGGGCCTTGAAGAATCGCGACGGGCCGGAATCGTTGCCCCACCCGTTGTAATCGGAAACCTTGACGTTCCACAGGTCGCATAGGCCCCGGGCCTCGACCATCTCGACGAAGCGCACGCCCTTTTCGAGATCGAACCCGTCGGGCCCGTGCAGGGCATCAACCGAATAGCGGTTGCCCACCGCGCAGTCGTCGCCGACCGCCGCTTTCAGCGCTTCGAGCAGCTCAAGCCAGAAGCGCGCGCGGTTCTCGAACGAGCCGCCATATTCGTCGGTGCGGTGGTTGAACTCCTCGATCAGGAACTGGAGCGGCAGGTGCGAATCGGAGCCGATAATTTCGATATAGTCGAAACCTGCGTCGCGGCCGCGCTTCGCGGCTTCGGCATAGAGCCGGATGACGTCCCCGATATCATCGTGATCCATCTCGTGGGAGTAGTTCTGGGTGTCGTGACCGTTGGGGTACTCGCTCGGCCCCCGCTGGGGATTGAAGGACTCCATGCCTTGCGAATAGCCGCCCCCATACCAGAGCTGCACACCGGCAAGGCCGTCATGGGTATGGATGAGATCAGTCATGGCGCGCAGGTTGATAATGTCGCCGTCGTCCCACAGACGCACGCTGGTATGGGGCACGTCATCGCTATCGGGGCTGATCGAGCAATATTCCGTGCAGGCGACCGCCCAGCCGCCCTCGACCTTCATGGCACGGAAATGGGCCTGGGTCCCCGCCCGATCGGAGCCCGCATTGTTGCAGTGGGGCACCCCGAAAAACCGGTTCCGGGCGGTCTTGGGACCGATTTTCACAGGCTCGAAAAGGCAATCGTATTTGGGATCGCGCACCATGGTCTCTCTCCCTCATCAAACCGGCCCCGGGGCCGAACCCTTATCGTTGTGGGCTTACGATAACGCCGAGACAGGGCGGCGGCAAAGGGCTAAAGCGACCCGATCAGGACGCCGACGCATGGGCTTCGAGCGCGGCGCGCACACGGGCCACCGGCCCCGACCAGTCCCCGCGCTTTTTCTGGCGGAACAGCCGCATGGTGGGATACCAGGGGCAGTCGTCGCGCCCCCGCAGCCAGCGCCAGTCGGCGGGTTCGGAGAGGAGAACCCAGACGGGCTTCGCGAGTGCGCCCGCCAGATGAGGCACGGCGGTATCCGTCGCGATAACAAGATCGAGCGCATCGATCAATGCAGCGGTCGAAGCGTAGTCGGAAAGCCGCCCGGCCAAATCGACAATTCGCCCGGCCTCGCCGAACGCCGCCAGCTCGGTTACCGGCGGGCCCTTCTGGAGACTGAAGAACACGGCACCCGGGCGATCGAACAGGGGAGCGAGATCATCGAGTGTGCCGCGGCGGCGCGCGTTGTTGAGATAGGTCACACTGCCCGACCAGACGATCCCGACCTTGAGCGAGCCCTCGGGTGCATCGAGAGCGACGGCCTCGTCCGGCGGCCGGAGGTAGGGACAGTCCGCAGGGACGGTTGCGAGCGTGGTTTCGAGCAGGGCGGGCAAGCTGACCAGGGAGGCGAAGCAATCGAAGGAGCCGGCCGCGGCCAGATCGGTAACCACCGCATCGGCCCCCGACAGGCCCTGGAACAGGCGCCCGAGGGCCGGCGGACAGAGCAGCGTGACGCGCCCGGCCCCGCGAGCGGCCACGAGCGGCACATAGCGGGCGAACTGAATGGCATCGCCGGCGCCCTGCTCCGTATGAAGCAGGATCGAGCGGCCCGCGAGGTCTGCGCCGTCCCAGGGCGGTTTCTCGACGGGCAGGCGGCCCTTGCCGGGAAATCGCGCAGGATCGGCGGCATACTGGGCGAAACGAGCCGCCTCGTATTCGGCGAAACCCGAGGCGAGCTCACCACTCGTAAGGAGAGCCAGCGCCCGGTTGTACCGACCCGTGACGTTGACCGGCTCGACCACAAGGCCCGCATCGTAAGCCGCGACGGCCTCTTCGAGCCGGCCCTGATCGCGCAACACGTTGCCAAGGGTCACATGATTTTCTGGGTCGACGGGGGCCGCCGCGATTGCCTCGCGAAGCACGGCCTCGGCCTCCTTGAGCCGACCGAGAGAGCGAAACGCACTGCCCAGGCCCTTCTTCGCCGCGGCCAGGTCGGGCCAGATCCGCGACACGGATTCGAAGCGGGCGAGAGCGGCCTCGGCCTGCCCGCTTTTCAACAGGGCGACGCCGTGGTTGAAGGCGCAGTCGGCCGACTCGGGAAACCGCTCGGCAGCCGCCGCATAATGGGCGACGGCGTCATCAATCCGCCCAAGCTCGATCAGAAGCGCACCAAGCTCAAGCGCGGGCCGCAACAGCTCAGGCCGGCGCTCGACGAGAGTCTTCAAGGGACCAAGCGCGTCAGCGGGGCGACCCAGTGCGCGCAACGCCGCGGCGTGAAGATAGAGCGCGTCGGGATGGTCGGGCAGCTGCTCCGCAAGTTGCCCCGCGATCGATTCGGCCTGCGCCGCCCGACCGGCTTTGAGATGCTCCTGGACGAGCGCCAGCGCGTCGGGCACGCCGAGCCGGCGGGGTTTCGGCATCGGGGCGATCATCCACCACACGCGCACCTATCGCGGAACCGTTGCCGGCGCGCTCAGCGCACTGGCTTATGGATCAGAATAGGATTTTGAAGGCGTGCTGGCGAGAACCGGGCGACGCGAATTGTTCCGAGTCGGCAATCAGCCGTTGCCCCGGATGCGGTTCCACAGGGGTTTGAGCCTGTCGGGCAGGCTGACCAGCCCTTCGGGCAGGAACAGGATGGTCGCGATCAGGATCGCGCCGTAAATCATCGGCCGGAATTCCTGGGCCGAGCGCGCGAACTCGTCGATGATCGAGAGGACGACCACGCCGATGATCGGCCCGGCGAAATGGCCAAGACCGCCGACAATCGCCCAGACCAAGATGTAGAGCATCACGCCCAAGGCAAACAAATGGGGGTTGATCGCCCCGATGTAATGCGCGAGCAACCCGCCCGCGAGGCCCGCCATGGCGCCCGCAATGGTAAAGGCAATGGTGCGGTAGTGCCGGCAATTGACCCCGACAGAGCTGGCGAGCAGGTCCCGCCAGTGGGTGGCGTGGAAGTTGAGTCCGTAGCGGGAATGCTCGACGCGATAGAGAATAACGAGCACGGCGACCCCGACGATCATCGCGAAGAAATAGAACAAGACCGGGTGGCCCAAGTCGATGTAGATGACGCCCGGGATGTCGATCTCAAGTGCGGGAATTCGCCGGATGCCCCGAAAGCCGCCGAAAGGATCGCGGAACCGGTCCCAGCACAGCCGGATCGCCTCGGCCGCTGCAAACGAGCCGATGAGGAAATAAAACATCTTCATGCGGAAGAGCGAGAAGGTCAGCAGGTAGGAGATCAGGCCCGCGACGAAGGCGCCCATGGGCAGCGTTATCCACGGCGAGAGCCCGGTGTATTTGTTGATCAGCGTGCTGGCGTAGGCGCCGCAGCCCATGATCACGGCGTGAGCCAGGGAAAATTCGCCGGTCACCGCGATCAGGCGGAAGCTCGAGGTGACCATGATGTAGAGAAACATGAAGATCATCATTTCGAGCTGGAAGGGTCGCAGCACGAACGGCAGGACGCAGCACACTGCCAGCAGAACGGCGATGGTCGAGCTCCATTGCCAGTTGTCCCTAAGCTTTATCACGGGTCCCCATGATTCCAGTGGGCTTGATCATCAACACGAGCAACATGAGCAGCAGGCCGCAGATCGTCGCAATCACGCCGTCGACGAAGGTGGTCATGAAGGTATTCATGAAGCTGTAGAGCACAGCGGCGATGACGGCGCCCTCGAGGCTGCCCATGCCGCCCACGATCATCACGATGAAGGCAGTGATGATGACCGAATGACCCATATGGGGATCGACGATGACCAGCGGCGCCATCATCGCGCCGCCGATTCCCGCCATGCCGGCGCTGATCGCCATCGCGATGATCGAGACCTTACCGATGGAGATGCCCTGGAGCGCAGCGGCCTCGGGATCCTGCGTGCAGGCGCGAAGCGCCCAGCCGAGCTTAGTTTTCTTGAGGAAAAACCAAAAGCCGAGCATGACCGCGCCGGCCACGGCGAGAACAAGGAGGCGTTGGTTGGACACCACCGCCCTTTCGAGCCCGAAGACATGCCAAACGTTGATCATCGGCGCTTCGATATGCTTCATCAGGCCTTCGCCGAACATCCAGACGGCGGTGACCTGGAGGATGAACACCATGCCGACGGACAGAATCAGGGCACCGAGCAGATTTCCCCTCATCTGTCGGAACAGCAGACGCTCCATGGCGAGGCCGACGAGCATAGGTAGCGCCACTGCGCACAGCACGGCGACGAAGAACGGGAATCCGGCCTCCATATAGAGGTACCAGAGGGTGTAGGCGCCGACCATGTAAAGTTCGCCATGGGCAAAGTTGACGATTTGCATGACGCCGACGATCAGCACGAGCCCCACGGCGATGATTGCCGTGAAACTGCTCGAGATGATCGCGTTCGCGATCGTCTGGATGATCAGATCGAACATGATGCCTTTGGGACTACCCCCGCGCGACGGGTCTACTTACCTTGGTCGAGTAAACTAGTAAATGGATATTCCGCCCTTGACCTAGGTCAATAACGGTTCAACGCCCGGCGTGAACCGGCTTGCAAGAAAAAGCGCCCCGCCGCGAGGACGGGGCGCCTCGTCTGGTAACCGGCTCGGAGCGGTCAGATGACATTCAGCTCCTTGTTGTGCCGGATGTAGGTGTCGAGATTATCGTTCAGCCAGGTCAGGTTGTCCGACATCTCGACGATGACCGCCTTGGCACTGTCCATGCGAACGACCGGCCAGTTGCCGACCACCGCGTTGTCGACGCCGAACACCTCTTTGCCCCACCACTTGCCGGGTCCAAAGACGTGCGGCACCGGATCGAACGACTTGAGCGCCTCGTAGGGTGCAAGCTTGTGATAGTCGCCTGCAGCCTCGACCCCTGCCTTCCACATCTCGAGGATGCCAGCATATTCCCAGGACACCGCATTCCACGCGCCCGGATGGCGCTCCTCGTAAAGGTCGAAGAACTGCTTGGGGTTCGAGAAATTGATGTCCGGGCCCGTGAGTATGGCATCGTCGAAGTCCGGGAACTGCCAGACCGCGCCCTCCATGAATTCCGGCGACGACTTCTCGATGATCAGCGGATAGCCGTCGAAGGTGCAGGTCACGAACTGGCCCTGGTAACCTTGCTGGAAGGCCTGCTCGGTCAGCAGATTGACGTAGTCCGGGTAGGCCGTGTCCCAACACATGATGTCGGGCTCCATCGCAATCACCGGAGCGACGACCGGCGCGAAATCGATCGTCTCGAAGCCGAACAGCTTCTCCTCGATGATCTCGATGCCTGCCACCTCTGCCGCGGCACGATAGGTCGCGAGCGAGGCGAAGCCGATCTCGTCGTTCTGGGTGATCACCGCCATGGTCTTGAGATCGGGGTTGTTGCGCTTGGCCCAGTCGATGCCCGTCGTGTTGTAGAGCGGGTGAGTCTCGACCATCGCCACCAGATAGGGCGTATCCGTCGACATGTCGGACGGCGCCAAGGTCGAGGACATCATCTCGTTGCGGGTCAGGATGTCCTGAGGCGCCTGGGCGGGCGGGCCGGCGAGCAGGATCATGAAGTCAACCTCGTCTTCGAAGAGCAGCTTCTTGACGCCGACCATGGTCTTGGTGACGTCGAACTGGTCGTCGTAGGGGAAGACCTCGACAGGCAGCATCTTGCCGCCGACGTTGATGCCGCCGCGGCTGTTCAGGTCTTCGAGCCAGATATCGACGCCGTAGAGACCGGGTAGGCCCCACGCCGCCGCATCGGCGGTGAGATCGACGCAAAAGCCGACCTTGATGACCTCGTCCTTGGCCAACGCCGTCTTGGCCTTGAACGCGCTCGTCGCAGCAAGCGCGCCTGCGCCCGCCGCCGAGGCCTTCATGAATTTCCGGCGTGTGAATTTGTTTGTCATGTCAGTAACTCCCTTGTTGATCGTGAGGGACCAAAAAACATTTTTATCGTTTGCGGACGCGCAATGACGCATCCGCACTTCGTTCGCTTTCCCCTGCCCTTATTGAACGCCAAGGAGGCCGCAAGGTCAACGGAACTGGCGTCATAAATTTGCCCGCCTTAGCCATCGTCGCGCAGACATTCCATCATTCAAACCGGCATTCGACGCAGGCGGCGCGATGCGCACGCTTTCATTTCCGCATGCCGTCCGTCCTGCCGGCCAACCTCCACCGGGTCAACCGGGCAACACCACCCGACCAGCGCTCCGTCCGGAACCGGAGCCAATTATCCGGGGATCGGACAGCGTAATTGGAATTAAGACGTTGCCGACGAGCACAATATTTGGTGTATTTGCCCCCGCCGCGAAGTCCTCGTGGACTTGGGAGTCATAATCGTGCTGATCGAACTCGACGGACTGAGCAAGAGTTTCGGCGGTCTCGCCGCGGTGAGCGACCTGACCTTCGGGCTCGAGGCGGGCGAAATCCACGGTCTGATCGGGCCGAACGGCGCCGGCAAGACGACGACGTTCAATCTGGTCAGCGGCTTTTACGTTCCCGACAAGGGCAAGATCGTCTTCAACGGCGAGAATATCGCCGGCATGAAGATGCACCAGATTGCCAAGAAAGGGGCGGTGCGCACCTTCCAGGGCACGACCCTGTTCCAGGAATTCACCACGCTCGACAATGTGATTGTCGGGCGTTATCTGCACACCAAGCAGAACATGTGGACGGCGCTTCTCGGCACGGCCAAGAAAAGCGAGCGGGACAACGAACAGAAAGCGCGGGACATTCTGGAATTTCTCGGCCTAGGCGACGTAATCGACGAACTCGCAGCCAACCTCTCGCACGGCCATCAGCGCGCGCTGGGAATCGCCATCGGACTGGCAGCGGAACCGACCCTGCTCATGCTCGACGAGCCGTTCACGGGCATGAACCCAGAGGAAACCCGCCAGATGATGGAGCTGATCCGGAAGGTCCGCGACCAGGGCATCACGATCCTCCTCGTCGAACACGACATGCAGGCGGTGATGGGGCTGTGCGAAAAGATCACCGTGCTCAATTTCGGCAAGCTTCTCGCGGCGGGCACGCCCGACGAGATCCGGAACAACAAGGACGTCATCGAAGCCTATCTGGGGACGGGCTGAACCATGCTGCTCGAAGTCAAGAATATCGAGGTCTACTACCAAAAAGTCGCCGCCGTAAGAGGCATCTCGCTTCAGGTCGAGGGCGACGAGATCATCACTCTGATCGGCGCCAACGGCGCGGGCAAGAGCACGACGCTCCGGACCATTTCGGGACTCAAGCACCCGTCGGCAGGTGAAATCTGGTTCGACGGCAACCGGATTGACCGGCTCAGCCCCGACAAGATCGTCAAGCGCGGCGTCGCCCATGTGCCCGAAGGCCGGCGTATCTTTCCCGATCTGACCGTGCTCGAAAACCTCAACACGGGTGCGTACCTGCGCATGGACAAGGGCGCGATAGCGGAAGACCTCGAATCGGTCTATTCGCACTTTCCCGTGCTCAAGGAGCGCCGCTCTCAACAGGGCAAGACGCTCTCCGGCGGCGAACAGCAAATGCTCGCCATGGGCCGAGCCCTGATGTCGCGCCCCCGCCTGCTGCTCATGGACGAACCCTCGATCGGATTGTCGCCGATCATGGTCCAGGAAATCGCTAAGATCATCCGCGAGGTCAACGCCACCGGTGTGCCGATCGTACTGGTCGAGCAGAACTCCGAAATGGCGCTCAGCCTGGCAAAATACGGCTATGTCCTGGAAACCGGGAACATCGCACTGGAGGGCGCGGCCGAGAAGCTGCACGAGGACGACCATGTGCGCAAAGCCTATCTCGGCATGTAGCGGCGCCGCGCCGATCGTTACCGACCCCTCCCATCCATTCTCCGACAGGTCTGCCGGACGGTCGCCGTGACCGGCGAACCGCGCCTGCCGTGGGTTGCGCTCGACCTGTTTTGGGAATGGATCGCGACCGATGGCTACGAGGCGCTCGAAGCGAACCACCACGCCGACGCAGAAAGGCTGTGGCAGACCGCCGACGCCCTGACCCGAAGTTTCGATCAGGACGACCCGCGCCGGGCGGCGACCTTAAGCAACCGCGCCACGGTTCTCGCGGGCGGCGGCGATGGATGCGCGGCGGCAGCGCTCTATCGCGAGGCGCTCGCGCTCTGGACCAAGACCCCGGACTGGGTCGCGCGAATGGACGTTGTCCTGCCGGCGCGAAGCTCGAGCTTTCACATGCGTCTCGAGCAGCGCCACGGGGATAACCTCAAGGCGCTGCGTCGGCACATCCAGACGGGGCTTGCGGCGGCCGGCGAGGCCGCGACCCGGGCCAACCTTGCCCGACTCCTTCTTGCAGACGGAAACGCCACGGATGCCGAATTCCTCACGGTCTCCGCCGTCGAGCAGCGCGCCACGGGCATCGGCCACCGGGACATGGGCCTCGCCCGGATCTGCGAGGCGCGCGCGGCCTGTCTCGATGCGCTGGGACGAGCCGGCGAGGCTGAAACCTTAAGAGCGCAAGCCTCCGGTATCCGGAAAAATCCGTCATCGCCCGGCCCGCTCCGGCTGAAAAAGGAAAGCGGCGTGAAGATGACCGACGAACGACGCCTGACCGCGGCGGCCTATCTCACGATATCGCTGAACAGCACGACCTGACCCGGTTCTTCAGCCCTCGAACATCGCCTTGACGTTCGCGATGGGACCCTGGAAATCGGTTGCCATCAACTCTTCGACAGCATCTTCCGTCTCACCGGGCGCGGGATCGAAGGTCGCCGTCATCTCGAAAATGCAGGTTTTGCCCGGTTCGTCTTCCCGGACCGAGATGGTCGCGAAGAAATTGACGATCGGCATCGGCACATCGACGATCTCCAGATGCTGCCAGCGATAGGTGCGCCCTTCATGGTCGTAGTTGAGCAGCCGCTCGAGGATCTGGCCGGCGTCGACGATATCGAGGCGGCGTTTCGACCCGCCGTCCTCGAGCACGCTCCTGGCAACGCCGGGATCGAACTTTTCGAGATTGTTGAACGGCCCCACCAGCGCCCAAACCTCGTCGGCCGACGCCTTGATCCTGTCCGAAACTGCGATCTGCACCATCACGTTCTCTCTCCAAGTTTCCAGCGGCCCCATGGGGCCCCGGTCATCGATGGCGGCAACTATAGCGGCCCATGCGGGACGGAAAAGCCCTTTGATTCGCGGGCGACTGGGTCAGATCGAGCGACCCCAGCTCGTCGGCCCGCCGTGCCGCGTGCGTTTTCGATAGCGCCGGTTGGGGCCGGTAAAAGGCTGTTTGCGGGAGGTCAGGCAATCGATCACGAGGCGCTGGAAGTGATGGACCGTGCCTTCCCATGTCTCGGCGAAGATGCCGCCTTGCTGCCCGGCCTGATGGCCTTTCTGGAGCGCTTCGAGGATCGCCTTGTCCTCCTGGAAGGTCATTCTATAAAAGTCGACGATTTCCTTGCGCGCAGGCTCGTATTCGGGCTTGGTCGCGGCGTCGCCGATGAAGAACACGTCCCAGCGCTGGCGGACACGTCCGGGTCCGAGTGCGTATTCGGTGCCCGAGGCGGCGTGGTTCGGCCCGGCGACGAACTTGAAATTGGGAAACATGTTGATGTTGTTGAAGCCGGTCGCAAAGTCCTGGGCCTGCTGCTCCTCGAACTTCATGCGCTGCGGCGGATCGGGATAAAGGGGCAGCGGCACGGGCGCCTCGGAGAGGTCGATGCCCGCATCGACGACCGTGCCCATATAGGTATCGTCGAGAACGTTCGAGTGTTCGTAATAGGCCTCAGCCGCATTGAGCAGGGGATGGATGTTGCGGACGTGGAGGCCCTCGTTGTAGTTCTCCTGGATGAGCTTCCAGTTGGTTTCCATCTCGAAGGTGAAGGCCCCGCCATGCTCGAGCACATTGAAATCGTAGCCCCGCAGCCGATCGGTGAAGGGGAACATGTAATCCGCAAGCGGCGGAGCCTTGCCGTCTAGATTGACGAATACCCACTTGTACCAGACGTCGCAGCGCACCTGGTGCAGACCGAGGTTTTCGAGCCTGTAGCCGATGACGCGACCGTCTTCGTGGCCGTTGAAGTTGGGTGTCTCGAGGAGGCGGCCGTCGAGATCGAACTTCCAGGTGTGATAGGGGCAGATGAAATTCTTGCGCCGCCGGGCGTTGCGCTTGCAAAGCTGAGTACCGCGGTGGGAGCAGGAATTATAGAACGCCTTGATCTCGCCGCCGGGACTGCGCACCAGGATGAGCGGGCGGCCCGCGACCGTGGCCAGCGTGGTATCGCCGGGATTTGCGAGCTCGTGGGTCAAGCCGGCTTGCACCCAGACCCGGGGAAACAGCTTCTCGTTCTCGAGCCGAAGCATCTTTTCGCTGGTATAGGCGACGCCGGGCAGGCCTCTCGCCTTGCCCGTGGGTTTCTTGAGGCTTTCGAGCGTCTCGCGCCCGATGATTTCGGCAACGACCGCCATACTCATGTGCTACCCTCCTTCAGGCCGTCCGCCGTTCGGGCAGCGACGTCGTTCCCCAGAACATGCGCGGATTTCGAGCACGAGATATCGGGCCGATCTTGACCGGTTCGACAGACCGTCATATTCCGAATCGCGCACCATTGTCTCTCTTCCCATCTACGGCGCCCGTTGCATCATGGACGACGGACGACCGGTGAGTGTACGCTTGCGCGCAAAAGGGGGCAAAAATAATTGACCAACGATCTCTTCGCGCTGGACGGCAAGACCGCGCTGGTCACGGGCGCCTCGGGTGGCCTGGGACGAGACTTCTCGCTCATGCTGGCGCAGGCAGGCGCCGACGTGGCGGTGGCGGCGCGACGCGTCGACGCCCTTGCGGAGACCGCGACCGCGATTACGGCGACCGGGCGCAAGGCGTTCGCGGTTCAGCTCGACGTGACCGATTCGACCCAGGTGACCCAGACCGTCGCGGGCATCGAGCGGGACTTCGCGCCGATCGACATTCTGGTCAACAACGCGGGCGTCGCCCGGGTCGGGCCCTTTCTCGATATGACCGAAGACGACTGGGATTCCGTGCTCGATACCAACCTGAAAGGCTGCTTTTTCGTTGCCCAGGCCGTAGCAAGAGCGATGGTCGAACGCGGCGCGGGCGGCAGCCTCGTCAACATCTCGTCGACCGGCGGGATTCAGGCAACCCGGGACCTTTCGGTCTATTGCGCCGCGAAAGCGGGACTTATCCACCTGACCAAATGCCTCGGCCTCGAACTGGCGGGATCGGGAATCCGGGTCAATTCCCTCGCCTTCTCCTATATCGAGACGCCGATGACGGCGAATTTCGTCAACAGCCCGGACGGCGAGAAACAGCGCCTCAAGAATCCCATGAAGCGATTCGGCACGCCGGAAGACCTCGAAGGCCCGCTGCTTCTTCTCGCCTCGGACGCGTCGGCCTACATGACCGGCGAAACCATCGTAATCGATGGCGGTAAGACCATCACCTGATCGACCGGGACGCGATTTACAGACGGCGTGCAAGCCTCTAGTGTCGCGCGCGGGAGGCCATCATGCGGGTAGGTGTAGAAGTCGGCGGAACCTTCACGGATCTCGTTGCCATCGACGGCGGCACGGTGCGGATCGCAAAGGTGCCGAGCGTGCCGGCGCGGCCCGACGAGGGGGCATTCGCAGCGATCGAGGCGACGGACCTTTCACCCGGCCGGATCGACGATCTGGTGCACGGCTCGACGGTCTCGACCAACGCGATCCTGGAGCGAAAGGGCGCCCGGGTCGCCTTCATCGCGACCAAGGGTTTTCGCGACATCCTGCTGCTCCAGCGCCAGAGCCGGACCCGGATCTATGATCTCGCCTACGCCAAGGCCGCCCCGGTGGTCGACCGGCTTGACAGCTTCGAAGTCGAGGAGCGGATCACGGCCGACGGCTCGGTCGTCACACCGCTCGACGAAGGAGCCACAGCCGCTTCGCTTCACGAGTGGCTCGGCGGAGGCGGCTATCAGGCGGTCGCGATCTGCCTGCTCAACGGTTACGCCAACCCGGCTCACGAGCAGGCGCTGGCAACCCTCATCGGGCGCCACTTCCCGGACCTGCCCGTGACCTGTTCCTCCGATGTGACCCGCGAGTTCCGGGAGTTCGAACGTGCCTCGACGACGACGCTCTCGGCCTACGTGCAACCCGTGCTCGATACCTATCTCAGCCGTATCGAAACGCGCCTGGCGGAGCAGCAGTTCCACGGCCGGTTTTCCGTCATGCAGTCGAACGGCGGCCGGCTGCCGCCGGCGGGCATGCGGCGCAACCCGATCGCCTCGCTATTCTCGGGTCCCGCCGCCGGAGTCATCGGCGCCGTGAAGCGGGCAGCGCTCGCAGGCCACGACAATCTCATCTCGTTCGACATGGGCGGAACCAGCACGGATGTCTGCCTGGTGGAAAACGGCAAACCGAAGATCTCGAGCGAAACGGAGATCGATGGCCTGCCCGTACGCTCGCCAGTCCTCGACATCGCAACCGTGGGCGCCGGCGGCGGTTCGATCGTCTGGATCGACGACGGTGGCATGCTCCGGGTCGGGCCCCAGAGCGCCGGGGCGGAACCGGGTCCGGCCTGCTACGCCCGGGGCGGCACGACGCCGACGATTACCGACGCCCACGTGATCCGCGGCACGATTCAACCGGAAGCCTTCCTCGGCGGCAAGATGGCACTCAACGCCGACGCCGCCCGAGCCGCCTTCGAACCCCTGGCCGCTCCGTTCAACATGACCCTCGAAGCGGTTGCCGACAGCGCGATCCGGGTTGCAAGCTCGAATATCGTGCGGGCGATCCAGCTGATCTCCACCGAACGGGGCCGCGACCCCCGGGACTATGTTCTGGTGCCCTATGGCGGCGCCGGGCCGCTGCACGCGGCGTTCGTCGCCGACGAGCTTGACATCCGCACCATCCTGGTGCCGCCGAACGCGGGCGTGCTCTCAGCCTACGGCCTACTGGCGGCAGACTATGTTCATCACACCAGCGAAACCCGGCGGCTCGAGGTCGACGAGGCGGCCGCCGGCGCCGTGCGCGAAACCTTCGGCGCGATCAAGGCCCGGGAGGCTAAGGGCTTCGCCGCGCTCGGGCTCGCGCAAAACCTGGTCTACGGCTACACGCTGGGCATGCGCTATGTCGGCCAAGCCTACGAGGTGGCAGTGGATTTCGTGGAAGACGAAATCGTAGGCCTGACTGCAGACCGCCTGATGGAGCGATTCGCCGAGGGTCACCGACAGGTTTTCAACTTCGGCGACGTGGACAGGGCGCGCGTGGAAATCGTCAATTTCCGCCTCTCTATCTCGGCCCCACTCGATGAGCTCCCGCGCTTCGCCGAGAGCGGCGGCCTCGCCGCACCGCCCCGCGAGGCAACCATCCTGGAGGCCGGCGAGCCCTGCCGCTACAGCCTGATGGCCCGGGCGGGCCTCGCGGCCGGCAAAACCGTGACGGGCCCGGCCTTGATCGAGGAAACGACCTCGACCATTCTGGTTCCGGGCGGTTGGCGCGCCGCGGCGGACGCCAGCGATAATCTCGTGATGGACCGCACCGGATGACCGAGAAGGAGAACCCGGCCATGGCTCTCGATCCTGTCGATTATGCCGTAATCAGCCAGGCACTGGCGGCGGCCGCGCGCGAAATGGGCGCCAAACTGGTGCGCTCAGCCTATTCGCCGATCGTACGCGAGGCCAGCGACTGTTCGGCGGGACTGCTCGACCGCTCCGGCAACGTGGTGGCCCAAGCCGAGCTCATCCCGATGCAACTGGCTTCGATGGGCGAGACCTTCATGGCCTGCGCCCGGCGCTTTCCGGTCGAAGACCTCGAGCCCGGCGATTTCTACATCAATAACGACCCGTTCGAGGGCGGCCAGCACCTGCCCGACGTGTTCCTTTACTCGCCGGTCTTCTTCGAGGGCGAAGTCGTGGGCTTCGGCGCGACGGTGGCACACCATCTCGATCTCGGCGGCGGCGCGCCGGGGTTGAACATGGAAGCGACCGACTATTACCAGGAGGGTCTGCTGTTTCCGCCCAGCAAGTACAACATGGAGCACGACTGGAACGGTGGCCCCTTCGAGCGGCTGGTGCGCGCGAACATCCGAGTACCCGACCAGACGATCGGCGATTTCAACGCCCAATTCGCCGCCAACGAGATTGGCGGCGCGCGGCTGATCGAGCTCTACCGGAAATACGGCGTCGAGAGCGTCGAAGCTTCGATGGCCGAGCTGCTCGACTACTCGGAGCGGCGCATGCGTGCGGCGATCTGCGAGGCGCCCGACGGGGTCTATCACGGCGAGGACGCGATCGACGACGATGGGATCACCGACGAGCCGCTGGTGATCAAATCGACGGTGACGATTGCGGGCGACTCCGTTTCGATCAATTTCACGGGCACCTGTGATCAGGCGGCACTCAATCTCAACTGCCCGTTTTCCTCGACCTGCTCGGCGGTGCTGTCCTGCGTGAAATCGGTGCTCTCGAGCCCGGATATTCCGTTCAATGAAGGTGCCAAGCGCCCGTTCACCATCAGCGCACCCTATGGCAGCCTGCTCAACCCGCGCCCGCCCGCGCCCGTGCGTGCGCGCATGACGAGCGCCTACCGGGCCTTCGGCGCGACCATGCGGGCGATGGCACAGGCCCTGCCCGAGACGGTCATCGCGGGGGGCTTCGATACGACTGAATCGGTCTGCCTGTCTCATCTGGGCCGGGACGGGTATCGCATCTATCTCGAGATCTTCGGCGGCGGCTACGGCGCCTCGGCCCGGGCCGACGGCGCTGACGGCGTGGACAGCCCGCTGTCGAACTGTTCGAACATCCCGATCGAGACTCTGGACATGGATTACGGCTTCTTCCAGGTAACCGACTATGCGCTGCGCGAGGGATCGGCGGGCGGGGGCCGGCAGCGGGGCGGACTTGGAATTCGGCGCGCCTACCGCATCCTCGAAGACGGCGTCACGCTGGCGAGCTATTCCGACCGCTTCAAGCTGGCTCCTTGGCCGTTGTTCGGCGGCGAGCCGGGCGCGACGGGGCGGACCCGGGTGCTGCGCGGTGAGGAGATCATCGAGGTCGGCCCGAAAGCGAGTCTGACGTTGCAAAAGGACGACATTCTGATTCTCGAGACCGGCGGCGGCGGCGGCTACGGCGCAGCCGGCGAGCGGGCCGCGGACGCGGACGCGCGCGACGTTGCCGAAGGCTATCTGGAAACCGGCCGCGACGCCGCCGAGTAGCGCCGGGCGAGCAAGGGAGAGACCTATGGCAAAGCGACGCAGCAACCGTCGAATCACGCTCGAGATGCTTTCTCCGGAATCGGGCCTGCCGTTTTCCAGTTCGGAATTCAAGGCGCGGCTGGCACGGGTGAAGGCGGCCATGGCAAAGGCGAAAATCGACCTGCTCTACGTCGCCAGCCCCGACAACCTGTTCTACCTCACGGGCTATCAGGCGCTATGGTATCAGGCCCAGGTGCTCGAGCACTGGGTGCCGATCAGCGGCTGTGCGATCCGCGCCGGCGCCGACGACCTGATGTTCTTCGAGAGCGACGCCGAGCAGAACCTGTGCCGCTACACCGCGACCGATTGTGACCTGCGAATCCAGGATCGCCACGACATGAGCCTGATGGATTTCGTCGTCAATGAACTCAAGGCGGCGGGCTGGGCGAAGGGCACGCTGGGCCTCGAAATGTACGCCTATCGCCCGCCCAGGGGCGTGAGCGAAGAGTTCCAGGCGAAGATGCAGAAAGCGGGTGTAAAGAAGACGCTCGATGCAAGCGCCATCGTGAACGGCGTGCGCCACATCAAGTCACCCCAGGAATTGGCCTTCACACGCACCGCGTCGCGGATTTCCGACATTGGCCAGGAGGCCGCGCGTGACGCGATCTTCGCAGGCGCCACCGAGCTCGACGTCTGGGGCGCGGTGATGCAGGCGATGGCTGAGGCGGGCGGCGAGAACCCGGCGATCACCCTGCCGGTCGATGCCGGACCGAAGACAGCCGTGCCCCACTCCATGCCGTCGCGCCGGGTGCTGTGCGCGGGCGATATCGTCAATGTGGACGTCTGCGCGGTCTATAACCGGTACCATTCGGACTGCGCGCGCAGCTATTCGATCGGCGCACCCCACAAGGACGTCGCCAAGACCATCGAGAAGGCGGCGGGTGCGTTCGATGTCCTGGTCAATGCGGCGAACCCCGGCCAGCGGGTGCAATCCGCGTGCAACGCGCTCAAGGCCTATTACAAGAAGGCCGGCATCTGGGGCGAGCAGTGGTGGACCGGCGGCTACGACCTCGGCTGCGCCATGCCACCGGACTGGGTCGGCCCGTTCTCCTACGACGTGGAGGTCGACAACGGCGCGAAAAAATTCGAGGACGGCATGGTGGTGAACTACGAGAGCGACTTCTACCTGCCGTGCGGTGCCGGCATGACCTTGCTGATCGACACCCTGATCTTCGATGACGGCAAGGCGGAATACGCCCACCGCACGCCGCAGGACCTCTGCGTCGTCGATTAGCATCCGCCGCAGCCTAGAGCCCGCCGGTGCTTTCGTAATCCGCGCCCGAGACGTAGGACGCTTCGTCGGAGCAGAGCCACAGGACCAGGTTTGCGATATCCTCCGGCTGGCCGATCCGGCCCAGGGGGTTGCCCTCCTCGGCTGCTGCTTTCGCGCCCTCTTGGCCGCCGGGATATTCGTTGAAAATGTCGGTCAGCACGAGGCCCGGTGAAACGCTGTTGACGCGGATGCCCTCGGGCCCGAGTTCTTTGGCGAGAGCGTGGCTGAAGGCTTGCACCGCGCCCTTGGTCGCGGTGTAGATGATGTCGCCCGGAAGGCCGCCCAGGCGCGGCGAAATGGAAGCGATGTTGACGATCGAGCCACCCGCCCCGCCCTGCTTTGTGGACATGCGCCGGATCGCTTCGCGTGCGGCGACGAATTGGCCCACGACGTTGACCCGGAAGACCCGCTCGACATCCGTCGCCTCGACGTCGGCGGTGAGCGTGTAGTGATCGATGGCGGCGTTGCAGATCAGTGCCGTGGGCGGCCCAAAGGCCTTGTCGGTGGCCTCGAACAGGCGCACGACATCGGCCTCGTCGCCGGCGTCGCCCTGCACGGCGATGACCCGCCCGCCCGCCGCCTCGATATCGGCGACGACGGCTTCGGCCTTCGCCTTCGAGCCACTGTAATTGACGCAAACGGAATAGCCGCGTGCGCCGGCGAGACGGGCGATGGCGGCGCCGATGCCGCGGCTCGCGCCGATAACGATCATGGTTCCGCTCATCTTCAGTCTCCTTGTGTTCGAGGAACCGGCGACGCCTTGGCCTTGAAGCCTTCGGGCACGAAGCGGACAAGCGCCTTGGTCAGGGGATCGACGGCGCGCCCTTGGTGCTGGAGCCGGTCCATCCGGTCGAGCGCCGCAAGCACGAGGTTGCCGCCGAGGTAGCGGATCGGTTCGGGCGGCCAGCTGCGCCGGACGAGACGGACCAGGCCGCTCCGGGCCCAGTGGTCGTCGCGCCCCAGCACGAGGGAGGCGACGATGTGACCGCCGAGATAGCAGGGCACGATACCATTGCCCGAGAACCCGTAGGCATAGATGATGTCGGGGCAACCCGGCAACCGGCCAAAAAACGGCAAGCCATCCTTGGTGCGGTCGACGGGGCCGCGCCAGCTCGTCGCAACCGGCAGCGCCGCGAGTTCACTTGACCCTTCCGCCATGATCCGCCGGAGCATGGGCAGGCGCGGCGACGGCCCTTCATATTGCCGGCCGATGCGCGAGCCGAAAGCGAGGCCGACGCCTGCCCGACCATAGGCGGCGCGCCCGTCGGCGGTGGTGCGGTAGAAACCAACGAACGCCCGGGAGTCCGAGACCGTGGGCCCGTCCCGCCAGCCCATCGCGGACAATTGATCGGGCACGGGATCGGTCACTGCCATCTCCGCGCCGATGACGACGATCGCGGGCGCAAGTTCGGGAACGGCGAGCGACCAGGCATTGATGGCGAGGACGACCTTGCCCGCGGTCACGGACCCCCTCGCGGTCTCGACGCGGGACGGGCTGGAGCGGTGAAGTTTGGTCATGGGTGAGCGCTCGAAGATGCGCACACCTTTCTCCAGCACCACGCCGCGCAAGCCACGGGCAAGCTTCGCGGGCTGGAGCGAAGCCAGGGACGGGTCGAACACGGCGGCGACCTGCCCTTGCAGACCCCAGCGCGCGGTGATCTCCGGCCCATCCAAAGTTTCGACCGGCCGGACCTGGTGGGCCTGCAGGCTCTCGATGTAGGGATCCCACGATCCTGCCTGAGCCTCGCAGGTCGTGCCCCAGAGAAAACCGGAATACTGGAAATCCGCGTCAAAGCCGTGGGTCTTGGTAAAAGCCTCGATCTCACCGACCGCAGCCGAGGAGGCACGGCACAGGCGGAGCGCCTCGTCGGTCCCGCACAGCACTTCGATGGTCGGGAACTTTGGCCAGAGATCGACCGCCAGGCCGCCGTTCCGCCCGCTCGCGCCGGCACCGCAGATGTGGGCCTCGAGCAGCACGACATCGAGGTTTGGATCCGCCTCCTTGAGACGGAGCGCACTCCACATCCCCGCGTAACCACCGCCGACGATAGCAACGTCGGCGTTGACCTCGCTGTCCAGCGCCGGAGCGGGGGATTCGTCACCGGCCAGGGCCTGCTCGAGCCAGAAGCTTCGCAACCTCAATCTCCCTTCGACGATAGCCGCGTGGCGTCAAGTCTAGCGTGCGCCGCCGCGAGCGATAGTCTAATGTTGGCGGGGCGCGAATTCGACTGGGAGGCAATGATGGACGATCGAGGCATGGCCTTCGTCGACGGCGATTACATGAAGCCGTCTGAGGCGAAGATATCGGTGCTCGACAACGGCTTTACGAAGAGCGACGTGGTCTACGACGTGACCTCGACCTGGAAGGGGCGATTCTTCCGCCTCGACGACCATGTGGACCGGTTCCTGCGCTCGTGCGACGGCGTACGGCTCGCCTGTCCCTACTCGGCAGACGAAATCAAGCGCATCCTCGCGGAATGCGTTCATCGCGGCGGGGTCGACGAGGCCTCCTACGTTGAGCTTCTGTTGACCCGCGGGCATTACCGCTCGTGGATCGGCGGCGTTCTGGCCGACCTGCGGGATACGGACGTGACCTTCGTCGCCTATGCAATCCCCTATGTCTGGATCATGCCATATGAACTTCAGGAGACGGGCATGACCTTCATCATCGCCAAGACCCCACGGATTCCGGACGAGTGCGTTGACGCGCGGTTCAAGAATTTTCATTGGGGCGATCTGAACCGGGCGCGCTTCGAGGCGATCGACGCGGACGCGCACAACGCGATGCTGTGTACGCTCGAGGGCCACCTAGCGGAAGGGCCGGGCTTCAACATGTTTTGGGTCAAGGACGGCACGCTTCGAACACCGGGGCGCAACGTGCTCGAAGGGATTACGCGCATGGCAGTCTTCGATCTTGCGAACGAAGCGGGCATCCCGGTGGAGAGCGGCGATTATCCGCCCGAGGCCCTGCTGGACGCCGACGAGGCTTTCATCTGCTCGACCGCCGGCGGCATCATGCCGGTGGTCCGGATCGACGAGCGGACGTTATCGAATGGGGCGCCGGGACCGATTTCGTCGAGCGTGCGCAAACGCTATTGGGAAAAGCGCGAGGCGGGCTGGCTGGGCACCCCTGTGACCGACCTGATCGAGACCGCCGAAGTCGCTTAGTCGATGGGGCGCTAGTCGGTCGGCTTGAAACTGGCCGGCGCTAGGGCTGCCAACTTGCGGGTGAGCGGGCCCGCACTCTTGCCCCGCAGTTCGAGCGCATCCTTGCGCGCAACCGCATCATGGACAATCGCGCCGCCAATATAGCGGATCGGCTCGGACGGAAAGCTCGCCTCGACGGGCCGGACCAGGCCGCAATTCGCCCATTCGTCGTCGAGATCGCGGACCAGGGAATTCAAAATTTTGCCGCCCAAGCGACAGGGCACGATGCCGTTGCCCGAGAAGCCGTAGCCGTAAAAGACGTCCGGGCAGGTGTCGAGCCAGCCGAACAGCGGCATGCCCGAGCGCGTACGATCGATCGGGCCCGACCAGGTCGTGACGAACTCGGTACCGACCAGCGCCGGATTGATCTCGCCCATGATCCGGGACAGCTCGTGCGGACGGCGCGAGGGTTCGCTGAAGAACGGCCGGACGCGGTAGCCGAAATTGAGCGAGCCGCCGCCCTTGCCGAGTGCAATACGTCCGTCGGCCGTCGTGCGGTAGAAATCCGACATGGTGCGGGAATCGACAGCCGCGGGCCCGTCGGTCCAGCCCAGCTCGGCGAGCCGCTCGGGCATCGGGGCGGTCGCGCCCATATCCGCGCCGACGATGACGACGGCGGAACGCAGCTCCGGGATCGCGAGCGACCAGGCGTTCATGGCGAGCACGGCCCGCTCCGCCGTGAGCTTACCCCGGGGGGTATGGATCACCGGCGGGCGCTTGCGCTCGAGCCGGCGGAGCGGGGTTTTTTCGTAGATCCGCACGCCGCGTTCGATCGCGAGACCGCGCAGGCCGCGAACGAGCTTGGCGGGCTGGACGACCGTCATTGTCGGATCGTAGGCGCCGCCGATGAGCGACGAGAAACAGCTCCCGTTTCGAATCGCGTCCCGATCCCAGACTTCGAACGGGTTGATCTGATAGGGTAGGAGTGCGTCGATCACGCCCTGCCACGAGGCGCCGTGGGCCTCGCAACTGGCGCCCCAGAGATAGCCCTGGCGGCGGAAATCCGCGTCGATCCCGGCCTTCCGGCAGATCGCCTCGATCTCGAGCGCGGCTTCGACGGAGGCCTTGGCGATACGCAGGCCATCCTCCGTCCCGCACATCGCCTGGAGCAGGGGCAGCTTGACCCGGAGATCGACCAGATAGCCGGCGTTCCGCCCGCTTGCGCCGGCGCCACAAATATCGGATTCGATCAGGACGACATCGAGCGACGGCTCGGCGGTCTTGAGCTCGATCGCCGTCCATAATCCGCAGTAGCCGCCGCCGACAACGGCAACGTCGGCCCGCGCGTCGCCCTCAAGCGGCGGGGCCTCAGGCACGCCGCCCGCTTCAGCCTCGCCCGACAGCGCCTCCTGGAGCCAGAAGCTGCGATGTTCGGTCATGGATCCTTCCCGGACTCCAGCCGCGCGGGATAGCGCTCGGCAAAGGCCTCGATCTCCCAGGCGATCTCGCGGCGGCCTGCGACCTCAGCCGGCACGAACCCGAGAAGCACGGGTTTGCCGACGGCATGGCCGAACGTGGCGCTGGAAACCGAGCCCGCCACCGCACCGTCGGCAATCACCGCCTCGCCGCCGAAGACGGGCACATTCTCATCCAAAGTAAACCCGGCAAGTCGCCAGGCCGCTCCCGCCTTGGCAAGGATTGCCAACGCCTCCTGGCCGATGAAGTCGCCTTTTTCAAAGGCGACCTGGTCGTCCAAGCCAACGTCGAAGGGCGTTACATCGGTGTTGATATCGGCACCCCAGCGGGGCACGCCCGCCTCGATCCGCAAGGACTCGAGGGCCCGATGACCCACATTGATAACGCCAAGGTCTTCACCGGCACCCCGCAGCCGGTCGTATAGATAGCGGGCCGATTCGGGAGCGCAGTGAAGTTCGACCGCCGGCACCCCATGGCCGATGTGACGTAGCGCGAGCACGGTCACGTAACCGATTTCCATCTCCCAGCAGGCATCGGCCGGAATTGCCTCGCCGGGCGCCTCGACACCGGTCAGCCGAGCCAGCAGGTCCGCGGCCGCCGGACCCAGCAGCGCGAGCGCGGCGTACCAGGTCGAGACGTCATCGACGGAGATGTCCGAACTCGTGGCACGACTTGCCAGCCAGTCGAAGTCGCGTGCCGTGGTCGAGGCGCTGCCAACGATGTAGAAGCGATCGGCGGCGAGACGCGAGACCAAGAGTTCGGCCTCGATGCCGCCCGCTTCGTTGCAGAACGGGCTGCGCGTCATGCGGCCAACGGGGAGGTCCAGATCGGCGGCGGCCAAGCGCTGCATCGCATCGAGTGCGCCGGGACCACTGATGTCGAATTTGCCCTGGCTGGTGAGATCGGCGATGCCGCCGACCTTCAGGGTGGCACGGTGCTCGTCGCCCACGATGTCGAACCAGTTGGGCCAGCCAAAGGACGGCTCCTCGACCGGCGCGACCCCTGCGGGCGCGAACCAGTTGGGTCGGGTCCAGCCGAACGACGTTCCCCAAACTGCGCCGCGCGCGGCCAGTGCACCGTGCAAGGGGCTGGTTCGGGCTCCGACATCGATGCCGCGCTCCTCGCCAGGATAATGGATTTCGTAATGATGCCCCATATTGTCCTGTGCGGAGTCGTAGACGTAGTCCTCGGCAAGATGAACGTCGGCAAATCGGCGGCGATCGAACTTCCAGAGATCCATGCCGGGCCGGCCTTCGACGATCCATTCCGCGATCACCCGTCCAAGCCCGCCGCCCTGGCCGATGCCGGCGGTGACCCCGCAGGCGAGGAAAAAATTCGACAGGCCGGAGGCATAGCCCAGGATCGGCTCGACGTCGAGCGAGGCGGGCAACGGGCCGTTGACCAGGGTCTTGATGCCGACGTCGTTCATCACCGGCAGGCGGCGGACGATCGGCTCGAAGGAGCCAGACCAGCGGTCCCAATTCTCGGGGAGGACCTCGCGGCCGAAGGCCGCCGGGATTCCACCCCGGCCGAACGGCGGGTTGACTGGATCGACGGCGCCGACCAGCAAGCCGCCAACTTCGGGGCGGGTGTAGAGCCAGTTGTCGTTGTCGCGGATGGCGGGGATGTCCTTCGGCATCCCCTCGATGGGCTCGGTAATGATGTACTGGTTTTCCAGGGCCGCGACAGGCACGGACGCACCCGCCAGCATACCTACCTCCCGACCCCAGATGCCTGCGGCATTGATCACGAGATCGGCCCGGACGGTGCCCTGATCGGTGACGGCCTCGGTTATCCGACCGTTCGCGACCGGCAAATCGATGACGCGGACCCCTTCATGGATTACCGCGCCGCGCATGCGGGCTCCCTTGGCAATCGCCTGAGTGACGCTCGACGGCTCGACGTAGCCGTCGCTCGGGCAGAAGCTGCCGCCGACGACGCCATCCAGGCCGATCACGGGCGCAAGACTCCTGGCCTCCTGGGGACCGACCAGCTCGACTTCGAGCCCGAAGGTGCGCGCCGCCGTGACCTGCGCCTTGAGTTCGAGCATTCGCGCTTCGGACGAGGCGATCCGCAAACAGCCGACGGGACGCCATTCGGGATCGAGGCCGGTCTCGGCCTCGAGCGAGCCATAAAGCTCGGCGCTCATCATCGCGATGCGCGAGAGAGTGGCCGAAGTGCGGAGCTGGCCAACACTGCCGGCCGCGTGCCAGGTCGAACCGTGGGTGATGCCGCTTTTCTTGAGAATTGCAATGTCGGTCTTGCCCATTCTTGTCAGCCAGTAAGCAATCGAGCAGCCGATGATTCCGCCGCCGATAATGACGATCTCGGCGTCCTTGATGGTTGTCATGGCCGGCCTTCGTTCCGCCCTACAGGCCGCGCTTCAAGCCGCCGTCGATGGCGATGGTCTCGTCCGAAACGTGGCGCGCGTCGTCGGCCACTGATTCTCTCCCTATCGCCACCTCAGATTAGCGGTGAAGGGCGACGTCGCTTCTACGGCGCTTAGAGCGCCCGGTGATAACCGCCGTCGATATAGATACTCTCGCCCGTGATGTAGCTGGTTTCGTCGGTCAGGAACATGGCTATGTTTTGTGCCATTTCCTGAAAGCTCGCGGCCCGCTGGATAGGCAGGTGGCGGTAGGTCTCCGCATCGCCGATGTTCTCGACATAGCCGACGAGCATGGTGTTCATGCGGATATTGTGGCGCGAATACTTGTCGGAATAGAGCCGGGTAAAACTGGATAACGCCGCCCGGGTCGACGAGGAGAACGGGAAGTCGAGGAACGGCTCGATCGCGCAGGCCGCGGAAATATTGACGATTGCGCCGCCGCCCTGCTGCTTCATGATCGGCGTGACGGCACGCGCCATACGAACGGCGTTGAGCACGAAGAGATCGAGATTTTCGTGCCAATCCTCGTCGGGAATATCGAGGAGATGGGGTTTGGCATCGGGATCGAAATACGGCCGCTTCGATTCGGCGCCGACCGACCACTTCTCAAATCCCGTGTTGTTGACCACCGCGTCGACCCGGCCGTATTCATCGAACGCGGTCGCGACGAGCTGATCGACATCGGCCTGCTCGGTGACCGAGCCTTGCAAGCCGATGCAGTTAAGCTTGGACGCAAGCTCGACGCTGCGCATCGAGGGCGACATCAGGGCCAGTTGATATCCGCGGCCGTGAAGATCCCTTGCGATGGCAGCGCCGATGCCCTGGCCCGATGCGGTGATGACGGCGACGGGGCGCTTTTTCTCCAGCGGCACGGAGTCGGCATGGTTGGTCATCGCCGTCCTTCACAGACCCCGGTTGACGCCGCCGTCGATGAACAGGTTTTCGCCGGCGATGTAGCTCGCGTCGTCGGTCAGGAAGGCGACGGAATTGCGCGCGATTTCCTCGAGCGAGGCGCCACGCCCCATCGGGATCGACCGGTAGGCTTCGTCGGGATAATCGAGATTGGCGACGTAGCCGAGCAGGAGATTATTCATGCGGATGCCGTCTCGCGCGTACATGTCGGTATAGAGCTTGACGAAGGACGAGAGCGCCGTGCGGATGGTTGACGACATGGGATAGTCGAGCATGGGGAGCTGGGCGCAGACGGCGGAGACGTTGACGATGGCGCCGCCGCCCTGGCGCTGCATGACCGGCGTCACCGCCCGGGCCATCCGCACCACGTTGAGCAGAAAGAGATCGAGCGCCTCGTGCCAGTATTCGTCAGGCACGTCGAGCGGATCGGTCTCGGCATCCCAGTTGAAGGCCGCACCGAACGAACCCTCGACGACCGAATATTGCTCGTAGCCCGTGTTGTTGACGACGGCATCGATCCGGCCAAAGGTCTCGAGCGCGGCGGCCACCAGCCGGTCGATGTCGGCCTGATCCGTGACCGAGCCGGAAAACCCGATCCCACCAAGCTCGCGCGCCAGTTCGATACTGCGCTCGGACGGCGACATGAGAGCCACGCGGTAGCCCCGGGAATGCAACTCGCGCGCGCAAGCCGCCCCGATTCCACGGCCCGCGGCGGTCACGATTGCAGCTGGTTGATCGGCCATAACAGCGTATCTCCCCGACTTTCGAGCGTGGAGCCAAGCCCCGGTTCTGTCAACGCCCACACGCCCTCGCCCACCGGGAAAATCCGTGCTAGCTTCCCGCGCCGATCAACGACCACCCAACACGACGTGAGGGAGAATTTTTACATGGGCAAGACGATCGCGGTGTTCCCGGAGCCGGGCGCTATCGGACCGGTCATGAGCCTGGTGGGCATATGCCAGGGCCTGCGCGACATGGGCCACCAGCCGGTGTTCGTCCTGGAGCCGGGCCTGAAGGGCACGGTCGAGAGCTACGGCTTCGAGGAGGTGCACATCTCATGCATGGAGCCCATGAGCGAGGAGGAACAGGCGAAGTACTGGGACGAATTCATGATCAAGTACATGCCCAGTTTTCGGACTTCGCCCTACGATCAGATCGGCACCTACGTCAAGGGCTGCTGGGAGGCCATCGTCTACACCTCGGAATGGTCGGTGACGAACGGGCTGGACAAGGTAATCGCCGAGATCAAGCCCGACCTGATCATCAACGACAACGTCGCGCTCTACCCCGCGACCCAGCAAGCGGGTTGCCCCTGGGTACGGATGATCTCCTGCTCGGAAAACGAAATAACCGACCCCGACATTCCACCCCACCTGTCGGGCTGCGGCG
Organism: Alphaproteobacteria bacterium; assembly: GCA_965198325.1. Lineage (GTDB taxonomy): Bacteria > Pseudomonadota > Alphaproteobacteria > UBA828 > JAPUJA01 > CBDAPE01. The sequence continues at coordinate 288,095 of CBDAPE010000016.1, read as the reverse complement.
AGAACGACAAGGCCTGCTTCGAGGCCTACAAGGCGGCGTTCGAGGAACATGTGAAGGATATCCACGACGATTTCATGGATTTCCTCGAAACCCAAGGTTGCGTGCGCCTGCCCTTCCCGGAGTTCGTCCTACCCTCGCCCTATCTCAACCTGCTGCTCTATCCCAAGCCGCTGCGTTTCAACCGGCGCACTCCGCTCGACCCGGCGAAATTCGTCTATCTCTACGGCTGCGTGCGCAAGGAGTCCGAGACCTACGAGGTGCCGACCTTCAAGAAGCACAACGACAAGCCTTTGATCTATTTCAGCTACGGCAGCCTGGGGGTCACCGATGTCGAGTTGATCAAGCGAATCATCGAGCTGATCGGCAAGGCACCCTACCGGATGCTGGTCAATGTGGGCGATTATATGGATCAGTACGAAAGGCCGCCCGACAACGTGACCCTCTCGTCGTGGTACAAGCAGACCGCCGTGCTGCCCCATGTCGACGCCTTCATCCAGCATGGCGGCAACAACAGCTTCAACGAGAGCCTCTATTACGGCATTCCGCCGATCGTCATGCCGTTCGTCTGGGATGGCCACGACAACGCGACGCGGGTCAACGACACCAGGCACGGCATCGGCATGAACCGCTACGAATGGACCGACGAGGAGCTGTTGGCCAACATCGAGACCGTACTGAACGACGACGAGATGCGCGCCAACGTGAAGACGACGAGCGAGTACATGCAAGCCCAGGACGGCCGCATGCGCGCGGCCAACGCCACCAACGACCTTTTAGGGAGCCTCTAGACCATGGTCGATGCGAAATCACTCAAGGACGCCAACGACATCGATCCGGCGACCTTTACTGATTTCGGCGAAGTGCCCAAGCCCCTCGGCGAGCCGGTTTCGCGCGAAAGCGGTATGATCTTTTTCCAGAACGAGGACAAGTCGTCGGAAATGGGGATCTGGCAAATCACGCCGGGTCGCTGGCGCTGCGAGGTCGAAACCGACGAGTTCTGCTACGTGCTCGCGGGCCGCGCGGTTTACACCCACGACAACGGTATGGCGATCGAACTCGGCGTTGGCTCGACCAGCGCGTTTCCCGCCGGCTGGACCGGCACCTGTGAAATAATAGAGACCCTGCGCAAGGTCTACATGGCGCGCTAGGGAATACGATCCTTGGGAGCCTCCAGCGCGCTCAGCACCATCAACGACGTATTAGGGAGATACTAGACATGGTCGACGCCATCACGATCAAGGATGCCGGCACGCTCGATCCGGCGACGTTTACCGACTGGGGCGACGTCGCCAAGCCGCTCGGCGAGCCGGTTTCTCACGAAAGCGGCTTTATCATGTTCCAGAACGACGACAAGTCGTCGGAAATGGGGCTTTGGCAATGCACGCCGGGGAGCTGGCGCTGCGAGGTCGAAAACGACGAATTCTTCTACGTGCTCGCCGGCCGGGCGGTTTACACCGCCGACGACGGCACGGTGACGGAAATCGGCGCCGGCATGACCTGCGCCTTTCCCTCGGGCTGGAAGGGCATTTGCGAGGTCGTCGAGACCATTCGCAAAGTCTACATGGCGCGCTAGCGGCGGATCCCAAAGCAGTAAGGAGAACGATATGCCAAGCAGAGTATCTGCGCTCGACGCCACCATCCGCGCACTCGGCGCCGGCATGGGCGAATGGAACGACATGGATGTGGCGTTCACCTATCCCGGCGACCCGAACGACGAGCACGACGCGATCCGCGATGCGGTGGGCATGTGGGACACCTCGGCGCTGACAAAAACCTGGGTGCATGGGCCCGATGCGCTCGCTGCAGTCAACTATCTGGTCACCCGCGACATGGCCAAGATCTATGTCGGCAAATCGGCCTACGTGCCGATCCTGCAAGACAACGGCCATTTTTGCGACGACGGCTTCATGTATCACCTGGAAGACGACGTCTACCTCGCGGTCACCAGCATAGGCCCGACGCGCGAGCTGCTCCGGGATTGGGCGACGGGCAAAAACGTCAGCGTCAAACCCGACGAAGGCCTGCATATGATTTCGGTGCAGGGACCGAAATCGGGTGGGTTTCTCGACGCCCACACCGCGATGGACCTGTTCGGCCTGCGTTACTGCCACCAGGAAAAGACTGCGCTGTTCGGCCAGGAGCGGATCATCTCGCGGACCGGCTATTCGGGCGAGCGGGGCTACGAAATAATCGTGCCCGCGGACGGCGCCGTGGAGCTCTGGGAACAGCTCATGGAGCACGGCAAACCCTTCGGCTTGCGGCCGATTTCCTTCTCCGGCCTGGAAATGGTTCATATCGAGAGCGGGCTCATGGCCTACGGCGCCGAGGCGACCGAGGAGAACACCCCTTGGGAGATCGATTTCGGCTGGGCGATCTCACGCACGAAGGGGGATTTTCGGGGCCGCGAGGCGCTGTTAACACTGGAGGGCAAGGAGAAGGTAAAATTCCGCGGTCTCATCGCGGAGCACGACGCCGTGGTGGAGCATTTCGCCGAGCTGTCGATCGACGGCGAAAAGGTCGGCTTCGTGACGTCCCCGGCCTATTCCAAGCGCTTAGGCCAGTCGCTCGCCCTGGTCCACGTCATCCCGAGCGCCGCCGAGCCCGGAACCCGGGTGGACCTGAAGGGCCCGACGATCCAGTGCACGGCGAGCGTCGCGAGCATTCCGTTCGTCGATCCCGAGCGCAAACACATGCACGCGATGTAGCGGACGATGTTTAATCCGTTTAGCTTTGCGCAAGCCAATGCCAAACGGCGTTCAGTCGCCACGGAGGTGATTTGATCGCGCTCAAGCACCGCGCAGGCTGGCGCCGCATAAGTGGTCGCCCTCCGAACAATGCTTATTGGTCGCGTCGGCGACCGGTGCGAGCTTTGTGAATTCCTCGGAATTCGCCTTAAGCCCGTTCCAGGATATCGATAAGGATATCGGCCGCCTTGGCCCGGCCATGCTGCTTTTGCATGTGGGCGCTGATCGTGGCGAGCCGAGCGTGCATCGCCTCGTCGGTCATCAGCCGATCGAGGGTGGCCGCGAATTCGCCGTCGCTCCAGTCGTACCGGGGCAATTGCGCGCCGTAGCCTTTATCCTCGATACGCTGGGCATTGTCGTGACCGTCCCAACAGAACGGCATGATCAGCGCCGGCTTGCCGAAATATAGCGATTCGGTGAACGTGTTGTTGCCGCCGTGATGGATGACGATGTCCGCCTGCGGGATGACAGACGGCTGGGGGAACCACGGGGCGAGGTGGATATTTCCGGGCACTTTTTTGTAGCCGTCGACATTGTTGCCGACATTGATCAGGGCGCGGTAGGGAAGCTTACCGATAACCTCGATCTGGCGTTTGATCAGATCGACATCGCCCTCGTTCATGCTGCCCGAGCTGATGTAGAGCAGCGGCTTGTCCGCGTTTTCTGGGATGTCGGGGACGGTGTAGGGGTCGTCCTGACGAACGCAACCCTCGAGATACTGAAACAGCCTCGGGTCGAGCGGGTTGCGCCGGTTGAAGTGGAGCGGCTCGGGATAAAGCAGAAGGTTCATGGTGGGCGACGTTTCCAGGAACTGACCCCGGGGATAGGGCGCTTCGTCCACGGATTCGAGAAACGAGTTGAAGCGGTCGTGGACCGGCGCGATGACCTCGAGGAAACGCGACCGGTAGGCCTCGAAGCAGGCCTTGTCGTTCTCGCCGCAGCCCGAGAGATGGGGCGGAATATCGGGGTCGACGATCTCGTTTTCGGAACACGAGATGATGCGCACCCACGGGCAGCCCGCGTTCTTGATCGCCGGGAACATGATGCAGTTGTCGAGGCAGATCAGGTCGGGTTCGATCTCGCCAAACACTTGAACAAGGTCCGGTTGCGCGTAAACCGAGGTCCCGACGATGGTGTCCCAGCATTCGAGGACGTAATTCGGAATCTGCTCGTATGCCGAAAGGCTAAAATGAGGAATATGAGAGGTGATGAAATTCCGCCACCACTGGCTCGCGGCGGCCGCGTCCATCGGCTCGGACATGGCGATCAGGTGTTCGGGAAAGCCAAATTTCTCGAACACGCCCTGGAACGAGCTGTCGGCCACGAAGACCGGATTGTGGCCCCGTTCGCGCAGCACCTGCGCAATACCGACGCAATTCATCGACGGCCCGAAAGTCGCCTCGGGAAAAAATACGATGGTCTTGCTATCCGTCACGCCTCACTCCTCTTGCCAATCAAAACGCCGCCGACCATAACACTGAACAACCCCGCCGCCGATAGTCGAGCGGCGGGTAAAACAGCTATGAAAGGACACGCCTATGAGCACGCCGCTGGGCGAGTTCGATATCGGTGTCATCGAGGGTTTTTTCGGCAGGCCCTGGAGCTGGTTGGCGCGGGAAGCCTATGCGGGGTTCCTCGCCGAACAGGGCTACGGCTTCTACATTTTTGCACCGAAGGACGACGCGATTTTACGCAAGCGCTGGCGTGACGACTGGAGCGAGGGTGAGTGGACCGCGCTCTCGATGATCCGCGAAAGCTACCGGGAAGCCGGCGTGCTTTTCGGGCTGGGCCTGAGCCCGTGGGGCCTGCACAAGGACTACGACGCCGCCGGGAAGGCGGACCTGGAAGCCAAGGTGCGCCGGCTGGGCCTTCTGGAGCCCGACATCCTCGCCGTCCTGTTCGACGATATGCCGGGCGCCTCCGACGGCCTGGCCAGCGTACAGGCACGCATCGCGATGGACGCGCTCGATGCCAGCAACGCCCCTGTCGCCATGGCCTGCCCCACGTTTTACTCCGACGACCCGGCCTACGAGAAGGAGTTCGGCTCGGTTCCGTCCCACTATCTCCAGGATTTTACGGCCGGGCTCGATCCATCCGTGCATGTTCATTGGACCGGACCGATAACCTGCTCGAAGGAGTACCCCGCGGATCATCTGACCGATGTCGCCGAGCGGATGGGGCGCAAGCCGTTCATCTGGGACAACTACCCGGTCAACGATGGACCCGACATGGCGAAGCATCTTTTTTTGCGCGCATTCGAGAACCGCGGGCCGGCGCTTAAATCGCTGACCACGGGGCTCGCAGCCAACCCGATGAATCAGGCGTTCCTGTCGTGGATTCCGCTTGCCACCCTGCCAAAGAACCTCGCGGACAAAGGCTATGACGGTGACGCGGCGTTTCGAGAAGCCGCCACCGCGCTCTGTGGCGAGGACATGGCGGCGGCGCTGACCCGGGATCTCGGCCTGTTTCACGACACCGGGCTGGACGGGATCAACCGGGACCAGGCCGCCGAGCTCACGGAAAAGTATGAGGGTTTCGGCAACGTCTTCGCGCTGGAGATCATGCGCTGGCTCGCCGGCGATTACACGCCGTCGGACGAAGTGATGGCCGAGTTCGAGGACTGGGGCTCCGCGTGAGTGCCAACCAACGCTAGCCCCGGCGCTCTGCCAAGATCCCATCGCAATCCGACAAGAAACGGATCACCCTTTCGCCGCCTCCTTGGCCAGCGCCCGGCGCACCCGCTGGATCACCGGTGGCCACTCTCCAGGTTTCTTCTGACGAAACAGGCGCATCGTGGGGTACCACGGGCTGTCGTCGCGTTCGCGCATCCAACGCCAGTCGGGCTTGAAGGGAACCAGCAGCCAGACCGGCCGCCCGAGAGCGCCCGCCAGGTGAACCGGCACGGTATCGGCGCTGATGACAAGATCGAGGCGACCCATGAGCGTCGCGGTATCGGCGAGATCGCCGCAGGCTTCGCTCCGGTCGATGATACTTGCAGCCCAGGCGTGATCGTTCAGTTCGGTCGCCCGCTCGCCGACCTGAAGGCTGACCAGCTGTACGCCGTCGAGCGATGCGAGCGACTTGAAGCGCTCAAGCGGGACCGAGCGGTTGCGGTCGTTGACGTGCCCCGGCGCCCCCGCCCAGACGAAGCCGACCCTCAGCTTGTCCTTGGCAGCGGGCAGGGCTTTGACTTTACGGCCCTTTGGCTTAGCCAGATAGGGCACCCCGGTCGGGATCGCCTCGAGCGTGGTGCCAAACAGCCGGGGCAAGCCCAGCAAGGGGCGATGAAGATCGAAGGCGGGCAACGGGTCGCCGTGGAGAATGATCCCGTCAGCGCCCGCGAGCCCGGTAAACAGCGCCACGAGTGCCGGCTGACATTCGAGCAGAACCGTTCCGCCCCGCTGCTTGACCAGAGGCAGATAGCGCACGAACTGGATGGTATCGCCCAAGCCCTGCTCGGCGTGGACGAGTAGGGTCTTGCCCTTGAACGGGCTTCCGTCCCAGGCAGGCTGGGCGAAGCCGCGATCGACATTCTTGCTGGCAAAGCGCCAGTCGTATTCCCGCCAGCCTTCCTCGAAGCGGCCTGCCTCGAGAAGCGCAATGGCGAGATTGGTGTGGACGACGGCGTCATCGGGACGCGCCGCGGCGGCAGTCGTCAGCGCATCGATCGCCTCGTCCGTGCGGCCCAGCTCGCGCAGGGTTGCCCCGTAATTGCGTCCGGCATCCGCGTGGTCCGGATCAACGGCGAGCACCTTCGCATAGCTCGTCGCAGCCTCCTCGTTCTGCTCGAGGGCGCGGAGCAAGGACGCCCGGTTTGCGTGTATCTCGGCACCATCGAAGCCCATGGCGAGCGCCCGGTCATAGGATTTCAACGCTTCATCAAGCCGGTCAATCCGACGAAGCGCGCTACCCAGATTGGCCTGCGCCTCGGCATTGTCGGGATCGTTGGTGAGCGATTCGATGATCAGCGAAACCGCCTCGTCGAACGCTCCCTTCCGGAAGCAGATCACGCCCAGATAATGGAGCGAAGCCGCATGGTCGGGGCGCAGCTTGATGACGCCCCGGTAGAGCTTCTCCGCCTCTTCAGTCCGGCCCGCGCCATGGCGCTCGACCGCCAGCGCGAACGCCTTGTCAAGCGAGAGCGTCGCGCCGGGTTTCGCCATCTCATACGCCTCAGAACGGCTTCGGATCGACGAAGCGCCTGAGCACGTTTGCGGTGATGCGGGAGACGTTGTTCTTGTATTTGTTGTAGGACAGGCTGCCGCACCAGGCGATCGAGCTCGTCGAAAACACGGCACCGCCGTTCGGTGTTTCGAAGAACACCATATCGGCGCGCACCAGGAGACATTCCTGACCGCCCATACCCGGCGCCGTCTCGAGGAATTCCTCGGGCACGAGTAAATAGATGTCGGTGTGATCGACCGATGTTGCGAGCAGGTAGGTATTCGGCGGCGTGCCCAGTTCGGGCGCCGCCCGGTCGAGCTCGAGCCCCGCCGCGCCACCGCCGATCAACCCGAAATCGCCGATCCGCTCGTCCTTGCCCACGCCCCTGAAAATGAACTTGACCTTTTCCTTGAAGCTGTCGGGCAGACGTAGGAAGTAGCTTGAGAGATCGAAGCCCTGGGCCGAGAACCCCGTACCGCCGACCATCTGCGGCGGCTTGTCGTTGCGCAGCCAGAGCCCGCCATAGCCGCCATCCTGACTGTTGAAGAATTCGCCGGGCGCCGCCGGCCAGGCCCGGATGCCTGTCTCGCAACGCCGGATCTCCATGATCCCGGGTGTTTCGGCGCTGAACGCGACCTTCCAGTAGAAGCCGTTGCCGCCCATGTACATGAACCGACCGCCGCGCCGCTTGTAGGCGTCGAGCGCCTCCCACATCTCGGGCGACCAGTACTCAGGATGGCTGCCGGTCAAGACGGCCCGATACGGCTCCAACACCTCGAGGCCCCGGTCGTGGAGCTCTTCGTCGGTAATCACGTCGTAGTCGAATTTCATCGTCTCGAGCCAGTCGACGAGATGGGTATCGGCGTTGAACTGCCAGAGCGACGAGCCCTTGAAGCCGCCCAGCACCGACTGGTATTTCGGCCGCATGTTGAGGACCGGGCGCAGCCGCGAGGTATAGCAGACGCCGCTGCCGTCGGAGTGGGTGTCGTAAGGCGACAGGCCGTATTCGCGGTGCTCGTGCAGGAACACGTCGTGCGGCGAATAAAGCGCGAGGCAGCCGTTCTGCAACTCGGTCGCCCCGATGCAGCCGACATGATGGTTGGCGTATGCCATGTAACTCGCGGTCGGCAGCAGGAAAGCGATCTTCTTTTCCTTGCCGGGTGCGGGGCCGACCGCGAAGGGGATGTAGTCCTCATGCGCGCCGGCTCGAAGCCGCGCCGCATAGAGGCCGCTTTTCATCCGTTTCGGCACGGTTAGCGCGAAGTCAGTCTCCCAGGCCGCGTCGTAGACGTCGTCGTCGTGGAAATGCATGGCACCCCACTGGGAGGGATCAGCTTTCCAGTCCATCACATCGCCGTCCCAGTTCCAGCCGGTCATGGCGCGGGCCGGCATATGAAGCGTGTAGCCGTCGAGCCGGTTAGGCGAAATATCCGTGACGATCTCGGTACCGATATCGAGCGAGAAATCCCAGGCGCCGATCACGTCCGTCTCCAGCGATGCGGGCAAGCCTGACTTGAGCGCCTCCATCTCTGAAGCGTCGAGCACGCGCGAGGCAAGCCGCGGACTGTCGAGCTTGCCATTGTAGGGCGCCCTGACGAGTACCTTCTCGCCCGCGATACGCCACGGCCGGGCGGCCATGACCAGGGGCGCGCGAACGGGCCCGGGCCCACGGCCCTTGATCGTGCGGACCGTCGCACCGCTATCGCGGACGCCGGGATAGACGGCGAGCGACTCCTGGAATACCCGGACCCGGCGGGTCGTGGTGTCGAACGTCGCACCGACGAAATACCAGTGCCGTTCGAGAAGCTTACGTCCCGTCGAGACAGTCTCGACCCGCTTGCCGTCGGCAATCCTGAGCGCGATCGAACCGGCGTCGTCGATGATCAGTGCGATCCCCGTCTTGTCCCTGGGCGAACCCCGGGCAATCAGCCCCTGCTCGCCCTTGCCGGGCGTGGTCGGCCAGATCATCGCCTGAACCGTAAAGCTCTTCAGCGCATCGAACGCGGCGGAGTCGGGTACGATGACCCGCGAGCCCGCGTGAATCACCTGCTTGCGGCCCTTGTAGCGCCTGCTCACGCCGGTCTTAACGAGCTTTTCCTTGTAGCCGGGCCCGTCCGGGTTGGTATCGCCGTTGATCAGGCGGACGATGTCGGCGCGGTAGCTCTTCGGCCCGTCACAATTGACCTTGAACTCGATCCGCTCGCCGGGGCGAACGTAAATGCGGTCCGGATAACCGGTGATCTTCATCATGGCCCCTCTCCCCTTCGCGCGCGGCTTATCGGATGGTCTCGCCGGTATGATGCTTCCAGCGTCTCTTGAAGACGAACCACTCAGCCTTCTCGAGATCAGTGAAATATCTGTTCGTCATTTTGATGGGACTGCCCCGCTCGCCCGAACAGATTCCGAGCCGCCATTTCTTGTGGGGTTCGACGATGACGAGGACTTCCTTGCCTTCGGTCGGCTCGGCGCGAAACAGTGTCAGGATCCGGTTCAGCCCGGGGCTGTGATGACCCACGGGCGTTTTTCGCATCTCCTCGATGTATTGCCGGTCTTCGGGTTGAATTTTGTAACTGGACGGCATGGCGTCACTCCTCTATTCGCGCCGGTGTTAAAGAATGGCCTCGGGCGATTCGGGCAGCACCTGGCCGCCATCGACGACAAGATCGCGCCCCGTGATGTAACCGGCCTCGTCGGAGGCGAAGAACAGCATGGCGTTGGCGATATCCTCGACCTTGCCGATGCCACCCGCGGGAATGACCCGGGCGGTTTCCTTGATCCCCTTGGGCCCGAGCAGCTTTGCAAGTCCTTCCGTGAGGATGGAGCCCGGCGAGACCGTGTTCACCGTGATGCCGTGTTTCGCGTATTCGAGCGCGGCGCATTTCGCGAATGCGTTCACGCCGCCCTTTCTTGCACCGTAATGAGACAGCGCGGGGAAACCGGCGGTCGGCCCGGTGACCGACGATGTGATCAGGATGCGCCCATTCTTCTGCTTGATCATGGTGGGCGCGACGGCCTTCGTCAGCAGGAAGGCCGCGCGCAGGTTCACCGCCATGACCTCGTCCCACAACGCGACGGACATATCCTTGATCATGGCATCGGGGTAAATCCCCGCGTTGTGCACAAGAATGTCGATGCGGCGGAATTTCTTCAGGGTTTCGCGAGCCAAAGCCTCGATGCTGGCCGGGTCCTTGAGGTCGGTCCGCACGAAGATCGCGTTACCCTTTGCCCGCTTGATCTGGTTGACGACGGCGCGGCCTTCCCTGGCATTGCGGTTGGCGACGACCACTTTCGCGCCATCCTTGGCAAACACCTTCGCAATGCCCTTGCCGATGCCCTTGCCGCCGCCAGCGACGATCGCGGCCTTGCCCTTGATGCTGATAGCCATCGGTTGGCGCTCCTTAGCTTATCGATCCGCCGCGGCCGGCCCCTAGCCTATCGGCCACGGACGGCTTTTTGAAGGGTGCTGGTTGTGTCCCGTCAGATCGCGGTGAGGCCGCCGTCGGCAACGACGATCGAGCCGGTCATGTTCGAGGCGTCATCGGAGAGCATGAATCTGATGACGCCGGCCAGCTCTTCGGGTTGGCCGACGCGTTTGAGCAGCGTCGATTCTATGACCCGCCGATGCTCGGCTTCCGGGTCCGGGACCGTGTCGTCGATCGAGCGCAACAACGGCGTTTCGACCGGCCCGGGACAGACGCAGTTGACCCGGATGCCGTCTGCGGCGTGATCGACGGCCAGCGCCCGGGTGAGCTGCAGCACGCCGCCCTTGGACGCACAATAGGCGGGGGTCATGGGACCGCCGACCATACCGAGGTCGGAGCCGATGTTGACGATGACGCCGCCGCCGTCTTCGCGCATCACCGGGATGATCGCGCGACAGCAGAGAAAGATACCCTTGAGGTTGACATCCAGCTGGCGGTCCCAGTCCTCTTCGGTGGTGTCTTCGAGAAGCTTCGAGACGACGATTCCGGCGCAATTGACGAGCCCGTTTATACGGCCGTAGGCGGTCCGTGCATCGTGCACCATCGCCTCGACTTGATCGGCCATCGTGACGTCGACTCGGCAGGCGGTGATGTCGCCGCCGGCGGCACGCAGTTCATCGGCAAGGGACGACAGCTCGTCGCGGTCGGCCATCATGACCCGCGCGCCGTCCGCCGCCAGTCGCCGCACCGTCGCCCGGCCAATGCCCGACGCCGCGCCGGTCACGATTATCGATTTTTCCACGGTCAACAGTAGCCCTCAGTTACCTGCCGCATGCCGCACATTGTAGCCCACCGCCTCGCCCCCGAAATAAGTCGAGCGCAGGTTTTCCGTCGTCCACTCACCCGAAACGACCGGGCCGTATTTCGGCGGATGACTGGCGTCGTGGCAACTGGGCAGGCAGGACACGACGGCGTCGTAGTTCGCGCCAAAGAACAGCGCGAAGGAATAGCGCTCGCGACCCGAGCGGTTGAGTACACGGTGGGGTGTCGAGCCATAGATATCGTTGGTCCAGCGCTGCATCATGTCACCGATGTTGATCGTGAATGTGCCGGGAACCGGCGGCGCCTCGATCCAGTCACCGGCAGAATTTTTGACCTGCAGTCCACCGACGCCGTCCTGCGACAGAATCGTGAAGCACTCGTAGTCTGTGTGAGCCCCTATGCCCCACTGGCGATCATCGTCAAGATTAACCTGCTCGGGATAATGGATGACCCGCATTTGCCCCATGGGCTTCGTGATCAAGGGGACAAAATAGTCGTCGGGCAATTCGAGCCCGATTGCAAAGGCGCGGAACAGGGTGACACCCAGATCGAGGGTTGCGTCGTAATAGGCGTAGATGGCGTCCCGGTAGCCTGGCAGATCGGCGGGCCACTGATTGGGCCCGTACAGGGGATTACCCGCGTCGTAATCGGGGTCGTCGCCGGGCAGCTCGAGACTGTATTCGAAGGCATCGTGATAATCGGCTTTGACGGTCCGGTCGGAATGAGTCTGGAACAGCGGCACGTAGCCGCGCACCATGTTGCGCGCCTGCTTGTAGTGAATTGCCATTTTCTCTTCGAGCGGCAGAGCAAAGAATCGGGCGGCCTCGTCGTAGGCCCGCGCGATCGTCGCTTCGGGCACCTGGTGATTGGTCACATAGAAAAAGCCGATCTCGCAGCACGCCTTGTCGATCTCGGCCGCGACACGCTCTATCGCCGTCCGGTCTTCGCCGAATATCGCCCCGATGTCGATGACGGGGATCGAGTCAAACGGCACACGCTTGGCACCCCGTGCAAGCACTGTCCGATCGAGGGTCATAATGAGTCCCTTCCGCCCGCGTCGCTCATGGAAAGCGAGCGCATTCTGGCGCGGCAGCGCCGTCCAATCAAGTTGCGCAGCGACAACGGGTCAGCGGACGGTCAGGCAGGAAAACCGTAGGCTTTCTGAATCTGATCAGCCGCCCAAGCACCCGCGGTCGTTGCAGGGTATTTCGGCGGATGATCCGCATCCTGGCAGGTCGGCAAACAGGACACCTCGGCATCGAAATTCGCGCCGTAGAAAAACGGGAAGGAATAGCGCTCACGCCCGCTCCAATTGACCACGCGATGGAGCGTCGAAGCATAGAGGTCGTTTGTCCAGCGCGCCATCAGATCGCCGACATTGACGACGAAAGTTCCGGGGACCGGCGGGGCGGCAATCCACTCGCCGTCCGCGTTCATCAACTCAAGCCCGCCGGCATCGTCCTGGAGCAAAATTGTGAAGCATTCGTAATCGGTATGCGGTCCGATCCCCCATTGGATCCTATCGCGCGGTCCCGGATCTGGCGGGTAGTGGATCAGACGCATCTGGCCAAGGGGCTTGGTTATCCTGCTCTCAAAAAATTCCTCGGGAAGATCGAGGGCGATCGCGAAAGCGCGGAAGAGATCGCGCCCGAGCTCGCGAATCGCATCGTAATAGCCATAAACCCTATCGCGAAAGTCCGGAAGGTCGCCGGGCCAGCGGTTAGGCCCGTACATCGGGCAACCCGCAAGATGGTCGGAATCGTCTGCCGGTAGTTCCAGGCTGAACTCGAATGCTTCGTGCAAGTCGCCACGCTCCGCCGTGCCGGGTATCTGATGTTCGCCGAGCGGCATGTAACCCCGACCGTAGATCGGGGAGTCCTTGTAGTAGATCGCCATCTTCCGCTCAAGCGGCAGGGTGAAGAAGTGCTCGGCCTCACGAATCAGGGCGGAGATCTCGGTTGCTGCCACGCCATGGCCTGCAATGTAAAAGAACCCCACCTCGCGGCATGCCTTATCAAGCGCCGCCGCGCAGGCGTCCCGGGCCGAGCCGCAACCCGTGCGAATGCCGCGCAGGTCGACGACCGGGATCTGCTCGACCGCGACCCGGCGCACCTCGAGAGACAGGCGTCGGTCGTTACGGTTTGGCGTTGGGTCCGATTGAATCATGGCTCTTTTCCCGCCCGATCATGGCGGGACCGTCAACCCGCCGCAAGCCGTTGGATAAACTCCGGTGAAACCTTGCACGGACGGGGCAAAACTTCCAAGATGGCGCCAATTCCATACGCGGCCGGTCGAACAGGGAGGGAAGAGCCGTGGTGCTAGACCGCCTGAAGCGCTTGACGCCCGCCGAAAAGGCAAAGGCGCTGGCGCGGGTCACTTGTCAGCTGTTCGGAAACATTTTGGCGGTTCTCGAACGCGCCGCGCCCGGGAAGCAGCCCGATTATGTCGTGGTCCTGCGTTACGCCGTGGCAATGGCCGGACTCCAATTCCACTCCCGGAACATTCGGGCCAGCAATGCCGCCGAGATCGTCGAACTGACCGTTCCGAATGCCGCCCGCAGTATTGCCCATACGCTGGATAACGAGGGGCTCATCGCGGACCGCAATAAATTTTTTCAGGACTTCATGGCGGAACCGGTTCGCGAGTTCGCCGCTTCAATCGAATCGCTCACGCTCAATATGGCGATGGGCGAGGACGCAGCGGCCCGGGCCCTGTCCCTCCAATACGCTGCCGATGCGCTGGGCGAACCCGAGCCGATCAAAGACGACGAGATCAAGACGTTTGTCGACGATTTCGGCGCTCGGACCAGGACGGCATCCCGGATCATCATGAAAATTCGCTAACCAATTGAAAAATTGTAATAAATATCGTTAAATCCGGCGAGCAGGAGCCGCCGCCCGGTGAATTGCTGCAAAGGCATCCAATTCGGTGTTTAATATCGCGGCGACTTGGCCCAACGCCCATGCGTCGACTAAAGAAGCGGCATTAACCTATTGACAAAGCTGGATCACCTCAGCATGGTTAACGCGATTTTTCTGGAAGGATTGCGCTCCGCCGGCGGACGATTGCTTGAAATCCATGGGCGATCGCTGAGGGACGCATACCTGACGTGGTTCTACCCGGGGGGGCGCCAAAGGGTGCTTTTTTCGCCGCAACGAATCGGAATCTGCGCGGCGGTCAGCCTGACCGCCGCCCTACTGACGTTTCAATTCGCATCGTCCCATAAACCGTTGGCGAGCGCGGTCGCAAACGACGAGATTGTCGTCGCCTACGCGGAGCCGACCGATGTCCGTACCGCCGACGAGCAGAAGGAAGCCGACCGGCTGACCATATCCTTCCAGGTTCAGCGGGGCGATACACTGGCGACCCTGTTTGCGACTGCGGGCATCGATCGCAAAGAGGCGGATAGAGCCGTCGCGGCCATTCGGGAGGTGTTCGATCCCCGGAAGCTCAATATTGGCAACGAGGTCACGGTTGCTCTGATCCAGGATACCGATGGCAGGTATCGGCTTCAGGGTGTCATGATCTGGCTTGGTGGCGAGCGCTATATCGAAGCGGTTCGGACGGGGAGCGGCCAGTACGCGGCTCAGCGCACCTCCCAGCCAGCCATCACGGAGGAACCGGCCAACATCGCCGACCTGCTTCATATCGATATCAATCGGGGCGATACACTCGCGACGCTGCTCTCGGCTGCGGGCGTTAGCGCCCAGGAGATCGATCGATCAGTGCGCGCTCTGCGTCAGCAGTTCAATCCGAAGAAGCTTAGGATCGAGCATGAAATCTTCCTGAGTCTGAATTCGGGGGCTGAATTGCTCGGCTTCGCCCTGAAGCTAGCAGACGGCAAATTCATCACGGTGACCCGAGATTCAAACGGACGCTACTCGGCCCGGCGGACAGTGCAACCAACTCTCCCGAAGGCCATGGTCAACAAGACAGCGACATCCTCGGCTTCTGGCGAACCCGCAACCGCACCGGAAGACGAGATCGCCGTGACACCCGAAGAAGACCCGAAAATGATTGCGGACCTGCCTGACAAGACGTCCGAATCCTGGATGACGCCGTATCGGGCCAGCGGCGTTCATTCGACCAATAGCGGCAACCCGATCGAGACGGCACCGGGGCCAACCGCGACCATTGCGCTCGAGAGGGGCGATACGCTGATGGAGGCGCTGCTGCGAGGCGGCGCGACCAACGGCGACGCGCACAATTCGATTGCCGCCTTCAAGCAGATTCTAAACCCGCGCAAGCTTCAGGTCGGACAACTGGTGACGCTTGCGTTTGACGATGCAGACGATACCGCCGCGGCAGACGTCATGACGGCATTCAGCCTGCAGATGGGCCCGGCCCACGAAATCGTTGTCATCCGCCAAGCCGACGGCAGTTACGCAGCCGGCGATATCCAAAAGCCCGTCGAATTGCTCGCGACCCGCACCCAGGGAACCATCGAGAGCAGCCTCTACGTCGCAGCGGTGGATTCCGGCATGCCGGTTTCCGTTCTGATGGAGATGATTCGCGCGTTCAGCTTCGATGTAGATTTCCAACGCGAGATTCAGAAAGGCAACACGTTCGAGGTTCTGTTCGACCGAGTCTACACGACGGACGGCGAACTCGTGCGAGAAGGCCCCATGCGCTATGCCGCGCTGACACTCGGCGACAAGACACTCGAGCTGTTCCGCTACGAATTGGCCGACGGGCGTATCGACTATTTCGATGCCGAAGGCCAGAGCGTGCGCAAGGCGCTCATGCGGACGCCGATCGACGGCGCGCGGCTAAGCTCGACCTACGGCATGCGCGAGCATCCGATCCTGGGCTACACGACGATGCACCGGGGTATCGACTTCGCCGCACCGAGCGGAACACCCATCATGGCGGCTGGCGACGGCGTGATCGAGAAGGCGCGACGCAACGGCGGTTACGGCAAGTATGTCCGGATCCGGCACAATTCGACGTACAAGACGGCCTACGCGCATTTGAGCAAGTACGGGCCCGGGATCAAGGAAGGCCAGCGGGTGAACCAAGGGGACATCATCGGCTACGTCGGCTCGACCGGGCGCTCGACGGGCCCCCACCTCCATTACGAGGTGCTCGTCGACGACTCGCGGATCAACCCGCTAAGCGTCAAGCTGCCGACAGGCGAAAAGCTCAAGGGCGAGGAATTGACGCAGTTCGAGAACGCCCGCCAAGCGGTGTTCACCGAGCTCAAGACCCTGCCGGTCGCAACCCGCGTCGCCCAGCATGACGACACCACGCGATAGAGTAACGCGCCGGAGTTTTTACTGACGGTCAAGGCAAGACCGCGCATTTCACGCGGCAGACAGCACGTTCTCGGCGTTGACGCCATTGATTACCAGGCCACCTTCGCCCGCCGTTATCTGCGCCGATTCGCCATCGCCAACCTTGCCTTCGAGAATCAAGCTTGCCAACGGGTTTTGCAGACAGCGTTGGATCACACGCTTGAGCGGGCGAGCCCCATAGACCGGATCGTAGCCCTGATCGGCGAGCCACGCGCGGGCAGCCTGATCCAGCGCCAGCGTAATCTTGCGATCGGCGAGCAGATCGGCGAGATGGGTAATCTGGATATCAACGATTGCGTCCATGCTATCGCGCCCCAGCCGATGGAACAGCACAATTTCGTCAAGCCGGTTAAGGAACTCGGGCCGGAAATTCTGCCGAACGATGTCCATGACGGGTCCGCGCACAGCACTAGAATCCTCGCCCTCGGGCTGGCTCGCGAGAATCTCTCCGCCAAGGTTGGACGTCATGATGATGATCGTGTTCGTGAAATCGACCGTGCGCCCCTGCCCGTCGGTCAGACGGCCATCATCGAAGACCTGCAGGAAAACGTTGAAGACATCCGGGTGGGCTTTCTCAATCTCGTCGAACAAAATGACCTGGTAGGGCCGCCGACGCACCGCCTCGGTGAGCGCGCCGCCCTCTTCGTAGCCTACATAGCCCGGGGGCGAGCCGATCAGTCGGGCGACCGAGTGCTTCTCCATATATTCGGACATGTCGATCCGGATCATCGCCGTCTCATCGTCGAACAGGAATGCAGCCAGCGATTTCGCTAGCTCGGTCTTGCCCACACCGGTCGGCCCAAGGAAGAAAAACGAGCCGATCGGGCGATTCGCATCCTGCAAGCCGGCTCGCGTCCGGCGGACCGCGTTGCTGACCGCGACGACGGCCTCGCCCTGGCCAACCACGCGCGCACTTAATTCCGCCTCCATCTGAAGCAGCTTTTCCCGTTCGCCCGTCAACATCTTTTCGACGGGAATACCCGTCCAGCGCGAGACGACGGCCGCGATATCCTGCTCGCCGACCGCCTCTTTGAGCATGTGGGCCTCGCCCTCGCCCTCCGCCTCGCCCAGGGACCGCTCTAACTCGGGAATGATGCCGTAGGCGAGTTCGCCGGCCCGCGTCAGATTACCCTCGCGCTGCGCGATCTCGAGCTCGCCGCGGGCAGCATCGAGATCTTCCTTGATTTTCTGAGCACTCGCGAGCCGCTGCTTCTCTGCCTGCCAGGCCGTGGTGAGTTCACTGTCCCGAGCCTCAAGCTCCGTGAGCTCGTCGGCCAGCTTATCGAGCCGCTCTTTCGAGGCGTTGTCGGTTTCCTTCTTGAGCGCTTCCTGCTCAATCTTAAGCTGGATGATCTTGCGGTCGAGCTCGTCGACCTCCTCCGGCTTGCTGTCGACCTCCATACGAAGCCGGCTTGCCGCCTCGTCGACGAGGTCGATGGCCTTATCGGGCAGGAAGCGATCAGTGATATAGCGGTTCGACAGGGTCACTGCACTGACGAGTCCGCTATCCGTGATGCGCACGCCGTGATGGAGTTCATACTTCTCTTTCAGCCCACGCAGAATCGAAACGGTATCCTCGACAGTTGGCTCCGCAACGAACACCGTCTGGAAACGCCGGGCAAGCGCGCCATCCTTCTCGATTTGCTTCCGATATTCATCAAGCGTCGTGGCGCCCACACAATGCAGTTCGCCACGCGCCAGGGCCGGTTTCAGCAGGTTCGAGGCATCCATTGAGCCTTCCGCAGCACCCGCGCCCACGAGCGTGTGAAGTTCGTCGATAAACAGGACAATCTGGCCCTCTGCGGCAGTGACTTCGGCGAGAACCGCTTTCAACCGCTCTTCGAATTCGCCGCGAAACTTTGCACCGGCGACCAGCGCTCCCAGATCAAGTACGAGTAACGACTTGCGGGTCAGACTTTCAGGCACATCGCCGTTTACGATCCGGTTGGCCAGACCCTCAACGATCGCCGTCTTGCCGACTCCGGGCTCGCCGATCAACACCGGGTTGTTCTTGGTCCGGCGCGACAGCACCTGGATCGTGCGACGAATTTCCTCATCCCGCCCGATCACGGGATCAAGTTTGCCCTCCCGGGCCGCTGCGGTCAGGTCGCGGGCGTATTTCTTGAGTGCGTCGTAGCCTTCTTCAGCGGTCGCGCTGTCCGCCGTGCGTCCCTTACGAATCTCGTTGATCGCGCTGTTGAGTTGCTGTGGCGTGATGCCCGCGTCCGCCAGCATTTTCGCCGACGGGGTGCCCTCGGCCAACGCCAAGGCCAGGAGCAAGCGTTCGACGGTGACGAATGAATCACCCGCTTTCTCGGCGATCGTTTGCACGGACTCGAAAAGGCGGGCCATCTCGGGCGCGAGGTAAAGTCCACCCGCTCCGCCGCCTTCGACGCGCGGGCGTTTCTCGAGCTCCACATCCACCGCACGGCGGGCGTCTTCTGGCCGCCCCCCTGCGGCCCGAATGAGATTGGCCGAGAGGCCGTCTTCATCGTCGAGCAGGGTCTTGAGCAGATGTTCGGGCGTGAACTGCTGATGGCCACGCGAGACCGCCATGGTTTGCGCCGCCTGCACAAATCCGCGTGACCGCTCGGAAAACTTCTCAAAATCCATGGGCTGGTTCCCCCGGCACCGCAATTGCCGTCAGACCGCCTCTATATGGGGGCTGATCGATCCAGCGCAAGAGGGCGTGCCGGCAAGAGATCCGGCGTGAGATCAGGCCTGTCGCGAACTCGAATCTGCGGCCCCGTTGCCGGGTTTTTCTTCCTCCTCGGAGTCGCCGGCCTGCCCGTCATTTTTGGACTCGATTTTCGAAGTCGATTCGGCTGCCGGCGCCACTGCAATCGGCACCGGCGGCGACGCCGGGGTCTCGCTGCGACCCCGTCCGCCTGAACGTTCCTCGGACCCCTGCTGCAGGCTGAGGAGACGGTAGTAATGCTCGGCGTGCTGAAGATAGTTTTCTGCGGTAATCCGGTCACCTGCAGCAATCGCATCGCGCGCCATTGCCTGGTATTTCTCAAGCACCTGCGCGGCCGTACCCTTGACCTTGCTGTCTGAACCGTTGCTTTCAAACACGCTTGCGCGGGAATTTTGGTTGGGCCGTTTGCCATTGGCGCGGCCACCACGTGATCGTTTGGAACTGGAGGCTTGTCTCATGCTCTCCTACTATCCGTTGCGGTATCCGATAACCCTTGCTGGCGCGCACGCCGCGCCTATCTGGGCTCGTTGCCTGCCTGGAGCAGCGTGATCAACGATCTTGCTAAAGGGGCGATCCGATTTCCGACCTAATCTTAAGGTACCAGTTCGAGCCGCCGGGTATGACCCTAGCCACCTGCGCGAAGTTTGCAACGTTTTTTTTGCTATTCGGTGTCGACCGTCACTGCGGTGTTTCAACCGTCAGACAGAGACATCGGCGGCGCCCGGCCAAGTCGGGACGTTCGCCCGAAACAGCGAGCCCACTTCCCTCCGCAATCATCCTCACCGAGTCCGCCTGATCCGCACCCAACTCTATGACGGCCATGCCGTTTACGACCAACAGCCGGGAAAGCTGTGGCAGAATAACATGATAGGCATCGAGCCCTTCGCGCCCTGCAAATACTGCACCTGCCGGCTCGTAGTCGACAATTTCCGGCTCCAGCGCCCCAGCGTCTTTCGTCGGTACGTAGGGCGGGTTGGCGACGATCACATCGAACCGGCCGACCACTGCCTCGACCCAATCGCCCGACAGAAAAGCCGCACGTGCGGCCAAGCCCAGCGCCTCCGCGTTGTCCCTGGCAACGGCGCACGCGGGCCAGCTGCTATCGACACCAATGCCCGCGGCTGCAGGCAATTCACTCAGCAGGGCCAGCAGGAGGCAACCGCTACCGGTTCCCAGGTCCAGCAGCCGGAGCGACGCCCGCCGATCGGCAAGACGATCCAGGACCGCTTCGATGACGGCCTCGCTTTCCGGCCGCGGGATCAGCGTGTCGGCGGTGACCTTAAAATTGAGACTCCAGAATTCCTGGTTTCCCACCAAATAGGCGAACGGCTCGCGCGCAGCGCGGCGCCCGGCGAGATCAGCCAGAGCAACCCCCTCGGC
Organism: Alphaproteobacteria bacterium; assembly: GCA_965198325.1. Taxonomy (GTDB): domain Bacteria; phylum Pseudomonadota; class Alphaproteobacteria; order UBA828; family JAPUJA01; genus CBDAPE01. Next base: position 267,571 of record CBDAPE010000016.1, on the reverse strand, counting down.
GGCACTGAGGATCCGCTCCGGACGGCCAGTCAGTTGCGCACGGTCCAGCCCGGCGACGTGACCGACCAGCAATTGCGCCTCGCGGCGGGGCGCATCCACGCCGGCCACAGCAAACACACGGGCCAGATCGTCGATCGCGCCGCCGACAGTCGACTCCGAGCCTGTCCCGCTATCAGATGGAGACGGCAAGTCGGGTCGTCTCGTCATCGGCAACCAGGGCGTCGACCAGCTCGTCCAGGGCTTCACCGTTCAATACCTTGTCGAGCTTATAGAGCGTGAGACTGATACGGTGATCGGTCACGCGGCCTTGCGGAAAATTATAGGTGCGGATTCGTTCGGAGCGGTCGCCCGAACCCACCTGATCACGTCGTGTGGCCGCGCGTTCCGCCTCCCGCGCCATGCGTTCCGCCTGATAGAGCCGCGCGCGCAATACCTTGAGCGCCTTGGCCTTGTTCTTATGCTGGGACTTTTCGTCTTGTTGCTGGACGACGATGCTGGTCGGTAAATGGGTAATGCGAACGGCGCTGTCCGTCGTGTTGACCGATTGGCCTCCGGGACCGCTCGCTCTGTAGACATCGATCCGCAAATCTTTTTCGTCGATCTGGACATCGACTTCCTCAGCCTCCGGCAGCACCGCCACCGTAGCAGCCGAGGTATGGATTCTCCCGCTCGCCTCGGTTTCGGGCACACGCTGCACCCGGTGCACACCGGACTCGAATTTAAGCCGGGCGAAGACGCCGCGCCCGGAGATCGTGGTAACGACCTCCTTGATCCCCCCGATCCCCGTCTCCGATGCGTTCATGATTTCGACGCGCCAACCGTGAAGCTCGGCGTAGCGCTGATACATCCGGAGCAAATCGGCCGCGAACAGCGCCGCCTCCTCGCCGCCGGTGCCCGCCCGGATTTCCAGAATGGCATTCCGCTCGTCGGCTTCGTCTTTCGGTAGCAGCATGACCATGACGGCGCGCTCGAGATCAGGCAGTTGCGCGCTGATTCCGGTCAACTCTGCTTCGGCGAGCGAGCGCATATCGGCTTCGGTCTCCGAGTCCTCAATAATCGCGTGCAAATCGTCCGCCTCCTGTAGCGCGCCACGCAGGCCATGAATCGCTTCGATGACGGGCAATAAATCAGCATATTCCTTCGACAGTCGCATAAACGCATCGCTCGAGACGGCAGCCGCGTCGGCAAGTCGGCTTTCGAGATCCAGGTGATGTGCCACCACCTTGTCGAATTTTTCGTCGAGACTACTTCGGTTCATAGGTTGATTCGCAAGCCTCGGCCTAGGCGGCGGATGCTTCGGTAAGTTTTGCGACCAATTCATCAAGCGGCACGTTCTCCTGGTAGCCCGTGTCAAGATCGCGCAGGGTTGCGGAGTTCGTCGCGAGTTCGTCCTCGCCGATCAGCACCGCCGCTCGCGCGTTGACCTTGTTCGCTCGCTTGAGGCGCTTGGCGAGGGTTCCCCGATAACCCAAGTCGACGGCCAAACCGGCGGCGCGCAATTCCCCGCCCAATTTGATGGAAATCTCCAGGGCGATCGATCCAATCGGCACGAGAGCGATCGGCCGCGCCAATACCGGCGCGTCGGGGAGCATCATGGCGAGGCGTTCGATGCCGCCTGCCCAGCCCACGCCGGAGGTTGCCGGCCCGCCCATGGATTCGATCAGACCGTCATAGCGCCCGCCTGCTATCACCGCGCCCTGGGACCCCAGCGACTGGGTCGTGAATTCGAAAGCCGTATGGCAGTAATAATCGAGGCCGCGCACGAGCCGGGGCGAAACCTCATAGGCAATGCCGGCAGCATCCAGGCCGGCTCGAACCGCAGCAAAGAAATCACTCGATTCGGCGTTCAGAGAGTCGCCGATCAGGGGTGCGCCCCTGATGATCGGGCGGTCGGCCTCGTCCTTCGAATCGAGAATCCGCAGCGGATTCCGATTGAGTCGTGCCCGGCTGTCCTCCGAGAGCGCGTCACCCTGAGCGGAAAAGTAGTCGACGAGGACATCGCGATAAGTCTGCCGGCTTTCCGCGTCGCCGAGGCTATTGAGTTCGAGACGAGTCTGGTCGAGTACGCCTATCGCAGCGAGGGTCTCTCCGGCCAGGGTGATGATTTCAACATCGCCCAGCGGTTCACCGACGCCGATCAACTCGATGCCGATCTGATGAAACTGACGAAGCCGTCCCTTCTGGGGACGCTCATAGCGAAACATGGGGCCGCTGTAAAAATATTTCAGCGGCGCATCCTGAACGAGACCGCCCGAGATTACCGCACGGGCGACGCCTGCCGTGTTTTCCGGCCGAAGCGTCAAGCTCTCACCACCACGATCGGCGAAGGTATACATCTCTTTCGTAACGATATCGCTGGTATCGCCCAAGGTTCGCTCAAAGACCTCGGTGAATTCGAAGATGGGCGTGGCAATCTCCGCGAAACCGCTGCGCGCGACGACCGTACGCGCGATCTCGGTCACCACGCGCTGACGGACGGAATCTTCAGGCAATAGGTCGCGCGTGCCGCGAACCGGCTGCAGCCTGGTCACAATTCGCTCCAGTCTTGCTAAGGGGCGTGTGCGGCCTGCGGAGAGTCCTCGGCCTCTGCCGCGGCCTTTTGGGCCTCGATTTCCCTGGCCTTTTGTTCGACGAGCTCGACCAGATGGTCGACGATGTTGCCGTCGCGCAGGATGTGATGTTTTTCGCCGTTGAGATAAACTTGGTGGCTGCCGTTGCCGATCTTGCCGCCGCCGGTCAGGCCGATATCCGTCTCGCGCGCTTCACCCGGGCCATTTACGACACAGCCGATGACTGAAAGCGACATCGGTGTCGTGACATGGGCCAGGCGGCGTTCGAGTTCGACGACCGTGTCGATCACCTCGAAATTCTGCCGTGCGCAAGACGGGCAGGATATGACGTTGACCCCGCGGTGACGCAGCCCGAGCGCCTTGAGGATGTCGAAGCCCGCGTGGATTTCTTCGACTGGATCCGCCGAGAGCGAGATCCGGATCGTATCGCCGATCCCGGCCCACAGCAGCGAGCCCATGCCAATCGCCGACTTGATCGTGCCGGTGCGCAGGCCCCCGGCCTCGGTGATGCCCAGGTGAAGTGGGTAATCGCACGCCTCGGCCAGTCCGTGATAGGCGGCGGTGGCCAAAAACACGTCGGACGCCTTGCAGCTGATCTTGAACTCGAAGAAATCGTTGTCCTCAAGGATTCGGATGTGATTGAGCGCGCTTTCGACCATGGCTTCGGGACAGGGCTCGCCATACTTTTCAAGCAAATTCCGCTCGAGCGACCCCGCGTTTACGCCGATTCGCATGGAGCAGTCATGATCCTTCGCGGCTTTCACGACCTCGCTCACCCGCTCCGCCGAACCGATGTTACCCGGGTTGATCCGCAAGCAGGCGGCGCCCGACTGGGCGGCTTCAATTGCCCGCTTATAGTGGAAATGGATGTCGGCAACGATTGGCACGTTGAGCTCATGCACGATCGTCTTGAGTGCCGCCGTCGACTCTTGGTCAGGGCAGGAGACCCGGACAATGTCCGCACCGGCCATTTCCAGCGCCCGAACCTGCTGAATGGTCGCGGCGGCGTCGGCGGTCAGCGTGTTCGTCATGGACTGCACAGCGATCGGCGCGTCACCGCCAATCTTCACTGGTCCGACGTGAATCTCTCGGCATTTACGACGGATGATGTCACGGTAGGGTCGAACGCTCATGGGCCAATGGTCTCGGTTTATTTACCCGGAGGCATGACCATGAAGATACGGCCCGCCCCAGTGTCTGTCAAAGAGCTGCAGCGGGTCCGATCACTCCACACCACCGGCGGCCATCAGGGCTTCCGGATCGAGCACAATGTCGCGCCGGACCAGACCGACGGGTCCTAGGGACGGCAGGCGCGTATCGTCGACCCAGAGTTCCAAAGCCCCCGCATTACCCGTCATCATCACAACGCTCGACCGATCGGGAACGCGGTAGCTATCCCCTTCGTGCAGAATGCGTGTCAACAAGAGCTCATTATCGGGCCCCTGGACCTGAACCCAGCTATCGCCGATCGACCGAATTATGATTCGGGCGTCTTCGTTGTCCGCCCCGTAGACCTTGGGCTCATGCACAGGAACGAGACCGTCGAGCGACGCGAGATTGTCGGCTTCGGCCGCCTCAGACACCTCGCCTTCCGAGACGTCGGCCTGGTCGCCGCCCGAGCCAGTAGCCGAGTCCCAAAGATTGTCACCGACGCTAACGGCTTCCGAAGCGGGGGGGTCGGCGGGTGGGATGACCGTAACAACCGTTTCGGCGCCGGCAACGCTTGAGGCAGTTTCCTCGGCCGCGATCGGCGCGGGCGCGGGCAAGCCATCCGCCGTCACCTCGATAGCGGGCGACGGGCTCCCGACATCCTCACTCCATTCCTCGCTGGCGGGTACCGCGGCCTCCATGGGTACGACGGTACTCTCGACCTGAGGGTCGGGTGCAGCCGGGTCGATCACCGCCGATGTCTCAACGGCAGGCGTCCCGCCATCGGGAGACACCAATGGTGTCTCGGCAAGCCCGGTCTCGATCGCGGCCTCCTCGGGAACCGACACATCGACCGTGCCAGGCTCTATCGAGCCGTTCGCTTCAACCCCTGCGGCCAGACCAGACGATTCCGTTGACATCGCCGTCTCGGATGGGCTGGCGAAGCCCTCGCTCAGGGCCGTCTCGTCGTCGGCCGGTACAATGTCGGGCGCCGACGCCACAGGGGTTTCGGTCGCCAAACTGGCGAGCTGTTCAGGGACGTCACCGCCCCGGTCGGCATTGGTCGTGTTGTGATTGGCAAAATATTGCCAGCCCCCGTAGGCGATCCCCGCCAACACGAGCGCGACGAGGATCAGCCAGGTCTTCGGCATGCGACCTTCGTCGGTGGGTGCGGGGAAATCCAGCGTCGGCCTGTGGTCGACGTTATCGGCGTCGCTCTTGAATCGCTCGACCACGGCGTCCGCGTCGAGGCCGAGAAATTTCGCGTAGCTGCGGACGAATCCAACGGCGTAAGGGGCGCCTGGAAGATCGCTGTACCGACCGTCCTCCAGCGCCTCCAGGTGGGCACGACGAATCCGCAGACTGTTCGAGATGTCCTGTATCTCGTAACCGGTTCGGAGCCGTGCCTGGCGCAGCTCGGAACCGATGCTGTCAATGATCTCGCCGTTCTCGTCGACCTCATAGAGATGCCGATTCTCTTCGGCATCCCCCTCGTTCGCCTTGAACAGTCGTCGTCCGCTTGTCGACATCGCTGACGCTCGAATTGGCCGGTTAATCGCATTGATCGCTCGACATTCCGCCAGCCCCGCAAAATGGCTGAAACTCTTACCCGAGTCGTAGAATCGCGACTAACTTGTAGATAGTTAAGCCTTGCTCTTGAGCCTGCGGATCAACATTAACACCGACGAATCGGGGTGGCAAACTAATACAGCATAAACCCTTAATTCGTCTGCAAACACGGACGGTAAGACCGATTCGTCGGGAATTCCGACCAATGGAACTTGTGCGTGCGTTGCCCTCAGGCTTCGTGAGCCGCCGCGAGTGTCGTCACGGTCTGATCGATTAATTCTGCGAAAATCTCGGCCATGGGCTGTTCCTTCGTCACCATACCGACGCTTTGCCCCGCCATCACCGAGCCATTATCGACGTCACCATCGATGACGGCGCGGCGCAACGCTCCAGCCCAGAATCGCTCGATCTCCAATTGCGCGGCTTTCTGATCAGTCTGTCCAGCCCGAAAGCGGGCGATGACATCCTTCTGAGTCTTCATGAATTCCTGGGTGGCCTTGTTCGCAAGGGCCCGAACGGGAATGACCGGAAACTGCGGATCTAGCTGGACGGAAAGCTGGGCATCGCGCGCGCTACCCCGGATAAAGGCTTTCTTGAACTCCGGATCGGCGATCGACTCCTCTGCACAGACGAACCGGGTGCCAAGCTGGACCCCCGACGCGCCCATCTCGAGAAATGCGGCAATGGATTCGCCCCGGCCAATCCCGCCGCCGACAAACACCGGGACCTCGCGAAGTTCGGGGAGAATTTCCTGTGCCAGGACGCTTGTCGAAACCGGACCGGTATGACCGCCCGCTTCCATTCCCTCAATGATGAACGCATCGACGCCCCGGCGCAGAAGCTTGCGGGCAATCGGCAAGGTCGGCGCAAAACAGATTACCTGCGCACCACCGTCCTTGACGCGCGCAATCGCGTCGGCCGGCGGCAGCCCGCCGGCCAGCACAACGTGGCCCACACCGAGTTTCAGGCAGCAATCGATAAGCGCGATGAGATCCGGATGCATCGTGATGAGATTGACACCGAACGGTTTCTCCGTCAGTGCGTAGGTCGCCTCGATCTCCACTGCGAGCTCGTCCGGAACGAGCGAACCACAGGCGATGACGCCGAAGCCGCCGTTATTCGAGATGGCCGCGACGAGGTGGCGTTCGGATACCCACGACATGGCCCCGCCGAGAATTGCGTATTCGCTGCCAAGAAAATTCGCGCCACGACACCATAGAGACGCAAGCCGCGCCCGGGCCACAGCCAAGCCGGTCTCGGCCGCGGACTCACTCGGCATCGAGGCCATAGGCCGTGTGGAGCGCACGCAACGCAAGCTCCGTGTATTCTTCGGCGACGAGGACGCTGATCTTGATATCCGAGGTTGAAATGACCTGGATGTTGATTCCTTTCTCGGCCAGAGCGCTGAACATCTTCTGAGCGACCCCGGCGTGGCTGCGCATCCCGACGCCGATGACCGATATTTTCACCACGTCGGCATCGGTCAGCAGGGTCTCGAAATGCAGATCCTTGCGCACGTCTTCGAGCGCGGCGACGGCGCGTTCGAGCTCACCCTTCGGAACCGTAAATGTGAGGTCGGTCGAGCTTCCGTCGTGCGAGACGTTCTGAACGATCATGTCGACATTGATGTCGGCTTCAGCCAACGGACCGAACAGGTGCGCGGCAACGCCTGGGCGATCCGCAATACTGGTGACAGTGACCTTTGCGTCATCGCGACTGTAGGCGATTCCGCTTACGATTTCCTGTTCCACGATCTGATCCTCATCGACAACGAGCGTGCCTGGACGGTCGGCAAAGCTCGATAGCACCTGCAGGTGGACCCGGTGAGCCATGGCAATCCGTACCGCGCGGGTCTGCAGTACCTTGGCCCCCTGGGCAGCCAGCTCGAGCATCTCTTCGTAGGTGATTTTATCAAGCATGCGGGCCTTCGCAACGATCCGGGGATCGGCCGTATAAACGCCATCCACGTCGGTGTAGATATCGCACCTCTCGGCCTTAAGCGCTGCGGCCAGCGCCACGGCTGAGGTGTCCGAGCCGCCCCTGCCCAGAGTCGTAATGCGGCCGTCAGGGCTAATCCCCTGAAAGCCGGCGAGAACGGGAACCTCGCCCTGGCCGAGCCGACTCTCAAGTTCCCCGCAGTCGATCCCCTCGATGCGAGCTCGGCCGAATATTCCGCTCGTGCGAAGCGGCACTTGCCAACCCTGCCAGGAGCGGGCCGGTATCCCAATTCGCTGGAGTGCCAGTGCGACCAACGCGGCGCTGACCTGTTCTCCGGTCGCGACGATCGCGTCGTACTCGCGTGCATCGTGAGAAGGACTCGCATCGCGCGCGAGGGCATCGAGCCGGTCGGTTTCGCCTGCCATGGCCGAGACCACGACCGCGACTTCGACCCCGGCCTCGACCTCGCGCCTAACACGCTCCGCGACTTTGCGGATTCGGTCGATGTCGGCCACCGAAGTGCCGCCAAATTTCTGTACGATCCGGGACATGTCGAATTCCTTGCGTGGCGATCGTCACCCGGGAGGCCATCGACCATCCCATCGTCGGCGATGAGCGCCACTTGCGCCTCGAAGGGCGGCTATTCATACTCGTTAAGACGGGCCAAAACAAGCCTGCGCGAGGGGACCCTCCAGCCATGTCTCAATCGGCCGATGACGCCTCAACGAGCAGTCACGCCGCCAGTGTCGACGCGGAGGAGATTGCCCGATTTTCGGCTTTGGCGGAGACCTGGTGGGATGCAGACGGCGCTATGCGCCCGCTCCACCAGCTCAATCCGATCCGGCTTGGTTATATCCGGGATCGGTTGGCCAGGCTAGCGAATCGCGATCCGTTTGTCCCCCGGCCGCTCGAAGGCTTGCGAATTCTTGATGTGGGATGCGGCGGCGGCTTAATTTGTGAGCCGCTTTGCCGGTTGGGCGGCACCGTCGTCGGTATCGACGCCTCCACGGTCAATATCAAAGCGGCCCGTCGACACGCCGCGGAAAGCGCCCTGACAATCGAGTATCGCGCGATGAGCGTCGAATCCCTGGCCGAGGGCAACGAAACCTTCGACGCCGTCCTGGCATTGGAAATTGTCGAGCATGTCGCTGATCTGGACAGCTTTCTGGAAGCCTGCACCCACTTGGTGGCCCCACGAGGCACGTTCGCCGGAGCGACGCTAAATCGGACGCCCCAGTCCTTTGCCCTGGCGATTGTTGGAGCCGAATATCTCCTGCGCTGGCTACCTCGCGGGACGCATAGCTGGTCGAAATTCGTGCGCCCGTCGGAATTCATCGGTGCGCTAAGACAACAAGGTCTCGCCGTCGACGACGTGACCGGTGTGAGCTATCGGCCAATCGCAGGCGTTTGGACATTATCAGACGATCTGTCAGTCAATTACATGCTGGCAGCGCAACGCGGCGCATGAAGCCTTCGCACCAGCCGCTTCGGCCAGCGAACCGCAGCACACTTCGCCGGGCTCAGGAGTTCCGCGGCGGGAGCCACGGCAAGAGATCGAAATCGATGCCCTCTTCGCGCATTTCGTGCGCGTCCTCGGGAGTCGCATCGCCGTAAATATTACGCTTTTCGGTCTCCCCGTAATGAATTTTTCGCGCTTCATCGGCAAAGGTGTCGCCGACATTGTCGAAGTTTTTCTCGACAACCTCACGTGCCGCGCGGAGCGTCTTGTAGACCTGCTCCACTTCGGGCGACGGGGTCGCCGCAAGGGACGTCGGCCGGGCCTCGGCCCCCTTGCCCTTGCCCGAGGGGGCCACATTTGGTGCCATCAATGCTTTTTCGATCTTCACGTCTCCGCAAATCGCGCATGCGACGGCACCGCGCTTGGCCTGCCTTTCGTAAGCCGCACTGTCGGAGAACCACGCCTCGAACACGTGTCCTTTCGCGCATTTCAAATCGAAAACGATCATCGTCGGTCTATTTCGCCGCCCGCAAAATTTCCTCGTGCCACCAGAATTCTGTTAAAAAACATGGCACTGAAGCCGCTTAGGCGCAAGGACCCCGAAAAAATTCGATGTTACGGACCTCCGAGACACACTACAGCTTCACCGATCCCTCGGGCTGGATCGCCCGATTTGCAGACTTGGTCGCGGATGGTGGCCGCGTGCTCGACGTCGCCTGCGGCTCCGGTCGTCACAGCCGTTTCTTCCTGGACCGGGGGCATCCAGTCGTCGCAATCGATCGGACCGTCTCACGCCTTGGCGAGCTTGCGAAGCATCCGGCGCTCTGCATCGTCCAAGCCGACCTCGAGGACGGCAATCCCTGGCCTCTGCCGGGCGAGAAATTCGCCGGCATCGTTATCGCGAACTATCTCCACCGCCCCTTGGTCCCGACTTTTATCGAGAGTCTCGAGCCTGACGGCGTCCTGATCTACGAAACCTTCGCCAAGGGCAATGAACAATTCGGCAAGCCGTCCAACCCGGCCTTCCTGCTCAATGATGGGGAACTGCTCGATCTCGTGCGCGGCAAGCTTCATGTGCGGGCCTACGAAGCCCTCGAGATCGACGACCCCAAGCCGGCAGTCAACCAACGGATATGCGCGATCAACGCGTCTCGCTGAGGGTTCGCCGCGAGACAGGTTCTAGGCAGCTGATTCAGTTTTTGCGGCGCCGGTATCCGGAAGCGCGAACGGGCGGCCATGTTCCAGCGCGGGAATCTGGCTTCGTGCCCTGTCCACTTTCGCCGGATCAATCCCGGCCACGATAATGCCGACCTCTTCGCCGCCATCGGCCAGCACCTCGCCCCACGGATCGATGATCAAGGAATGGCCGAACGTTTGACGACCGCCGGCGTGATCGCCACACATACAGGGCGCAATCACGTAGGAGCCGGTTTCTATCGCCCGGGCGCGCAACAGCACGTGCCAGTGTGCCTTGCCGGTTTCGCGCATAAATGCCGCCGGTACCGCGAGATAACGAGCACCGGCCTGAGCAAGCGCCCGATAGAGCTGGGGGAAGCGCAAATCGTAACAAATCGACAGCCCGAAAGGCCCCCACGGCGTTGGATAGACGCAGGCCCGGTCGCCAGCCTCGAATCCCTCGGATTCTCGGAAGCTCTGGCCCGAGGGCAAATCGACATCGAACATGTGGATCTTGTCGTAATAGCCGACGATCGCGCCCGCGGGATCGATCAAATAGGAGCGGTTGGCGACCTTTCGCTCACCGGCCTTGATGCCGATCGAACCAGCCAACATCCAGACGCCCGTTTCGTTTGCGAGTTCTCGAAACGCAGCAAGAGCCGGATGCTCTTCGGCGATACGGGCTGCCGCACGGACTTCCGAACCATTCACGGTCATCAGTGCGACATTTTCCGGCAAGGCTACGAGATTCGCGCCCTGGGCCCGGGCCTCGCGCACCAGGTCCGCCGCCGTTGCGAGATTTTCAGCCATGTCGAGACCTGCATTGACCTGGACGCACGCCGCTTTGAAAGATTCCATCACGGTGTCTGTCTCAGGAACTCGTCGAGCCGACCGGCTCTCTCCAGGGCAGCAAGTTCATCGCTGCCACCAATATGAGCGCCATTGATAAAGATCTGTGGAACCGTGTAGCCGCCGCGAGCGCGCTCTTCCATTTCCCGCCGGCGCATCGGGTGGAATGCAACGTTGGTATTGGTCACGTTCGCGCCCTTTCCCTTGAGAAGGTGTAGTGCCCTGTGGCAATAAGGACAAAACGGGGTCGTAAAAATCTCGACCTCGGCGGGGAATCGGTCATTTGTAGCTTGCGGGCCATCAATAGGCATAATGATGCATCATGTAGCGCCCAACACAGTCCGTGCAAGGGTCAACACGAAGATTTGAGCGGCGCCGGCATCGCGCAATGTCCGCGCACAGGCATCTGCCGTGGCCCCTGTTGTCAAGACGTCGTCGACCAGGATCACGCGTTTTCCTTGCACCTGCTCCGCCCGACGGGGCCGAACCCGAAACGCACCCTGGACGTTCGCGGTGCGCGCCGCCGCGCTCAGCCGGGTCTGGGTTTTTGTGGCCCGGGTGCGCTCGAGCACGTCCCAGATTACCGGTCGGTCCGCCTGACGGCCGATTTCGCCCGCGAGTAACGCGGCCTGATTATAGCGGCGGGTGAACAGGCGGCGACGATGCAGCGGCACGGGAGCAATCAGGTCGGACTCCGCCAACAACTCGCCACCGGAACGCACCATCCATCTCGCGAGCGCGGACGCCGCATAGGTCCGGTCGGACAGTTTGAAGCCCAGAACAAGATCGCGACCGACATTCTCGTAGCGCATGGCGGCGCGCGCGCGATCATAATCCGGGGGTGCGTCGAGACAGGGTGCGCACAACGCGCCCGGTCCCTCGTCGACCTCGAAGGGACTGCCGCAACAGGCGCAGGCCGGGGGCTCGATGAAGCTCGCTCGCTGCCAGCAGTCCGCGCACAGGGTACCCATACGATCGACCGCGGCGCCGCAGGCGAGGCACAGTGGCGGCAGCAAGAGGTCGAGCGCCACCGTGGCACTCCTGCGGACGCCCCTCTGTATGCAGCCAATTCCATCCATCGCGGAGCCATCAAAGCGAGGGAGCGAGCCTTCGTCAACCGATCGGCCGGATTGGCGTCGCGGGCCCCGCGGAGCCTATGATGGACGCGAGATGACCGAGCCGATGCAGATCTTTGAGCGGGCAGCCGTACGGCGGCACCGGGATCGCGCCGCTGCCGACCTTGGCGCTCACGACTTTCTGTTCCGGGAAGTCGCCGAGCGCCTGGGCGATCGGCTCGACGACATAACCCGGAAGTTTCCCCTCGCCCTCGATCTGGGCTGTCATAGTGGCCAGCTCGCACGAAGCGTGGCGAATCGGGGTGGCATCGAGATCCTTATCCAAAGTGATCTCTCGGAGGCGATGGCGGCAGGCGCTTACGGCCTGCGGCTGGTCGCCGATGAAGAATTCCTGCCCTTCGCCGACGCCCGCCTTGATCTTGTGATGAGCTGCCTCAGCCTGCACTGGGTCAACGATCTGCCCGGTGCCCTGCTTCAGATTCGCCGCGCCCTCAAACCTGACGGCCTGCTGCTAGCCGCCATATTGGGCGGCGAAAGCCTGATCGAGCTGCGGGAGGCGATTTTGGCAGCCGAACTCGACGAGGAGGGCGGCGCGAGCCCGCGTCTATCGCCGTTTGCAGACATTCGAGACGCCGGCGCCCTGCTTCAGCGCGCAGACTTTGCCCTCCCTGTCGTCGACAGCGACAAGCTCACGGTGACTTACGACAACCCGCTCAAGCTGATGGCCGATCTACGTGGCATGGGAGAAAGCAATGCCGTCGTGGACCGGCGGCGCAGCTTTTCCCGACGCTCGACGTTGATGAGGGCGGCGACGATCTATCGGGAACGGTTCGGCGACGCCGGGGGCCGGGTACCCGCGACCTTCGAGGTGCTCTATCTCACGGCGTGGGCACCGCACCAATCACAGCCGAAACCCGCGAAACGGGCCAGCGGTACGATCGACCTTGCAAATATCGTGAGACAAGACGAGAGCGATATCTAGCCGGGCTGGCCATCCGGACGGGGCCGGGTCAGGATCGGCCAGACCATCACCGAGATGGCCCCGAAACCGGCAGCCCAGCACAACCCCGAAAGCGCCACGCTGAGATCATAGAGGCCCGAATCGATCAACGGCATACCGACCCGGAGCAGTGCGGCGAGTGTGACGAACAGATAGCCCGCCACGGCGATCGGTGGTGCCACGGGCTGGTGGCCGGTAGGCCCGAGGCTCGCACGGGTCATGAAGCCCATCGTCATGGTTCCGAAAGCCCCGATGATAAGGACATGGAGCGCCAGAGACGGGACCAAGATTCCCATGACATCAGCGATGCCCCGGATCGCCAGGCCGACCACGAGCCAGAGATAGGCGAGATGCAAGACCCATACGATCGGCTGACCCAGCGTCGCCAGGCTGCGCCAACAGGCGAGGCGGGCAAAATTGAGAGCCGCGGCAGCAAGCAGTGCGACGCCCGAGACGATCGTGGAGGGAAGGATGAGATCGGCGACGACCACAATGCTCAGCGAGCCGAGCGCCAGGCTGTTCAGCTTGGGAATAACGATAATTCGAGACGATCGGCCGGTCGCTTCGAGCGCATTCTTCGTGAAGGCCGGAATGATCCGCCCTCCGATCATCGAGAGAATCAGCACGAGCGTATCGACCGCGAGATAAAGGCCGTGGACCGCGACGCCTTCACCAACGCCTAGCGCCTCGAGGTGGACGAGAAAATTCGCGCCCATCAGGAGACCGAGCAATGGGATGAAGATCAGATTGTGCCGACCTTTCGACTGTACCAACGGCGGCCCGACATAGATAACGAGAAGCATCAGAAAGGCGAGATCCACTCCCGCGACCAGAGCGGCCGGCAGCACCGGCGATGCCCAGAGGGCGACGCGCCCCGCCAGCCAGACTGCGAACAGCACCGCGAGCCGGGTGTCGCGGATCGGTAGCGTGTCGGTCCAGGAGGGCAGGACCGTGAGAAAGAAGCCGGCCAGGACGGCGCAGGAATAGCCGAAGAGCATCTCGTGGGCATGCCAGACATAATTTGCCAGATTCCCTTCGAGCGTCAGGCGGCCGAAGTAGAGCGCGAGCCAGATGAGAATGGCGCAGGTCGTGTAAATCGGCGCACCGAGGAAAAACGGTCTCAGACCGATCGCAAAGAACACCAGGCCGCGATAGGCCTCGGGATCTGGAGCTGTCGCGCCCTTGCTCATTGCGTGATCGGTTAGGTCACATCAGATCTCCTGGCCGGTACGCTGTGCTGCGCGCAGCGCAATCCTGATAACGGTTGGCCTAGGAGGGTTTCCGGCTGGGCCGGGTCACGATGAACGCTGCGACAGCCGACAACACGGCCGCCACCGTCGTCGCCATGATCCAGCTCTCTGCAACGAAGATTATGACGAGGATCAAGGAGAGTGCCATGAGGCCGAGTGCGAGCAACTTTGCCCGAACAGGGATAACCTGGTGCGCCTGCCAGTCGCGGATGAACGGCCCCAGACGAGGATGGGTATAGAGCCAACGATTGAAGCGGACCGAGCTGCGAGAAAAGGCCCACAGCGCGATCAGCAGAAATATCGTCGTCGGAAGGCCCGGCACGAATATGCCCACGATCCCGACGGCAACGTTCGCCCAGCCAAATGCAATCAGGGCAATCCGCAGCGCCAGAACACCGGTGACCCGTGTGCTGGCGGGCGATCCGATCGCCGGGTCGTGGCTCATAGCAGTCGTTCGGCGTTTCGACATTGACGAATCGGTAAGCCTCCGCTGCCCAAAGTCTAAGCATAGTTATAGGTAAATCCCCGGCTTTTCCAGATCGCTGTCTTTACAATGAAGGTGGCATCCGACGTCAAAGCAGATCGCGCAACAGGGCGACGAGCGGTGCATCAGCAGGCGGCATGGGGTAGTCGCCCATGCGCACGGGACGCACCCAGGCAAGCGACTGGCCTTCGCGGGGTTGCGGCGGGCCTCGCCAGACACGACAGACGAACAGCGGCATGACGAGGTGAAAGTCGTCGTAGCCGTGGGACGCGAATGCAAACGGCGCGAGGCAGCTCTCCTTGGTGTCGACACCAAGCTCTTCGTTCAGCTCGCGGATGAGCGCCGCTTCGGGCGTTTCGCAGTCACGCACCTTGCCGCCGGGGAACTCCCATAAGCCGGCCATCGTCTTGCCCTCAGGGCGACGCGCGAGCAAGACCCGGTCATCGGCGTCGACCAGCGCTACCGCGACCACCAGCAGCAGCGACTTGGACGCGCCGTCAGGTGCGGTAGTCTGCATTGATCGCGATATAGCCGTGCGTGAGATCGCAGCTCCAGACTGTTGCCTGCCCGCGTCCGACGCCGACGTCGACCGCGATCTCGATCTCTCGACCCTTCATGTGACGCGCGGCATCGGCCTCGACATAGCCGGGATCGACCTGGCCGTTGGTTGCCACCCGGACATCGCCAATTCGAATTGCGAGCCGGTCTCGATCCGCCCGCTCGCCTGCCTTGCCTATCGCCATCACGACGCGACCCCAGTTGGGGTCCTCGCCCGCGATCGCGGTTTTGACCAGCGGCGAATTCGCGATCGCCAGGCCGATTCGCCGCGCCGCAGCTTCGGAAGTCGCACCGCTGACATGAACCGTGACGAATTTCTGCGCTCCTTCTCCATCTCGAGCGATCTGACGGGCGAGATCGGCCATTAGCGACCCAAGTTGCCGTTTGAAGTCACCCAACCTAGGGTCGCCGACGCGCTCGATTATGGCGTGACGCTTACCGCGGCCGGTCGCAAACAGCATGCAGGTATCGCTTGTCGACGTATCGCTATCGACGGTCATGGAATTGAATGAACGCCGTGTCCCCCGGCGCAACATTGACTGAAGCACGTGCGCCGGTAGCCGTGCATCGGTAAACAGGAAGGCGAGCATCGTCGCCATGTCCGGTGCAATCATGCCAGAACCCTTCGCAATCCCCGCGAGGGTGACCGGCACGCCGCTGATCTCGGCAGTGCGCACGGCGCCTTTTGGAAAGGTGTCGGTCGTCATGATTGCCTGTGCAGCCTTGGACCAGCCACCGGGCGCCAGGCGTTCATGGAGCCCAGCTAGTGTGCCGGTGATCCGTTCGTCGGGTAACGGCTCGCCGATAACCCCTGTCGAGGCGATAAAGACACCGCCAGGTTTGCAGTTCACTGTCCGGGCGACCGCGGCGGCTGTTCGCTCCACAGCGTGCAGGCCTGCTACGCCCGTAAAAGCGTTGGCGTTGCCGGAATTGACGATGAGCGCCCGGGCCGTACCACGTTTGACGCCGTTCCTGCACCACAGCACGGGTGCCGATGCGGTCAGGGACCGGGTGAAGACGCCGGCGACCTCTGTTCCTTTCGAAAACTCGACGAGCAGGAGATCAGCCCGTCCCCGGTAGCGGATGCCAGCCCGTGCAGTCGCGAGCGCCACGCCCGACACCGGCGGTATCGCAGGAAAGCGTTTCGGAGCGAGAGGCGAGCGCATGACCATAATGGCCTTGTCTTAACGAAATCCCTGCCGACATACAACGCCAGACCACGGGGTCCTGCCGTTGACAGGGCATCGCCGCTTGCTTATCTCTCGATGTGCCCTTAAGAGAAAAGCTGGCCGCGCAGCCGCCGATCATCGGCACCGGCCATCGAAGCAATCAAGAGTTGAGGTACTCATGTTAGGCGGACTGGCGCGCCGAGTGTTCGGCACGTCGAACGAGCGGGTCTTCAAGGCCTACGCCAAGCGGGTCGACGCAATCAACGCCTGCGAGCCTGATCACGAGGCGCTCTCGGACGAGCGTTTGCGAGCCCGGACGGATGAATTTCGCGAGCGGATCGCCAGCGGCAAGTCTCTCGACGACCTGTTGCCCGAAGCCTTCGCGACGGTTCGAGAAGCTAGCAAGCGCACCCTCGGCCAGCGTCATTTCGACGTCCAGTTGATCGGCGGCATCGTCCTCCACCAGGGAATGATTACCGAGATGAAAACCGGCGAAGGCAAGACCCTAGCCGCAACGCTGCCCGTCTATCTCAACGCCATCGGGGGCAAGGGCGCTCACGTGGTGACCGTCAACGACTACCTGGCACGCCGTGACGCCGAGTGGATGGGCGAAATTTACAACTTCCTGGGCCTGACCGTGGACTGCATCGTTCATGGGTTGACCGAAGAGGAACGTAAAAACGCCTACGCCGCCGACGTCACCTACGGCACAAACAACGAATTCGGATTCGATTATCTGCGGGACAATATGAAGTTTTCGCTCGAAGCAATGGTCCAGCGACCGTTCAATTTCGCCATCGTCGACGAGGTCGACAGCATCCTGATCGACGAGGCCCGCACGCCTTTGATCATTTCAGGGCCGACCGAAGACAACTCCGAACTCTACCAGAAGATCGACCGGCTTATGCCCGCGCTCGAAACGGAGGATTACGAGCGTGACGAAAAGTCGCGGGCGGTGACGCTGACCGATGCTGGCGCCGAACATATGGAAGAGTTGCTTCAAGAGGCGGGCCTGATCGAGAGCCCCAATCTCTACGACATCGAGAACGTTTCGGTCGTCCATCACGTCAACCAGGCGCTGCGGGCACACCGGCTATTTGAACGCGATACCGATTACATCGTCAAGGACGGCAAGGTCGTCATCATCGATGAATTCACAGGCCGAATGATGCCGGGCCGGCGTTTTTCCGAAGGCCTCCACCAAGCGCTCGAAGCCAAGGAACAGGTCGAGATCCAGAACGAAAACCAGACGCTCGCCTCGATTACCTTCCAGAATTACTTTCGACTCTATCCGAAGCTGGCCGGCATGACCGGCACCGCGCTTACGGAAGCAGCAGAGTTCGCTGATATCTACGATCTCGAGGTGATCGATATTCCGACCAACCTGCTCTGCGTCCGGATCGACAGCGAAGACGAGGTCTTTCGCAAGGCCTCGGAAAAATTCAATGTCATCGTCGACACCATCGCGGATTGTCAGACGCGGGGCCAACCGGTTCTCGTGGGTACCGTCAGCATCGAGAAATCCGAGCATCTCTCGTCGATGCTGAAGGAGCGCCAGATCGCACACAATGTTCTCAATGCGCGCTACCACGATAAGGAAGCCCTGATCATCGCGCAGGCTGGCCGGCTGGGTGCCGTGACCATTGCAACCAACATGGCGGGCCGCGGCACCGACATCCAGCTGGGCGGCAATTCGGAGGCCCGGATCAAGATCGAACTGGCCGACTCCCCGGAAGGATCGGCGTTCGATCAGGCGGCGAGCCGTATTCAGGCCGAGGTCGAAGCCGAGCGAAATAAAGTCGTCGAAGCCGGTGGACTCTTCGTGATCGGAACCGAGCGTCACGAAGCGCGGCGGATCGACAACCAGTTACGCGGCCGATCGGGTCGCCAGGGCGATCCGGGTTCGTCCACGTTCTTCCTGTCGCTCGAAGACGACCTGATGCGCATATTCGGCTCGGAGCGGATCGACAGCATGCTCGGCAAGCTCGGAGTCGAGGAAGGCGAAGCGATCATCCATCCCTGGGTGAGCAAGGCACTGGAAAAGGCCCAGAAGAAGGTCGAGGAGCGCAATTTCGAAATTCGCAAGAACCTTCTGAAGTTCGACGATGTGATGAACGATCAGCGCAAGGTGATTTACGAGCAGCGGATCGAGCTGATGGAGGCCGAGGGCGTTTCCGAGACCATCGCCGACATGCGTGCCGAAACCGTCGACGCGATGGTGGCCGCTGCAATCCCGGCGAAGGCCTATCCCGAAGAGTGGAATCATGACGCCCTGCACGAAGAGGCGCTGCGTGTGCTCGGCCTTGACTTGCCGATTTCGGACTGGTCGGAGGAGGACGGCATCGCGGACGACGAGATCCGCGAACGGATCGCGCAAGCGCTCGACAAGAAGATGGCTGCGAAGACCGAATCCTATGGCCCCGAACTCATACGGCTCGCGGAAAAGAGCCTGCTGCTGCAAATCCTCGATCGGCAATGGAAGGACCATCTGCTGAGCCTTGACCACCTGCGCCAGGGCATTTCGCTCCGGGCGTACGGCCAACGCGACCCGCTCAACGAATACAAGCGGGAGGCATTCGACATGTTCGAGACTATGCTTGACGGCCTCCGGGAAACGGTCACCCAGGTGATGAGCCACCTCGAACTGCGGGTCACTTCGCCCGACGACATGCCGACGGAGCGCACGCCGCAGGAAGCGCACGAGACCCGCGAGGATCCTGCCCTATCCGGAGCCCCGCCGTCTGGCGCCGCGCCAGAGTCCGGCCTGGTTCCCGGCATCATGCCGGCGGGCGGGACTCCGCCCTCGGCCGAGGAACCGGCGGTTGCACGGGCGACCATCGCCACGGTGCGTACGCCGGAGGTCGACCCCGACGATCCCGAGACCTGGGGCAAGGTCGGTCGTAACGCGCCATGCCCCTGCGGCTCGGGCAAGAAGTTTAAGCACTGCCACGGAAAAGTCGCATAGCGGGCCAGCAGGCTCAGCTCAGCCCGACCTGGCCCATATCGAGATATTTTTGCCGCCGCAGGCGACGCAACTCGTCACCCGATTCCGACGTCAGGGGCTTGAGCGCGCGATCAAGAGCACGTCCCAATTCCTCGATCGTGGTTTCCGGAGCTCGTTGGGCGCCGCCGATCGGCTCGGGAACGATTTCGTCAATAACCGCCAGCTTGTGGAGGTCCTGGGCGGTCAACTTGAGCGCCTCTGCGGCTTCTTGTGCATGTTCGGCGCTGCGCCACAGTATCGAGGAACAACCTTCGGGCGAAATCACCGAGTAAATCGCGTGCTCAAGCATGAGAACCCGGTTCGCCACGCCCAACGCGATCGCCCCGCCCGATCCACCCTCGCCGATCACCGCCGCCACGACGGGAACCCGGATATTCAGACAGACCTCGATCGAGCGAGCGATCGCTTCCGCCTGACCGCGCTCCTCGGCCCCGACGCCCGGATAGGCCCCGGGCGTGTCGATCAGGGTTACGACGGGCAATCCGAAGCGATCCGCAAGGGTCATCAGACGAATTGCCTTGCGATAGCCTTCCGGCCGCGCCATGCCGAAGTTGTGGCGCACCCGGTCTTCGGTGTCGGCGCCCTTCTCGTGACCGATCACCATGACGGCCCGGCCCTGAAACCGCCCCAAGCCGCCGACAATCGCCATATCGTCAGCAAAGGCCCGATCGCCCGCCAGCGGCGTAAAATCGTCGATCAATGCCTCGACATAGTTGAAAAAATGAGGCCGCTCGGGATGCCGCGCAACCTGGGTTTTTTGCCAAGCCGACAATTTGCCGTAAATCTGCTCAAGTTGTCGCTCGACCCGGTTTTGCAGGCGTGACACCTCCTCGGCGATATCTGCACCGCTCGAATCGCTCCGATGGCTGAGCTCCTTGATCTCGCCCTCGAGCTCGGCAATCGGCTTTTCGAAATCGAGGTAGGTCGTCATGCCGTCTCCCGCCCCCGAGCGCGGCCGAAGGCTGTTACGACCGCCGTCTTCCTAGCCGTTTCCAGCGACCTGATCGGCCTTGCGAACCAATACTTCGGCCTGACGGATCGATGCGATATCGATCAGACGTCCATCGAGGCTGACCGCACCCTTACCTTCCTTCGCCGCCTGCTCCATCGCCTCGATGATGCGTCGCGCTTTGTCGACCTCTGCCGCACTCGGGCTCATCACTTCGTTGGCCAGCGCGATCTGCGACGGATGGATCGCCCATTTTCCTTCACAACCCAGCACCGCTGCACGCTTTGCCGCCGCACGATAGGCGTCGGGATCGGAGAAATCGCCAAACGGCCCGTCGATTGGTCGCAACCCGTTGGCCCGCGCGGCAACGACCATCCGAGCGAGCGCATAATGCCACATGTCGCCCCAGTGAACTTCCCGATTCTCGCTGTCATCGCCATCGGTCAGGACCGAGTAGTCGGGGTTCGCTCCGCCGATATTCGTCGTGCGCGCGCGGGTCGACGCTGCGTAGTCGGCAACCCCGAAATGCAGTGCCTCGTTACGCGGGCTGGCCGCCGATATCGCGTCGACATTCATCATTCCCAGCGCCGTCTCGATCAGCAGAGAAAAACCGATGCGCTTCTCAAATCCCATCGCCGCCTCAATCTGAGTGACCAACATGTCGACGGCATAGATGTCGCTCGCAGTTCCGCATTTCGGGATCATGATCAGGTCAAGATTTGCGCCTGCCTGCTCAACCACGTCAACAACGTCTCGATACATGTAATGGGTATCCAGTCCGTTGATTCGCACGGTCATCGTCTTGCCGCTCCAGTCGATATCGTTCAGAGCCGCGATGACATTCTTCCGTGCCTGTGGTTTATCGTCGGGCGCGATCGCATCCTCGAGATCCAGAAAAACGACATCGGCGTTGGACTTCGCGGCTTTCTCGAAAAAATTGGGCTGGCTACCCGGTACCGCCAGTTCGCTGCGATGCAGGCGGGCCGGCGCCTGTTGAACGATGTGAAAGCTCATGTCGATTATCCCCCTTCTCGATCATCGGCGGTATGGTGCGTTATTGAATTTGGTGCAACCCAACAGCCGCCGTTCCGTGCCGGGCCTTTCCTATTCTTTGTCGTCGACGCCCTCAGCCAGCGGATGGTAATCGCGAACCGTCGCCTTGAGCCGCTCGTCGAGGACGTGGGTGTAAATCTGGGTCGTCGCAATATCGGAATGGCCCAACATCTTCTGGACCGCCCTGAGATCGGCGCCACCCGCGAGCAAGTGACTGGCAAAGGCGTGACGCAGCGCGTGCGGCGAGACTTTTTCGGTGTCAATATTCGCCTGCACGGCCAGTTCTTTGAGCATCTGAGCAAACCGGTGCCGGGTGAGATGACCGCTCGCCGAACGCGACGGAAACAGAAAATCGGACACCGTTCCAGCACGCAGAAAACTCTCGCGGATCTTACTGTAGGCGGCGACGGCGCGGGCCGCCGGCTCGCTCAAAGGAACCATGCGTTCTTTCGAGCCCTTGCCACGGACGAGCAGGCTCTGCCGCTTGCCCTGCACTGCGCTTAGCGGCAGCGCGACAAGCTCTGAGACGCGCAAACCCGTGGCGTACAGGAGCTCGAGCAACGCAACGAGGCGTCGGGCATCCGCAACCGTCCGGCGGCCCCTCTTGACCCGGGAGCAGGCGGCCTGGAGTAGCCTACCAACCTCGTCCTCACTCAGATTGCGCGGTAGAATCAGGCCTTGGCGTGGGCTATCGATCGTTGCGCAGGGATCGTCGGTCCGGATCTTTTCACGCGCCAGAAAACGATAGAACTGGCGTAGCGTCGAGAGGCGCCGGGCGACCGTGCGGGCCGCCAATCCCGCCCGCGCCATCGATGCCAGATAGGCCCGGATCAAGTCCGCGTCCGCGCTGGCCGGAACGGCCTCTCGCGTCGCCAGCATCTTTGCGTAATCGACCAGGTCCCGACGGTAGGCATCGAGCGTCAGCGCCGCCGCACCGCGCTCCGCCGCCATCATTTCGAGAAATGCGTCAATTTGCGAAAGGGTTGTCTGGGCCACCGTCATGGGCACACTTCTGCCAAATTTAGAACCCCGCGGCAAGTGCCGCTTCGATGGCAAGTGCGCGCGCTTCGGTTTCAAGCCCGACCGAACGCAAGCCTGTTATCACGGCCACGAGTGTGGGTTCGGAGGCGGTTGCGGGTCCACCATTGCCAAGAACCAGGAGCGAAAGAAGCACGGTCTCGCCCACACGGAGGTTCGCTGAAGCCCGGCCCAAGGCCTGCCAAACGGGCGTTGCCGGCACTGTCGCGGTTACCCGTGAGGGACCCGGTATGATCTCGGCCCAAAATTCGTCGGGGACCTCGTTACCCATCGCCTCTAACAGGCTGAATAGCAGGCTCGCCCGCTCGCGCCGTTCCAGTGCCGGAAGGTCCGCCTGGTAATCCCACCACGCCGAAAGCATTTGCTTGTTGAGCGCTTGCTCGGGGTCGGCGAGCTGCATGATTGGCCACAGCTCGAGGATGGCCCTCGCGCCGTCGGCGCTTCGCGCCGCTGCTTGATAGGTGAGGTCGAGCCAGACTCGCGCCTCGTCCATCTTGGCAACAGCGATCATCGCCCGGGTCGCATCCTTGGCAAACCAACCGAGCTCCGGCGCCGGAGACAGGTCCTGCACGATGGAGAGTGTCACGCGGACCGTCATGGCAAAGCGGCCTTCCGCATGGGCAAGCTGCCACGCCTTCTGCAGGACCTCCGCTCGGGCAATTGGTACGCGCTGAACGGTCCCGACCTGATAAAGAAGCGCCCGGCCCCATGGTCCGTCCATCCCTTCAGCTGCGGTCAGTGGATTCTCGATCTCCTCGGGCGCAAACGGGACAGCCGCGTATAGCTCGGCCAGACCCTCAGGTGCAAGCAATCCCAGAGCCGTCGCCCGCTCGGCGGCACGCAGGCGCAGATCGAGCGGTGTTGCCTCGACGAAAGCCACCGCGCTCAGAACACTCGGCGCCATATTGCGCACTTGAACCGAAGTCACGGGTTGGCCTGCTTCGCGCATCATTGCGAAATGTAGCGGGCTAAGACTGTGAATTGGCGCGGCGAGTTCGCTGTCCTCGCCGGTTAGCAACCGTGCAAGCGCAACGAACGCACGATCGTCCATGTCGCTCAATTCCTCGAGTAAGCTCAGACCCAGTGTAGCCGCCTCCGATTGACCACGGTAGATCTGGCAAAATATCAACGCCTTTTCCCAGAACGGTTCAGCGTCCGATTCCAGGCCGGTCCGAACCTGGGCGCAAGCGGTGTTCATATCGCCAGCGAGCAGCAGCGCCTCGATTTCCATCCTGAGAAGCTTCGGATCCACTTCCCGCGCCGGTGCGGTGCGCAGTAATTTCGCGGCTTCGTCGAGCTCACCCAACGCTACCAGAGCATCAGCTCGTAGCTGGGTGAAATCCATGCTTCCCTCGCCGGCTGGCGGCGTCGCGGCGGTCAGCAACAGCCGCCGAGACAGGTCCCCCATCGCCAGCGAAGGCGCCTCGTTCGGCAGGCGGGGCAAGAGCGTCTCTACGAGTTCGCGTGGCGTGCCCCGCCACAAGCTCGGCCCGAAGCCCCCGGTCTCGATGTTGAGGTTATCTGTCGCTTCGGCATCAACTTCAGGCAACGTTCCGATCTCGATATCGTCGGCGCCGGTCGCTTGCACATCGGGCAAAGGTTCTTCCGAGAACACTTGGGAATCCGTGGCGACGCCTGGCGCATCGATGCCCTCCGTAACTGCGGGATCAACCGGTTCGAGTGCGACTGCGGGCTCATTGTCCTCAATCGGAAGGAGCTGAATTGGCTCTCCGATATCGCTTTGCGATATTGCCGACGGCGCGGCCAATACGATGCCGGCCGAGACAGTGATAACTGAGAACGGGAGCCGCAAGCTAATTGGGGAATCGGTCATTGGGCAGCACGATCTCCATGTTGGCGCTTGGCGACGGGATATCCCAGGTGAGCAGGAACACCCCGGCCGCAACGACGAGAAGCACGACAACTACGGCAAACACTCTCAGAAAAATCTTCATGACGGACCGTCGAGAGGGTGGGCGCCCGCCGCGCGCAATCGGGACAGCCAACGGGCATTGTGCTACATTAGCATTATGGCCAATTTGGGGCAGTCTATCGGCGGGGCGTCGGGCTTTCAACGATCCCGCGCCGTGGGGTGCCCCGTCGCGACATCAGCATGACCAAGTCATCCAGAAAAAACGTCGATCCCATCACCGGCAAGACTGTTGTTTTAATCGGCCTGATGGGCGCAGGCAAGAGCGCCATCGGGCGCCGGTTGGCGGCACGGCTCGGCCTGCCCTTCGTCGACGCCGACAGCGAAATCGAAACGGCTGCGGGTTGCTCGATCGAGGACATCTTCTCGCTGCATGGTGAGGCGGCGTTCCGGGATTGTGAGCGCCGGGTTATCGCCCGGCTACTTTCCGGACCGCCCCACGTTCTTGCGACCGGTGGTGGCGCCTTCATGGACAGTGAAACACGCAAGTGCGTCCAGGAGCAAACAGTGTCCGTCTGGCTTCGGGCCGATCTCGACGTCCTGGTCGATCGGGTCTCCCGGCGTGACAACAGGCCCCTTCTTAAAAACGGCGACAAGCGCGAAATCCTTTCCCGCCTGATGGCAGAGCGTCATCCGGTCTATGCCGAAGCAGACATTGTTGTCGACAGCCGCGATGCGCCACACAAATCTGTTGTCAAAACGATTGTCTCGGAGCTCAGGCGGGTGCACAAAAAACCGGCTATATCACCCGACGGACGGGAGCTTTCGGCGGAGACCACTTCGTGACCGAGATCGACCCGTTACGCGAAATCGTCCGTGTCGAACTTGGCGACCGCAGCTACGAAATCGTGATTGGTCCCGAGCTTCTCGATCACGCGGGCGCGACGATCTCGCAGGTGCTCGCGACTCCGTCCGTTGTCATCGTGACCGACGCGACAGTGGGATTGCTGCACGGTGATCGTCTTGCTGCCTCGCTCGAAGCGTCAAGTATCGCCAGCCGGCAATTGACCGTCGCCGCAGGCGAAGCGAGTAAAAGTTTCGAAGGTTACGAAGCGCTGCTCGACGCCCTACTGGCGACCCAGCCGGACCGTCAGCTGACGGTCGTTGCGTTGGGCGGCGGTGTGGTCGGCGATCTCGCCGGGTTCGCGGCCGCGACCTTGCTGCGGGGGGTCGATCTCGTTCAGGTGCCGACAACGTTGCTTGCCCAAGTCGACAGCGCGGTGGGTGGCAAGACCGGCATCAATACCCGACAAGGCAAGAATCTTGTGGGGGCTTTCCACCAACCCCGCTGCGTGCTTGCCGATACCGCGGTACTCGACAACTTGCCGGACCGGGAATTACGGGCCGGCTATGCTGAAGTCGTCAAATATGGCTTGATCGACGACGCAGCGTTCTTTACCTGGCTGGAGACAAACGGCTCCGCCGTGCTGACCGGCGACGCGGCAGCACGCCAGTACGCCATCACGACGAGTTGCCGATCCAAGGCACGCATTGTCGCGGCCGACGAACGGGAAGCAGGGCCCCGCGCCTTGCTGAATCTTGGGCACACGTTCGGTCACGCCTTCGAGCGCGCGGCAGGCTATGGCCCCGATCCGCGCCACGGCGAAGCAGTCGCCGTGGGTTTGGTGCTCGCATTTCAGCTATCGGCCCGGCTCAAATTGTGTGCCCCCGACGACGCGGTGCGGATCGCCAACCATCTGCACGCCGTCGGGCTGGCGGCGGATCCAACCGAGCTACCCGGTTACGATTGGACGACGGAGGCCCTGCTTTCCCATATGGGATTTGACAAGAAAGCGCGGAGTGGAAAGCTCCGGTTCGTGCTCGCACGCGGCATCGGAGAGAGTTTCGTTGCGGACGACGTTCTGCTCGACGATGTACGGGCGGTACTGGACGCGGCGTTATCCACCCCGAGCGGATCAGCGGCACGGCAGGCCGGTTAGGCCGGAGCGAACAGACAATCGGCCATGACGACCGCCATCATCGCTTCGCTCGCAGGGATTGCCGTTTTGCTCGTCCTGTCGGCGTTCTTCTCAGGTTCCGAGACGGCGCTGACTGCCGCATCGAGACCACGCCTGCACCATCTCGAACGCAAGGGCAACCGGCGGGCAAAGGTCGCGAGCCACCTCTTCGAAAATCGCGAGCGGCTGATCGGAACGATCCTGCTTGGCAACAACGCTGTGAATATCCTCGCGTCCGCGCTGGCGACCAGTGTGTTGATCGGCCTTGTCGGCGAAGCGGGTGTTGCCTACGCCACGATCGCCATGACACTCCTGATCCTGATTTTCGCCGAAATACTACCCAAGACTTACGCGTTTCGGCATGCCGATCGGGTTGCCCTTGCGGTCGCTCCGGTCATGCGAATGCTGGTCTTCCTCCTCGCCCCGATCGTCGAGGTCATTCAAATCATCGTGCGTGCCACGCTCGGCCTGTTCGGGGCCGGTCAAACGACCTACGCGGCGCGTGACGCCGCGGAAGAGGAGCTTCGCGGCACGATCAGCCTGCACGCCTACGAAGGCGTCCTGATCAAGCGCGAACGCGACATGCTCCATGGCATTCTCGATCTGGGCGATGTTGAGGTCGACGAGATCATGATCCACCGAAAGAACATGGTCACGGTGAATGCGGACGATTCACCGGAGTCAATTGTGCGAACCGTACTGGAAAGCCCTCACACGCGAATTCCCCTGTGGCGCGACGAGCCGGATAATATTGTCGGCGTTCTCCATGCCAAAGACTTGCTGCGCGCCCTGAGATCTCGGGACGACGATCTCGGGAATATCGACGTCATGGCGATCGCGTCCGAACCCTGGTTCATTCCGGAAACCACGACCCTGCGACGTCAACTCAACGCCTTTCGCCAACGCCGTACCCACTTCGCGCTCGTGATCGACGAATACGGCGCATTGCTAGGGCTGGTCACGCTGGAGGACATCCTCGAGGAAATCGTCGGTGAAATTTCCGATGAACACGATGTCAGTCTGCACGGTGTGGTGCCCCAGGGCGAAGGCAGCTATCTCGTACCGGGCACGACGACGATCCGCGACCTTAATCGCGAGCTCGACTGGAATTTGCCCGACGAGGAAGCCGCGACGATTGCCGGCCTGGTGATTCACGAGGCCCAGCAAATTCCCCAAGTCGGCCAGAGATTTGGATTCTATGGCTTTCGCTTCCAGATTGTGCGCCGTCAGCGTAATCAAATCACTTTGCTTCGCGTAACTCCACCGCACACGGACGAAGCGCGCATCCCGGCCGTGTCGTGAGCCAGCCTCCAATCGTGCGGATATTATCCGGACAATGAATGGCTCGATATTCGGGGTTCTCGCTCCGACGCTGATATGCGCTGGCCTGGGTTACCTCTGGGCGCGGCTCGAGCAGCCGTACGACGTGCGCTTGATTACCCGGATTATCATGATGGTCGGGGCGCCCTGCCTGATTTTTTCAACGCTTTTAAAGACCGATGTGGCTCTTCTCGAGTTGGGTGAAGTCGCTTTGATCGCCCTGTTAGCGCTGGCCATTTTCGCGGCAATCGGTGCAGCAACCCTGACGATTTTTAGACTCCCCATCGCGGCCTACCTCCCGCCGCTCACGTTCCACAACGCCGGCAACGTGGGTTTGCCGATCTGTTTCTTTGCGTTCGGTGAAACCGGTCTGGCGATCGGGGTCGCCTATTTTACAGTCTCGGCAACAACCCATTACACCATCGGAGCCTGGGTCTACTCGGGCAAATCTTCGCCGATCAGCGCTCTCAAAACGCCCCTGCCCTATACCGTGGCGCTTGCCGTCCTACTGCTGGCGACCGAGGCAGCGCCGCCACCCTGGCTGCTCAACACCACTGGCCTTCTGGGGCAGATGACGATCCCCCTAATGCTGATGACCCTCGGAGTCTCGCTCGCCCGGCTCGGCGTTAGCCGACTGCCGCGGAGCGCCGCTCTGGCCGCGTTTCGCCTCGCCATGGGAATCGGCGTCGGTTTTGCGCTTGCGGAGCTTTTTGGCCTAACTGGCATCGCCCGCGGCGTTGTGATCCTGCAGGCCTCAATGCCGGCCGCCGTGTTGAACTATTTGCTCGCGCAGCATTTCGAGCGAAACGCCGAAGAGGCAGCCAGCGTCATTGTCCTGTCGAGCCTGCTCGCCGTCGGCACGCTTCCCTTCGTTCTCTGGCTCGTCCTCTAGCGCCGATCCGCCCGAAACGCCATAGTGAAGGTTAAACCACCGTCCCGGTAGTCACTATCCGCCTTTGAGGTCGTCATGCCCCTCTCCCCGCCCGAGCCCCGTAAACTCCGTCACGTCCGTCACATCGAATGCCACGGTTACCGCCGCGAAGATGGCCTGTGGGATATCGAAGGTCATTTGACCGATATCAAGACTTATCCATTCGACAACGCTTACCGGGGGCTTATCGAACCCGGCGTGCCGGCACACGACATGTGGATTCGCCTGACCGTGGATGCAGAGCTTACAATCCGCACCGCCGAGGCTTCGACCGAAGCGGGACCCTACGAGATTTGTCCGGCCGCAGCATTACCCATGGCCGAACTCACTGGTATGATGATCGGTCCTGGCTGGCGCCGCGCGGTTCAGAAGCGGGTCGGCGGGACCAAAGGCTGCACCCATCTCGTTGAAATGCTCCAGCCCCTCGCGACCGTTGCGTTCCAGACCGTTTACGCTGACCTGAAGGCTTGGCGGAGCAAGACCCCGTCAACGAAGCCACCCCAACTCGGTAGCTGCTACGCACTGCGAACCGACGGCGAAGTCGTCAAGGATCAATATCCGGAGTGGTATACGGGTGACAAGGGCTAGGCGCGCCGCCCCGCGCTATTTAACCGCCATCCTGATCGGGCGTGAGTGCCCGAACCTCGAGCGCGTGAACAGGTCCGGCAAGCTCGGTGGCCAAGATCTCATAGACCCGACGTTGCCGATCGACGCGTGACAGGCCATCGAAGTCAGCCGAGACAATCTCGACCCGAAAATGGGTTTCCCCTTCCGGTCGTGCGCCGACATGGCCTGCGTGGCGGTGGGATTCATCGATCACGTCGAGCCGCGTCGGCCCAAAGGCAACCGACAGCTTGTCCCGGATGGTTTCGGCGACAGTCATTGTTCGGCTCTCCCACGGGGTGTGGTTCCGACGATAAAGGTTTGATCGCCGTTTTACTCTGTCAAGCGTCGTAGCGCGGCTTGTCAGGTTCGGCCCGCCCGCTAATATGTAGAACATGGCACAAATCCATAAAATATTAGGCGTTGCGCCCGACGATCGGGATGAAGCCGTGACACGGGTTTGCGAATATCCGGATTGCCAGGTGGAAGGCATTTACCGCGCGCCGCGAGACCGGGACGGGCAGGCTCACTACTGGTTCTGTCTTGACCACGTGCGCGCCTACAATAAGGCTTGGAATTTTTTCGAAGGCATGTCCGAGGACGAGATTCTTGCATACCAGCGCGAGGACGTGACGGGTCATCGGCCAACCTGGCGGTTCGGGATCAGTAGTGAGGAGTTGGGCGCCAATGCGCAAACCGACGCATTCGGCCTGTTCCGTGACGCCTGGTCGCGGGAGGGCGGCGGGAAAAAATCGCGCCGGCAAGAATTGCGGGACCCCGAGCTTAATCGAGCGCTCGACATCATGAACCTTGGACACCCCATCGACCGGGGGACAATCAAGACCCGTTACAAGGAATTGGTGAAGCGACACCATCCCGACGCCAACGGCGGCGACAAGAAAGCCGAGGAACGTTTGAAACTCATCAACGAAGCCTACAGCTACCTGATGTCGGGAAATAGCCTCTAAGAGTTTTTCCTTACCATGCGAATTGTCGTAAAATGGTTTTTCGGCTGGAATTTCGTCCCCAACCGGCCCATTGTTCGACCACATTTCCAAAAAGCAGCGAGCGGAACAGATTGATGGCAAGTGAATTTTCGGCCGACAGCGCGACGGTCCGGCCCGAGGGTCTTCCCGACATGGAGATCAACGTCGAGCAGGTTTTCGGTATCAAGAGCGATCTGACGGTTAAGGGCTATTCGA
Organism: Alphaproteobacteria bacterium; assembly: GCA_965198325.1. Lineage (GTDB taxonomy): Bacteria > Pseudomonadota > Alphaproteobacteria > UBA828 > JAPUJA01 > CBDAPE01. The sequence goes on along the minus strand of CBDAPE010000016.1, from coordinate 237,336 downwards.
TGCATACCGAAAACGTGCCCGAAATCGACGACGCCTATTGCTTCGATCGCGCGACGACCCTCGCGATCCTCGCTGGGTTTGAATACAACAGGCGAACTCTGATTCAGGGTTATCACGGTACCGGCAAATCCACCCACATCGAGCAGATCGCGGCGCGGCTCAACTGGCCCTGCGTCCGCGTGAACCTCGACAGCCATATCAGCCGCATCGATTTGATCGGCAAGGACGCCATCGTCATCCGTGACGGCCAGCAGGTAACCGAGTTCCGCGAAGGAATCCTGCCGTGGTCGGTTCAGGGCCCCACGGCACTCGTATTCGACGAATACGACGCCGGCAGGCCGGATGTGATGTTCGTCATCCAGCGCCTGCTCGAGGTTGACGGCAAGCTGACCTTGCTCGACCAAAGCCGGGTCATCCATCCGCATCCCGCCTTCCGTCTGTTCGCCACGGCGAACACGATCGGGCTGGGCGATGCGACCGGTCTCTATCACGGCACCCAGCAGATCAACCAGGGCCAGATGGATCGCTGGAACATCGTCGCCATTCTCAATTATCTGCCCCACGAAGAGGAAGTACGGATCGTTCTGTCCAAGGTGCCTCATTACGACAACCCGGAAGGACGGGAGCTGATCAATTCCATGGTCGAGGTCGCAGCGCTGACCCGTGCCGGGCTAATTGCGGGCGACATCTCGACGGTCATGTCGCCCCGTACGGTCATCACCTGGGCTGAAAACGCGCGAATCTTCGAGGATGTGGATTACGCCTTCCTGGCGACCTTCCTCAACAAGTGCGACGAGTTCGAGCATGCGACGATCGCGGAGTATTACCAGCGCTGCATCGGCCGCGAGCTAAAGGATTCGACGGCGCGGATCATCCTCGAAGCCGAAGAAGCCTCGGCTTCCTGACGCACCTGCAGACCACGCCGTCATGGCCAAAGACGACTACAAAAACGACGCCTTTTATCAGGCCGTAGAAGCGACGCTCCGTGCCCTCGGTTGCGACGCCGAAATGACGGCGAGCTTCGGCGAAGACTACGAAGGCGAAGTAATGGGCGCCGTGGCGCGCCTGACCGCGCTGCCCCAGCAGCAGATCAAGCGGGTCAACATTGGCCAAATCCGGGGCGAAGCCGACGCGGTCGCGCTGAAGCTTCGCTATCACGACGACGAGGCCCATGCGCGGAACCGGCCGCGCGGGCGCACGGCGCGTGCAATTTATGAGGCCATCGAACAGGCCCGGGTTGAAACGATCGGCGCCAAGAAGCTTCCCGGGGTCGCGGTCAATCTGTCAGACAACCTCGAGATGCATTGCCGGGCGAAGGGCTACGACAATATCAAGGACCGCACCGACGTACCGATCGACGAGGCGGTCGGGATTTACTTGCGGGAAGCCTTGACCGGCGAACGCGTCTCCTCGTCGGCGCGCGACATCGTCGATCTATGGAAACCGTTCTTCAAGGCCCGCGCCGCTGACAGCGTCAAGGCCTTGTCCGAGAACCTGGAGGATCAGGACGCGTTCTCCGATCACGCCCGGGAACTCATCGCCACGCTGGGTTTCGACGACGAAGACCAGGATGACGACGAGATGGACCAGGAGGAGCAGTACCCCGACGACACCGAAGTCAACGACGAATCCGACAGTGAGGAGGCCGACGGCGATAGCCAGGGTGATAGCTCGCAGGATGAAACCGAGGGTTCGGGCGAAGGTGATACGGAAGAGGATGGCAGCGTCGGCGAGGAAGGTGTTTCCGGTGAGGCCGGCGAAGAGACCGAGCAGCCCGGTCGCTCGATGATCAACACAGAAGGCGGCCTCGGCGGCGAACCGACCTACCGGGCGTTCACGACCAAGTACGACGAGGTCGTGTCCGCCGAAACTCTCTGCGATCCATCCGAGCTTGCGCGGTTGCGCGCGACCCTCGATGAACGGCTGTCAGGCTTGAACCGGACGATCGGTCGGCTTGCGAATCGCTTACAGCGGCGCCTGCTGGCTCAACAAACCCGTTCATGGGAATTCGACCTCGAGGAGGGCTTGCTCGACTGCTCGCGGCTGCCCCGGGTCGTTACCAACCCCATGGCGTCGCTCTCCTATAAGATTGAAAAGGAGACCGAGTTTCGTGACACTGTCGTCTCGTTGCTGATCGACAACTCGGGTTCGATGCGTGGCCGGCCCATTATGGTAGCCGCCATGAGCGCCGACATTCTGGCACGCACACTCGAGCGCTGCGGCGTGCGAACCGAGATCCTCGGCTTTACGACCCGGGCCTGGAAAGGCGGACAGTCGCGCGAGAGCTGGCTCGCCCAGGACCGCCCCAGCCGGCCCGGCCGCCTGAACGATGTGCGCCACATCATCTACAAGACCGCCGACATGCCCTATCGCCGGGCGCGTGTGAACATGGGCCTGATGCTGCGCGAGGGCCTGCTCAAGGAAAATATCGACGGCGAGGCCCTGCTCTGGTCCCATCACCGGCTGATGGGCCGGCCGGAACAGCGGCGGATCCTGATGGTGATCTCCGATGGTGCACCAGTCGACGACAGCACCCTGTCTGCGAACCCGCGCAACTATCTCGAACGGCACCTGATCGATGTCGTGAACTGGATCGAGACGAAATCGGAAGTCGACGTTATCGCCATCGGTATTGGCCACGACGTCGGACGCTATTACAACCGTGCCGTGACGATTTCCGACGCGGAACAGCTGGGCGACACAATGCTCGAGCAACTCTCCGAACTGTTCGCGGAACAGGACAAGACGGCCCGCGCCTCGCGCGCACGTCGCAGCGCCCGCAACCGCCGCGCCGCTTAATCCGTCCGGCGTCAGCCGGCGGCGGCGGGTGCGGCCGGATCAGTGGACCCTAAGACAGCGCACCATGAAATCCGTAGCCCTCCCCGACGATTACGTGCTTGCGCCGGACGGCTCGCAGATTCGCGTTCTGGCGATCGGCGAGACGGCCAGCATGGTGCATTGCCGGTTGCCCGTAGGCCGAGTCTCGCGCGCCGTGCGCCATGTGACAGTCGAGGAAATCTGGTTCGGACTCGCGGGAACCGGCAAAATCTGGCGCCAAAACGCGACCGAGGAAGCGGTCGTTGCAATCAAGCCCGGCGTCTCGCTGTCAATCTCGCTCGGCGATCATTTCCAGTTTCGAAACCGTGGCGACGCGCCGCTCGACATTCTGATTACGACGATTCCGCCCTGGCCGGGACCGCAAGAAGCGTCCCGGGTCGACGATTTCTGGGTGGTCGAGGAGACAACGTCCTAGCGTCAGTCCTCTAGTCGAGATTGTCTTGGAAGAACGTGAGACTGCGCTCCCAGGCAAGCGTCGCGTTGGTCTCGTCGTAACGCGGCGCCAGCGTCGGATTGGCGAATGCGTGCATGGCGTCGTACCAGTGGAGCGCATAGTCCTTGCCGGCCTGCGCTAGGCTGAACTCGAAGCCGTCGACCATCTCGCGGGTGATCCAGTCGTCCTGCATCGCGAAGTGGCCGAGAACCGGCCCCTGGAGCGCGGCCAGTTCGTCGGCCGACTTGTCGCACTTGCCGTAATAGATGATCGTCGCATCGACCGGAGCAGCAAGCGAGGCATTGAGCGACCAGCCGCCGCCGAAGCACCAGCCGATCGTGCCTAGTTTGCCGGTGCCGTTCGGATGCCCCTTGAGCCAGTGCGCCCAGGACACGAGCGTGTCGATCGCTTCCAATGGGTCGACAGACATCAGAAGCGAATTTGCCGTGTTGACATCTTCGGTGACGACTCCCTTGTAGAGATCGGCCGCCAACGCGGCATAACCCGCTTCGGCCAAGGCCGCGGTCATGGTCCTGATCTGGTCGTTCAACCCCCACCATTCATGAATCACGAGAATCGTAGCCGCCGGCGTCGTCTCGGGCAGCGCAAGCCAGCCCGTGACCTCGCGACCGCCAGCCGTCCAGAGCGTCGTCTTCTCAAGGCCTTCGGCGGCGGCGCGAGCGAGTTTTGGGTCGGCGAGCATCGTGGCGAGCGGCAGGCCTGCAAGGCCCATTAAAACCGTGCGATGGGCAACCCTGAACGACCCTCCCCGAGAATCCTGAACACGATCTTCCAGGAGTCATACGCCAAGTACGCGCCCGTGCAAAGTCACGGTTGCGTCATTGACGTGGGTCCAAGGAGACGCATGCCCGAGACGGGTGGGAAGCTAGTCTGCGGCGGTCTGGGCCTTGACGATCAGGCGTTTCAGGCGGCGCGCTTCGATCGACAGATCGGAGTCGTTTGCTTCGAGCAGATAGGCATCGAGCCCGCCCTTCTTCTCGATCGTCCGGATCCCGCTGGCGGACACGCGAAAGCGCACCATCCGCCCCAGCGTATCGCTCAGCAGCGACTTATGCTGGAGGTTCGGAATGAAGCGCCGGCGGGTCTTGTTGTGGGCATGGCTGACATTGTTGCCAGTCATGACCCGCTTGCCTGTCAGATCGCACCGTCGTGCCATTGTCCGATCCTTGTTACCAAAGTCCCCGCCGCGCCTAACGGGCGCAAATCTCGGGGCAGGCCGGGATGTTTAGAGGACGAGGCCCGGTCCGTCAAGTCGCCTGGGGCCCGCCGTCAAGAAAGGCTTCGAGCAGACGCCTGGCTGCGCTGCCCGGCGAGATCTCGCCTGCGCCAACCCGGTATTCGAGCCGGTCGGCCATGGCCTTCACCTTGTCGTTGGCGACAAGGCGCGCCATGAGCGAATCCCGCACTTCGCTCCACATCCAGCTCTGCGCCTGATTCGCCCGGCGCTTTGCCAGTTCGGCTTTGCCGAGAGCCTCGCGATAAGCGCCGACGGCTTGCCAGACCGCATCGATGCCCGTGCCGTCGAGCGCCGAGCAGAGCAAGACCGACGGCTGCCAACTTGGGTGGCGGGACCGGAGCAGACCGAGTGCCGCCCGGTATTCCGCCTGGCTGCGCTTTGCAGTCTCGAGCAGGGCACCATCCGCCTTATTGACCAGCATCAGATCGGCAAGCTCCATAATGCCCCGCTTGATGCCTTGCAGTTCGTCGCCAGCACCCGGCTGGATGAGCAGAAGAAAAATATCGACCATGTCGGCGACCGCAACCTCCGACTGGCCGACGCCGACCGTCTCGACGATGACGACATCGAAACCCGCGGCCTCGCAGGCGAGCATGGCCTCCCGTGTGCGCCGCGCAACGCCGCCGAGGGCACCGCCCGAGGGCGACGGCCGAATGAAACTGTTTTCGGCGCGCGCAAGCGTCTCCATCCGCGTCTTGTCACCCAGAATCGAGCCGCCGCTGCGCACGCTCGACGGATCGACCGCGAGCACGGCAACCTTGTGACCCGCCTCGATCAGGGAAAGACCAAAGACCTCGATGAAGGTTGACTTGCCCGCGCCGGGCGCGCCGGTAATCCCGATGCGCACGGCGTTGCCGGTCTTGGGCAGGAGCCCGTCGAGCAGCTTTTCGGCCTCGGCCCGATCGTCAGGCTTGGTCGATTCGATGAGCGTGATGGCCTGGGCCAGCGCGCGCCGCTTGCCCGACGACAACCGGACCGCAAGATCGTCGCTCACGCCGCCTGGCGCCGCTGGCGGATGAGCCCCATGATCTCGGCCGCGGCGGTGGGGATGTTAGTTCCGGGGCCGTAGATTGCCGAGACCCCGGCGCTTCGCAGCATGTCGTAATCCTGAGGCGGAATGACACCGCCGCAGATCACGACGATGTCGCCGCCGCCCTGGGCGCGCAAGGTCTCGACGAGCTGGGGCACCAGGGTGCGATGACCCGCCGCCTGGCTCGAGACGCCCACCACATGGACGTCGCTTTCGATGGCGTCCCGCGCAGCCTCGTCGGGGGTCTGGAAGAGCGAGCCGATATCGACGTCAAAGCCGATGTCGGCGAATGCGCTCGCAATGATTTTGGCGCCCCGATCGTGTCCATCCTGGCCGAGCTTGACCACGAGCATGCGCGGGCGGCGTCCCTCCTCTTCGGCGAACGTCTCGACCTCGCCCTGGATTCGGGCAAAGCCGTTGTCGCCCTCGTACGCCGAGCCGTAGACGCCCGAAACCGAGCGAATCACCGCGCGATGACGAGTGAACACCTTCTCCATGGCATCCGACATCTCGCCCACGGTCGCGCGTGCCCGGGCCGCGTTCACGCAGAGCTCCAGAAGATTGGCCTCGGCCGCCGCGCCATTGGTCAAGGCTTCGAGGGTTGCCTGGCAGGCCGTTTCGTCGCGCCCGGTACGGGTCGCCTCCAGCCGGGAAATCTGCTTCTCGCGCACCGCCCGGTTGTCGATATCGAGAATATTCCCGGGCCGTTCGTCCTGTTCCGGTTCGTATTTGTTAACCCCGACGACGATGTCCTCGCCCCGGTCGACCCGCGCCTGGCGGCGCGCAGCGCTCTCCTCGATGCGCAGCTTCGGCAGGCCGGATTCGACCGCCTTGGTCATGCCGCCCAATGCCTCGACCTCTTCGATCAGCTTCCACGCTTCGGCCGCGATAGAATGGGTCAAATGCTCCACGTAAAAGCTGCCGCCCAGCGGATCGACCACGTGAGTCACCCCGGTCTCCTCGGCGATGATCAACTGGGTGTTCCGTGCAATTCGAGCCGAGAATTCGGTGGGCAGCGCAATCGCCTCGTCGAGTGCGTTGGTGTGCAGCGACTGGGTGCCGCCGAGTACCGCGGCCATCGCCTCGAAGGCGGTGCGCACGACATTGTTATAGGGGTCCTGCTCGGTGAGCGAGACACCCGAGGTCTGGCAGTGGGTGCGCAGCATGAGCGAACGTGGGTCTTCGGGCTCGAACTCGTTAATCATCCGTGCCCATAGCAGACGGGCTGCGCGCAACTTGGCGATCTCCATGAAGAAGTTCATGCCGATCGCAAAGAAAAACGACAGGCGCGGCGCAAACGCATCGATCGCCAGACCTCGGCCCAGCGCGGCACGGACATATTCGAGCCCGTCTGCCAGCGTAAAGGCGAGCTCCTGGACCTGGGTCGCGCCCGCCTCCTGCATGTGATAGCCCGAGATCGAGATCGAGTTGAACTTCGGCATGTGCTTCGCCGAATACTCGACGATGTCGGCGACGATCCGCATGCTGGGCTCGGGCGGATAGATATAAGTGTTGCGGACCATGAATTCCTTGAGGACATCGTTCTGGATCGTGCCCGCGAGTTGTTCGGGTGCAACGCCCCGCTCCCCGGCGGCCACGATGAAGGCGGCGAGGGTGGGCAGAACCGCACCGTTCATGGTCATCGATACGCTCATCCGGTCGAGCGGGATGCCGTCGAACAGGATCTTCATATCCTCGACCGAATCGATCGCAACGCCCGCCTTGCCGACGTCGCCCTCGACCCGGGGATGGTCGCTGTCATAGCCCCGGTGGGTCGCCAGATCGAAGGCGACGGAAAGGCCCATTTGGCCCGCCGCCAGGTTCTTGCGGTAGAACGCGTTGCTCTCCTCGGCGGTCGAGAATCCGGCATACTGGCGGATGGTCCAGGGCCGGTTCGCGTACATGGTGGCGCGCACGCCCCGCAAATACGGCGCGAAGCCCGGCAGGCTTTCCACCGCCTCGAGCCCCTCGAGGTCTTCGGCGGTGTAGAGCGGCTTGACGGGGATGCCTTCCGGCGTCTGCCAGGTGAGCTCATCGAGATCTTGGTGATTCAGCTCCTTGGTCGCGAGCTTGCGCCAGTCCTCGAAAGATTTCTTGCGTGGCTTGGCCATGGGCCGTCCGAAATGCTCATTTCGCAGTTGCGAAAAGCGAGTATGACGGAACCGCCCAGACCCGTCAACGCGATCAAAATCTCTTGCATTTCAATAGGATAGAGTTCTATTTTCTAGCCCGTCCCATGGGCTTGCCAGCGGTCATCTGTCGGGCCGCCGCCCATGCCGCATGAAGCGTGCGGCGCAGGTTTTCACCTTCATCGGCCAAGACTCGAAGCCACGCGCCGCATTCGCCGGGCAGGATTGAAGCTCCAGTTCGCACGCCAGCCTTTCCCGCAACGGCGGCACGCAGGCTCTCGGCCAGCTCCTCAGGCGGGCAAACCCCACTCACCACATAGACCGTTCCTTGCGCGATGCAGCCGCCATCGAGCCCGGGATTGCCGAATGTATTCGCGGGATCATCGATCCGAAAGCGGTCGAGCGCAAGCAGCGAGCCGTCGGGGCGGCGGATCGCGACTTCCGTCGCAAACGAGGCAAATGCGGGCGTATCGCCGCCCGCCGGGTTGTGACTGAGCAGGGAATCGCCAACAATCGCCGTGCTATCTTCGGCGCAAAGCAGATCGACCGACGAGTGCAGCCGCGCGTCTGGAAACAGGATCACCGGGTCGAACAGATACTCCAGGTAGCCCCCGGGTTCCACCGTAAGCCGGGCGGTCTGACGGGCCGAGCCCTCCACCATGGTATGAACCTTGGTTGCCGACTGGCTTGTGACGTGGAAGGCAGCACCGTCGGCAACTTCGACCCCGAGCCCGACGTCGTCCTCCGCAAACAGTCCGCCGGAGACCGACTGGAGATAGAGAGTGGCCAGCTCCGGCCAGGCCTCGTCCATGTGAAACAGCCGGGTGACATGGAACGGATACTGGACGAACTGGCGGGCGGCATAGCTCACCCCGTCGCCATCCGTTTCGATCCGAAAATTTGCCTTGCCGTGCCGCGGGCCCGGCCTTCCCGAATGTGCGGTCTGCGCCACACTCACGGCTCGAGCAGCACGTCGTGAGCGATAAGGCGGATTACCTCGTCGAGACCCTCGCCGGTGCGGCAGTTGGTGAACACGACCGGTTTCCCGTCCCGGACCTTTGCGGAGTCTTTCGCCATGAGATCGAGATCCGAGCCCACATAGGGGGCGAGGTCCATTTTGTTGATCACCAGCAGGTCCGACTGAATGAGGCCGGGCCCCCGCTTTCGCGGGATGTCGTCGCCGCCCGAGACGTCGATCACGAAGATCCAGTAATCGACCAGATCGAGAGAGAACGTCGAGGCCAGGTTGTCGCCGCCGCTTTCGATGATAATCAGATCAAGCGTGGGAAAGGCATGCTCAAGCCGGTCCGCGGCATCGATATTCATGGTCGGATCCTCGCGGATCGCGGTATGGGGGCAGGCGCCAGTCTCGACCCCGATCACCCGCTCGGGATCGATCAGCCCGCCCTCCTTGACGCGCCGGGCGTCCTCAGCCGTGACTAGGTCATTGGTCACCACAGCGACTTCGGTGCCCCGCTCGGACAAGTGCGGCAACAGGGCCTCGATGAGCGCCGTCTTGCCCGAACCCACCGGCCCGCCGATTCCGAGCCGCGCTGGACCCGGTGCGGCCGCACTTGCCGGCGCTTCGCTCATCGCATCAAATAGCGCTGGGTGAGCGGCAGGGTCTCGGCAGGCGCACAGGTCGCAAGCTCGCCGTCGACAAAGACCTCGAAACTCTCCGGATTGACCGTGACCTCGGGGCAGGCATCGTTGTGCACCATATGGCCTTTCGTGAGTTTCCGGGTGCCGCGCACCACGCCAACATCCTTGAGCAGGCCCAGTTTTCCGGGCGTTTCGGCGTCGATCGCCGCCTGGCACATGAACGCGAGGCTCAGGCCCTGTTTCGCTGTCCCATACGCACCCCACTGGGGCCGCATGGTGATCGGCTCGCAGGTCATCAGCGAGGCCGCCGAATCGCCCATCGCCGAATGCACGATGAAACCGCCCTTGACGATCAATTCGGGTTTGATGCCAAAGAACGCCGGCCGCCAGAGCACGACGTCTGCGAGCTTGCCGGGTTCGATCGAGCCCACATGGGCATCGATCCCGAAGGCTCGCGCGGGATTGATGGTGTATTTGGCAACATAGCGCTTGATCCGCGCGTTATCACCGATCTTGACGGTTTCATCCGCGAGCCGGCCTCGCTGGTCCTTCATCTTCGAGGCGAGTTGCCAGGTCCGGGCGATCACCTCGTTGATCCGACCCATGCCCTGGCTATCGGAGCCGAGCATCGAGATTGCCCCGATGTCGTGGAGCACGTCCTCGGCAGCAATGGTTTCCGCGCGCACCCGGCTCTCCGCGAAAGCCACGTCCTCCGGCACCGCGGGATTCAGGTGATGGCACACCATGATCATGTCGAGATGCTCGTCGAACGTATTCCGCGTGAAGGGATTGGTCGGGTTGGTCGAAGACGGCAGGCAGTTGGGCTCGCCGGTAATCCGGATGATGTCCGGCGCATGGCCGCCGCCCGCGCCTTCCGCATGATACATGTGAATCGTGCGGCCGTTGATCGCTTCAAGCGTGTCTTCGACGAAGCCGCTTTCGTTAAGGGTGTCGGTGTGAAGCTGGACCTGAAAATCCATCTCGTCCGCAACGCTCAGGCAGCAATCGATCGGCGCCGGCATGGCGCCCCAATCTTCGTGGATCTTGAGTCCGAAGCAACCGCCTTCGATTTGATCGACCAGCGAATTGGGGCGCGACGAATTGCCGCGCCCGAGGAATCCGAAGTTGATCGGCCACTCCTCCGCGGCCTGATGCATCTTGCCCACGTTCCACGCGCCGCCGCAGTCGATGCCCACGGTGATCGGACCCAGCGAGCCGCCAAGCATCGTCGTAATCCCTGTGGAGATTGCGTTATCGACCAGACCGGGGCTGTCGAAATGGACGTGACAGTCGAGCCCGCCCGGGGTCGCGATCAGCCCTTCGCCATCGCGCACGGTAGTCGCGGCGCCGCACACCATGTCGCGATCAACGCCGTCCATGATCGCCGGGTTGCCGGCCTTGCCGACACGCACGATCCGACCGTCCTTGATGCCGATGTCGCCCTTCACGATTCCCAGTGCCGGGTCGATCACGACGACGTTGCAGATCAGCATGTCGAGCGAGCCCATGGCACTATCGTAACCGGCAGCTAGCCCCAGACCGTCGCGCAGGGTTTTGCCGCCGCCATGCAAGCATTCGTCGCCGGGAACCCCGAAGTCGTGTTCAATTTCAGCGAGCAGGGAGGTATCGCCCAGTCGCACCGCATCGCCCGTCGTCGGACCGTACATTTCCGCATAGTGCTTTCGGCTCATCGTCGCCATTGGTCATGCCCCCTTGAAGCCGCGGCTCTTCGCGCGGGCCAGGGCACGTGCCTTGTTTTCAGGCGAGCGCGCCGATCCGTTTGTCAGATTGTTCAGACCAAAGAGTTTGCCCGCGCCACCGAATTCGGTCAGCGTGACCTCGCGGGAAACACCCGGCTCGAAGCGCACCGCGGTCCCTGAGGGAATGTCGAGCCGCATCCCATAGCTCTTCTTGCGCTCGAACTGCAGGCAGCGGTTGGTCTCGAAGAAATGATAATGGCTTCCAACCTGTACCGGCCGATCGCCAGTGTTCTTGACCTTGATTTTCAAGGTTTGCCGTCCGGCATTGATCTCGATTTCGCCCGTGACCGAAATGATCTCGCCCGGAATCACCTGGTCCTTCTTGGCAACTTTCTCGTTGCCGGGGCGGATCGGATCGTGAACCGTGATCAGCTTTGTGCCATCCGGAAAACACCCCTCAACCTGGATCATCGGCGTCATCGTGGCGACGCCTGGTAGTACATCGTCGCTGGTGAGCAAGCTCGCCCCGGAGCTGATCAGCTCGGCAACCGAACGGCCGTCACGAGCGCCCTCGAGGATCTCGTCGGTAATGAAGGCAACGGCTTCCGGGTGGTTGAGTTTCAGGCCCCGCCCGCGTCGCTTGCGAGCGAGCTCGGCAGCGGTGTAAATTACCAACCGCTCCATTTCGTGCGGCGTCAGAAGCATGGCCATTTCTCCCCTGGTGCGGTCGCATTATGTCGAAAACAAGCGGCTCGTCTTGGTTTCGTGATGCATGATAGCGATGTCCACTGCCGGTGCATAGGCGGTGGCCGCGTCGAGCGGCGGGGCCGGGTCGGTCAGCAATTCGACCGTTGTTTCTCGCAGGCGGGCCAGCAGCCTTTGACCATCCAGATGGCCGATCAGACCGAGCCGCATCGCCGCGCCGAGCAACCCGATGCACGTCCCGTGAGCGCTCACCGCAAGGGCGCCATCGAGTGAGAGCCCGGTCGCTCGCCAGACCAGACCCTGGACGGCGGCCATGTGGCCCGGCACGATCGTTTTGCGTACCCGGGCCCGATAGACGTCCGCCTGGTGGGTTTCAAGTTCGACGTGGATCGACAGAAGCGCCGCTCCCATCCGAGCCGACCCCTCGCGCAGGCCGGCGGGAAGACTCATGGCGTCGAGAACTCGATCCGCCTCCGCCACGGAATCGAGATCGCCATTTGCCTGATGGGCGGCAGCAAGCACGACCCGATCGGTCCCAGCCCAGCGGTATCGGAGCTGGCCATCGATGAAGGCATGAAGCGTTTCTGCTCCGGTAATCCGGCCGTCGCTGGCCAAGTCCTCGAGACCCCAGGAAAACGACGCCTGGCCGCTCGGAAAAAAGCTATCGCCGTGCTGAAGGGCGGCCAGCAGGTGAGCCGTCTCAGTCATCATCCATCAGCCGCTCGACCCGCCCATCCCTCAAAAAGGGCGCGAGACGGGCGAGATAATCCTCTTCGGGTCCATCGAGCGCGATTGCCATCACCGGTCCGTCAAACTCGACCCGCCAGTGCATGTTGCCGCCGAGATAGCCGAGCTCGACGGCGACGGTGGTGTCTCTGGGTTTGAGCCGAACCCAGCGGGTCTCTTCCATGCGCACGACGATGGCGCGCAGGTCGTCGAGCAGCAGGATCGCCCCGTTGCTCAGCTGCGCAGACCGATCGAGCGCGATAGCGCAGTCGGTTCCCCTATCGGTGGTCTTGCGCAGCCGGTGCCGCTGCGTATCGTCCCGGCTCAGCTCAAGATACTCCACGCGGTCCTTGTGGGAGAGCCCGTGCAAACGGTCCACGAATTCAGGATCGCTCGCCCGGCCGACGATCTGAGTCAGCGTCAGCATTGCTGCGGCAGTATAGGCGGAAAGCAGCGTACGACTGAACCACCCATATTCCGCTCCGCTTGTTCGCAACCCGCCGGGAGGATACTTTCAAGGCCGCGCTGCCGGCGGAACCACACTGAGCCCGCCCGGGGAGATTTCGGATGGATATTAGACATGACCTGCTCGAACTCATCGGCAACACGCCGCTCGTGCGGCTGACCGAGGCGTCGGACGCCACGGGCTGTGAAATTTTCGGCAAATGCGAGTTCATGAACCCGGGTGGATCCGTGAAAGACCGGGCCGCGCTCTACATCGTCAAGGACGCGTTGGAACGCGATGCCATCCGGCCGGGCGGCATCATTGTCGAAGGCACGGCCGGCAACACGGGTATCGGTCTGGCCGTGGTCGGAAACGCGTTGGATTTTCGCTCGCTCATCGTTATGAACGACAATCTCGCCCAGGAAAAGACGGACGCGCTCCGCATGCTTGGCGCCGAGGTCGAGCTTGTCCCCCAAAAACCCTACAAGGATTCGGGCAACTACAACAAGGTTGCCGAGCAGCGTGCCAAAGAGCTCGGCGCATCCGACCCCAACGGCGCCATCTGGGCCAACCAGTTCGATAACCTTGCCAACCGGCGCGCCCACATCGAGACAACCGGTCCGGAGATCTGGCGTCAGACCGACGGCAAGGTCGACGGCTTCGTCAGTGCGATCGGCACCGGCGGCACGCTCTCAGGCGTCGGGCTTTCGCTCAAGGAGAAGAACTCTGACATCGTGATTGCCCTCGCCGATCCCATGGGTGCCGCGATGTACTCCTACTTCACCACCGGCGATCTCGCGAGCGAAGGAAATTCAGTGACCGAGGGGATCGGCCAAGGCCGGATTACCGAAAATGTCGACGGCACGCCGGTGGATAGGGCCTATCAGATTCCCGACGAGGAGGCTCTGGCGATCATGTTCGACTTGGTACGCACGGAAGGGCTGCTGGTGGGCGGCTCGACCGGGATCAACATTGCCGGTGCAATTCGGCTGGCCAAGGATATGGGACCGGGCCATACCATCGTCACGATCCTGTGCGACAGCGGCGCGCGCTACCAGAGCAAGCTGTTCAACCCCGAGTTTCTACGCGAGAAAAACCTGACCGTGCCTGACTGGCTCGAGGACTGACATGGCCACCGAGCTGGTATTTCGCGCCGATCCTTATGCCCCAGCATGTGGTGCGACCGTCGTGGATGTGTGCAACGGCGGCATCCGGCTCGATCGGACCGTCTTCTACGCGGAGGGCGGGGGCCAACCCGGCGATCGCGGGCATTTGCGGCTTGCAAACGGGTCCGACGTGGTCATTGCGACCACAATCCATGGCCCAGGGGAGGACGACATCCTGCATATCGTAGGCGAAGGTGCCACGCTGCCCGTCCCGGGCACGACCGTCAGCGCCGAGATCGACTGGGAACGCCGCCACCGGTTAATGCGCATGCATACCTGCCTCCATCTGCTCTCCGCAGTGGTCCCGTTTCCGGTGACCGGCGGCAGTGTCGGCGAAGACAAGGGCCGGCTCGATTTCGATATTCCCGAGCCGAAGCTCGACAAGACCACGATCACCGCCGAACTCAATCGGCTGATCGAAGCGAAACTTTCCGTCGCCGAAACTTGGATCACCGAAGAGGAACTCGCCGATCAGCCGGATCTGGTCAAGACGATGAAGGTCAAGCCGCCGATGGGAGCGGGCCGGGTCCGCCTCATGGAGGTAGACGGCGTCGATTTGCAGCCCTGCGGCGGCACCCACGTCACTTGCACGGGCGAAATCGGCCCGGTCGTCGTGACCAAGATCAAGAACAAGGGAAAGCAAAACCGGCGCATCGAGGTCGCCTTCGCCGAGTGTGCCTAAGCCCGCCATGACGTTACCGGTAAACAGGGCATCATGACACGCGAGGCACCCTCGAAAGGCGAATCCGCGGACGCCGATCCATTCCTTCTCGCCGTACTCTCCAGTCGTTTCGGGGCGATCGTCCGCGAGATGACCAATGCGGTCATCCGCACCAGCCGGTCGTCGGTCATCAAGACATCGCGCGATTTCTCCTGCGGAATCGTGACTTACGATCATCGCCAGATATCTTGCGAAGACGGCCTGCCGGTGCACCTTGCGGCGCTCTCGGTCTCGACGAAACCCATCAACGAGCTCTTTGATGATGTCAAGGAAGGCGATGCCTATCTCAACCCCGCATTTCCCAAGTGACCGCTTCGCCTGATGCCTGATTGGCACGATTCTGCTACAAGAATCACTGGCTTGAGGGTGTCGGAGGGCGGCTCGGATGCGGAACCCGGAGGGTGAATCGGATCATGGGCCACTCCGGCCCCTTTTCGACCGCCGCCTGAAACTGGAGTTCCACGGATCGCAGGTGACCTCCGACGCGGGGTTGCTCGCTTATCGCGAACTGGACGACGCGCTCGGGCTGACCGCACTGGCGGGCGGCGTGCTCGCGGATAGCCGCACAGGCAGGAACGGCTGGCACGGCATCGTCAGTCTCCTTCGCCAGTCCGTCTATGGGCGTCTCGCCGGCTACGAGGATGTCAACGACGCCGACCGGCTCGGGCGTGATCCCGCGATGCGCTGGATCGTCGGCGGCAAGGCGGTCGAGCGCGGCGGGGCATCGACCAGCCAGATGGGGCGGTTCGAGACCGAGCTGCTGGCGAACAACGAGAACCTCGCGGCCCTTGCGGACCTGTCGGGGACGTGGATCGACCGGGTTCACGACCACGATCCGCCGAGGCGCGTGGTGCTCGACATGGACAGCTCCGTCAGCCCGACATTCGGTGAGCAGGAGGGCACGGCCTATAACGGCCACTTCGGCTGCACCTGCTATCACCCGCTGTTCGTGTTCAACCAGTTCGGCGATCTGGAGCGTTGCGCGCTGCGCCCCGGCAACGTGCACAGCGCCCACGGATGGCGTGATGTCCTGGTACCGGTGGTCGAACGTTACAAGGAACGAGCCATCCGCCTCTACTTCCGCGGCGATGCGGCCTTCGCCTCACCGGAGATCTACGACTACCTCGAAGCCGAAGGCATGCTCTACGCCATCCGGCTGCCCGCCAACAAGGTGCTGCAAGAGAGCATCGCTCATCTCCTGAAGCGCCCCGTCGGCAGGCCGCCCAAGGACGTGCGCCGGTATCATGCCAGCTTCAGTTATCAGGCCGGAACCTGGGACAAGCCCCGCCGCATCGTCGCCAAGGTCGAGTGGCATCCGGGTGAGTTGTACCCGAGGGTCGGGTTCATAGTCACCAACCTGGGCCGCCCTGCCGAGCGGGTGGTCGCGTTCTACAATCAGCGCGGCACGGCTGAGCACTGGATCAAGGAGGGCAAAAACGCGATCCGGTGGACACGCCTGTCGTGCCGCAGGTTCGACCACAATGCCGTTCGCCTCCAGCTTCACGCGCTCGCTTACAACCTCGGCAACTTCATGCGCACCCTCGCGCTGCCCGATGCCGTGAAACAGTGGTCACTGACCAGCCTGCGAGAGAAGCTCATCAAGATCGGAGCGAAGATCGTGCGCTACGGGCGCTACGTCACGTTCCAGATGGCCGAGGTTGTCATTCCTCGTGACCTGTTCGCCGACATCCTGCGCCGTATCGACCGGCTCAGACCGCCGCCAGCCCCGGCATGAGCGACGGCACCCCGTTCCTTCGCGTCGCCGCCGACAGGATCGGTGCGCCCGGATCGCCGGCAAAAATGCCATTCCGCGCCACCAACGCCGCCAATTGGTCCTCAATCATCCGGCTCGGCGCGAAGATGGCTGTCATTCGAAGGCAAATTGCACGTCGAGCGGTGTCGAGCCACACTCAACGGGCTGGGAGGGTTCCATATGGGGAATCCCGGTCAAAACCGGTATTTCACGACAAAGCTCAATCCCCAGAACTGGATATCGTCTGTCTTTAGCCCGTAGAGAATTGCATCGCCGCCGGGTGCGGTGAGCGATGCATGGCTGCGAAGCCGGTCCTAGGACTTCCCATTGATGGGCACCTCTAAGAATTGGCGAGTTGCCGGAGGATAATAGTTTAAACAGGCTGTCACCGGCTCCAGCCATGCCGGGCCGAGATTTTCGGGGATTTTCCACGCTCCAATGGAGTTGTTTCCGCTTCAAGACTGTCCCCAGGCGGTCTCCTCCTGCGAGTATCGTCACACGGCCGCCGCGAGGCGCTCCAGTTGGACCAGGCGGCGCATGTTGTAGGCGAGGTTCTTCAACCCGATCCGCGCCTACGCCCGCACCAGCCCGACACTCCGCACCAGCGGACCGCCCAAGTCGTTGCCCTGGGCCCCGAAGATATGCTCGACGCGGATCCGAACCGACGAACGGGTCTTGTTGCCTTGCTTCTCGCGCTCGTTCAGCGGCTTGTTGCGGCGGCCCTTATGATGGATCCGGCTCCTCAACCCCTTCTCCTTCAGCGCCGCCTCGATCTCCCCCGAGCGGTAGGCGCTGTCCGCCCACACGCCCAAGGCCGTGCTGTCCCCATCTAGGATATCGTCGCTCAACAACTGCTCCTATACAGGCGGCACCCATCACGCGGATCTGACCCTTTGCACACCGGTGTTTTGCGACGGCCTGCCGATGTTCTGGACCGTCGTGCGGGCCCACCACGCGGATATCGGCGCGCCCGAGCCCACACCACCTACCTGCCCTATGCCCGCACCATCTACGAGGAGGGCCTGCAATTTCCCTGCATTCGGTTTCAGGAGAATTACGAGGACAAGGCCGATCTGATCCGCCTTTGCCGAATGCAAATCCGCGTCAGCGACGTCTGGTACGGCGATTACCGCGCCCAGGTCGGGGCCTGTCGCACTGCGGAGCGCCGCCTCAAGGAACTCGTCGAAAAATATGGCTGCGAGACCATTGCCTGGTTCATCGACGCCTGGATCGCCTATGGAGAGCGCCGCATGATCGCGACGATCCGCGATTTGCCGGCTGGCAGCTGGAGATACGAGACCCGTCACGACCCCGTGCCCACCGTCGCCGACGAAGGCGTGTTCGCGCGCGCGCGCGCGAGTAAAGCACGGTGTCGATGATCCGCGGCTTGAGGCGTGTTCTCGCGCGCGCGCGCGCGCGTCGATCCGGATGCCGCAATAATCACTGTCGATGTCCGCGACAATATCGACTGCGTTCCCGGTGGCATCAATCTCTCGGAGGCGTGCGCCCTCGCGGGCTGTCTGATCGGCGTTTATAACAACCTCGACCCCACGATTCCCCATAACGAGGGCAGCGCCAGCCGCATCAAGGTTCTGCTTCGAGACGGCTGCGTGGTCGGCCGGCCCACCTTCCCAGTCGGCACATCGGTCGCCACGACAAATGTCAACGACCGCCTTTCCACGGCTGTAGCAGGCTGCTTTACACAGATGGGCCGCCCCTATGGGCGCGCCGAAGCGGGTTATTTCCAGACCAGTGGCTTGGCTGTGGTTTCCGGTAACGATCCGCGGACCGATCGGCCCGAACCCTACATCAATCAAATGATGCTCGGGCTGAGCGGCGGCGCCGGCCTCGATGGCCATGACGGCTGGGTCACCCACGGCGCCCCGTGCGACGGTGGAATGCTCCAGATCGATCCCGTCGAAGTCGTCGAAAGCATGTATCCCATTCTGGTCGAAACTCGGCGTCTTTGCCCCGACACGCTCGGAAGTGGTGAATGGGATGGCGCGCCCGCCACCGAAGGTTCCTACCGCCCGCTCGGACACGACACGACGGTCAATTATGCGTCCGACGGCGATCGCTTTCCAGCGCGTGGCGTTCTGGGCGGCCAGGACGGCCCCCCGGCCCTCAACCAGAAGCGCCTTGGTAACGGAGAACTCATCACGCTACCCTCATTTCACGAGGAAATCTGCCGGTCCGACGAGACGATTCAGTACCGCTCAAGCGCCGGCGGCGGCTATGGCGATCCCCTGCAGCGCGATCCGGCGCGGGTCGTCGCCACGGTCAACCGCGGATGGCTTTCGCCTGCGCGCGCAGAATTGATTTACGGTGTGGCGCTCGTGCAGGGAGAAAACCGGATCGACTATGCTGTGGACGAAATGGGCACGGCTGAACTCCGCCGGACTCGGGGCTCGGACCCGGGACAATGAGCCATGTCGTCTGCGTCGATACAGGCGGGACCTTCACGGACTGCGTCGTCTCCAACGATGAAGGTGAGCCGCGAATCTTCAAGACGCCCTCGACCCCGCCGAATTTTTAAGACGGATTCATGACGGCGCTGGGTCTTGCGGCAGAATCTTGCGATCAAACGCTCGATGCCTTCCTTGGCAACGTGGACGTCATCATTCACGGCACGACCGTCGCAACAAATGCCGTCGTCGAAGGCAAAACCGCCCGGATCGGCTTCATCACCACCGCGGGCCATCCCGACGTGTTGACCTTGCGCGAGGCATCCCAGAAGGGCAGTTTCGACTGGCACATCGATTATCCCGAGCCGTTCGTTCCCCCAAACCTGACCCGGGAGGTCTCCGGCCGGCTCGATTCGACGGGTCGGGAACTGACCCCGCTCCGCGACGCCGACGTGTACGATGCGATCGCTCATTTCCGGGCGATGGAGGTTGAGGCGATCGGGGTCTGCCTGCTTTGGTCCATCGTCAACGGTGCCCATGAACGTCGGGTGGCGGCGTTGATCCGCTCCAAGTGGCCCGAAATACCGGTCACGCTCAGCCACGATCTCAACCCGATCCTCCGGGAATACCGCCGGGCGATTTCGACCGTGATCGATGCATCGCTGTACCCGGTCGTCAGCCATTATGTGGAACGCCTCGATAAGCGCCTTCGAGGGGCGGGATATAGCCACGAATTGTTGATCGCGAATTGCAGCGGCGGGATGATGTTGGCTGAGCAGGTTCTCGGACGGCCCATCTACGTCGTCATGTCGGGCCCCACCCTCGCACCCGTGGCGGCCCAGCATCTGACCGACGAGGCGAATGTCATTGTCATCAACATGGGAGGAACCACGCTCGACGTCTCCGCGATCCGCGACCGGCGATTGGTGGTTTCGCCCGAAGCGATGCTCACCGACTACGACATGCTGGGTCTGCCCAAGGTCGACGTTCGCTCGATTGGGGCCGGTGGCGGCAGTATCGCCTGGGTCGATGACGGCGGCCTGCTGAGGGTCGGTCCGCAAAGCGCGGGCGCACACCCGGGCCCAGCCTGCTACGGAACAGGTGGAACGGCGCCGACCGTGACCGATGCAAACGTCGTTCTGGGTATGCTCGATCCCAATTATTTCCTAGGCGGTCGAATCGTGCTGGAATCCGTGGCCGCCGAACGGGCTGTCAGCGCCATAGTCGACCAACTCGGAACCGGTCTCGTTGAAACGGCCTATGCGATCCATGCGACGAGCAATCACAACATGATCGCCGCGATCGAGGATATCACGATCCGGGAGGGAATCGATCCGCGCGAAAGCTACTTGGTCGCGGGCGGCGCGGCGACAGCCTGCCATATTTGCGAAATGTCGGATATCCTAGGCATCGGACGTTTCATGATTCCCCGCTTAGCGGCGGGACTGAGCGCGTTGGGCGGCCTCGTTTCGGATTTCCGCATCGAAGTTTCCGGCGCGCTCACCATGACCCAGCACAGTTTCGATTCGGCCGCTGTCAACGCCCTGCTTGCGACCCTCGTGGAGTCGGGCGACGCTTTTCTGCGTCGCGCCGGCGTGGCCCAAGAGGATCGGCGATTCGAATATTTTTTCGCGGCGCGCTACCGCTTTCAGTCCTGGGAGATCGGCGTGCCCGTAGTGCCGGGAGCCGACGGCCTCGCGACGACGGATCTGCCGCGCTTGGTGAACGATTTTCACGCCATGCACGAGCGCATCTACACGATCAAAAATCCCGGCGAAAGCGTCGAATTCACAAGCTGGACAGTGCGCGCCATCGGTGCAAACCCGCGTGCCCGGGCCCATGCCGATAACATACGCGAGCCGGCCACCATCAAGGCCGAACCCAAAGGAACCCGGCCCATCTACCTGCCGGCCGACGGCGCGATGATTGGGGTTCCGGTTTACGACGCCGACGACCTCGGGGCCGGAGCCCGGATCGAAGGCCCGGCCATTGCTGAAGAAGAATTGACGACTATTGTATTGTTACCGAGCTGGACGGCAAATACCGACGAGCGCGGCAACTTTCTCATGACCCGGAACGACACCCCATGACCTACCCCAATTCCGATGCACTCGTGAGTACTGACTGGCTGGCCCGGCATCTTTCGGCGCCCGACGTGAGGGTCGTCGACGGATCCTATTTCATGGCCGATACCGGCCGGAACGCACACACGGAATACGATGAACGCCATATCTCCGGTGCGGTGTTTTTTGACATAAACGAGATTGCCGATACCGACAGCCCGCTGCCGCATATGCTGCCGCGTCAGGAGAAATTCGCGAGCCGGGTACGCAAGCTGGGGTTGGGGGATGGCAACCGCATCGTTGTTTACGATGGCGACGGCCTGTTCAGCGCGGCTCGTGTCTGGTGGATGTTCCGGGTATTCGGCCACGAGGACGTGACTGTGCTCGATGGCGGGTTGCCCAAATGGATGGCCGAGGGCCGGCCGGTCACGGACGACACAACGGTGCCCCGGGAGCGCCATTTCACGGCCCGTTTCAATAGCCTGATCGTCCGCGACCTTGGGCAGGTTGCGGCCAACCTTGAAACAGGCCGCGAGCAGGTCGTCGATGCCCGCTCACCGGGACGCTTCAACGGCGAGGACGCCGAGCCCCGTCCGGGTCTGCTCTCGGGTCATATTCCTGGGAGCGTGAATCTGCATTATCGTGATCTGCAGGATCGCGAAACCGGCACTCTGGTCGACGCACTTACCCTTAGGCGGTTATTTCACGAGGCGACCGTGGATCTCGACCGACCGATCGTGACAACCTGTGGCTCAGGCGTCACCGCCGCGATCGTCGCTCTCGGCGCCCATCTCCTCGGTCATTCGGACGTCGCAGTTTATGACGGCTCTTGGAGTGAATGGGGTGCGCGGGAGGATAGCCCCGTTGAGCCGTAACCGAATCCGCAGCCTTTCTGCAATTTTCATCCTTGGCATTGCGATCTTCGTTGGCCAGGTCGAACCGGCAAATGCCGACCAGCTCCCAGCCGCACTCATACAGGGTTTGGGCCATGCGGCAACCAAGAGCGACGCCAACCTTTTTGCGGCTGCACTAGGGTCTGTTGAGATTCAGGATTCCCAAAACCTTTAATTTGTGATTCAAGCTTTCTTTTACAGGAGGTTTGAATGATCGAAGAGCGTTTTATCATCACGGATCGTCAATGGGCGTTGATTGAGCGGCATTGTCTGGGCAAGAAGAGTGACCCCGGCCGTACTGGCGGGGATGGGCGGTTGTTTCTGGAGGCCGTGCTGTGGATTGCGCGCACTGGAAGCCCGTGGCGTGATTTGCCGCCCGGTTTCGGGAATTGGAATACGCTATTCAAGCGTTTTCGCCACTGGGTCAAGGCGGATGTTTTCAAACGGATATTTGATGTCGTGTCGGATGAAGCGGATATGGAGTTCGCAATGATTGACGGCACGATTGTCAGGGTCCACCGCCACGGCCAGGGCGCAAAAGGGGGGCTCAGAGCCAGGCCATAGGCAAGTCAAGGGGCGGTCTGACGACCAATATCCTGGCCCTCACTGATAGCTTGGGCAATCTGGTGCGCTTTGTTCTGATGCCTGGACAACGACACGATAGCGTAGGCGTTGCCCCGCTCATCAGAGACCTCGATTTCGGCGGCCTGATTGCCGACAAGGCGTTCGACGCGAACTGGATCGTTGAGGCTATGAACGCGCGCGGGGCGCAAATCGTGATCTCACAGCGCCCGCAGCGTCTCCAGCCACTGGACATTGATGACGAGATCTATAAATGGCGCCGCTTGATCGAAAACTTCTTCTGTAAACTCAAGGAGTTCAAACGCATCGCCCTGCGAAGCGACAAAACCGACGAAAGCTTCGAGGCCATGATTTATGCTTGCTCCGCAATCATCAATTCACGATGAATCTCAACAGACCCTAATCGACGCCATCGGGCAAGCGCCGGGCCAAGTGAAAGAGATCGTTCGGTATGCCGATCAACGAGCGCCGGCTTACATGTCGGCGGCGGCGGGCATGGCCATGCAAATCTATCCGGGCTTTCGCAATGCCATCGCCGAAGTCTTGGCGGAATCCAACCCTCAGGCAGCCACCACTGCGACCATCGTTGCCGAAGTGCCGCCGACCGCGGCATCAACCCCACCCCAAGCGTATACACCCGAGGCGTCGGCACGTTCCGATTACGGCGGGCGTCGATCAGACTGGGCTTTCGTCCTCGGGCTCGGCGTCGGCCTGGAACCGGATTACGAAGGCGGCGATCAACAAGAGGCCGTTTTTCTGCCGCTCGTCGATATTGCGTGGCGGGACACGATCTTCTTGAGCACCAGGCGGGGCGTCGGAATCAATATCCTGAGCACTCAGCGGCTGACCATTGGTGCATCAATTACATACCGGTTCGGACGCGACGATGACGAAGACGAGCGGCTACGCGGAGCCGGCGGCGTCGACGACGCCATCGAGGCCGGCCTGTTCGGGGCGCTGCGCTTCGGTGAATTTCATGTGCGGGGTGATCTGCGCCAGGATGTGATCGACGCTCACGGCGGTACCATCGCCGAGTTCGCCGCCGGCATTACCGGCGAAGTAAGCCCGAAGGACGTGATCGTTTTAGAGGGCATTACACACTGGGCAAGCGATAGCTATATGCAGACCTACTTTGGAGTGAACGCTAGCCAGACGAATGGGGGTCTTCGTTCGCAGTTCAGCAGTAGCGCAGCCTTCAAGGATGTCGGTGCTGCACTTCAGTGGATTCATGCCCCCGTTCCAGGTCTGCCTTGGTTCGGCACCCTCACCGTGACCTGGACACGGCTCCTCGGCGACGCACTGGACAGTCCGCTAACGGATGCCGACTCGGAAAACCAGTTCGCCGCGCACTTAGCCCGCATTTCCCAAGTGACCGCTTCGCCTGATGCCTGATTGGCACGATTCTGCTACAAGAATCACTGGCTTGAGGGTGTCGGAGGGCGGCTCGGATGCGGAACCCGGAGGGTGAATCGGATCATGGGCCACTCCGGCCCCTTTTCGACCGCCGCCTGAAACTGGAGTTCCACGGATCGCAGGTGACCTCCGACGCGGGGTTGCTCGCTTATCGCGAACTGGACGACGCGCTCGGGCTGACCGCACTGGCGGGCGGCGTGCTCGCGGATAGCCGCACAGGCAGGAACGGCTGGCACGGCATCGTCAGTCTCCTTCGCCAGTCCGTCTATGGGCGTCTCGCCGGCTACGAGGATGTCAACGACGCCGACCGGCTCGGGCGTGATCCCGCGATGCGCTGGATCGTCGGCGGCAAGGCGGTCGAGCGCGGCGGGGCATCGACCAGCCAGATGGGGCGGTTCGAGACCGAGCTGCTGGCGAACAACGAGAACCTCGCGGCCCTTGCGGACCTGTCGGGGACGTGGATCGACCGGGTTCACGACCACGATCCGCCGAGGCGCGGAGAGTGTCAGATATCTTGTGTAAATGAGTGCCGTGGGTCCAATATTTAGTATGGGAGGACCTACGATGAGGACTATCAGACCTGAACTTCTGGACGAACTTCTGGCCGATTACGAGAAGCCGGATGACCTGCTGGGCGAAGACGGGCTGTTCAAGCAGCTCAAGGCGGTGCTCTTGGAGCGGGCGCTTGACGCCGAGCTGAGCGATCACCTGGGCTACGAGAAGGGTGACCCGGCCGGTCGCGGCACGGGTAACAGCCGCAACGGCTACTCGGACAAGACGGTGCTGAGCGAGGATGGCGAGATCGATATCGCCGTGCCGCGCGACCGCACCGGCACGTTCGACCCGCTGATCGTGCCCAAGGGCGAACGCCGTCTCGAGGGCTTCGACGATCGCATCGTGTCGCTGTATGCCCGCGGCATGACGGTGCGCGAGATACGTGGCCATCTGCAGGAGCTTTACGGGGTCGCGGTTTCGCCGGACCTGATCAGCCGGGTCACCGACGCGGTACTCGAGGAGGTCCGCGAATGGCAGAACCGACCGCTCGATGCGGTCTATCCGGTGGTGTTCTTTGACGCGCTGCGGGTCAAGATCCGCGACGAAGGCCTGGTGCGCAACAAAGCAGTCTACGTTGCACTGGCCCTCACCGCTGAAGGCGAGAAGGAGGTTCTCGGGCTGTGGATCGAGCAGACCGAAGGCGCCAAGTTCTGGCTCAAGGTGATGAACGACCTCAAGACCCGCGGCGTCGCTGACATCCTGATCGCCGTGGTCGACGGCCTCAAGGGCTTCCCCGAGGCGATAACAACGGTGTTCCCCGAGACCACGGTGCAGACCTGCATCGTGCATCTGATCCGCAGTTCGCTGGCGTTCGTGTCGTGGAAGGACCGAAAGAGGATCATGCCCGATATCAAGGCGATCTACCGTGCCGAAACCGCCGAGACCGCGGCGGCCAAGCTCGACGAGTTCGAGGCCAAATGGGGCGAGCGCTATCCGGCGATCGCGCCCAGCTGGCGCCGCGCCTGGGAGCAGGTGGTGCCGATGTTCGCGTTCCCGCCGGCGATCCGCAAGATGATCTACACCACCAACGCGCTGGAGAGCCTGCACCAATCTTTGCGCAAGATCATCAAGACACGCGGTAGCTTCCCCAACGACGAGGCGGCGGTCAAGCTGTTGTTCCTGGCGATCCGCAATGCCGGTGTCGGCTGGAAACGGCCTATTGAATGGACCGCCGCAATGGGGCAGTTTGCGATCCTGTTCGAGGATCGCTTTCCGGCCTCAGCGCGCTGAGGCCGGAAACAATGTCGCCCACGGCGTCACTTACACAGACAATCGGACACATCCGAGGCGCGTGGTGCTCGACATGGACAGCTCCGTCAGCCCGACATTCGGTGAGCAGGAGGGCACGGCCTATAACGGCCACTTCGGCTGCACCTGCTATCACCCGCTGTTCGTGTTCAACCAGTTCGGCGATCTGGAGCGTTGCGCGCTGCGCCCCGGCAACGTGCACAGCGCCCACGGATGGCGTGATGTCCTGGTACCGGTGGTCGAACGTTACAAGGAACGAGCCATCCGCCTCTACTTCCGCGGCGATGCGGCCTTCGCCTCACCGGAGATCTACGACTACCTCGAAGCCGAAGGCATGCTCTACGCCATCCGGCTGCCCGCCAACAAGGTGCTGCAAGAGAGCATCGCTCATCTCCTGAAGCGCCCCGTCGGCAGGCCGCCCAAGGACGTGCGCCGGTATCATGCCAGCTTCAGTTATCAGGCCGGAACCTGGGACAAGCCCCGCCGCATCGTCGCCAAGGTCGAGTGGCATCCGGGTGAGTTGTACCCGAGGGTCGGGTTCATAGTCACCAACCTGGGCCGCCCTGCCGAGCGGGTGGTCGCGTTCTACAATCAGCGCGGCACGGCTGAGCACTGGATCAAGGAGGGCAAAAACGCGATCCGGTGGACACGCCTGTCGTGCCGCAGGTTCGACCACAATGCCGTTCGCCTCCAGCTTCACGCGCTCGCTTACAACCTCGGCAACTTCATGCGCACCCTCGCGCTGCCCGATGCCGTGAAACAGTGGTCACTGACCAGCCTGCGAGAGAAGCTCATCAAGATCGGAGCGAAGATCGTGCGCCACGGGCGCTACGTCACGTTCCAGATGGCCGAGGTTGTCATTCCTCGTGACCTGTTCGCCGACATCCTGCGCCGTATCGACCGGCTCAGGCCGCCGCCAGCCCCGGCATGAGCGACGGCACCCCGTTCCTTCGCGTCGCCGCCGACAGGATCGGTGCGCCCGGATCGCCGGCAAAAATGCCATTCCGCGCCACCAACGCCGCCAATTGGTCCTCAATCATCCGGCTCGGCGCGAAGATGGCTGTCATTCGAAGGCAAATTGCACGTCGAGCGGTGTCGAGCCACACTCAACGGGCTGGGAGGGTTCCATATGGGGAATCCCGGTTGAAACGTCGCTGAAAGCCATGGTTTATGATGGCGTAACCGTTTGTTTGGGAGCTGGAATCGAATATCTGTCTCATACTCCGAGAGTGCGTTATGCGAGCGTGGGAGACCGCTTTGGCGACAACGCCGTCCATGATCCCGCCCGACTGGACTATCAGGATGCATTCGGGTTCTTCAGTGCGCTATCCGTCGGAGTCGCTTTCTAACGGGCGTGTGAGACAAAGATTCCGTAAGGGGTCCGATGGGCGCCTTGCCCGCCACACCGTTACGGGCGGAGAAGGCCATAAGCGTCTTCTAGGAATTGGATTTCAAGGTGGGTGTGAGTCATGGTCCTGGAAATGATCGCGCTTTTGGCTTTGGGAACTGCACTGATCTTCTTGATCTAGAGCGTTTTCTGACCTGATTGAATCTTAGGGGATTCCCACTGAATGGTCCCGACGACAACGCAGCAATGGTCGCGGATGTCGTGCGGACGGATATGGGTGAAGTCTGTGATGTCGAACACGCGCACTCGGCCGTCGAAGGCCTCGTCCAGAACACTGCGGTAGGGGTGGTGCCGGTTCTTCAGCGCCTCGGCTGTCTGGCGTCGGATCGTGTTGGTCGGGACCAGCCACAGCGCCATCGGCCAGTCCTTCTCCATCCAGGCGTCTCGGGCGACGGCGACGGCATGGGCGGCGAGAATCGCCTTGCCGCCGCCCGTGGGCAAACGAAGGCAGACGTAGGGAACTGAGAACGGCGGCGCAATAATCCCCCACTGAAGCGGCCGGTTGATCCGGCTGTGGCGGACCAAAATGGGACCGTCTATAGCCTTCTGTCAGAGCTGCTCTGACTGGAAGGCGGGGGGATGTATCGGGTGGATTTGTACGCGCGGGTTCGGCGGGCGTGTCGTGTCGAGGGAATGAGCACTTGACGGTCCCGTTCGAAGCGCTCGCTGATGGTTTCCTTGTGACCCCGCAGCCGTGCGGCCCGGCGCCGGCAACACCGTTCGGCGAGAGCACCGTTGAGAGCCTCGAAGCTCTCGGCCAGCGGGATCGGGACCAGGAAGTCCCGCCGGATGAAGCCAACCAGTCCCTCGACTTTGCCCTTGTCATTCCCCTTGCCCGGTCGGCCGAACCTGTCCTCGAACAGATAGTGGGATTGCAACTCCGTGAAGACGCGCGTTCGCGGCCGCTTGCCATCTCCCAGGACCCGGGCAACAGCCAGCTTGGTGTTGTCGTACAGGATGGATGTGGGCTTAGTAGTCGGTTACCGATTCTGATCACCCCTATCAGAGTAAATCAAAAGTCGGTGCCGGCGCACCGCCTATCGCAGCGAGGTCATCGCGCCGGGCTATCCTGCGGCGGAGCGCGCCCGCTTAGTCTCCAGCCCCGGCCCTAACAAAGTGATCCGGCATGTTTTGTCCCCGAGGATGCCGGTTGAATATGACGGTCGAGTGGTCACGTATCGGGCGCTTTGCATCTGAGAGCCGCAAAATCCAAAAGAAACGCCGCCCCGGAGGGCGGCTTGAGTAAATCAGGGAGATGAAACAATCAGGGAGGACTAAGAAAGATAGATTCGATAAATCCGAATCCATCCAGACATCGACTTTGAGCCTAAAGTATTAAAGCATGGTTAACGCCCGCGCCGACATGAGCGCCAAGGAGCCCAGAATGTATCGATAGATCTTGAATTTCCTTTTATTTTCAACGAACTATTTCATTTTTTGAAAAACGTTTCCGCCGAGCCGCGACTCGATTCCTTGGCGGCGATCATGCTTTTTGCACGCACAATTTCAGCTTCAAGCTCCGCGATATAGTCATTCAGCGCCTCAAGCGACATCGGCTCGAGATCCTTCGGCTTTGCCGACTCGGATCGAGGTTCAAGATCTTCCGGATCCATTCGGGCACCTTTCCACGTTCATACCATCAACGCGCTTTAGCCTAGCGCGACGGCGAATTGCCTTCAAACCCGTCATGGACTGAGGCTAGAGTATCTGCCGATCAAGCGGAGCGAGACGATGACCGATCCCCTTCCCTCAACCATGACCGCCGTCGAGATAATCGAGCCCGGCGGCCCTGACGCGCTACAAGCGTCGGAGCAGCCGGTACCCACACCCCAAGCCGGAGAAGTTCTTGTCGCGGTCGAGGCCGCCGGGGTGAATCGGCCCGACGTGATGCAGCGGCAAGGCCGCTACCCGCCGCCTCCAGGCGCATCGGATATTCCCGGTCTCGAGGTCTGCGGTTGCGTCGTCGCTACAGGCCCGGGCGCGCAGCGCTGGAAAACCGGTGATCGAGTCACGGCGCTTGTCGCCGGTGGCGGTTATGCGGAGTATTGCACCGTTCCCGCGGCACAGGCCCTGCCCGTCCCCGGTGGCATGGACGCTGTGCACGCTGCGGCCCTACCAGAGACGTTCTTCACTGTCTGGACCAACCTATTTGATCGCGGCAAGCTTGCGGCCGGCGAGCGTGCCCTTATTCACGGAGGCTCCAGTGGCATCGGAACCGTTGCGATCCAGCTTGCGGCTGCATTCGGTGCGCGGGTGTTTGCCACTGCCGGCAGCGCAGAGAAATGCGCCGCCTGCGAGAAATTGGGAGCGGAGCGGGCGATAAACTACCGGGAAGAGGATTTCGTCGACGTGGTCAGGGCGCTGACCGATGAAGAAGGTGTCGACGTAATTTTGGACATGGTTGCCGGGGATTATTTGCGCCGCAACCTCAAGGCGCTGCGAACCGAGGGCCGCGTGGTCAACATCGCACTGCTGGGAGGGGCGGATGCCACAATCAGCGTCGCGCCGATCCTCCTGAAGCGACTGACCATAACCGGGTCGACGCTTCGCGCGCGTAGCGTGGAACAGAAAGGAGCAATTGCCCGGGCGCTCGAGCAGAACGTCTGGCCGTTACTGGCGGCTGGCCGCATCGCGCCGGTTATCGACAGCCAGTTCGCCTTGGAGGACGCCGCAAAAGCCCATGCCCGGATCGAATCGGATGACCATATCGGCAAGATCGTTCTGACTATAAGAACGTAACGCATTAAAATTAATAGATTTCCTACGATTCTTTCGTCGAGCCAGGATCATTTGCTGCTTTGCGGTATTCGCGATCCCGGCTATATTGCGCCCTGCGTTATCGTCCCGGACAAACGGGTTTGGCACGCGACCGTCTGAAGGCGGCGCACCGCCTCCAATGGAGAATTTGATGGTTGCTGCCCCACTGATGCCGAAAGCGACAGCCGTATGGCTGGTGGTCAACACGTCGCTCACCTTCGATCAGATTGCAGAATTCTGCCAAATGCACCCGCTGGAGATTGCCGGCATCGCCGACGGCGAGGTGGCTATCGGGATCATCGGGCTTGATCCGATCGTTAACGGTCAGTTGACCCGCGAGGAGATCGACCGCTGTCAGGCCGATCCGAAGGCAAAGCTCAAGCTTGCAGAACCCACCGCGAAGCTTCCCGCTTCGGCGAAGCGGCGGCGCGCCCGCTACACGCCGGTATCCAAGCGCCAAGACCGCCCAAACGCGATCGCTTGGCTGTTATCCCGGCACGGCGAACTGTCGGATGCCCAGATCTCGAAACTTCTGGGCACTACAAAGGCGACCATCAACGCGGTACGCGACGGCACCCATTGGAATAGCGCTAACATAAAACCGCAGGACCCCGTTCAGCTCGGGCTATGTAGTCACGCGGAACTAGACGATGCCGTGCGCAAGGCCCGCAAGAGCGGCCGGACTGCACCGGAGCCGCCGAAGTTCAACGAGGAACCGGTCGTCGTGAGGACCCCACCACCGATTGAACCAAAGACGGGTGAGGCATCGGTGCCCGAGACGGACGCCCACGTGGATTCGGCGGCTGAAGCCCGCCGGAAAGCCAATCAGCTCTTCGGATAACCGAGCGGTTCAAGCGCGTCCTTGATCTCGTCCAGGATTATCGGGTCATCGATCGTGGCCGGAATCTGAAAATCCTCTCCGTCCGCCATCTTTCGGACTGTTCCTCGCAGGATCTTGCCGGACCGCGTCTTGGGCAGGCGCTTGACTATCGTGGCGGTCTTGAAGGCGGCCACCGGGCCAATTTGTTCGCGGACCAGGCGGACCAGCTCTGCAACGATTTCGTCGTGGGAGCGCTGCACGCCAACCTTGAGGACAACCAGTCCCAACGGCACCTGTCCTTTTAGCTTATCAGCAACACCGAGAACCGCGCATTCCGCGACATCGGGATGCGCAGCCAGCACCTCCTCCATGCCGCCCGTCGAGAGACGATGCCCAGCGACGTTGATGATGTCGTCGGTACGACTCATGATAAAGAGGTAGCCGTCTTCGTCCACATAGCCCGCATCGGCGGTCGAGTAACAACCCTCAAATTGACTCAAATAGGACTTGAGATAACCGTCATCGTTCTGCCAAAGCGTCGGCAGGCAACTGGGCGGCAAGGGCAGCTTAATTGCGAAGGTCCCGATTTGGCCGGTCTCGACTTCCTTGCCGTCGTCGTCGAGGACGTGAAGTTGGTATCCCGGAACGGCTTTGGTCGGTGATCCCGGCTTGACCGGGAGCTGGCCGAGGCCAATACAATTAGCGGCGACGGCCCAGCCCGTCTCGGTCTGCCACCAGTGGTCGATAACCGGCACATTCAAAGTTTGTTCGGCCCACACGAGCGTGTCCGGATCGGTTCGCTCACCGGCCAGGAACAGCGTGCGAAAGTCAGCCATTTTGTATTGCTTCAAATGGCTTGCATCGGGGTCTTCGCGTTTTATGGCGCGAAACGCGGTCGGCGCCGTGAACAATGCCGCCACCTTGTGCTGGCTAATGACCCGCCAGAACGCGCCGGGATCGGGCGTGCCGACGGGCTTGCCCTCGT
This sequence comes from Alphaproteobacteria bacterium, assembly GCA_965198325.1. Lineage (GTDB taxonomy): Bacteria > Pseudomonadota > Alphaproteobacteria > UBA828 > JAPUJA01 > CBDAPE01. The sequence continues at coordinate 205,701 of CBDAPE010000016.1, read as the reverse complement.
AAAGGATCGTCGTGCAGCCGTGAAAGAGTGGCGCGTAGACGATGTAGGAGTGGCCCACGACCCAACCCACGTCGGACGCCGCCCAGAACACCTCGCCCGGCTCGATGCCGTAGACGTTGAACATGCTCCACGCGAGGGCGACCGCATGACCGCCGTTGTCGCGGACGATCCCCTTGGGCACGCCGGTCGTTCCCGACGTATAGAGAATATAAAGCGGGTCGGTCGCCGCAACCGGCACGCAATCGACCGGACCCGCCTCCGCCAGCGCTTTCTCCCAGTCGGCGTCCCGTGCGGGATCCAGGGTCGCGATTTCTTCGGGCCTTTGCAGAAGGACCGTACGCACGTCTTTCCAGCTTGCTGCCGCAAGCGCGCCGTCGAGCAATGGCTTGTAAGGGATCACCTTCGCAATTTCGATGCCGCAAGACGCAGTCAGGATCAGCTTGGGCTTGGCGTCGTCGATTCGCTTGGCGAGCTCGTTCGAGGCAAAGCCGCCGAATACGACCGAATGAATTGCACCGATGCGGGCGCAAGCCAGCATTGCAAAGGCGGCCTCGGGAACCGTCGGCATGTAAATCAGAACCCGATCGCCTTTTGATACGCCCTGCGCACCAATCATGCCCGCGGTGCGGGCGACAATGTCCAGCAGATCGCGGTAGGTATAGGTCTTGACCTGTCCGGTGGCAGGGCTGTCGTAAATCAGCGCCGGTTGATCGCCCCGCCCGCGCTCCACATGACGATCGATCGCGTTAAAGCAGGTATTGAGCATGCCGCCGGTAAACCAGCGATAGTACGGTGCGTTCGAGTCGTCGAGCACACAGTCCCACCGGCGCGACCAGTCAATCGCCTCCGCCGCCTCACCCCAGAACCCATCAGGATCGGCCAGCGAGCGCGCGTACGCCTCGTCGTAGCTTTCGGTCATGGACTCCCGCCCTCCGTTTGGCGCAACGGCGTCATGCCTTCAGCGCGACCCCAATCCCCGCGCGCTGGCTTTGCGTTGAAGGTCGTCGCGAAAATCTGGATGGGCGATCGCGATCAGCGCCTGCGCCCGCTCACGCATCGACCTACCGCGCAATTCGGCGACCCCAAACTCCGTCACGACCTTGTCAATGTCCGTGCGTGGCGTCGTTACGACGGATCCTCCCGGCAGGGTATCGACGATCCGTGAGATCGAGCCGCTCTTGGCGGTGGCGTAGGTCGCTAGATAGGAATGGCCGTCACGGGCTCGTACCGCACCGCGGACGAAGTCCAGTTGTCCGCCCGGCCCGGAATATTGCGCGGGGCCGATCGATTCCGCGCATGCCTGGCCGGTGAGGTCGACCGCCAGCATGCTGTTGATCGAAATCATGTGATCATGTTTCGCGATGATGAAGGGGTCGTTCGTGTAGTCGACCGGATGGGCCTCAATCGATTTATTTTCATGGAGGAAGGCGTAGGTGTCGCGCTGGCCCGCGCAAAAGGTATAAAGCGCCTTGCCTGGGTGCAGGGTCTTGCGCGAATTGTCGACGACACCGTTCTCCATCAGGGTCCGCATGTTGTCGACAAACATCTCCGTATGAATTCCGAGATGCTTGTGATCCTTGAGGCTCAACGCGACCGCGCTGGGCACCGCGCCAAACCCGATTTGAACCGTCGCTCCATCCGGTATCCGCTCTGCAATGAGCTGGCCGATCGTCTCGTCGGCCGGCCCCAGTTCCGGGCTGGGAAGCTCTTGAATCGGCTGATCGCTTTCGATAATGACATCGACATCCTCGACATGAACCCGGCAATTGCCATACGCCCGCGGTACGTTGGCATTGACCTCGACGATCTTGAGCAACGCCGTATCAAGCATGAATTTCGTGTAGTCAACTGCGAGACTCGGCGTCATGTAGCCCTCGTCGTCGGGTGGCGAAACAAGCGTGGCGACGGCATCGCAGCGCATGTTGCGTTCCATGACGAGAGGGACCTGGCTAAAATGTATGGGCGTCATGTCGTAGACGCCGTCCTTGACGGCCGCCCGGTCGCTGCTGCCGCAGAAGAAGCTGTTCCAGTGAACGCTTTTCCGAACCGCCGGATCGTGGAGGTGGTCGGCGGTGTACTTGCCCGGCAGAATGTTGCTCGCCGTCACGACTGCCAGCTCGCCGGCCCGGGCAGCGGCGCCCATCGCCTCGATAAATGCAGGCGGCTCACCCGCCATCGTCGGAAAGATCAAGTGCATCCCCTCGTCAAGGCGAAGGACGGCGGACTCGGGCGTGGTCAGGCGCTCGTTGTAAGCGGCACGCCAGGATTGCGTGGATGTCATTACAACCTCTTTGAACGGCCGGGATTCTGTCCTGCCTGTCGGACGAGGGCAAGCCGGTTTAAGAAGGCAAGAACGCAAATGTAGCGCCCTGCCCGCGAGTTCTCTATCCTGCGCCGACATTTACGGCTACCCCGAAGAGCGCCTGACCTACGATGACCGATCGCGCGACCTTGCTAAGCCATGTACCGGCACTCGCCCAGAGCCGGGTTCTGTGTGTCGGTGACCTGATGCTCGACCGGTTTGTTTACGGTGTCGTCGAGCGGACGTCGCCTGAGGCGCCCGTGCCCGTGTTGCGTATCGAGAAGGAGAGCGTCATGCTGGGCGGCGCTGGCAATGTCGTGCGCAACATCGTCTCGCTAGGTGCGACCGCCAGCCTGGTTTCCGTGGTCGGCGACGATTCGGTGGGGCGAGAGCTGACCACGATGGTCGGCACCGAGAGCCGAGTTGAGCCACATCTTCTCGTCGAACCCGGGCGCGCGTCGACGATCAAGACCCGCTACGTCGCTGACGGCCAGCAATTGCTGCGCGCCGACTTGGAGACCGTCCAGGGTATTGCCGATCTTTGCGCCGAAAACCTGATGCGGGTAACCGCCGATTCGGTAACCAGCTGCGACGTCGTGGTCCTGTCCGACTATTCCAAAGGGGTGCTCACAGATCGCGTCGTCAGTAGCCTGATTGCCGATGCCCTAGCAACCGGCAAGCCAGCGGTTGTCGATCCGAAGGGTCGTGAATTTTCGCGCTATCACGGGGCCCATGTAATCACGCCGAACCGGCGCGAACTGGGGGAGGCGACGGGACTTCCAACGGAGAGCGATGACGAAATTGTTATTGCCGCCCGTCAGGTCATGGAGACCTGCGAGATCGATGCCCTGTTGATCACGCGCAGCCAGGACGGCATGACAGTGGTCTCCAGGGACGGAACGCTCGCGCACCTGCCGACCCAGGCCCGGACGGTGTTCGACGTCTCCGGCGCTGGAGATACGGTCGTGGCAACCTTCGCGGCGGCTATCGGCCGGGGCGTGCGATTGGAAGATGCGGCGGCGCTGGCAAACGTGGCGGCCGGCATTGTGGTTGGGAAATCCGGCACCGCCACCGCCTACGATTGGGAACTCGCCAACGCCCTGGAACCGGTGCGGGACGCCGCAACCGCCTCGAAAATCAAATCGCTTGCCGAATTGTTGCAAACCGTAGAGAGCTGGCGCGAGAGCGGCCAGGCCGTGGGCTTTACCAATGGCTGCTTCGACCTGCTTCATCCCGGCCATATGGCGTTGCTGCGGGAGTCAAAATCCTATTGCGATCGGCTGATCGTCGCGATCAATTCGGACGATTCGGTGCGCCGTCTGAAGGGTCCGGACCGGCCCGTCCAGCTCGAACTCGCTCGCGCCGACATACTGGCTTCGCTTGAAATGGTCGATGCAGTAACAGTTTTCGGCGACGACACACCTCTCGGGCTTATCGAGGCCATCCGGCCCGACGTTCTCGTCAAGGGCGCAGACTACACGCTTGAGGGCGTGGTCGGCGGCGATCTGGTAAAGGGTTATGGCGGGAAAGTGATGCTGGCCCGAATCGAGCCCAACTTCAGTACAACGAATACAATCGCCAAGCTGCGTAAGGCATAGGCACGTAGTATCGGGCCGGCTGGAGCCGGCGACCACGATCCATCGGACGAAACGATGTTGCGCTAGGCGCTCTCGCGAGCGGTCAGACGGACAATTTCATCTTTGATGGCAAGTTTTCGGCGTTTTAGATCGGACAGCCTAACCGAATCCGGGGCCGGCCGCTGGCGCTCCGCATCGATTTCGACATCAAACGCCGCGTGCTTTTCGGTGAGGGTTTCGAGATAGCTGTGTGAATCGGCTTTCTGATCCATTTCCCTTTGCCCAATGTTGCAGTCGTATTACTTTAATCGTCGATGCTTTCGGCTGTCCAGACTCAACCGCATGGCTTGACCAACGCAGGGCGGATTTTGGGTTTGAGAATGGCAAACGAGGTTAGCGGTGCCAAATAACATGCGGCTTATCGTCGGAATCAGCGGCGCTTCCGGGGTGGTCTACGGCATCCGGTTGCTCGAAGCGTTGCGCCCTCTTCCCGTCGAAAGCCATCTGATTCTGACCAAATCCGCGGAAATGGCCCTCGGTTACGAGACAGACCTGACCTCCGCCCAGGTTCATTCGCTGGCCGATGTCAGTCATCCCAATGTCGATGTCGGCGCTGCCACGGCGAGCGGATCGTTCAAGACCGCCGGTATGATCGTCGCACCCTGTTCGATCCGCTCGATGTCGGAAATCGCGACCGGGGTCACTGCGAGTCTGCTCACACGCTCTGCGGACGTGGTGCTCAAGGAGCGCCGCCGTCTCGTCCTGATGGTGCGCGAAACGCCGCTGCACCTGGGGCACCTGCGGAGCCTCACGGGTCTCGCCGAAATGGGTGCCATCATCGCACCGCCCGTGCCCGCACTCTACACCCGGCCGAACTCGCTTGACGCGGTGATCAATCATACCGTGGGGCGCCTGCTCGATCTTTTCGATCTCGAATCGGGGCTGGTAGACCGCTGGCGCGATCCAGCCGCCTCGCACCGGTCTAAGAACGGTTAATCCCCGGCAGCGCTTCGATCGCGGCGCGATCCAGCTCCGGAAACGCAGCGCCCAGCAGGGTCGCCAGGTTGCCCCGTTCGCGTGCGTCCATCGCAATTCTCAATTGGGAAAAATACGCCCCTAGGCTAGCAGCGGCGTCCGCCGCTCGGTCGGCGGCCGGGTGGTCCTCGGCCGGCCGGTCAAACGCGACAGCGAGCACCTCCTGCTCCAGCCGCTCGCCCTCAACTTCGAGTCCGATAACCTTCTTCCGATAGTCCTCGCGGGCCGCGGCGTCTGGCGCCGGGCGGTCCGATGCATCTTCGGGCCAGCCCTTAATCTGGCGGCGCACGTCGCGCAAGGGCCCGACGACCTCGCGTTGCCAGGGTTCAGATATGCCCCGGGCTCGCTTCAGGTCGGCATCATCGAGCGTCCCGCGGCCGCTTGCGGCCAACCAGCAGGCCAGCAGTAAAAGATTGACGTGAACGCCAGTTTCGTCTTGGAGCGCGATGCAGGCGAGTCCGACGCCCTCGCGGGGAAACATGTCGAGCGAGAACGCCCAGAATGTGTCCGTGGGCGGCGGCGGCGCGGACGATATCGACTGAGACATGGCAGGAGCTTTCCGATTCGGGGTTTTGTTCTATGTTTGCTATTCTAGATCATAACCTTGTCATTGAATCGAGGAGCAATGACGACCAAAAGCTCGCTCGAAACCAAGCTCGCTGAGTTGCGCTCCGAACATCGTGATCTGGACGAGGTGATCCAGCAGCTCATCGCCGACCCCGCGCATGACCATCTTCAGGTCCGGCGTCTCAAAAAGCGGAAGCTCGCGCTCAAGGACGAAATCACCCGGCTGGAGAACATTCTCCTGCCTGACATCATTGCGTGATGCTCAGGACGTCTGGTCCGGGCCGTTGCGCACTTGCTTGTTGGCATACATCGCCCGATCGGCCGCATTGAGCGCTGCGGTCGCGTCCTCGCCGCTCCTGAAGGTGTGGGCGCCGTAGGCAACAGTCAGGCGGAGTTGCTCGCCCTCCCAGGCCAGCGGTTTCGATTCGATGGCGTGAGCGAGCTCCTGGGCCTTCAGTGCGGCCGTTTTCTGATCGGCCTGGACCAGGATGACGCCGAACTCATCGCCGCCCAACCGCCCGACGACATCCGATTCGCGGACACTCTCGACCAACGCTTGGGCGACATGCTTGAGCGTCGCATCACCCGCCGCGTGGCCATAGCGGTCGTTGATCGCCTTCATGCCGTTCAAATCGAAATAGAGCACGCTGCTCGGAAGCTGATAGCGTTGGGAGTAGGCGATGATCCGAGTCAGTTCCCGCACGAGCGCGCGCCGATTAGAAATCGGCATCAGGGAATCCTCGTCGGCCAACCGTTCAAGATCTGACAGCCGGGCCTTGCTCCGGTCGAGATCCTCCCGAAGCTTTGCCACCTCTTCGAACAGCTGCATGAAGGCCGCTCTCACCTTCGGCGTCAGCTCCGCCTCCGGCACCCCCATGATTGAGGTCACATCCTGCACCTGCCGCGGCGCCGGTGCTGCGTCCGTACGGGTCGCCTCCCCCTCGGCTCGGGTCGCACCAACACTCGTGGGCGTCGAGCCCGGTCTTGTCCGTTCGATCTTCATCGGTCCTCAGGAGCGTCGCCTGCACCCGGGCATAGTCATAGTGCCAGCAACGACATAAGGTTCAACGATTCATTCAACAGTATAGCATTCCAACTGTTCATAAAAAAACCGTTGCCAAATACCCGCGCTCTCCTTAATCACTGTGGTTTTCGCGGTACACCGAATTGACCCAGTCTGAAGGATTATCCAGGATGAGCGATCAGACTCCCCGCGTTGGCGTAATTATGGGAAGCCAGTCCGACTGGCCGGTGATGAAGAATGCCGTCACCACCCTCGACTCCCTCGGCATTGTCTGCGAAGCGAAGATCATCTCGGCCCACCGCACCCCCGAACGGCTTGAAGACTACACCAGCAGGGCTAAGGAGCGGGGTATCCAGGTCATCATCGCGGGTGCCGGTATGGCTGCTGCGCTGCCCGGGGTCGCCGCGGCCCAGACTCGCCTGCCCGTGATCGGTGTTCCGCTCGATGGCTCCGCGGTGCGCGGCATGGACGCCTTGTTCGCCATTGTGCAGATGCCCCCCGGTGTCCCCGTCGGCGCGACGGCGATCGGCAAGCCGGGTGCAATAAATGGCGCCTTGCTGGCTGCCCGCATCATCGCGCTGTCCGACGCGGCGGTCGCGGATGCCTTGGAGAAACACTGGGCCGAGCAAGCGGCCAAGGTGCCCGAGGACCCTGCCGACTGACCCCTAGGCGGCGGGTCGACGGCCCCGCTCGGCCGCCTGGCGCAACAGCCGTAAGAGCGACGGCCGGGACGCGATCAGCTTGTCGAGCCGGCCGCGAATCATTTGAATCGACATCACGTCGTCGATGCGACGCGCGAGGAAACCCCAGGTCCCCTCGTTGTCCTCCGATTCGTCGGCCAGCCAGTAGAGCGTCGTCGAGAGTTGCACGCCCGCAAGCAGGGCGCGCTTGGAGTTAAAATTAAAATCGGTCGACCTGTCCCCGACCATACGCCACATGACATCGACGGTTCGATAGAGGCACCGCATTGCATCGCCCGCGTAAACCGGCAGCGCCAGTAAGCCAATCGCGAGACGCGACGCTTCGCGGTGTTCGGCGCAAGCTTCAATTCGCGCCCGGACCGCCGCAGCGACCCGCTCGCGAACCTTGAGCGCGGTCAAATCCTGTGTTGCCAGCGCGGCCTCCATTCGCCGGTCTGCCCAGCCACTGAAGCAGGCGACCATGTCGATTGCCCCGCGGGGAAAGGTTCGTTGGGCCGTCTGAATGTCGAGTCCGATATCCTGCGCCGCTGCGGCGAGAGCCGTTTCACTCCAGCCGTCCAAGGGAACGTGAACGAGGGCGGCTTCGATCAACCGGTCCCTCAGATCCTCGATTTCGCGGCTCTGATCCGCCGTCATTCCGGTTCCACCATAAGCCGCGGGCCCGGCCCGAGTTCGCTCACGAAACTCAAGGTCGTCAGATCGTCCATCCGCATGGGATAGAGAATTCCGTCGAGATGATCGCATTCATGTTGAACGACGCGTGCGTGATAGCCTCTAACTTCGCGCTCGATGGTCGCCCCCGCCGGGTCTCGGCCCGAATAGCGGACTTGTTCGTAGCGGGGGACCGTGCCCGCCAGGTCGGGCAGTGATAGGCACGCCTCCAGGCCGTCCACCATTTCCTCGCCCAGTGGCTCAACGACGGGATTGACCAGTACGGTGAGCGGCACCGCATCCTCGCCCTCTTTCAGCCGGTCGGCGGGAATTTCGAACATGACAAGCCGCAGGGATTCATGAACCTGCGGCGCCGCCAGGCCGATGCCTTCCGCGTCGATCATGGTTTCGATCATATCGGCAATCAGGCCCTGGATCTCAGGCGTCGTGGGATCGTCCACCTCCTCGGCGCGCGCCTTTAAAACCGGATGCCCCATCCGGGCGATCTTGCGAATGGCCATAATCCCAATATGGTGCCGTAAAACGGTCGGGTAAAGGCGTAGGTCAGCTCGAAAACCGGCGGAAACGCGTTGTTAACGGCTGCTTTGCTATCAAATCCGCTCTGTGCTATAACGGCGCGCCCTGGAGGGACCGGCCTTCGGGGAACTCTGCGATTGGATTACCGGCGGAATAGAAAGAAGACGGGATTTGGTACAGGTTCTAGTACGCGACAACAACGTCGACCAAGCGCTCAAGGCGCTCAAGAAAAAGATGCAGCGCGAAGGCATCTTCCGCGAGATGAAGATGCGACGGCATTACGAGAAGCCCTCCGAAAAGCGCGCCCGCGAGAAAGCCGAAGCGATCCGCCGCGCCCGCAAGCTGGCCCGCAAACGGGCAATGCGCGAAGATTCCTAGGCTCCGCAATTGATCGGCGGGCCGCTGCCGGCTCCTGCCTTCCAATCCTGCAATTCGAATAGACGAGACGGCGACGAGGGGCTCAAATCGCCTTTACGATGTGCTCGACCATTGTCTTGGCGTCGCCGAACAGCATCATGTTGTTTTCGGCGTAGAACTGCGGATTATCGATGCCCGCATAACCGACGGCAAGGCTGCGCTTCACGATAAGCGAAGTCTTCGCGCGGTCGACATCGAAAACCGGCATGCCATAGATCGGGCTTTGCGGGTCGGTCTTGGCGAGTGGATTACAGACGTCGTTGGCGCCGATGACGAAGGCGACATCGGTCTGCGGAAATTCGCTGTTGATGTCGTCGATCTCGAATACCTGTTCGTAAGGCACGTCCGCTTCCGCTAGCAGCACGTTCATATGACCGGGCATCCGTCCTGCAACCGGGTGAATCGCGTAGCGCACATTGACTCCTTCTCCCTCGAGCTTGTCCGCCATTTCTCGCACCGCGTGCTGAGCCTGGGCGACCGCCATGCCGTAGCCCGGCACGACAATTACGGTGTTCGCGTTTTTCAGGATGAACGCCGCGTCGTCGGCGCTGCCCGATTTGACGGACTTGTCGCCCGTATCCACCGTCACACTCGCCTCGCCTCCGAAACCGCCCAGAATGACACTGACGAACGAGCGGTTCATCGCGCGGCACATGATGTAACTGAGAATCGCGCCCGATGACCCGACCAGTGCGCCTGTGACGATAAGCAGGTTGTTTTCCAGCGTGAAGCCGATACCCGCCGCCGCCCAGCCGGAATAAGAGTTCAGCATGGAAATCACCACAGGCATGTCCGCGCCGCCGATCGGTACGATGAGCAGCACGCCGATGAGGAGCGCCAGCGCCGTCATGATCCAGAAGACCAACTCCGACTGGCCAATGCAGAAATAGACGCCGAGCCCGATAATAACGAGCCCGATCAGTAGGTTGAGCAGGTGTTGGCCTGGGAACACGAGGGGCGAGCCGCTCACCAAACCCTGGAGCTTGGTGAAGGCGACGATCGAGCCAGTAAAGGTAATCGCCCCGATTACCATGCCGAGGCTCAACTCGATACGCGAGACGAGGCGGATACCCTCGCCATCCCCGATTCCCAGGACTGTCGGGCTGAGCAACGCCGACGCCGCGACCATCACCGCGGCGAGGCCGACCAGGCTGTGGAAACCCGCGACGAGCTGGGGCATCGCCGTCATCTTGATCTTCAAGGCAATGATCGTACCCACTGCGGCACCGATGACCGCGCCGATCAGAATCAGCTCGAACGACGCGACGCCCGGCTGGGCCAGCGTCGTGCCGATCGCGATGATCATGCCCGCGATCCCAGCGAAGTTGCCGCGCCGCGCCGAAACCGGCGAAGACAACCCGCGCAATGCCATGATGAAGCAGACGGCCGCCAGCAGATAGAGCAGCGCTGAAACGTTGGGATCCACGGGCGGTGCTCCCTATGGCTTCATTTTCTTGTACATTTCGAGCATGCGCTGGGTCACCGTGAAGCCGCCGAAAATATTGACGGCGGCGAGCCCCACGGCGACCCCACCGAGGATCTTGGCGATTCCCCAGCCTTCCGGAGCGGCGGCAAGCAGGGCACCGACGATGATGACGCTCGAAATCGCATTGGTCACCGACATCAGGGGCGTGTGAAGCGCCGGCGTAACGCTCCAGACCACGTAGTAGCCGACAAACACCGCGAGGACGAAGACCGTCACGGCCATGACCAGCGGATCGACGCCGAACGCGTGTGCAATATCCATGACTAGCCCCCCACTGAGGTGAGCGCCGGGTTGACGACTGCGCCGTCCCGTGTGAGCAGCGCACCCTGGACAATCTCGTCGTCCCAGTCGATCGCAAGCGTCTTGGATTCCTCGTCGATCAGAGGATCGAGAAAATTGAACAGATTCCGGGCGTACAGTGCACTGGCGTCGACCGCGACACGCGCCGGAAAATTCGCATGGCCAATGATAGTTACGCCGTGCTTCTCGACGACCTTGCCGAATTCTGCGCACTCGCAATTGCCACCAGCTTCGACCGCGATGTCGACGATAACTGAACCCGGACGCATGTCCTGCACCATCGCATCCGTAATCAGGGTCGGCGCCGGTTTGCCGGGAATCAGGGCCGTGGTGATCGCGATATTGGTCTTCCTGAGTGTCTCATGGATCAAATCCGACTGATGGCGCTTGTAGTCTTCACTCATCTCCTTCGCGTAGCCTCTGGCGGTTTCCGCATCTTTGGTTTCCTCGCTGTCGACTTCGATGAACTTCGCGCCGAGACTTTCCACCTGCTCCTTTACGGCAGGCCGTACATCGAACACCGAGACGACCCCACCGAGCCGGCGCGCCGTCGCGACTGCCTGGAGCCCGGCGACACCGGCGCCCAGAACCAAGACCTTCGCCGGTGCGATCGTACCCGCAGCCGTCATCATCATCGGCATCGCCCTGTCGAAGGCGTCGGCCGCATCAAGCACCGCCCTGTAGCCCACAAGATTGCTTTGGGACGACAGGGCGTCCATGCTCTGCGCCCTGGTAATGCGCGGAATGAACTCCATCGCGAAGGCGATCAGGCCACGCTTGGCATATTCATCCACGTCGGCGTGGTTGTCATAGGGACGCAACAGGCCAAGTAAAATGGTTCCCGATTTGATCATCGAAATCTCGTCGGGCCCGCCCTCCGAGGCGGTCATTGGGCGGCGCACCTTGAAGACGACGTCGGCTTCGCCGTACACCGTTGCGGCGTCGGGTACAATTTGCGCGCCCGCACCCGCGAAGTCCTCATTGCCGATACGCGCCGCGGCACCCGCGCCGCTCTCTACGACGACATCGACGCCTTTGTCAGTCAGTCGTTTGGTCACGTCGGGCGACATCGCGACCCGGCGTTCGCCTTCTCGGAGTTCCTTGGGAACTGCGACCTTCATCTCGGAAAGCGCTCCGAACCGGATGGAATAAGACTACGACCGTATTGCGCGGCCGGGCACACAATGCGCCGCTATCGGGCTTTTGCCAAGCCCCGCAAGAAGCTTTTCAGGTGTCACGATTGCGTGAGGAAAATCGGGAGAAAACCGATCTCCCGATCGGGGATTAGGCGTTGAGCTTGTTGTAGGCGTCGAACGCCGCGACCTTGTAGCACTCGGCAAGCGTGGGATAGTTGAAGATGGTTCCCATGAAGTAATCGAGGCCCGCGTTCAGGCCCAACACGGTCTGGCCGATATGGATCAGCTCGGTCGCGCCCGAGCCGATCGCGTGCACGCCCAGGAGCCGCCGGTCCTTGCGGTGGAACAACATCTTCAGGAAGCCGCTGTCGTCTCCGAGGATCTGGCCCCGCGCGATCTCGCGGTAGCGGGCAACACCGGATTCGTAGGGCACCTTATTTCGGGTCAGGTCTTCCTCGGATTTTCCGACCGTGGAGATTTCAGGGATCGAGTAGATTCCCACGGGGAAGTGTTCGGCCATGCAGCCCGCCTTGATTCCGAAAGCGTGGCAGGCGGCGAGCCGCCCCTGTTCTGCCGAAGTACACGCAAGGCTCGGAAAGCCAATGACGTCGCCAGCCGCATAAATATGCGGTACCGCGGTACGGAATTTGTCGTCGACCTTGATCCGGCCTCGGTTGTCCGCCTTTAGTCCGGTGGCATCGAGGTTGAGGCTTGCAGTGGCCCCGGTGCGGCCAATCGCATAGAGCGCGACGTCGGCCACCACACGCTTACCGGATTCGAGATGCACCACTGCCCGGCGCGGACCTTTCTTGGTGATTTCGATATGAGAGACGAGCTCACCCAGCCGGAATTTCACATTACGGTTTCGCATCTGGTGAATCAGCTCGTCGACGACCTCCCGATCGAGGAATTCGAGAGGCCGGTCCTGGCCGTTGATCACGGTCACGTCGACTCCGAAGGTCGCGAACATCGAGGCGTACTCAATGCCGATGACGCCGCACCCGATGACAACCATCGAACGAGGCAACTCGCCGAGTTGAAGAATTTCGTCGCTTGTGATCACGATTTCGCTGTCGAGCGGCACGCCGTCGGGCCGGGCGGGGTCCGTCCCCACGCCGATCAGGATCTTTCCAGCGGTAATGTCACGGGGTTCGGCCGTGGAGTTGACGTGCAGGGTGTGAGAATCCTTAAACGTCGCCATTCCGTGAACGACGTCGACCCGGTTGCGGTCGAGTTGATCCTCGAGGACCCAGGCTTCCCGCTCTTCGATCTGATTGACCCGCCGCAGTAGGGTCTCTGCGGTCGGCCGCTGCCCGCCGTTCGTCCTGCGCCCGCGATGAGAGAACGGATTACGGCCGTTGGGCAAGGCGAGAACCGCCTCACGGAAGGTCTTGCTGGGGATTGTCCCGGTATGCAGGCAAACACCTCCGGGCGAGGCACCCTTTTCAATGACGGCGACTCGTTTGTTCTTCTTGGCGGCCTGAATGGCGGCGCGCTGGCTTGCCGGCCCGCTGCCGATACAGACGAAATCGTAGTCGTAAGTCTTGGCCATTGGCCCTGTCCCCACGAAAGCGGCGGCGCGCCGAGGGGATCGGAACGCCAACTAATTAAAATTAAAGCAAAAATTGGTTACTAAAGGGTGACCTGGAAGTTAACGGTCGATTACTCGTCTGTTGCGTCGAGCCCGGCCGTAGCCATCGCATGGGCCTGGCGCCGTGCCATCGTGACCTCGTCGAAATCCGCGATCAACTCCTCGAACAGGTGGTGCCAGTTGATTTCCGCTTTGAGGTGGAGAAACACCGAGCCCAGTCCGATGGCCGCGCGGTCCATCAGCACGAACTCGCGGGGCGGGGTCACGCCGCCCAGGCGCTTAAGCTCGCGATGAACTTTGGAGGCGACGGATGCGCCATACAGGCCGTCTGGAGAATCTTGGATCAGCCGTACCCGGTCGTCGAGCAATGGCCCATAGAGATAGTTCGCCCAGATGTGCAGGGCATCGATCAATTCGGCGGACAGGCCGGTAAAACCCCAGCTCTCGTAGGCGTGCACGGCAAGCGTCCGGTCATCGCGTTCAATCGCGTGATAGAGATCGATCACCCCCCTGATGAACACCGGGGGAAAGACCCGAATACAGCCGAAATCGAGCAGGTTGACGGAGTTGTCCGCACGCACTGAATAATTTCCCAGATGGGGGTCTCCGTGCAGCAAACCGTAACGGTAGACCGGGTGATACCAGGCCCGGAACATGTTTCGGGCGGTCGCGTTGCGTGCACCCAGGTCGTGGTCTCTTACGGTCAGCAGCGGCTCGCCCTCGAGCCACGTCATGCTGAGCAGCCGGTCAGTCGAAAGCTCGGGCACCAACTCGGGGATATGAACGCCCGCCACGTCAGCCAGAATATTCTGATAGAGCGTGATATGGCGGGCTTCACGCTTGTAATCGAGTTCCTCGCGCAGGCGTGCTGCGAGTTCGGCTTGGATCTGACCGGTCTTGATCGCCGGATCGTAACGATGATAGAGCGCAAAGATTAGCTTGAGTTGACGGAGGTCCGCCTCGACCGCCGAGCGCATGTCGGGATATTGCAGCTTGCAGGCCAAATTTTTGCCGTCGAGCGACTCCGCGTGGTGAACCTGGCCGAGCGACGCGGCGGCCGCAGCCTCACGCTCGAATTCCGCGAACTTCGAGCGCCAATCCGGGCCCAGTTCAGCGGCCATGCGCCGCATCACGAACGCCCACCCCATCGCCGGTGCCTGGGACTGCAACCGCCCCAATTCGGCGATGTACTCGTCCGGCAGCGCGTCGGGGATAGTCGAGAGCAGCTGAGCGACCTTCATGAGCGGCCCTTTCAGGCCGCCCAGGGCATTGGCAAGATCTGCCGCGTGCCGGTCCCGATCCATCGATACCCCGAGATAGCGCGCGCCGGCGGCCTTCGCGGCCAACCCGCCGACCGAGGCGCCGACCTTGGCGTAACGTTTGACCCGCCCGGAAAGACGATTGTCCTCGCGACCGCGCACCATCACATGGCCGCCTCGAGCTCGTCGATGAAGCCGGCGACCACGTCGAGTCCCCTGGTCCAGAAGCCCGGATCGCCCGCATCGAGCCCAAATGGAGCGAGCAATTCTTTGTGCCGCAACGTGCCGCCCGCCTTGAGCATGGTGAAATACTTCTCTTGGAAGCCCTCCTCTGAGTCCTGATAGACCGCATAGAGTGCGTTCACGAGGCAATCGCCGAAGGCGTAGGCATAGACGTAGAAGGGCGAATGGATGAAATGGGGGATGTAGCTCCAGAACGTCTCGTAATCCCGGTCGAATCGGAGCGATGGCCCAAGGCTCTCTTCCTGCACGGCCAGCCAGATCTCACCCAGCCGGTCGGGCGTGAGCTCACCCGCGAGTCGCTCGTCGTGAATAACGCGCTCGAACTCGCAGAATGCCACCTGACGCACCACGGTATTCAGTATGTCCTCGATCTTGGTCGCCAGCATCGCCCGGCGCGCGGGTGCATCGCTTGCCTGATCGAGCATCGCCCGGAACGTGAGCTGTTCGCCGAACACCGAGGCGGTCTCCGCGAGAGTGAGCGGCGTGTCCGCCATCAGCGCGCCTTGGGGTGCCGCCAGAACCTGGTGCACGCCGTGGCCAAGCTCGTGGGCCAAAGTCATCACGTCACGGGATTTTCCCTGATAATTCAAGAGGATAAAGGGATGCGAGCTGGGCACGGTCGGATGCGCGAAGGCACCCGGTGCCTTACCCGCATAGACCGGTGCGTCGATCCAGCCCCGCTCGAAGAAGCGGCTGCCGATTTCGGCCATGTCGAGCGAAAAGCCACCGTAGGCCGAGAGCACGACGTCTTTCGCCTCGGCCCAGGGGAACAGCCGATCGTCGTCGTCGGGGACCGGGGCATTGCGATCCCAGTAGTCGAGCGCGTCCCGGCCCATCCATTCCGACTTGATCGCATAGTAGCGGTGTGACAGACGCGGAAAGCTCGCCTTGACCGCGTCGATGAGGGCGCCGACCACGTCGTCCTCGACCTGGTTGGCAAGGTTGCGGGCGGAGATCGGCCGGGCGAAGCCGCGCCACTTGTCCTCGATTTCCTTGTCCTTGGCGAGCGTGTTGGTGATCAGCGCGAAAGTGCGGACCTGCCCGGCGAAGACCTTGCCCAATGCCTTGGCCGCTTCCTTACGAACTGCACCGTCCTTTTCTGAGAGCAAATGCAGCGCCTCGGCACTCGACAAGTGCCTGCCACCGATTTCGAAGCGCTGCGCGGCGACGGTCTCGTCGAACAGGCGCATCCAGGCGGTACGGCCCGCGACCTGTTTTTCGTGGAGGAGCTTTTCGAGCTCGTCGGAAAGCTGATGGGGCCGGAACGCCCGCAGGTTCCGAATCCATGGCGCGTATCGTGTGAGCCCGGGCGCCGCCATCTTTTCGGCCAGCACGTCGTCTTCAATCCGGTTGATCTCGAGAGACAGACAGAGCAGCAGCGTCCCGATGTCCGTCGCCTTCTCCTGGATCATCTGGAAGAACCGCCCGGTCTCAGGATCCTCCATCCGCCGGCAATAAAGGAGATAGCCATAACTGGTGAGTCGCCCGAGCCGATCCTCGATTGCCTCGTAAGCCGCCACGGCCTCGCCCAGCGCCGCACCGTCGAGCGACGCGATTTTGCCCTCGTAGCGCGCATTGAATGCCGCCGCATCCGCTTCCGCGGTTGCCATATCCGTGGCGAGCTCCGGCGCTTCTGGGCTTGCATAGAGGTCTTCCAGCCGCCATTCGGGCAACACGCCGAGGTCGGCTGCGGGGGGTGCGGCGTCGGTCTGGTCCATCCGTGTCTCCACGCCAAGAGGGCTCGCTCGGAGCAAGCAACCTGTCGAAGATTATTCTAATATGGGTCGGCGCGCGCCGACGAAAACCACCGCGCACGCGGATTGCTCCGTCAGCGAGGGAAGAACCGGTGAAATACGACGAATGGACCAGCTTGGCTGCGATGTTTTACGAGTCCGCCGAGACAGGCGGCGACAAGCCGTTCCTCTGGGCGAAGCGCGACGGCCGCTATCAGGCAACGAGCTGGCGCGAGGCGGCGGCGCAGGTGAGTGCGCTCTCTCGAGGCCTGCGGGCGCTCGGCATCGAGCGGGGCGATCGTGTCGCACTGGTCTCGGAAAGCCGGCCCGAATGGCCGGTCGCCGACATCGCGATCATGGCTGCCGGTGCGATCACCGTGCCAGGCTACATAACCAACACCGTCCAAAATCACCGCCATTTGCTGGCCGATTCCGGTGCGAAGGGGGCAATCGTCTCGACGTCGAAGCTCGCCGCGCGACTGCTGCCCGCCGCCCTCGACGCTCCCGCGCTCGACTTCGTCATCGCCATGGAACCACTTGCGGAAAGTGGCACGGGCAAAACCGTCCACCACTGGCCCATCCTGCTCGAAGAGGGCCGGGCTCGCCCGGACGATGTCGCCGAGAGCGTCGCGAAAGCGTCGCGCGACGATATCGCCTGCCTGATTTATACCTCCGGCACCGGTGGGAACCCCAAGGGTGTCATGCTGAGCCATCGTTCGATCTTGCATAATTGCAAGGGGGCCTACCGCTTGCTCGAGCGGATCGGACTGGACGACGAGGTGTTTCTCTCCTTCCTGCCCCTTTCCCATTCCTACGAGCACACGCCGGGTCAATTCTTCCCGATCTCGATCAACGCCCAGATCTATTACGCCGAAGGCGCCGACCAACTCGCCGCCAACCTGGCCGAAGTGCGGCCCACGCTCATGATCGCCGTGCCCCGGCTCTACGAGGTCATGCGCCAGCGGATCCTGACAAGCGTCAAGCGTGCGGGTGGCACCAAGGCCAAACTGTTCCACAAGGCGGTCGAACTCGGCAGCCGGGCCTACGAAGACAAGCATAGCCTGGGTTTCACAGGCAGCCTTTACAACACCGTGCTCGACAAGCTGGTGCGAGCCAAGGTAGCGGACCGCTTTGGCGGCCGGCTCAAGGCGATGGTTTCCGGCGGCGCGCCGCTCAACCCCGACGTCGGGTTGTTCTTCACCGCGCTCGGTGTGCGCATCCTGCAGGGCTACGGCCAGACCGAGGCGGCGCCCGTGGTGAGCTGCAACCCGCCCCACAAAGTCAAGCTCCATACCGTCGGCCCGCCACTGGACGGCGTCGAGGTCAAGACTGCCGCCGACGGTGAACTTCTCGTCCGCGGGCCGCTGGTCATGGAGGGCTACTGGGAGAATCCGGAGGCTACTGCCGAAGCGCTTGTGGATGGCTGGCTGCACACCGGCGACGTGGGCGAGATCGATGCCGACGGCTATATCCGCATCACCGACCGCAAGAAGGACATCATCGTGGTCTCAGGCGGCGACAACGTCTCGCCGCAACGGGTCGAGGGGCTGCTTACCCTGCAATCCGAGATCGCCCAGGCCATGGCCTACGGCGACGCCCGGCCTCACCTCGTTGCAATCGTCGTGCCCGATCTTTCCGCCATCGAAAGCTTCGCCCGGCTTCACAAGGTCGAGCCCAGCCTGCCCCAGCTGGCCGAGAACGCGGCCTTTGTCGAGATGATCGGCAAGGCAGTGGAGAGCGCCAATCTCGACCTCTCGGTGATCGAGCGGATCAAGCGCTTCGCGATCGCCCACGACGGCTTCACGGTCGAAAACGGTCAGATGACCCCAACGCTAAAGATCCGCCGTCATCGCATCCTCGATGTCTATCGTGACACCATCGAGGGCCTGTATTAACCTCTTCGTCGAGCTTGGCCCGAATGCGACTGCCGTAGTGAAAGCTGCAGGGAGACGCGAGATGGCAACGACCGATTGGAGATTTTCCGCGAAGCACCTGGTTTATTGCAGCTGCGATTTCGGCTGCCCCTGCGATGCCAATGCCCCGCCCACATACACGAGCTGCGAAGGCGCCGTGAGCTACGAGATCGAAACCGGCCATTACCGCGACACGAAACTCGACGGCTTGCGTTTCGTCGTCGCCTTTCACTTCCCGCAAGCCATCCACCACGGCAACGGAACCCTGCATCCGATCATCGATGAACGGGCCGACGAGGACCAGCGCAACGCGCTGCTCACGATCATGTCGGGCGAGGATCAGCCGGCAAGCACCATGTTCGCGATCTTCGCCGCGATCACCGAGACGGTCGTTTCACCCGAGTTCCTGCCCATCGAGTTCGAGTTCGATCTCGAGGGACGGACCGGCCGAATGGCGGTCCCGGGCCTCATGGAGTGTGAAAACGAGCCGATCCGCAATCCGGTGACCGGGACACCCCACCGCATGCGTGTCGTGATGCCCGAGGGGTTCGAATACGACGAGGCCGAGATGGCCGCCGACCGGGCGAAGGCAACCGGGCCGATTGCGTTCGACTTCGCCGATCGCCACTGCTCGCTTTCGGAAGTCGCCTACGATAATAACGGCTTCGTTGCACGATGATCGGTCTCCTGCAGGATGCTTGACCGTTCAGACCGTTGCCTTAGCTTGTAGGGTGATTGCGGCGCGGCCTCCTCCCGCGCCCGAGGACTGTGAGCGATGACCCTGGCCCCCGTCAGCCTAGACGACCGCTATGCGCTCGAACGCGGCACGGCATTGCTCTCGGGCACCCAGGCACTGGTCCGCCTGCCGATGCTCCAGAAGCGGCGCGACGAGGCGGGGGGGCTTGCCACGGCCTGCTTCATCTCGGGCTACCGCGGCTCGCCGCTCGGCGGCTTCGACCGGGCAATCTGGCAGGCGCAGCAATTCATCGAGCGCCACGGCATCGTCTTCAAACCGGGGGTCAACGAGGATCTCGCGGCCACGGCGATCTGGGGCACCCAGCAGGCGTCCCTTTACGAGGACGCCACCCATGACGGCGTTTACGCCATCTGGTACGGCAAGGGGCCGGGCGTCGACCGCACGGGCGACGCCTTCAAGCACGCGAACTTCGCGGGCACCGCGCCTCGGGGCGGCGTGCTTGCGATCGCTGGCGACGATCACATTTGCGCCTCCTCGACCCAGCCCCATCAGAGCGAGCTTGCCTTCGTCGACGCCATGATGCCGGTGTTGGCGCCCGCCGGCGTGCAGGAATTCCTCGATTTCGGCCTGCTGGGCTGGGCGATGTCCCGCTATGCCGGCGTGTGGGTAGGTTTCAAGACCGTGGCCGATACGGTCGAAAGCACCGCGCGCGTCGATGTCGACCCCTACCGGGTGACCGTCGAAACACCGGCCGATTTCGCCATGCCGGCGGGCGGCCTCAGCATTCGCTGGCCCGACCCTTCCCTCGATCAGGAACGCCGCCTGCACGAGCAGAAAATCCCGGCGTCCCTGGCCTTCGCGCGGGCCAACCGCCTCGACCGGCTGATCTTCGAGCCGCCCCGGGCCCGGATCGGCATCGCGACCGTCGGCAAGACTTATCTCGACGTCCGCCAGGCACTGGACGAACTCGGAATCGACGAGGCGCTCGCCCGGGACATCGGCGTGCGGCTCTACAAGGTGGGCATGAGCTGGCCGCTCGAACCGGTCGGCCTCGCACGCTTCGCCGAGGGGCTGGACGAGATCATCGTAATCGAGGAGAAGCGCCCGCTGATCGAGGATCAGCTCAAGGCCCTGCTTTACGATCGCGCCGCGGGCGGGCGGCCTCGCGTCGTCGGCAAGCGCGACGAGGCCGGCGCACCCCTGATGCCCTCTGCCGGCGAGCTTTCGCCGTCCCTGATTGCGCGGGTGATCGCGCAGCGCCTCAAGCCCTTCCATACGACCGCGCAAATCGAAGAACGCGTTACTATTCTCGAAGCCCGGGACGAGGCCTCCCGGGCACGGGAAGCACCGATCGTCCGCCTGCCTTATTTTTGTTCCGGCTGCCCTCACAACAGCTCGACGAAGCTGCCCGAAGGAAGCCGCGCGCTTGCGGGTATCGGCTGCCATTACATGGTCCAGTGGATGGGCCGTAACACCGAGACCTACACTCACATGGGCGCGGAGGGCGCCAACTGGATCGGCCAGTCGTTTTTCGTCGAGACACCCCACGTTTTCCAGAACATCGGCGACGGCACCTATTACCATTCGGGGCTGCTCGCGATCCGTGCCGCCGTCGGCGCCGGCGTGAACGTCACCTACAAGATCCTCTACAACGACGCCGTGGCGATGACCGGCGGCCAGCCCATGGACGGGCCGATGGACGTCGCGATGATCTCGCGCCAGCTCGACGGCGAAGGCGTCCGGCGAATCGCCGTGGTCAGCGATCAGCCGACCAAATACCCGGTTAATGCGGACTTCGCGAAAGGCGTGACGATCCACCACCGCGACGATCTCGATGCCCTGCAGCGCGAGCTTCGCGAGTGGCCCGGCGTTTCGGCGTTGATCTACGACCAGACCTGCGCCACCGAAAAGCGCCGCCGGCGCAAGCGGGGTCTGATGGACGATCCGGCGCGTCGGGTCGTCATCAATGCGGACATCTGCGAGGGCTGCGGCGATTGCAGCCGGGCATCGAACTGCCTCTCGGTGATGCCCCGGGAGACCGAGTTCGGTTCGAAACGGGCGATCGACCAGTCGTCCTGCAACAAGGATGAAAGCTGCGTGAACGGCTTCTGTCCGAGCTTCGTGGTCGTGACCGGCGGCAGGCTCCGAAAACCCGATCCCGCGAACGCCCCTGCTGCGCTCGAAAGCCTGCCCGAACCGGCCCGGCCCGCCTGCGGGGCGCCCTACGGAATCGTCTTTTCAGGGGTCGGCGGCACGGGCGTGGTTACGGTGAGCGCCTTGATCGGCATGGCCGCCCACCTGGAAGGATTGGGCGTCACCCTGCTCGACCATACGGGTCTCGCCCAGAAGTACGGCGCGGTCTTCAGCCATATTCGGATTGCCGCCGATCAAACCACGCTTCAGGCGCCCCGAATCGCTGCGGGCGGCGCCGATCTGCTGATTGGCGGCGATCTCGTGGTCGCCGCCAGCGGCGAGGCGCTCGACCTGGTGGCAAGGGGGCGCACCCGGGCAGTAATCAACGCCCAAGCCACCGTCGTCGGCGAATTTGCCCGGGACGGCGAATGCGAGATGCCCGAAACGGCGCTGCGAGCGAGCATTACGGCGGCGGCCGGCCCTGAGCACTGCCAACTGATCGACGCCACGCGCCTGGGCCTTGGGCTGACCGGCGATTCCATTGCCGCCAACCTTCTGCTTCTGGGCTACGCCTATCAGCGCGGACTGATCCCCGTCGCTGCGCAAGCCATCGAGCGGGCCATCGAACTCAACGGCGTGATGGTCGAGGCCAACAAGCGGGCATTCCGCTGGGGCCGGCTCGCCGCCCACGATTCCGACGCCGTCGAGCGGGCCGCGGCAGATACGCGCTTGACGAGCCGCGAGCCGCCCCCGGCTAGCCTCGACGAACTGATCGAGCGCCGGGCCGTCGACCTTACCGCCTTCCAGAACACACGCCTGGCCGAGCGTTATCGCTCGCTCCTCATGCTGGCGCGAAAACTCGAGCGTGAACGCGCACCCCGTCTCGAGGGGCTGGTCGAAGCGATCGCCCGCGCCTATCACAAATTGCTGGCCTACAAGGACGAATACGAGATTGCCCGGCTCTATACGGACGGCCGCTTCGCGGCGGAACTCGCTGCCAGCTTCGAGGGCCGCACCCGGCTCGAGTTCCATCTCGCACCGCCGCTCACAGCTTCGCGCGATTCACGGACAGGCCATTTGCAGAAGACGGCCTTCGGGCCGTGGATGATGACCGTCTTTCGTCTTCTGGCGAGGCTCAAGGGCCTCAGGGGCACGCCGCTGGACCCCTTCGGTTACACCGCCGAGCGCCGCCGGGAACGGCAGATGATCGTCGACTACGAGGCCACGGTGGCGAGCCTGCTCGATCGGCTCGATTCGGAAAACCACGGCCTCGCCGTCGAGATCGCCACGCTGCCACTCTCGATCAAGGGGTTCGGTCATGTCAAGGACGAGGCGGCCCGTTGCGCAGCCGAGCGCGAGGCCCAATTGCTGGAGGCTTACCGCAACCCGGCGCCCCAGGCCGATGCCGCTGAATAGCGCGAATTCCCGTTCCTGTGCTATCACGCATGGCCGTTCAAGGCTGCGCCAACCCGCGTGGCGCATGAGCGCATTAATTATTCAGGCGCGGACTGACGGGTCCGCTGCCGTAAGCGAAGATGAAAACGACGCAATCACTGGAGGGAGCTAGAGAATGAGTGAAGGACAGATCGCCCTGGTCACCGGCGCGGGCGCCGGGCTCGGCGCCGCCGTCGCGCGGCGCTTCGCGCAGGCCGGCATGAAGGTCGCCGTCAGCTCGCGCAATCCCGAGAGGATCGACGCGGTGGCCAGATCCATCGCGGACGCGACCGGCGCCACGGTTGTGGGCCACACCGTCGACGTCACCGACGAGGCCGCGGTCATTGCCCACCTCAGCGCCATCCGCGCCGACTGGGGCGAGCCCGACGTGGTGGTCTACAACGCGAGCGGCTACGGCCAGGAGAGTATTCTCGACGCGACCGTCGAGACCTTCGAGGAGAATTGGCGGGTGGGTTGTCTTGGCGGTTTCATCGTCGGGCGCGAGGCGGCCCGGGGCATGGTGGAGCGCGGCTCGGGCACGATCCTGTTCACGGGCGCGACGGCCAGCATCAAGGGCAGCGCCAAATATTTCAACTTCGCGGCGTCCAAGTTCGCGCTTCGCGCGCTCGCTCAAAGCATGGCCCGGGAGCTCGGACCCAGGGGCGTCCATGTCGCCCATGTCATCATCGACGGTCAGATCCTGCTCAAACCCGACGACCCCCGGACCGCCGAGCGGGATGTGGATTCGATGATCGATCCCGACGCGATCGCCGAGGCCTATTACCAGCTCCACTGCCAGCCGAAGAGCTGCTGGACGCTGGAGTCAGACATCCGGCCCTGGGTGGAGCCCTTCTAAAGCGCGATTTCCTCACCCTGAGCCTGTCGAAGGGTGAGCCTGTCGAAGGGTGAGCCTGTCGAAGGGTGAGCTTGCCGAAGGGAAATGAGGCTTGCAGGCAAGGCCGATAGGCCCCCCTCAAAACCCGTGCTTCGCCTTTTCGACCGCGTAGGCGGTCTTCTGTTCCTCGCTCGTCTCGCGGTTGTGCTTCGCCTTCCACTCGTCGTAGGGCATGCCGTAGACGATCTCGCGGGCCGCGGGGTCGGAAAGCTCAAGCCCCTTCTCCTCCGCCGCCTCACGGTACCAGCGCGACAGGCAGTTTCGGCAGAAGCCGGACAGGATCATGAGGTCGATGTTCTGAACGTCGGTCCGCTCGCGCAGATGGTCGCGCAGGCGCCGATAGGCGGCGGCTTCAAGCTCGGTCTGGATCTTCTCATCCATGGTCGTCTCCCGTCGATTAAGCAGAATCCGGGTCGAGGAATCGAAACGGATTTTGCGAAGCCCGCGACCGCGGGCCGCCGTCTATGCGGCGTAAGCCTACGTGGCGATTGAACGAAATTTGACGTCGGCTCCACAACAGCCGAACGGGTAACGGGCCACGAAGCGTGTTGTCTCCAATATGAGATGCGCGCGGCCGAATTGCCAGCCCTGCGGGCGCTTGTCGAATCCTGATGGCAGGGGCGCAGCCCATCCCGTATAAACGGTCTCTCGCCGCGTAAGGGATACCCCGACGTGACCGCCAGTTCCTCCGCCCGATTCGGGCTCCCCGCCCTGCTTATCGGCGCCATCGTGATCGGCACCACGGGCATCTTCGTGCGCCTGAGCGAGGCTGAACCGATCGCAACCGGGGTCTACCGCATCGCCTTCTCCCTGCCCGTCTGCTGGCTCTGGCTGCGCCTCGAGATGCGCGTCTGGCCCGTCGCGGTGGAGAACAAGCCGAGCGTGTCGGACTGGATGTGGATCGTGCTGGCGGGATTGCTTCTGGCTTTCGATCTCGCGGCGATGCACTGGTCGATCCAGTTCACCTCGGTGGCGAACACCATCCTGCTCGCCAACACCGCGCCGCTCTACGTCGCGCTCGGCGCCTGGCTCATCCTGCGCGAACGGATCTCGCGTCGCTTTCTGTTCGTCTTGCTGGTGACCTGGGCGGGCGTCGCGCTGCTCGCCTGGAACAGCCTGTCGATCGATCTGAGCCATGCGCTGGGCGACGGGCTCGCGCTGCTTACCGGCGTTTTCTACGGGGCTTACCAACTCGCCATCAAGCGCCTGCGCGGCCGCTTTTCGCCCGGTATGGTCATGACCTGGACCAGCGTGCCGACGGTGCTCGTTCTGATCGTCCTGTCGCTGATGACGGGCGAGAGCCTCGCCGTTCCCTCGCTCTACGGCTGGATTATTCTCGTTGCGCTCGGCGTCTTCACCCACGCCGGCGGTCAGGGCCTGATCAGCTACGCGGTTGCCCATATGAAGGTGTCGTTTTCCTCCGTCGCCCTGCTGGTTCAACCGGTCGTCGCGGCGATTATCGCCTGGTGGCTGTTTGCCGAAGCGCTCACGCCTCTCCAGGCGGCCGGTGCGGCGATTGTCCTGTTCGGCATCTATCTGGCCCACCGGGTCAGCCGATGACCGCGCCAACGCCCCCTGAAGCGTTCCCCGATCGTCGGATCGCAGCAACCGTCCGGCTGATCTGGGGTCTCGCCGCGCTCACGCTGCGCGAGACCCACCCCGCCCGAACCGGATCGCCCGGCCCGTGAGCCCGGCGGCCCGATCGCGGCTCATGCCCTGGCTGATCTGGACGCTGGGCGCGCTGTTCTTTACCTACACTTTCTTTCAGCGCACCAACCCGAGCGCGATGGTCGATTCGCTGATGCGCGTATTCGAGGTGTCCGCGGCCCCGCTCGGTAACCTGTCCGCGGTCTACTTCTACGCCTACGCCACCATGCAGATACCGGCGGGTATCCTGTTCGACCGCTGGGACCCCCGCTGGATCCTGGCGTTCGCCGCGACCGCAAGCGCGGGAGGCGCGGCGCTCTTCGCGGTCGCACCCTCCGTCGATGTCGCCGTCGTCGGCCGCATCCTGATCGGCGTCAGCGGCGGCGTGAGCTACATGGGCATCCTGACGCTCTCGATGCTCTGGTTCCCGCGTGAACGCTATGCGGTTCTGGTTGGCCTGAGCATGCCGTTCGGCATTGTCGGCGGCGTGCTCGGCCAGGCGCCGTTCTCGGCGCTGCTCCGGGTTCTCGACTGGCGAGACGCGATGTGGGGCACGGCCGGGCCCGCCCTCCTGCTCGCGCTTCTGTTCTGGCTCTCCCGCACCCAGCGGCCGCCTGCCGACGTCGGCATTCCGGCCCGGCCAGCCGGCATGGACCGTCGCCCGACTCTGCTCGCACCGGTGCGGCGCGCGGCGCGTGAACCCCAGGTCTGGGTCCTCTCGATCTCCGGTGCTTTCTTCGTCGCTCCCATGTTCTCCTTCGCCGGCGTGTGGGCGGTGCCCTATATGATGCAGGTCCACGGTCTCGAGCGGACCGTGGCCGCCGGCTCCGCCTCGCTCATGCTGATCGGCCTGGGGATCGGCGCCTTCCTGTCGGGCTGGCTATCGAACCGCCTCCACCGGCGTAAGGCGATCTATCTTGCGGGCATGGCTGTGGCTCTGGCCGGCTGGCTCGTCGTCGTCTTCGTCCCGGGATTGCCCGTCGCCGTGCACTGCCTGCTCTTTGCCCTGATCGGCATCGCTAAGGGCACCTCCGTGCTCACCTATATCGCCGCACAGGATCATACCGGTGCGGCAACGTCGAGCACGGGATCGGCGATCATCAACACCTTTTATCTCGGCGGCGGCGCGCTGGCCCAGTACATCATCGGTCTCCTTCTCGACGCCCGCTGGACGGGGCAGATCGACGCGGGGGTTCGAATCTACTCTGCGGCGGCATATGATGCGGCCCTGTTGGCGATGCCCGCGTCCGTCGCCATCGGCCTAATCGTCGGCCTCGCCGTACGCGAGACTCACCCCAACCGTGACGCCGAAGGAGTTCTGCCGTGACGCAACCGACCCCGGCGCGCCAGCTCCTCGCCGAACTGTTCCGCACTGCCGTCGATGCGGCCAATCCGGTCCAGTGCCTGCCGCCCCACCTGCCGCAGCAGCCGGCCAGGCGGACCGTGGTGGTCGGTGCCGGCAAGGCCGCGGCACTGATGGCGCAGGCGGTCGAGGATCATTGGCCGGGGCCGCTCGAAGGCCTGGTCGTGACCCGGCTGGGCCACGGCGCGCCCTGCCGTCTCATCGAGGTGATCGAAGCCACCCACCCGGTCCCCGACGACGCCGGAGAGCGGGCCGCCCGGCGGATCCTCGATTCGGTCTCGGCCCTGACCGCGGACGATCTCGTCCTGTGCCTGATATCGGGCGGTGGCTCGGCCCTGCTCGCCCTGCCCGCGGGCGGCCTCAGTCTCGCGGACAAGCGAACCGTGACGACCGACCTGCTTCGCTCGGGCGCAACGATCGCGGAGATAAACTGCGTGCGCAAGCATCTCTCGGCGATCAAAGGCGGCCGGCTCGCGGCGGCCGCCCATCCAGCCCCATTCGTCAACCTCTTGATCTCGGACGTGCCGGGCGACGATCCAGCGATCATCGCATCGGGCCCGGGCGTACCCGACCCCACCAGCTTCGCCGATGCCCGCGCCGTGCTCGAGCACTATGGCCTTTCGGTGCCCGAAGCGGTTCGGGCCCGGTTCGACGCCGCGGCGGACGAAACTCCGAAACCCGGCGACAAAAGGCTGGTACGATCCCGGGTCGTGGTGTGCGCGACACCGGCGGAAGCGCTCGGTCGAACCGCAGCCTTCGCCAGCTCGCTCGACATCGAGACGACCGTGCTGGGCGACGCGATCGAAGGCGAAGCACGCAAGCTCGCCGAATCCCACGCCCGGCTCGCGCTCGACACCCGACAGCGGGGCGGCGACGGCCTGCAGCTCCTGCTTTCGGGTGGCGAAGCGACTGTGACGATGACCGGCAAGGGGCGCGGCGGACCCAATGCGGAATATGCGCTGGCCCTGGCGGTCGCGCTTGACGGGGCCCCGGGGATCTGCGCGCTCGCCTGTGACACCGACGGGATCGACGGGTCCGAGGACAACGCGGGCGCGATAATATTCCCCGACACGCTCGAGCGTGCCCGGGCCGCGTCGCTTGATCCCGCCGCCCTTCTGGCGGATAACGACTCTTACGGGTTTTTTGCCGGGCTCGACGATCTGGTCGTCACGGGGCCGACACGAACCAATGTTAACGACTTCCGCGCGATCCTGATCGCTCCGGCATCGGACTGAGCGCGCCGACGCGCCGCCCGCTCATCACCGGGAGCCAGACCATGCGCCATCTTCGAAACGCCAAGATCGTCGCAACGCTTGGCCCGGCGAGCTCCAGCCCCGAGATGATCCAGAGCCTGTTCGAGGCGGGGGCCGACGTCTTTCGACTCAACTTCAGCCACGGCAGTCACGACGACCACCGGGACCGCTTTCGGATCCTCCGCGAATTGGAATCCCGGACCGGGCGGCCGATTGCCGTGCTGATGGATTTGCAGGGGCCGAAGCTTCGCATCGGATCATTTGCGAACGGACCGGTGATGCTTGCCCAGGGCGTTGCGTTCCGGCTCGACCTGTCCAGTGAGCCGGGCGATGAGCACCGCGTCGGCCTGCCCCACCCCGAAGTCTTCGAAGCAATCCGGACCGGCGCCGATCTGCTGCTCGACGATGGCCGGCGGCGGCTCCGCGTCGAGCGCTGCGGCGGCGATTTTGCCGAGACGGTCGTGGTGAACGGCGGCGAATTGTCCGACAACAAGGGGCTGAACCTGCCCGACGTCGCCCTGCCGCTCAGCGCGTTGACCGAGAAGGACCGGCGCGATCTCATATTCGGCCTCGAACTGGGGGTCGACTGGGTCGGACTATCCTTCGTCCAACGGCCCGACGACGTCGCGGAGGCGCGCAAACTAATTGCCGGCAAGGCGGGCGTGTTGAGCAAGCTTGAAAAGCCCTCGGCGCTCGACGAGCTGGACAGGATCGTCGAGCTGTCCGATGCGTTGATGGTCGCGCGCGGCGATCTCGGCGTCGAGCTCGCGCCCGAGGTCGTGCCCGGCGTACAGAAAAGGATCGTCCGCGCTGCGCGCCAGGCGGGCAAGCCGGTGGTCGTCGCGACCCAGATGCTCGAATCGATGATCAACGCGGCGGCGCCGACCCGCGCCGAGGCTTCCGACGTCGCGACTGCGGTCTATGACGGGGCCGACGCCCTCATGCTCTCGGCCGAATCGGCGGTCGGCGATTACCCGCGCGAGGCGGTCGCGATGATGGACCGCATCATCGAGCAGGTCGAGCGCGATCCGCTCTATCGCAGCCTGCTCGAGCTCGACGCGCAAGCGCCGCGACAGACCCTGGCCGATGCGATTACGCTGGCCGCCCGCCAGGTCGCCGAGACGGTTCACGCCGCGGCCATCGTGACCTACACGACCTCGGGATCGACCGCGCTGCGCGCCTCGAGGGTGCGCCCCGGTGTCCCGGTCCTGGCGCTGACTCCGAACGAGGCGACGGCGCGCCGTCTGGCGCTCGCCTGGGGAACCTACTGCGTGCGCACCAAGGACGTCTCGAGCTTCAACGACATGACCGACACGGCGACACGGCTGTCCCACGAACTAGGCTTCGTCGAGGCCGGCGAG
This sequence comes from Alphaproteobacteria bacterium, assembly GCA_965198325.1. Taxonomy (GTDB): domain Bacteria; phylum Pseudomonadota; class Alphaproteobacteria; order UBA828; family JAPUJA01; genus CBDAPE01. Next base: position 176,446 of record CBDAPE010000016.1, on the reverse strand, counting down.
CGGATCGTGATCACCGCCGGCGTCCCGTTCGGAACGCCGGGCGCGACGAACGTTCTCCGGGTCGCGGAAATTTGGCCCGACGAGGTTCCGACCGGCTAGGGCGGGTCAGCTATTTACCCCCTATAAAAAGGGACTTATAAGCTAATATTGACCCCGCGCCCCGTTTCATTCACTATCCCCATTGCTGCCAAGATCAAGCACGAGCGACCCATGTCGGGTTGCCCGTGAATAGAACACCGCCCCGGCGGGAATAAACAGGAATCCACCTCGCTCGTGTGTTGCTTGGCAGCCGACTCCGGCACCCGTCGGGACGCACACGGGGAGGAAATCCGTCATGAAACTCATTGCTATGGCCGTGAGCGCTTGTCTGATCGGGGCCAGTGCAGCGCTTGCTTGTGATGACCACATCGGGGCGTGCGAGATTGAAGATTGGAGATCGTGGGACTCTTTTGGAACCTTTGTGATCGAAGGGGTTGCAACCTGTGATACTGGCTTTATCAGGATACGTCTCTATGACGGCGAAGGTGACGGCCAGCGGTTCTTGGGAACGGCAGAGGGCTTCATAGACGGCCACGTTTTCAGTGCCCTTGCTACAAACTTGGACACGCCGAAGAACCTCTCCATCAAATACAGCATTGACCCGAATTGGTGAGGAAATCATGATCGCAAAACACCCGACCAGCGGCACCGAAAAAGTGATCTTGGGTTCGCGCCACAGGCAATGGAGTTTCCTGTTTGGCTGGATTTACTACGCCGGGAAGGGAATGTGGGGCCCGGCGGCCCTAAGTTTTATCACGGCCAATGGACTGTTCGGTATCATGCCGCTTTGGAACAGGAGCATCGTGCGCGGGTGGTACGAGAAGCAAGGCTGGAGCGTCCGAGACGACTAGCATTGGATGAGCGCCGCCCGGTTTCTTAACCGGAGGTGAATAGACTCGCGATCGTCGGTCTGATACAAGAAAATCCCCGGTTAGGAGCCGGGGGTTTTCAGTGTGGCGTTTGCCGCCAAAGTCGGTCTATGCAATTCCGACTTTAGCCTAGCCGGACTACTCGGTCAAGCGTGGTGGACTTCGCCTAACAGGCGGGGTGCGCCATGGCGACTGTTCAAGACAAATATCCTAACGACAGCAGACGGCTGACTGCTAAGGTAGTTAGGCTCAGTCAATCCGGAATATCGGCACCGGGATCGAAAGTGGGACAGACCGAAGGCCTTGAGCTTCAAGTGAATATTGAGGGTCAAGACCATGATATTCTGCTACCGCTTGATGCATTGAATGACTACGGATTGACAGGTCCGGCGGCGGTAGCTGAGCTTCGTGGGATTCGGGAGGCTCTGGTAAACCTCTGCGACGTCGTTGCTCAGCAAAAGAGATGATGTTTGTGGACACGGCAAAGCACCTCGGCTAGATTAAACTAAGGTGATCGTCACCGTTTCGCCCCGTCCGGCTCCAACCTGCGGGGCGTTTCTACGTCTAATCTGCGAGTAAGTCGTATTTCCCCTGAAGCTCAGGCAATACATGTTCAATAGCTTTCCAAAAATCTCCGGGCGGGTTTCCCTCGGGGTTGTGAGACACTGTCCAATTCGAACCGTCCTGGTTTTCGACGGCGACAATTTTCTTCCATTGACAATTGGGTTCTGATCCAAGTTGGTAGGGCCGGATCGCTTCATTAAGAAGCTCTTCCAATTCCTCTTTTGTCTTTTGTTCCTTGGCCATCTTTTCCCTACTTTTAAAGAGCGTTGTGTTTCTTCAGAAAGTCTGCCAGTTCGTCTGCCCGCTTCCTCGCATCAACATATCCTTTGGCATCAGCGCGGGGATCAGATGTAAGCTCTAGGAGCCGTTGGTTATCTTTGTGCAGAGGGTTATTTTCTGTGTCCAAAAACACAGACAGAGATTGTTTCGCCGTCTTGAGTCGCGCTTCATAACAGGACATTTTGTCCAGACAGTGCTTTCTTTCCACGGCGGCTTCGCCGATTTGATTCATTATCTCGCCTTCCGTCATGCGACCAAATCCTTATAGCTCAGCCGTTTGCCAGCCATCAAGCTAGCCACTACTTCCATCTGGTCCAGCGTGTCAAGCTCACGGACGCCGTGACGACCCGCGAATTCGTCCACGTAGCGCTGAAGGTGCTTGACGCTGATCTTGTGATAGACACCTTTGTGGGCGCGCTTGAGCGTGGCCCAGAAGCTCTCGATCCCGTTGGTATGCGCCATGCCCTTGACGTACTCGCCGACGCTGTGACGGACGGTTTCGTGGTCGAAGGGGATGCCCTTGTAGGCGCTGGCGTCGTCGGTGTAGACGGTCGCACCGGTCGCGGCCACGTCGGTTACGAATTCCTGTAGCGTCTTGGCATCGACCTTCTCGGTGACCTTGGCGCGAACCTTGTTGGTCTTGCGGTCCTTGGCGCCCACGACGACGGTCTTGCCGGTCGCGCCTCTGCCGGCCTTGAGCTTCTTGCCCTTGTGCTTGTTCTTCTCCTTGCCGCCGAAGAACGATTCATCTATCTCAAGAGGCCCGGCGAAGAGTTTATCGTCGCCTTCCCATGCCTTTCGGATGCGCTGGAGCATGTACCAGGCTGCCGGTTGGGAGACGCCGATATCGCGGTGGAGCTTCATGCTGGACACACCCTTGAGGGACGTAAGATGCAGATAGATCGCGAACACCCACTTGCGGAGCGGCAGGCGGGAGTTGTGCATCGCGGTGCCGGTCTTGACCGAGAAGTAGCCCCGGCAATCCGTGCAGCGGTAGGGCATGTTGTTGTGACCCGCCTCGTGGGTGTTCACGCTTCCGCAATGCGGGCAATACCGGCCTTCCGGCCAGAGGCGCGTCTCGAACCACGCGCGGGCGCTGTCTCGAACCACTGGACGCGGGCCTGATTTTCGCTGATCCTCGGTATAGGGAACATGTCGCAAAAAAAGCTGGACCGACACATCCTGTGCATTGACGTGATGCCCGCGACGCATTGGCCATCAACGCGGCCTGATTTTCCGGGTGCAGTGTGAGAGCGCACCGAAACGGATGAAACGCGGTCATCATCCCGCGATCCGTCAAGTGCGCTCTCCTTATTCGGCCATCTCCTTATGCGTGACCCGAGCCACAAAGCTCAAGGTAGGGAATTTTGCAGCAGAATCACGAAATTGGATTTGGAAGGAAAGTCCATCGTCAATCTATCTATTATTTGGGATAAGAAAAACACGCAAGGCGGGGCAAAGGTGTCATAAGTGGTAATCCCCATAAAAAAAGGGCCGAGCCGGGGCGGTCGGCCCGAATCAGCCGGGACCGGCCAGATCGGCGTTTGCCCAGTCCGTCAAGAGCATCGAGCCCGGGGCGTGGGTGATGCACAGATCGGGCCTGGCGGCTTCGATGGCAACCTGCGGCGTGACCCCGCAGGCCCAGAAGCAGGGCACCTCGCCGGCCGCGACGGGCGTCGGCTCGCCGTAATCGGGTGCCGCCAGATCGGCGATCCCGATCGCGCGCGGATCGCCGCAATGAACCGGTGCGCCGTGAACCCGGGGGTAGCGCCCGGTGACCGCGACGGCGCGCGCCACCTGTCCGGCCGGGATGGGACGCATGGAGACCACCATGGGACCGGCAAACGGCCCGGCGGGGACGGTCTCGATGCTCGTGCGATACATCGGCACGTCCTTGCCGAGCTCGAGATGACGCATCCGCACACCCGCCTCGAGCAACGCCTCCTCGAACGAAAACGAGCACCCCAGCACGAAGCCCACCAGGTCGTCCCGCCACAGGCCGGTGATCTCGTCATGCTCGGCGACGAAGCAGCCATCGCGGAACTCGCGATAACGCGGCAGGTCGGTGCGCAGATCGAGATCGGCACCGACGTCCGGCAGGCGGGGATCACCCGCTTCCGAGGTGACCAGCAATGGGCAGGGCTGAGGATTAGCTGTGCAGAATTCCGCAAAATCGCCGGCCAGCGCGGCGGGCAATATCGCGAGATTGCCCTGAACCATGCCGGGTGCGAGCCCGGCCGTGTGGCCCCGGATCCGCTTTGCCCGGATCTCGGCACGAATCGCGCTCGGGTTCTCGCTCAGGTGCGGATCCCCTTCAGCTTCTCGCTTAGTTTGCGGACGTAATACTGGGGCGTCTGAAGATGGGGATGGACCGCCAGCGCCCGCTCGAAGGCATCGAGCGCCTTGGCGTCGTTTTCCAGCTTGAGATAGACGAGCCCGAGCCCCGACAACGCGCCGAAATGCCGCGGTTCGCGGGCCAGGGTCTGATCGATATCGCGGATCGACGCCTCGTAATCGCCCATCAGGTAATAGAGCGTCGCCCGCTTGTTCCAGCCCTCGGCGAATTGGTCGTGGAACTCGATCACCATATTGAAGTTGGTCATCGCGCTGTCGAACGCGCCCATCTGCATCGCCTGGGAGCCCACATTGAGCGCCCGCTGGATCACCGGATCGGGCGTTTCCATCCAGATTTTCCAAATGGCCTGCTCGGCCGTCCGGACCTCGCCGGTGTAGCTGTCCGCGAGAAGCTGCTCGAACAAGACCTCGAGCCGGGGATCGTCCTGTTCCGCCATTGCCGCCGGTGTTACTCCCAAAGCGAGCCATACGATCAGGAAGGCGAATAATATTCGCATGACGGAAGTGTAGAGCGATTCGCGTCCGGCGCAAGGCGCAGGGCGTTCACGTTCCTGCGAGGAGAATTCGCCGCTCACGACGGCAGACGCGGCGGTCTGCAAAACCGAGTTGTCGATGCAGCCCCTCGGTGCGCCGGCTGGCGAGGGCGCGGCGGGCAGGTCTATGGGCCGACCGCCCTAGGTTGCCCGCGGCCCGCGGCCCACCCGGTTGACCAGATAGAGCCCCGCCAGGAGGATGAAGACAGACGCCCAGACCCAGGGCGAGTGGCTCTCGCCGAAGATCAGGACGCCCCAGCCGATCGCCGCCAGGGTTTCGATATAGACGGCCGTCGAAGCGAACAGGGTTTCGATATAGACGGCCGTCGAAGCGAACAGGGCACCGGCACGGCGGATAATCTCGAAGAAGATGACGGTGCCGACAGCGTTGATCAGCGTGATGCCGATCAGCGCCCATTCGCCTCGCCCCACGCCGTTGGGGAAGAACCACCAGCTATCCGCCACAGCCATCGCGGGCACCATGAACAGACCACCGACCACCAAGCCGCCGCAGACCAGGACCAGGGCGCGGCAATCCCGGGGCCAGTAGCGCTCGATCAGCGCATTGTGCAGGCCGAAGCAGACCGGCGCGACGAGGGTCAACAAAAGCCAGCCCACCATTCCGCGCGTGGGCAGGCCGGTCTCGGGCAGCACCACGAGGAGGACGCCGCCGAGGCCGAGGAGAAGCCCCAGCACGCGCAGCCAGCGCCAGGACTCGAGCATGAGCAGCATGGCGAACACCAAGGTGAACATGGGCTCGAGCGTGATGGTCAAGCCGAGCACGCCTGCAGGCAGTTCGGGGGCGACAAAGGCGTAAAGACAAAGCGGAAGGGACGTGCCTAACACACCGGCGACGAGGTAGGCGCGGATATGGGGGATGTCGAGCTTGATCCGAATGCGCCGGGCTGCTGCGAACAGAAGCAGAAGAAGGCCGGCGCCCATGACCTGCCAGAATACGAAGGGGATAAAAGGGATTCCCTCGGTCGTCGCTATTTTGTACAGCGAGTAGGCGACGGCCCACGTTACCGAGCCGACGACCAGCAGGATGTAGGGCACCATCCGCTCGGGAATCAGGGGGTCGCCGGGCTTTTCGTAACTGACGTCGTGTGAATGCATGGCGCCCTACGACCGGTTGCCGGGTGCGGCCCCGATCGAACCCGGGTCGACCGGGCGGCGAGTCGGCGTGGGGCTCACGCCTTCAGCGCCGCGGGCCGCGGGCCGCCGTCGGCCCAGTCGAGCAGCTCGACGGTGTGAACCACAGGCAGGTCCGTGCCGCCGCCGATCTGCTGGATGCAGCCGATATTGCCCGCGGCGACGAGGGCGGCGCCCGTGCTCTCGATGGCAGCGATTTTACCGGCCAGCAAGCGATCGGCGAGATCACCCTGGAGCAGGCTGTAGGTGCCCGCCGAGCCGCAGCAGAGATGGCCGTCGGGCACGTCGTGGACCGTAAAGCCGGCGCGCTCAAGCAGGGCGCGGGGACCATCGTGCACGCCCTGGCCGTGCTGCAGCGAGCACGCGGAATGGTAGGCGACGACGGGACCGTTCGAGGCGGAGCCGCCGCGCAAGTCGAGATCCGCCAGCAGCTCGCTCACGTCGCGCGCAAGAGACGCTATGCGGCCCGCGCGGTCGGCCCAGCCCGGATCGTTCCGCAACAGGTGGCCGTAATCCTTGAGCATGGTGCCGCAGCCCGACGCGTTGGCGACGATGGCGTCGAGCCCCCCGCGCTCGATCTCGCGGGTCCAGGCGGCGACGTTTCGCTTGACCGCTGCCCTGGCTCGATCGGTCTCGCCCATGTGGTGGGTGAGCGCGCCGCAGCAACCCACACCCCGGGCCACGATTACGTCGCAGCCGTGCCGGGTGAGCAGGCGGACGGTCGCCTCGTTGATCGCGGGCGCAATGACCGGCTGGACGCATCCGGTGAGCAAGGCAACCCGCTTGCGCCTCAGCCCCTTGGCGGGGTGGGCCCCGGCACCTTCGACGCCGGAGGGCCGCGCCACGCCCACCGGCACCGCGCGCAAAAGCCGTCCCACGCGCCCGGGAAGCCAGCGGGCGAACGGGCGGAGCGGCTGGGCCGCAAGCAGGACGGCCCGGACGAGGCTGGGTCGGGGCAGCAGCCGGGCGAGGACCGCGCGGGCGAGCCGGTCGGGCAGATCGCGGCGGAAGGTTTTGGCGACGCGTTCACGCCCGATATCGATGAGATGGGCGTAATCGACGTCGGCCGGGCAGGTCGTGACGCAGGACAGGCAGGACAGGCAGCGGTCGAGATGGGTCGCGACGAGCGCACTCGCTGGCTTGTCGTTCTCCAGCATGTCCTTGATCAGGTAGATCCGGCCCCGCGGGCTGTCGAGCTCGTCGCCCAGCAACCGGAAGGTGGGGCAATTGGTCGTGCACATGCCGCAGTGCACGCAACTGCGCAGGATCCGGTTGGCTTCCGCGTTGGCGGGATCCTTGAGCTGGGCGTCGGTGAAGTGGGTCTGCACGCTTCGATCCCTTCCCTGCCGGCCTGCTAGACGCCCTCGACCATGCGGCCGGGGTTGAGTACGCCCTTGGGGTCGAAGCTCTGCTTGACGCGCGCGGACAGCCGGGCGAGCGCGGCGGGCTGGGGATGGAAGACGGGAACCCTGGCACGCAACGCCGCGGGCGCCCGGATAAGCAGGGCGTGACCGCCCGCGGCCTCGGCGGCGGCGCGCACGACGGCGGCACCGCCATCGGCGGAGTCGGACAGCGATAACCAGATGAGGCCGCCGCCCCAGTCGTAATAGGCCAGCGGATCGAGGCCGGCAGCGGCAATCCCGGCGACGCAAGACGCCCCCCGGTCGGGGGTCACAGAGAGCCGCCAGACGATGGCTTCGCGCTCCGCCGCGAAAGGCAGGGCATCGCGGACCTCGCGCCAGAATGCGGCGGAGTTCCTGCTATGCAACTCCTCGACCGGGCCGAACGCACCGAGAGCGTCGCGCAGGCTATCGCAGCGCGCCTCGACGGACGGGCCGAAGCCCTCGACGCGCACCGCGGTGACCGGGGCCTTCGCGCCCGAGACGTAATCGACATCCGAACGCTCGCCGAGCGCCGCGGGAAGGTGGGCCGCGGCGGAAACCTCGTAGGGCGTAGCGAGCGCCGCGCGGAGCGCCTCCAGTCCCCGCTCGTCACTCAATCCGAAGACCAGAACCGTGCGGGTGCGCTCAGGCGCGGGAAGCGCGCGGACGGTCAGCTTGGTGAGCGCAGCGAGGGTGCCGTAGGAGCCCGCGAGCAGCTTGCAAAGATCGTAGCCAGTGACGTTCTTGACCACCCGGCCGCCCGCCTTGATCGCGTCGCCCCGACCCGTGACGCCCTCGACGCCGAGCACGTGGTCGCGCGCAGCGAAGGCCTTGATGCGACGGGGACCGGAGAGGTTGCAAGCGACGATGCCGCCCAACGTCGAGCGGCCGTGCGCTTCGCCATAGAGCGGGCCGAGGTCCGGCGGCTCGAAGGCGAGCTGCTGGCCGCCGTCGGCCAGGACGGCTTCGATCTGCTCGATCGTCGTCGCGGGCTTCGCGGAAAACACCATCTCGGAGGGCTCGTAATCGACCAGACCCATGAACCCAACCAGACTCAAGCAGTCTTCCGCCTCGACGGGGCGGCCGAGCGCGCGCTTGGAAGCGCCGCCGACGACCTCCAGCGACCGACCCCGGGCGAGCGCGTCGCGGATCGTCTCGACGACCTCACCGCTATCGGCGGGAGAGGCGCGTTCGCCCATCAGAAGCGGGGCAGGTCGGGAAAGGATGTGCGACCTTTGTGGACATGCATCTGGCCCAGTTCGGCGCAGCGGCGAAGCCGGGGAAAAACCTTACCGGGATTGAGCAGGCCCTCGGGATCGAAGGCGCATTTGACGCGCTGCTGCTGATCGAGATCGGCGCCGCTGAAGACCGTCGGCATGAGATCGCGCTTCTCGACGCCAACGCCATGCTCGCCCGTGAGTACGCCACCCATCTCGACGCACATCGTCAGAATTTCGGCACCGAAGGCCTCGGTCTTCTCCAGCTCGCCGGGCACGTTGCCGTCATAGAGGATCAGGGGGTGAAGGTTGCCGTCACCTGCATGGAACACGTTGGCGACCCGCAGGCCGTATTGCTCGGAGAGCTGCTTGATGCGGCCCAAAACCTCGGCGAGCTTCTTGCGGGGGATGGTGCCGTCCATGACGTAGTAGTCGGGCGACATCTTGCCGGCGGCGGAGAACGCGGCCTTGCGCCCCGCCCAGAAGGCTTCGCGCTCCGCCTCGTCGTCGCTGATCCGGACCGAGATGGCGCCGCAGGTTTCCGCGATCGCCTCGAGGCGGGCGACCAACGTGTCGACCTCGACCCTGGGGCCGTCGAGCTCGGCGATCATCACGGCCTCGGCGTTGGTCGGATAGCCGACCTTCGCGTAGTCCTCCGCCGCGCGAATCGCGAATTGATCCATGATCTCCATGCCGGCCGGGACGATTCCCTGGCCGATCACCTCGGCGACGCAGGCGCCCGCGGATTCGATGGTCGGAAAGGCGATTAGCAGCGCCTTGGCGAGTGTCGGGCGGGGCAGCAGGCGGACCGTGACCTCGGTGATCACACCAAGCAGGCCTTCGGAGCCGGTCATCACGCCCAGCAGGTCGTAACCTTCGGAATCGAACTGGCGGCCGCCCAGGCGGACGATCTCGCCGTCCATCAGGACGATCTCGACGCCCAGGATGTTGTTTGTCGTGAGGCCGTATTTCAGGCAATGCACCCCGCCGGAGTTCTCGGCGACGTTGCCGCCGATCGAGCAGGCGAGCTGGCTCGAGGGATCGGGGGCATAGAAATATCCGTCGGGCTCGACCGCTTTGGTGATTGCAAGATTGGCGACACACGGCTGGACCACGGCGCAACGGTTGGCGTAATCGAGTTCGAGGATGCGGTTGAACTTGCCCATCGCGAGCAGGAGGCCGTCGGCCAGCGGCAGGGCGCCGCCCGAAAGCCCCGTGCCCGCGCCGCGGGGCACGACCTTCACGCCGAGTTCCCGGCAAAGCGCCAGGATCGCCGAGACCTCGGCAATCTCGGCGGGCAGTACGGCGACCATCGGGAGTTGCCGGTAGACGCTCAAGCCATCGCACTCGTAGACCCGCAGACGCGCGTCATCGGTGATCACCGAGTCGGCGGGCAAGATCGCGGACAACCCGTCGATCAGACGGGTGCGCTGGTCGAGGGTGGCTTGGTCGGGCCTGGGCATGCGCATGGGCGTTCGCTTTCGGCGTTGGAACCGACAGGGAGTGTGGCGGCTGGCCGATTGAGCGTCAATGGTGGGCGCAATCGGTCAAACGCGGCCCGTTGCGCGGCATTTGCCCGGTTTTGCACTCGCCGCGACTCCTACGCTACGGTCGGCTCGAACCAACGACGGAATGGGGAAGGAGCGGCGATCATGGCGGACGCGCAGCAAATCGAGCTCGAGCGGCGGATCCGCCGACTCGAGGACATTCAGGCGATCAACCATCTCAAGGCGGACTACGCCGCCGCCTGCGATCGGGGCTACGACGCCGATGGCTTCGCCGCCCTGTTCGCGGAGGACGGCGTATGGGAAAGCAACGTGCTCGGCACCTATCGGGGCCGCGACGCGATCCATGGGTTCATCGACGGATCGGACCAGGAGACCCCCTGGATCATTCACATCATCACCAATGCGAAGGTCGAGATCGCGGATTCCGGAACCAGCGCCACCGGCGCCTTCTATCTTCTGGAGCTCTCGCGGGTGACGGATGGGCACAGCCCACCCGAGGGCGACGCCGTGATCAGCACGGCACGCTACGACGATAGCTTCGTCAAGCGCGCCGGGCGCTGGTATTTCCAGCATGTGATTGCGACCTGGCACCAGATCTCCAATCTGGAGCAGGGCTGGGTGCGCCAGCGCTTTCGCGAGTCGTCTCACTGACGAGGGACTCGGAGCATCTACGGTCTCGCCCCATGGGTTACCCGTTTGGATTCGCGCGAGTGAGCTCCGGCTGTACGGCAACCCGGCGAATTGCGTAGAATTGCTGCGGTTACAGCCGGCGTGGGCTGTTGAAATCCGCGTGACTCGGCCACATCGATATTCGCTTCCGGCGCGATAATTGGCCCCAAAAAGGTTAGGGTTTTGCTGTTTCGTGGCAGCGGGCTATGTTTGTTGTTATAATGATTGAAAAATGCAGGTCGACAGCGGGTTTTCGCGAGCATCCACTTTTGTTACCGCCGCTTCGAATGCAAAGAGGGAGAGCTGAGTTACAATCGGTCGACGAGGGAGGACTTGCATGCGTACCCGTGTCATTCATCTGATCAATCCCAAGACGAAGTCGTTTACGACCAAGCCGCTTTACATGAACCGGGCGTTGTATTCGCCGTTGGCCGGCCTGCTCGCGGTCGCCGCAGTGATTCCGCAGGACAAGTACGAAGTCATCCTGACGGACGAGAACATCGAACCGATCGATTTCGACATCAAGGCCGACCTCGTGGGCATCTCGGCAATGACCAGCTATGTGAACCGGGGCTACGAGATTGCCGATGCGTTCAAGGCGAAGGGTATTCCAGTCGTGATGGGCGGGGTGCATCCGAGCTTCATGCCCGAGGAGGCCCTGCAGCACGCCGACGCGGTCGTGATCGGCGAGGCCGAACTGGTCATGAAAGACGTGATCGAGGACATGGAGAATGGTGAACTCGCCGGGACCTACCGTTCGTGCGAGCTGCACCCCATGGTCGACATGCCGATCCCGCGCTACGACCTGATGAAGAAGAACCGCTACGTCAACAAGGCCTTCGTGCAGACCTCCCGGGGCTGCCACCAGGGCTGCACCTTCTGCGCCGAACCGCTGATGAACGGACTCAAGTTCCGCTACCGGCCGGTCGATGAGGTGATGCGGGAAATCGAGGAGTGCGGCCAGAAATTCATATCGCTGAACGACGCCGACTTCTTCGGCACGCCGGAACGGCCGAAGGAGGTGATGCGGGCGCTCAAGGGGCGCGGCATCCGCTGGCAGGCAGGCGTGACGAGCAAGCTCGCCCAGGACGACGAGATGCTCGAACTCGCCGCCGAGAGCGGCTGTTTCATGCTGAGCATCGGCTTCGAATCGATCTCGCGCAACACGCTCAGGAGCGTGCACAAGCACGTCAACCACCCGGACAAGTTCCGCGGCCTCGTCGATAAGCTGCACTCACACGGCATCATGGTCTTCGGACTGTTCATGTTCGGCTTCGATACCGACGAAACGTCGGTCTTCGACGAGACGGCCTCGTTCAACATCGATGCGAACTACGACATGTGCGCCTACTCGGTGCTGACGCCCTATCCCGGCACGCTGACCTGGTACGAAATGAAGAAGGCGAATCGCATCGTCTCCTACGATTGGGACTATTACGACCAAGGCCGGATCGTCTACAGACCCGAAAACATGACCACCCAGGAGCTCCGGGACGGCCATATGCGCGCCTACGAGCGGTTCTACTCGTTCCCCTCGATTGCCCAGCGCTTCCCCTACCTGGGATCCCGGGACCGGCTCCAGTGGAGCATCTACAACGCCTTCTTCCGCAAAGGCGAGGTCACCGGGCGCAACCTGCCCGATGCGATCGCCCCGCCCACGGCCATGCCCGAAGTGGTCCCGGTCCCGCCGCTCATGCCGAAGAAACGGGAGTGGCGCGAAATGGTCGAGGAAGGCATCCGCGAGTCAGCGGCGGCGTAACACCAGAATCGAATTATCACCGGCACCCGGAGCATCGCGCTTCGGATGTGTTCTTTTGCGGCCCGCGTATCCCGGCGAATGGCAAGCGGGACCGCAATCACCGCCATTATGCTCACTTGACACCGCCAGCGATGCTTCGTAAACTCTATATTGGATACTATATCCTTATAGAGAATACACTATCGCCTTTACGGCTTCACCGAGACGAGCAATCCGGAAAGGAGAGGCGGATGGCAAAAACGGCAACCAAAGCGGCCGTGCTCAACCCACCGTCCGAGTGCAGTTACGCCGACGGCGACTGGAAACTGCTGGCGAGTTTCTGGCATCCCGTCGCGTTCGAAAGCGAGGTCGGCAGAGAGCCCTTCACGGCCACCCTGCTCGATACCGACCTGGTGCTCTACCGCACGGACGAGACGGAAATCGTCGTCGCGCTGGACCAATGCCCCCACCGGGGCTCGAAGCTCAGCCTGGGTCATGTCGAGGACGGAGAGATCGTCTGCGCCTATCATGGCTTCCGCTACGGCGCCAGAGGCCGATGCACTCGCATCCCCTCGATTTCGGGCAAGATCCGGCCGCCCGCACGGCTGTGCCTGAGCACAATCCCCGTCCAGCTACGCTACGGCGTCGTCTGGGTCTGCCTACGCCCCGAACCCCGCCTGCCCGTGTTCGACTGGCCTGACCTGGAGGATCCCGCGCGGCAGAGAGGCAAACTCGACCTGTTTCTGGACTCCAGTGCAGGTCGGCTTCTCGAGAACTTCAGCGACATCTCGCATTTCTCGATCATTCACGCGGCCAGCTTCGGACAGGTGGAGAAACCCGACGTTCCGCCCTACAAGGTCAAGGATACGAAATACGGCCTGTTCTACGACGTGCTGACCCATCAGCAGGACGGCAGCCTGCTTTTTGGCAAGCCCGCCTACGCCGACCTCATGGCAGAGTATTACGTGGCCTACCCCTTTTCGGTCATGCTTCGGTGTTTCTTCCCCCGGGGGGTGGAAGACATCTTCGAGGCGATCTGCCCGATTTCTGCCGCGCAGTGCCGGAGCTTCATAGTCAAGACCCGCGATCACGACCTCGACCAGCCGGTCGACGACTGGATCGCGTTCCAGGCGCAGGTCAATGAAGAAGATCGGCAGATCGTCGAATCCCAGAAGCCAGCGCAGTTACCGCTCAAGATCGCCGACGAGTTTCACGTCGCGGCGGACGCGCTTTCGGTCGCCTACCGGCGCAAATGGCGCAAGCTGGGCTTTAAGGGCGATTTGCTCTAGGCCCGCAGTGCGGGCGGGAGGCGCGGGACCGCCATGCCCGGGATGCCCGGGCCGGGGCGGGAGCGAGGGAACCCGCAGACTAGCGCTGGCGAGCCTTGAAACGCGGGTTGCGCTTGTTGGTGACGTAGACCCGGCCCTTGCGGCGCACGATCCGGCAATCGCGATGGCGCTTCCTCGCGGACTTCAACGAATTGAGAACCTTCATGGCCGGGCCTTTCGGGAGCAGCGACGGTCTTAAGCGGCGCGAACCATAGAAAGCGGCGCGGGGCCTGTCAATGGTCGGCTTCGGAATTCTTCCGCGCGTAGACCCGGTAGACCGCGAGCTGGCCCGCTTCGAGCAGGGCAAGACGCAGGCTCCATTGTTCGACCACGTCGAGCACCGCCGCAACCATCGACTTGTCCATCCGGCCGGGCTTGAGCTCGCCTGCGAATTCATTCAGCCCGCGCAGCGCCATGCCGCAATAGTCCCGGGTGATATCCTCGGCGATGCGCACCTCGAAGCCGTGATATTCAAGAGACGAGCGCGTCTCGTCGATGGTCCAGGGCTGGGGGGCGATGTCTTCCTTGGCGGCCCACTGTTCGTATTTGTCACCCTGCTGGATCGCCTCGGGAACCATGTAGTCGGTGAACAGGAGCTGACCATCGCCCTTCAGTGCCCGGTAAAGCGACCCGTAGAACTCGGTTTTCTCGGGCGCCTTGTAGAACGAGTCGAGCGAAAAGATGACCGGCGTGCAACCCGGCTCAAGCCCAAGGTTGGACAGATCACAATGCTCGATGGTCGCCTTCTTCTTGAGCCCGTGGCGCATCAAAAGTTCCGCGCCGGCCTCGGCGAAGGTCGCAGACGGCTCCAGACCGGTAACCCGGGCGCCCGTTTCTTTTACGATGATCCGGGTCGATCCGCCCAGACCGGCACCGATCTCGACGACCGCCATCTTCTTGTCGATGCCCAGCGTCGTGATCATGGCCATGATGAAATCGCGGTCCCCCGGGCTCGTCATGCCCTCGCCCCAGATCTGCTCCATCACGGTCAGACGCGGATCGGACCAGGCCTCGGCCTCGCGTCCCCGGAAACTCGAGAACAGGCCGCCGCCCGACGACTTTTTTTCGCTCGCGTCGGCTTCGGGCCGCTCGAGCATTTCAGCCGGAAGGTCCGCGAGTTCGACGCCGTCCCACCTGAGAACGGCGGCGCAATAATCCCCCACTGAAGCGGCCGGTTGATCCGGCTGTGGCGGACCAAAATGGGACCGTCTATAGCCTTCTGTCAGGGTTGCTCTGACTGGAAGGCGGGGGGATGTATCGGGTGGATTTGTACGCGCGGGTTCGGCGGGCGTGTCGTGTCGAGGGAATGAGCACCCGCGAGGCCTCGCGGGTGTTCGGGCTGGACCGCAAGACGGTCCGCAAGATGCTGTCGTTCTCGGTGCCGCCGGGGTCTCGCCGCGGCAAGCCGCCACGGCGGCCGAAGCGGGGTCCGTTCACGGGGATCATCGATCGGATTCTGGAAGACGATCGGACCAGCCACCACAAGCAACGGCCCACGGCGAAGCGGATCTTCGACCGTCTCCGGGACGAGTACGGCTTTACGGGCGGCTACACCATCGTGAAGGACTATGTCCGTGAGCGGCGGCTTCGGTCGCGCGAGATGTTCGTGCCGCTCGTCCATTCCCCCGGCCCCGCCCAGGCGGACTTCGGCGAGGCGCTGGCGGTGATCGGCGGCGTGGCGTGCAAGGTCCACTTCCTTGCCTTCGATCTTCCCCACAGTGATGCCTGCTTCGTGAAGGCCTACCCGGCGGAGACGACCGAGGCGTTCTGCGCTGGCCACAACGCGGCGGTTGCGTTCTTCGGCGGCGTCCCCCGATCCATCCTGTACGACAACACCAAGCTGGCAGTCGCCCGGATACTGGGCGATGGCAAGCGGCAGCGAACGCGCGTCTTCACGGACCTTCAATCCCCCTATCTGTTCGAGGACAGGTTCGGCCGGCCGGGCAAGGGCAACGACAAAGGCAAGGTCGAGGGACTGGTCGGCTTCATCCGGCGGACCTTCCGGGTCCCCGTCCCGCGGGCCGAGAGCTTCGAGGCGCTGAACGATGCTCTCGCGGGACAGTGCCGCCGGCGCCAGGCGGCGCGGCTGCGGGGTCACAAGGAGACCATCGGCGAGCGCCTCGCACGGGACCGGGAAGCCTTCTTGCCTCTCCCCCCGGCACCATACGATGCCTGCGACAAGCGCACTGGACGGGTGAGCTCGCTGTCGCTGGTGCGCTGCCGGGGCAACGACTACTCGGTGCCCGTGGCCTATGGCCACCGCGAGGTGCTGATCCGGTGCTCCGTCGACGAGGTCGTTATCTCTTGCGGCGCGGAGGTGATTGCCCGGCACCGCCGGTCCTACGACAGCGAGGACCTGATCTTCGACCCGCTGCATTACCTACCCTTGATCGAGCAGAAGATCGGCGCCCTCGACCAGGCCGCGCCGTTGGCGGGCTGGGACCTGCCCGAGGCCTTCATCACTCTGCGACGCCTGCTCGAAGCCCGCATGGGCAAGGCGGGCAAGCGCGAGTACGTCCAGGTGCGCCGTCTGCTGGAGAGCTTCCGGCTCGAGCGCGGGAGGTCGAGGGTGCGGTCGGCGACGCGCTCAGGCTCGGCGCCATCGGCTTCGATGCGGTGAAGCACCTGGTACTGTGCCGCATCGAGCGGCGGCCGCCCCGGCTCAACCTCGAGGTCTATCCGTACCTGCCGCGCCGTTGGCCGGGTCGCGGAACCTGCCCGACGCCCCGGGTCGCGACGTCTGCCAAGTCGTACATGAGCCTGCTGTCGGGGCTCGGCGCATGACCGACACACGGTCAAGCGGCTGCTGCTCGTCCACCACCTCAAGCTTCCGGCTGAAGGTGCCGATCGGTCCTGCGACGCGCTCCAGGCTCGGCGACAAGATCGGCCAGAAGTTCGACACCATGAAGTCAGGTCACCTGCTGCCTCTGACACTCTCCGGCGCCATCGGCTTCGATGCGGTCAAGCACCTGGTACTGAAGCGGCGGCCGCCCCGGCTCAACCTCGCTATCCGTACCTGCCGCGCGCCCGGGTCGCGACGACGTGACCGACACACCACGGCTGCTGCTCGTCCACCACCTCGAGGCTGAAGCTGCCGACGGTCCTGAGGGAGTACGACAAGATCGCCCGGCAGTGCGCCTCGAAGGCGTCGACCACGTTCGCTATCTTCTGCGTCTGGCCGAGCTCGAGCTGATCGACCGCGAGCGCCGCATGGTCGAGCGGCGCATCAAGGCGGCGCGCTTCCCCGTGATCAAGAGCCTCGATAGCTTCGATTTCAAGGTCATCCCCTCGCTCAACAAGACGTTGGTCCTGGAGCTCGCCCGCTGCGCGTACATCGAGCGCCGCGAGAACCTCATCGCGCTCGGCAACAGCGGCACCGGCAAGACCCACATCGCCCTCGGTCTCGGCTTGGCGGCCTGCCAGAAGGGCCTCTCGGTCGGCTTCATCACCGCCGCCGCGCTGGTCCACGAGCTCATCGAGGCCCGCGATGACAAGCAGCTGCTGAGGTTCCAGAAGAAGCTCGCCACCTACAAGCTTCTGATCGTCGACGAACTCGGCTTCGTGCCGCTGTCCAAGACCGGTGCCGAGCTCCTGTTCGAGGTGTTCAGCCAGCGCTACGAGCGCGGCTCGACCCTGGTCACCACCAATCTGCCGTTCGACGAATGGACCGAGGTGTTCGGCTCCGAGCGGCTTACCGGCGCTCTCCTCGACCGCCGCACCCACCACGTCAACATCCTCGAGATGAATGGCGAGAGCTACAGGCTCAACCAGAGCCGCAGGCGTCAAACCCCGACGGCGAACTGAACCGACCACCCAACCCACGCTTGACCCCATGGGCCCACAGGTCCCTCCCGCGCGCGCCGCCGCGTCGGCCTGTTGAGGGCACGCCGCGTCGCACGCGGGGCCCGCCCATGGACTACGGGGACAAGCCCGCAGCCGCCAAGCGGTCCCTTCTTACACCGCCACGGTCGTCCCTTTTTGCTCCGCCATTGACACCCACCAAGCCTTGAGACGCGCCTTGACCGGCACGGATCGGTCGAATCCGTTCAGACGCGCCAGAATCGGTGCTATGGGTTTGAGCGCTACCGCGGGCCTAAACGAAATCGTCGGCTTGAGCGCGGAGAGACGCTGGAGCATTCTTCGATACCGTCGAACCCCGCCTGCCAACGACCGGAGTTCGTCAAGGGATCAGGGTTTGGCAGAATTCCAATTGTTCGGTGAAGACTTTAAGGAGGCGTTAAGAAAATCGCCCCAATTCAACCGATTCCCCCCTTCAAATGAAGACCGCCGCCCCGGGCTAGACGCCTGAAGCGGCGGCAAGTCGACTGAACGGGCGGCGGGCCGAGGGCCCGCCGGATCACGCCTCAGGTATGGCCTTCGGCCGGAATGCCGGCCATCTCCCGAACGTACTTCGCCCACTCCGAGCGGTCGTAATGGAGATAGACCAGTTCGGAGATGAACGAGCGCGGCGTCGCGTTGACGTTTTCGAACTGCCCGACCCGGTTGGCGTGGGAGCTGCAGGTCAGATCCCAGACGAAGTTGAAGAAGCGATTCTTCTCGCGGGCGGTGACGCCGGTGCCCGGCAGGAACTCCTCGAGTTTCTCGGCGAATTCGGGATGATCCCACACGCCCTTGGGAAACCGCGAGACGATGCCCTGGCCGCAGAGGTCCTTGAGCAGATACTGCACCCGCGGATAGTTCTCGATGGAGTAGAGCCGGCCCGCGGTGACGGTCGGCGGATGGGGCGTCATGACGCCGTTCCAGTCGACCGCATCCTCGACCGCGGCGATCGAGAAGGAGCGGCAGGCCGCCGCATACATCGTGATTTCCGAGATCGCGTTCCGCACGCCGGGGATCTTGTCGGTCCCCAAAATGTCGGCGATCGCCTGGGCGCAGCCGGCGAAAATCTGAGCTCGCACGGCGAGCCGGGCCAGGATGTGCCAAAGCGCATGGGCGCAGCTCTCGAAGTACAGGTTCAGCAGGTTGAGATTACGCACCGAGAAGAGGTACTCCCGCGGGATGAAGACATTGTCGAAAACGATGTAGTTGTCGAGCTCTTCACCCCTCGTTGCGAGGGGATGATCCTCCGGATCTGCGCCTGTCTCGGCAAGAGGTTCGCGCATCAGCAGGGTCAAATTCTCGGAGTTGATTGGCACGCCCGCCCAGATGGCGGCGTCTTCCGTCAAACCGCCGCCCAGCGTCGTCGACAGGGTGAAGAAGTGGGCGATGTTGCCGATCGAGCCCGCAACCTTGCTGCCGTAAAGCACGACGCCGTCGTCCCGGTCCTCGACGATGCGCAGCCGACCCGGCTTCTCGGTCGGCGGGATGCGCCGGTCGGACTGGGCGTCGGCGATCAGGTCCGTGCTGTAGAGGTTGTGCTCGCTGCTGAACTTGACGTAGTTCCGAATGTTGTCGGCGAATTCCTTGTTCTCCTTCTCGATCCGGTCGATCGTGGCAAGGAAGCCGATCGCCATCATGGCGCCGTAGTCCGGCGGCCGGCCATACATGCCGAGCGTCGTGCGCGTGACCTCCTCGACGCCTTTGAGCTTGGCGTAGAGATGATCCTTGGTGGTCGGCACTTGCCAGCCGATCGCCTTGCGCGTGCCCGTGTCCTCGTCCACGTAGGTCATGACGTCGCGGGTCTTGGGATCGAATTGTTTGTCGTGCAGCTCGGCAATCCGGTCGACGGTGTGCTCAAGCGTGGGATGGGTCGCCACGTTGTCGATGAAGTCGCCCTTGTGGTCGACGACACGGCGGCTGTCGTTGATGCTCTCGCGATACTGATCGCCATTCAGGAGGTGCGGTTCGGAGCCCTTGGCGAGCACCTCCTTGACCTTTTCGATGCCTAACTCTGTCGTCATGGTTTCAGTCTCCTTGCAAAATGCCTTGAATTCTCATTTCTCGATCCATCACGGATCCCGTTAGCGGCCGGCCCTAGCGGTCGATCACCGCGATGGCCTCGATCTCGATCAGCAGGCCCTCGAAGGCGAAGCCCTCGACCCGGACGGCTGTTGCCGACGGCCCCGGGTCCGGAAAATACTCCAGCCGCACCTTCGTCATTATTTCCCAAAACTCCGTAACGTCGTGACCCTCGCCCGCGAAGTGGTAGTAGGTATTGAATTTGACCACGTCACTCAGATCCCCACCCGCCTCCGCGAGCACGGTGTTCATGAACTCGAAGACGTTGCGGGTCTGGACCGCGATGTCGCCCGAGCCCACGGTCCGCCCCTTTGCATCGGCCGAGATTTGACCACCGCAAAACACGATGTTGCCGGTCTTCCAGCCCTGGGAGAAGGGAACCGGCATGCTCCAGTCCCAATGCCCCTCTGGATTGATCCGCTGCTTGTCGGGATCGATGACCGCGATGCCCTCGACCTGGATCATCGCGCCGGGGATGGGAAGGCTTTTCACCCGCACGCCCGTGCCCGACGGGCCGGTGTCGCCGAAGAAGGTGGTGCGCACGTTTGTCATGTCTTCCCAGTAGCGGGTGACCTCGGCGCCATCCTTCGCGTCGGGCTGCCGGTAATAGGTGTTGAAGCGCAGCAGATCGCTCATCTCCGCGCCCGCAGCGCGGAGCACGCTCTGGAGATTGCCGAACGCGTTGGCGGTCTGGGTCGCGATATCTTTCGGACCGATCAGCGCGCCGCTTGCATCGGCCGAGAGCTGGCCGCCGACGAAGACGATGTTGCCGACTTTCCAGCCATGGCAATAGGGCTCCTTCCCGCCGCGCCAGGACCAATGGCCCTCGGGCGCGACCGGCTGCTTGTCGACGCCGATGGCGGCGATGGCCTCGATCTCGATCAATAACCCTTCGTAGGCGAGGCCCGTCACACCGACCGACGTGGTCACCGGGCCGGGCGCGGTGAAGTAGTCCCGACGTACGGTGTCGAGCTCATCGAGAAACGGCCGTAGATCCTCTTCCGGACCGTCGTAGCAGTAATAAACGTTGTGCTTGACCACGTCGGAAAAGTCGCGGCCCGCCTCGTCGAGGACCGATCGGATGAACTCCATACAGTTGCGAGTCTGCTTGGCGAGGTCGCCCCCGTCGATGGTGCGGCCCTTCGCGTCGGATGAGATCTGTCCACCAACGAACAGCAGGTCGCCCGTCTTCCAGCCCTGGGAGAGGGGCACGGGAATACTCCAGTCCCAGTGGTTTTCAGGCACGATCCGCTGTTTGGCCATCGTCTCCCCTTTCCCGCCGCTTCGCGTCCGCCGCTCAGCCGTTCGTGTCGAAATGCTCACCCAGCGCGTGGTAATGACCGTCGAAATAGAGCAGCGGCGAGAGCCCGGTGCCGCCCGCTCCGCGCACGCTGTGGACCTCGCCGATGATCAACCCGTGATCGCCACCATAGACGATCTGTTGCACCGCGCAGTCCAGATGGTTATGGGCATTACGCACCATCGGTGAATACTCCGGGCCGACATGGTTCACTGCCGCATCGGAGTCGGCAGCCGCGGCCGCGGCCTCGGAGCCGCGCAGGCGATCGCCGGTAAATTCGTCCAGGAATTTGGGCTCGCCCGGCGCCGAGCCGAAGCGCGCCACGTCGATCTGGGTATCGGTCAGCAAACTAATGCCGAAATGGCTCGATTTCTCGATCGCCTCGTAGCTCGCAGTGTGCCGGAACAACGAGACCAGGACCCGGGGCGGATAAATCGAAATCGAGTTGAAGGTATTGATCGTCAACCCCCAGGGACGCTCCTCGAGCCAACAGGTCACGAGCGCTACCCCATTGGGCAGCATCCGCATGACCTTGCGGATCTCATCGCCGGTTTGCGTACCGTCAACCATCGTTCTCTCCGTAGGGCGCGGCGGGCGATCCGCCGGGCACCCCGGGTGGCAGGCCTTCCCATTTCAGCAGGCTCTTGTACATACCGAGGCCCATCAGGGGCTCGACCGACGCGATAGCGTCCCAGCTATGGAAATGGGCGTCCAGGAAGCGGCGCAACTCGTTGGGTGATTTGCAGATCACTTCGACGAGCAAGTCATAGCGCCCGGCGACACGCATGACGTAGATCGTCTCAGACCGGTCGCGAAAATAAACGGCGACGCCTTCGGGTTCGACGCCCGCGGACAAATTGACTCCGATCATCGCCCATGCGGAATAACCGAGCGCCAGGGGGTTAACCACGGCGATGAAGCGCAGAAAGTTCTCGCGCCGCATCTGGGTCACCCGGGATCGCACGGTGCCCTCGGCAACCCCGAGTTCGCGGGCAATCTCCGAAAACGAAGCGCGCCCGTCATCCATCAAGCGCAGGATGATCTCGCGGTTGAGGCTGTCGATTTGGGACAGATGGCCAGCGAGGGGATTTTCACTCGATTCCCGTGCGCCATTGCCGGGCCCTGCCTTCGCCGCTGCACCGGTGTCGCGGACCGGCTCGGGCATCAGGGGTTTGGCAATCAGATCGCGGTTCTTGGACACGAAATCTCCCTGCTCGATTTATGATTGTTTTTCTTACAAAACGCCGATATCGGCAAAAATGCAACAAATTATTACGAATTCATCACAATCATGCACCAGTCAAGACGAATTAGTATATAACCGGTGTGCGCTTTGGCGGTGACGGAGCCAGCAGGCGAGGCGGGATATAGGGACGGAACCGGGAGGATCAGGGTCTAAAGCAGCGCTCGCAACCGGCGCAGGCGGGATAGGCGTCGAGCCGGTTGGCCAGATGGGCTTCGATGAAACGCCGGTAGGGGCCGCCCTCGAAAATCTCGCCCAGGCTCTGGGTGCGTAAATCGCCAAACACGACACTGGCGTCGAAATCGAATCAGCAGGGAATCGCCTTGAGATCCCAAGTCACCTGGAGGATGCGCCGGCGCATGCCCCAAGCGACCGAGCACAGCCCCTCCTGAGGCGTCACATTGTAATCGCGCCCGCCGCCGTAGTTGTGCACGTTGCCGACCTCGTTGCGCGCGATTCCGATCTCTTCGGTCCAGGCCATGAAGCGAAGGCGTTCGGCGCGGAGCTCCGCGGGCCAGGTCCGCCAGACCTCTTCGTCCCAAGTCTGCAGGGTAATCTTGAAATCGGTCCCCGTCTCGGCGCGCGCGCGCGCGAGTGCTTCGAGGTTGGCCTTCGCGAGGTCGAAGGTTTTCACGCCGGCAACCTTGGCGTAAGTCTCGGGTGTAAGGCCGTAAAACCTGACCTGGACGTTGCCGATCCCCGCCTCCGCTAGCTCGCGGAAGAAGCCTTCGCGGAGCTTTACGCCGAGGGTCGTGAAGAACATGACAAGGGACCCCGGGAACCGCTCGTGAGCGAGGTGGACCTTGTCGATGAGCTGGCGGTCGAGCAGCGGCTCGCCGAAGCCGTGCAGATGGATCGCACCGCCGTGGGCGCCCAGCCGATCAAAGATCAGGTTGAGATCGTCGAGCGCCATGAACCCCATCTCGCGGGTTTGCTTTTCCCTTGGGCACATAAAGCACTTGTAGCCGCAATGGTTGGTGTTCTCGACACGCAGTTCGTCGAAGACGAGCGGATGCGGCCCGAGGGCCGGGGGCCGGGCTTGGTTTTCCTGTAGATCGATCTGGGCCATGCGAGAACTCGCCCCGGATATCACCGGGCGCCATCCTAGGACCTGGACGGTTAAGCTGAGGTTACCGCCTTAAGTCCTGGCGAGGATTATTCCGCGAGGACGCATAGCTGCAGCGAATCCGTCAAGCGCGTCTCTCGCGACCACGCCGTAGGGCTTGTCGCCAACCGCGAGATCACTGGCGGCCACGATGATGTGCTCCGGCCGTGGAGGCGCCGGACCAGCCCCAACACGGCTGAGCCAGGGCCGCGACTTCGCCTTGACCCAGTCTATGAGCGCGCGATCGAGGACCGTTGCGGCCCGGGCCTGATCTTCGAGCGCAGCGCTACGCTCATCGGGAAGCGGAGTCCGGCCGGCCTAGGCCTTGCCGTAAATCACCTCCGGCCAGCCGAGCAAGCCGACCAGCGCACCCAGAAAGCCGTCGAATTCGTCGGTCAGCCCGACCAGAGCGTAATGCCGCTCCAGGGTCTGTTTCGCTCGGACGAGCATGACGTCGTCGCAGGGTTCGGCACGATCCAGGCAACCGGCAAGTTGCCGGGTCTGAGGGTTGTCGCACACCTTTCCAGTGGCGATGAGATCGTCGATGGCGGCATCGGCGTGCCAGCCTCCCCGCCCCAGACCGTAACGGAAATGAGACAGGGTTCGCGCAACGGGGTCGCGCAGCAGAGTGGTGTATGCCGCCTCGGCGACACCGAAGTCTTCGGGCGGCAGGAAGGGCAGATGGCCGGTCAGGTAGCGGACTTGGGTGAACGGCGGCTTGGCCAGGGCCCGCAGGCTGTCGAGCGAGCCGCCGGCACCTTCACGAAGGAACTGGCCGTAGAGCGTGCCCGTGACCCGGCGGAACCCCTCGCCGGCGTGATCGGCGATTGCTGAAACGATGTGGTCGAACGTCGTGCCCCCGGCCTTGGGGATATGGGTGAAGACGACGGGCAGGCCCGTCAGGCTCCCCGCAACGGGTGCAGCACGAACGTGGGTGAGCGTAATGTTCTGCGAGTCGGTGGATGAGCCCATCATGTCGCCAAACCGTGCAGGAATTTCGTCATCTCGCCTCTTGCCGCAAGACCTGCGAGAAGTGTTTATCAGGCCCTTGAGGCTGTGTCTCGAAAGTGGTGGAAATTTGAGGGTGGCGTAATCTCCGGGTGACAAGACAACCACCCAACCGGCGGCTAGCACCGCCAAGGAGATCACGCCATGAAGAACACTACCGAGACTTCCGTGCTTTCGCTACTGGCCAATGACGCCGGCTATGATCCGATCGAGGACCGGCTGCGGGAGAACATCAGATCCACGATCGAGGCCGTTTTTGAGGAGGAACTTGCGCAGTTTCTCGGGCGCTGCCGATACGGTCGAGAGGACGCGCTTCGGCAAGGGTATCGGAACGGGCACCGGAAGCGGCAACTGACGGGGACATTCGGGACCGAGAGGGTGAGCGTGCCGCGTGCGCGGATCGTTGAGGAAGACGGTCGGGCGTCGGAATGGCGTTCGCGGGCGCTGCCGCGCTACCAGCGGCTGACCAGAAAGGCCGAGGCGCTGATCGCTTCGGTGTATCTGTCCGGAACCAACACGCGGCGGGTGAAACGCGCGCTGTTCGGGCTCTTCCGGGGTTCTGTGAGCAAGGACGTTGTGAGCCGGGCGTGGCGCAAGGTGAAGGTCGATTGGGACGCCTGGTGCAGCCGTGGCCTCGCGGATGAGGATATTGTTCGGCTGATCCTTGACGGCACTGTGATCAAGACCCGACTGGACCGCAAGGCCACCAACTCTCGCGGCTATAGGGGTGCGCCAGGATGGCCAGAAGGTCTTGCTTTCGATCGGGAATATGGGCGGAGAAAGCCAGGCGGCGTGGCGCCAGTTCCTCGACGACCTTGATGCGCGTGGACTGAAACGGCCCGGGTTTGTCATCGTCGATGGCGCGCCGGGGCTGGAGGCGGCTCTGTCGGCGCTTTGGGGCGATGACCTTCCCGTTCAACGCTGCACCGTGCACAAGCACCGCAACCTTCTGGGTCATGCTCCCAAACACATGCATGACGAGCTGAGCGAAGATTACCGCGATATGATCTATGCCGACACTGCCTCCGAGGTGGAAACCCGCCGCAAGGCGCTTGTCCGCAAGTGGCGGCTGAAATGCAGGGCCGCCGCGGACAGCCTCGCGGAAGCGGGCGACAAGCTCTTTACCTTCACGCGCCTGTCCAAGAGCCAATGGAAATCAGCCCGAACGACCAACGCCATTGAGCGTCTCAACGAGGAGTTCAAGCGCCGGATCAAAACACAGACCGTGCTGCCGTGTCCCGAAACAGTGCCGATGCTCCTCTGGGCGCTCCTCGCTTCCGGCCAAATCCAGATGCGCAAAGTCGATGGATGGGAAACCCTCGATCAGCTAATCGCCGACGAAACCCTTGACCGCGCAGCCTGACCGCCGCAAAACTCAACCCGCTCGGAGAGGCGCCAAAACCAATTTCCACCACTTTCGAGACACAGCCGGCCCGGTTAAGCCTTGGTTGACGCCGACAAAGAACCGGCCGGAACTGATGTTGCTCTCGCCAAGCGCTTCTGATAGCAAGACGCCAGAAATTACCGCGTTTCGGCGGCCCTCAAACACAGAGTCCTTGACCCATGGCACGTAACGGCACGCCGCTTCGCGCAAAGACCGCCGCCCGGCCGAAGACCCGGGCCAAATCAGTCAAGATCACCGGCGCCGATCATATGAGCAAGCGTAAGCTCGCCCTGCTGCAGAAGGCCGCCAAATATGTCTGCCCGGGCAAGGTGGAGCAATGGACCGGCGACGGCATCCCTCTCGTGATCGGCAAGCGCGAGGGTTATCTGATGTGGGATTACGACGGCCACCGGCTGATCGACCTCCACTTGAACGGCGGCACCTTCAGCCTCGGCCACCGCAATCCAGACTGCATCAAGGCGCTGGACCGGGCCTTGAAACGCTACGATATCGGCAACCACCATTTTCCCAGCATCGCGCGCACGGAATTGGCCGAGATGTATGCAAGACGGCGCCCGGCGACCTGTAATATACGATGTATGGCAGCGGTGGCGGCGAAGCCGGCGATATCGCCATCAAGACCGCGCGGAATGCCACCCAGCGAATCAAAGTTGTTTCGATCATCAACGGCTACCACGGCCACACGGGGCTCGTGATCAAGACCGGCAATGCACGCTTCTCGGAGCTGTTCCTGTCCGAAGACCGCCACGGCGAGTTCATCAAGGTGCCCCATGACGATCTCGATGCCATGGAGACAGCACTCAAGAAGCGCGACGTTGCCTGCGTCCTCCTCGAAACCATCCCGGCGATCTACGGGTTTCGGATGCCGAGCAAGAATTATCTCAAGGGCGTGCGCGCGTTGTGCACGAAATATGGCACGCTCTACATCGCCGACGAGGTGCAGACCGGCCTCGCGCGCACCGGCAAACTTTGGGGCGTTCAGGCCTACGGGGTCGTGCCCGACATTCTGGTCAGCGCCAAGGGCACGGGTGGCGGCATCTATCCGATCACCGCGACGATCGTTTCGAAGAAGTACGCGGGCTGGCTCAGGCAAGACGGCTGGGGTCACGTCTCGACCTTCGGCGGCTCGGAGGTCGGCTGCGAGGTCGCGAAGAAAGTCCTGGAAATCTCGAACAGGCCATCCACGCTCAAGAATGTGCGCGACCGCGCCAAGCAGCTTCGCGTCGGTCTCGAGGACATCTCGAAGCGCTATCCCTACTTCTCGGGTATCCGCCAGAACGGCCTGGTCATGGGCCTCGAATTCGACGCCGAAGATGGCGCCATGCCGATCATGACACAGCTCTACAAGGAAGGCGTCTGGGCGATCTTTTCGGCTTACGACCGGTCCGTCCCGCAATTCAAACCGGGCGTCTTGATGACCCGGCTGCTCGCGGACGAAATCCTCGAGCGCTTCGAGACGGGCCTGAGGAAGGTCGTGAACGACAGGTAGGGTTCGCGGGGCCTGCGCCTCGATTCCCAAAAATTTTTACGGGAGCCGGCCATGCTCGATATCCTGAACGTCGCCCATATCGGAATTCGGGTCGGCGAGAAGACCCGATCCATTGCCTTTTACGAGACGTTGGGCTTTCAACTCATCGTCGATGCCGGATTCGACAAGGGCCATCCCGTCATCATGGAGCACGCCTCGGGCGTGGTCGTGAACCTGCTCGGTCCAGGCACCGCCGGGGCGGGTAAGAACATCCTCATGGACGTGGAGGAAAAGTACGCGGGCTACACGCACGTGGCGCTCCGCGTCGAATCGCTCAAGGCCGCCGAAGCCTATTTGGCGGAGCAGGACATCGCCATAACCGGCCGGTTCAGCTTCCAGGATATGCGGGCGGTTTTCATCCGGGATCCGGACAGGAACGTCATCGAACTGGACGCGTATACCGGCGGCAACACCAACGATTTCGACGGCTATACGGATCACCCCTGAGGATCTACAGGCCGGACACGCGTGGCAGCACCCGGACCAACTTAAAAGCGGAAACGCTGAAACCACCGCCCACCACGGACGGCAGCATTTGACAGGCACACGCCCGACCCGCTTTGATGGCGACCATGGCGGGTGCGGGCGGATACGACTATATCGTCGTCGGTGCGGGTTCGGCGGGCTACGTGCTGGCCAACCGGCTGTCGGCCGATCCAGAGACACGGGTTCTCTTGCTGGAAGCGGGTCCCCGCGATAACAGCCTCTGCGTCCGCATGCCGGCGATGGTGGGCGAGGTCGTCACCAAGCGTCGGTTCAACTGGGGCTATTGGACGGAACCCCAAGAGAATCTGAACGGACGGCGAATCCCCTGGGCCCGGGGCAAGGCGCTCGGCGGCACGTCCTCGATCAACGGCATGATCTACATCCGCGGTCATGCCTACGATTATGACCGCTGGGCCGAGGACCCGGACCTCGCGCACTGGTCCTATGCCCACGTTCTCCCCTACTTCAAACGGGCCCAAGGCCACGAGCTGGGCGCCGACGATTACCGTGGCGGCGACGGACCGCTCAGAGTCAGCCGGATCAGTTCGGACATCCCACTCAACGACGCCTTCCTCGCGGCGGGAGTTCAGGCGGGCCATCCCAGGACCGACGATCTCAACGGCTTCCAGCAGGAAGGCATCGGCCGGTTCGACATGACGATCCATAAGGGCGTGCGCTGCAATTCGGCGCGCACCTACCTGCACCCGGTCATCGAACGGCCAAACCTGACTGTGTTGACGGGCGCCTTGACACTCAAATTAAGGTTTGAAGGAACCCGCGCAACGGGCGTCGACTATCGGCACCGGGGCGTGACGCGAAGTGCACGGGCGGAGGGCGAGGTGATCCTCGCGGGCGGCGTCATCGCCTCGCCCCAGCTGCTGATGCTCTCGGGCGTCGGGCCAGCGGCCCATTTGACCGAACATGGCATTGCCGTAATCGCCGATCTGCCGGGCGTCGGCGAAAATCTGCAGGATCACGTCGAACTCTTCGTCCAGCACACCTGCACGGAGCCCGTCTCACTCCATTCCGCGCTCAACCCGGCGGCGAAACTGCGCCACGGCCTGGAATGGCTGCTCTTCAAGCGCGGCCTGTGCGCCTCGAATCACTTTGAGACCGGCGGTTTCGCGCGGCTGTCCGACGACGTCGACCACCCAGACCTGCAAATTCATTTTGTGCCGATCGGCTACAACGACAATACGGATACGTTCATCCGCGCCCACAGCTTCCAGGTGGAAATCGATACGCTGCGTGCGACCAGCCGGGGCTGGATTCGGCTGCGGTCCAGCGATCCCACCACCCACCCGATCATCGAGCCCAACTACTTGCAGACCGAGCGCGACCGCCTGGACCTCCACCGGGCGTTCAAGGCCGCCCGCGCGATATTCGCGCAACGTGCGTTCGACCGCTATCGGGGCGCGGAGCTTGAGCCGGGAGCGGCCGTGCAAACCGACGCGGAGATCGACGACTTCATCCGCTCCGCAGCCGCGACCTCTTATCACCCGTGCGGGACGTGCAAGATGGGCTCGGATGAGATGGCCGTGGTCGACGGCCAATGCCGGGTGCGCGGCATCGAAAATCTGAGGGTGATCGACAGTTCGATCATGCCGTCGATCGTCAGCGGCAATCTCAACGCTCCGACCATCATGATGGCGGAAAAGGCCGCCGATATGGTGCTGGGCAACGATGCGCCAGCGCCCGAGAACGCGCCCGTCTACGATCACCGGACGGCGGGGTGACCTGCAGCCCCTACCCGATCTAGTAGCTGTCAAGTTCGTCAATTGTCGCTACTCGGTTGTGGTAGGCTGGGCATGTGATGCTGCGGACGCGTTCCGTTGCAGCGCCGTCCGGCACACCCGGCCGATAGAGAAGAGGCCGCGGGGAGGAAGACGCCATGCTCGGCGAACCACGGCAATCGATACGGGATTTCATTCCCGACGAGCGCCTCAACGCGCTCGACCGGCCGATCGGCGAAGCAGTCGGCCTGCCGCCCTTCGTCTACACCAGCCAAGAGTTCTTCGAGTTCGAACAGCGCGAGCTGTTTCGCCGGAGTTGGATGGGTGTGTGTTTCGCGCACCAGGTCCCCGAGCCGGGCGACGCCATTCCGCTCTCGGTTGCGAGGATTCCGGTGATCGTGGTGCGCGGCAAGAGCGGCGACGTGCGGGCGTTCCATAACGTCTGCCGACATCGGGGCACCAAGGTGCTTCTCGAGTCGGAAAAGGCGATGACGCGGTTTCGCTGCATCTATCATTCCTGGACGTACGACATTGACGGCAGCCTGCTCACGACGCCGTTCTGGGACAGCGAGAAGGCCGGCAAGCCCCCGCCGATCTCCGAGTCCATCGACCGGGCGGCCAACAGCCTGGTGCCGATCCGCTGCGACGTTTTGCGCGACGTGGTCTATTTGGACATTTCCGGCGAGGCACCGCCCCTCAAGGACAACTTCGCAGCCTCGGTCGAGGACTGGGGCCGCTATGACTGGGACGGGCTGAAAGCCACCGTCACCGAAGAGCAGATCTCCAATTGCAACTGGAAGCTCGGCGTCGAGGGCCTGCTCGACTTCTACCACGAGCCGTTCATCCATCCGCAGCTTCGTTGGGAACACCCCGATCACCCGGGCCTGGCACCGCAGCCCAACAACATCGTCGAGGACTGCGTCATCGAACTGAAGGACAAGTCGATCTGGCTGGCGACGGACTGGGTGCCCGGTGACCGGCAGACGGGCTGGCCCGAGGGCCTCGAGCGGGTCAGCGGCAAGCCGGAATTCGACCACCGAACCTATATCCTGACTCTGTTCCCTAACGTCGCGATGGGCGTTCTGCGCGACCACACGGTAACCCTGATGTGGCTGCCGCTCGCGCCCGACAAGACCCTGCTCAAGGCGGCGGTCCACTTTCCCGGGGATCATCCCGCCGATGCCGAAACCGAGAAGAAGCGCGAACACGCTGCGGAATTCTGGGGCCAGATCAACGATCAGGACGTCATGGCGACGGAGGCTCAACAGGAAGCGCGGCACTCGATCGTTTCCGACGACGTGAAATTCTGCTCGTTCGGCGAGGAGATGGTGCACTACTTCCAGCAGCGCTATGTGCGGGAGCTGATGTGACGAGCCCGTCGGCCCCGCGAACACGGATCGCAATCACAGCGCATCGCCATGCGTGACGTCGCAACTCGCCTCGACGAGTCCCGAGAAGCCGGGCGTAAATCCGACCGGTCTCTGGGCGATTTTCTGGACCCGGCCGCGATCGATGCCTTGCGTCGCCCGATCAAGGAGGCCAGCGGTTTGCCGCGGGTCGTCTATAGCGACGCCGAATTCTTTCGTTTCGAAACCGAGCAGCTCCTGCCACGCCAGTGGATGAGCGTGGCCTACGCCGCCGCCATCCCCGACGCCGGTGATGCGCTGCCCGCGACCGTCGCCGGCCTGCCGTTGGTTCTGGTCCGCGGCGACGATGGTGAGATCCGCGCATTTCACAATGTCTGCCGCCATCGCGGCACCATCGTCGTGACGAAACCTCTCGAACGGGCGCGCACGCTCCGCTGCAGCTACCATTCCTGGACGTGGAACCTGGACGGGGAACTCCGCTCGCGCCCCCTCTGGGACGGGCGCGAGGACCGGGCCGAGGACTGCCTGGTCCGGGTACGCTCCAAGATCTGGTGCGGCATCGTATTCGTCACCCTGTCCAACGAGACCCCACCCTTCGACGAGAATTTCCGCTTTCTACGGGACCGCTGGAAGGTTTTCGACTTCGACGCCCTGACGCCCTTTGCGATTCGAGATTGGACGATAAAGACGAACTGGAAGCTGCACGCCCTGGGCGTTCTCGAGCCTTACCACGAACCTTTCATCCACCCGCAGATCGTCAATATGGTGACCGACGAGGCGACCGGCGAAAAGAGGATGGATAACGACACTTTCGATGAGCATCTGTTCGGCAACTGTATGGGCATTTCGACACCCATGGATGATCGCGACTACAGCTTTGGCGGTGAATTGCCGCTGCTCCCGGGCCCGCCCGACACATTTGCGCGCAGCGCGGACATCTTTTCGCTGTTCCCCAACACGTCGGTGGTCATCTTTCCCAACCACATCCTTACCATGATCTGCACGCCGCTCGCGGTCGACCGGAGCCGTGTCGAGATCGCCCTTTTCGTCGAAGCCGAAGCCGCGAGCGCCGCCGAACGAGAAACCGATCGAGACTCCTTGCTGGCAGACTGGACGTTGATCACCGAACAGGACGCCGCCGCGCTCGAACTGCAACAGGCGGGGCATGTCTCGCCGGTTGCCGACGGAGCCAAGTTTTCGCCGTTCTGGGAAGGAACGGCCCACTATTTCGAGAAGCATGTCGTCGACGTGCTCGAAACGTTGTCCGCAACGTCCTCGCATTAGAACGGGGCTGCGGTTTCTCAGGGAGAAACACAATGGACGCATTGGACGCCTATTTCTTTACGGACTTGCCAAACCGTCTGTTTGACGGAATTTCCCAGGTCGTCATCTCGACCAGCGACGTCGACGCCGCTGTGAGGGATTATGCCGACCGCCTCGGCATCGGGCCCTGGTGGGTCGGCAATATCGAGCCGCCCGGCATCCGGGAGACGACACATTACGGCGAGCCCGAGGCACTCACCTTCCGGGCCGGGCTCGCCTTTGTGGGCCAGTTGAATTTCCTACTCATCGAACCCGGGGACGGCAAGAGCATCTACCGTGAATTTTTCGAGGAAAAAGGCGGCGGGCCGCATTACGTCACGTTCACGCACGAAGGGACCGATT
This sequence comes from Alphaproteobacteria bacterium, assembly GCA_965198325.1. Lineage (GTDB taxonomy): Bacteria > Pseudomonadota > Alphaproteobacteria > UBA828 > JAPUJA01 > CBDAPE01. The sequence continues at coordinate 144,054 of CBDAPE010000016.1, read as the reverse complement.
TCGATGACATGACCGCCATGCTCGAAGCTCGGGGCCTGGCATGCATCATGAGCGGCAAGTACGAGAAGAACCGTTGGTTCAACTTCAGAGCCGGAGGGCGGGAACCCGTGACATTCGAAGTGCTCGACTGGCCCGAAGACCAGGGTCTGCCCGAGCCGGAATACTGGTATCCGGCAAAGCCCACGGGCTAATCGGCGGTCGGTGGTTTCGGGGCATCCCCCGTTCGGGGACGTGACCCGGGGGCGATCGTCTCGCTATGCGCGGCGACAACGCCAGATAACGAATGGGAGCGAGGGAATGAAAAAACAGCGTCTCATGCCGGCAGACCACTGGGACTGGAGCATGCCGGTCGCGTTCTCCCAGGGCTGGAAAACCGGCAACCTGATCTTCATCGGCGGGCAGGTCTCTCTGACGCCCGATTCGCAAACAGTCGCGCCCGGAGACATCGAGCAGCAGACCCACAACACCTTCGGATTCGTCGAGAAGGTGCTTCTCGAAGGCGGCAGCAACCTGGCCGATCTCGTGAAATTCAACACCTGGTATCAGTTCGACGGCCACGGCCCGGCGCTCAAAGAGTATTGGGAGAAGATGACTCGGGTGCGGCTGGGCTATCTGCGCGACCCCGGCCCGGTCGGCACCGCGGTCAGGATCGCCGGCTTGGGCTACGCCGATCTGCTGATCGAAATCGACGGCGTCGCCGCGGTTGGCGGACACCGCGAACGCGTGATGCCCGAGGGGCATTGGGACTGGAGCATTCCCGTGCCGCTCTCCCAGGGCTGGATTGTCGACGACCGTCTGTTCCTCGGCGGACAGGTCTCGGCCGACGCCGCGGGAAATGCGATCGAGCCGGGCGACATCGTCGCCCAAACCCATAACACCTACGGCTTCATCCAGAAGGTCCTCGCCGGCGCCGGAGCCGACTTCGGCGACATCGTGCAGCTCAACATCTTCTACCGCTATGACGGCCCCCCGAGCGGGCAGGCCGATTACGTCGACAAATTTCTCGGCGTCAGCTACGACTATATCGACTCCCCCTACCCGTCCGGCGTCGTCATGCAGCTCGACGGACTGGCCTATGAGGGCCTGCTCATCGAAATCGAGGCGATCGCCACGCTCAATGGGGAGAAGACGGTTATCGCGCCCGCTGACCACTGGCGCGGGAAGGAGAGAGTTCCGTTCGCTCAAGCCGTGCGGACCGGCGATTTCGTCTACGCCTCAGGGCAATTCTCCGCCGATCCGTCCGGTGAAATCGTCGGGCCCGGCGACATCGAGACCCAGACCCACAACGCCTTCCAGAATCTCGCGACCGTCCTGGAAGCGGCCGGATCGGGAATGGGCGATCTGGTCAAGCTCTACACCTTCTATCACTGCGATGAGCCGGGCGACGCACTCAAGCGTTACTGGGAGCGCATGACCGAGGTGCGGATGCAGTATCTGACGACGCCGGGGCCGACCGGAACCGCAATTCGCGTCAACGGGTTCCACCGGCCGGGGCAGATCATCGAAATCCAGGGCGTCGCAGTGATCGGCGACTAACCGGGCGCAGGCCGATCAGGGCCGCGCCGGATCAGGGAGAGAGAACAATGACCAGCAACCCTGTGCCATGGCCGAACGGCGCCAAGTGCGCCGCGGCGATCACATTCGACATGGATGCGGACAGCATCCTGCATCTGCAATATCCGGACGACGCGGTCCGCCGGGTCGCGACCCAGAGCTTTCTCGGATTCGGACCGAAGGTCGGGATTCCGCGAATTCTCGAGACCTCCGGCGGTTCGGCATCAAACAGACCTTTTTCGTGCCGGGCTGGTGCGCGGAACGCTATTCGGAGACGGTCGAGGCGATCGTGGCGGACGGCCACGAGGTTGCGCATCACGGCTACCTGCACGAAAGTCCCAACAAGCGCGGGCGGGACGAAGAGCTCGACTGGCTGGTGCGCGGCATCGAGGCGATCGAGAAGGTGACCGGGCGGCGTCCCCGGGGCTGGCGCGCGCCGCTCTACGATTTTTCCGAACACTCGCTCGACCTTCTGCTTCAGGAAGGCTTCGAATACGACTCCAGCCTGATGGGCGATGAGTTGCCTTACGTCGTCCGATCAAAACAGGGCGGGGAGGTGATCGAGCTCCCCACGGAATGGGCCATGGACGATGCGGTCCAGTACCTGTTCAGCCTGGATCTGGGCCTGACCATGACGATCCAGCCGCCGGCCCGCGCCATCGAGGTGTTCGTGGCCGAGTTCGAGGCGGCTTGCGCTCAAGGCGGCTTGTGGGTGACGGTCTGGCATCCGTTCATCACCGGCCGGCGGGCGCGTTGGCATCAGGTCGAATTGATGATCGAGTCCATGATGGCACGCGGCGATGTCTGGTTCGCGCCCATGGAGGAGATCGCCGCACACGTCCGGACATGCATCGACGACGGCAGCTACAGGCCGCGTGTCGACGATCTGCCGGTCTACGAGGGGCGCATTCCCGAGCTTCCCGTCGACGCGGTGGGCGAGGGGATCTAGGACTCGTCGAATTGACCGCCGGCACCCCACGAAGACCGGCCCAGACAAAGGAAGGAACGACACGATGACCACGGAGCTTGGACTTCACCAGGTCAAGGAAGTGCTCAAAGGGGGCGACGAACCCCACCTTATGACCGGCGCCCAATACAAGGAGAGCCTGAACGACGGACGGCGTATCTTCGATGCTGCGGGTAAGCCAATCGACGATGTGACGACCCACCCCCAGCTCGCCCGCGCCGTCGACAACATCGCCGGGCTGTTCGACCTGCAGTTCGACCCCGCCGAACGGGATGTGCTCACCTACTTCGACCCGGACGACGGCGGGCGCTACGCGGTCGGCTGGCAGATCCCGACCAGTAAGGACCATCTCCGCCAGAAGCTGGCGGCGATCCGGATCATGACGCTCAGGACGATGGGCATCTTCGGCCGCCCGCCGGATTACGGCTCGATGATGGCACTCGGCTTTCTCGCGGTGAACGACCGGATCGAAAAGGAAAATCCCGAGTTCGCCCAGAACGTCAGGGATTTCGTCAAGCTCAGCAGCGCCCACAACCTGATGAGCACGGACCTGATCCCCGATGTGCAGGCGGACCGGCGGATCCCGGCCTCGGAAAAGCCGGGGCGCTTGCGCGCAGTGGAGGAACGCGACGACGGGATCGTGCTTTACGGCGCAAAACCCTGCGGCAGCATTGGGGCGATCAGCCACTTCTTCACTCTGTCGACGGCGCTCAGCCCGGGACTCGACGAGCCGGCCTGCCTGTGGTGCGTGCTGCCCGCGAACATCGAAGGACTCACGCTCCTGCTGCGCGAGCCGGTGACCGATCCGAATTCCAATTGGGAAGACCATCCGCTGGACAGCCAGGGCGAGGAGATCGACAACCTGTTGATCTTCGACAACGTGTTTCTGCCCCGGGAATATCTCGTGAGCTTCAAGAACAAGGAGCTGCTCGGGCTTTACCACGAAAGCGGTGTGGTCGGATTCTGGCATATCCTTGCACGCCTCGCCGTGCGCGCGGAGATCTTCGCCGGCGCCGCCCAGACCGTCGTCGATATCCTGGGTATCGGCAAGATCCAGTCGGTGCGGGAATCAGTAAGCGAGATCATCAAATACGCGGCAATTCTGAAGGCGGGGATCGTCGCCGCCGTGGAGGACGCGGAGGTCTGGAACGGGATGACGGTTCCGAACCTCGAATATGTGACACCCGTGCGGCTTTATTCCATCGAGCAATACCCCCGGATCATGCACTTGCTGCGCGACCTGTGCGGCCAAGGCATGGTCAGCCGGTGGCCGGCGGCGATTTGGGACCATCCCGAATTCGGCAAGAAGCTGGAGGAATTCATGCCGGGGACCGGCGTGACCGCCCGGGAGAAGAATCGGGTGTTCAACTTCATCTGGGACCTGACCTGCGGCAGCCACGCGAACCGGGTCGCGATGTTCGAGAACACTAACGCGACGCCCCGCGCGTTCGTTTCGGAGGAGCTCTATCAGCATTACGACCGGGACGAGGCCTGCCGGGTTATCCGCGACTACCTCAAGATCAACCCGGATCGCGTCGTGATCTAGCGGCCACCAGCTCGCCGCACCTTACTCCGCGGCGCTTGCCGCCGGGCCCTTCGCCAGCGCCGCGAGGACGTCTTTCGAGGCCGCCACGAAGCCGAACAGGCCGCCCTGGGCCGGGAGGACGCGCATGGTCGCGTCGTGCATGTCCTGATAATAGGACGCACAGCAATCCGACAGGGTGAGCACGAAGAAACCCCGATCGATGGCGCCGCGGATGGTCGACTGCACGCAGCATTCGGTGGTCACCCCGCAGACGATGGTGTGGGTGACGCCCCAATCGTGCAGGATTTTTTCGAGATCCGTCTTGTAGAACGCCGAGAAACCGGGCTTGTCGATCACCGCCTCGCCGTCCGCGGGCTGGAGCTCGTCGATGAAGTCGTGGCCGTATTCGCCGCGCACTAGGTGGCGCCCGAGTGGTCCTGTTTCGCCGATCTCCGCGCCGACCCGCCGGCTCGAAAGCCGGCGCATCGCGTGGAGCGTCGAGAGATCGGGCGGGTGGCCCTCTCGGGTATGAACGATGTGAAGACCCGCCGCGCGCGCTGCCTCGAGAACGCCGCGGACGTTCGGCACGATCGCCTGGCCGGCGGAGAAATCCTCGTCGCTATTGCCCGTGCCGCCACCGGTGGGATCGAGAAAATCGCGCTGCATGTCGATGACGATCAGCGCCGCCGTCTCGGGCAAGAAGCTGTAGGTGTAATCCTCACTCGCAGGAACGTCGTAGGTCATGACGCAGCCTCCCTATCGGTTTTCCATGAGTCTAGCCGAGAACGGGCCGTGCCGTCACCACGTTTGATCTGGGCGATTGACAGGGTTAGCCCGCGCCGCTTTGATCGCGCCATGGCTGAATTAGACACTGTCTTCGACTACATCATCGTCGGCGCGGGCTCGGCCGGCTGCGTGCTGGCGAACCGGCTCTCGGCAAACCCGGACATCCGAGTCCTCGTGCTCGAAGCGGGCTCGGGCGATAACTCCATGATGATCCGCATGCCCGCCATGGTGGGCGAGACGGCGAACAGCCCGCGCTATTCCTGGAACTACCAGACCGAGCCCCAGGAGCATTTGAACGGCCGGGTCATCCCGGTGCCCCGTGGCAAGGTTTTGGGCGGCTCCTCGTCGATCAACGGCATGGTCTATATGCGCGGCCACGCCTACGACTACGACCGCTGGGCACAGGAGACGGGTGCAGCGCACTGGTCCTATGCCCACTGCCTGCCCTATTTCAAACGGGCGCAATGCCACGAGCTGGGGCCGGACGATTACCGCGGCGGCGACGGGCCTCTGAGGGTCGGACGGGCGGATTCCGGCTTTGAGACCGTCGATGCCTTCGTGGAAGCCGGCGTACAAGCGGGCTGGGGCGCAACCGACGACGTTAACGGCTACCGCCAGGAAGGCTTCGGCCGGATGGACATGACGATAGCCGGCGGCGAGCGCTGCGGGACGGCGCGGGCTTACCTGCGCCCGGTCATGGACCGGCCCAATCTGACGGTCGAAACCCACGCCATGACCCTCAATATCAAGACCGACGGCAATCGCGCGACCGGTGTGCGCTTTGGACGGGGCAGCCAAACCTTCGATGCCACGGCCGAAAAAGAGCTGATCATCTGCGGCGGCGCCGTCAATTCACCCCAGCTGTTGATGCTCTCGGGCATCGGCCCGGCAGCACAACTCACGGAGTACGGCATCGAGGTCGCCGTCGATCTGCCAGGCGTGGGCGAAAACCTGCACGACCACCTGGAAATCTTCATTCAGCACGCCTGCACCAAGCCGATCTCACTGCACAACTGGCTCAAGCCCCATAACAAGCTGCGGCTCGGCATCGAATGGATCCTGTTCAAGAAAGGGCTGTGCGCCTCGAATCATTTCGAGACGACCGGCTTCATCCGCGTCGGCGACGACGTGACCCATCCGGATATCGAGTACCATTACATGCCGATCGGCTACGACTACGGTAATCACGACTTCGTCAAGGCCCACAGTTTCCAGGCGGAAGCGGGAACGCTGAGGGCGACCAGCCGGGGCTGGCTCAGGCTGCGCTCCGCCGACCCCGCCCGGGCGCCGGTGATCGACCCCAACAATCTGCAGACCGAACGCGACAGAATCGATTTCCGCCGGGCCTTCAAGGCGACCCGGGAGATCTTCGCCCAGAAGGCCTATGACGGCTTGCGCGGCGACGAGATCTCGCCGGGCAAGCATGTTCAGACCGACGCGGAGGTTGACGAATACGTTCGCAACAACGCAGGCACGGTCTATCACCTCTGCGGCACCTGCAAGATGGGTACCGACAAGATGGCCGTGATCGATGCGGAATGCCGGGTCCATGGCATCGAGGGGTTGCGGGTCGTCGACGCCTCGATCATGCCCTCGATCGTCAGCGGCAACCTCAACGCGCCGACCATCATGATCGCCGAGAAGCTGGCCGACATGATCCTGGGACTTCCGCCCCTGCCCGCACTGGACGTGCCGGTGTGGGATCATCGGACCGCTTGAGCCGTGACGGGGCCGGGCGGCCCCTGCCCTACTCCGCGGCTTGTAGTTTGGTGAGTTCGGCCTCGAGGCTGTAGCTGTCCAGCAAGCGATCGACCATGTCGGTCGAGCCCTCCCAGTCATAGGTGTGATTGGCGTGGAATCGAAGCACAAAGGTGGGCCCCGCATAGAACATCTCATATTGGGTGTGCCGCGAGCCGAACTCCGAGCCCACCGCATCCCACGCCAGCTTGAAGAACTTGACCCGGTCAAAGGGCTCGACGGCGGGCGATTTCTGGGTCTTGTGAATCCAGCCGGCCTGTTCTTCGTCGACGAAGTCCTCGATGCCGGCGGGCAGCATGATCATGCCGCCGCCCGCAAGATTGCGGAGTTCGGTCATGAGCCGGGGGTAGAGTTGCTGGCCCAGGACCTGGGCCGAATTGACCATGTTGAGATCGGGCACGAACCAACCCTCGAGGGTAGTTTGGCCCTTGACCTCGGTGGCGTGTACGAAGGCGTCGATCATCGCCGCCTGGGAGGAAATATCGCCCAGGATCTCAGCCACCGACGGGATGCGTGACGTGCCATTGACCTCGGTAATGCGCTTGGCGACCCCCATCAGGAAGCGGAGTTTGACCATGAGCCGGATGACCGCCTGGTATTCCTCGTAGACGTAGCAGGGCGTATCGTCGAACTGGCGGCGTACCATCGCCACGTCGCGGTCGACGATGACCCGCTCCCAGGGAATCCTGACCTCGTCGAAATAGAGCACGGCGTCGTTCTCGTCGAAGCGCGAGGAGAGCGGATTGTCGAACCGGGAATGGGCCGCACCCTCATAGGACTTGCGCGAGAGGATACGCAGGCCTGGGGCGTTCATGGGCACGAAACAGGAGACCGCGTAGGGCTCATCGCCTTCCGCCAGGGGCTGGATGCAGGAAACCCAGACCTCGTCGGCCATAACACTGCTGGTGCCCAGCATCTTTGCGCCCTTGACGATGATGCCTTCGGAGTCCTCGTCGAGGACCCGCATGGTAAGGAATTCGTCGGCTTGTTCGTGGGCGGCTTTGGACTTGTCGGCCTGCGGATTGATCACCGTGTAAGTCAGGAAGAGGTCTCGATCACGCGCGTAACGGAAATAGTCGGCCAGCGCGCCGGCGCGCTTGGGGTCGTACTCCTCGAACAGCGTCACGCCCATGTTCAGTCCGACGAGCGAGGAAGCGACGTGGTCCGGCGAGCGGCCCATATAGCCGTAATGCAGGTCGCACCAAGCCTCGATGGCGCGCCGTCGCTCGACCAACTCATCATAGGAGCGGGGCATGGACCAGGCGCGGTTGACCCGCTCGCCCGTATCGGGCGACTCGCAGGTCATCAGTTCGAGGTTTTCCGGCGCGCACTGAAAATCGTACAGAGCCGCGTAGGAGTCGAAGGTGTTGGTGAAGGCGGAATGATCGACCGGCTCCGCAACCTTTTCGCCGAATATTCTGATGTCGCGGCCGTCACCGCGAATGGATTCAAGATAGGCTTTTCCGTCGCGTGGCATGGCGGACCCCCTTTGGTCGACAATGAGTGCAGGATTGCGACATTAGCCGAGAGGATTCGGTCCCGTATATGCAAAAACGCAAGGAGTATGCGCGGCGATGCAGAGCCGCCGTCAACGATCGACACCTAATTCGTCGTGCTTCAGGCGCGTCTAGACGGGCTTGAAAACCGGCGGGTTCCGGCTGGCAGAATTGGCGCTGCGTTCGAGTTGTGTGCGGGCGGCCAATCCGGATGACCGCTCGGTGCTTGAAAGAATGGTGGGCGCAGCTGGGATTGAACCAGCGACCCCTACGATGTCAATGTAGGCGCTCTTCTTCGTATATATTTCATGTTCAAGCATATTCAGCATCACTAGCATCGCGATTCCCACGCTCTTCCGATTCACGCGATCTTCGACACCGCCACGTCCATGTGGTCGGTCGACAGGGCGACGTAGCGTTCGACCATGCGCAGCGTCTCACAACCGCCCATTCGCTTGATGGTCGATAAGTCGGCACCGCTCTTCACGCACTGACCTACCCCGCTTAACCGGGTCCAGGTACTGAGTTAGAGGACAGCATCCGGGTTTCTGGTTCCTTCAAAATCGCCGCTAGGTTATCTTGTGGTTGGTAGAGGAGCATTCGGTCTCCCGCTGCCGGAGGACAGGTTATTGGACTCTCTGATTGGTCTCACGGCTCGGCAGATCGTCGATGGACTGAAGTCGGGGGACTATGCCCCTGAAGAGCTGCTCGATGCACTGGATCAGCGAATTGGTGACGTCGAGCCCCAGATAAATGCGATCTGCGTCAACCTGATTGGCCGCGCACGTGACCGGCTGAAAGAGTTGGCCGCAATCGAGCGCGCGAGCCTACGAGAGACCGGGTTAGCCAGCCTACCGGTCCTCATGAAGGAGCTCCAACGATATCGAGGGCGTTGTTACCTGCATGGGCTCGACGGTGCTCAAGGATGCCATCGCACAGACGTCAGACCTCACCGTACAGACCCTTGAAAGGAATGGCGGCATCATCTACGGGAAATCGAACGTCCCGGAGTTTGCTGGCGCCAACACCTATAATGACGTGTACGGCACCACCCGAAACTCCTGGGACCTACGCATGAGCGTCGCCGGATCGTCAGGAGGCTCGGCGGCCGCCCTCGCGTCGGGAACCGCGTGGCTCGCTTCGGGAAACGATCTAGGTGGAAGTCTGCGCACACCCGCGAGCTTCTGTTCAGTCGTGAGCCTCAGGCCCTCGCCGGGACGGGTTGCGCGGGGTCCGGCAAAACTGCCGTTCAACACGTTGTGGGTCGAGGGACCCATGGCGAGGAACGTCGGCGACGTCGGCCTGATGTTCGACGCTCAGACCGGCTACGACCCGAGGGACCCGATCAGCCTGCCGTCGGAGGGTCTATCTTATCGTTCCGCGGCGGAAAGCCCGCTTCAGCCCGAGCGGTTTGCGTTCTCTCCCGATCTGGGTGTCTGCGCCGTCGCGAGCGAAGTTCGCGAGATCTGCCGGATGGCTGCCGATAAAGCGGCTCAAGACGGTGTCTCGATGATCGAAGCATCGCCGCCTCTGCGGGGTGTGTACGAAATCTTCCACACTCTTCGCGCCCATCTCATCGCCGGTTTATACGAAACGTTGATCCAGATGCACCGAGACGCGATCAAGCCCGAGATCGTATGGAATGTGGAGAAAGGTGTTGCACAGCAGGGGGCGACGTTAACGCGGCCGAAAGACAGAGAGCGGAGCTTATCGCCGAATTCGACGGGTTTCTGGATCGAGAAAAATTCCTGCTAACGCCCGCGGCGCAGGTATTGCCGTTTCCCGTCGAGCAGAAATTTCCGACGGAAATCGACGGCAAGTCGCTCGAGACCTATGTCGACTGGATCACGATCACCTTCGCCCTGACGACAGTGTCCGTACCGGTCGCCGTTGTGCCCTGCGGTTATTCGACGTCCGGTTTGCCTGTGGCAATGCAGATCGTCGCGCCGAGACGCAGCGAGCACGAGTTGCTCAGAGTGGCGGCATATTTCGAGCAGCTCTGGGGCTGCGTATCGAACGTTCCTCTGGATCCCGAAAATCCCGCAGCTACGTCTGCAGAATAACGAAAGACGATAACGGACTTTTCCGCACGCGGGCGTGCCGACGCAGGCTGGTCCGCCTAATTGCTTCTGACCTATGAGAACGGCGGCGCAATAATCCCCCATTGAAGCGGCCGGTTGATCCGGCTGTGGCGGACCAAAAGGGGACCGTCTATAGCCTTCGGTCAGAGTTACTCTGACTGGAAGGCGGGGGGATGTATCGGGTGGATTTGTACGCACGGGTTCGGCGGGCGTGCCGTGTCGATAGGATGAGCGTCCACGAGGCGTCGCGGGTGTTTGGTGTGGACCGCAAGACGGTCCGTAAGATGCTGTCGTTCTCGGTGCCGCCAGGATATCGCCGAAGCACGCCGCCCCGGCGACCGAAGCTGGATCCGTTCACGGGGATCATCGATCGGATCCTGGAGGATGATCGGACCAGTCACCGCAAACAACGGCACACTGCAAAGCGCATCTTCGACCGTCTCCGGGACGAGTACGGCTTTACGGGCGGGTACACCATCGTGAAGGACTCCGTTCGCGAGCGGCGGCTTCGGTCACGTGAGGTGTTTGTGCCGCTCGTCCATTCCCCCGGTCACGCCCAGGCGGACTTCGGTGAGGCGATGGCGGTGATCGGCGGCGTGTCGCGCAAGGTCCACTTCCTTGCCTTCGACCTTCCCCACAGCGATGGTTGTTTTGTGAAAGCCTATCCGGCGGAGACGACCGAGGCCTTTTGCGATGGTCACAATGCGGCATTCGCCTTCTTCGGCGGCGTTCCCACATCCATCCTGTACGACAACACCAAGCTGGCTGTTGCCCGGGTCCTGGGAGATGGCAAGCGGCCGCGAACGCGCGTCTTCACGGAGTTGCAATCCCACTATCTGTTCGAGGACAGGTTCGGCCGACCGGGCAAGGGGAATGACAAGGGCAAAGTCGAGGGACTGGTTGGCTTCATCCGGCGGGACTTCCTGGTCCCGATCCCGCTGGCCGAGAGCTTCGAGGCTCTCAACGGTGCTCTCGCCGAACGGTGTTGCCGGCGCCGGGCCGCACGGCTGCGGGGTCACAAGGAAACCATCAGCGAGCGTGGGTGTGTCCGATTGTCTGTGTAAGTGACGCCGTGGGCGACATTGTTTCCGGCCTCAGCGCGCTGAGGCCGGAAAGCGATCCTCGAACAGGATCGCAAACTGCCCCATTGCGGCGGTCCATTCAATAGGCCGTTTCCAGCCGACACCGGCATTGCGGATCGCCAGGAACAACAGCTTGACCGCCGCCTCGTCGTTGGGGAAGCTACCGCGTGTCTTGATGATCTTGCGCAAAGATTGGTGCAGGCTCTCCAGCGCGTTGGTGGTGTAGATCATCTTGCGGATCGCCGGCGGGAACGCGAACATCGGCACCACCTGCTCCCAGGCGCGGCGCCAGCTGGGCGCGATCGCCGGATAGCGCTCGCCCCATTTGGCCTCGAACTCGTCGAGCTTGGCCGCCGCGGTCTCGGCGGTTTCGGCGCGGTAGATCGCCTTGATATCGGGCATGATCCTCTTTCGGTCCTTCCACGACACGAACGCCAGCGAACTGCGGATCAGATGCACGATGCAGGTCTGCACCGTGGTCTCGGGGAACACCGTTGTTATCGCCTCGGGGAAGCCCTTGAGGCCGTCGACCACGGCGATCAGGATGTCAGCGACGCCGCGGGTCTTGAGGTCGTTCATCACCTTGAGCCAGAACTTGGCGCCTTCGGTCTGCTCGATCCACAGCCCGAGAACCTCCTTCTCGCCTTCAGCGGTGAGGGCCAGTGCAACGTAGACTGCTTTGTTGCGCACCAGGCCTTCGTCGCGGATCTTGACCCGCAGCGCGTCAAAGAACACCACCGGATAGACCGCATCGAGCGGTCGGTTCTGCCATTCGCGGACCTCCTCGAGTACCACGTCGGTGACCCGGCTGATCAGGTCCGGCGAAACCGCGACCCCGTAAAGCTCCTGCAGATGGCCACGTATCTCGCGCACCGTCATGCCGCGGGCATACAGCGACACGATGCGATCGTCGAAGCCCTCGAGACGGCGTTCGCCCTTGGGCACGATCAGCGGGTCGAACGTGCCGGTGCGGTCGCGCGGCACGGCGATATCGATCTCGCCATCCTCGCTCAGCACCGTCTTGTCCGAGTAGCCGTTGCGGCTGTTACCCGTGCCGCGACCGGCCGGGTCACCCTTCTCGTAGCCCAGGTGATCGCTCAGCTCGGCGTCAAGCGCCCGCTCCAAGAGCACCGCCTTGAGCTGCTTGAACAGCCCGTCTTCGCCCAGCAGGTCATCCGGCTTCTCGTAATCGGCCAGAAGTTCGTCCAGAAGTTCAGGTCTGATAGTCCTCATCGTAGGTCCTCCCATACTAAATATTGGACCCACGGCACTCATTTACACAAGATATCTGACACTCTCGCGAGCGTCTCGAACGGGACCGTCAAGTTCTCTTGCCATTGCCGCCTGCTCCCTATGATGCCTGCGACAAGCGTCCCGGAAGGGCGAGCTCACTGTCGCTGGTGCGTTACCGCGGCCACGACTACTCGGTGCCCGTAGCATACGGGCACCGCGAGGTGCTGATCCGCGGCTATGTCGACGAGGTGATGATCTCTTGCGGCGCCGAAGTGATCGCCCGGCACCGCCGGTCCTATGACAGCGCGGACCTGATCTTCGACCCGCTGCATTACCTGCCCTTGACCGAGCAGAAGATCAGCGCCCTCGACCAGGCCGCGCCGTTGGCGGGCTGGGACCTGCCCGATAGCTTCATCACCCTGCGACGCCTCCTCGAAGCTCGCATGGGCAAGGCAGGCAAGCGCGAGTACGTCCAGGTGCTCCGTCTGCTGGAGAGCTTCCGGCTCGAGGAGCTGACGGCAGCGGTCGACGATGCGCTCAGGATCGGCGCCATCGGCTTCGATGCCGTCAAGCACCTGGTGCTGTGCCGCATCGAGCGGCGGCCGCCCCGGCTCAACCTCGAGGTCTATCCGTACCTGCCGCGCGCCCGAGTCGCGACCACGTCTGCCAAGTCGTACATGAGCCTGCTGCCGGGGCTCCGTGCATGACCGACGCACCACAGCTGCTGCTCGCCCACCACCTCAAGACGCTCAAGCTTCCGACCTTCCTGCGAGAGTACGACAAGATCGCCCGGCAGTGCGCCTCTGAAGGCGTCGACCACGTTCGCTATCTCTTGCGTCTGGCCGAGCTTGAGCTGATCGACCGCGAGCGCCGCATGGTCGAGCGGCGGATCAAGGCGGCGCGCTTCCCCGTGATCAAGAGCCTCGATAGCTTCGATTTCAAGGTCATCCCCTCGCTCAACAAGACGTTGGTCCTGGAGCTCGCCCGCTGCGCGTACATCGAGCGCCGCGAGAACCTCATCGCGCTCGGCAACAGTGGCACCGGCAAGACCCACATCGCCCTCGGTCTCGGTCTGGCGGCCTGCCAGAAGGGTCTCTCGGTCGGCTTCATCACCGCCGCTGCCCTGGTCCACGAGCTCATCGAGGCCCGCGATGACAAGCAACTGCTGAGGTTCCAGAAGAAGCTCGCCACCTACAAGCTTCTGATCATCGACGAGCTCGGCTTCGTGCCGCTGTCCAAGACCGAAGCCGAACTCCTGTTCGAGGTGTTCAGCCAACGCTACGAGCGCGGCGCGACCCTGGTCACCACCAACCTGCCGTTCGACGAATGGACCGAGGTGTTCGGCTCCGAACGCCTGACCGGCGCGCTGCTCGACCGCCTCACCCATCACGTCAACATCCTCGAGATGAACGGCGACAGCTATCGGCTCAACCAGAGCCGCAGGCGTCAAACCCCGACGGCGAACTGAACCGACCACCCAGCCCTCGCTTGACCCCGTGGGCCCACAGGTCCCCCCCCGCGCGCACCGCCGCGTCGGCCTGTTGAGGGCACGCCGCGTCGCACGCGGGGCCCGCCCATGGACTACGGGGACAAGCCCGCAGCCGCCAGGTGGTCCCTTTTTACTCCGCCACGGCGGTCGCTTTTTGCTCCGCCGTTGACAGGTGCCTATCACAGAGAGTGTTCGTTCGTGGAAGGCCTGATCGGACTCACCAAAGAAAGAAAATATCGCGTGGTAATCACCCGCAAACAGATCGACGCTGAGATTATTCAACTCGAGAAAGAAAACGAGAAGCTGTTGACGGATATTACTGGCCTGGGTCATAAAATTGCAGCATTGGGGAATCCTAGCGCTACCGATGAAATCGCTAGTGCTGAATTAAAAATGTTGAAAACACGAATTAATGCCAAGTATGCGGCCATCCGACAGAATGAGGCGTTGCTTAGCCAATTGCGCGCAAAGCGGTACACTGCGCCCGAAGTCGCACCTACGATCACCAACGGCGGCAATGGACAGGAAGATACGATCCCGATCGAACCGTAGACGAGGAACGGGAGACAAGGCAGTTCATCGGCCGTGCCGAAATTGGGGCACTTCCGAGCGGGTTGGAGCCATGTAAAAATTGAGTATTGACCCTCTCCGCCCCTATGGCGCTGCGATGACGGCATTTGGTGCGGGCTTGACGCCAACCAAGTACTCTACAACTGATTTTCATGCTTCGAGATTAAGTTTTTGGCAACTTCTATCCAGAATGGGTTTCGGTTCATCCGGAACTTGGCGCATGGCGGGCGGTCGAAGCCGCCAGCGAAGCACAGGCTTTTCCGAGTAAAGCTTATAAAGCGGGGCTCTCGGACCAAAATTTTTCGTATTAAATGATTGATCGATATTGTGTTGGCTGACGGTCGAAAGAGCCCAACTCAGTGGCGGATCGAAACTCACTCCATTCTCGTTGGCGGAAGGGCACAATTTGAAATGGACAAAGCCGGCTTCCATATCGCGCGCTTGTTTTCTTAGTCGTTCCACTGCGAGGTGCCCACGCGCCTCGCGGGCCGCAAAGAACGCGCCCTGCGGCCCAAGCAATGAACTCAGGAAAGGCGAACCGCCCACCGAACATTCGGGCCTTTGCAGCCCCGATTTTTCATCGCCGCACTTCACTTCATCAAAATTTCCAGATAATGTCGGGTCGCTGCTGATTACGATCACCAGCCGTGCATGCTCGTCCGATCCCCCCTCGTTTTCCTGTTTCTGTCGCCAATGGTCTTCTGCGACAAGAATGTCGATCGCTGTCTCGGCACCGAAATTTTCGAAATAACCTCCATCCACGACATGGCCGCGAAATGACGCGACCTCGCTATCCCTTCGAATAGAGCCCGGTGCCTCCATGAATGGGAATCGAGACGCGACGTTCGCAGCCTCGGCGACGCTGATTTCTCCGCCGATTTCGTTGAGGAAATCGTGAGCCGTAGCAAAATGGCCGTCCTCCTCGACACTTAACTCAGCATCAACATCTATTAACTCAGCATCAACGTCTATGTTGGAAGCAATTATTCTCCTGCCGGTTTCGACCCAGGTTCCGTTCAAGAATAGGGCAGACCATGGTTTCTCCTTCAACTCCTCGTCGGGCCACAGTTTGAGAAAACGTTCTCCGAACAGGTTCGATCCAGCACCGCCTTCAGATGCCGCGTATTTTTTGAAGGCGGCGGCCCATGCCGCTTCAAGGGTCGCGTTTCGATTGGCTTGCGGAATTGGCCAAGGGAAGAACGTCTGAAAAAAATCGCCGTAGAGAAATGAAGCAAGCAACGGCGTCAAGAAATCCTTGCCCGCAATCTTTCGCATCCGATCCCACATTGCGTCTTCACTCGGCATTGCAGGGGGCGAGTCGCTGCAATCAGACGTCGACACGGTGACGTTCTCGGAGTTGGGCTTCGCTTTAACAGCTGCCTTGAAGATCGTTGCGCCGACCGCGCTGGAGTGACCCCCTAAAAGTGGTCCAGATTTATTGAAGAGTTTGGCGCATTTTGCCCCCTCGAAAGGAGGACGAAATGAGCCGTAAACGCTACACCTCAGAACGGATTATCAGCATGTTGCGCGAAGCCGAGGTGGCTTTGGCGCAGGGCCAGTCGGTTGGTCAAGCTTGTCGCACGCTCGGCGTATCGGAGCAGAGTTACTATCGCTGGCGCAAGGAATATGGCGGCCTTCGTACTGACCAGGCCAAGCGTCTGAAGGACCTGGAGAAGGAGAATGGCCGTCTCCGCAAGGCGATCTCGGATCTGACGTTGGATAAGCTGATCTTGAAAGAGGCGCTTGAGGGAAATTGCTAAGCCCCGCCCGTCGCCGGCAGTGTGTTGATCATCTCCAGGCCGAACTGGGGATCTCCGAGCGACGGGCCTGTGCTGTTGCAGGCCAACATCGCTCAACCCAGCGCAAGAGACCCCGTGGTCGGGATGATGAAGAGGCCCTCACGGCCGCGATCATCCGCTTGGCCAGCCAGTATGGCAGATATGGCGATCGGCGGATCACTGCCTTGCTCAGGACCGAAGGTTGGCACGTGAACGCCAAGCGGGTCCAGCGCATCTGGCGGCGGGAGGGGCTGAAGCTCCCACAGAAGCAACCGAAACGGGGCAGGCTGTGGCTCAACGACGGATCCTGCATCCGTCTGCGGCCGTGCTGGCCCAATCACGTCTGGTCCTATGACTTCGTCATGGATCGAACACACGATGGGAGGACGTTCCGCATGCTCACCGTGATCGATGAGTTCACCAGGCGGTGCATGGCCGTTGTCGTCGAGCGAAGATTGAACTCGGACAATGTCCTCCATTGTCTGACCGAGCTCTTCGTCCAACATGGCCCGCCGGATCATATCCGTTCCGACAACGGCTCAGAGTTTACCGCTCATGCCGTCCGCGACTGGCTCGGCAGGATCGGCGTCAAGACCCTCTATATCGAGCCCGGGTCACCTTGGGAGAACGGATACAACGAGAGCTTCAACTCAAAGCTCCGGGACGAAATCCTGAACACGGAGATCTTCTCTACACTGAAGCAGGCCAAAGTGCTGATCGAACGATGGCGCCATCACTATAATACCATCCGGCCGCATAGCTCGCTCGGATACAGACCGCCGGCCCCAGAAACCATCTTGCCAAACGTTGAGGGGCCAACCTACCCTGTTGAGGGGCTACGGGCGGCCCATCAACTTAACCCGCGCCAAACTCTAACTTAAGCGCTGGACCACTAATCGGGGGCAGGCCAGCCCGACTACCGCCACCAGCCGTTGAGACCAGAACAAATGGTTTTTCCTCATCGCCTTTGTGCCAGGCACCGAGAGCTTCATCCATCGAGGGGCGAATAGTTATGTCCACAACATCTGTGGTCGAGAGAGGATAGATCCCGTGGTTGTCATTGACGAAACTGAACAAAACAGCCAGGACAATTAGGATTGTGACGACTGGAACCCGATATCGATTGCTCCAATAGGTGATGATGCAGCCAATCGGAAACCACGTGGCCGCCCACAGGAAGAGCAGGCTCGTTGGGCTGAACAGATAGCCTATGACATCCACTGGCCCAAACAACGACATCATGAAGAGGGCTAGCGAACAAACTGTCGCGAACCCTAGTAGTTTCCAAACGAGAGGCGTGGTGGTGTCAAAGATATTATTTGCGCGTTTATCATCCGCCGCATGTTCGGGCATCTCGCGGCGCAAGATAGTCTTTGCAAAGTCTGATGCAATTCTGAGTAACCCGCAGCGCAAGATAACGACTTTGAGTATATTGCTATGCGAGACATCAATCGCGAAATCCGCCGCAACTCTCAGCAACTTGCGGCGCCAGATAACCAATACGGCGAAGACCGTGGCCAGGAACCCCATCGTCCGAAGCAGGGCGTGGATGCCTAAATCGGTTTCATCGCTTAAATCCGACGGCAAGGCAAGCAGAGCGCCAATTACGAGCAGAATCCCGGCGATCCCCAGAAACCGCGGGACCCAGGCAATCGTTGCCCGAATCCACCGCCTCCGAAAAGACTTTTCCGAGATTTCGCAAGTGCCATTGACTACGTGATTGGGAGGCGGCCATAACTTGTAGTTGATGCGTAACAGCACGCGCGCCCAATACCAGGCGCTGAAGGCCCACACGAATATGATCAGGGGAATTGCCGCACGCGACTGCCAGAAAATTGTCTCCAAGCTCTTCCGCCAGGGCCACTAGAGCATCCTGGCTGGCGGGCGTAAACACAACGCCAGCCCTCCAACGACCACGAAGATCAGGCAGGCGCGAACCAGCGTAAGTGCTTTGAAAATGTCGTCTGGGTACCGCCAAATTGCGCACAGCCAAGTCGAGGTATTCTCGAACCACCGGGCTGTACCGACTGGCGCGTGGCGAAACAGCTCTGAGATACCGAAGCCGCGCGGCAATTTAGATGCCCCCTAGGATATTCTCGCCTTGCGGTCCCCGCGCTTTCTTGTCGGACTACTGAATTCGTTAGGCGACTGCTTCTATCACAGCTTCGTTTTGTCATACGCTAGCAGCATCGCCACTCCAAGCAAAGAACATTTCAAGTTTTACAATTCATGATTGCGTGAATGGCAACGCTGGTGCTCTGGCGGCGCCCGCCGTGGAACATAACAGAATTGCCGGCAAAACGGTCGGGTTCGTGCTCTCGAATGTCAACATCGAAGCCGAGATTTACCCGAATGCGCTTGGCCGGGCTCGCTAACCGTACCCCCTACCACCCCCCTTGCTCGATCCAGCGCTTGACCATCCACAGCCGGTCCGAGCCCCAGAACATCTCGCCGTCGACGACGAAGATCGGCGAGCCGAACACGCCCTGCTCGATCGCGGCGTCGTTCGCGGCCCGCAGCCGGTCCTTGATCGCCTGGTCGCCCAGCGCGGCCCCGAGCGCGGACCTATCGACGCCCTGCTCGCCCGCGACCTCGATCACGGCCTCGGCGCCCGAGATGTTCCGGCCCTCGCCGAAATAGGCCGTAAACAGCGCACGGCCCAGCGCCTTGGCGGCGTCCGGGTCCTGGTCCCACAGCCAGTAGAACGCCCGGGCGGCGGCGACGGTCGCGATCGGGAACGGGTCGGGCAGACGGTAGGGCATCCCCATCAGCCGGGAAAAGCGCTCCCAGTCGTGCTTGCAGTAATCGCCCTTGATCGGCTGGTCCGCGAGCGGCGCCTGTCCGGTCTGCCCGAACACGGTTCCCAGCAAGAACGGCCGCCAAGTCACTGATCGGCCGTGTTTTTCCGAGAATTCGTCGATCTCCCCGGAAACCAGGTAGCCGTAAGGCGAGGAGAAGTCGAAATAGTAGTCGATCGGCCCGGCCATGGCGGTCTCCCCTACTCCGTCATCAGGTTGCGGGCGATGACCATGCGCTGGACGTCGCTGGTGCCCTCGTAGATCTGGCAGATCCGCGAATCCCGGTAGAACTGCTCGACCGGGAAATCGCCGACGAAACCGTAGCCGCCGTGGATCTGGATCGCGTCCGAACAGACCTTCTCGCACATCTCCGAGGCGAACAGCTTGGCCATGCAGGCTTCCTTGAGGCAGGGCAGCTCGGCGTCGCGCATCCGGGCCGCCTTGTGGACCATCTCGCGCGCCACCTCGACCTGGGTCGCCATGTCGGCGAGGCGGAAGGCTACCGCCTGATGCTCGATGATCAGCTTGCCGAAGGTCACCCGCTCCCGGGCGTAGGCGAGCGCCGCCTCGTAGGCCGCGCGCGCGATGCCGACCGCCTGGCCGCCGATTCCGATGCGCCCGTCGGCCAGGTTGGACAGCGCGATCTTGTAGCCCTCGCCCGCCTCGCCCAGCCGATGGTCGGCCGGCAGCCGGACGTCCTCGAAGATCAACTGGCAGGTATCCGAGGCCCGCTGGCCGAGCTTGGTTTCCTTGCTCGCCACGATATAGCCGGGCGCATCCCGGGGCACGATGAAGGCGCTGATCCCCTTCTTGCCGGCGTCGGGATCGGTCATCGCGAAGATCAGCGTGAAGCCCCCGCTCTCGCCGCTGCTGATGAACTGCTTGGTGCCGTTGATGACGAACTCCTCGCCGTCGCGCACGGCGCGGGTCCGCAGGTTCGAGGCGTCGGAGCCGGCTTGCGGCTCGGTCAGCCCGAACGCCGCGTGGTAGTCGCCCCGGGCGATCGGCCGGAGCCAGGTCTGCTTCTGGTCCTCGGTGCCGTAATTGAGGATCGTCGTGCAGCACAGCGAATTGTTCACCGTGAGCACGGTCGAGCAGGCGGCGTCGCCCGCCGCGATCTCCTCCATCACCAGCGCGTAGGACAGGTAATCGGCGCCCGCGCCGTCATATTCCTCGGGCACGAGAACGCCCATCAGGCCGAGCTGGCCCATCTGCCTGACCGCGGCCGCCGGGAATTCGCCGGAGCGGTCCCAGTCCGCCGAGTGGGGCCGCAGCTCGCTTTGCGCGAAATTTCGCGCCATGTCGCGGATCATGACCTGCTCGTCGGTCAGGAACTGGGGAAGGTTGCTCTGCATGCCGTTGCTCGCTCTCTGGGCTCGCGGACGTCTCAGGCGTCGCGCTTGAGCGCCGTGACCTCGATTTCGACCTTGATGCGGGGGTCGGCCAGGGGCGCGATCCAGATCGTGTTGGCCGGCCGGATGTCGCGGAAATACTCGCCCAGGATCGGCCCGACGTCCTCGCAGTAGCGCTGTTCCGAAATGATCACCCGGGTGCGCACGACATCGGCGAGGCTCCCGCCGGCCTCCCTCAAGGCGGCCTCGATATTGCGGAAGATCTGGTGGGTCTGTTCGCCGATATCCTCAGAGACGGTGTCCGCCGGGTAGTCGTAGCCCGTGCAGCCGGACACGAAGATCCACTCGCCGTCGACGACGGCGCGGTTATAGCCGGTGATCTCCTCGAACCGGGAGCCGGTCGATATCAGGCGGCGGGTCATCGGACCGCTCAGGCGATCTCGAAGTGGGCATCGACCGGCGTGCAGTCGGGGCCGTTGATCGGCACGATGTCCTGGGGGCAGCAGGAGAATGCCACGACCAGGTCCATCTCGGCCCGGAACAGCAGGTAGTCGCCCGCTTTCGAAACGGTCGGCTCGAACGCGATGCTGTTGTCTTCGCTGATCGGAATGTTCATGAAGGCGTTGAGCGGCTGGGGCGTATGGCTGGGCGTCAGGCCAAGTTCGCTCAGGCTGGCGAACAGGTTGTCGCTGCAGCTGTCGTGAAAGCCCTCGACGCCCAGGAGCGCATAGCGGTAGCGGTCGCAGGCCGCGCACTGGGTATCGTGGATCCCCGGCGAGGTGTCCTCGACGATGGTCAGGATGGGGCGGCGCCGGTTGGTCACCATGACATCGCCAACCCGGGGAATGAGATGTTCGGTCTGGGTATGGGTATGGGGAAAGGACAGGAATTCGCTGACGTCGGCGGCATTGAACGCCCAGGTGTCGACGACCTGGGTGCCGTGGGTGTTGATCAGCTTGATCTGCTGGCCCTTCTTTACCGTCGCGGCCTTGCCCTTGCGGGCCGGAATCTCAATTAATGCCATGGGTCTCGATCCTCCCTTTTTTATAGCGGGTATTAATGCAGCCGTTCGACCGCGATCGCGGTGGCTTCGCCGCCGCCGATACACAGCGTGGCGACGCCCTTGTCGACGTCGCGATCCGCCATCGCGGACAGCAGGGTGACCATGACCCGGGCGCCCGAAGCCCCGATCGGATGACCCAGCGCACACGCCCCGCCCCGGATATTGACCTTGTCGTGGGGCAGGTCGAGATCGCGCATCGCCGCCATCGTGACCACCGCGAAGGCTTCGTTGATTTCATAGAGATCGACCTCGCCGGTCGACCAGCCGGTCCGCTCCAGGAGCGCCCGCAGCGCGCCGACCGGCGCCGTCGTGAACCATTCGGGCTCTTGGGAATGGGTGCTGTGGGCGACGATCTTCGCCAGCGGGACAAGGCCTCGCCGTTCGGCTTCCGACGCCCGCATCAGGACGATCGCCGCTGCCCCGTCGGATATCGAACTGGAGTTGGCGGCGGTCACCGTGCCGTCCTTGCGGAAGGCCGGACGCAGGGTCGGGATCTTCTCGAGATTCGCATTGAACGGCTGCTCGTCGCGTTCGACCACCGTATCGCCCTTGCGGCCCTTGACCGTCACCGGCGCGGTCTCTCCGGCGAAGCTGCCATCTTCGTTCGCCGCCTTCGCGCGGCCCAGCGAGGTGATCGCGAACTCGTCCTGCTGCTCCCGGGTGAACTGGTACTTTTCCGCCGTATTCTCGGCGAAGACGCCCATCAGGCTGCCCTTGTCGTAGGCGTCCTCGATGCCGTCGAGGAACATGTGGTCGTAGACCTGACCGTGCCCCATACGATAGCCTCCCCGCGCCCGGTCGAGAAGATAGGGCGCGTTCGTCATGCTCTCGAGGCCCCCGGCCACGATGATATCGCCACTGCCCGCCTTCAGCAGATCGTGGCCGAACATGGCCGCTTTCATCCCCGAGCCGCACATCTTGTTGACCGTGGTACAGCCCGCATCGACCGGCACGCCGGCCCCGAGCGAGGCCTGACGCGCAGGCGCCTGGCCCTGTCCGGCCGGCAGCACGCAGCCCATGATGACCTCGTCAACATCCTCAGGCGGGACCCCGGCGCGCTCCAGCGCGGCCTTGATGGCGACGGAACCCAGCTCGGGCGCAGTGACGGCGGAAAGTGCTCCCTGGAACCCGCCCATCGGGGTGCGCATGGCGGACACGATTACAATGGCGTCGTCGGACATCGATTAACTGCCTTTCGTGTGGCGTTGTGACGGATCGTCGGTTATCGGTTCAGTCGGCGGCACGCCGGGGCCGGGGAACAACTTCCCCGCCACAATTTAGGCACACGCCATCCATGGCCGACGTACAGTCCGTGCAAAAGGTGCACTCATAAGAACAGATATGTGCGGCTCCGCCCATGGGAAGGGCGGTCTCGCAATTTTCGCAGCTGGAGCGCATCTCCAGAGCCATTATGCGCTTTCCTCGAAGAGCTCGCGGCCGATCAACATGCGGCGAATTTCCGACGTGCCGGCGCCGATTTCATAGAGCTTGGCGTCGCGCAGCAGCCGACCCGTATCGTAGTCGTTAATATAACCGTTTCCGCCCAGACATTGTATGGCTTCGAGCGCCATCCAGGTGGCTTTTTCGGACGCGTAGAGGATCGCCCCCGCCGCGTCTTTGCGGGTGGTCTCGCCCCGGTCGCAGGCCTTGGCAACGGCGTAGACATAAGCCCGGGACGCATTCATGGTCGTGTACATGTCGGCGATCTTGCCCTGGATGAGCTGGAAATTGCCGATCGGCTCGCCGAACTGCTTGCGCTCGTGAACGTAGGGAAGCACCACGTCCATACAGGCCTGCATTATGCCGACCGGACCCGCCGAGAGCACGAGGCGCTCGTAATCCAGACCGCTCATCAGAATTCGCACACCCGTGCCCGCCTCGCCCAGGAGGTTCTCCGCCGGAACCTCGCAATCCTCGAAGACCAGCTCGCACGTATTCGAACCGCGCATGCCGAGCTTGTCGAGCTTCTGAGCGGTCGAGAAACCGGTCATCCCCTTTTCGATGAGGAAGGCGGAAATGCCTCGCTTGCCCGCGTCGGGATCGGTCTTGGCATAGACCACCAGCACGTCGGCATCCGGGCCGTTGGTGATCCACATCTTGTTGCCGTTGATGATGTAGCGATCGCCCTTTTTGTCGGCCCGGGTGCGCATGGAAACCACATCCGAGCCGGCGCCCGGTTCGCTCATCGCAAGCGCACCAACATGCTCGCCCGAAATGAGCCTGGGCAGATAACGCTGTTTCTGCTCCTCGTTGCCGCTGCGCCGGATCTGGTTGACGCAGAGATTAGAGTGAGCGCCGTAGCTCAGACCGACCGAAGCCGAAGCGCGGCTGACTTCCTCCAGGGCCACGACATGCTCGAGATAGCCGAGCCCGGCGCCGCCATACTCCTCCTCGACCGTGATGCCGAGCAGACCGAGTTCGCCCATCTTGGGCCACAGATCGAGCGGAAAATCGTTGGTCCGGTCGATCTCGGCCGCGCGCGGAGCGATTTCATCGCCGGCGAAGGCGGCGACGGAATCGCGGATCATGCCGGCGGTTTCGCCGAGGTCGAAATCAAGTGTCGGATAGCGGTTCGAAATCATCGCCAAGACCCCCGGCGTTAGAGCAGGAACAGGGCCGCGAGCCCCAGGAACGCGAAAAACCCGACGACGTCGGTCACGGTCGTCAGCAACACCCCGGCAGCCGTCGCCGGGTCGATCTTCAACCGCGCCAGAGCAAGCGGAATGATCATTCCCGACACCCCGGCAACCAGCATGTTCACCACCATCGCCGCGGCAATCACCCCGCCGAGCGGAATGTCATCGTACCAGAGAGCCGCGATCAAGCCGATCAGAGCGGCGAAGACGAGTCCGTTGAAACCGCCGACCAGCACCTCCTTGCCGAAGATGCGGAGTGCATTGCTGGCGGTCAGCTCGCGGGTGGCCAGCGCGCGCACCGCGACGGTCATGGTCTGAGTTCCTGCATTGCCTCCCATCGACGCGACGATGGGCATGAGTACGGCAAGTGCGACGATCTGTTCGATCGTGGCATCGAACTGATAGATCACCACGGACGCGAGAATCGCCGTTCCGAGATTGACCAGCAGCCAGGTCGCCCGACCCCGGGCCGTGCGGAACGCGGCGCGGTACAGGTCGGTTTCGACCACACCGCCGAGGCGCATGATGTCTTCTTCTGCTTCTTCCTGGATAACATCCACGACGTCATCCACTGTAACCACGCCGATCAGACGGTCTTCGGCATTGACCACCGGGGCGGAAACCAGATCGTACTGGTCAAACACGTAAGCGACTTCTTCCTGATCCATTTCGGCCGGGATCGTTTTGAGATCGGTTTCCATGATGTCGCCGACCCGCACGGGCCGCTTGTTGCGCAAGAGCCTGCTGAGCGAGACGGTCCCGACGGGCCGATGCTTGGGGTCGACGACGAAGATTTCGTAAAAGGTGTCGGGCAGGTCCGCCGTCTCGCGCATGGTGTCGATCGTTTGACCCACGGTCCAGAAGGCCGCCACGGCAACCAGTTCGTGCTGCATCAAACGGCCGGCGCTGTCGTCCGGGTATTGGAGGCCCTCCTGAACTTCGAGGCGGTCCTTAGCCGGGACGGCTTCGAGCACCTCGCGTTGTTCGTCCTCGTCGAGGTCCTCGATCAGAGTGACCGCATCGTCAGTCTCGAGCTCGGCGACGGCGGCGGCGAGGTCGTCGGTGCTGAGCTGATCGACGATCTCGTTGCGAACAGTCTCGTTGCAATAGGTCAGAACTTCAGCATCGAAGGTCTCGCGCAACGCGTCGACAAGGGTCCGCTGCTCGTCGCGCGAAAGGCGTTCGAGCAGGTCCGCCTGATCGGCGACGTGAAGCGGGTTGACCAGGCTTCTCAGGCGCGGAGGATCGCCGTGCGCAATACTGTCGCGAACTGCGTCGACGAGGGTGGCCGTCAGGCCGTAAAGCCCCTCCGGACCGAGCGCCTCGGCCTGAGCCTCCCGACCGCCGTTGGACGGATCATTCGCCATGGTCTCATTCCCCGGCGTCCACTAGTGGGAACGCGAGTTGGACGGTGCCCTCGCGCGCCTGCGCATCGGCCGCGGCAATCGCCGTCATGTTGACGACGCCCCGTACGCTCGCCGAATCGATCAGGACGTGAGCCGGGTATTCAAGCCCCAGAAGAATTGGCCCGACGGATTGTCCGATCGCAAGCACCCTGAGCAGGCTGAACGCGATATTGGCCGCATCGAGATTGGGCATGATGAGCAGGTTGGCCTGCCCCGACAGACGGGAATTGGGAAACACCGCACGGCGGAGGGACTCGTCGAGAGCGAGGTCGCCATGCATTTCGCCCTCGACTTCGAGATCGGGCAGAATCGCCCGCAGGATTTGCGCGGCTTTACGCATTTTCACGGACGACGGGAAGTTGTTGGAGCCGAAATTCGAGCTCGACAACATGGCGATGCGGGGCTCGAGACCAAACGCACGCACCTGTTCGGCGGCAAGCTGGGCGATGTGAGCGATGTGTTCTGCATCGGGATCGTCATTCACATGAGTATCGGCCAGGAAGACGGCGCCCTTGTCGAGAACGAGGACCTGCATGGCCGCGGCGGCGTGGATCGACTGCTTGACGTCGATCACGTCGAAAAT
The DNA here is from genome assembly GCA_965198325.1 of Alphaproteobacteria bacterium. GTDB lineage: Bacteria > Pseudomonadota > Alphaproteobacteria > UBA828 > JAPUJA01 > CBDAPE01. Next base: position 117,897 of record CBDAPE010000016.1, on the reverse strand, counting down.
ATGCTGGCGGTGCTCCTGATACCGCCCGATCGGGCCCGCAAGCATGGCGTCGGCCTCGCCGCGACGAACCATGATGGCCGCGAGCGCGGCCGAGCGGGTGCGCATCAACTCGGCTGCCAGGTCCGGTGAGACGCCCTCTCGCTCGCGCAGTTGGTGGTAATCGCGGCAATGGGCCTCGTAATTCGGATTATTCTCCGGATCGAGGATCTCGACGTCGCGCCCCGGCTCGAGGCGGAGTCCGAATTGAGCGATCCGCTCGACAATCAGCGATGGACGACCGATGAGGACGGGATGGGCCAACCGCTCGTCGGCGACGATTTGTACGGCGCGAAGCACCCGTTCCTCCTCGCCCTCAGCGTAAACCAACCGCTTGGGATCGGCCTGTGCGTGATCGAAGACATCACGCATCAGATAGCCGGTGCGATAGGTGAATTGCTCGAGATCTTGCCGATAGGCCTCGAGGTCGGTGATCGGCCGAGTCGCGACGCCGCTTTCCATCGCCGCCTCGGCGACGGCGCTCGCGACGGCGCTGATCAGCCGCGGATCGAACGGTTTGGGTAGAATATAGTCGGGCCCAAAATTCAATGTCTGGCCCCGGTAGGCGGCCGCAACGATCTCGGAGGTCTCCGCCATGGCGAGGTCGGCGATGGCCCGCACGCAGGCAAGCTCCATGGCGGTGTTGATCTCGGTCGCGCCGACGTCCAGTGCGCCGCGAAAAATAAACGGAAAACATAGGACGTTATTGACCTGATTGGGGTAATCGGAACGCCCCGTCGCGATTACCGCATCCGAGCGAACGCTCAACACCTCTTCTGGAAGAATCTCAGGCGTCGGATTGGCAAGCGCCAGGATCAACGGCTTCGGCGCCATCGCGGCCACCATGTCCGCCGTTGCGGTGCCGGGTCCGGACAATCCAAGAAAGATATCCGCACCTTCAAGGGCGTCCGCAAGGGTCCGACAATTGGTTTCCCGGGCGAACTGTTCCTTTTGCGCCGAAAGATCTCCACGGCCCTTAAAAATCACGCCAGAACGATCAGTTACGAGAATATTCTCAGGTGATACACCAAGTTGAATCAGGAGCTCCAGACAGGCGACCGCCGAGGCCCCCGCGCCGGATGCAGCAAGCCGCACCTTCGCAATGTCCTTACCCAAGACCCGCAGGCCGTTCATTACGGCTGCCGCAACACAGATCGAGGTGCCGTGCTGATCGTCGTGGAAGACGGGAATGTTCATCCGGGCACGCAGCTTCTGCTCGATCACGAAGCATTCCGGCGCCTTGATATCCTCGAGATTAATCGCGCCGACCGTCGGCTCGAGGCTCGCAATGATCTCGACCAGTTTGTCCGGGTCCGACTCGTCGATTTCGATGTCGAAGACATCGAGTCCGGCGAATTTTTTGAAGAGGACCGCCTTGCCTTCCATGACGGGCTTGGATGCCAGGGCACCGATCGACCCGAGACCGAGAACCGCGCTCCCGTTCGTTATGACGGCGACAAGGTTGGCTCGTGCGGTGACGGTAAAGGCCTCGGCCGGGTCCCGGACGATCTCTTCGCACGCGGCCGCGACTCCCGGCGTATAGGCCAGCGCCAAATCCCGCTGATTTTCGAGCGGTTTCGTCGCATGGATACCCAGCTTGCCGGGTTTCGGCTTGCGGTGATACTCCAGCGCGTCTTCGCGAACGTCCTCGGCCATGGCCGGTGCTCCATCGGTCCGAATGCGGCGCCAGTATAGCCGAGCACCGCGGAATAGCTACGAATTCACCGGGCGCATCGGGCGCAAACCGGCGCCTTGGCGTCATAAGAAAGCCTGCAATTCGGTCACGGACAACCGGCATGCAGGCTTTGCAAAAATGGTGCGGTCGAGAAGACTCGAACTTCCACTCCCTTGCGGGAACAGCGCCCTCAACGCTGCGCGTCTACCAATTCCGCCACGACCGCATAATCGCTCGAATATATCAAAAACCAGGCCAAAACTGTGGCCGTTCACAGGCCGCATGGACTTATCAAATCTTGCGCGTTACCGCAAGCGAGTGTGCTAGCGTTTGCGCCCATGACGAGCGTTGAGTGGATCACCAGCCGACAGCCGGTTCCCTACGGCGAGGCCGTCGAGGCCATGGAACGGCGTGCCGTCGCGATCCGGAAGGGAAGCGCCGGCGAGCAGGTCTGGTTGCTCGAACATCCGGCGCTTTACACCGCCGGGACGAGCGCTCGCCCCGAGGACCTCCTCGATCCCGATATTCTGCCGGTTTACCCCTCGGGACGGGGAGGCCAGTTCACCTATCATGGGCCGGGGCAGCGCATCGCCTATGTAATGCTCGATCTCGATACCCGGGGCCGGGACTTGCGGGCGTTCGTCAACCGCCTGGAAGACTGGCTGATCGCCGTGCTGGCCGAATTCGGGATCGCCGGGATCAGGCGCGAGGGACGGATTGGCGTGTGGGTTGCGCGCGACGACGGAACCGAAACGAAAATCGCGGCGCTCGGGCTTCGGGTCCGCCGCTGGGTGACCCTGCACGGCGTCTCGCTGAACATTGCGCCCGACCTAGCCCACTACAAGGGCATCGTGCCCTGCGGCATTGCAGGCTACGGCGTGACCTCGCTTGCCGATCTGGGTGTCCGGACCACGATGGCCGACGTCGATGGCGCACTGAAGCGGCATTTCAACCAGATTTTTGAAGCGTCGTAACGGGTCAGGCGCTCGGCAGAACATCGAACCCGATGTCGCCTGGGTCTTCGGCATCGCTGGTATCGACAGCGTCGACCCGGGCGTGCGTCGGGCCGTGCCTGCGGCCTCGATCATCCGGACTACGGCAGGACCAGGCCCCGCAACGAGCGCTTCGACACTGCCGTCACGACGATTCCGCACCCAGCCGGAAATCCCGAGCGCGTTCGCCTGTTCCGCCGTCCAGGCGCGGAACCAGACGCCTTGTACCCGCCCCGTAATAAGAAGCCTCGCGGCGCGGCGCTCAGGCATGGCCTATTCAAATTCGAGAATGATCTGATCGACGGCCAGACTGTCGCCGACGGCCGTACAAATCCTGGCGATTCGCCCATCCCGTTCGGCCCGGAGCTGGTTCTCCATTTTCATGGCATCGATTACCGCGAGCGCCTGTCCCGCCTTAACGTCATCTCCTTCCGCAACGTCGATGGAGACGACGAGACCCTGCATCGGCGAGCACAGCTGACGCGACGTATCCGCCGCTATTTTTTCCGGCATCTGGTCGGCAATCGCGTGCGCCCGGGGCCGGCGCACGCGGACCGCCAAGAAAATTCCTGCGTGAGTCAGATCGAAACCATCGAGGTGCCGCTCGATCCGGGCTTTGAACGGATGACCATCCACACGACCCGTAAAGACCGGATCGCCAGGGCACCAGCGACTTTCGACGACGATCGTCCGACTTTCAAGGCGGACATCCACACCGCCCTCCGTCGTCACGGCGCCAATTGCCACGTCATCGGAGCCGAGCCGAACGATCCAGTCGCCTTCCAAGTCGGGAGCCCGGCCAGCCGGGTCATCCGCGATGGCGCAGTCGCGCAACCGGCTCCGAAGGTGAACCAACGCCGCGACGGCGGCGAGTGCGGCTCGTTCGTCCGCTTCGGGCTCGCGACCGCTGTAGGTGTCGCCTAATTCCCGTGCGATGAAATCGGTCGTCGTCTCACCATCGGCAAAGCGCGCGTTGGCCATGATCGCCGAGAGAAACAGAAGATTGTGGTCGAGGCCCTTGATCCAGAAGCCGTCCAACGCGCGTTGCATTGATGCGACGGCCGCCTTGCGGTCGGCGCCGCGTGCACATAGCTTGGCCATCATCGGATCGTAAAAAATCGAGATCTCGCTGCCTTCCTCGACGCCGGTGTCGAGCCGTAGGCCGGGATCGGCGGCAGGCGGCCGGAAAGTCGAAAGCCGGCCGACCGAAGGGAGAAAGCCGCGCGCCGGATCTTCCGCATAGATCCGGCATTCGATGGCATGACCGTCGAGCCGAACGGCCTCCTGGTCAAAGGACAACGGCTCGCCCTGGGCGATGCGGATCATCTGCTCAACCAGATCGAGGCCGGTAACAAGCTCAGTCACGGGGTGCTCCACCTGAAGCCGGGTGTTCATCTCCAGGAAATAGAATTTGCGCTGACGATCGACGATGAACTCGACGGTTCCCGCCGAGACGTAGCCGACCGCCCTAGCGAGCGCAACCGCCTGTTCGCCCATGGCTCGCCGCGTCGTCGGATCCAGAAACGGGCTCGGACATTCCTCGACGACCTTTTGATGGCGTCGCTGGATCGAACATTCGCGCTCGCCGAGATAAACCGTGTTGCCCTGGGAATCGGCTAGCACCTGAATCTCGATATGGCGGGGCTGCTCGATGAATTTCTCGATAAACACCCGGTCGTCGCCAAAACTAGATCGCGCCTCGTTCGCGGCCGAGCGCAGGCCCTCGCGAACCTCGTCGTCGTCTCGGGCAACGCGCATGCCCTTGCCGCCGCCGCCCGCGGATGCCTTGATCATGACCGGATAGCCAATGCCCGCGGCGATACGGACCGCTTCGTCGGGATCGGTGATCGCCTCCGCGTGGCCGGGAATCGTGCTCACGCCGGCCTGCGCCGCCAGCTTCTTGGATTCGATCTTGTCGCCCATCGCGGCAATGGCATGGGGCGGTGGACCGATAAAGACGAGGCTCTCGGCAGCCAGGCGGCGACCGAAGGCGGCGTTTTCTGAAAGGAACCCGTATCCCGGATGGATGGCCTCGGCGCCGGTCTGTCGGGCGGCCTCGACAATCCTGTCGGCGACCAGATAGCTCTCCGCGGACGGTGCGGGGCCGATTTGGACAGCCTCATCGGCCATGCGCGTATGCAGCGCCCTCGCGTCGGCGTCGGAATAGACCGCCACAGTCGCAATGCCCATGTCCCGCGCCGTGCGAATCACCCGGCACACGATTTCGCCGCGGTTGGCGATCAGGATTTTCGAGAACACGTGTATTCAGTCTCCGGATTTTCGAAGGAAATTTTCTCGAAGGAACTCTTTCCAGTCGCCATCGGGGGAACGACAACGCGCGCCCGAGTTGTTCGTCATCCTCAGAGAGAGCGCCCCAGCATCCCAAAGAGACATCCAATGATCCACATTTCGGAGAGCAAAATTCAAAGCTCTTTGCCGCACTCGGCGAGACACGATTCTAGGAATGAGGAAAACCGACAATATCAACGCGACAAGAAGAACTATGACTGCGATCATCCAGCCGAAAAGGAAAAACGCGGCAACTACGACGACCGTCAAAATCAGATATGGAAGCGCATTCTCAACTGAACTGTAAACTGGCGAGCGCGGTCCGTTTATCCGCCAAATATTTGTCCCGATTTCGATCTCGCCGGAATCGCGGCTCTCCTTCAGCAGGCTATGAAAATTGTCTTCGCTACCCATCCGACCAGCCTTCCGTAAGGTCTTCCAACGTGCTTGCCTATTCTACGATTTGTCAAAGTGGGATATTCCCGTGCTTCTTCCACGGGTTGTCGAGAGCCTTCTTGCGAAGCATGGTCAGGGCCCGGCAGACCCGCGGGCGCGTTTCGCGCGGCAAGATGACATCGTCGATAAACCCACGGGAACCGGCGACGAACGGATTTGCGAAAAGACGGCGATATTCCTCGGTCTTTTCCTCAATCTTTTCAGGCTTGTCGAGATCGCCCCGAAAGATGATCTCGACCGCGCCTTTCGGGCCCATTACGGCGATTTCGGCGGTGGGCCAGGCGTAGTTGACGTCGCCCCGCAGATGCTTAGAGCTCATCACGTCATAGGCGCCGCCGTAGGCCTTGCGGGTGATCACCGTGACCTTCGGCACGGTCGCCTCCGCATAGGCGTAGAGCAATTTGGCGCCGTGCTTGATGATGCCGCCATGCTCCTGGTCCGTGCCGGGGAGAAATCCGGGGACGTCGACGAACGTGAGAATGGGAATATTGAAACAGTCGCAGAAGCGCACAAACCGCGCCGCCTTGCGGGACGACTCGATGTCGAGGCAGCCGGCCAGAGCCAACGGCTGGTTTGCGACGACGCCCACGGGCCGACCCTCGATGCGAACAAAGCCGATCACGATATTCTTGGCGATACCCGCTTGCAGTTCAAAGAAATCGCTCTCGTCGGCGACCTTTTCGATCAATTCCTTGATGTCATAGGGTTTGTTGGGATTGGCCGGCACCAGACTGTCGAGCGCCGGTTCGAGTCTTGACGCGACATCGTCGGTCGGGCGGACCGGCAGGGGTTCCCGGTTCGAGGCCGGCAGAAAATCGAACAACACGCGGGTGGCGGCCAGCGCCTCGACATCGTTTTCGAAGGCGCGGTCCGCCACGGCCGACCTGGTGGTGTGAGTGATCGCACCGCCGAGTTCTTCATGGGTGACGGTTTCATGGGTCACGGTCTTCACGACGTCGGGCCCCGTGACGAACATATAGGACGAATCCTTCACCATGAAGATGATGTCGGTCATGGCGGGCGAATAGACCGCGCCGCCGGCACACGGCCCCATGATGAGCGAAATCTGCGGGATGACGCCTGATGCCAGCACGTTCCGCTGAAACACCTCGGCGTAGCCGGCAAGGGACGCGACACCCTCCTGAATGCGCGCACCGCCGGAATCGTTGAGGCCGATGACGGGTGCACCGACCTTCATGGCCTGATCCATCACCTTGCAGATTTTTTCCGCGTGGGCTTCGCTCAGGCTGCCCCCAAACACCGTAAAATCCTGGCTAAAGACGAAGACCTGGCGACCGTTGATACGACCGTGGCCGGTGACGACCCCATCGCCCGGGATGGTTTGATCGGCCATGTCGAAATCCGTCGAGCGGTGCTCGACGAACATGTCGTATTCCTCGAAGCTCGCTTCGTCGAGCAGCAGATCGAGACGCTCGCGGGCCGTCAGTTTTCCTTTCGCGTGCTGGGCGTCGACCCGTCGCTGACCGCCACCGACGCGTGCTCCGGCCCGCTTTTCTTCGAGTCGTCGAAGAATTTCTTTCATCGTCTCGCTCCGGGATGCCCGGGGGCCGGCGGCGAATGCCGGGCGGTACTGGATTTACCATCATAGCCGCAGCGTGACCAGCGGCAAAGGGAGCGGGAGCTTCGATGAGGTCCTGAGCGCCATGGAATAGATCTTCGAGCGACTCAGGCAGTGCTTCGGATGGCAACCTCGGTGCGTTTACCGGTGCACCTCGTCACGTCCTGCAATGCCCGAGAAATTGGGCGAGCGCGTCGATCTCGGCCCGTAGCGCGGCGCGGCGCGCCGTGGTTTCGGGATCGGCGCCCCATCTCTCGATCTGATAACTCTCTTCGATTTGAGACGCTTCGAACGCAGCCGCACCATCGAGCCGCCCCGCACACAGCGCGAGCCCGATCACGAGCGAGCCGGTCGATACCGCGGCGCCCGAGAGGCCGCTCACCTGCATATCGTTCAGCGCGTCGATGGCCCTGCGAAGTCGTTCCAACGCCTCGTCCGGTTGGGTTGCGGGGGTCAGGCCGGTTACGACCGTGAGGCGTACGTCAAAATGCCGAGCCAGCCAATCGAGCAACGGGTCCCACGCTGCCGCTTCCCGGGCGACGAGCCCGGCCGGTTCGCTCGCGCGGTAGCACACGAGATCGGTTTCGCCAAACGTTGCGATCCGGTCGATCACCTCGGTGCGCGCGCCTCCGATCCGGTCGAGGGCCGTACAGGCAATTCGGCTGAGCCGCATGGTCGCCGGCTCCACGGCCTCGCCCTGCGCCTGCCATTCTGCCGCGATGGCGTCGGCGAGCCCCGCGCTTGGAACAACCAGATCGCGGCGTTCGGGCGTCTTTATCGGGCGGCCATCGAGCGTCACCGCGTAACCCGCGCCGGACTGTTGCACGGATGCCGCATCATAGAACCGCTTCATGGCTGGCCGTGGCCCTCCGGCAGATCGCTTCCAAGATCGACGTCGAGGCCGAGGCGGGCCCATGTATCGGCCATGTGCGGCGCCAAGGGGGCTTCGAGACGCAATGCCGTGGGCGTTTCGACGAGTCCCCCCGGCACAACGAGCGCGCGGGCATGGAGGTGCAGCCGGCCCGTCGGATCGATCTCCGCGCGATGGGCCGCGCCACCACCGTATTTTCCGTCACCCACAATAGGCGTGCCGATCGCCGCGCAGTGGGCGCGAAGCTGATGGGTCCGACCTGTGAGAGGTTCCAGAACCAGCCAGGCCGCGCGCCGTCCCAGGGTCTCGACCGTCCGATAGCGGGTCAGCGCCGGCTTACCCGCGCGATCGTCGGTTTTCATGCGCTCGCGTCCCGCCGGCCCGGCCTTTTTTAATGCAAGCCCAATGTCGCCGTCCTTGGGCTTCGGCACGCCGACGACGAGGGCCCAATATAACTTTCGGATGCGGCGGTTCCGAAAGGCCGCACCGAGCTCCGCCGCAGCGCGCGCATCCCGCGCCAGCAGCAAGACGCCACTCGTGTCCCGGTCCAGCCGGTGGACGAGCCGGGGTCGTTCAGCGGCGCCGAACCGCAGTCCATCAAGCATCGCGTCGAGATGGCGCGAAATCCCGCTACCGCCCTGCACGGCGAGTCCGGGCGGTTTGTTGATTGCGATCAGCCGTTCGCTCCGGTAAAGCACCAAGCTTCGAATTTCGTCAGCACCCGCATCGCTGACGACAGGCCGAGCCGCACGCCCTCTGGCTTGGCCAACCTCGCCCTCGCCCGGCGGCACGCGAACCCGCTGACCGGGTTTGAGACGAAGACCGGCCTTCGCGCGCCGCCCGTCGATGCGAATCTGTCCCGTGCGAAGGAGCTTTTCGAGCCGCCCGTGGGTCAAGCCCGGATAATGGCGCCTGAACCACCGATCGAGTCGCAGCTCTGCCTCGTCGGCCTCGACCTCGATGAGTTCGACGCCGCTCACGTGAGAACGAGACGCATCAAACGCAGACCGACGAACAATCCGCCGACGCATAGCACCACGGCCAGAGCCACATTGAGAACGGCCCGCGAGAAATCGCCCCGCTCCAGCAAAAGGATGGTATCGAACGAGAACGCCGAAAAGGTCGTAAACCCGCCAAGCACGCCGACCACGAGAAGCGCCCGAATCTCCGGGGATATCGTAAGGGCGAGCGCGAAGGCCTCGACCAGCACTCCGAGAACGAACGAGCCGATTACGTTTACGGCCAGGGTTCCATAGGGAAAGCCCCCGCCGAGCCAGACCGTAAGCGCTCGCTCGGCCCATCCTGCGACGAAATACCGCCCTGTTGCGCCGATCGCACCTCCGGCCGCAACTGCAAGGACGGTCATCATGGCTCGTCGCTCCCCGACTGCACCGCGGACCCGGACGGGCCATCGGTTTCAGGTTCGCTCGATGCCGCCGACTCTGCCCGCAGCTTCGTCCAGTAGTCGAGCCGCTTCGCGACCTCGCGTTCGAAGCCGCGCGCCCGCGGGCGATACAGAGCCTGCCGGTCCAACTCATCCGGAAAATAGTCCTGTCCGGAGAACGACTCTTCCGTATCGTGGTCGTAGACGTAACCCTCGCTGTACCCCAGGTCTTTCATCAGCTTTGTCGGTGCATGGAGGATGTGCTTGGGCGGCATGAGAGAGCCGGTTTCCCTGGCCAGGCGCATGGCTTGCCCCAGCCCCTTGTAGGCGGCGTTCGACTTGGGCGCCGTCGCCAGGTAGATAACCGCCTGGGCGATCGCCAGTTCGCCCTCGGGCGAGCCCAGCCGCTCATAGGCATCCCACGCCGCGAGGCTTTGCGGCAACGCGTCCGGGTCCGCGAGGCCGATGTCCTCGGATGCAAAACGCACAAGTCGCCGCGCGATATAAAGCGGATCCTCGCCACCGGACAGCATGCGCGCGAGCCAGTAAAGCGCCGCGTCCACATCCGAGCCGCGCAGCGATTTGTGCAACGCGCTGATCAGGTTGTAGTGACTTTCCTGCGCCTTGTCATAGAGCGCCGCGCGTTGACGAACCGCTTTGATGAGGCCCTCCGAATCAAGCCGGGTTCCCGGCGCGAGGTCGAAGAGGTCTTCGGCCAGATTGATCGCGAACCGGCCATCACCATCGGCCATCGCGCGAAGCGCTACCCGGGCATCGCTGTCCAGCGGCAAGTCCTGGTCCTGCAGGGCCTCAGCCCGGACCAAAAGCTCCTCGATCGCGGCGTCGTCCAAGCGGACGAGCACCATGACCTGGCAGCGCGAAAGCAGCGCGCCGTTGAGCTCGAACGAGGGGTTCTCCGTCGTCGCTCCGACGAGAGTAATCGTGCCGTCTTCGACGACCGGGAGGAAGGCGTCCTGCTGAGCCCGATTGAAGCGATGGATTTCGTCAACGAAGAGCAGCGTCCCCCGGCCGTCTTCCCGTCGCTTCCGCGCCCCGTCAAACACTTTGCGCAGATCGGCCACGCCCGAAAAGACCGCCGAGAGCGGTTGAAACTCGAGGTCCGTAGCCTGGGCCAGCAACCTGGCAATGGTCGTCTTGCCGCAGCCGGGCGGTCCCCACAAGATCATGGACGAAATCCGTCCCGCCTTGATCATACGGCCGATCGGCCCTTCGACGTTGAGCAGTTGATCCTGCCCCACGACCGCCTCGAGACTTTGCGGCCGAAGGCGGTCGGCCAGAGGTCGGGCCGGTGCCTGGGCCTCGAACAATGTGGTCATGATCTGGTGAGTTTACTCTGCGAAAACGCGAAGGGCAGCCCCTTCGGCTGCCCGTCCTGTCCACGGTCTCTTCGATGGAATTCGCAGTGGCGCTATGCCGCTTCGTCCTCGTCCTCGTCCTCGTCAGTGATCTGAACAGGGCCTGAGTCCTGTCCCTTAGCGTCCGAATCGCGTTCGACGAACTCGATGATCGCCAGCGGCGCCGAATCACCGTACCGATACCCCGCCTTCAACACGCGGGTATAACCGCCCGACCGGTCGGCATAGCGCTCGGCCAGCGTCGTAAACAGCTTATCGGCAATCTTCTCGTCTCGAACGATCCGCAGAACCTGGCGTCGGGCATGCAGACCGCCGCGTTTACCGAGTGTCACAAGCTTCTCGACGATCGGCCGCAGGTCCTTCGCCTTGGGCAAGGTTGTCGTGATTTGCTCGTGCTTGATCAGCGCCGTCGCCATGTTGGCGAACATGGCCTTGCGATGGCTGCTGGTGCGATTGAGCTTTCGCCCACTATTGCGGTGGCGCATCCCGCTGATACTCCCCGGTTCCTGGCGGTCTCAATCAATAAGGTTCGTCGAGACGCTTGACGAGTTCATCGACGTTCTCGGGCGGCCAGTTGTCGATCTCCATGCCGAGATGAAGGCCCATGGTCCCAAGAACCTCCTTGATCTCATTCAACGATTTGCGTCCGAAATTCGGCGTCCGCAGCATTTCCGCTTCGGTCTTCTGTACCAAGTCACCGATATAGTTGATGTTATCGTTCTTCAGGCAGTTGGCGGAGCGCACGGACAGTTCGAGTTCGTCGACCTTGCGAATCAGATGAGCATTGAACCCGGGCTCGACATGGATTTCTTCGTGCTCGACACGCGTCGGCTCTTCGAAATTCACGAACAACTGAAGCTGATCCTGGAGGATTCGCGCGGCAAGGCCGATCGCATCTTCGGGCGTGACCGTGCCGTTGGTCTCGATATCCATGGAGAGTTTGTCGAAGTCTGTGACTTGCCCCACACGCGTGTTCTCCACGCGACAGGCGACCTTCTTAACCGGCGTATAGAGCGCATCCACGGGAATCAGGCCAACCGGCGCGTCCTCGGGCCGATTCTGGCTCGCCATGACATAGCCCTTGCCCGATTCGACAACCATTTCCATACTGATCTTGGCGCCGTCGTCGAGCGTGCAGATGACGAGCTCCGGATTGAGGATCTCGATATCGTGGCCCACCTCGATCGCTTCCACTTTGACCTCGCCCGGACCCTTGGCGCTCAGCGTCATGCGCTTGGGACCCTCGCCATGCATGCGAAGAGCCATCGATTTCAAATTGAGCACGATATCGGTAACGTCCTCATGGACACCCGGGATAGAGGAGAATTCATGCAACACGTTGTCGATCTGCAACGCCGTCACAGCTGAACCGCGTAGAGAGGAAAGCAAGATGCGGCGCAGGGCGTTGCCCAAGGTCAGTGCGTATCCACGCTCCAACGGTTCAGCCACAACCGTTGCCCGGCGGGTCGGATCGTCGCCCGGTTCGATCGTGAGTTGCGATGGTTTGATGAGTTCTTGCCAGTTTTTCTGAATCACGGTTTCGACCTCAAGCTGGTGACGGACTGTTCTTGTCCGTCAGCGGATCAAAATAAGTTTGGGCACGAGAACTGATCGGGCCCGGTTCGCCTCACACGAGGCGTTTACACGCGCCTGCGTTTTGGCGGCCGACAACCGTTGTGCGGAATCGGCGTCGAATCACGGATCGAGGTAATGTTGAACCCCGCTGCCTGCAAGGCCCTGAGTGCGGATTCACGGCCCGAACCCGGCCCTCTGACTTCAACTTCAAGGGTTTGCATACCGTGTTCCTGCGCCTTGCGGCCTGCATCTTCGGCGGCCATCTGGGCTGCGAACGGTGTCGATTTGCGCGATCCCTTGAAGCCGAGGCTACCAGCGGACGACCAGGCGATGGTTTTACCCTGCACGTCGGTAATCGTGATCATCGTGTTGTTGAATGTCGCATTGACATGGGCAACCCCCGACGCAATGTTCTTGCGTTCGCGCTTCTTGACGCGCGCTGATTGCTGTTTCGCCATCGTCGTCCCTACTTAACTCTTCCTGCCGGCGATCGGCTTTGCGGGACCCTTCCGGGTCCGTGCATTCGTATGGGTTCGCTGTCCCCGAACCGGCAAACCGCGCCGATGTCGCAGGCCCCGATAGCTGGCCAAATCCATCAGGCGCTTGATGTTCATGGCAACCTCGCGCCGTAGGTCGCCTTCAACGACGAATTGCTGATCGATGATGTCGCGGATTTGTGCGACTTCCGCGTCCGTGAGATCGCTAACCCGGCGTTCCCGGGGCAGGCCGATCTGCTCACATATCCTGGATGCGTGATGACGGCCGATCCCATGAATATAGGTCAAGGCAATCTCAACACGTTTTTGAGTCGGAATGTTTACGCCCGCAATCCGCGCCACGCCACGATCTCCAGTTGGAATATTCTCACGCCAGGGGCGCCCGATGCGAGGCACCGAGCGGGCAGTGAGGGATTATAGGCCGAGGCCTTGATAAGTCAAACATCTCAGGCAATTGGTACTGTCCTACTTAGGACACATGCCCCCCGCAGACTAGGACACTCTCCCGTCGATGACTCGCAGGTGGCCAACGCGATGTCCAGGCAATTTGGGCAAATCCGAGCTCGCAGCGACCTCGATCAACTCGCCCACGCTCCAAATATGATCGGCCGAGCCGAGCATCATCGCTGGTGTCATGCGGATCGTCTTGTGGACCCGGCATAGGTTGTAGTGGGCTATGAACAGCGCGACCGCCGCCTTGTGGTTGCGGAGCTTTTTCGAGAAGGCGTTGGTGAGGCGTGTGAAGCGCCTTGTCTGCATCCTGATGGTGAGGTTTCCGCGCTCCATGTGGCTCGTGCAGATTTGATCGGGATCGCCAACGACCGTCCTTGTGGCTACTGCTACTACCGCTCCCGGAGAATATCGGCGCACGCGCTTGGGCTCGTTCGCGTCCTCAGTGTAGGACTTCTGAATCTGGCCGTAATCCACGTCCGCCCCGAAGGCCAACTCGATGGCCTCGGGATACTGGGTGAAGGCGTCCGACGAGATATTGGGCCGGTTGATGACGCGGGTGCGGAGATCGGCTAGGAAGTCACGCGTATTCTTTGCGTTACGCTTCCCCACCACATAGGAGAGGATCGCTTTGCCGGTGGCGTCCATCGCGGTGTAGAGATACTGGTCTCCGACGCTGGACGGATCGGCGCTTGTCACGCGCCGCTGCTTCTTGGCAACGAAAGCCCAAATCTCGTCAAGCTCGATATGGCCGACCTGTAAATCGGTCATCATCCTGTCATGAAGTGCCGCGCAGCCTTCGCCAACGCGTAAGTCCAGCCGCATGATCGTATCGCGGTGGATGTCGGTCAGTCGCTCAGTTGCCCGTATGCTGCATCCCTCAGTTAGAGAAGCGATGCATTGAACTTGTTTTTCAAACGGAAGGATATTCATTAGGCCGGTCCCTCACAGTGTCGGGATGGCCCAAGCCGATCTGGTAAATCGGCGCCGACTCAGCTATATATAGATCTGCGGTCATAGCTTAGGGGGCAATCCTTGGGTTTGTGATCCGGGACCGCCGCTGTTTGCGCAGCGACGGTCCCAATTGGTAAAATTGTCCCCGGTCTACGATTCGAACGTAGGTCTCCGACCTGTAAAGAGGGCGTCCTACCACTAGACGAACCGGGGTTCACTTGTGCCGATTAAGGGCCGCTGCTTTCCTTCTCAGGGGATCAGGCAGCGGCCCTTCCTATGGTCCTCGCCCCCAGCTGTCAATGGCGAAGCAAAAAGGGACCACCGTGGCGGAGTAAAAAGGGACCACCTGGCGGCTGCGGGCTTGTCCCCGTAGTCCATGGGCGGGCCCCGCGCGCAACGCGACGTGCCCTCAACAGGCTGACGCGGCGGCGCGCGCGGGAGGGACCTGTGGGCCCATGGGGTCAAGCGTGGGTTGGGTGGTCGGTTCAGTTCGCCGTCGGGGTTTGACGCCTGCGGCTCTGGTTGAGCCTGTAGCTCTCGCCATTCATCTCGAGGATGTTGACGTGGTGGGTGAGGCGGTCGAGGAGAGCGCCGGTAAGCCGCTCGGAGCCGAACACCTCGGTCCATTCGTCGAACGGCAGATTGGTGGTGACCAGGGTCGAGCCGCGCTCGTAGCGCTGGCTGAACACCTCGAACAGGAGCTCGGCACCGGTCTTGGACAGCGGCACGAAGCCGAGCTCGTCGATGATCAGAAGCTTGTAGGTGGCGAGCTTCTTCTGGAACCTCAGCAGCTGCTTGTCATCGCGGGCCTCGATGAGCTCGTGGACCAGCGCGGCGGTGATGAAGCCGACCGAGAGGCCCTTCTGGCAGGCCGCCAAGCCGAGACCGAGGGCGATGTGGGTCTTGCCGGTGCCGCTGTTGCCGAGCGCGATGAGGTTCTCGCGGCGCTCGATGTACGCGCAGCGGGCGAGCTCCAGGACCAACGTCTTGTTGAGCGAGGGGATGACCTTGAAATCGAAGCTATCGAGGCTCTTGATCACGGGGAAGCGCGCCGCCTTGATGCGCCGCTCGACCATGCGGCGCTCGCGGTCGATCAGCTCGAGCTCGGCCAGACGCAGAAGATAGCGAACGTGGTCGACGCCTTCAGAGGCGCACTGCCGGGCGATCTTGTCGTACTCCCTCAGGACCGTCGGCAGCTTCAGCCTCTTGAGGTGGTGGACGAGCAGCAGCCGTGGTGTGTCGGTCATGCGCCGAGCCCCGACAGCAGGCTCATGTACGACTTGGCAGACGTCGTCGCGACCCGGGCGCGCGGCAGGTACGGATAGACCTCGAGGTTGAGCCGGGGCGGCCGCCGCTCGATGCGGCACAGTACCAGGTGCTTCACCGCATCGAAGCCGATGGCGCCGAGCCTGAGCGCGTCGCCGACCGCTGCCGTCAGCTCCTCGAGCCGGAAGCTCTCCAGCAGACGGAGCACCTGGACGTACTCGCGCTTGCCTGCCTTGCCCATGCGAGCTTCGAGGAGGCGTCGCAGGGTGATGAAGCTATCGGGCAGGTCCCAGCCCGCCAACGGCGCGGCCTGGTCGAGGGCGCCGATCTTCTGCTCGATCAAGGGTAGGTAATGCAGCGGGTCGAAGATCAGGTCCTCGCTGTCGTAGGACCGGCGGTGCCGGGCAATCACCTCCGCGCCGCAAGAGATAACGACCTCGTCGACGGAGCACCGGATCAGCACCTCGCGGTGGCCATAGGCCACGGGCACCGAGTAGTCGTTGCCCCGGCAGCGCACCAGCGACAGCGAGCTCACCCGTCCAGTGCGCTTGTCGCAGGCATCGTATGGTGCCGGGGGGAGAGGCAAGAAGGCTTCCCGGTCCCGTGCGAGGCGCTCGCCGATGGTCTCCTTGTGACCCCGCAGCCGCGCCGCCTGGCGCCGGCGGCACTGTCCCGCGAGAGCATCGTTCAGCGCCTCGAAGCTCTCGGCCCGCGGGACGGGGACCCGGAAGGTCGAGAGTGTCAGATATCTTGTGTAAATGAGTGCCGTGGGTCCAATATTTAGTATGGGAGGACCTACGATGAGGACTATCAGACCTGAACTTCTGGACGAACTTCTGGCCGATTACGAGAAGCCGGATGACCTGCTGGGCGAAGACGGGCTGTTCAAGCAGCTCAAGGCGGTGCTCTTGGAGCGGGCGCTTGACGCCGAGCTGAGCGATCACCTGGGCTACGAGAAGGGTGACCCGGCCGGTCGCGGCACGGGTAACAGCCGCAACGGCTACTCGGACAAGACGGTGCTGAGCGAGGATGGCGAGATCGATATCGCCGTGCCGCGCGACCGCACCGGCACGTTCGACCCGCTGATCGTGCCCAAGGGCGAACGCCGTCTCGAGGGCTTCGACGATCGCATCGTGTCGCTGTATGCCCGCGGCATGACGGTGCGCGAGATACGTGGCCATCTGCAGGAGCTTTACGGGGTCGCGGTTTCGCCGGACCTGATCAGCCGGGTCACCGACGCGGTACTCGAGGAGGTCCGCGAATGGCAGAACCGACCGCTCGATGCGGTCTATCCGGTGGTGTTCTTTGACGCGCTGCGGGTCAAGATCCGCGACGAAGGCCTGGTGCGCAACAAAGCAGTCTACGTTGCACTGGCCCTCACCGCTGAAGGCGAGAAGGAGGTTCTCGGGCTGTGGATCGAGCAGACCGAAGGCGCCAAGTTCTGGCTCAAGGTGATGAACGACCTCAAGACCCGCGGCGTCGCTGACATCCTGATCGCCGTGGTCGACGGCCTCAAGGGCTTCCCCGAGGCGATAACAACGGTGTTCCCCGAGACCACGGTGCAGACCTGCATCGTGCATCTGATCCGCAGTTCGCTGGCGTTCGTGTCGTGGAAGGACCGAAAGAGGATCATGCCCGATATCAAGGCGATCTACCGCGCCGAAACCGCCGAGACCGCGGCGGCCAAGCTCGACGAGTTCGAGGCCAAATGGGGCGAGCGCTATCCGGCGATCGCGCCCAGCTGGCGCCGCGCCTGGGAGCAGGTGGTGCCGATGTTCGCGTTCCCGCCGGCGATCCGCAAGATGATCTACACCACCAACGCGCTGGAGAGCCTGCACCGATCTTTGCGCAAGATCATCAAGACACGCGGTAGCTTCCCCAACGACGAGGCGGCGGTCAAGCTGTTGTTCCTGGCGATCCGCAATGCCGGTGTCGGCTGGAAACGGCCTATTGAATGGACCGCCGCAATGGGGCAGTTTGCGATCCTGTTCGAGGATCGCTTTCCGGCCTCAGCGCGCTGAGGCCGGAAACAATGTCGCCCACGGCGTCACTTACACAGACAATCGGACACACCCGGAAGGTCCGCCGGATGAAGCCGACCAGTCCCTCGACCTTGCCTTTGTCGTTGCCCTTGCCCGGCCGGCCGAACCTGTCCTCGAACAGATAGGGGGATTGAAGGTCCGTGAAGACGCGCGTTCGCTGCCGCTTGCCATCGCCCAGTATCCGGGCGACTGCCAGCTTGGTGTTGTCGTACAGGATGGATCGGGGGACGCCGCCGAAGAACGCAACCGCCGCGTTGTGGCCAGCGCAGAACGCCTCGGTCGTCTCCGCCGGGTAGGCCTTCACGAAGCAGGCATCACTGTGGGGAAGATCGAAGGCAAGGAAGTGGACCTTGCACGCCACGCCGCCGATCACCGCCATCGCCTCGCCGAAGTCCGCCTGGGCGGGGCCGGGGGAATGGACGAGCGGCACGAACATCTCGCGCGACCGAAGCCGCCGCTCACGGACATAGTCCTTCACGATGGTGTAGCCGCCCGTAAAGCCGTACTCGTCCCGGAGACGGTCGAAGATCCGCTTCGCCGTGGGCCGTTGCTTGTGGTGGCTGGTCCGATCGTCTTCCAGAATCCGATCGATGATCCCCGTGAACGGACCCCGCTTCGGCCGCCGTGGCGGCTTGCCGCGGCGAGACCCCGGCGGCACCGAGAACGACAGCATCTTGCGGACCGTCTTGCGGTCCAGCCCGAACACCCGCGAGGCCTCGCGGGTGCTCATTCCCTCGACACGACACGCCCGCCGAACCCGCGCGTACAAATCCACCCGATACATCCCCCCGCCTTCCAGTCAGAGCAACCCTGACAGAAGGCTATAGACGGTCCCATTTTGGTCCGCTACAGCCGGATCAACCGGCCGCTTCAGTGGGGGATTATTGCGCCGCCGTTCTCAGACATCGACGGTCGGCAACTCCGCCGGGGGCTCTCGACTCTTCTTCCCATGCTTATCTCCATCTTTATCAAGCAGATAATGTGATTTATTGCGCCCTTAGTCAACCATAGGCCAGACCCATCCCCATAAAAACACAGAGGCGGTTGATTTTTATCGCCGTTAGAGTATGCTTCGCCCAACCAGGAGGTGTTGAGAATGGCCGAGAATGTTGAATCCGCCGGACAGAGGGATCGGAGTCCGGCGCACCCGATAATCCCAATTGAGGATGCTCTTGATCGACTATCCGAATTTGAATTTTACTTCAAGCGAATGGCCGCATGTCCTGACAAGGTTGGAGCTGCATGGAGCATCACGGCCAAGGCTCGCGTTGATCGTACTGCTGCGGCATTGCGCTACTTTGGGCTTCTCGAATACCAAGGGAGCGGTGATGACCGCCGAATGGTTATTTCCGACGAAGGTCGCAAATATCTTCGTACCCAACAGGCTGAAAAGAAGCACGAGTTAGTGAAGGCTGCCGCCCTTCGCCCGAAGGAGATCGCCAAATGTTGGGATGAATGGGGGGGAAATCGACCTGAAAACGATGCCTGCCTCGACGCGTTGATGGACGAAAAGGGGTTTAGCGAAAGGGGTGCGAGGAATTTTTTAAAGGTTTATGACGCGACTATCTCCTTTGCGGGACTCACATCTTCTGATAAACTTCACCCCACGGAAGAAGACGGAAATGAGGACGGTACAACTTCCGATGGTCCGCCAGAGATCGAGGTCGGAGACCTGATCCAGGCTGAGATTGGCGGAGTGCGTCAGTTTGAAAAGCCTGAACGTGTCCGGGCCATCCAAGAGCACGAGGGCCACCACTGGGTTTTCGTGGACGGAGAGCAATCGGGGGTTCTGATGGAGCAAGTGAAATTGGTTGAAAATGCCGCGACGGCTTCCCCTAACAAGGCCCAGGAGTTGACGCCACCGATCTTGCCTCTAGACGACACCGCGTTGCCTGAAGGATGGCATGAAGAGCGTTTGATCGATGACAGCGGCGAGGAAATCTTGGTTTGCTTCAAGCACAAGCCGTCACCGGAACATTATTCCTATATCCGAGACTATTACGGATTCAAGCTCGGCCGCATGAGTCAGCGCGAGAGCGAGCCTCACGACGAAGAATGAGGGCGGTGTGGCTGCCGACTAGGTGGATGTCTTAACGTAAGACCAACTTAGGACACTCGCCCTCTACTTAGGACAGCACCAGGCAATTTCCAGGGCCGCTTCAATTTGACGGCCGACCTCGTCGATTTCGGTCATACCGTCGACCGTCTTGAGTTTACCGCGTTCCCGATAATAAGGCAGCAGGGGCGCTGTCTGCTCGTGATAGGTCTCAAGCCGAGCCACCACGGTTTTCCGATTGTCGTCCTCGCGACGAGAGAACTCCGTGCCGCCGCAAACATCGCAGACATCATCGAGTTCGGGACGCTTGAAGGTGTCGTGATAGCCCGCACCGCAAGTCGCACAGGAGAAGCGGCCGGTAATCCGCTTGACCAGTAAATCGTCGTCCACGCCGATTTCAATGACACCGGTGAGTTCCTTGTCGCGGTCCCCGAGCATCTCGTCGAGCGCTTCGGCCTGCGCCAGGGTGCGTGGAAAGCCGTCGAGGATGAACCCGCCCTGACAATCGGGCTTGTCGATACGATCGGCGATCATCGCAACGATAACCGCATCGGGTACCAACTGGCCGGCTTCCATAATCGACTTTACCTTTTTTCCCAGGGCAGACCCTTCGGCAACGGCCGCGCGCAGCATATCACCGGTGGACAACTGCAAGAGTCCCAGCGATTCAACAAGGTATTGCGCCTGCGTGCCTTTCCCCGCGCCAGGCGGGCCGAGCAAGATCAAATTCACGAGCGGCGACCCCTGAGCTTCGATTTCTTGATCAGGCCCTCATACTGATGGGCCAGCAGATGAGACTGTATTTGCCCCATCGTATCGAGGGTGACGGTCACCACGATGAGCAGACTCGTCCCACCGAAGTAGAATGGTACGGCGTATTGGGAAATCAGGAGCTCGGGCAGCAAACTTACGGCCGCCAAATATGACGCGCCAACCACCGTCAACCGGGTCAAAACGTAATCCAGATATTCCGCCGTGTTCTTGCCGGGACGGATTCCAGGCAAGAAGCCGCCGTATTTCTTCAAATTGTCCGCCGTATCGGCCGGATTGAAGACGACCGCCGTATAGAAGAAGGCAAAGAAGATAATGGCGCTGGCATAGAGCAGCATATAGATCGGCTGACCGCGCCCGAGCAAGTTCGCAACAGTGGTCAGCCATTCGGGCCCCTGCCCGGCATTGAATCCAATCATCGTGATCGGCAGAAGCAGGATCGAGCTCGCGAAAATCGGCGGAATCACGCCCGCTGTATTCAGCTTGAGCGGCAAATGGCTGCTTTCCCCGCCCGTCATCTGACGGCCCTTCTGCCGTTTCGGATATTGCACGATCAGGCGGCGCTGGGAGCGCTCGATGAAGACGATAAAGGTAATAACCGCGACAACCATGAGGACGATAATGACGATAAAGCCGGATGACAGAACGCCGGTTCGGCCCAATTCCAGAGTATTCACGAGCGCTCTGGGGAGTTCCGCGACGATGCCCGAAAGTATGATCAGTGAAATGCCGTTACCGACACCGCGTGCCGTAATCTGCTCGCCAAGCCACATCAGAAAAATTGTTCCGCCGGTCAACGTCACGACGGTGGTAAGCCGGAAAAACATCCCCGGATCAATGACCGCGCCACCGCCCGACCCTGAAAATCCTTCAAGGCCAACCGCGATGCCATAGGCCTGGAGGGCCGCAAGCAACACGGTGCCGTAGCGGGTGTACTGATTCATCTTCTTGCGCCCGGCCTCGCCCTCTTTCTTAAGCTGAGCGAGATGCGGCGAGACAGTCGTCATCAGCTGCATGATGATCGACGCCGAGATGTAGGGCATGATGTTCAGGGCGAAGATCGTCATGCGGCCGAGAGCGCCGCCCGAAAACATGTTGAACATGCCCAAAATGCCCCCAGCCTGTGTGTTGAACACATCGGCGAGCACAGTCGGGTCAATGCCCGGAATCGGGATATAGGTGCCGAGACGGTAGATGATCAGGGCGCCGAGAGTGAACCACAGGCGCTTCTTGAGTTCAGTCGCCTTCGCGAAAGATCCGAGATTGATGTTGGCCGCGAGTTGTTCGACGGCAGAGGCCATTCCCTTACCCCCTAATCCTCGGAGGTCTCATTGGCCGGTTCTTCTTTCCCATTATCGACCTTATCGGATTTCTCGGCGTCGGCTTCGGACTCCTCCGGCGCCGTTTTGGCTTTCGCCTTCTTCTCTTTCGGCTTGTCGGCTGATTTTTCCTTGGGCGGGCGGGAAACGGTCACTGTGCCACCGGCTTTTTCCACACCGGCAATTGCCGCCTTGGACGCGCCATCGACCTCGATTGTCACCTTGGCCTTGAGCTCGCCACGTGCCAGGAGCCGGATACCTTCGCGATCGCCACGCACCACACCCGCGGCACGCAGTTCGACAGGCGTGATCGGCTTGCTCGCATCGAGTTTCTTGGTATCGATTGCACGTTGCAGGCGATAAAAATTAACCGGCTCGAACTCGGTTCGGAATTTATTATGGAATCCACGACGCGGCAGGCGCCGATATATCGGCATCTGGCCGCCTTCGAAGCCGTTGATGTTGACGCCGGCACGAGACTTCTGACCCTTATGCCCCCGCCCGCTGGTCTTGCCCGTGCCCGAGCCGATCCCGCGCCCGATTCGCTTTCGAGCTTTCTGCTCGCCCGGAGCCGTGCCCAGTTCGTTCAACTTCATCGCCTAGCCCTTCACCTTCTCATTCGCGTCAACGGATGCGGCTGTCACGAGATGTGCCACCTTGTCGATCATGCCGCGCACCGCAGGTGTATCCTCCAAGACCCGCGTGCGATGCATTTTGTTCAAGCCCAAGCCGATGAGCGTCGCGCGCTGATCGGATCGACGGCCGATCGGGCTGCCGGTTTGAGTCACACGGATTTTTCCAGCATCGCCTGCCGCCACGATTTTAACCCTCCGCCTCGTCGGCCACGTCGCGACCGAATATTTCGTTGACCTTTTTGCCGCGTTTGGCAGCCACGCTACGCGGCGCGACCATATTTTCAAGGCCGTCGAAGGTGGCGTGAATCATGGCGTTGGGGTTCGCACTGCCGACGGATTTGGTAACCACATCTTGTACACCGAGACACTCGAACACCGCGCGCATCGGGCCGCCGGCGATAATTCCGGTGCCGGGTGGGGCCGCTCGGAGTACGACCTTGCCCGCACCGCGCCGACCTTCGATATCGTGATGGAGCGTCCGCCCCTCGCGCAGCGGAACGCGGATCATTCGACGCTTCGCCTTTTCAGTTGCCTTGCGAATGGCCTCGGGAACCTCGCGAGCCTTGCCGGAGCCGAACCCAACGCGACCACGGCCGTCACCGACGATAACAAGCGCGGAAAAACCAAACCTTCGGCCGCCCTTTACGACTTTGGCGACGCGGTTAATGCCAACCAAGCGATCGATGAATTCCGACTCTTCCTTGTGGCCATGTCTGCTCGCGACATGTCGCTTCATGTCATCCGCTCCTAAAAGTCGAGGCCGGCCTCGCGGGCCGCTTCAGCAAGCGCTTTTACACGTCCATGGTAGGCATAACCCCCGCGGTCGAAAACTACTTTGCTGACCCCTGCCGCCTTTGCCCGTTCTGCGATCTCGGCGCCAACGCGTGCCGCAGCGGCCTTGTCGACCCCAGAGGAGGCCTGATCGCGGAGGCTTTTTTCGAGACTCGAGGCCGCAGCCAGCGTTACACCCTGCCGGTCGTCGATGATCTGGGCATAAATATGCTTACCGGATCTAAAGACTGAAAGCCGCGGGCGCAGTTCCCGCGTCTGAGACAGACGCGCTCGAGCGCGGCGTTGGCGCCGGGCAAAGAGCTCTTTGGTTTTCATTTTCGTCACGATTGCACTCGTTACTTCTTCTTGCCTTCCTTGCGCCGGACGTATTCGCCTTGGTAGCGAATACCCCTGCCCTTGTAGGGTTCGGGTTTACGAAAGGCGCGGATTTCCGATGCCACCTGGCCGACTTGTTGACGGTCGGCACCCTGAATTCTAATCGCGGTCGGCTTCTCGCAAGCGACGTTGATTCCTTCGGGAATCGGATATTTCACTTGATGGCTAAAGCCGAGATCGAGATTGAGCGACTTGCCCGCGACCGCGGCGCGATATCCCACGCCTTGAAGCTCCAGATCGACGCTAAACCCTTCGCTGACCCCCGTTACGAGATTACTGACAAGGCTACGCGACATTCCCCACATCTGACGTGCCCGCTTCGAGTCATCGACGGGCCTGACGACGACGCCATCGTCTTCCATTGCGACCTGGATCTCAGGAGCGAGGCTTACCGAGAGTTCGCCGAGTTTGCCTTTTGCGGTAACGTCCTGACCGGCGATCTGTACATCGACGCCGTCGGGCACGGGAACGGGAGTCTTGCCAATTCGCGACATGATGGTTTCCTAGAACACCTCGCAGAGGACTTCGCCGCCAACGTTGGCGGCACGCGCCTGGATATCCGACATCACACCGCGCGGGGTCGACAATATAGTGATACCCAAGCCGTTATAAATGGGCGTTAGATCCTTGATCGAGGAATAGACACGCCGTCCCGGCTTCGAGACCCGGGCAATCTTCTGAATGACGGGTTCTCCCTCGTGATATTTGAGCTCAATTTCGAACTCGGCTTTGCCACCGTCGTAATCCTGGCGGCTATAATTCCGGATATAGCCCTCATTCTTGAGCACCGCGAGCACGTTGCCGCGCAACTTTGAAGCCGGACTCGTGACGAGCGACTTACCCGCTCGCTGCGCGTTCCGGATTCGGGTCAGCATGTCCCCGAGGGGATCAGTCATCGACATCCTCGGTCCTCCGTCACCAGCTCGATTTGACCATTCCCGGGATCTGGCCAGACGAAGCCAGCTCGCGGAGAGCGATTCGAGACATCCGCAACTTGCGGTAATAACCACGCGGCCGCCCCGTCAATTCACAGCGATTTCGCCCGCGCACAGGCGAGCTGTTACGCGGCAACTTGGCCAATGCAAGGACCGCCGCGAAGCGCTCTTCAACCGGCTTCGACTGATCGCGCACAAGCGCCTTCAGCGCAGTCCGCTTGGCGGCGTACTTCTGGGACAGCCGCTTCCGCCGCTTGTTCTTTTCGATGGCACTGGTCTTAGCCATACGGCAAAACCTCCAAATCGTTTCCGGTTTCCGTCATTTAGGGAACGGCAAGTTTAAACCTTCGAGGAGCACACGGGCTTCCTCGTCGGTTGCCGCCGTCGTACAAATGACGATGTCCATACCTCGGATCGTATCGACCTTGTCGTAATCGATTTCGGGAAACACGATCTGTTCCTTCACGCCGAGTGCGTAATTACCGCGCCCGTCGAAACTTGACGGCGAGACCCCTCTGAAATCACGCACGCGGGGCAGCGCAATATTGATCAACCGGTCGATGAACTCGTACATCCGGTTTCGTCGAAGGGTAACCTTGCAGCCAACCTCCATTCCGATCCGCACCTTAAAATTGGCGACGGATTTCTTCGCCTTGATGACGATTGGTTTCTGACCCGCAATCAAGGTGAGTTCTTCGACCGCCGGTGCCATCTTCTTCGAGTCCTGCACGGCTTCGCCGACGCCCATATTGATGACAATCTTGTCGAGTCGCGGCACCTGCATGGGATTTTTGTAGTCGAATCGGGCCTGAAGCTCCGATCGAACCACGGCCTCATAATGCTCGCGCAGACGCGGACGCATTTTCCGTCTCCTACAAGTCGATCACTTCGCCAGATTTTCTGGCGAAGCGTACCTTGCGACCATCGTCGATGACCTTGTACCCCACCCGGGTGGCCTCATCCGTTTTCGGATCCACCAGGGCGATGTTGGAGACGTGAATCGGCGCCTCCTTTTCGACAATGCCGCCCCGCCCCGCCGCAGTCGATGGCTTGGTGTGTCGCTTGACGACGTTGACGCCCCGGACGAGGACGCGGGATTTGTCGGGGTAGACCCGGACGACTTCGCCTCGTTTTCCACGGTCCCGGCCGGACGTGACGATCACGTCGTCACCCTTCTTGATTTTCATCTTTGCCCGCATTCGTCTTTCCTGTGTCTTGGTCGCGGCGACACGCGCCTAAAGAACCTCGGGCGCGAGCGATACGATTTTCATGTAGCGCTTCGCCCGCAGCTCTCGGGTTACGGGGCCGAAGATACGGGTCCCGATCAATTCGCCCTGGGCATTGATCAGAACCGCCGCATTGCGATCGAACCGGATCGCGCTGCCGTCGGTCCGCTTGATTTCCTTGCTCGTGCGAACGATCACGGCACGGAGGATTTCGCCTTTCTTGACCTTGCCACGCGGAATTGCTTCCTTGACGGTCACGACGATGACGTCGCCGACGCTCGCGCTCCTGCGCTTTGAGCCGCCGAGCACCTTGATGCACTGCACCTCCCGGGCACCCGAGTTATCGGCCACATTCAGCCTCGTTTGCGCTCGAATCATCGTCCTTTTGCTTTCACGTCAAATCCGGTTACGGTCGCCGATCAGGCGTCCGCGTCCGAAATCACTTCCCACCGCTTCCGCTTCGATATGGGCCGGCATTCACGAATTCGTACGACGTCACCCGACTTGCAGGCATTTGCTTCATCGTGTGCGGCAAACTTCTTCGAGCGGCGGACGGTCTTCTTATAGAGCGGGTCGGCGACGCGGCGCTCGACCCGGACCACGACCGTCTTGTCGGCTGCATCCGAGACCACCACCCCTTGCATGACACGTTTCGGCATTCGTCCTCCTACGCCTTTTCGGCGGTGCGTGTGGCGAGGACCGTCTTGATCCGGGCGGCATCACGCCGCGCCTCGCGCATTCGCGCCGTGTTTTCAAGCTGACCCGTCGCCTTCTGAAAGCGAAGGTTGAAACTCTCCTTCTTGAGATCGATCAACGCGTCCCTGAGCTCATCATCAGTCTTGGCGCGAATCTCCTCGGCCTTCATCGCCCTTACTCCTCACCCAGCCGTGCCACGAACCGGGTCGAACAGGACAGCTTCGCTGCCGCCAGCTCCAGGGCCCGCTGGGCGACGTGGACCGGCACGCCATCGAGCTCGAACATGATGCGACCCGGCTTGACCCGGCACATCCAAAATTCCGGATTGCCCTTGCCCTTGCCCATCCGAACCTCGGTCGGTTTCGTCGTAACCGGCACGTCCGGAAAAATTCGAATCCAGATGCGCCCGGATCGCTTCATATGACGAGACATCGCACGACGGCTGGCCTCGATCTCGCGCGAGGTAATTCGGCCGGCGCTGGTCGCCTTCAGACCGTAAGTGCCGAATTGAAGTTGATTACCCCGCTGCGCCATGCCGTGAATCCGGCCCTTGTGCAATTTGCGGTATTTGGTTCTTTTCGGTTGCAGCATCGTCCTGGTTCCGTCGCAATCGTCCTAACGGACGTTCGCCTGCTCCATCGCCTTCTTGTCCTGGGCCATCGGATCGTGGGCGAGAATCTCGCCCTTGAAGACCCAGACTTTCACGCCGCACGTGCCGTAGGCGGTATGCGCGGTTATGTGGCCGTAGTCGACATCGGCACGCAGGGTGTGAAGGGGCACCCGGCCCTCGCGATACCATTCGGTCCGCGCGATTTCGGCACCGCCCAGACGGCCGCCGCAATTGATCCGGATCCCCTGGGCCCCGAGCCGCATGGCCGACTGAACCGCCCGCTTCATCGCACGCCGGAAAGCAACCCGGCGAACCAATTGCTGGGCAATGTTCTCTGCGACGAGTTGGGCGTCGATTTCGGGTTTCCGGATCTCGATGATGTTGAGGTGCAGTTCGCTCGCGGTGAACTTCTCCAACTCGATCTTGAGCCGTTCGATATCGGCGCCCTTCTTACCGATCACAACGCCCGGGCGGGCCGTGTGAATACTGATCCGCGCCTTCTTTGCCGGCCGTTCGATGACAATGCTGCTGACGCTCGCCTGGGCCAGCCGTTTCGTCAGATACTCGCGAATCTGCAAATCTTCGTGCAATAACGCGCCGTAATCCTGCTCGGCATACCAGCGGGAATCCCAAGTCCGGTTGATTCCCAGACGCAGTCCGATCGGATTAACTTTCTGGCCCATTAGCTTTTCTTCCTTTGCCGCCGCTGGCGTTCCGTCACTACGACGGTGAGCTTGCTGAACGGCTTCTGAATTCGAGAAACCCGGCCCCGAGCGCGGGCACGCCAGCGTTTCATCACCATCGCCTTGCCGACCATCGCCTCCGAGACGTAGAGGCGGTCGACATCGAGATTGTGATTATTTTCCGCGTTGGCGATTGCCGACTGCAGGACCTTGCGCACGTGGATCGCGGCCCGGCGCCGGGAGAAGCTGAGCGTCGCCAGCGCGTCGCCCGCATCGAGACCCCGGATCATCTCCGCCACGAGGTTGAGTTTTTGCGGCGACACCCGAAGGGTGGTCGCCACGGCCTGTGCTTGGTTCTCGCCCAACCGGCGGGCTGCAGACGGTTTGCTCATGGCTACTCTCTTCGTGCCCGCTTGTCGGCAGAATGACCGTGATAGGTGCGGGTTGCCGAAAATTCACCGAATTTGTGACCGATCATATTTTCCGTGACGAGCACCGGGATGAACTTGCGGCCGTTGTAGACTCCGAAGGTGAGGCCGATAAACTGCGGCAGTATTGTCGAGCGGCGCGACCAGGTCTTGATCACGTCCTTCCGTCCGGACGCGCGCGACTCCTCAGCTTTCTTGAGGAGATAGCCGTCGACAAACGGGCCTTTCCAAACCGAACGCGGCACGAATTCCTCTCCTTACTTCTTATGCCGCCGCCGCATGATGTAGCGGTCGGAGGTCTTGTTCTTCTTTCGAGTGCGCTTGCCTTTCGTGGGCACGCCCCAAGGGGTGACTGGATCACGCCCACCCGAACTGCGGCCCTCGCCGCCGCCGTGCGGGTGATCCACCGGGTTCATGGCAACGCCGCGCACCGAGGGGCGCTTTCCAAGCCAGCGCGAGCGGCCGGCCTTGCCCATGTTCTGGTTCTTGTTGTCGGGATTCGAGACAGCGCCGATCGTCGCCATGCATTCTGCGCGAGCCATGCGGCGCTCACCGGATGACAGGCGCAGCTGGGCGTATCCGGCGTCCTTGCCGACGAGTTGAACGAATGTTCCCGCTGCGCGGGCAAGTTTGCCGCCCTGACCGGGTTTCATCTCGATATTGTGAATGATCGTGCCCACCGGAATGTTCTTCATGGGCATCGCATTTCCAGGCTTGATGTCGACCTTCTCGCCGGACACGACGGCATCGCCCGCTTGCAGCCGCTGGGGTGCGAGAATATAGACGAGCTCGTCGTCGGCGTAACGCAACAGGGCAATGAAGGCCGACCGGTTCGGATCGTATTCAAGGCGTTCGACGGTTCCGGGCACGTCGAATTTCCGTCGCTTGAAGTCGATCACGCGGTAGCGCCGCTTGTGCCCGCCGCCCCGCCGGCGTGCCGTGATCCGGCCGTGGTTGTTCCGGCCGCCCTTCTCGGTCAAACCTTCGGTGAGGCTCTTTTCTGGCTTGCCCTTCCAGAGATCGCCGCGATCGATCAAAACGAGCTGGCGCTGTCCCGGCGTCGTTGGCTTGAAAGTCTTGAGCGTCATCGCCTAGATCCCCGTCACGACATCGATCATTTCACCCTCGGCGAGTGAAACGATGGCTTTCTTGTAGTCCGCACGCCGGCCCGGCCGGCCACGAAACCGCTTGACCTTGCCCCGCATGCGGAGGGTGTTGACCGCCGTCACCTTGACGCCGAACAGGATTTCCACCGCCTCCTTGATCTCGGGCTTGGTCGCGTCCTTGCGAACCCGAAAGGTCACTTGGTTGGCCTCGCCGCCCTGGGTCGACTTTTCGGTGACGACCGGCGCAAGGAGGATGTCGTAGACCCGTTCCTGGTTCATTTGAGCCGAGCCTCCAGATGCTCCACCGCAGCCTTGGTCAGCACCAGGGTGTCGCAGCGCAGGATGTCGTAGACATTCGCACCCTGCTGGGGCAGTACGTCGAGGTCGCGTATGTTGGTCGCAGCACGCGCGAACTCCCCATCGACCTCAGGTCCGTCGATGATCAGCGGCTTGCTCCAACCGAGTCGACCCAGCCGCGTGACCAGTTCTTTCGTCTTGGCAGAGCCCAGCTTTGTCGAATCGAGCACCACTAACTTGCCGTCGGCCTGCTTGCTGGACAGCGCCGAGCGTAGTGCGATCTTGCGAACCTTTTTGGGCAGCTTGTATCCGTGATCCCGCGGCACCGGGCCGAAGATGACCGAACCGCCGCGAAACTGCGGGGAGCGCAGACTTCCCTGGCGGGCCCGGCCACCGCCTTTCTGCTTGAACGGCTTGCGCGTCGTGCCCCGAATCTCGCTGATGCCCTTGGTCTTGTGGGTCCCCGCCCGACGTTTTGCCAGCTGCCAGTTAATCGTGCGCTGCATCAGGTCGACACGCACGGGTGCCCCAAAGACACCATCGGCAAGATTGATGGTACCGGCGGCCTTGTTGTTGATATCGACGACCTTGCACTCCATGACGCTTACTCTTTGGACCCCTCGTCTTTGTCGCCCGAAGCATCCGGCTCGGGCTTCGCCTCGGCTTCCGCCGCCGATTCGGCTACTGCAGGCTGGTCAGCAGACGCTGTCGTTTCGGGCTCGGCTTCTTCAGCCGGCGCTCCTTCGGAGGCCGTTTCCGCGGGTGCCGGTTCGCCTTCGGGCGCCGCCTCGGCTGCCTCTACGTCTGGAGCTTCCGTTGCCGTGGCCCCCTTCAGGCCGGCAGGGTACGGTGCGTCCTCCGGCCGGGGATGCTTCTTCGCGTCACTGATCAGCAGATAGGCACCCTTCGAGCCGGGCACACCGCCCTTCACCAGAATAAGGCCCCGGTCCGGGTTGGTCTCGACGATCTCGATGTTCTGCACCGTCACCCCGGTGTCGCCGAGATGACCGGCCATTTTCTTGCCTTTGAAGACCTTGCCGGGGTCCTGGCTATTACCCGTCGAGCCATGAGAGCGATGCGAGACCGAGATGCCGTGGGAAGCTTCGAGGCCGGCGAAATTGTGGCGTTTCATCGCACCGGCGAAGCCCTTCCCGATCGAGGTCCCGACCACGTCGACCATCTGCCCGGGCACGAAATGGTGAGCCCCAATTTCGCTTCCAACTTCAAGAAGCGCATCCGGACTCACGCGGAACTCCGCGAGTTTGCGCTTGGGTTCCACCTTGGCCTTCGCGTAGTGGCCGCGCATGGCCCTGTTGACGTTTTTGACCTTCGCCTTGCCGACGCCCAACTGGACAGCATCATAACCGTCGTGCTCAGCGGTCCGGGTTGCCACGACCTGGCAATCCTCGAGCTTGAGCACGGTTACCGGGACATGATCACCCTGCTCGGTGAACACCCGGCTCATGCCCAGCTTTTGCGCAATGATTCCTGTCCGCACGGATCTTGTCCTCTACAGCCGGATCTCAACGTCGACACCCGCCGCCAGATCGAGCTTCATTAAAGCATCGACTGTCTGAGGCGTAGGATCGACAATATCAAGCAAGCGCTTGTGAACCCGGATTTCGAACTGTTCGCGCGACTTCTTGTCAATGTGCGGAGACCGCAACACGGTGAACTTCTCGATCTTTGTCGGCAGCGGGATCGGACCACGCACCTGCGCGCCCGTGCGCTTGGCGGTATTGACGATTTCCCCGGTCGACTGATCGAGGATCCGATGATCGTAAGCCTTCAGGCGAATCCGAATATTCTGGCTATCCATCTCTTCTGTCCCGCCGTTCTCGATCTCCACCCGCGGCCTGCGCAAGCAGGCCCTGATCGACGATCGTCTGTTTCAAGCCCGTCTTGCGCCGCCTATTCGATGATCTTGGCGACGACGCCGGCGCCGACCGTGCGCCCACCCTCGCGGATCGCGAAGCGCAGCCCCTCGTCCATCGCAATCGGCACGATCAGCTCCACCGTCATCGACACGTTGTCCCCTGGCATCACCATCTCGACTCCGTCCGCCAATTCGACCTGACCCGTCACGTCCGTCGTCCGAAAGTAAAACTGCGGCCGGTACTTCGTGAAAAACGGCGTGTGGCGCCCGCCCTCCTCCTTCGTCAGAATGTACGCCTCCGCCGTGAACTTCGTGTGCGGCGTGATCGTTCCCGGTTGCGCCAGTACCTGGCCCCGCTCAACCTCGTCCCGCTTCGTACCCCGGAGCAAGACGCCGATATTGTCGCCCGCCTCACCCTGGTCCAGAAGCTTGCGGAACATCTCGACGCCCGTGCACACCGTCTTCGTCGTGTCCTTCACTCCCACAATCTCGATCTCTTCGCCGACGTTGACAACGCCGCGCTCCACCCGACCCGTCACAACCGTGCCCCGGCCCGAAATCGAAAATACGTCCTCGATCGGCATCAAAAACGGCTTGTCCTTCGGACGCTCCGGCTGCGGGATGTAGTCGTCAACCGCGGCCATCAACTCCATGATCGACGCCTTCCCCGTCTCCGCGTCCCGGTCCTCCAGTGCCGACAGCGCCGACCCCCGGACAATCGGAATGTCGTCGCCCGGAAACTCGTACACCGACAATAGCTCCCGCACCTCAAGCTCCACCAAATCGAGAAGCTCCGGATCGTCCACCATGTCCACCTTGTTCATGTAAACCACGATCGCAGGGACCCCCACCTGACGGGCCAGTAGGATGTGCTCCCGGGTCTGCGGCATCGGACCGTCCGCCGCCGATACCACCAATATCGCACCGTCCATCTGCGCCGCTCCCGTGATCATGTTCTTCACGTAGTCCGCGTGGCCTGGACAATCCACATGCGCGTAATGACGGTTCGCCGTCTCGTACTCCACATGCGCCGTCGCGATCGTGATACCCCGCTCCCGTTCCTCCGGCGCCTTGTCAATCTCGTCAAACGGTACAAACTCCGCGCCGCCTGCTTCCGCCAGCGTCTTCGTAATCGCCGCCGTCAACGTCGTCTTGCCATGATCAACATGACCAATCGTCCCCACATTGCAGTGCGGCTTCGTCCGTTCGAACTTCTCCTTGCCCATCGACTCGTTCTCCGTGCGCGTTATCTGGTGCTGTTCTGTTCCATCAGGCTGACTTGGCCCGAAGTTCTTCGGACACCGTTTGCGGCACCTGATCATAATAATCGAATTCCATGGTAAACGTCGCGCGGCCCTGGCTGAGCGAGCGGAGCTGGTTGACGTAACCAAACATGTTCGCGAGCGGCACACGGGAATTGACCACCTGCGCGTTGCCGCGACTTTCCATGCCGCTGATGTTTCCCCGCCGGCTGCTGAGATCGCCCATGACGTCGCCCAGATAATCTTCAGGAGTGACGACCTCGACGCGCATCACCGGTTCAAGCAGTACCGGACCCGCCTTGACGATGCCCTCGCGGAAGGCCACCCGTGCCGCGATCTCAAACGCGAGAAAACTTGAATCGACATCGTGCGACGCACCGTCTACAAGCGTCGCCCTGAAGTCGATAACCGGGTATCCGGCGACGATACCCGCGGCCATGGCACTCCGAATACCCCGCTCGACGCCGCCGATATATTCTTTCGGAACCGACCCTCCGACGACCTTGCTCACGAACTCGAACCCGGCCCCCGCCGCAAGGGGTTCGAACTCGATCTCTACCTTCGCGAACTGACCGGAGCCGCCAGTCTGTTTCTTGTGTGTGTACGTGATCACGGTCGGTCGAGTGACGGTCTCACGATAAGCGACCTGTGGTGCACCCACATTGGCGTCGACCTTGAATTCACGCCGCATCCGGTCAATCAGGATATCGAGGTGAAGCTCACCCATACCGGCAATAATCGTCTGGCCGGTTTCGACATCGGACTTGACCTGGAAGGATGGATCCTCTGCCGCGAGACGGGCAAGCGCCGTCGACATCTTTTCTTGATCTGCCTTGCTCTTGGGCTCGACCGCAACCTCGATGACCGGGATCGGGAACTCCATCCGCTCAAGGACAACTGGATTGTCGGGGTCGCACAGCGTATCACCGGTCGTCGTCAGCTTGAGGCCAGCGATCGCGACAATATCGCCCGCCCGAGCCTCTCGGACATCCTCGCGCGAATTGGCGTGCATGAGCAGCATGCGGCCGACGCGCTCGCGCTTGTCCTTGACGCTGTTGAGCACACTCGAGCCGACCTCGAGCACGCCCGAATAGATGCGCACAAACGTAAGCGAACCTACGAACGGATCGGTCATGATCTTGAAGGCAAGCGCAGCGAACGGCTCTTCGTCGTCGCTTTCCCGCTGAACCTCCTCGTCGGTTCCCGGAATCATGCCACGGATCGCCGGCACATCCGTCGGCGAAGGCATGTAGTCGACCACCGCGTCGAGCAGCGGCTGCACGCCCTTGTTCTTGAACGCGGAGCCATTGAGGACGGGAACCAGCCGACCCGAGATCGTGCCCTTACGAATGCACCGACGGAGCGTTTCCTCGTCGGGTTCTTCACCACCGAGATAGGCTTCGAGCGCGTCGTCATCCATCTCTACGGCCGCTTCAATCATCTTTTCGCGATATTCCGAAGCCTGAGCAACCAGATCGTCCGGGATGTCGGTATATTCGAATTCAGCGCCGCGGGTCTCATCTTTCCAAATAATCCCCTGCATCTTAATAAGATCGACGACACCCTCGAACTTGTCCTCCGCGCCGATCGGGAGCTGCAGAACGATGGGATTAGCACCCAAACGGTCGACGAGCATCTCGACGCAGCGAAAAAAATCTGCACCGACCCGATCCAGTTTATTTATGAAACAAATGCGCGGTACGCCGTATTTATCAGCCTGACGCCAGACGGTCTCGGATTGGGGCTCAACACCGGCGACGCTATCGAACACGGCGACTGCGCCGTCCAGAACCCGAAGGCTGCGCTCGACTTCGATGGTGAAGTCGACATGGCCCGGCGTATCGATAATGTTGATCCGGCCTTCGCGCCAATCGCAACTCGTCGCCGCCGAGGTAATCGTGATGCCACGTTCCTGCTCTTGCTCCATCCAGTCCATGGTGGCGGTGCCTTCATGGACTTCGCCGATTTTGTAGGACTTGCCCGTGTAATAGAGGATGCGCTCGGTGGTGGTCGTTTTACCGGCGTCAATATGGGCCATGATGCCGATATTGCGGTAGCTCGAAAGGGGGGCGGTCCGCGCCATTGTCGGTAACTCCGATTCCGTTCGCGGGTTACCAGCGGTAGTGGGAGAAGGCGCGATTGGCCTCCGCCATCCGGTGCGTATCTTCGCGCTTCTTGACGGCGGTGCCCCGGTTCGAAGCGGCATCCATCAACTCGTTCGACATGCGCGCGACCATCGTGGTCTCTGAGCGTTTGCGGGCCGCATCGATGAGCCAGCGGATGGCGAGGGTTTGGCGTCGGTCGGGACGAACGTCGACTGGAACCTGGTAGGTTGCGCCGCCAACCCGGCGGGAGCGCACCTCGACACCCGGTTTCACGTTCTCCAGCGCTTCGTGAAACACTTTGAGCGGGTCTTGGCCGCTTTTCTTCTCGATCACATCGAAGGCGCTGTAGACGATTTTTTCGGCTGCGGCTTTCTTTCCCTGGACCATGATCGAGTTCATAAATTTCGAAACCACGGTATCGCCGTATTTGGGATCCGGCAGGACTTCGCGGCGTTCGGCGGCGTGGCGGCGTGACATCGACTGTTCCCTATTTCGGCCGTTTTGCGCCGTACTTCGAACGACGCTGGCGACGATCGGAAATGCCCTGGGTGTCAAGCGTGCCGCGAATGATGTGGTAGCGCACGCCTGGAAGATCCTTGACCCGACCGCCCCGGATCATCACCACCGAGTGCTCCTGAAGATTGTGGCCTTCACCTGGAATATAGCTCGTCACTTCGAAGCCATTGGTCAGACGGACACGCGCGACCTTGCGCAACGCCGAATTGGGTTTCTTGGGCGTCGTCGTGTAGACGCGGGTGCAGACGCCGCGCTTCTGGGGACAGCCTTCCATGGCCGGCACTTTGTTGCGGGCAATCTGAGGCTGGCGCCCCTTGCGGATCAACTGATTAATCGTCGGCATCGGTAAACAAACACCTTCCGGCTGCGACCACAAACCCGCGCGAGCACAGCAAAAATCCAGAAGCAGCCCAAGGGCTCTTCTCCAGGGACTTTATCGCCAGTCCCCGAGGCATCGGTTAGTTGTTCCGTATGGTTCGTTTGGGAACGCGTCTAGAACGAACGCCCTACCACCGCTCCCCAAAAGGAGTGCCGGATACTATTGAAACGCCTGGCCTGCGTCAAGCCAATTTGACCGCCCTTTTTCCAGCAATCCCGGGGCTTTACGCACCGAGTCGCAAACCGGACAGAAAGTCCGTATTTCATTCGGCTCCGGTGGCCTCTTCGATGGCTTCCGGTTCGATGGTTTCCGGTGTCTCGTTTTCGACCGCAGCCGCCGCTTCCTGCTCCGCAGCCTCGAGAGCGTCGCTTTCTTGGGCGATCGTCTTCATCCGGTTCATAACGCCCCCCGTTCCGGCGGGTATCAGTCGCCCGACGATGACATTCTCCTTTAATCCCAACAGGTTGTCGACGCGGCCCGAGACGGCTGCCTCGGTCAGCACGCGGGTTGTCTCCTGGAACGAAGCCGCGGAAATAAACGAGCGGGTTTGCAGCGAAGCTTTCGTGATGCCCTGAAGCACGGGCATTGCAGTGGCCGGCTTCTTGTTTTCCTCCAGCAATGCCGCGTTGACCTCGTCGAATTCGATGCGATCGACCTGTTCGCCTGCAAGGTAAGTGGAGTCACCAGAATCCAGGAGTTCCACCTTCTGCAACATCTGGCGCACAATCACTTCGATGTGCTTGTCGTTAATCTTGACGCCTTGCAAGCGGTAAACGTCCTGAATTTCGTTGACCAGATAAACGGCCAGTGCCTCGATACCGAGAACGCGCAAGATGTCGTGGGGCACTGGGTTGCCGTCCATCAGAAGATCACCCTTTTCGACCCAGTCGCCCTCCCGCGCACCGATGTGTTTTCCCTTTGGGATGAAATATTCGTGGGGCTCGCCTTCACCATCCGCGGGAACGATGACGATGCGCCGTTTCGACTTGTAGTCCTTGCCGAATTCGACCCGACCCGCAATCTCGCTGATGATGGCGTGATCCTTCGGTTTCCGGGCCTCGAACAGTTCCGCGACGCGCGGCAGACCGCCCGTGATATCGCGGGTCTTCGAGGATTCCCGCGGAATCCGGGCAACCACGTCGCCGGCATGGACTTCTGCGCCGTTCTCGACGTTGAGGATCGCGTCGACCGAAAGAAAATAGCGTGCTTCGAGGTCATTCTCGAGTTTGACCACGTCGCCTTTCTTGTCACGCAGGGTGATACGCGGCCGCAAGTCGGCGCCACGCGGCTGCTGCTTCCAGTCGATGACCACCTTATTCGAAATACCGGTCGTTTCGTCCATCGTATCGCGTACGGAGACGCCCTCGACGAGATCGACGTAATGGGCGATACCCTGACTTTCCGTGATGATCGGCAAGGTATATGGATCCCATTCCGCCAGTTTATGGCCCCGATCCACCACTTCGCCTTCCTCGACGAGCAGCTTCGCCCCGTAAGGCGGGCGATGACGCGCCCGTTCGCGGCCGTTCTCGTCCGTGAGCACGATCTCGCAATTGCGCCCCATCACAATGTTGGTGCCCGCACTGTCGGCTACCACATTGCGGTTTGCGATCGATACGGTCGATTTGGTCAGTGCCTCGACGCTCGACTGCTCCGCACCGCGTTGGGCAGTGCCGCCGATGTGGAACGTCCGCATCGTGAGCTGGGTCCCCGGCTCGCCGATCGACTGGGCGGCAATCACGCCCACCGCCTCCCCGATGTTGACGGGCGTGCCGCGGGCTAAATCGCGGCCATAGCACTTACCGCACACGCCTTCCAGGCTTTCGCAGACGAGCGGCGACCGAATTCGAACCGTCTCGACCTCCGCAGCCTCGATCGGAACCAACATCTCTTCCTCGATGATGGTGCCCGCCTTGACGAGAAGCTCGTCACTGGTCGGATTGACGATGTCATCCGCTGCGACACGCCCCAGGATGCGTTCGGACAGCGGCGAAATTACCTCACCACCGTCGATGACCGCACGCATGGTGAGCCCTAGCTTCGTCTCGCAATCGTTCTCGACGACGATGCAATCCTGCGCGACATCGACGAGGCGGCGGGTAAGGTATCCCGAATTCGCCGTCTTGAGCGCGGTATCCGCGAGGCCTTTTCGTGCGCCATGGGTCGAATTGAAATATTCGAGCACCGTCAGGCCGCCCTTGAAGTTCGAAATGATCGGCGTCTCGATAATTTCGCCAGAGGGTTTCGCCATCAAGCCCCGCATTCCCGCCAGCTGCTTCATTTGTGCCGCCGAACCGCGGGCGCCGGAATGCGCCATCATGTAGATCGAATTGATCGGCTTCTTGTGCTTGGTATCCGGGTCAAATTCATCGGCCTGGTTGGATATTGCCTGCATCATTTCTTCCGCGACCTTATCCGTGCATTGCGACCAAGCGTCGATGACCTTGTTGTATTTTTCACCCCGGGTGATAAGGCCGTCGGCGTATTGTCGCTCGTATTGGCCCACGAGCTCGCGGGATTCGTCGACCAGCTTTGTCTTGGTCTCCGGCACGACCATATCGTCCTTGCCGAACGAGATGCCGGCCTTACAGGCGAAACCAAAGCCCAACTTCATCATGCGGTCGGCAAAAATCACCGTCTCCTTCTGACCGCAGTGGCGATATACCAGATCGATTACCTCGGTGATTTCACGCTTGGTCAACAACCGGTTTATGGCGTCAAAACTGACGGCCGGATGCCGCGGCAGCATTTCGGAAAGCAGCATCCGCCCCGGCGTGGTTTCGACGGTCAATGTGACGGGCTCGCCATCTGCCGTGACGGTCCGGTAGCGGCACTTGACGCGGCTGTGCAGCGAAACTGCCCCGATCTCGAGCGCCTGCTCCAACTCGCCGACACCGGTAAAGGCGGACCCTTCGCCGGGCTCTCCCTCCCGGTCGAAAGTCATGTAGTAGAGGCCCAGCACGATGTCCTGTGTGGGGACGATGATCGGCTTACCATTGGCCGGGCTCAGAATGTTGTTAGTCGACATCATGAGCACCCTAGCCTCGAGCTGCGCCTCGGGCGACAGCGGCACGTGGACCGCCATCTGATCGCCGTCGAAATCGGCGTTAAACGCCGTACAGACCAGCGGGTGAAGTTGAATCGCCTTGCCCTCGATGAGAACGGGCTCGAACGCCTGGATCCCGAGGCGATGAAGCGTCGGAGCCCGGTTGAGCAGGACGGGATGTTCCCGAATGACCTCTTCGAGGATATCCCAGACTTCCGGACGCTCCTTCTCAACCATGCGTTTGGCGGCTTTGATCGTCGTCGCCATGCCGTAGCGCTCCAGCTTCGAGTAAATGAACGGCTTAAACAGTTCGAGCGCCATTTTCTTTGGCAAGCCACATTGGTGGAGCTTGAGTTCCGGCCCGACCACGATGACCGAGCGTCCCGAATAATCGACGCGCTTGCCGAGCAAATTCTGACGGAACCGACCCTGTTTGCCCTTGAGCATGTCGGATAACGATTTCAGCGGACGCTTGTTTGCGCCGGTGATGACCCGCCCGCGGCGACCGTTGTCGAACAGGGCGTCGACGGCCTCTTGAAGCATCCGCTTTTCGTTGCGCACGATAATATCGGGCGCACGTAACTCGACCAGACGCTTCAGTCGGTTATTACGGTTGATCACCCGACGGTAGAGATCGTTCAGATCCGAAGTCGCGAAGCGACCGCCATCGAGCGGCACCAGCGGGCGCAGCTCCGGCGGAATTACGGGAATGACCTCGAGGATCATCCACTCCGGCCGGTTGCCGGAACTGACGAATGCCTCGATCAGCTTGAGCCGCTTGACCAGCTTTTTGCGCTTGGCTTCGGAATTGGTCGCGTCCAGGTCCTCGCGGGTTTTCTCGCGCTCGACGTCCAGTTCCAGCGCGGACAGCATGTCACGAATCACCTCGGCACCGATTCCGGCGGTGAAGCTGTCGGCGCCAAATTCCTCCTGGGCGTCCATGTACTGCTCTTCGGTCAGCAGTTCTCGAACCTTGAACGGCGTCAGGCCCGGCTCGACGACGATATAGCTCTCGAAGTAGAGCACCCGCTCAAGCTCTTTCAGGGTGACATCGAGCAACAGACCGATCCGCGACGGAAGCGACTTAAGAAACCAGATATGGGCAACCGGCGACGCGAGCTGGATATGGCCCATGCGTTCCCGCCGCACCTTTGACTGGATTACTTCGACACCACATTTCTCGCAAACGACGCCACGGTATTTCATCCGCTTGTACTTTCCGCACAAGCATTCGTAGTCCTTGATCGGTCCGAAGATACGGGCGCAGAACAGGCCATCGCGCTCCGGCTTGAAGGTTCGATAGTTGATGGTTTCCGGCTTTTTGATTTCGCCATAGGACCAGGAGCGGATCTTCTCCGGGCTCGCGATCGTGATCTTGATCTGATCGAACTTCTGGCTGCCGCTGGTCTGGCCGAAGAAATTCATCAACTCATTCATATCCGTTCTCCTTGGTCACCGGAATCGGTAGCCCTCAATCCGCGATCGCGCCGTGCGCGTGATCGCGGACCGGGTGTGGCAGGGCTAGTTATGGCTCGAACGATCGACGTTCAGGCCCAACGCCTGCAGTTCCTTGACGAGCACGTTGAACGATTCGGGAATGCCCGTCTCGAAGTTCTCATCGCCCCGCACGATCGCCTCATACACCTTCGTACGGCCGGACACGTCGTCGGACTTCGCCGTGAGCATCTCCTGAAGCGTATAGGCGGCGCCGTAAGCCTGCAGCGCCCAGACCTCCATCTCGCCGAAGCGCTGGCCACCGAATTGGGCCTTGCCACCGAGCGGTTGTTGGGTGACCAGACTATAGGGGCCGATCGAGCGGGCATGGATCTTGTCGTCCACCATGTGGTGAAGCTTCAACATATAGATGTAACCCACTGTGACCTTGCGCTCGAACGGCTCGCCTGTGCGACCGTCGATCAGCGTGACCTGGCCGGAGGTGTCGAGATCCGCCATTTCGAGCAGTTCGACGATATCGGCTTCCTTGGCGCCGTCAAACACCGGTGTTGCCATGGGCACACCATGACGCAGATCACCGGCCAAGGCTTCGAGGTCCGCGTCCGATGTCCCGCTGACCGCACCGGCCTTGCCCTTGCTCCCGCCCTCGCCGTAAACGTCCTTGAGCAGCTTGCGCAATGAATCCCGGCCCGCCTTCGTGCCGACACCGTCGAGGAGTTCCGCGAGCTTCTGTCCCAATCCATGTGCCGCCCAGCCCAGATGAGTTTCCAAAATCTGGCCCACGTTCATGCGCGAGGGCACGCCGAGCGGATTGAGCACGATATCGACCGGCGTGCCATCCTCGAGCGCCGGCATATCCTCGATCGGCATGATGCGCGAGATCACGCCTTTGTTGCCGTGCCGACCCGCCATCTTGTCGCCCGGCTGAAGCTTGCGCTTCACAGCGACGAACACTTTGACCATTTTGAGCACACCGGGCGGCAATTCATCGCCGCGCTGCAACTTCTCGACTTTGTTCTCAAAGCGATCCTGCAGCCGCTTATTGTCGGCATCGAGCTCTCTCTTCAACTGCTCGACTTCGGTGGTCAACTGGGCGTTCTTGAGCGAGATCTGCCACCACTGGCCAGGAGTGAACTTCTCAAGCACCTCTTCGGTGAATTTGACATTCGTCCCAAATCCCTTGGGCCCGCGCGCGCCGATCTTGCCGAGTAAGAGACCCCTAAACCGGTTGTAGATATTGCGCTCGAGGATCGTTTTCTCGTCATTCTTGTCCTTCGCGAGGCGTTCGATCTCTTCCCGTTCGATCGCAAGGGCGCGCTCGTCCTTCTCGACGCCACGACGCGAAAACACACGAACCTCGACGACCGTTCCGGAAACGCCCGGTGGCACCTTGAGCGAGGTATCGCGCACGTCCGAGGCCTTTTCGCCAAAAATGGCGCGGAGCAGCTTCTCTTCCGGGGTCATTGGCGATTCGCCTTTCGGCGTGATCTTGCCGACAAGAATATCGCTCGGATTGACCTCGGCGCCGATATAGACGATGCCTGCCTCGTCAAGATTGCGAAGCGCCTCTTCGCTCACGTTTGGAATGTCGCGGGTAATATCTTCCTGGCCGAGTTTCGTATCCCGTGCCATGACCTCGAATTCCTCAATATGGATCGAGGTAAAGATATCCTCCTTGACAAGGCGCTCGGAGATCAGGATGGAATCCTCGTAGTTGTACCCCTGCCAGGGCATGAACGCGACGAGCACGTTGCGCCCGAGGGCAAGTTCACCCCGGTCCGTACTCGGCCCGTCAGCGAGGATTTCACCGGCCTCGACCTGGTCGCCCACCTTGACCAAGGGCCGCTGGTTGATACAGGTGTTCTGATTCGACCGTTGGAACTTGAGCAGATTATAGATGTCCGCCCCCACGGTCGTGCCATCGGGCTTGTCAGTTGCACGGACCACAATTCGCGTGGCGTCGACCTGATCCACGACTCCGGCCCGACGCGCGACGATCGTCACGCCGGAATCCCGCGCGACGACAAATTCCATGCCCGTGCCCACATAAGGCGCTTCCGGCTGAACCAGAGGCACCGCCTGGCGTTGCATGTTCGAGCCCATCAGCGCCCGGTTTGCGTCGTCGTTCTCGAGAAACGGGATCAAGGCCGCGGCGACCGAAACGAGCTGCTTGGGCGACACGTCCATCATATCGATGTTCTCTCGAGGCGCCATGACGAACTCACCCCGCTGTCGACTGCTCACCAGCGGCTGGGTGAACCGCCCCTGGGCGTCGAGCTGGGAGTTCGCC
The DNA here is from genome assembly GCA_965198325.1 of Alphaproteobacteria bacterium. Taxonomy (GTDB): domain Bacteria; phylum Pseudomonadota; class Alphaproteobacteria; order UBA828; family JAPUJA01; genus CBDAPE01. The sequence continues at coordinate 75,597 of CBDAPE010000016.1, read as the reverse complement.
TGCGCTACCGTGTGCTTCCCCTCGTCCATCGCGGAAAGATACATCACCTCGTCGGTGACTTTGCCGTTCTCCACGGTCCGGTAGGGGCTCTCGATGAAGCCGTAAGGGTTTACCCGCGCGTAGGTTGCGAGCGAGTTGATCAGGCCGATATTTGGCCCCTCCGGCGTCTCGATCGGGCAGATCCGGCCGTAATGGGACGGGTGTACGTCGCGGACTTCGAAACCCGCCCGCTCCCGGGTCAGTCCGCCGGGTCCGAGCGCCGACAGGCGGCGTTTATGGGTGATTTCCGCCAGCGGATTTGTCTGATCCATGAATTGGGAGAGCTGCGACGAGCCGAAGAACTCACGAACCGCGCCCGCGGCGGGCTTGGCGTTTATGAGATCATGCGGCATGACCGTGTCGATATCCACCGAACTCATCCGTTCGCGAATCGCCCGCTCCATCCGGAGCAGGCCGACCCGGTACTGGTTTTCCATGAGCTCACCCACCGAGCGAACGCGGCGGTTTCCAAGATGGTCGATGTCGTCGACTTCGCCCTTACCGTCCTTCAGTTCGACCAGAATCCGGACGGTCTTGATGATGTCCTGGCGACGAAGGACGCGAAGCCGGTCGGCGCCCTCGACGCCGAGACGGGCGTTCATCTTCACCCGTCCCACGGCGGACAGATCGTACCGCTCGGAACCTTCGTTCTTGATCGCGTCTTCGGCGACCCATACCGGACCCTCGACACCGGCTTCACGCTGGGCCTGCGGGATCACCACATAACGGAAGCCACCCTCGTTATCGAGGACCCAGAGATTGTTCAGCGCCTCGCGTTTGAGCGTCGTAAGGACCTTGGCATTGCCGCGGGGTGCCGCGCGGCCCTCGACGGAGTCCCGGGTAAGTTTTGCCCGGGCGAAGAACAGATCGTAAAACAGCTTCTCGGCCGTCTCGACAGTCGGCGGCTCGCCGGGACGCATCACGCGGTAGATATCGATCAGGGCCTCTTCACTGGTGCTCGAGCGATCCACTGCGAGCGTGTTGCGCAAATAGGGACCGACGTGGATGTGATCGATCGCCAATGTCAGCAAGATTTCGATGCCAGCCTGCTCAATCACGGCGATGTCGTCTTCCGTGATCTCGGCCCCAGCTTCGATGAAAATTTCGCCGGTTTCTTCGTTGATCAGATCGTTCGCGGCATAACGGCCGACCATTTCCTCAAGCTCGACGAGTTGCTCGGCCACACCGCTCTTGGCCAATTTTTCGACCAGCCGCGGCGAAGCCCGCATTCCCGCTTCGATGACCACCTTGCCCGACTTCGCGTCGCGGACGTCGTGGAGCAATTTGGTTCCCCGCAACCGATCGGCGTTGATCGGCATTTTCCAGCCGTCCTTAATTCGGGTGAATTCCACCTTCGTATAGAACTCATCCAAGATATCCTGAGTCGACATGCCGAGCGTGCGGAACAAGGCCGTCACCGGTAATTTACGGCGACGATCGATGCGCACGTGGACGATATCCTTGGCATCGAATTCAAAATCGAGCCACGACCCCCGATAGGGAATGACGCGCGCAGCAAAGAGGAACTTGCCGGAGCTGTGGGTCTTGCCCTTGTCGTGGTCGTAGAAAACTCCGGGCGAACGATGCATCTGAGACACGATAACCCGCTCGGTGCCGTTGATGACGAAGGTGCCATGCGCCGTCATCAGGGGCATGTCGCCCATGTAGACGTCCTGCTCCTTGATGTCGCGCACGGTACGAAGGTCGGTATCTTCGTCCACGTCCCAAACGATGAGGCGCAACGTGACTTTGAGCGGTGCAGCGTAAGTCATGCCACGCTGCTGGCACTCTTCGACATCGTATTTCGGCTCCTCAAAAACGTATTTGACGAACTCGAGCGAGGCCAAATCCGAGAAATCCTTGATCGGAAAGACCGACCGAAAGACCTCTTCGAGACCTTCCACGAGTCGGTCGGCAGGAGCGATGATCTTCTGCAGAAACTTCTCGTATGAGGTCTTCTGCACCTCGATCAGATTGGGCATCGTCGTGACGGTGGGGATCCGCCCAAAATTCCGACGCAGCCGCTTTCGGCTCGAATAGGTCTCAGCCATGATTGCTCCTTTGCGGGAGATATCCCGCCAAACAGACATCCGTATTGGACTGCGCGGCCGGCGACACAGGCGGGCGTCGCGGCGCGTCGGCGCCGTGGTCATTAGAAATCAGCAAGGCAGCAGAATCCGCTCCGCGCCGACTTCGCATATCGCGCAAACGTATCCCGCCCGGCGCAAAGAGTGCCGCCGGCGGTAACGCGATCTCAAAGTCCAAAGGGCGGTTGCTATTTAAGTTCAACCGTCGCGCCCGCCGCTTCGAGTTGCTCCTTGATCTTGTCGGCTTCCTCTTTCGAGACAGCCTCCTTGACCGGTTTCGGAGCACCCTCGACGAGATCTTTGGCTTCCTTCAGGCCAAGACTCGTGATGGCGCGAACTTCCTTGATGACGTTAATTTTTTTGTCTCCGAATGCCGCGAGAATGACATCGAATTCCGATTTCTCCTCAGCCTCGCCCTCGGCGCCCGCCGCGGGTGCGGCGGCTGCCGCAGCCGCGATCGGCGCTGCTGCCGAGACGCCCCATTTTTCTTCGAGCATTTTCGAGAGCTCAGCGGCCTCAAGAAGGCTGAGCGACGACAGGTCGTCTACGATCTTTGCTAGATCTGCCATGGTTTATATTCCCCTTGGTCTTCCAGTTGTAAACTCTTGAACTATCGATTTAAGTTTCTTCGTCCGTGGCTTCCGCCTCGGCCTCTGGTACTGCATTGGTCTCTGGTTCGGCACTCGTCGCGTCCGCGACAGGCGCAGCAATTTCCGACGCCTCGGTGTCAATCGCCTCTTCGGATTCAACGGCGGGCTCCGCCGCCATTTCAGCTGCGGCTGGCTCTTTTACATCCGGCTCGCTCACGTCCACCGGACCTTCGGACAGCGAGTAAGCACCGATGACGCGTGCCAGTTGCCCGGCCGGAGCTTGCATAATGCTCGCGATTTGCGTCGCCGGCGTGTTGAGCAGGGCGATAATTTGGGCCCGCAGCTCGTCAAGCGACGGTAGGCTGGCAAGCTGCTTGACTCTGGCTTCATCGAGCAATTGATCCGGCATTGCCCCGCCGACGACAATCAGCTTGTCGTTGGCTTTGGCAAAATCGACGGCGACCCTGGCAGCGGCAACGGGATCTTCCGAATAGGCAATTGCCGTCGGCCCGACAAACAGGTCCGCGATTTCGGCGAAAGGTGAGCCGTCCAGTGCCCGTTTCGTGAGCCGGTTCTTGGTGACTTTGTAGGTCGCCCCCACCTCACGCATCTTCCGGCGCAAGTCGGTTGCTTCGGTGACATTGAGCCCCGTCTGGTGGGTCACCACGACAAGATTAGCCTCGGAAAACACTTTCCGCAGACTCGCAACCACCGCTTCCTTATCTGTTCGGTCCACGTCTCATCTCCATCGGCTGGGAAAATGCCGCTTTCACTGATCCACGCTAACTCAACAGGTCCGCGACGTTCATCCGAACGCCTGGCCCGATGGTCGAACTGACCGCTACCTTTTTCATAAAGGTGCCCTTGACGCCACTCGGCTTGGCCGCTTGAATCGCCGCCACGAATGCCTTGACGTTCTCGATCAGCGCATCCTCGGAAAAACTCGCCCGACCGATACCCGCATGCACGATTCCGGCCTTCTCGACCCGGAACTGCACCTGTCCGCTCTTCGCGTCCTCGATTGCCACCGCAAGATCCATGGTCACGGTGCCTAGTTTAGGGTTCGGCATGAGTCCCCGCGGGCCGAGAATCTTGCCCAGCTTACCGACGATCGACATCATATCGGGAGTCGCGATACACACATCGAAATCCATATCGCCGTTCTGGATCTTCTCGGCGAGGTCGTCACCGCCAACGATATCCGCGCCGGCCTTTTCCGCTTCCGCGATCTTGTCGCCCTTTGCGAAAACGGCGACCCGGGGGGTCTTACCGGTTCCGTTCGGAAGGGCTACGACCCCGCGCACCATCTGATCGGCATGTCGCGGGTCGACACCGAGATTGAGCGCGATCTCGATCGTCTCATCGAACTTGGCCGTGGCGCTGCCCTTGACCAGTTGCACCGCATCAGCGACGTCGTAAAGCGTTTCGCGATCGTAGGTCGCGAGCGCGGCCTTCATCCGCTTACCTTTGCGCGCCATCCTACTGGCCCTCCACCGAAAGGCCCATCGACCGGGCCGAACCGATGACGATTCGGCACGCCGCATCGATATCGTTCGCGTTCAGATCGCTCATTTTCTTCTCGGCAATCTCCTTGATTTGGGCCATCGAAACCCAGCCAACGGGATCCTCGCGGCCAACTTCAACGCCGCCCTTTTCGATCCGTGCCGCCTTCTTCAAAAAATAGGAAACCGTCGTCGTCTTGGTCACGAACGTGAAACTCTTGTCGACGAAGACCGTGATCGTGGTCGGGATCGGCATGCCCGGCTCGAGTTCTCCGGTCGCGGCATTGAACGCCTTGCAAAACTCCATGATGTTCAGTCCGCGCTGACCCAACGCCGGCCCGATCGGTGGCGATGGATTCGCTTGGCCGGCAGGCACCTCGAGCTTTATATAGCCCTCAATCTTCTTCGCCATTTTCCATCCTCAACATCGCCACGCTGCCGCCCTGACACGGGCGTGGTCTTCCACGCTAATTTCAATCCGAACCGTCGACACGTCGCCCCGACCGTCCGACTACTCACGCTAAGTCTTCTCGACCTGCGCGTATTCGAGTTCGACCGGGGTCGCCCGCCCGAAGATCGACACAGCCACCTTGAGCCGGGCCCTCTCCTCGTCGACGTCCTCGACGAACCCGTTGAACGAGGCGAAGGGTCCATCACAGACCCTCACCGTCTCACCAACTTCAAAGGTGATCGACGGTTTCGGCCGCTCGATCCCCTCTTTAACTTGGTGGAGGATGCGTTTTGCTTCAGTATCCGTGATCGGCGTCGGGCGGCTGCCCGCTCCGAGAAATCCCGTTACTTTCGGCGTGTTCTTGACCAGGTGCCACGTTTCATCCGTCATCTCCATATGAGCGAGCACATATCCCGGAAAGAATTTTCGCTCCGACTTCACCTTGCTGCCGCGGCGCATCACGACGACCTCTTCCGCCGGAACCAGCACCTCCTCGATCAAATCGTACATGCCCTTAATCTGGGCCTGCTCCTGAATCGACTGGGCAACCTTCTTCTCGAATCCCGAATAGACGTGGACGATGTACCATTTCGCAACCATCGACTTCAGCCTCCCAGGCCCAAGATTCCACGAATACCGAGCGAGAGAACTTGATCGACGAGGAAAAAGAACAACGCCATGAACGTCACCATGACGAACACCATGATTGTGCTCGTCGTTGTCTCGCGCCGTGTCGGCCAGGTCACCTTGGAAACTTCCTGACGAACTTGGCGAAAGAACTCAAACGGTGACGTTTGCGCCATCAATTCCTCTGTCTCACCCGTCGCACAACTGGCTCGCGTGCCTTCGCCGCGTACCGCCCACCGGGCTGGCAGGAGTGGAGGGGATCGAACCCCCAACCCCCGGTTTTGGAGACCGGTGCTCTACCAATTGAGCTACACTCCTCCACCCGCGGCCTGCGCAAGCAGGCCCTGATCGACGATCGTCTGTTTCAAGCCCGTCTTGCGCCGCCTATTCGATGATCTTGGCGACGACGCCGGCGCCGACCGTGCGCCCACCCTCGCGGATCGCGAAGCGCAGCCCCTCGTCCATCGCAATCGGCACGATCAGCTCCACCGTCATCGACACGTTGTCCCCTGGCATCACCATCTCGACACCGTCCGCCAATTCGACCTGACCCGTCACGTCCGTCGTCCGAAAGTAAAACTGCGGCCGGTACTTCGTGAAAAACGGCGTGTGGCGCCCGCCCTCCTCCTTCGTCAGAATGTACGCCTCCGCCGTGAACTTCGTGTGCGGCGTGATCGTTCCCGGTTGCGCCAGTACCTGGCCCCGCTCAACCTCGTCCCGCTTCGTACCCCGGAGCAAGACGCCGATATTGTCGCCCGCCTCACCCTGGTCCAGAAGCTTGCGGAACATCTCGACGCCCGTGCACACCGTCTTCGTCGTGTCCTTCACTCCCACAATCTCGATCTCTTCGCCGACGTTGACAACGCCGCGCTCCACCCGACCCGTCACAACCGTGCCCCGGCCCGAAATCGAAAATACGTCCTCGATCGGCATCAAAAACGGCTTGTCCTTCGGACGCTCCGGCTGCGGGATGTAGTCGTCAACCGCGGCCATCAACTCCATGATCGACGCCTTCCCCGTCTCCGCGTCCCGGTCCTCCAGTGCCGACAGCGCCGACCCCCGGACAATCGGAATGTCGTCGCCCGGAAACTCGTACACCGACAATAGCTCCCGCACCTCAAGCTCCACCAAATCGAGAAGCTCCGGATCGTCCACCATGTCCACCTTGTTCATGTAAACCACGATCGCAGGGACCCCCACCTGACGGGCCAGTAGGATGTGCTCCCGGGTCTGCGGCATCGGACCGTCCGCCGCCGATACCACCAATATCGCACCGTCCATCTGCGCCGCTCCCGTGATCATGTTCTTCACGTAGTCCGCGTGGCCTGGACAATCCACATGCGCGTAATGACGGTTCGCCGTCTCGTACTCCACATGCGCCGTCGCGATCGTGATACCCCGCTCCCGTTCCTCCGGCGCCTTGTCAATCTCGTCAAACGGTACAAACTCCGCGCCGCCTGCTTCCGCCAGCGTCTTCGTAATCGCCGCCGTCAACGTCGTCTTGCCATGATCAACATGACCAATCGTCCCCACATTGCAGTGCGGCTTCGTCCGTTCGAACTTCTCCTTGCCCATCGACTCGTTCTCCGATTTTACTTAGGTGCAGTCGCTTGCGCGGTCTCCTGACACTAGAGCGGGTGATGGGGATCGAACCCACATAACCAGCTTGGAAGGCTGGGGCTCTACCATTGAGCTACACCCGCAGGCCTCTTCTCCACTAGGATATCCAGACCGTCTGGACATCTGGTGGAGGGGGTAGGATTCGAACCTACGTAGACGTACGTCGGCAGATTTACAGTCTGCTGCCTTTAACCACTCGGCCACCCCTCCGCACCTGGACGTCCCGAACCCGGGGAAGTGCGAAATATGAGGGTTCCCGATTGATTGTCAATCTTAAATGGGCGCGAATCAAAGCACGCCGGGACATCCCCCACTCCGGAGGCAATCTCGACCCGCCAGGGCGCCGTTATCGGCAACTGGAGTATAGTGCGCTCTATGTCTGTTCGCAAGTCGCCAAACAAGCCTCCCAGACGAGGGCGAAGGCCCCCGACTCGGACGCATCACGAGCTGTGGCTCCACGGTGTCCATGCGGTCGAGGCGGCATTGACCAACCCGGCACGCCGTTGCCGACGCCTCCTGGTGACGCCGGAGGCTTTCGATCGGCTCAAACCGAGTGATTTGACGCCGGAACTCGTCGATCGCAGTGCGATCGCGGCCCATCTTCCCGCCGGTACGGTTCACCAGGGTGTCGCCCTACTTGCCGAGCCCCTGCCCGAGCGGACGATCGCCGAGGTCTGCACGCCGGCCTGCGGCGTGGTCGTGGTTCTCGATCAGGTCACGGATCCCCGTAATGTCGGAGCGATTCTGCGCTCGGCCGCCGCATTCGGCGCCTGCGCGCTTGTCGTCCAACGGCGGCACGCCCCGGAGGAGGGCGGAGCGCTCGCCAAGGCTGCCTCGGGCGGGCTCGAGGTGGTCCCGCTGATCCGCGCCACCAACCTCGCCCGGGCAATCGATATCCTCAAGGAGATCGGCTACTGGTGTGTCGGCCTCGACGCGCGCGCCGGGCAAACCCTGGCAGCTCTCCGTCTCAAACAACCCGTCACTTTGGTGATGGGCGCGGAAGGCAAAGGCCTGCGTCGCCTGACCGCCGAAGGCTGCGATCAACTGGTCCGTTTGCCCATCGGGAGCTCCGTGGAAAGTCTCAATGTTTCGAACGCAGCTGCCATCGCGCTCTATGAACTCTCGCGCCAAAATTCGAATTAGACCTCACCGCGCGAAGGCGAGTCGCACGATCAACAATAGCATCTCAATAATATAATAAATTGTATAAAAACAAATGTTTACGTAAGTTAATTAAGTTATCAGTACAAAACATTAAATGGCATCATCGCTTTCCATCGGCTGGCCTGGGGCGTCGCGATCGCGCGACATCACATAGAGCCTCTTGTCCGGTCCGGCGAACGCCTGCTCGTCACGTTTTCCGTGGTCCGCTGATGAGATGTCGGAAGCAGGCGGACCAGTCGATCGTGGGCAGGCGAGAGCTCGCACGCCGGGTCGGCATTGGCGGCGTCTCCCGTAATCGCCAGGGCCTGACAGCGACAGCCCCCCCAATCGAGCTCCCGGCGGTCGCAGGTTCGACAGGGCTCTCGCATCCAATCCGTGCCCCGGAACCGGTTGAACGAACCCGACTCCCCCCAAATCCAGGCCAGGGAGCGTTCGCGCACGGACTCGAAGGTCAAGCCTGGGATTGTCTGAGCCGCCTGGCACGGTAAGGCCAGACCGTCCGGCGCGATACACATGAATCGACGCCCCCAGCTCTGCATGCAGGCCTTGGGGCGTCGGGCGTGGTAGTCCGGCGCTACATAATCGATCACCAGCGCGCCGGCGAGCCGCTCCCGTGCGCTTTCGACCCATTCCGAAGCCTGCCGCACCTGTGCCACACTCGGAAGCAGCGCCCGGCGATTCTTCAACGCCCAGCCGTAATATTGAACGTGCGCGATCTCGATCCGGTCGGCATCCAGTCCGACCGCAAGCTCGATCATATCCGGAACGCGATCGAGGTTCTGCCGATGCACCGGCGCGTTGATCGTGAGCGAGATACCCGCTTTCCGCACGCGCTGGGCGAATTTTCGTTTTCGGGCAAAGCCGCCGGGCAGCCCGCCGAGGCGATCCGCGTCGGCCGCGTCAGAGTCCTGGTTGCTGAGCTGCACATGCTTCAAATCCGCCGCGGCGAGCGCGTCGACCAGCCTGTCACCGCCAACCACCCCGGCCGTGATCAGATTGACATACAGGCCAAGAGCGGCCGCGTGGCGAACGAGCATCGGAAGATCCCGCCGGACTGTTGGCTCGCCACCGGAAAAATGGACATGCAGGACACCGAAATCGCGGGCCTCGTCGAGCACGCGGCGCCATTCGTCGGCCGAAAGTTCGTCGCGTGCCGGTGTCAATGCAAGGGGGTTCGAACAATACGGGCAAGCCATCGGGCATCGATGGGTCAGTTCGGCCAGCACGGCCAGCGGCGCTTCGGGCTCACTCATACATCGACCAGTCTCTTATCGCCCAGTTCTTGCAGCAGAGCCGCGACATCGTCCGCGATAGCGGTTCGCGGCGCAGCGTAGAGCGCGGTCATTTCATCGACGATCTGCTTCACCCTCCTGCTCCCGTCGCAGCGCTGGAGCACCTCGCGCGCGGTTTCATCGGGGATCAAAACGCGCTCCGGCCCAAGCAACACCCAATGCCGCCTTCGATCGTCATAGCGAAGCGTGGCGCTGGCCGAGAGACGGGGTTTGGTGACGGGTGTCACGTTGGCGGGCTCGCGCGTCACGACCCCTCCTCCACCGGAACGAACACGCCGGGCGGAATGAGGCCTGGCTCCACATAAGCGGCGTGAAGCGCATCGAGCTGCGCCCACAGGACATCGCACTTGAAACGGACCGCGTCCACGACCGCGGCTTGAGTCTCGGCATTTTTGGCGTGATCGAGCACATATTCGAGCGCGCCGCTCGCGTCCTCGGGTGCCTGGTCGAGCCGCGACGTGAAATAGGCCAGAGCGGTTTTATTCAGGAAGGGATAGTGCGCCTGCAATCTCTCGACGCGTTCCGCGATCAAGCGCGGCGCAAACAATTCCGTCAACAAAGATGCGACGCCTTCGAGCAGCGGGCGGTCCCGAACGAATTGAACGTAGACATCGACGGCAAAGCGCGTGCCCGGCAAGGCACGACGCTGAGACACGACATCGTCGCGCGCCAGTCCAAGACTGTCCGTCAGATCAAGCCAGCGCTGAAGACCGCCCGGCGCGGATTCAATTCCGCCGTGATTGACGATCCGCTTTCGCCACGCGCGGCGCAGCGCCGGATCGGTCATGCGCGACATCAGGGCTGCGTCCTTGACCGGAATGGCGCTCTGATAGCAGTAGCGGTTTAATGCCCAGGCTTGCAGCTGGCCACGGGACAACCCGCCCGAGTGCATGAGTTGGTGAAACGGGTGCTTGTCGTGATAGCGCTCCTCGCCGACCGCGCGCAGGCGGCTCTCGAGTTCGGCGGGTGAGACCGCGTCGGTCATAGCTCGAATTCCTGGCCGTCGTGGGCGACTTCCCAGCCGGCGGCCTCGATCGACGCACGCTCTTGGGAGTCCGCAAGAAGGGCGGGGTTGGTATTGTTGATGTGAATGAAAACCTTCCGGTCGATTTCCAGGTCGCGAAGCGCCGTGATCGACCCGTCTCGCCCGGTCATGCTGATATGCCCCATGCGTCCGCCAGTCTTTGCGCCGATGCCCGCCTCGATCATCTCCCCATCGTCCCACAGGGTACCGTCAAACAGCAGCAAGGCGGCGGCGCGCAGACGTTCGGCGAGCGCTCCGTCGATCCCTGCGCAACCCGGGACGTAATAGGCGCAACGGCCGCTCGCCTCGTCGCGAAGCCGAAGCCCGATGGTATCGCCCGGCACGGTACCCAAGTCGGGCCCGGCGTCGGGATCTTCCCTGTAGAGGGCTACCTTTCCCCGGACGGGAAAGCTCTGGATCGATAACCCGATCGCGCGCCCGGCCACATCGGCCAGGGTCACCTCACGATCAGGTTCAAGGTCGCGTCTCGGGACAAGGTCCGATCGCAGAACGCCGAAGACCGGGTTATCGGACAGCAGATCGTGAACCCTTCGCGTCGCGTAAAGCGCAAAAGGCTGGCTCTCGCGAAGCGTCAGAAGTCCGGCCACGTGATCCACATCCGCGTTGGTAAGGACGACGGCGCGGAGCGGGCTGTGCCGGAGCCCGGCGCAGGGGTGGAGAGGCGGATTATCGAATAGCTGCTGGCGGAGATCGGGGGACGCGTTGAGCAGCACCCAGCGCTCGCCGTCTGCACTCACCGCTATCGAGGACTGTGTTCGTGGGCGCGCCGCCGGGTCGCCGCCCCGTGCGCGCCGGCAATTCGGGCAATTACAGTTCCATTGTGGAAAACCGCCGCCAGCAGCCGAGCCGAGCACGAGAATACGCATCGGGCACCCGGTTTCAGATCACGGGGACGGCTCGCCTATGACGTCACCGAGAGCTCGGCGCAGGCGTAGCTGTTGATTTCCATCCCGACAGGAATTTCTACGATCGTCGGCCGCGTCCAGACCTTTTTGGCGTCTGCGCCCTTATCGTCCTTCGATGACTGCACCATGGTCGATCCTCCCACGAATAGTATATCGGCGATCCGCCTGCGACTGACAAGGCCGAACCCTGTCGGAATTCCTTCTCGATAATCCCTGCGCTCCGAGCCTCGAAGAGGCGGGCACCGCCGCCTAATCGAAGACCAGCCTCGGAATATAACAGGAGACGACCCAATTGGGCTGGTCCACCACTTCGCTGATCCGCATGTCGGCGCACACGCTGCAAAGCATATAGGTATCTTCGGGGCTAAGCTTCTGGGTCTTGCCAAGCCGATCGATCATGCCGCGCACCGCGTTTTGTGTCGCATCCATGAGATCCGGTCCGATCCCAGTGGTCACCTCGTAACCCTTGACGTCCAGATGCCGGCTGACGGGCCCCGGCGTAACGAAGCGCGGAAAACGCAGATTTTCGCCCTTCGAAAGCTCGAACTTCACGGTTACGCTCATCGGCGATTCGATCGCCGTGCCGCAGACCTCGCCATCGCCTTGCGCCGCATGCGTATCGCCGATCGAGGACAGCGCGCCCTGTACCATGACCGGCAAATAGAGATCCACGGCGATCCCCAAATCGCGGATATCCATGTTCCCACCGCTCATAGACGGGGGAATCGTGCTGAATTCGCCGGCTTCAGCGGGCGCGACACCGGTGGTACCGCAAAACGGTTTAAGCGGCACCCTGGCGCCCGGGCCGAAAAGCGCAGGCTCGGAAAATGCCGTGTCGTAAGACCAGATATTGAGCGCCGGCTCGGGGAAATCATCAGCTAGCAGGCCAAACCCGGGAACGATCGCGGTCCAGGCCCAGCCACTCGCCTCCATGGCGAGGATCGTGACCTTGAGTGCATCGCAGGGCTCGGCGCCGTCGATATAGACCGGCCCTGCGATTGGGTTGACTCGCGCGAAATCCAACGTGCGGATATCCTCGACCGTCGAGTCCTTGGTCAGTTGGCCGCAGGCCGCGTCGATATCCCGGAACTCAACGACATCGCCCGGCGCGGCCGTAATCGCCGGGTCACGCGAATTGTCCCACGCCAGGTGTTGATGACGAGCATGAATTGTGTAGTTTGCGCTGGCCGTCCCGACCGCCTTGTCCATAATGCTCTCCCATCACCGGCAGCGGACAATCGACCGTCCCGCAACCCATAAAAACTCACATTCCCGATCAAACCACCCGCAAATTCGAGCCGCGCCTGTCTCCCGTCAGCTTGCCCCGAAGGTGGTGGGTCGCTATCGTCGCCGCGACCTCGCAATCTAGGTTTTGGCCCGAATGCTGCTCATATCATTTTGCAACCAGGAGCGTGCCCGACGCGCGTTTAGCTTGGCCGCCCTCGATCCCACGGAGGATAGGATCGACTGGATTCGCGTCGGTGCAAGGCGTCGGGATTTCGGCACCGCCGGTAGGGCGGTTCATGACGACCACCTCTACGTGGTCATCCAATCCAACCGGGCGCCTCGAATCGTCGCGCTCGACCGCGGGCGCTGGCAAATCCGTGGGGTCAGCCCGCTTGCCCGCGTGCGCGATCCCCATTCCCTGACAGTCAACGATGGCGCGCTTTACGTCGCGAGTACCGGTGATAACACGGTCTACCGGCTCACCCTGGACGGACCGGTCGTGGGTCGCGAGGAGATGCACTGGCGCTACCCTGGAACCTCGGAAACGCACGACGACGTCCACCTCAACGCTCTGGCCTTCTTCGACGGCGATCTGATTGTCTCGGCGTTTGGGCCGCGCGACGCCGATGGCCGTTGGACCCCCAATGGCGTAATCTTGAACGCGGACACCGGCCAACGCCTTGCCGTCGGCCTCGATCAGCCGCACACGGTCGTCCAGGACGGCAACCGTCTGGCATTTTGCGAGTCGCGGACGGGCCGGGTCCATACAGGGACACGCGGGGACGGTCACATCGAGTTTCAGGCTCACGATGTCGACGGCTATACCCGCGGCCTGTGGTTCGACACCGATGATCTGCTGGTGGGCATCAGCGGCCACCGGGCCGCATCACGGAGCACCAAGCGCGCCCTGGCAACACCGAATGGTGCCGTCGTCCACAGCGGTCTTCGCCGGCTCCGTCTTGGATCGAGTGAAGTCACGTCGATTGCGGACCTTTCAGACGGGGCGAACGAGGTCTACGATGTGATAGAGATCGACGCTGCCCAGCCGACATCCGCGGTGCGGCCGACCACCAGCCGATTGGCGGACCTGGGGCGACGTCTCCTGTCGGTCGATCGGACTTGAAACGCCCGCGACGAAGGGATATCGACGAACGACGCCGGATTAGCTCAGTGGTAGAGCAACTGATTTGTAATCAGTAGGTCGTGGGTTCGAGTCCTACATCCGGCACCACTCGATTGCCCACCCGAATACCGCTTGCGTCCTCGGACAGCACGCCGGAGCCAGCGGCCCGGACACACGGGACGGCGCTTCTCAAGCTGCCATGACGGTTTCGACGGCCTGGAGCAATTTTTCGCTGTTGAGCGGCTTTGCGATCACCTGGTTTGCACCCAGCCGCTTGGCCAGTTCGAGATAATCGTTGGCGCCGATTCTGCCGCCGCCGGAGATGGCGATGATCTTGGCATCCGGATCCATGGCCCGCAGCTCGATAATCGTCTCGATCCCTTCCTTATCGGGCATGATGATGTCCGTAATCACCAAATCCGGCCGGCTCACCTTGTAATCTTCCAGCGCCTGACGTCCGTCGGATGCTTCGCAGATCTCGTAGCCCGCGTTCTCGAGGATCTGGCGCACGGTGACCCGCACCAGCTCTTCGTCGTCGATGATCAGCACACGATCCATGATGGAGCTAACTTTCCCTGGCGACCATTCGAAATCGTCTCGGTCGCTCGTATTCGAATGCTTATATGAAAGTTTACATCAAATTATGAAATTTTCCAGTCACGACAATAATTTTTCCTGCGACCTTCATGCGTCGATGTACGCGTGACAGACGCTTCGGGCGGTCGTTTGCGGTGCCTCCGGCCAGCTCCTATTCTGCCGGTTGACGTGCCGCGGCCGTGGCGTGCTCGAGCAGTGGGATCTGGACCCGAACCGTCGTCCCTTCGCCTGCCTTGCTTTCGACCTCGATCGCACCTTGATGCTTCTTGACGATCCCGTGCACGACGGACAGGCCAAGACCGGTTCCCGCCCCCACATCGCGCGTCGTAAAGAATGGCTCGAAGATGCGATGGACGACCTCCTGATCCATGCCGCAGCCGGTGTCACGCACCGTCAGCCGAGCGTAGGGACCGGCGCGCAGGTCCAAATTACGGGCCGCCTCGGCCCTGTCGACCACACGTCGATCGAGCACGATCTCGAGGCGTTCGCTTTCGCCTTCCATCGCGTGCGCAGCGTTGGTCACCAAGTTCATGAGGATCTGCTGAATGGCCGTGGGATTGCCGTGGACCATGCCTGTCGACTCATCGAGCGTCGCCTCGAGCTGGATCGTCGACGGAATTGTCGCCTGCAGGAGCGGAATCGTATCGGCCACCGTCGTGCCGACGTCGAATTCGATGGTTTCCTCGGTATCGGCCCGGCTGAAGGCGAGGATTCGCTTGACCATCTCCTCGACCCGATTGCTTGCCTGAAGCACCATCTCGAGGTTGGGTCGCAAGTCTGATTTCTCGGGTAGCTTGCAAAGCGAGATTTCCGTCAACCCGACGATCGGGGTCAGCATGTTGTTGACCTCGTGGGAGATACCGCCCGCGAGCTGGCCCACCGCTTCGATTTTCTGCTTCTGGCGGAGCTGCTCTTCAAGGGTCTTGCGGTCGGTGACGTCCTCGATCACCGCGAGATAATCCAACACCTCGCCGCCGTCCGAAAAATGCGGAACGCGCGTGGTGTGCAGGACGCGCCGTCCCAGCTTCGGATGCTCGACCGTATGTTCGCCGGAGTTTGGCTCGCTTGCGAGCACCCGCTCGATCAGGGGCAGATTCTCCTGATAAGTCCCGGACATCACGATATCCTTGACGTGAGAGCCGCGACCTTCTCGACGGTTTCGCCGAACCAATCGCGCCGGGACTTGTTCGCGAACCGGACGATCCGGTCGGTATCGACATAGATAATGATCGCCGGCACGTTATCGGTTACGAGACGAAGCTGAGCCTCGTTGTCCCGCAACGCCTGATCGGCGCGCCGCCGCTCGGTGATATCCTCGATAACTGCGAAATATCCCAGAATTTCGCCATCGTTGGAGATATGGGGAACCCGCGTCGTGCGTTTGATTTGCCGGCCATGCTCCTCGTGGTCGAATTCCTGTTCCTCTTCGATGACCTCGCCGTCCTGCAGGGTCCTGTCGATTCCCGGCTTGATCTTGGCGTAATGCGCCTCTCCGACGACCTCGCGTACGGTCTTGCCCAGGGTGCGTTGCGAAGCGTAGCCGAGCCAGTCGTCCTGGACCTTGTTCGCGAAGCGGAAGCGCTCGTCCTTGTCGACATAGACGATCACGGCGGGGACATTGTCCGTGATGAGTTTAAGCTGAGCAGCGCTTTCCCGAAGCGCATTTTCGACCTTCTTTCGCTCCGTGATGTCGTCGATGACGAGAAAATAGCCGAGAACCTCGCCGTCATCCGAGAAGTGTGGCACGCGGGTGGTATGGATGATGCACTCACCCTTGAGCGGCGAATAGTGCAGGTCCTCGCTGTCGACTCAGTCGCCCAGTAGCGCACGATCGATCTTGGGCTTGATCGCCTTGTACTCGTCCTCGCCAAGCAGCTCACGAATGGTTTTGCCCACGATTTCGTCCTTCGAGAGACCGTGCCATTCCTCCTGCGCCCGGTTGGCAAAGCGGTAACGTTCGTCCTTGTCGATATAACCGATCAGCTGGGGCACGTTATCGGTGATGACCCGCAGCTGCGCCTCGCTCGCCCGGAGCGCCGCCTCGGCGGATTTGCGCTCCGTGATGTCATGGAGCGAGCCCACCATCCGCACGGGGTTGCCGTCGTCGTCTCAGACCGCTTGGCCACGGTCGTGGAGCCAGACGTAATCGCCGGTCTTTGCACGTAGCCGGTATTCCATCTCGAAGGGCGTCCGATTCTGCAAATGATCGTCGAGCGCCGTGGTCATGCCGTCCACATCGTCGGGGTGAATCCGAGCGAGCCAGGAGCCTGGATGATCGCGCACCTCGTCGATCCTGTAACCCAACAGGTCCTCGAGCCGAACCGAATGCCAGAGCGTATCGCCGACGGGGTCCCAGTCATAGATGCAGTCGATCGTCGAATTTGTAACCAGATCGAGCCGTTCCAGGGTTTCGCGTAGCTCTTCCTCCATCTGGCGCCGCTCGGTCACGTCCTGGTCGATGCCGCTCATTCGGATCACCCGGCCGTCGGGTTCGGTTACGACCTCGACCTGCTCCTCGAGAACTCGGAGCGTGCCGTCCGGGTGGGCGACCCTGAAATCGAGACTGTAGCTTTTCCCTTCCTCTATCGCCCGGGCGACTGCACGTTTCAATACGTCGCGATCATCCGGGTGCACAAGGGAATAGAACTCTTCGATAACGATCTCGTAGCTTTCGGGATCGAGCCCCGCCATGCGATAAATTTCGTCCGACCAATACCATTCGTCCGCAACGACGTCCCAATCCCAGTTGCCGATATGGGCGATGCGCTGGGCATTCGCGAGACTGCCCTCGCTCTTACGCAAATTGGCCTCTGCGAGACGGCGGTCGGTAATATCCTGAATCGTGCCGTTCAGGCGCACGACCTGCCCATCGTCACCGGTGACCGCTTCACAAGTCTCCTGTACGTAGCGGACTTCTCCGTCGGATCGGATCATTCGATAATCGAACGTGTAGGGTTCGCGAGTCTCGCAGATCTGCGCCTCGTGCGCCTCGAGCTCCGAGATATCGTCGGGATAGACCATGTCCTTGATATTCGAATCCGATGGCTCGAACGTCCCGGGATCAAGCCCCATGATCCGATAGATCTCCTCAGACCAGTGGGTTTTGCCGCTTTCCAGGGTCCAATCCCAGCTGCCGATATGGGCAACCTGCTGCGCGTTCGCGAGACCAGCCTCGCTCTGACGCAGGCGTTCCTCGGCCGCGACCCGTTCCGTGATGTCCAGCATGGCGCCCGACACGATCGACGGCACCCCGTCCTCGTAGGCGGTCACCTCGGTTATCTCTTGGATGATCCGGTATTCGCCGTCGCCCCGCTGCAGGCGATATTCCATTGAAAACGGCTCGCCGGTCTTGGCGACGTTAATCGTCGCTGCTCCCAGCACCTCGCGCTCGTCCGGATGGACGTGTTCGAGAAAATCCTCAGGCGTACGAATGTTATCAGGCGAACCAAACTCGAATATGCGCACCGCCTGATCGGAACAGGTGATCCGGTCTGCCTTGACGTCCCATTCCCAGCTCCCCAGACCCGCGAGGCGCTGAGTCGTGACAAGGTTCGCTTCACTCCGGCGCAGACGCTCTTCCGCTTCTCGGCGTTCCGTAACGTCCTGTACCGTTCCACTCACCCGGACCAGTTTGCCGTCCCGCTCTTCAACGATTTTGCTCTGTTCGTGGACAATGCGAATGGCTCCATCGGGCAAAACGATGCGGTAGTCGAATTCGTAGGAGACGCAGTTCTCGCGCGAGTGCTGAGCCGTCTCGCGGACGCGCGCGCGATCATCGGGATGCGCCGTTTGAAAGACCGACGCTTCGGTGCATTCGAAGTTAGCTGGGTCGCGACCAAATATCCGGTAGACCTCGTCAGACCAATGGGCCTCGCCCGTCTCGAAGTTCCAATCCCAGTTGCCGATATGGGCGATTCGCTGGGCATTCGCGAGACTGGCCTCGCTATGACGCAAACGTTCTTCCGCTTGATTGCGATCCGTCACATCTTGCGCGATCCCGCTCATGCGGACCATCTTGCCGTCCTTTTGCTCCACGACGGTGCTCTGCTCTTGGACGGCGCGGACCGTCCCGTCCGGCAACACGAGCCGGTAATCGGTCTCAAACGGCTCGCCTGTCTCGAGCGACGCCTCGACGTCCTTACGAATTCGATCGCGGTCGTCTGGATGAATCGCGTCCTGATACGCCTCGTACGAGCGATCGAAGGTTTCAGGGGTGAGCCCGAAAATTCTGTGCATCTCTTCCGACCAGTGAAGCTCATCCGCTTCCACGTTCCAGTCCCAGTTGCCGATATGGGCGATTCGCTGGGCGTTCGCGAGACTGGCCTCGCTCCAGCGCAACTTCTCCTCGGCCGCCACCCGTTCGGTGATGTCCTGTAAGGTTCCTCTGATGCGCGTCACCCGGCCCTTTTCCATCTCGGCGACGTCGCTTTGTTCATGGATGACACGCGATTCGCCGTTCGGCAGGACGATCCGATATTCGGCCCGAAACGACTGACCGGTATCGATCGCGCCCGTGACGATCCGTCGCAAGTTCTCCTTGTCGTCCGGGTGAACAAACTCGTAGTAAGCATCGAGGGTACGGGCAAAATTCTCGGAATCGCGCCCGAAGATCCGGTACATCTCGTCGGACCAGGCCAGACGGCCGCTCGAGACGTCCCAATCCCAGCTGCCCAAACGGGCAATTCGTTGGGCATTGGTCAGGTGTCAATCGCCGGGCCCATTTGCTCCTGTAGCCGGGAAAAATCCTCAGGCAATATCAGGCTGCCATAGGATCGGAGCTTGTTATCAACGAGATCGGCGGCACGATAGCCGGTGATGTCTTCGATCGCATCGGTCAGGAAATCCATCGTCCAATCGTCGTCGACCGCGCCTCGATAGATTGCGCCCGGGACGTTTGCGACCATGCTCCGGTATTCGGCTTCGCTCTCCGCGAGCGCCTCTTCGGTGCGTTTTTGGGGTGTGATGTCGAACAACGCGCCGTCGATCCAGGCCGGCTCGCCAGAGTCGTCGCACACCATCTGACTGCGGTCGTGGATCCAGCGAACGCCGCCGTCGGCATGAATGATCCGGTATTCCTCGACCTCCATCTTGTCCCGCGGCTGCGGCTCGAGGTACTTCTCTAAATCGTCCGGATGCACCAGATTCTTGAGGTTCCGAGCCTTGTTGTCGATAAAATCGGATGCGGGATAACCGGTGATTTCTTCGATCACGTCGCTCATATAAATGTCGGTCCAGTCCCCATCTGGCAGGCAACGGTAGATGGCGCCGGGAACGTTAGCGACGATGCTGAGATACTGCAGGTCGCGTTCAGCAAGGGACTGTTCGATTTGCTTTTGTGCGGTGATATCGACGATCGCGCCGTCGATCCAGATCGGATCTCCAGCATCGTTGCACATCGCCCGGCTGCGGTCCTGAACCCACCGGACTTCGCCGCCGGCGTGCAGAATCCGGTACTCGGTGACATAAGGATCGTCCCTCCAATTGATCGAGGCGTCCATATAGTTCTCAAGGTCGTCGGGATGGACGATGCTGTCGAAGGTCCGCACCTTCGCCCCGATGAAATCCGATGCCGGGTAGCCGGTGATCTCCTCGATGGCGTCGCTCAGATAAACGTCGGTCCAGTTCTCGTCGCTTAGGGAACGATAGATCGCGCCCGGCACGTTCGCGGTCATGCTCCGGAATAGTTTGTCGCTCGCTCGGAGCCGCTCGTGAACGATCGCCAGCTCGGCATCCGACTTCTTTTGTTCGGTGACATCTTCGATAAATGCAACGAACACGGGCGGCGATTCCTGCGCCATCAACTGAAGACGGACGGCGACGTCATAGGTCGTACCGTCCTTGCGACGGTGAACCGTCTCGAAATTGATCTGGCTCTCTTCGCCCGTTCGCAAAGCTTCGATAAGCGCCTCAAACTGCTCCCAGGTGAACTCGGGTTTCAGATCCAGGGGTGTGAGGTCGGCCAACTCGCTGATGCTGTAGCCGAGATTTGTCCGCGCGCCGGAATTGACCTGCCGGAAGCGAGGCGTCTTCGCGTCGAACAGGTAAATTTCATTGACTGAATTTTCAACAATCCGCCCGACTCTGCTTGTCCGGGCCTCCGATTCAAGGTGCTCGGTGATATCCCTGACGAACCCGACGAAGATCGGTGGTGATTCGTCGCCGCTAAATTGAATTCGGACGGTCGCATCATAGGTCGTGCTATCTTTTCGCCGATGAACGCTCTTGATATCTACAACGTCCTTTTCGCCGGCAACCAGAGGAGCCATGAGCTCCTTTAGCGTCTCGGGCGTCTGGTCCGGTACGAAATCGGCGGGGGTGAACTGCTTCAGTTCTTCCACGGTGTATTGAAGGTTGGCCCGCGCAGCCCGGTTAACGTCGATAAAGCGAAAAGTTTCCGCATCCAGCACATAGATTTCGTTCAGTGAATTCTCGCCAATGCGTCCCAGTCGGCTGTTTCGGGCCTGCGCCTCAACCCGGTCGGTGATGTCGTGCAAGGAACCGACCAGGCGTACGGCTTTGCCGTGCTCGTTCCGAATTGCATGCCCCTGGTCATTGAACCAGCGATAGCCGCCGTCCTTGGTCCGCATGCGGTAATCGGCCACATAGGGCACACCACGTTCGAAATGATCGTCCATTGCGTCGAGTGTGCCGGCCAAGTCGTCGGGGTGAACCAGGGATTCCCATTGCTTGATATCAACGGGCATCTCCGCTTCGGTATAACCCAGAAGGTTCGTCAGCCGCTCTGAATGCCAGACGCCGCGAGTCTCGACGTTCCAGTCGTAGATCCCATCGAGGGTCGCCTCGATCAAGATGTCGAGACGATCGAGCGCCTGCTGAAGCTCCTCGACGGAGCGAGGACTATCGTTAGTGTCCTGTTCTGCCTGACTCATCGAGACAACCTGTTCTGGGCGCTGCCGACGGCACCCGTCCGTCTCCCGTACGACGGCCGCATCCCCGCTCGCTTCGCGCAACCGTACCGCTGCGGATTCGGTAGGAAAAAGTTGCGCCTATTCTCTCCACTTCAGAGATTTACGTTTTTTGGTTAACAAATCCTTTCAATTCATTGCCCACATCGAATTTTGGCTCCAAATCAGGCGTTCGAAAAAGAACGATTTCGCCCGGCGTGGATCCGTGGATTCGCGCTCCCGGGCGATCCGGTGGCCGTCAAATTTCGCCGCCGCGATGATTGCCGGCGCCCAAAGCCAAGGAGACGGTCCCGCCGTCGAAATAATCGCCCTTCGACGCGGTTGCTGCAATACTCGCGAGGAATCCAAAATTAACCAGTGCGTGTATTTTCTTTATGGACATTTCCCTGTCCGACAATATGCGCGGGCCTCAAGCATACAAGGCCTGTGGGATCAAGCGCTCCATTGCTCCGCCTCCGTCTATTCGGCGAGGAACCCGCCATCGATTGCAAGCTCGGTTCCCGTCACAAAGCTCGATTCGTCCGACGCGAGATAGATCACACCGTTTGCAACGTCCTCCGGCCAGCCGACCCGCCCGATGGGGTGCCGCTTAGCGAGCTCGGCCTGTGCCGTGGCCATATCGCCGAACTTGCTCTCATAGAAGCCGGCCGTCATGGGCGTCCATATGAAGCCGGGCAGGATCGCATTGACCCGGACGCCGAATGTCGCGCCGTCGAGCGCCGCCGCCTTCGTGAAACTCACGACGCCACCCTTGCTCGCACAATAGGCCGCGACGGTCGGCCAGCCGATCCGGGACGCAATCGAGCCGATATTGACGATCGAGCCGCCGTCCGCGTTACGCATTGCTGTCATGGCGTGCTTGGTGCCGAGGAACGTACCCGTCAAATTGACGTCGATCAGCCGGCGCCAATCGTCGAGCGTCGAGTCTTCAGCTGTCGCACTCGTGTCGATGCCTGCGCAATTCACCAGCACGTCGAGCCTGCCGTAGGTCTCGAGGGTATCCGTGATCAGGGTCTCCCATCCGGATTCGTCCGTGACGTCCAGCCGGCGGAATATCGCCTCGCATCCGGCCGCGCCTGCGGTCTCCTCGCCGCCACCCGAGTCGAGATCGGCCACGACTATCCAAGCGCCCTCTTGGGCAAGATGCAGCGCCGTCGCGCAGCCGATTCCACTGGCTCCACCCGTGACGATCGCGACCTTGCCCTGTACCCGTCCCAAAGCGATTCCTCGAATCAGTGAACCCGCCGCATCCTACATCCGCGGGCCTCTCCGCACATCCTTCATTGACTTGGCTTTTCGTCGAACGCTATAGGGAAGTCGACAGCCGGCTCCGGGGTCGCCCGGAAGGATTGTCGTTCGGGGGAATTGCGATGGCCGCGCCGATCTACGCCGATGGCTTCAAGACCGTGCCCTTCTGGCACGAGGCGGCTCCGCTTCGCCGGATGCCCGAGGCGGCTCAGCCCGAGCGCTGCGACGTCGCGATTATCGGATCCGGTTTTACGGGGCTGTCCGCAGCACTCGATCTTGCTCGTGCCGGCCGCCACGTCGTCGTCTATGAAGCCGACGATCCGGGCAACGGCTGCTCGACGCGAAACGGCGGAATGATCGGCAATCTGCTCAAGGTTTCGTTGCGCGGCCTGATCGGCGAATACGGCCGCGAGGCCGCGATCGACATGTTTCGCGAAGCGATGGATGGCCTCGACTATACCGTCGACCTGATCGAGCGCGAGAAGATCGACTGCTTTTGCGAAGTCGTCGGCAAATTCAAGGGAGCCGTCAAACCGAGCCATTACGAAACGATGGCGCGCGAACTCGATTACATGCGGAAAGAAATCGGCTATCAGGGCGAGATCGTTCCCCGCACCGAAATGCACCGGATCATCGACACCGACGCCTATCACGGCGGGCGGATCGAGCAGAATCATGGCGGGATCCATCCCGGGCTTTATCACGCCGGCCTGCTCGACCGGGTTCTGGCCGAGGGTGTCAGTGTTCTTTCGCACACCCCCGTCGAGACGCTCGACGAAGAGACCGGCGGAGTGACGCTTGTCACGCCCCGGGGACACACGGCGGCGCGCGACGTGATCGTCGCGACCAACGGCTACACCCAACCGGTCACCCCCTATGTCCGTCGCCGGCTCGTGCCGCTGGGGAGCTACGTGATCGCCACCGAGCCCTTGGCACCCGAGGTCATAAGCCGTCTGCTGCCGGGCCGGCATATGATCGTGGATTCTCGGAAAATGCTCTACTACTACCGTCCGGCGCCCGGTAGTACCGCGATGATATTCGGTGCCCGGGCGGCCTATACGGAGATTGGCGATCGGGACGGTGCAAAGCGGGTACACTGCAAGATGGTTGGCATCTTCCCCGAGCTCGCCAGCACCAAGGTCACCCACGCCTGGCACGGTTTTGTCGCCATGACGTTCGACGATCTGCCCCATACGGGCAAGCGTGGCCGGGTACACCACGCCTGCGGCTACAACGGCTCCGGCGTGACCCCCGCGACCTATCTCGGTCACAGGACGGCCATGAAACTTCTCGGTAATTCGGGCAAGGCGAGCCCGTTCGACGATCTCGCCTTTCCGAGCCGCGCGTTTTACACCGGCAATCCCTGGCCCCTGCCCGCCGTGCTGGCCTGGTATGATCTGCACGACCGCATCGGCAATTGACAGAATGACCGACGGAGCACGACCTTTGGGCGCCGTCGCGAGGACCTGACGCGATGTCCGAGCTTCAACCGTTTCATTGCGCGTATGTGGACGCCCCCCTGGGTGCAAGCAGGAATTTGGGCAACTCGTGGCATGCGGTCAGGCACTGTCGTATGTCCGGCCTCTCTGAATGCGGCATCTGCTCACCGCGGGCCTGTATGGTGTGCGTGGATCGGATCCAAATCGCTTCGCTTCGGCGTATGTGGACGCCCCCCTGGGTGCAAGCAGGAATTTGGGCAACTCGTGGCATGCGGTCAGGCACTGTCGTATGTCCGGCCTCTCTGAATGCGGCATCTGCTCACCGCGGGCCTGTATGGTGTGCGTGGATCGGATCCAAATCGCTTCGGCGGTTTGCTTTGACAGCCCCTCGCGCAATACTGGTTTTCCGACCCCGTCTCTCCGACCTTTTGCCCCTACGTTGTCTTTCGTCCCAACCGCACCAACCGAGGTCATCCGCGCATCACGCCCTCAAGCGTGCCCACGGAGCTCGGCGTTCCAATTTCGAACGGCCTTTCTCTTCCCGGCAGCTATGCCACAACAACGGCCGCCGCCGGCCGCCGGTAGTTTTCCTTCTTGACCGACAGCGCCCAGATCATGCGCGCCATCTTGTTCGCCAGTGCGACAGCAACCAGCTTGGGTGGCTTTTCCGCGATCATCCTCCGGAGCCAGGGATCATCCACATCCTCGAGCTTGCGCATATGCTGGAGAACCACCGTTGCACCCAGAACGAACAATCGGCGGAGATCGCGTTGCCCCATCTTCGTGATCCGGCCGAGCCGCTCCTTGCCGGCCGTCGCGTTCTGCCGCGGTGTCAATCCGACCCAGGCTGCGAAGTCGCGCCCGCAGCCAAAGCTCTCCATCGGTGGGGCAAACGCATTCACCGCCATCGCGCAGATCGGCCCGATGCCCGGTATCGTCATCAGGCGTCTGAGCTCTTCCTGTGCCCGGGCGCGCGCACGGATCGTCTTTTCAATGTCGATGATCTTCACGTTGAGAGCCGCGATCTGGTCGAACAGCAACTCCGCCATCGACACGACCTGTTCGGGAAGCATCTTCTTCACCTCTGCGACCTCCTGCCGCAGCACCGTGATGTTCGCGACACCCTGAGCCGCGATCACCCCGAATTCCGCGAGCTGGCCCCGAATCGAGTTGATCGTCTGCGTGCGCTGGCGCACGAGAAGCTCGCGTGTGCGGAACAGCATCGCATCCGCCTGCATTTCCTCCGACTTGACCGCCACGAACCGCATCGTCGGGCGCTGCCCCGCCTCGACGATGCCCTCAGCGTCGTTGGCATCGTTCTTTTGCCGTTTGACGAATGGCTTCACGTAGATCGGCGGGATCAACTTGCACGCGTGGCCAAGAGCGATGATCTGCCGCCCCCAGAAATGAGCGCCGCCGCAGGCCTCCATCACA
Source organism: Alphaproteobacteria bacterium (assembly GCA_965198325.1). Taxonomy (GTDB): domain Bacteria; phylum Pseudomonadota; class Alphaproteobacteria; order UBA828; family JAPUJA01; genus CBDAPE01. The sequence goes on along the minus strand of CBDAPE010000016.1, from coordinate 50,281 downwards.
ACCACGCATGGCGGCACCTTGGCGAGGAAAGAGAGAAACTTGCCCCGCGAAAGCTTCTTGCGAAAAACCGGCTTGCCTTCGGCCGTCGCCCCATGAAGTTGGAAACTTCTCTTTGAGATATCGACACCGATGATGCTAACACTTTCCATGGACGCTCTCCTTCGTTGATCGAACGCACCCAGCGTGTGTTCCTTCCTGGCGCTTATGACGCCGTTAGATGGGGGGCGTCCACCCCATCGTTTCCGGTCCACGACCTCGACGAGGCCCGGCGCTTCTACAAGGGAGTCCTGGATTGCGCCGAGGGCCGCTCGAGCCCTGTCTCGGTCGATTTCAATCTGCACGGCCACCAGATCGTCGCCCATCTCAACCCGGATCTTGCCGGGCGGAACGCGACCAATCCGGTCGACGGCGACGCGGTTCCGGTGCCCCATTTCGGCGTCGTGCTCGCGTGGGACGACTGGCACGCCTTCGCCGAGCGACTTGAAGAGGCGGGCATCGCATTCGTGATCAGCCCGCGTATCCGCTTCAGGGGCAAGGTCGGCGAACAGGCGACGATGTTCTTCCGCGACCCGTCCGGCAATGCGCTCGAGTTCAAGTCATTCAAGGACCCGTCCAACCTGTTCCGCAGCCAATAGCCGGCTTCGATTTGGCGCGCCCGCGCCGCTCTGCAATAATCCCGCCGATCCATACTGCCCAACCAGGGAGCGCGCCATGACCGACTGCCACCCCGTCAATCACGTCGGGATTACCGTTTCAGACATCGAGAAGGGCATCGAGTTCTACACCATGACCTTCGGGCTCGTGCTCATCATGGGCCCCTTCGTCATGGAGACGAGTGAGGGTCTGCTCGGCGAGATCTGTTCCGACCTGTTCGACGAGAACTTCAAGAAAGGCCGGATCGCGCACCTGGCGAGCGCAAACGGCACGGGCATCGAGCTCTTCGACTTTCAGGATCCTGCGGTCGAGAGGCGGGACAACAACTTCGAATACTGGAAGACCGGCTCGGGCATTTTCCACATCTGCATGACCGCTCCCGATATCGAGGCCATGGCCGAACGCATCGTAAAAAACGGCGGCCGCCACCGCAGCAAGGTCTGGCAGGTCTTCGGCGAATCCGAGCCCTACAAGCTGACCTATTGCGAGGACCCCGACGGCAATATCATCGAGCTCTACAGCCACAGTTACGAGCAGATGCTGGCGCGCCGGGCGAGCTACTGAACCCCACCGCCGCGCAGCATCCATGACCGCTTCTCGCCATCCCTACATGCGGCCCAAGGACGCCGCGGCCCTGATCCTGCTTCGCGATGGCGGCCGCGGACCCGAGACCCTGATGGGCCGGCGTCACCGAAAACATGTCTTCATGGCCGACTACTACGTGTTTCCCGGCGGCCGGGTCGATCCCGGCGATGCGCGGGTGCCGCTCGCCAGTCCGTTAAGGCCCGACGTGATCGAGCGCCTGACCCGGAGCTGTACGCCGGCGCGTGCCCGGGCGCTGGCGGTCGCCGCGATCCGGGAGACCTTCGAGGAAACCGGTTACATTCTGGGCAAACCGGCGGCGGTCCCGAAGCGTCCGGTCAAGGATACCTGGCGGGGGTTTCGCGATCGCGGCCTGGCGCCGGCGCTTGATCTGCTCGATTTCGTCTGCCGGGCCACGACGCCGCCCGGCGAGCCGCGCCGCTTCAACGCCCGGTTCTTCCTGGCCGACGCCGCCGCACTCCAGGGTGAGGCAGGCGGCAGCCCGGAGCTCGAGGACCTCCGCTGGGTGCCGCTCGACCCACCGGCCGACCTCGCGATGGCGAACATCACCCGCTGCGTGCTCGACGAAGTCCGCAAGGTCCTCGCGACGCCGCCCCGTCCCGGGACCCGCCGGGCGGTTCCGACCTACCGTTATGTCGACAACGGAGAGCGCCGCTTCGTGGAATGATCCGCCGGCAAGAGGTCCGCGAACACGAAGCCCTCGCGTTCTTCGAGACTGCCTGGCATCACCGCGATCGAGTGGGCGAGCATGGGGCCGGCATGAACGAAGCTGTGAAACTCGCCGTTTTCGCCGCACGGATCGACCCCGTCGGGCAGCTCGGCCAGAAAGCTCGCATCGAACATCCGGCCCGCGAAGCGCGCCGGCAGTGCCTTCGGATCGACGCAGGTGATCGTCGCCTCGAGACCCGCCGATATCATGTCGTCCGCCAATTGCCGGGTTGCCTCTCCCCAAAGCGGAAACAGCGGCTCGATCCCGGTTCCCGCCAAGCGGTCTTCCCGATAGCGCCGAACGTCTTCGAGAAACAAATCGCCGAACGCCATCGCCTCGACGCCTTGCATCCTGGCCTGCTCGACCAGTTCGCTCATGGCTGCGTCGTATCGTTCGTCGCTGCACGGGTGCAGGATATCGACGATGTGAAGCGGCAGCCCCGCCGCGTCTGCCTGACGTCGTAGCAGCGTCTCGCGGACTGCGTGCATGGCGACGCGTTTGAATTTCGAATTCACCGTGGTCACCAGACCGACCACATCGATATCGTCCTGCACGGACAGGCGATGCAGCGTCCAGGCGCTGTCCTTACCGCTGCTCCAGCTCAGCAAGACCTTGCGCCGCGCCGGCCCGGTCATCTCACCTATCGCCCGGCGGAGTGTACCGGTCGGCCTCCTCGAGATCGCCGTCGCAGTGAGCCCGGCCGGTTTCGACCATGTGAATGAGATGGGCTAGCACGGAGCGTGCCGCCGCCCCGTGGAGCGCCCTGGGAACATGCGTATAGACCGCCTCGACGATATCGGGAATGCGTTCGACGCCCGCGGCCAGGCAGTCGGCGATTTGCCTCTCGCGTTCCGCCCGGTGGGCAATCAGCGCCCGCACGAAGGATTCGGGCTCGGGGATCGGCGCGCCGTGGGTGGGGTAATAGACGACCTCGCCCCGTCCCAGAAGCGTCTCGAGCGAACCGATATAGGTCGCCATATCGCCGTCCGGCGGCGAGACGACCGTGGTCGACCAGCCCATCACGTGATCGCCGGGAAACAGCGCGCGCTCTTCCGCCAGTGCGTAGCACAGGTGGTTCGACGTGTGCCCCGGGGTATGAACCGTCTCGAGGGTCCAGCCCCCGCCCTCGACCGTGGTGCCGTCTCCGAGCACGACGTCGGGTGCGAAATCGTAGTCCGCGCCCTCCTCGACCTTCGGCCCCGCTCGGCGCGTACCATGGGGACCGAAGCCGAACGACGGAGCGCCGGTCGCCGCTTTCAGCCGGGCAGTCGCCGGTGAATGATCGCGGTGCGTGTGGGTAACGAGAAGGTGGGTCACCGTCTCGCCCGCCACCGCCGCCAGAAGCGCGTCGACATGCCCCGGCAGATCGGGACCCGGATCGATGATGGCGACCTTGCCCCGCCCGATGATATAGGTCCCCGTGCCATGGAACGTAAAAGAACTGGGGTTGTTCGCGATCACCCGCCGGACCAGCGGCGAGAGCTCCGCCACCTCGCCATAGGCGAAATCGAGTTCGCGGTTGAACGGGATCGGTTCGGCCATGGCGAGCGATGGTAGCAGAGTTGGCGGCACGTGATATCGCCCATCGTTGGCGCGGTGGATTGCGTCCGGGACAGGTTGCGCCTAGATTCCTTCTTAACCCGTAAGCCTTTATCATCGGAGCCATGCGAGAAGCGGCGACGACCCGTCTATCCCTGATTGGCAGGCTTACCAGCGTCCTGCCCGCGCTAGGCGATCCGGCGCGCGTCGTCGCGGGCGGCCCGGCCGCGGTGTTCGCCGCCAAGCCGATCTCGAACGGCGGCTAAATCGTCGGTCCCCGTTACGATTCGCTGTTCTTCATCTTTTCGCCGTTGCTGGCCCTCGTGATCGGCCTGCTGATTGCCAATTCGCCGCTGGAACGCGATTTCCTGATGTTCGGCATGGACAAGACCTTCGCGAGCGTCTTCATCGGCACGTTTATCTTTGCCCATCTGATCGCCGTGGTGTTCCGCAGCCACCTCAACCCCAAAATATTCCGGCGTTACCCCGTGCGCTTCACGCTGGTTCCCATTGCCCTGCTCGTCGCCTGCGGCCTCTCGCCGTGGGTCCTCGTCATCACGTCGGTCATCGCGACCTTCTGGGACGTCTACCACTCGAGCATGCAAACCTTCGGGCTGGGCCGAATCTACGACATGCGGGCGGGCAACGATGCGCGGGTCGGCCGCCGCCTCGACATGATCTTCAATCTTTTCCTCTACGCCGGCCCGATCGCAGCGGGCGCCAGCCTGATGAATCATATCGAGGACTTCTACGAGTTCGATGCAGTGGGCTCTGCGTTCTTCACTTCGATTCCGGCTTACGTCGATTATCACAGCCGCTGGCTTACGTGGGGAACCCTGGCGCTAGGCACGCCGTTCTACCTCTACTACGCCTACGCCTATTGGCGCTTCGCCAGGCAGGGCTATCGAATTTCACGCCAGAAGGTCGCGCTCTATGTCTCGACCGGTATCACCTCGATCTATGTCTGGGGATTCAATCCTTTGGGCGAGGCGTTCTTCATCATGAACTTCTTCCACGCCTTCCAGTATTTCGCGATCGTCTGGTGGAGCGAGAAGAGCACCATGATGGACGCCTTCCGGCTGCGAAGCGTGAGCTGGGCCAAGCCCGCGGCGCTCATGATCTTTCTCGGATTTGCGTTCGGCTACGGCTTCTGGGCCGAGATCTACGAGGGCGACAGCAACTGGCCGTTCGCGTTGATCCTGATGATCGCGATCATGCACTTCTGGTACGACGGATTCGTCTGGTCAGTCCGCCGGAAAGAGGTTTAACAGGGTCGGGGTTGGCCAAGGGCGCCGGCCCCAACAAGAAAAAGACGGCGCCAAGACCCTAACGCCGGGTCCAATCGGGCAAACCGCCACCCAGCTCGAGCGGCGGTGAATCCACGATTTCGATTCCGTCGCCCGCTCGGACGACGCCCGAGCGCACAACCCGGGCACAGATCCCACCCCGGTTCCATAACGCCTTGGTCATCAGCCGGTCCGTGATCGACGCGATGTAGGCGCAAGGCGGACGAGGCCGGTCGAAACCGAAGACCGCTCCGCCGATTTGGAATAGCTGTCCGGCCAGCGAGTTAAGGTCGATATCGCGGGTTACCAGGTTGCGCCGGTGCTGGCCATCGTGAACCGCAACCCCAAGCGCCTCGACGATTTCATCCAGTTGCTCGCCCTCGATCAGGGTCACCTGACATTCGTCGATCCCGGTCCAGTAGCCCGAGCGGGTACAATAGCGATCGCCCTTCAATCCTTCAGCTGCGAGCGCGTCCGCCGACTCGACTGCCCGCATCGGCTCGCCGCCCTGCCCGGTGATGAAGATCGTCTCGACTCGCGGCGCCACGTCTGACCCTCCGAAGATCGATATTTATTGAATTATTTAAGGCAGTTGAGCCCGATTGACCAGTCCGTTCGGTCGCTGTTTGATTCTTCGACTCGCCAAACCTACGCACCGCGCTCAATCTGGATGCGGCAAACGCCCGACATGAACGACGTTCTTGAAATCGAAACCCTCGAAGGCTGGGGCCTGACCATCCGGGACTGGTTCTTCGATGATGTCCTGGTCTGGGATACCCTGGCCCAGCTCCCGATCGTTGTCGCCGCAGCGATCCTTGCCTACATCCTGGGGCGCCTGGTCCGGCCGTGGGCGGAGCGCCAGATCGCTGCCCGGCCGCTGCCCGGCCCGTTCGATCACGCTCTTCGGGGCGCGGCGTCCCTGTCTTATCCCGCCATCGCGATCCTGTTGCTCTGGATCTCGATCGGCATCGCGGCGCAGTTCGAGTGGACGCAGGGGCTGGTCCGGATCGCCGCGAGCCTGGTTACCGCCTGGGTGGTCATCCGATTCGTCACCTACATCGTCGGGCGCGGTTTCTGGACCCGCCTGATTGCGACCGGTGTGTGGATCATTGCCGCGCTCAACATCACCGACCTGCTCGATCCCACCATAGATTTCCTCGACGGCATCGACATGACGCTGGGCGACTGGCGAATATCCGCGCTTGCGCTCATCAAGGGAATCGCAGTCCTGGCCCTCCTCCTCCGGCTCTCGTCGGTCGGCTCGCGGTTCCTCGAAAAGCGCCTACGCGCGGCGAGCGAGCTCTCGCCCTCCGTCCAGGTCCTGCTCGCCAAGCTGGTCCGCGTCGCCCTGATCGCCATCGCGATCGTCGTCGCGTTGAACAGTATCGGCATCGACCTCTCGGGCCTCGCGATCTTTTCCGGTGCGCTTGGCGTCGGCATCGGCTTTGGCCTGCAACGGGTCGTCGCCAACCTGGTCAGCGGCATCTCCCTGTTGATGGACAAGTCGATCAAGCCGGGCGACGTCATCGAGGTCGGGCCGACTTACGGCTGGATCGACCAGCTCAACGCCCGCTACGTCTCGGTCGTGACCCGCGACGGTACGGAGCACCTGATCCCCAACGAGGAGCTCATCAGTCAGCGGGTGATCAACTGGTCCCACAGTTCCGACAAGATCCGCCTCAGGATTCCAATTGGAATTTCCTACGGCGCCGACGTGCGCAAGGCGATCGAGCTGGTGCGCGAGGCCGCGGCGGCGCCCGGGCGGGTGATCGACGATCCCGCCCCGGTCTGTTTCATCACCGGCTTCGGCGACAGCTCGGTCGATCTCGAGGCCCGCGCCTGGATTCAGGACCCCGAGAACGGCGTCTCCAACATTCGAGGCGAAATTCTGCTCGGCGTGTGGGACCGCTTTCACGAACACGGCATCGAGATTCCCTTCCCCCAGCGCGATTTGCATATTCGCTCGGGCGCGCCCGTCCCCGTCCGGGTCTATATGGAAAACGCGGACCGGCCGGTGGCCGACGAAACCTAGCCGCCGGTCCATGGCCTCCCCATCCTCCAAGAAGGTCATCTACGCGGCGCTCGCCGGCAACGCGCTGATCGCGGCCACGAAGTTCACCGCCGCGATCTTCACCGGCAGCTCAGCCATGCTGAGCGAGGCGATCCATTCGCTGGTCGATACCGGAAATCAGGGCCTTCTGCTCTACGGCATCCGGCGTGCGGGCCGCCCCGCCGATTCGGCCTATCCCTTCGGCTACGGCATGGAGCTCTATTTCTGGACCTTCGTCGTCGCCATCCTGATCTTCGCGGTGGGCGCGGGCGTTTCGATCTACGAAGGGGTGCACAAGCTGCTCGACCCCCACCCCGTCGAAAGCGCCTATGTGAATTACATCGTGCTCGGCGTCGCCATGGTGTTCGAGGCCGGCGCGTGGTTCATCGCGGCGAAGGAATTCAACAAGACGCGGGGCCGCCGGGGCATTCTCGCCGAAGTCCGGGCCAGCAAGGATCCGACCGTCTTTACGGTGCTGTTCGAGGACACCGCCGCGATGCTTGGCCTCATCGTCGCGTTCATCGGCATCGGCCTTGCGCAAGCGCTCAACATGCCGATGCTCGACGGCGTCGCCTCCATCGTGATCGGCGCGATTCTCGCCATCGTCGCGATGCTGCTGGCCTACGAGAGCAAGGGTCTGCTGATCGGCGAAGCGGCGGAACCATCGGTCACCCAGGGGGTCCGCAAGATCCTTGACCGGCAGGCCGGTATTCTTCAGGTCAACGAGATTCTCACCATGCATCTCGGCCCCCGGGACGTGTTGCTCAACCTCAGCCTCGATTTCAGGGACGAGCTCGGGTCCGGCGACGTCGAAGCCGCGATCACGTCGCTTGAGACCGAAATCAAGCAGACCCACCCCGAGATCACCCGGGTCTTCATCGAGGCCCAGGGCTGGCGCGCCCATCAGCGAAGTCAATCGACCGACACCTGATCTCTCTCGCGTTACACGATTAGGGTGATCGGCCCCTTGCGGGGCGTCCCGCTCGCCCGGGCGGGTTATCCCGTCTCCGGCCTCCGAGGTCGTCCCGCCCGTTCAGGACGAGGCCGATGTCTCTTTAAACCAGCCGCGCGACCCAATTCGGAATGGCAACTGGTTCGAACCTGATTTATTGATCGTGACCTGAACCCGACGACGACGGGTGGGGGACATGGACCGCGTATATCTTTCGAACCTCGACGGACGCCACTTCGACGCGGCCGTCATCGGCGCCGGCGTCAACGGCGTCGCCGCGGCCCAGCAGCTTGCCGCCGCCGGATATTCGACGCTTCTCGTCGACAAGGGCGATTTTGCCGCTGGCACCAGCGGGGGGTCGAGCCGGATACTTCATTGCGGCCTGCGCTATCTGGCGACCGGTAGTTCGCTCGGCAACATGCTGACCAATCCCGCGCGCTTTGCGACCGACTGTCGCATGGCGCGCCAGGCGATGAAAGCCCGTTCCCAGTTCAAGAACACGACGCCGGAGCGGGCCGTGCCGATGACGCTCTGCTATCCCCTCTATAGCGACGGCCCCTATGCGGCCTGGCAGCTTCGTGCCGCATTTTTCATCCTCCGTCTTCTGGGACCCAAAGACCTGCCACTTGATTTCAGGATTCACCGGCCCGTGGCTGCTCGTAACGCCTTGCCCTTCGTACGCTGGCTGGGAAGCCAGGTTCGGATTCGCGGTGTCGCGACCTATACGGAATGGCAATTCGAATGGCCCGAACGAATCGCCATGGACGAGGTTCTCGACGCCCAGCGCATGGGCGCGGTGGCCCGAAACTACACCCGCTCACCAGCCTCGAACGCATCGACGATGGATGGCGCCTCGGCTTGAGAGACGCGTTGAGCGATTACCGGACATCGGTAACCGCGACGGTCGTCCTCAACACGGCGGGAATCTGGATCGACGGCATCAACCGCCTGGCCAACCCGAACGCCGCCCGCAAGATCACCGGCACCAAGGGCGTTCACGTCATGATGCGATTGCCCGAGGAATGCCGGCGCACCGGAATTACCGCGTTCAACCGGGAGCTCTGGCCTTATTACTGCCTGCCCTGGCGTGACCTCCACTATTTCGGACCCACCGAGAGCCTCTACGACGGCGACCCCGACGACGTCCATGCCACGGAAGACGAAATCGAGGACATCATCGCGGAAGCCAACCGCCTGCTGCCCGACCTCGCCATAGGCCGGGAGAACGTCAAATTCACCTGGTCCTGCGTCCGGCCGCTCACCTACGATCCCGCGCTCCTGCCCAGGAGCAAGCGCTCTCGCGAGATCCACGACATGGGCCGCGACGGCCTGCCCAATCTCTTCGCCATGACCGCGGGGCCGATCATGACCCATCGCTCGGCGGGCGAAGAACTTCTCGAGACCGTGCGGCGCTGTATCGAACCGTCGGGACCACCGCAAGAGCTCTCCTACGCCGCCAACCTTTTCGAGGACACCGAACCTTCGCCCGCCCTGCTCGAGCACGATCCGGCACTGACCCTGGCCGAGCTTCGCCAGCGCGCGGCCAGCGAACAGGTCACCAGCCTCGTCGATCTTCTGGCCCGGCGCACCCGGGCGGGCTGGTCCGAGAGCATGGGGTTCGAGGCCGCCGAGCTGGCGGCCCAAACCGTCGGGGGAGTTCTGGGCTGGGGGTCGGAGCGCCAGGACCAGGAGGCCGCCGCCTACCGCGCGAAGCTCGCCCGCTTCAACACGGTGGTCCGCGATCCCCGCAAGGCGCCCGCCGTCGAGCCGACCCGGCGCCTGATCGAAGACGCGTAAGTTCGCCCACCGCCTAGGCCGGACCCGGCAGGCAGTGCCTTGTATTAGTAGGTGTAGGGTTCGCTCCCACAGTCCAATTTAAAATTTGAAGAAGCTTGGTTACACTCGGAATCGCTGGGAGGGTGATCCGTGAACAATCGATTGGACCGGGGAGCGTGAGGCCATGAAACATAGTCTGGTGGCGTTTCTCTGCGTTATGACGTTCCAGCAATTTGGTTACGCCCAGGATGGCCCTTTTTTGGAAGACCACGATCTCGACGAGTATGATCAGGAAAACGACGCTCAGGACGATTACAAAGGCGACGATCGGTACGTAAATATCTCCGGCCTCTGGCAACATCTCGGGACCGAGTATGTCTGCGAGGTGGTGCAGTACCCTCTCGAATCTGAGGTAACCGCTGAAATCGTCGAGGTTTCGGGTAATGCGGATACCGTCTACGGCTTCGAACCTGGTCATTTATGTTTCGCGGGATCGATGGACGGCCCCAGGTTCACGGGTGTAGGCGAAACGCACTATCCGCGCTCGGTCGAGGATGCCTGCCCCGATGAGTGGCGGAGCACCGTCGAAATGTATCTCGTGCTCTCCGATGACGGAAACAGGCTGCACGGGAAATATCGTCAATTTGAGATATATCCGGACTGCAAAACAGAATTTCTCGGAATGGCGGAAACCGTATTTGAATTTATATCGCCTCTGCCAGGATCAAAGGTCGTCGAGAGGAATACCGCACCAATCGCGAACGACGACCAGGCGGCCACGGTCGAAAACGGCGCCCTGGTGACGATCCCTGTCCTGGCCAACGATTTCGACCACGATGAGGACGACTACTTGATAGTCCACTCCTCCGATGCCACCAGCGCGTTGGGCGCAGCGGTCAAGGTCTCGCGCAGCAACGTGATTTACGACCCAAACAGCGTGGCGTCGCTGGAACGCCTGGGGCCTTACGACAGGATTACGGATTCGTTTTCCTACACGATTGCGGATGCTAACGGGAACACGGCCAGCGCGATGGTGGCGGTGAGGGTGGCCGGCAAGAACGACCCGCCCCACGCGGTCGATGACAAGATCGAGACCGACTGTCAATGGCGGAGCAAAAAGGGACCACCGTGGCGGTGTAAGAAGGGACCGCTTGGCGGCTGCGGGCTTGTCCCCGTAGTCCATGGGCGGGCCCCGCGTGCGACGCGGCGTGCCCTCAACAGGCCGACGCGGCGGCGCGCGCGGGAGGGACCTGTGGGCCCATGGGGTCAAGCGTGGGTTGGGTGGTCGGTTCAGTTCGCCGTCGGGGTTTGACGCCTGCGGCCTAGGCCGGACCGGGTCTGGCGGGCAGGGCCTCTTTCAGCAGGCGGATGTGGTCTGGGCCAATGCCGCAGCAGCCGCCCACCACCCGGCAACCTTTTGCAACCCAGCCCTTCGCGGCCGCGAGGTAGTCCTCCGGGCCGATGATGGTGTCGAATTGCCAGTGCGGGCGGATATAGGTCCCAGAATGGGGATAGGCGCCCAACCGCCCCGACCAGCGCGTCTTAATCTCATCCAGGCCGTCGGATGCATCTTCGACCTCGCAGTGCATGGCCAGCATCATGTCGACGCCGTCGATCAACAGGGCATCGATCGCCGCGCCGAAGTCGATCTCCGGGTGATTGAAGGTCGGCAGCCCCCCGTCCACCTCGCGATGGCCGCAGCTCATGCCGAGCCAGACCGGCAGGCCCGATGCAACCGCCGCCTTGACCGCCGGCAGGTGATGGGCGGGATTCTGCAGCATCTCCAGCGCGATCAGATCGCAGCCCGCGTCCTTGAGATAGCCCGCCTGCTCCGTAAAGGTCGCCTCCATCACCTCCGGGTCCCGCCAGTTCTTGGTATCCTTGATCTCGGCCGTGTAGGGATCGACCTCGTCGACCACGAAATGGGAGATTGAACCCGCGACCGCGATGGGCCGTCCGTTCCCCGCGGTCTCGCGGGCTTCCAGAGCCAAGCTTACGGCCTTGCGGTTGGCCTTCTCGACCTGGTCGCCGAAGCCCGCGGGCTCCAGCACATGGCGGGCCGCGCCGAAGGTGTTGGGAATGATGATATCGGCCCCGGCGCGGATGTAGTCCTCGTGGATCTCGCGCACGACATCGCCATGCTCGAAGGTCGCGGCCCCGCACCAGGCAAGATCGTGCATCGGCACACCCCGCCTCTCCAGCTCGGTCCCCATCCCGCCGTCGAGAATGAGCAGCTCGCCATCGGCGAGCCGCGCATCGAGTGCCGCTAGTCCGGTCACTGACTCGCTCATGAGACTCTCCCGTTACCGCTTTGGAGCGCCGCACCTGGCAGCGCCTAGTCCCGGTAGATCACGCCGGGCAACACGCAGAGCATCTCGAACAACAGGTTCGCCGCAACCAGCGAGGTGTTGCCGGTCGTGTCGTAGGGCGGCACCACCTCGACCAGGTCGCAGCCCACGAGGTCGAGGCCCCGGCAACCGCGGATGATCTCCATGCCCAGGCTCGTGGTCAGCCCGCCGATCTCCGGCGTGCCCGTGCCGGGCGCGCAACTCGGATCGAGCCCGTCGATATCGAAGCTCAGGTAGACCGGACCGGCGCCGAGCTGCTCGCGAACCTCCGCCATCAGGGGATCGAGCGATTTGTACCAGCAGTCCTCCGCCTGGACGACTCGAAAGCCCTGGGCGCAGGGCCAATCGAAATCCTCAGCCGTGTAGCCCGTTGCGCGCAGGCCGATCTGAACGACCCGCGGGCCGTCGAGAAGCCCCTCCCCGACCGCGCGGCGAATTGGCGTGCCGTGGGCGACCTTTTCGCCGAACATCTCGTCGTTAACGTCCGCGTGGGCGTCGATATGGACCATGCCGACGGGTCCATGCTTCTTCTTGAGCGCACGCAGGATCGGCAGTGCGACGGTATGGTCGCCGCCGAGCATCAGCGGGATGCAATCGTGCGCGATGATCCCGTCGTAGAACTCTTCGATGATCCGGATACTGTCGGCGAGGTTATAGGGGTTGATCGCGACGTCGCCGATGTCGGCCACGTTTAGGCTGTCGAAGGGTGCGGCGCGGGTCGCCATGCTGTAGGGCCGGATCAGGCAGGATTCCGCACGAATTTGGCGGGGCCCAAAACGGGTGCCCGAGCGGTTCGACGTGCCGATATCGAACGGCACGCCGACGAAGCAGGCGTCGAGCGCTTGCGCGGTCTCGGCCGTGGGCAGGCGGAGCATGGTCGCGGGTCCGCCGAAGCGGGGCACGTCGTTGGCGCCGAGCGGCTGGTTGAGCTTGCAATCCGCCATGGCGACAGGCTAGCGCCAAAGAAGTGGCTCGGCTACCCTGCGTGCGCCATTTCGGGAGACGGGAGAAAGCCCATGAGTGACCTCGACCTCGCCTACACGCCGGCCACGGTGCTGGCCCGGCGCATCCGCGAAAAGGAGCTCTCGCCGGTCGAGGTAATCGAGAATTCTCTCGCCCGGATAGAGGAGGTCAATCCGGCGCTGAACGGCTTTTGTTTCGTCTACCCCGACGAGGCGGTCGAGAAGGCCATGGAAGCTGAAAACGCCGTCATGCGAGGCGACGATCTGGGCCCGCTGCACGGCGTGCCGTTCGCGATCAAGGACCTCACGCCGACCAAGGGCAAACGAACCACCTGCGGCTCCTATATCCGGGAGCATTGGGTGCCCGACGAAGACGCCATCGTGGTGACCAACCTGCTCGATGCCGGCGGCATCATGGTCGGCAAGACGACGACGCCGGAATTTGCCTTCTCGAGCTTCACGGACAGCCCGCTCTGGGGGATCACGCGCAATCCGTGGAATCCCGAACGCACCTCGGGCGGTTCGTCGGGCGGCTCGGGCGTCGCGGCCGCGACCGGCTGCGTGCCCCTGGCCGAGGGCTCGGACATGGGCGGCTCGGTCCGCATTCCGGCGGCGATGTGCGGCGTCGTGGGGCTGAAGGGCAGCTTCGGGCGGATCCCCTTCGAATTCCTGCCCAGCCAGTTCGACAGCCTATCGAATCACGGGCCGCTCGCTCGGACGGTGGCCGACGCGGCACTGTTTCTCAAAATCTGCCAGGGCCCCGACGAACGCGATCCGGCGACGCTGGGTACGCCGATCGACGTGACGGTTCCGCCGCCCGATTCCGTGAAAGGCATGCGGCTCGCACTGTCGGTCGATTTCGACCATTACCGGGTGGATCCGGATGTTGCCGCGAATGTGCAAAAGGCGGCCGAGGCGTTGCGCGATGCGGGCGCCGAGATCGAGCCGGTCGAGCTTGGCTGGACCCACGATCTTTATATGGGCTGGTACGACCACTGGCGGGTCTTCCACGCGACCTTCCTGGGCGAGTATCTCGACGAGTGGCGGGAGAAGATGCACCCCGAACTGGTCACCCTGATCGAGGAAGGCCTCGCGCTCAGCGCCGTCGACTACAAGACATGCGAGACCGAATACAGCAAGGCCTGGGCGACGCTCCGCCCGGTCCTCGAGCGCTGCGATGCAATGCTGTGTCCCACCGAGGCGCTGCCCGCCCCGCCGGTCACGGCCAAGGAAAGCGAGTTCGACGGCCTCGACGACGAGGGGCGCCTGCTCGGCCTCGACATGACCATGCAGTTCAACGCGCTCAAGCTGCCCGCCATGTCCGTGCCGTCGGGCTTTTCCGCGGACGGCTTGCCGACCGGACTGCAGATCGTCGGCCGCCGCTTCGACGACCTCACAGTTCTCCAGGTCAGCGCGGCCTTCGAAAAGGCGATGCCCTGGGCCGACAAGCGCCCGCCGATCTGACGGACGGCTGGTTTCTACCCGCTATAAAAATAGGGTCGGCGCCTCAGACCACCTGGCTCAGTTTCTCCTGCCGGGCCGCGACCCCGGGCGAGTAGAGCGAGCAGCCGGTGCCGCGACAGCGCGCATCGAACATTGCGGCGCTGGCGGAGCGAAGCAGGGCATCGACGCTGGCGCCGTGATCCGGATAGATCGCCAACCCCACGTTGAGGGCGATCTCGACATGCGCATCGGACAGCTCGACCGATCGATCGGTGGCCCGCACCAGCTTCTCGGCCAAGGCGCCGACGCCGGCTTGGGTCACACCCGATTCCGCCAGCAACGCGAAGCTGCTGTGGCCGAGGCGAACAAGCGTATCGGCCTTGCGGGTTTCAGCCTGGAGTCGTTCAGCGACAATCCGCAAGGCCGCATCGACCCGATCCCGGCCCAAGGAAGCTGCGAGGCTGTCAAACCCGGCGATGTCGATTACCGCGACGCACAGCTTCTGGCCGTTGCGCTCGGCAACCAGGATCGACTGCTCGCAGCGGATGTCGAAGAGCCCGCGGTTTCCCAGCAGGGTTACCGGATCGTGCGGCGCGAATATCCCGGCGGTCCGGGCCGCGCGCGGCGCTTCGCCGTCAAGAGGTTGCTCGCTCAGGGCTTCTCGAACCGCGTCACGCACCGCTTGCGTCGCATCGGGGAGTTCGTTGCCCCGTTCCAGGGTACTGAGTTCGATTGGCCGGGATTCCTCGGAATACCGGTCGAACCCGGTGACGATCGCGACCGGAGCCTGGAACAGGTCCGAGGCATCGCTCAGCCGGCGAAGGAATTCGGGACCGTCCATCTCCGGAAGGTCGCGATCGAGCAGAACCCCGGCATAGGTCTTCGAGCCGCACCGGATCAGGCTTCCCGGCCCTGGTGCGCGCCGGCCACAGCCTCCTCCGCATGGTCACCCCCCGCGAGCAGCCGGCGGTAGGCGTCGGCGTCCTCGGCGCTGTCGCCAAGGATGAGGACGCGCAACGGGTGCTTTTCAGTCTCGCTCATGTGAGCATCGCAGCGTCGGCAAGGTGCAGAAAGCGCGGGCGCATCGTTTCACGTCCGATGCGGAAAATAAATATTATGGTTTAGATCTAATACACCTTATTTGTTAAGCGCCGATTAAGCGCCGATCGACGGACAGGCAGTCCGCGGTGGTCCGGCCCTCCGGGCTTCGCGGGCACTGCTAAGGAAGGCTATCAACAGGCCCCGTCTCAATCCCTGTAGAGCAACGGGGCGAGTGTGATGAGCTCGTCGCCGTAGCGCGCAACATCCATGACGCAGGCGCCGGGCCGCACCCTGCCCATCAGGCGCCCGACGAAATCCGCGTTGGTTTCAAGCTACACCCATATGGCGGCACATCACTAAATATACACCATATTAAGTAGAGTTTTTAACATAAGTGAGTAGCTCTATTAACGAGTTTAGATATTTTATAATAATTTATAAAATGCACTATACCAATCGTCTTTTAGGATAAGCCTCTGTGTTAACACAATTTAATATGAACAAGAAAATAGGCGCTTTACAAAGACAACGTTAGAATATAAATATTACTCGTTAAACGAGTCATATAATCCGACCACAAAGCCGGCAGCAAGCCACGCCCCGGCCCCGGACGAATCGGCGCAGAAAATGGGAGAGATTTATGAGCAATCGAGAGTTACCGGGCGTCGATGCCCGCCACGTCAACGCCCTGCTCGCTGCGTTGCAGGAACAGCGGGACCACGCCATGAACAAACTCGTGCATGCCAGTGCGGATATTACGCTTCTCCGCGACGAGCGTGACGCGCTCCAGGCGGAGCTCGAATCGCTGAAAGAGGCCGGGACGCAGACGCCCAGTGCGGGTGCCCGCCTCGGCGGCCGAGCTCGAGTCCGCGTAAACTCCACAGGGCGCGCGCCGAGGGGCGCGGATGTGACGCCCGTACGAGATGCCCGGGGATGTAACGACCAACGCGGACGCAACCCGCGTTCCCGTGAGCCGCGCACAAAATAGGGAGATTTGAAATGTCCAGCGAAGTCAAGATCGACAACATCACCGAGGCGGTCGCCGCCGCGGGCGTGGCCGTGACCAGCATCCTCAAGGTCGACGACATCGAGGAGCGAACCTTGAACGGCCGGGTGCGGTTTCCGAAGGGGATCCGGGTCTATATCATCGCCGAGAGAACCTCGGGCGCTGGCGTGTCCGTTATCGACGACCTCAATGTCAACGTCATCAATGAATACAGCCCCAACACAGGCGTGACCATCGACGGCGCGCTGATCAAGGACAACACCTTCCACGGCAACGTGACCGTCGAGGCGGGCGAGACGCTGAGCGGCGCGGGCACGTTCGATTTCTCGAGCGGTTCGGTCTCGTTCGGCGCCAACACGATCAACGCCGACGATATCGGCGGCGGCACGCTCGACGGCTCGAACGTTGCGATCGACGCGGGCAAGACGCTCAACGGCGCCGGCGCGTTCGATTTCTCGGCCGCGAGCACACTGACCTTCGCCGCCGATCAGATCAGCGGCAACGCCATCGAGGGCGGAACGATCGGCTCGGTTACCATCGGCACGCTGTCTCTTACCACCGACCTGGCGGTCGCGGACGGCGGCACGGGCGCTTCGTCGCTGACGGATGGCGGAATTTTGCTCGGCAGCGGAGCCGGAGCGATAACGGCGACGGCAGTCTTGGCCGACGGCGAGATGATCGTGGGTGACGGTACGACGGACCCGGCGATTGAGAGCGGTGCAACGTTGCGCACGTCTATCGGGGTCGGCACGGGCGACAGCCCGACATTCACCGGGCTTACGCTGACGGGGGCTTTCACCTCTCCCGGCATCGACGACAATGCCACGGCCGAGCAACTTCAAGTGGCCAATACCGCGATACATGCGAATCAGAACACGTTGATTGGCGATTTGACGACAACACCTGAAGGACAACTTCATGTCGTTGAGAGCGCGTCGAGCGGGATGGTCAGCGGCCTTTACGACGTCGCGGTATTCGAGAGTAACGAGGGTAGCTCAGGTGTTACGTTTACCGGGCCTAACACGCAGAACCAACACATCGTCTTTGCTGACACTGACGCCAATTTTCGGGGCGCCCTTCGCTATGAGCGTAGTGGCGATAAGGTGTATCTCTATGCCGGCGCCGTGATCCGGCAGACGTGGGACGGAAACATAATCGACATAAACCAAAGCGGTGAAAACGTAGACACTCGGATAAGGTCGCAGAACGACGACAATATGTTCTACATCGATGCTGGAAACGACCGCATAGGCGTCGGCACGGCAACGCCCGAGGCAAAGCTCAACGTGTTTGTTGCGAGCGCGGGTACGATTTCTCCGCACCTCAGTCGCGACGATATCGTTCTAGAGGGGGCTGTTGATACCGGCCTTTCGATTCTTACGCCAAAAGCTCAGATCGGCGGTATCGCGTTTGGCAACCCGACGGACGGTGCAGCGGACGGCGTGGTGGATTATGTCAACAACGACCGCAGGATGCGGCTTCATGCCGCAGGTTTGCAAACCGTATTTATCGAGGGGGGTAAGATCTGTATCGGCAATCCTCCCGTTTCACCAGTCGCCACCCTCGACCGGCGCAGAGATGCTGTGTTCAACGAAGACGGCGGCGACAACGACTTCCGCGTCGAGGGTCAGGGCGAAGCCAATCTGATCAACACGGTTGCAGCAGACGATCTGGTCGGCATCGGCAGGGTTCCGAGCAAGGCTTCTATCAACGCGCGGCTTGAGGTTGTCGCATCGAGTACGCCGCAAGTTGACCGTGCGGCGTGGCTTGAAAACGAGACCACCGCGACGAATACGATTGTCGATACGGTCACGGTCGTTGCCCAGAGCACGGGCAATATGGCAGACGGCTTCGGGCCCTCTATCCTTTTTCATGCCAAAGACGACACCGCCGCGGGAAATCTCGGCCGGACCGGCGCGGTTCGGGACACGCTGGATACGCGCGGGGCCCTCGTGTTCTGGAATGGCAATCCCTTCACGGTAAAGATGCGTCTAAACCGCGACGGCGTTCTTTCCCTTACATTTGCCGGCAGCGAAACGGGTCCGACGATCGCCAAGACCGATGATTTGGACACGGGAGTTTTCTGGCCCGCTGCTAACGAAATTGCGGTCACGACGGGCGGCACAGAGCGAATGCGCATTGACAGTGCGGGAAACATTACGCCGCAGACGGGCAAATTCGACGCGAACGGGACGGAGATCATTCTGGACGTGGACGGGGACACCTCGATTACCGCCGATACGGACGATGTAATCGACATAAAGGTCGCGGGCGCCGACGATTTCCATTTCAAGGCCAACATGCTGTCGAGCGAGATGGACAGCAAACTCGTCATCGGACACGACACCACCTTGCCGAGCATTGGCGCGGACGTGCCGGCGATTCAGGTTCACGGCTCAACCCCGTCGCGCTCGATCATGGGGGTTACGAACTGGGCCACGGACACCCACGGCGGCGGGTTCTTCTTCAACAAGTCGCGCGGCGGCGGTACACCCGGCACGCAAGGCGCCGTGGTCGATAACGACGAGCTTGGCGAAATCTCGTGGGGCGGGTCGGATGGAACCGATCTGAACAACCCAGCAGCACAAATCGCAGCTCACGTCGATGGTACGCCCGGAGCCAACGATATGCCGGGCCGGCTCGTGTTCCTCACAACACCGGACGGGAGTAACGCGTTAACAGAACGCTTGCGAATCGATAGATCCGGCAAGAGCAAGTTTACTCGGGACACTACCGCTCGTCAGATCATCGAACTTGAGAGAACGGGCACGACGGGAACGGTCAATCTTGGTATCAGCGGGGGGGGGCATCGAGCCCCGTACTGTCGATTGAAGCTAGCGGCGCTAGTTCAGGCGTCACGCTTTTTGACACAAGTGCGCCCGAAGGCTCGCTCAAAGTCACCGATGGAGGCGATGGGGGCGCGAACGGCACCGTCATTATCAACGAGAACCAGGAGAACGTCGATTTCCGCGTCGAAGCCGACGCCAATAAATATTCCCTATTTCACGACGCCAGTGCTGGCGGCGGGCTTGGACACTGGAAGTTCGGTTCCGACTCTACGACGTTTGAACGGTCAGATATCGTATTTCAAGTAGATGCAGACCCGGCAGACGCCGATCACGATTTTGCAATGTCTCGATCCGTAAAACAGGCAGCGTCCGTGGCTCACGCTACCAACATTCCACCAGCCAGCCGGTTTTCCATCGATTTTCCTGAAAACGGAGGGTTCGACCCGATCGAAAAACAAGCCTACATCGTGTCGGGAGTTGGCTCATCGGCGTTGGTTATTTCTGGATCGACTTACGGCACGTTGTCGTGGATCACCGCGCAGGATATTACCACGGCCCATATCGTCGGTGGACTGTTCTTTTCGGGCTTCGGCGGCGCAGGTGGAGGGTGGGTCTACGGCCCGGTCACCATGAACAGCTCGGGGGGAACGATGACGGTCAACGCGAATACGGGCGGCAAGCTCACCGCCAGCTTTACGACCGGCACCTGCAATGTCGTCACATATCAAATCAACACCGGCAGCCCCGGATTTTAGGAGATAACACCTGACCATTCAAAAGCAACTTGAGGGATTGTTCGCGTCGTTGGCGGGACCCCTCGTGATCGACGCAGTGCGAGGGAAAATCTCAGTCCGCACGCGAAGCGTTGAACACAGTCATCCGGTTTGGCGTGAGCAAGGTCCAGTAACCTTGCTGCAACTTGTTGCGCACAGCGTCGGCCGTAAACATGCAAGAAGTGGCGCGGACCGAGCGTCCTATAAATTTCGATCAGCCGGATAATCCGATCGGACCGGTTCCAGGCCAAGTCAGTTGGTCAAACTGTGGACGACCGATCCGGGCACCAAAATGCTCTTTTGGTCTGGCCGCCCCTTCAATCCCAATAGAGCAGCGGCGCGGGCGTGATCAGCTCGTTGGCCTCTTCGCCCACGATGTAATTCTGCTCGTAGCCCGCGCTGCCCAGCCCCGGCCGTGAGAGAAATATTTCCGAGCCGCAGACCCAGCCGGCCTCGACCACGGCGTCTGAATCGCAGAGCGTTTTTCCGAAGATCGGGGTTTCGATCATCATGCCGTTGGTGTGGCCGTAATGGGGCCATTTCTCGGACAGCTGGTCGGTGCCGCTGCCAAATTCGGCCATCAGCTCGTCGCCGTAGAGCGCGACGTCCATGACGCGTACGCCGGGCCGCACCCTGGCCATCAGACGCCCGACGAAATCCGCGTTGGTCTCGATCAGCTCGCGCTGTTCGGGGCTGGGCTTGCCGCCGCACACGGCGGTGCGCCCGGGATCGACGAAATAGCCGTGAAACATCGGCCCGTAGACCCAGGCGCGCACGAGATCGCCCCGCTTGGGCGCAAGCTGGGAATAGCCGGTCAGCGGATTGGCCGCGAAATAGGGGATCAGCTCGCCGTGGGAGACCGCGCTCATCATGGTGCGCCCGCCCGAGCGCGCGACCTCGGCCTGGGCTGCCGACGCGGCCTCAGCCTCGGAGCGGCCCAGCACAAGCGCCTGCATCAGGCGGTCGAGCCCGCGCGCCGCGATGTGGCCCGCCTTGCGCATGGCGTCGAGCTCGCGGGGGCTCTTCTTGCGCCGGACGTCGAGCACCAGGCTGTCGTCGACCGCCCATTCGATGTCCGGCGTGTAGCGCTGGAGCTGCTCCCAGTATTTCATCGGGAAGAAGTCGGAGCCGACGAGCGCAACCCGGCCCGCAACACCGCGGCGCCTGAGGGATTCGGCGACGCCCTTGACCGTATCGTGATGCCACTCGATGTGATCGGTCGGGATCGGCATCAGCTCTTCGCGCGGGGTATCCTCGTCGGCCTGAAGTTCGGGAATTTCGCCGGGCGAGAGGATGACCGCGTTATGGGCCCGGGCGTTGAAATAGGCGGCGTCGCGGTTTTCCGTCGTGGTCTCGATGCCGTGACCGGTCGCGGTGGAATAGAAGTTCGAGAGCCAGAGCACGTCGCCGCAGCGGTCGAACGAGCCGCCCGATCGGCCCCAGACCACCGCGGTCTCGAAGCGGCGACGGTCCATCTCGGCGTGAACCCGGTCCCAGCGACTTTCATATTCGTCCTGGGGGAAATAGCGCCCTTCCATGATCGTTCTCCCTGCTCCGCGTTCGGACCTGTCGCCCGTTCCCTCATGCCGTCTGCGCGGCCGATCCTGGCGGCGCCAACACGCCGGACTGTAGGCTAGCCGCCGATATTGTCGAGGTACAGCTGACGGAACTCGTTCAAGGGCTCGCGTTCGCCGGTCTCGGGGTCGCAGATCTTCCAGAACGCCCAGCCCGGGCACGCGAGTTCGCCGGTCGCGGCGCTTCCCGCAGAGGACGGCGAGGGAAACGGGCGACCGTCGAAAAGGACCGACCCGTCGGCCTGGATGACCGCGGTCAGCCGCGTGCCGTTGTGATGGGCCTCCAGATTCAACGGCGGCTTAAGAAACCCCGCCGCGATGACCTGGGGCAACGTGACCCCGGCGACCCGCGTCGCGTTCAGGCGAAGCGCATTGGGGCGGGCGGTTTCGACGATCGGCTCGTCCGCATGCGAGCGCTGAAAATCGTCGAGCCCGTCGGGCGCGACCGCGTAATAGCGGCGTTCGCTACCCGGCGGATCGATCCCGATGAACACCGACCCGGTTTCGTGAGCCGTCCGGCGCAGAGTGCCGACACGGCGGCGCCATCCGGTGGCCGCCAGCGCCTCGCTTTCGCATACGCCTTCCGGGCGCTGGAGCATGCCCAGAAGGGCCGCGCGGTTCGGGTAGAGATGGCCCCGCCGGCTCGACCGGGCCCCAATTTTATCCCGGGGTATCTCGGTTTCCGGGGCTCCGGCATCGCTGAGCAGCCGGGTCCAAATCTGCTGCGGCGACTGGCCGAGGCGTGCGGCGGCCGCATCGAGGCTGGAGCAGTTATTTTCCGCGAGAAACCGGACCAGATCCGACAAGGCACGGATCTGCTGTTCGGACGTGAGCTCCGAAAACACCATCCCCCAATCTTCCCTTCGAACAGCTTATCGAACCAACATGGCGATTGCCGGGAGGGCCGTCAACCCGGGGCGGCCGGGCGCGGACCCGCCGCGCCGGCCGTCACCGCAATCGTCAATTACCCGCGCAGCGGCTGCGCGTCTTCGGCGAGTTCGGGTATGCGCCCGTCCTTGTAGGGGATGGTGTCGACCCGGGGCGAATATTTGCCGGAATCGAACAGCTTCTTGGCGTGCTTCGCGACCTCCTCGTGGGTCGTGATCCAGACCTTGCCCTTCTTGAGCATGTCCTTGATCATTTTTTCCACATAGCGCATGCGCGAAGCCCGGCCCGTAACGAACGGATGCCAGGTGCACATCCACAACGCCTTGAACTCGTAGGCCGCCTCGAACTCCGACCAGTAGACCTCGTGGGCGAGGCGCGGCGGCTGGATCGTCATCATGTAGTCGAGATCGAAGTTGTGGACGTAGTGGGGCCAGTCGTCGGTGGTCCACCAGCAGGGGATC
The DNA here is from genome assembly GCA_965198325.1 of Alphaproteobacteria bacterium. Lineage (GTDB taxonomy): Bacteria > Pseudomonadota > Alphaproteobacteria > UBA828 > JAPUJA01 > CBDAPE01. Next base: position 27,427 of record CBDAPE010000016.1, on the reverse strand, counting down.
TCGACCAGCTCCTTGCCGGTGCGCGAGCGAATCTTGTAGGGCAAGTCGTCGCCCATCAGGGAGCTGTCATAGAGGAACCCGTGTTCGGGCAGGATCTCGATGGTGTTGCGCGAGAAGTTGTACCAGGGCGCCCGGTAGCCGGTCGGCTTCTTGCCCGTCATGCGAACATGGGTATCGACGGCGCGACCCGTCCAGTAGGCCTCGCGATCGCGGGTGTTGAGATTGGGCAGCTCGTGCATGTAGCCGTGATGGGCGATCTCGTGGCCGCCCTCGAGGATGCGCTCGACGGCCGCGGGATGTTCTTCCATCGACCAGGCGGGACAGAAGAAGGTCGTCTTCAGCCCGTATTTCTCGAACAGCTCGCAGATGCGCGGAACGCCGATCTGGGGCCCGTAACGCAAATAGGACATGGTCGAGACGCGGGTGTTCGCGTCGTCGGGGTGCGCCATGTGAATGATGCTGTCGGCATCCATGTCCCAGCTGAAGGTCGCGGCGCAGCGGTTTCCCTTGGGCCACGGCATCGGGTTCTTGATCATTTCGGGTCGTCTCCTCTTCTTGATCCGGCACGTCTGAAGGTGGAAATCGTTCAGGCTGGTCCGTCGTACCGGGCAGGCTGCGCGCAACTCCCCAAAGGGATGGGTTCCGCCGTTCGTCTGCCCTGGACTGATTGCGGCCCGGCCGATGCACCTCCCAACATCAGTGCCGCGCCTCGCGGACGCACAGGGTCCGGTTTCTCCAAATCCCTCAAGCGCGCCGCGACGGGCGATACTTTAGCCCTCCGTCCGTGGCCTGTCACGGGCCGAGTCTCCAGTCCGCCCGGCCCGAATGCCGCCGCGGCAACGGGATGACGGGCCCCGAATTTGCGTTATGGTAATGGTCGTCGAGGGGCCAGGAAGAGGAAGCTTCAGCCATGAGCGCAATGTCCACCGTCGAACAAGTCATTCACGTGCCGGCCAGGACCGGCGCCAGCGCAACGCTTGGAGCGGGCACGCTAGTTCGCTTCACCGACCTGGAGGGCGCGCAACCCATCGACTTCTGGGCGTTCACCAAAGAAAACCCCTGGGAGTTCCTGTCCTGCGAGCATACCCGCCCCTCGATCCTGAAGCTCTTCCCCCGTGTCGGCGACGCGGCCTATACCAATTATCGCCGCCCCATCGTCACCCTGATCGAGGACAACTCGCCGGGCCAGCACGACATGGAATTCGCCGCCTGCGATCAGGCCCGCTATATCGAGCTGGGCGCGCCCATGCCCCATGCGAGCTGCCAGGACAACCTGCATATCGAGCTCAAGCGGCTGGGCCTCGACGTCAGAGGCGTGATCCAGCCCTGGAACCTGTTCACCAACTTCTTCGTCAACCCGGACGGCAGCTTCACCATCAAGTCGCCGGAGACCAGGCCGGGCGACAATTGCACGATGCGCATCGAGATGGACTGCCACGTGGTGATCTCCGCCTGTCCCCAGGACATGAACGACACCTGCGGCGGGCTGCCGACGGACGTGCAAATGGAAATCGGGAACTGACGATTCGCAACGACATTCTGGAGACCCGACATGAGTACAGACTCCGGTCGCGCCCGCCCCCTGCTGAGCGAGGACGACATCGGCTACATGCGTGAATCGATTGCCCAAGCGAAGCTCGCGCTCGCGAGCGGCGATATGCCGTTCGGGGCGGTGATCGTGGATCCGGATGGCCAGATCCTCGCTCGCAGTTTCGATACGGCAATCCGCGACGGCGACCCGACGGCGCATGCGGAATTCAAGGTCGCGCTGGAGGCCTATCGGATACGCGGGCGCGACCTCGGAGGCTGCGCGATGTATTGCAACGGCGAGCCCTGCGTGATGTGTTTCGGGTCCGCCTGGTACACCGGCGTCAGCTGGCTCTTCTTCGGCGTGTCGATGGCAGAGATCAAGGCGCTTCGCGACGATTCGATGGAGGAGGTCTTCGGCTCGATTCATGACCTCAACCGCACCCTGGATCGTCAGGTCGAGATCATCGGCGGCGCCCTTTACGACGAATGCCGGGCCTTCTGGGCTTAGTCCCGGATCGCCGCGGCTCACTCACCATGACCCGGGCGGCGAGCGTCTCGATCCGTGCGGCAGGGGAAGCCGAAGCGGCGGCGCTTTCGGCACTGGCCATGCGCTCGAAGGCCCATTGGGGCTACGACGAGGCGTTCATGGTGCAGTGCCGGGCCGAGCTCACGGTCGGGCCCGCACCGATCGCGGACGGACGGGTCGCCGTGGCGGAGCGGATCGGGCGCATCGTCGGCTTCTATCAGATCGATCCGGCAGGGAACCGGGCGCTCGATGTCGGCCTTTTCTTCGTCGAGCCCGACGCCATCGGCACGGGCGTTGGCCGGACCCTGTGGGCTCATCTGGAGGCCGCGGCGCGCAGCCTCGGTGCACGGCGTATCACGATCGCGGCCGACCCGGACGCGGCGGGTTTTTACGAGGCGATGGGAGCAGTTCGCAAGGGCGAGGTGCCGTCGTTTTCCATCCCGGGGCGGATGCTGCCGGCGCTGGAGCTAAGCCTCGCGGACTAGGCGCACGCCCAGCCGGCGCCGCCGGCCGGCAAACGAAACCCGATAGCCGAGAGCGCCCGGCCCGCGCGGACCGCGCCCGGAAGAGACCGGATCGGCGGACGCCTCACATGAAAACGCGGCAGTTAATCCACTTCTTCTTGTGAATGCTCACCACGTTGTCGCCGGTCAGCTCGGCCTTGGTGCAGGGCGTGCCGCGCTCGATGGCGGCTTTGAGCGCCTGGACCATGACATCGTGGGGCGCCCAGTCGAGCTTGGGCGCGTCGCCGTAACGCTTCTTGTGCTCGCGCCAGAGGTCTTGAAGATCGTCGTTCAAAATAGCGGACATGGTCTCCTCGACGTCAGGGACGTCTCCCATGGTAACGCGACCGAGGCGTCCCTGTCACGATCCGGACATGACGATTACGCATCGAAGCGCCGGAGCGCCTGGGAGAGGCAGTGAACCCCGCCGCCGCCCATCTGGAACTGGGACATGTCGGGGTCGAAGACCTCGAAGCCCAGGGCGCGGAGGCGCCCGTTGAGATCGGCGTTGGTCTGCATCGAGAGCACCTTGTCGTTGCCGAGCGCTACGATGTTGCAGCCCAGCTTGACGCATTCCTTGTAGCCGACCTCGACGACCACGAAATCGCCGCCCTCGAAATGACCCGCCGTGACCATCTTGAAGATGGGGATTCCGGCGTCCTGATAGGCCTTGATCGCGGTGACGTAGTCGGGCCGGCGCCACTTGATCTGCATGTGGGTGATGATCGGACCGAACGGGGTCATACAATTGGAATCCCGCGCGAAGACGTTCAAGTGGAGATGCTCTTCGGCGTCGATGAAGTGGCAGGCGACGCCGTTGCCCTCGTAGATGTCGACCATCTCGCGGTGCTGGGACACCGCCGTCTGGCGGTCGAACTTGAAGCCCATGCGTTCGGCGTTCTGCAGGGTGCGTTTCGCGATCGAGCTGATGGGGTGCCATTCGAAATAGTCCGGCCGGCCCAGGAGGACGTCGCGCAAGGGGCCGTAGTCGTCCTCGATCGCCCAACCGCCATTTGCTTCGGCTGCCATATTTCCGTATCTCCCGAACGAGAAAAGAGCTGATTTCGAAGGCCCGAAATTAGCCCATAATGGCATCCGGGGACAGCCCGAAACCGCGGCGATTCGAGGCGCGGTCCGATAAGAGGAGGACGACGGAATGACTTCGAGTGGCAATGGACGCCTCGCGGTGGTGACCGGCTCGAACCGGGGGCTGGGCCTAGGTGCTGCGCGCGGGCTCGCGGGCCACGGCTACCGGGTGGTGGTGAGCGACCTGGCAGCGGAGATCAGCGACGCGGCGGCCGCCTCGTTCGCCGATCTGGGGCAGGACGCGCTCTATCACCGGCTCGACGTGAGCGACGACGCCTCGGTCGCCGAATTCACGGACTGGCTGGCCGCGGGCGTGGGACGGGTGGACGTCCTGGTCAACAATGCGGGCATCCAGGGTGACCCCGGGATAATCGAGGAGCCCGAGGACCAGGCGGCGGCGAGCGTGCTCCGGGCCGACCCGGACGTCGCACGTCATACCTTCAACGTCAATACGCTCGGCTGCCTCCGGCTGTGCCAGGCGCTGATCCCGCCGATGCGCGAGGCGGGCTTTGGGCGGGTGGTCAACATCTCGTCGGGCGCCGCCCAGCTTGCCGACATGTGGGGAGGCTATGCCTGCTACCGGATGTCGAAGACTGCGATCAACGCGCTGACCCGCATTCTCGCCTACGAGCTCAAGGGCGAGAACGTGCTGGTCAACGCCTGCGATCCGGGCTGGACCCGCACCGAGATGGGCGGCGCCATGGCGGATCGCAGCCTGGACGAAGGCGCGGACGTGATCGTCTGGCTCGCCACGCTGCCCGACGACGGGCCCGCGGGTGGCTATTTTCGCGACCGCAAGCCGCTGGAGTGGTAGAGCGGCGGCGCGCGCCCTATGTATTCTTTCCACGTGACGCTTTTTTGCCGGAGGACGCGAAGATGGCTGAGAAAATCGTGAAAATGGACGAGGAGTGGCGGGCGCAACTCACGCCCGAGCAATACCAGGTGTGCCGCAGAGGCGGCACGGAAGCGCCGTTTTCCGGCGCGATCTGCGCCCTCAAGGAACCGGGCACGTATTCCTGCGTGTGCTGCGGCCAGGCGCTGTTCGAGGCCGCGACCAAGTTCGAGTCCGGGACCGGCTGGCCGAGCTTCTTCGAGGCCGTGAGCCCGGATGCGGTCAGGACCGAGACCGACGAGAGCCACGGCATGGTTCGCACCGAGGCCCTCTGCGCCCGCTGCGACGCCCATCTGGGCCACGTCTTTCCCGACGGCCCGCCGCCCACGGGCCAACGCTATTGCATGAACTCCGTCGCGCTCAGCCACAAACCGGCCGCGGATTAGTGTCTTTCCCGTTTAGTATTTCAAAACAAACGAAACGGCGTTCAGCCGCCACGTAGGCTTTCGCCGCGGTCTTCGTTGGGACCGGCCGCCCTCGGCCGACCTCGATCCTGCGGCGGCCCGCACGTGCTGGCTTTTCGAATTCCAATTCGGCAGGTTTAGCCGGAATTCGATCCCGGTCAAAACCCCGTGAACGGGCGCTTTGCCGGTTGTGCGCGCCCGGGCGATGGCCCACTCTCGATGGCCTCGATCCGGCACCCCAAGCGGATTTCCGCCCATGTTCAAGCGATTGATATCGCTCCTTCTTTTCGCCGCCTTCGGGCTCGCGCCCCTGACCGAACCCGCGGCCGGAGACGATGCAATCACCGAGCATTTCGCGGCTCACGATCCGGCTTCGACACTGCTGATCAGCGACCTCGACTGGAGCATGTTTCTCGACAGCTATGTCGAACCCGACGAGGCGAGCGGCGTCAACCTGGTCAACTATCCGGCGGTAACGGCACTCGACCGGGCCCGGCTCAACAACTATCTGGACATGCTCCAGCTATTGCCGATCACGGCCTATAACCGCGACGAGCAGCTGGCCTACTGGCTCAACCTCTACAACGCGCTCACCGTGAACATGATCCTCGACCACTACCCGGTCGAAACGATTCGCGACATCAGCATTTCGCCGGGGCTGTTCGTGACCGGCCCCTGGGGCGCGCCGCTCGCCACGGTCGAGGGATTCGCGCTCTCGCTCGACGATATCGAGCACCGCATCCTGCGCCCGATCTGGCGGGATCCGCGTATTCATTACGGCGTGAACTGCGCGTCGATCGGCTGTCCGAACCTCCGCCGCGACGCCTTCCGGAGCGAGACCGTCGATGCCATGCTGGACGCCGCGGCGCGGGAATACGTCAACAATCCGCGCGGCGCGCGGGTCACCGAGCAGGGACGGCTCATCGTCTCGAGCCTCTACGACTGGTTCGAGGACGACTTCGGCGGCGACGAGCGGTCGGTGATCGAGCACTTGCGCCGTTTCGCGGCGCCGGCACTGGCGGCCCAACTGGCGGGGCTCGACCGGATCGCCGACGATTTTTACGATTGGGGATTGAACGGGACGTTCGATGACGGCCTGGTGCGGGAAGCGACACCCCGCATATGCCGTTTTCCATGAGCGCCAGCAAGATTCTCAAATACCTGAGAGAGCACGAGCACTAGCCAGCATGGCCGCACCCCGCAGCAACCCGAGACAGTCGAGCCCGTGGCGCGGGCGCGCCGGGCGGGACGTGCTCCTCTGGGCGTCGATCGGCCTCGCGCTGGTCGGGCTGCAGGTCGTGCTGCTGGGCCTTTCGCCCAAATTCCACCGGGCGGTCCATCTCGCCGATCAACCGATCGCCTGGGTTGTAACGCTCGGTCTCCTGGGCGGTGCGCTGCTGCTTCTGGTCCCCTGGACGCGCGCAAACAGAGAGTCGACAGGACCCGGCCTCCTCCTCTGGATCGTTGTCGTGGGCGTGGCGATGCGCGCACTCACGATGGCGTCTGCACCGATCCTGGAGGGCGACTTCGAACGCTATTTTTGGGACGGCGCCGTCACCGCACATGGGCTTAATCCGTACCTCAATATCCCGTTGGAACTTATTGAAAATAAACAAACAACCCTACCCCACCCAGATGCCTATGAAGCTCTGGCGACCGCCCGGGGGAGCAGTCTGGCGCGGGTCGGCCACCCTCAATTCGGGACCGTTTACCCGCCCGTCGCCCAAGCCTTCTTTGCCCGCGCCCACTGGATCGAACCCTGGAGTCTCGCGGCCTAGCGCGGTGTGCTTTTCGCAGCGGAACTCGCAAGTCTCGCACTCCTTGCCCTGCTGCTCAGGCGGCTCGGGCTGCCGCTGGCGTGGTTCGCACTCTACTGGTGAAACCCGCTCGTGGTGAAGGAGGTCATCAACGCCGCCCATATGGACGGCCTGCTCGTGCCTGTTTTGCTGGCCGCCCTGCTGTTCGCCCTCCAGGCCCGTCCCATGCGGGCGACCGCCGCACTGGCACTGGCCGTCGGCATCAAGATCTGGCCGGTTCTGCTGCTCCCCCTCGTGCTGCGCCCGCTGCTCGACCGCCCCACACGGCTGGCCGGCGCGCTCGCCCTGTTCGCGGCGTTCTCGTTGCTGATCTATTGGCCGGTGCTTGCCGCCAGCCTGGGCGAGAGCTCGGGATTTGTCGCCTATGCCCGGCTTTGGGAAATGAACGACGCCTTGTTCATGGCGCTCGCCGGGCTCATCGAGGGCGTCGCCGGGTTGGCCGGGGACCCGGCCTTCGATGTCCGGGGCGCAACCCGTCTGACTATCGCGCTGGCTCTGGGCGGCCTTGCCCTGTGGAGCAATCGCCGGCCTGCGCCGGACGGCCGTGCCCTGGCGGAGCGTGCCCTGCTGATCGGAGCGGCCCTCTTTCTGCTGGGGCCGACCGGGTTTCCCTGGTATGCCCTGTGGTTCGCCGCCTTCCTCTGCCTGCGCCCCCGGCTTTCACTGCTCGTGTTGTGCGCCCTTCTGCCGCTCTACAACCTGCGCTTCGCCTATCTCGCCGCGGGCAATCCCGAATATTTCGATCGCTGGATCGTCTGGCTCGAGTTCGGCCCGGTCTTCGTACTGTTGCTCGGGGAATGGTGGCTTCACCGGCGGACCCGTCCGGCACGGGTTCGCCCCGAATTGGACGCCGCGACGTGAGACGGGGCGCACGCATCGCGGCGATTATCCCGGCGCGCGACGAGGAGCCCGCGATCGGCCGGGTTTTGGCGACGTTGCCCGGCTGGCTCGATGAGCGCATCGTCGTCGACAACGGCTCTCGCGACGCCACCGCCGCGATCGCCGCGGCCGCGGGCGCTCGGGTGATCCACGAGCCCAGACGCGGCTACGGGGCCGCCTGTCTCGCCGGACCTGCGGCGCTTGGCGCCGTCGACGTGATCGTCTTTCTCGACGGTGACTTCAGCGACGACGCGAGGGAGATGGCCGGGCTGGTCGATCCGATCCTCGAGGGGCGGGTCCGGCTGGTGATCGGCTCCCGGACCCGGGGTCTCTGCGACCCCCGGGCGTTGACCGCCGCCCAGCGCTTCGGCAATGCCCTGGCTTGCGGCCTGATCCGATGGTTCTGGGGCGTGCGCTTTACGGATCTCGGACCGTTCCGGGCGATCGACGCTCGAGCCCTGGCCGACCTGGGGCTGGCGAACACGGGCTTCGGCTGGACCATCGAGATGCAGGTCAAGGCCGCCCGGCGAGGCCTTCGCATGGCTGAAATCCCGGTCAGCTACCGCCGCAGGGTCGGTCGGTCGAAAATCTCCGGCACGTTCAGCGGCTCGGTTCGAGCCGGACTGGCGATCCTGCTCTGTATTGCGCATGCGCGCCTTGCGTCCGGAGCCGGCGCGCCGCCAGCAGGCGCGCGGTAAGCCGCGAAGGGATTGGCCTTCTCCCAGATCAACAAGCGGCAGAAAGCGTTGCGCTCGGGCCGGGGAATGCTAAAAGAAGGCTGGATTCAGCCGCGAGGAGACGGCCATGACGGCGAGACTTTCAGCCCTGCTGGGTGTCCTGGCCCTGATCACGCTGGGCGCGTGCGACATCCGACTGAACAAATCGGATATCGAGGGCAACCCCGTACACGGCTTCCTGCCCAACCCCCAAACGGTTACCCAGACGACCGACTGGAACCGCACCCAGACCGTCAAACTCAACCTGCACCACTACGTGCTGACGCCCAAGCAGCTGAGCCTGACGCAGGGCGAGCCCTATCAGATGATCATCGAGAACACGGGCAATTACACCTGCTATTTCGCATCGGAAGGCCTCCTCAAGTCGATCGCGGTGCAGAAGCTCGTGGGCCCCACGGGGACAAAGACCTTCCCCTATTACGAGGAGATTTCCGTGCTGCCGGGCGAAACCAAGGCGCTCTACTTCGTGCCGGTGCGCGCGGGACATTTCCCGGCGGAATGCGCGACGACCGGCTTCGCCACGCTCGGCGAGCCGATCCAGATTTCGGTTCAGGCCAATCCCAACTTCGTCGCGCCCGCGGCAACCGGACAAGGGGCGATTTATACCTCCTACGACGGCACCACGATCGCCGCCCCGGCATCCCCGCCGGCAAGTGCCCAGACCCTGCTCCAGGTCGAGGCGGCGAAGATTCGCGTCGCGACCGAGCCGGAACTCTTCGCCATCAAGGAGCAAATTAGCGACCTGATCCTGCTAATCCGGGAGCGCGAAACCCAGCTCCAGAACGCCCGGTAGACCGCCCGTTCCGCCGGCCGACGGGTTTCGCAAATTCAAAGCAGCTTGGCGAAGCTGAGCTGATGGCCGTCGGGGTCCCGCAGGTGGAAATAGCGCTCACCCCAATCGGCGTCCGTGGGCTCGAAGTCCGGTTCGAAACCGGCGGCGCGGACGCGGGCGAACATGGCGTCGACGTCGGAGACGTGGAAGATCACCCGGCCCCAGTTCCGCGGCACCCGGACGCTTGGGCTGAATTGGAGGTTGAGATAGCCCGGACCGGCATGGAAGCTGGTAAATGACGCCTCTTCGTCGCCGTAGCGGATTACGAAGCCCAGCGCCCGGTAGAAAGCGACCGAGCGGGCCATGTTCTTGACCGCGATGGTGACCGCGTCGATGCTCTCGATGAGCGGGTCCGGGCTCTCGGCACTCATCCGTCCCCGGCCTGGGGACGGCGCGCGATCAGATCGATCTCGACCAGCGCGCCCAGCGCCAGGCCAGTGACGCCGACACAGGTGCGTGCCGGCAGGCGGCCGGACTCGAAATAGCTCTCATAGACCCGGTTCATGGCGGCGTAATCCCCGTCGAAGTCGGTCAGAAAGACCCGAACCGAGACTGCGTGCTCAAACCCGAGGCCCAGGCCGCCCAGCACGAGCGCCAGATTTTCGAGCACGCGCCGGGTCTGGGTCTCGACACCCTCGGGCAACGACGCCGAATCGTTCTGGGGGTCGGTCGGTATCTGGCCGGTGAGAAAGTACCAGCCGTCGATTTCCACCGCGTGGCTGAATGGCGCAACCGGCGTGGGTCCGCCCGGCACCATATGAAAGATCGGTTCGGTCATCTCAGCAATCTCCCTTCGTGTCTTATAATCGCGCAGGCGCGGTATCGGGGTCCAACCTAAAATGACGACTCCGGCTCTTTGAGGAACGCGGCCTCCTCGGGCGTGGTCTCGCGCCCGAGCGCGGCGTTGCGGTGGGGAAATCGGCCGAAGCGCTCGATAATTTCGCAATGACGCCTTGCAGCGCCGATGTAATCTGCAGCGCCAGGATGCTCCTCCATGCTCCGGGCCAGCCGGACGCATTCGCGCTGCACGGCAAGATCCTCGGCATGCTCGAACGGGGTGTAGACGAACCAGCGCAGGACGGGCGCGAGCACGCGATCGTCACCCCGCGCAACCGCCTTTCGGGCCAGCGCCAGGGCTTGGGGGTCGGATTCATAGGCCTTTGGACTGCCCCGGAACATGTTACGGGGAAACTGGTCGAGCACGACGAGCAGGGCGGGGCCGTCCATCACGCCATCGTCGAACCAGTGATCGAGCCCGCCCGCGCGGGCCTGTTCATAAGCATCGGCGAAGCGCTCCCGGATTTCCTCGTCGAACGCGGCGACAGGCTCGCCGAACCAAATCGTCCGCTCGGCGCCGAAGCGGGGATCGCCCCGGGGGAAAAACCAGAAATCGAGAATCGTCTGGGCGTTGATCGTATCGGGCACGCGCGAGCCTTACATGAAGCCGCCCTTGTCTTCCAGGAACGCGAGCTCCTCGGGCGTGCTATCGCGCCCCAAAAGGGCGTTGCGGTGGGGAAAGCGGCCGAACCGGGCAATGACGTCGTAATGGGCCTTGGCGTAGGCGATGAAATCCGCGCTTTCGGGGTCGTCGCGAAAGACCTCGGCCAGACCCATGCAGATCTCCTGGCAGGCGAGGTTTTCGGCGTGCTCGAAGGGTAGCCAGAGGAACCATTGCTGGGCGATCAGCAATTCCCGGTCGAATCTCCTGTCGAGCGCGTGACGGGCGAGCTCGAGGGCCTGTTCGTCGCTTTCGAATGCGCGGGCGGACTCCCGGAAGAGATTGCGCGAGAACTGGTCGAGAATCAGAATGAGCGCGAGGCAATGCGAAGGAACTGCCCGCCATCCGTCATATTTTCCTGCGCGCGCCGCTTCGTAGGCCGCACCGAATCGCGTCTCGATCTCGGCGTCAAAGACGGGATCGGCGACGAACCAGGCCGTTCGCCGGCGGCCGTAATCAGGGGCGTCGGGCGGTAAAAACCAGAAATCGAGCACGTCCTGAGGCGTCGTCACGGGGTCTCCCTTCTTGTTGGGTGGGCGCTGGCGAGGTGTTGGTCGAGACGCTATGGTATCGGGGCTCCCGCGTGGATTCCAGAGGGCAGACGCATGGCGCGGAACCGATGAACAGCATTCACGACATGGGCGGCATGCACGGTTTCGGCCCGGTCGCGGTGGAAGAGAACGAACCGGTGTTCCATGCCGCCTGGGAGCGCCGGGCCTTTGCCATCGGCAACCTTGCGACCGCTGCGTTCGGCAACTCGGTCGGCCAGAAGCGCCACGCCCAGGAACGCATGGGCAATGCCCTCTATCTAAATTCGAGTTACTACGAGCGCTGGATGAGCGCGGTCGAGGCCATGGCCGTGGGCCTTGGCGCGGTTATCCCGGAAGAGCTGGCCGATGGCCGAATCGGAACACGCGACGTGGAACCGGTTTACAAGCTCGCGCCCGAGCGCGTCGGGTCCGCAATGCGCAAGGGCCGGATCACCCGGCGAGACCAGGACATCGCTCCCCGGTATACCGTGGGCGAGGCCGTGCGCACCGTGAATACCAGCCCCACGGGACATACCCGCCTGCCCCGCTACGCCCGCGCCAAGACCGGCAAGATTGAACGCGACCAGGGCGTCTTCGTCTTTGCCGACAGCCTGGGAAACGGCGGTGGCGAAGCCCCTCAACGGGTTTATTCCGTGCGCTTCGAGGGGCTTGAGCTGTGGGGACCCGGTTCGCCGCCCAACCAGGCGGTCTATCTCGACCTGTTCGAAAGCTATCTGGAGCCCGTGTGACCCTTGGCAGCGGGCTTAGGAAAATTTTAAAAGTGTCCCGTAACCATCTGATACAAATCAACTAACCCGGCCGTAGTCATGGATCGAGAAGAGATTCGCGCCGAACTTCGCCCCTATCTCGAAGGCCTTTTGACGCCCGACGAGGTGAAAGAGATCGAGCGCTTCCTCGAGGAAACCCCGGGCGCCCGCCAGATTCTGGCCGAAATGATGGCCGAGGAGGACGTCATGGCCGAGCGGGTCTCCCGCGCCCGGCAGGGCGAAGAGTCGATCCGGGACGTGAGCGGGCGGATTTCGCGTGATACACGGATGGCGGCCATGGGCACGGCAAGCCGCCGCTCCTCACGCCGCACCCGGCGCTGGCTGTGGCTGGGCGTCGCCGGGCTCGCCGTGTTGGTGCTGTTTCTCTACCAGTGGAAGGGCGATGCACCAGGCGACTGGCTCGTGACCGCGCCGATCGACGATATGCGCACGGTGATCGAGGCTGAGCGCGGCGCGGATGTCGCAAGCGCCGATGCCGAAACGGTGCGGACCTGGTTTACCGGCCGGGTCAATTTCACCGCACCCCGGCCGCCGCTCGGCGACGGCACGGCGGCCCTCATAGGCGGCCGCCTCGCCTTTTTCCTGGAACGCCGGGTCGCGGCCTACATGTATGAAGTGGACGGCCATCCGCTCACGCTCTATGTCATGGCCCGCCACGCCATGCCCGATACGGAAATGGACGGCATCGTCTACGCGCCCCTGGAGGACCGCATGCCCGAGGGTCTCGACGGCTACCGCCAGGTGATCTGGACGATCGGGCCGCTGTTTTATTCGCTGACCGCGAATCTGCCCCGGGACTGGTTGATCGAAATCGCGAACGGGTTCGTTACAGGCGGCGACTGACCCGCTCTTCGCCTAAGAGGCGAGAAATGCGAGACTTGGCCGGTCGGGCAGCAGGCACGCCACGGTGGCTTCCGGCATGGTCGTCGGATGGCCGAGAAGGATACATTCCGCCGTAAGCGCGCCGAGGGTCGCGCCCGACGTCACGCCGATACCGCCAAGCCCGGCAACGGCCGCGACGCTGGGGTCCGCCGCGTAGGGGCCGACCTGGAACTGACCGTCGGCGCTGATCGGGTAGAGCCCGCACCAGCCGTACTTGAAGCCCAGCCCTTCGACCTCCAGGCGCTCGGAAACCAGGGTCGCCACCTCCATGAGGTAGTCGTCACCTTCGGACGGACCAAAGGCGTCCGGATCAGCCACGTCGAGCCCCTCGACTGCGTCGTAGCTGTGCAGTCCGGCGATCATGCTGTCGGGCCCGTCCTGGCGAAAATAGACCCCCTGGCCCGCCTGTCCCGGCATGTAGGTGTTGATCATGGGCACGACATAACCGAGGTCGCGGGGCAGCTTGATCTGAATGACGTCGTGCAGTTGCGGCTTGATCCCGGCGGGATGGGCCGAGCATCTCTCCGATCCGCCCTGCCCACGCGCCGGCCGCATTGACGACGACGTCGCACGAGACGTCGCCTTGGGTCGTCTGCAGGAGATGTTCCCCATTGCGCCGCGAGTGGTCCGTGACCTCGGCGTGGGTCAAGAGGCGCGCGCCGTGCTCCTTCGCCTCGTCCACCATCGCCGTGCACAACAGGTAGCCGTCGAGATGACCGTCGATGGGGCCGAACAAACCACCCGCGAGGTCGTCGACCTTGAGGTCGGGGACGAGCCGCTTTATCTCGTCGGGATCGAGCACCTGGCCGTCGTCCGCACCCAGCGACCGCTGGAACGCCACGGCGGTCTCGAAGGCCGCAACATCCGCCGCGGTGCTGCCGGGGCGAAGGTTGCCGATCTTTGCCAGTGGCAGCTTGCCCTCTTCGTTGAGACGGAAGAACAGTTCGCGGGAGCGAACCCGGATTTCAATATGCAGCGGGTCGAGGGTCTGGATGTTGTAGACGCCCGCGGATCGGCTCGACGAGCCCGCCGCGGGGGTCTCCCTCTCGATCAGGATGACCTCGGAGGCGCCGAGTTCCGCGGCGCGCCGCGCGCAGCCGCAGCCCCCGGACCCGGCGCCGATGATGGCAATACGTAATTTTTCATGCCGCCTCCCCTTGCCTGCGATTCATATTCTGCACGCAGTGTCGCACGGACCATCGGCCTAAATAGGCAGCGACGCAACAAAACTTGCCGTTCTTTATCTTGCGTCGTCGCCCAGCAAGAGCCAATCTTCACGGTCTTCTGTCTCGCAGATGCTTCAAGGGAATTCAGACCAAGGCGAAGGCAAAATTCGGCTGGCTGAAACCGAGCGACTTCGGGGAATCGATGCCGGTTACGCATCCGCTCTATCCGCGGGGCCCGTATTACTACCGCGACTGCAAGGCCGTGAGCTTCGTCTACCACACGGACGAGGAGGAGGCGCTCTCACGATTGCCCGCCGACCTCGAGATGGTCGAGCCCGCCACCGCGGTGCTGACCACTGCCCAAAACGGGTTTTCGACGGTGGCGGGCGACTATGGCGAATGCTACCCAGGCTTTTTGTGCCGCTACGAGGGCGAGCTCATGCTGTATTCGTGCAATCTCTATGAAAACCGGGAGAACGCCTCGATCATCGGCCGCGAGATCTATGGCTACCCCAAGAAGCTGTGCGAAAAGATCGAGTTCACCACCCTACGCGCCGGCGACGTGCGCATCACCGTCGACCTCGAAGGCGACCATCGATTGCTGACGGCGACGATGCGACCGCGCGAGAACGTGCCGCTGGACTCGCTCGATCCGAACCCGCCGCTGGTGGTGCTGAAGGTCATCCCCGACGCCGAGGGCAGCACGACGCCCTCGCTGGCTCAGCTGGTCAAGGTCCAATACGAGGTCTCGCCGATCGTGGGGAGCGACGGCCGCGCCGAAATCGCCGTCCCGGTGCGGGAGATGATCTCCTGCACGATGATGCGATTCAACGGCGTGCTGCCGTATGGGACGATCCTGAAGACGTACTAGCGATCCGCCCCGGGCGCTTCCCGAACGCAAGTGGGGCCCGCAACGGACAGGGAACCGTTGCGAGCCCCGTGCGCTTCTCCCAGATGGTTTGTCCATCTCCCGCGCGTGATCAAAATCCTGACTCGGGAATTTGGCGAGATTATGACTCTCTGCGCGGGCGCTATGCGGGGCGATCCAGTGGGCCTATTATGGCTCTCAGGGGACTTTTTGGAGGCTGATCATGGCCGAAACAGGAACCGTTCAGGCACGCCGCGGCAAGGCGGTCCGCCTGAAAGCGGGCCAACGGCTCAAGCTGATCAACACCAGTGGCCATCAAGTGGTCGACACCTGGGCGTTCTGCGACCCGGACATCGGCGAGTTGCTCTCGATGGAACATTCGCGGCAGGCCGTCCGCAATATCTACGTCCGTCAGGGCGATACCCTGGTCTCGAGCCTCAACCGGCCGATGCTGACATTCGAGGAAGACGAGTCGAACGGCCGCCACGATACCCAGGTCGCGGCCTGCAGCCCGGGGCTCTATGACCGATACAACATCACCTGCCCGCCACACCGGGCCTGCTCGCTCAACCTGACCGAAGCGATGAGCGAGCTTGGGCACGCGATCCCCGAGCAACCCGCCCCCTGGAACCTGTTCCAGCATTCCTTCGTGGAACCGGACGGGTTCATCCGCCACGCGGAACCGGAAAACGAACCCGGCTGTCATGTCGTGCTCAAGGCGGAGCGCGACCTGATCCTGGTGTTTTCCTGTTGCCCCTGGGACGTCCAAGTCGGCGTACTGGTCAACGGTGCCGACGGCAAAATCAACGACTGCGAAATCGACATCATCTGAGGCGAACCGGTACGGGGCATCGCCCCGGCCACATCATCAGGGAGACTCAACATGAGCGAGCAACAGACCATCCCGGCGCGTCACGGCAAGGCGGCGCATATGAAGGCGGGCCAGCGGCTGAAACTGACCAACCTGAGCGGCGACCAAGTGGTCGATACCTGGGCGTTTCGGGATCCCGATTTGTCCGAGTTCATGTCCATGGAGCATACGCGCAACGCGCTCTACAACATCTTCGTGCACAAGGGCGACACGCTCTACTCCAACAAGTTCACCCCCATGCTGACGCTCGAAGACGACACCTCCGACGGCGGCCACGACACCCTGGCCGCCGCGTGCAGCCCGGAGCATTACCGCTTTCTCGGCATCGACAGCCCGCCGCACCGGGCCTGCGCCACGAACCTGATCGAGGGCATGACCGGGCTGGGCCTGGAAATTCCCGAGCAGCCCAGTCCGTGGAACCTGTTCCAGCACAGCACGGTCAACCCGGACGGCTCACTCAGCCACATTCCGGCCGACAACAACCAGCCGGGCTGTGCCGTAACGCTCAAGGCGGAATGCGACCTCGTGATCGCGTTTTCCTGCTGCCCGTGGGAAGTCGAGGGCATGCTGGTGAACGGCGCCGACGGCGAAATTCATGACTGCGTGTTCGAGATAAGCTGAACCGCGTTCGCGGCAGCGGGTCCGAAGGTCCGCGCCACCATGAGGCGGGACGGCTTTTCCTCGCGCGCCGGATTCGCTAAGGTCGCGTCAGTCCAACAACCGACAGGGGGATTTCGACATGGCCAACGTCACGACCATCGAAGCGCGCCACGGCAAAGCCGCCCGCATGAAGGCGGGGATGCGTCTCAAGCTCGTCAACCCGACGGGCCTGCAAGTCGTCGATTGCTGGGCGTTCTGCGACCCGAACCACGAAGAATTCATGTCGATGGAGCATTCCCGGCTAAAGGTCCTCAACACCTTCACCCGCAAGGGCGACGTGATGGTGAGCAACCTCTACCGCCCGATGATCACGCTTGAGGAGGATACCTCCGCGGGCTGGCACGACACCCAGTGCGCCGCCTGCAGCCCGGCGCTCTATCGCGAGTTCGGAATCGACAGCCCGCCGCACAGAGCCTGCTCGGAGAACCTGATCGAAGGCATGAGCGAACTCGGTCTGGCGATCCCCGAGCAACCCTGCCCGTGGAACCTGTTCCAGCACACCTTCATCAGCGACAAGGGCGAGATGACCTTCCCGATGCCCGGCGGCGCGGCAGGCTGCTATGTGACGCTCAAGGCCGAATGCGACCTGATTATCGCGTTTTCCTGCTGCCCCTGGGACCATCCGGACTGGCCGGTCAACGGCCCCGACGGGCAGATCAACGACTGCGAATTCGCGATTTCGTAATCGGGCGGGATGAACAGTCACAGCCGGGGAGCGCCCCACGCCGCCGGATGGACGCCACTCGACCGGAGGGGCCAGGTTGCGCCGTGGCCTAGCGGCCTCGGTCCGAACCGACCATGACCAGCGATAAGCCAAGGAAACCACCGACCGCCCTCGCCCATAGCGGGCGGGACGATCGGAGCGCGGTGCGCTACGTCAATCCGGCGGTACACCGGGGCTCGACGGTCATCGCCACCAAGGTCGCCGATCTCGACAAGAACCTGTGGGACCGCTTCAACGCGCTGACCTACGGGCGCTGGGGCGGACCGACGCACTTCGCCCTGCAGGACGCCATGGCCGAACTCGAAGGCGGCTATGGCGCGCTCATTGTGCCGTCGGGCAAGGCGGCAGCGGCGGCTGTCCTGCTCGCCTTCGTGAAAGCGGGCGATCACGTGCTGATGGTCGACTCGGTCTATCAGCCGAGCCGGAGCATCTGCGCGGCGCTGCTCGCGCGCTTCGAGGTCGAGACGACTTATTACGATCCGCTGCTCGGCTCCGGGATTCGCGAGCTGATCCGGCCCAACACCAAGCTCGTCTATACGGAATCGCCAGGTTCGCTCACCTTCGAGATGCAAGACACCCCGGCCATCGTCGAGGCCGCTCACGCCAAGGGTGTCAAGGTCGCCATGGACAATACCTGGGCGACGCCATTGTTTTTCAGGCCACTCGAGCATGGTGTCGACGTCTCGATCCAGGCCGCAACGAAATACATCGTCGGCCATTCGGACGCGATGATGGGCATCATCACCACCACCGAGGAAGCCTACCGGCCGCTTACCGACGCGATCGAGGATCTGGGCTTCTCGGTCTCCCCCGATGACTGCTACCTGGCGCTCCGGGGATTGCGAACGCTGGATGTCCGGCTGCGCCGTCATCAGGAGAACGGAATTGCGCTCGCGAATTGGCTGCAGGCGCGCCCCGAAGTGGCCCGGGTGCTCCATCCGGCGCTCCCCAGCGATCCCGGCCATGGCTTGTGGAAACGGGATTTCTCGGGCGCCTCAGGCCTGTTCGGGGTGGTTTTGAACGCCGCGCCCGAAGCGGGCGTCGTGGCGATGCTCGAGGGCCTGGAGCTGTTTGGCCTGGGCTATAGCTGGGGTGGGTTCGAGAGCCTCGCAATTCCGACCCGTCCGCAGCAGGCCCGTTCCGCGACCCGCTGGGAGACGCCCGGACCCTGCCTGCGGCTGCATGCCGGGCTTGAGGATCCGGACGACCTGATCCGCGATCTCGAAGCGGGGCTCGCGCGGCTCAATCGAGCGCGCTGAGCCGGGCGCTCGCCGCCCGGCGCCCCGGCCAGATCATCGAGACGACGAACAGCGCGACCGCTGCGGCAACGATCGACGGGCCCGCCGGCGTATCCCACGACAGGGAACCCCACAATCCGCCGCCGACGGCGAGGCAACCGATAGCGCCCGCGATAACCGCCATCTGCTCGGGTGTGCGGGCAACCCGGCGTGCGGCCGCCGCGGGAACGATGAGCAGCGAGGTGATCAGCAGAACGCCGACGATCTCCAGCGCCACGGCGATGACCAGCGCGATCAGCAACATGAAGACCATGCGGACCCACTCGACGCGAATACCTTCGACCCGGGCGAGCTCTTCGTGGATGGTAATCGCAAGAAGCGGCCGCCAAATCGCCACGAGAACACCGAGCGCGATCACCGCACCACCATAGATCCAATAGAGATCGGCCCGGCTGACGGCCAGGATATCGCCGAACAGATAGCCGTAGAGCGCAAACCCCCTCAGTTCGAGCAACGCGGTGACGATCAGGCCGAGCGCCAGGGCCGCATGAGCCAGGATGCCGAGGAAGGTGTCGGTCGGCAGCGCCTTCTGACGCTGGGAGGCGGTCAGCAGCAGGGCGATGAGCACGCCCGCCGCCAGCACACCGACGGCGACATGAATGTGAAGCGCAAGCCCGACGGCAACGCCGAACAAAGCCGAATGGGCCATCGTGTCGCCGACATAGGCCATGCGCCGCCAGACCACGAATGAGCCGAGGGGACCCGCGACGAGCGCGACGCCGAGGCCGCCGATCAGGGCGCGAAGGAAGAAATCATCCATGACCGGCGCCGTCTATCCCGCGGTCCCGTCCCGCTCCTCGTCGAGCGGCACGACATTTCCGGCGGCGTCGTGGACGTGATCATGGGTATGGGCGTAGACCGCGAGTCCGCTCGCCACCTGCTCGCCGAACAGCGCGATATATTCGGGATGGCGGGAGACGGATTCGGGCTGGCCTGCGCAGCAAACATGGTTGTTCAGGCAGATCACCCAGTCGGTCGCCGCCATCACCAGATGAAGCTGATGGGACACCACGAGCACGCCGCAGCCGCGCTCGTCGCGAATCCGCCCGATCAGACGATAGAGTGCGGATTGTCCGGTCACGTCGACGCCTTGGACCGGCTCGTCGAGAACCAGCAGATCGGGATCGCGCAGCAGGGCACGGGCGAGCAGCACGCGCTGCATCTCGCCACCGGAGATCGCCTGTACGGGACTTGTGCCGATATGGCCGGCACCGACCTCGTCCAGCACCTCGTCGATGCGCGGTTTCCCGTTGCGCAAGCCCAAGCTGAGGAATCGCTCGACGGTCAGCGGCATGGCGGGATCGACGGGCAGGCGCTGGGGCATGTAGCCGATCCGCAGGCCCGCGGGGCTGGATATCCGTCCGGTATCGGGCTTGAGGAGTCTCAGGAGAATGCGCACGAGTGTCGTCTTGCCCGAACCGTTCAACCCAACGATGGCGACGATCTCGCCGGGATCGACGCGAACATCCACATTGTGAAGCACCGAACGGCCGCCGAACGACTTGGCGATGGCACGACCCCGGACAAGCGGCCCGACCGCCGGCTCAGCCGTTGAAGACGGCACCGTCGTCCTCCTCGGCGCAGCAGCGATCGCATAGACCGACGACCTCGACGGTTTGCCGACGGACCTCGAAGGAAAAATCTCCGGCGCGGTTTGCGATCGCGCTGGTTATCTCATCGACGTCGATCTCCGCGACCTCGCCGCACAGACCGCAGATTAGATATTGAGCGTTGTGGCGCTGATCGGGATTGGAACAACCGACATAGGCGTTCAGCGATTCGATCCGGTGAATTAGTCCTTCGTCGTGGAGGAACTGGAGCGCCCTGTAGACCGTCGGAGGCGCGGCCTTGCGCCGCTCCGCGCGCAGCCGGTCGAGCACTTCGTAGGCTCCAATCGGACCGTGGGACTGCCAGACCAGCTCGAGCACGCGGCGGCGCAGAGGCGTGAAGCGGGACCCCCTTTCCTTGCAGAGCCGTTCCGCAGAGCCCAGGGCATCCATGATGCACCGGCTATGATCGTGATCCTGAAACGCTAGATTTTTCAATTTTTTGCGTTGGTTTGTTCAGTGTGGCTGCGATTGGATTGTGGGGCCATGCGTTCAAAGTTTATGATTGGTATGCTATAACATAACATATCGAAAATTCAACCCTCGCCATTGCTCGCCGATCATGTCCGCCATGGCTCGCCTGACGTTGCTTCTCACGTTTACCGCCGTTCTACTGCTGGTTCCGGCGACGCTCTGCCAGGCGGCCGCCCCGCGGGTCGTCGTCAGCGTGCTGCCAATCCATTCGCTGGTTTCGGGCATCATGGCGGGTGTCGGTGAGCCGACGCTGATCGTCGACGCGGCCCAGTCGCCTCACGGCTTCGCCCTGCGTCCCTCCCAGATGAAGGACCTCGAAAGCGCCGATCTCATCGTGCGGGTGGGAAAGGGGCTCGACGATTTTCTGGAGCGCCCGATTGCGGCGCTCGATCCGTCAACGCGGGCGATCGACCTGATGGCGGCGCCGGGAATGACGCTTCGTCTATGGGATACGGACTCCCCAGGCGGCGATAGAGACCCCGAACACGACGAGCGAGAGAACACCGATTTTGACGCGCATATCTGGCTGGATCCCGTCAATGCGCGCGCCATCGTGACCGCCGTTGCCGCGGAACTCGCGGCCCTCGATCCGGCCAATGCCCGGGTCTACCGCTCGAACGCCGCAGAGCTCGACGGCCGCATCGCTGCACTAGACGCCGAGATCCGGACCCGTCTCGCGTCCGCGGCCGACGATCCCTTCATCGTCTTTCACGACGCCTACGGCTATTTCCAGGACGCCTACGGCCTGAGTCGGATGGTTGCCGTGGCGATCGATGCAGAGCGCCGGCCCGGGGCTAAGCGGATCGCCGAGCTGCGCGGCATCCTGGATGCCCGGGATATCCACTGCGTGTTTACCGAGCCACAGTTTCCCGAGACCATCGTCGCGACTCTGATCGAGGGGCGCGGTGCACGCGCTGCCGAGCTCGATCCGATCGGCGTGACCCAGGAGCCGGGACCGCAGGCGTATTTTTCGATGATGCGTGAGTTGGCGGCAGCAATTGCCGCCTGCGCTGCCGGTTGAGCCGCGCGATCAGGCCAAGTCGGCGGTTCTCAGAATCCGCGCCGCGGGAGCCGGACGATCACCACCGTGCCACGCCCCGGCGCGCTGCTCATCCTGGCGTTCGATTGATTTCTAACGAGCGCGTGCCTCCATGACCGGACAACGCGAAGTTGCTCCCCTAGCTAATTCACAGCTGACGGGCAGCCCGCCGAAGCGCAAGATGGACCACGGAATGAGCGTGATTCATCATGCGCGGTATCTGATTTGCGCCCTGACCGCGGCACTGGCGGCGGTGACGGGGGCAAGCCAGACATGCGCCCAGAACGACTTCGCCGCAGCACGCGAACGCATGCTTGCCGCGATTGCGGCCGACGTGTAGGCGACGGCGGGCTGGACCGGCCGGGACACGCTGAGCCCCGCGGTCATGACCGCCATGGCGGCGGTGCCGCGTCACATGTTCGTACCCGATAACCTTGCCGACTATGCATACGAGAACCACCCGCTTCCCATCGGCCACAAGCAGACCATCTCGCAGCCGTTCATCGTCGCCTTGATGACCGATCTGCTGGAGGTCTCGCCGGGCGAGACGGTGTTCGAGGTGGGTACGGGTTCGGGCTATCAGGCGGCGGTGCTCGCAGAACTGGGGGTTACGGTCTACAGCATCGAAATCGTCGCGCCGCTCGCGCGCGAGGCGGCGGCCCGGCTCGAGACGCTCGGTTACACGTCGGTCAGCGTTCGTGCGGGCGACGGCTAACAGGGCTGGCCCGAGGCGGCGCCGTTCGACGGGATCATCGTCACGGCCGGGGCAGACCACGTTTCACCGCCGCTGATCGAGCAACTCAAGCCCGGGCGAAGGATGGTGATCCCTGTCGATTCGCACCATGGTGGCCAGGACCTCTTGGTCATCGAAAAATCCGTGGACGGCAGGCTCACCCAGCGCACGGTCCTCCCCGTCCTGTTCGTTCCGCTGGTTCGAGAGGACTGAGACCCTGGATCCGCCCACGCGCAACCGACAGCGGTTGCGATGTCTCGCCCGTGCCCACTATGATGCGCCAACGCGAAAAACACGCCGAGGGAGGGTTAGCGCATGGCCGAGGCAGCGCCGGACGAATTGCAGCAAGAGATCGCGCGGTTGAACGAAACGATTGAACAATTGGCGCGACGGGTCGAACGGTTTGAATCCGCGTCGCAGAACCAGTCGGCCCACATCCTAGCTATGGAGGCCATCATGGTCGCCGCCGCCCGGCGCTCGCCAGTCAGCGTGGACCGCGAGCTGGTTTCACGGCTTATCGTGGCAGCTTCGGACAAGGATTCCTCGACACTGGACTCACACGCGCGGCGGGCGTCGGAAATCGCCGGACGGCTGCTCTCGTCGGCGGATAAGTTGTTATGAGCGGCAGCAAACGTCACCCGTTGCGGCGCGTTCCGCGCCGCAGCCAGATCGGATAGAATCGCGGCGACCGACCGGTGAATTTGCGGCGGACGCCAGCAGGAAAGGGAGAAATCAGATGGTCAGCATGTACTTCCCCAAGGACGAATATGAGACGCGCTGGGAAAAGGTTCACGAAAGCATGCGCGAGAAGGGCTACCAGACCGCCGTGATCTGGGGCCGGACCGCAGGCTCTTACGACCGCGCGGGCGACATCCTCTATCTCACCAATTTCTATTCGGGCCACTCGGCCCACGAGTTCGACACGCCGCTCTGGCAGGCCCGCTCCTACTCGGCGGTGATCATGCAGGACGGCGGTGCGCCGGAGCTGCACATGGACGAGGCGGGCTTCCCCGAGGACCTGATTTCGACCGACCGGGTGAGCTGGCACATGGACCCGATCAAGGGCGTGATCGAGGCGCTCAACGACAAGAACATCAGCGGCAAGGTCGCGTTCGTTGGCGCCGATACTCTGCCCGCGAAATACTGGGAGCAGATCAAGGCGGCGACGCCCGATATCGAATGGGAGGAAGCCGACGATGTGGTGCGCGACGCACGCCGCCAGCAGAGCCCGCGCGAGCTCGACTGCATGCGCGAGGCGGGCGAGATCGTCACCCGCGGCATGGACGCGCTGATGAAGGCCTTCATCAGCGGCAAGACGGAAGCGGAATCTGCCGCCGAGGGTGCGCGGGAAGTGGTGAAGGACGGCGGCGTGCTGGAATATGTCAGGCTCTCCCACGGCGACCGGGTGCAGTATTGGTCGCGCTCTCCGTGGAACGGCTATTCGACCGATCCAGTCAACCAGGGCGACACGATCCGCGCCTGGTTCATGGGCCCGATCAAGGAAGGCTATTTCATGGATCCGGGGCGCACGGCGGTATGCGGCAACAAGCCGACCCCGGAGCAGAAGCGCCTCATCGAGGGTGCGGTCGAGGTGGTCGACGGCATCATCGACGCCATGAAGCCCGGCGTGAAAGTGCGCGACCTGGCCAAGGTGGGCGACGAGTTGATGGTCAAGAACGGCGCCGCGCTCGATGGCGCCGCATCCCAGTGGCCGCTCTACGGCCACCGCCAGGGCATGTTCTGGGACAGCTGGATCGGCAACGAGATCACCGATCCCGACGACGTGTTCGAAGCTGGCACGGCGTGCAGTTCGGAGACCTTCCTGATCCACGAAGGCGTCGGGCTCGCGGGCTTCGAACAGAACGTCATCATCACGGAAGACGGCGTGGAGATCCTGACCAAAACGCCGATGATCTTCTGGGATTGACGGCAGGCTGACGGATACCGGGGCAGAGGGCACGCAAACGGCGTAACCCTTCACATCCGACTTCAGGGGAGACGCCGGCGATGGCGGTCAAGCCGATCCTGCGAATGGGCGATCCGCGCCTGATGACGGTTGCGACGCCGGTCGCGGACATCGAGGCAGAGGCCATCGCGGATCTCATCGTCAACATGCGCGATACCCTGGACGACATCCGGGCGACGGGTCTGGCCGCACCCCAGATCGCCGTCGACAAGCGGGTCGTGCTCTATGGCGTGCCGCCGGATCGCATCCCGACAGGCGCCGCGCAAGCGTCGGTGCCCTGGACAGCGATGATCAATCCCGCCGTGACACCGCTGACCGAGGTGAGGCAGCCGATCTGGGAGCGCTGTCTCTCGTTACCCGGGCTCTACGGCAAGGTACCCCGTTTTACCCGCGTCCGGATCGACTACATCGATCTCGATGGCCTAGCCGTCAGCCGGGAGGCCCAAGGCTTTCACGCGATGCTCGTGCAGCATGAATGCGACCATCTCGACGGCATCCTCTACCCCATGCGGATGGAGGACATGACCCAGTTCGGCTTCGTCGAGAAGGTCACCGGCGGTGGCGCGATCTATCCTTACACGCCCGGCGAGTTTGACGGCTAGGCCGTCACCACGCGCCGCATGACCGGCCGGGTCGGCGTGCGACGGGCCACTTCGGAAAATCCGCATTCGATGAGAACGGCGGCGCAATAATCCCCCACTGAAGCGGCCGGTTGATCCGGCTGTGGCGGACCAAAATGGGACCGTCTATAGCCTTCTGTCAGGGTTGCTCTGACTGGAAGGCGGGGGGATGTATCGGGTGGATTTGTACGCGCGGGTTCGGCGGGCGTGTCGTGTCGAGGGAATGAGCACCCGCGAGGCCTCGCGGGTGTTCGGGCTGGACCGCAAGACGGTCCGCAAGATGCTGTCGTTCTCGGTGCCGCCGGGGTCTCGCCGCGGCAAGCCGCCACGGCGGCCGAAGCGGGGTCCGTTCACGGGGATCATCGATCGGATTCTGGAAGACGATCGGACCAGCCACCACAAGCAACGGCCCACGGCGAAGCGGATCTTCGACCGTCTCCGGGACGAGTACGGCTTTACGGGCGGCTACACCATCGTGAAGGACTATGTCCGTGAGCGGCGGCTTCGGTCGCGCGAGATGTTCGTGCCGCTCGTCCATTCCCCCGGCCCCGCCCAGGCGGACTTCGGCGAGGCGCTGGCGGTGATCGGCGGCGTGGCGTGCAAGGTCCACTTCCTTGCCTTCGATCTTCCCCACAGTGATGCCTGCTTCGTGAAGGCCTACCCGGCGGAGACGACCGAGGCGTTCTGCGCTGGCCACAACGCGGCGGTTGCGTTCTTCGGCGGCGTCCCCCGATCCATCCTGTACGACAACACCAAGCTGGCAGTCGCCCGGATACTGGGCGATGGCAAGCGGCAGCGAACGCGCGTCTTCACGGACCTTCAATCCCCCTATCTGTTCGAGGACAGGTTCGGCCGGCCGGGCAAGGGCAACGACAAAGGCAAGGTCGAGGGACTGGTCGGCTTCATCCGGCGGACCTTCCGGGTCCCCGTCCCGCGGGCCGAGAGCTTCGAGGCGCTGAACGATGCTCTCGCGGGACAGTGCCGCCGGCGCCAGGCGGCGCGGCTGCGGGGTCACAAGGAGACCATCGGCGAGCGCCTCGCACGGGACCGGGAAGCCTTCTTGCCTCTCCCCCCGGCACCATACGATGCCTGCGACAAGCGCACTGGACGGGTGAGCTCGCTGTCGCTGGTGCGCTGCCGGGGCAACGACTACTCGGTGCCCGTGGCCTATGGCCACCGCGAGGTGCTGATCCGGTGCTCCGTCGACGAGGTCGTTATCTCTTGCGGCGCGGAGGTGATTGCCCGGCACCGCCGGTCCTACGACAGCGAGGACCTGATCTTCGACCCGCTGCATTACCTACCCTTGATCGAGCAGAAGATCGGCGCCCTCGACCAGGCCGCGCCGTTGGCGGGCTGGGACCTGCCCGAGGCCTTCATCACTCTGCGACGCCTGCTCGAAGCCCGCATGGGCAAGGCGGGCAAGCGCGAGTCCGTCCAGGTGCGCCGTCTGCTGGAGAGCTTCCGGCTCGAGGAGGTCGAGGGTGCGGTCGGCGACGCGCTCAGGCTCGGCGCCATCGGCTTCGATGCGGTGAAGCACCTGGTACTGTGCCGCATCGAGCGGCGGCCGCCCCGGCTCAACCTCGAGGTCTATCCGTACCTGCCGCGCGCCCGGGTCGCGACGACGTCTGCCAAGTCGTACATGAGCCTGCTGTCGGGGCTCGGCGCATGACCGACACACCACGGCTGCTGCTCGTCCACCACCTCAAGAGGCTGAAGCTGCCGACGGTCCTGAGGGAGTACGACAAGATCGCCCGGCAGTGTGCCTCGGAAGGCGTCGACCACGTTCGCTATCTTCTGCGTCTGGCCGAGCTCGAGCTGATCGACCGCGAGCGCCGCATGGTCGAGCGGCGGATCAAGGCGGCGCGCTTCCCCGTGATCAAGAGCCTCGATAGCTTCGATTTCAAGGTCATCCCCTCGCTCAACAAGACGTTGGTCCTGGAGCTCGCCCGCTGCGCGTACATCGAGCGCCGCGAGAACCTCATCGCGCTCGGCAACAGCGGCACCGGCAAGACCCACATCGCCCTCGGTCTCGGCTTGGCGGCCTGCCAGAAGGGCCTCTCGGTCGGCTTCATCACCGCCGCCGCGCTGGTCCACGAGCTCATCGAGGCCCGCGATGACAAGCAGCTGCTGAGGTTCCAGAAGAAGCTCGCCACCTACAAGCTTCTGATCGTCGACGAACTCGGCTTCGTGCCGCTGTCCAAGACCGGTGCCGAGCTCCTGTTCGAGGTGTTCAGCCAGCGCTACGAGCGCGGCTCGACCCTGGTCACCACCAATCTGCCGTTCGACGAATGGACCGAGGTGTTCGGCTCCGAGCGGCTGACCGGCGCTCTCCTCGACCGCCGCACCCACCACGTCAACATCCTCGAGATGAATGGCGAGAGCTACAGGCTCAACCAGAGCCGCAGGCGTCAAACCCCGACGGCGAACTGAACCGACCACCCAACCCTCGCTTGACCCCGTGGGCCCACAGGTCCCTCCCGCGCGCGCCGCCGCGTCG
>CBDAPE010000015.1:215000-449507 GCA_965198325.1 Alphaproteobacteria bacterium | reverse complement strand
CAGCCGGCCAAGCGGTCCCAGAAGGACACGGACGCGCGGTGGTGGGCGCAGTCTGCCGCGAACCTGTCTCCGTGCAGGGCGTCAGAAGTCTTGGCACTGGCGAATCCAAGTGGGACCAAGTGGGACAGAGGTAACAGAATCAAGGGGTTGAGCGAGGCGATTCCTGGCGCGAAGCGGGCGGCGGGCGCGATGCAAAGTCTTGGCACTCGGCGCTGATAACGGGGCGTGAAACGGCGATTTACCGGCTGTTTACGCTAGAAGAAATGCGGGCGATCGAGGGCTCCGAAAAACTGGCAAAATTTGGCGCGATTGAAGAGCTCGAATTGTGGCTCCGACCGAAGAGGGCGATTGGGGCCCCACCAGTTCGGTTTTCCATTGCGATTGGACGATAACCCCAGCAGGCGCGTCTATGTAAGGCACCATGCCCGGGGTAACTGTCAACCGGGCACTTCTTCAATCCCCTCCCGGGTTTCGGCGAGCACCAAATCGACCACCCGGTGCAATGCCTCCTCCTCCGTGTCCCCCTCCAGGCGGCGCAAGCGGTACAGATCGACTTGCCGGTCCGCACCGGCCCCATCCCGGATGATGGTCAACGCGTGGCGCATCTCTGGCTCGCATCCCAGCGCGCGGGCATCCGGCGCAAGTTCCTCGACGAGTTCGCTCGCGTAGTCATGGATATCGATCCGCCCGCCGCCGCGCATCCAGTCGCCGAAGAAGGCGTGAATGCCGTAGCGCTGCGCGATCCACCGGTTCTCCGTGATGAGTTCCGTGAGCGGTTCGAGCGGCAGTTCGCCTTTTCGGTCCTGCCGCATCAGCCACCGGATAAGCGATGTGTAGAGCGCCGCAATGCTAACCGCTTCGTCCAGCCGTGTGCAGACGTCGCAGATACGCATCTCCACCGTCGGGTAAGCGTGGGAGGGGCGAATGTCCCACCACAGCTCGCTGCCATCCTCAATGAATTTCATTTGCCGGTAATCGGCGACGAGCCGGTCGTACTCCACGCGGGACCCTAGCGGGCCAGGCATGCTGGTGCGCGGAAGGCCGCCAACGACATTGAGCCGATAGGATTTGAACCCTGTCTCGTGCCCGGCGTTGAACGGCGACGAAGTGGACAACGCATGAAGCAACGGCAAGTAACGCCGGATCGCGGTCATGATCCGAATGCGCGAGTCCGGATTGCCGAAGCCAGCGTGAATGTGCATGCCGCCAACGACAAAGCGCCGTACGGTTTCCTGAAAGATTATCGCGAACCGTGCGTAACGTTCCTGTGGCGTGGGAGACTGCGTTTTCCATGCTGCAAAGGGATGGGTGGAGGCGGCCATCACCGAGGCCCCGTGCCGTTCAGCTGCCGCGATGACGGTCCGCCGGGTCTCGCGCAGCGCCGTGCGCACTTCGGCCACCGACCCGCACACCCGGGTATTGGTCTCAATTTGAGAGCGCAAAAACTCTCGCACGACCTTGTGTGGTCCGCTATTCGTCTCACAGGCATCGAAAATACGCTGGTCGGGGTCGGTGAGAAGATCGCGCGTCTCTGGATCGACGAGAAAGAATTCCTCCTCGACCCCGACGGTGATCGTGAGGTCTTCGCTATTCTCGGCGCCGATCATGAGCTGTTCATGGAACGTGACCCTTGTGATGGCAAACTTGAAGACCCATTTGACCGCAGCTTCTTGCTCGGGTTTGGCGACTGCGCATGGACTACAGCGGCGCCAACATCCTGATCACAGGCTCCTGCCGCACCGGCAAGTCCCGGATTGCCTGCGCCTTCACCCACAAGGACTGTCTCGAAGGACACCAAGCCCCCTATTCACCGGCTACTTTGGTGAGATTCCGCAACCGCGTTGAAACTGCTTCTCTTGTCACTTTCGTGGTTAAGAGCCGATCCAAGAAATTGCTGAGTCGGATGATTTGCTTGTAATTCATTGTCGGGTAGGTCAGTGGGCCTTGACTTGATACACACAAGGCGATGAGGGCGACGACATCCTTATCGATGGGACGGGTGGTGTCACGGCCATCCTGCCATGGCGCCGCGATGAAAGAGATTGGCATCCTGGAGCGTCAAGACTGTGGACGATGGCTCAACAATCGAGCCGAGCATTCCCATCAGCCGTTCCGACGACGGGAAGGAGCGATGGTGCGGTTCAGAGACATCAAGACCCTGCAGAAATTTGCCGCCGGCCACGCCTCGATCCACAACTACTTCAACCAGGACCGCCAACTCGACCGCCGCGCCATCTTCAAGCAGAACCGCTCGGCCGCCCCGGCCGAGTGGCGTCAACTTGCAGCCTGAGAGGCCTGGATTGCAGGTTCTTCAGTTCCTATCCAGTTAGTCTGACAACGCCCGTTGGTGGCCTGCACACGATCCTGCTTCACGGCGTTCTCTCGGGCTTTCGCAGGCATGCCATGCGACAGCTCAAGATCATCGCGCCTCGTCATCAACTGGACGTCCTTCGGTGCAACCAGGAAAACCAGTTGAAGCATGAGGGTTTCCAACGCCCGACTCATCACCACCACCCTCGGCCCTCGCCCAGCGCCACGAATTCGACCATGCCGATTGCCCTCACCTGTTCGATCCGCGTGACCTCGGTATCCGTGACGGAGAAGAACGAGAGTTGCTGTTGGAGACAACCGGACGGGCAGTCTCCCCACGCCTTGCGGACAACCACATGCCAAGACCCGCCCGTCTTTGATGCGTCGATATCGGGGCCGTCTCCCAGATGAACGTCGGGTTCCGCACGAGCGACGCCTGCCAGCGCCGCGTAGGCCTCAATCGCCGCGCCGATGTTGACATGCTCGTCGATGTGGAAGACGGCGATGCCGAAGGGCGGGTACAATGTTACGGCCGACAGGCCAAGTCGGGCGTTGAGGGCATCGAATTCGGCCTGTCCCGTGCGCAGCGCGATGGGCCCGGTCGCGCCATCGAGAAGGCCGGAGAGAGTTTCCAGGAGATCCGGGTCCAGATCGAGAATGAGGCGCCCGTGTACGTGGGACGGTCGCGCCACCACCGCCGCGACCGATGGATCGGCGTCCCGGATCCGGGCCAGAACGGCCTCGATCTCGCGGGTGAGCACGTCCCGGTGTCCTGCATCCAGCAGCAGCGCGTCGCTTTCTCTTTGCAGGATTCGGTGAGCCAGGACGACAGCCTCCACGGGCGTGACTACTTCCCGAGGCTCCGCGCGCACGACCAGCGGCGCATCGAGGCCTGCCGAGGCGTCCGGAACCCGTGACAAACCGCAGCCCGCCAGCACCAGGGCGCAGCATGCTGCGGACCAGCCCACAAGTACTAAGATACGTCCGCTTAGTGCGCCGGACGGGATTAATGGGAGGGACAGACACGACCTGCGTTGCCACGCACCCGGCGGCGCTGAAATCAACGAAAACCAATCACTCCAGGACCCAGCCACACAATCCCTGCAATTCTCCGCGCGGCAGCTATGACTATTCGTCGGAATCCTCGTTGTATGTCGGGTTGCTGCCCCCGTGCCCGCGCCGGTACGCTTCCAGTTGTTCTGCCTCCTGTTTCTTCGCACCGCCGTCAGTCATTCGACGCGATGTAGGCTTGATACGAGTAAAACGTTTTCCCGCGTCCCGGTGCTCTTGCTCCCGCCGTTCCAGATTATCGGTCGTGCCGATGTACACCTTTTTGTTACCATCGTAGAGGGCATACGTTTGTGTTCTGCGCTGCCTGGCCATTGTTCGATACCTCCGCTTTAGCCACCTCAATCACCTGATTGAGCATCCATCGGATTGCGAAGACTACCAGCGTTTTCTTGGAAGGGCATTGTCAGACTGACAGAGTGAGAACTGGCTGACGGGACGCGGTAAAACCTGGAAAATCCGACAGGCGGTTAAGCCGCGACGCGCGCGCCACCGTCGTCCCGCTCGGCCGTTTTGGAGGCGCTTGAGGTGCCACGGCCTCGGCTTCGGTTTCGGGGAGACTGCCATAGACTTCCGCGTAGAGCCCGAGGACGTCGCCGGTGATGGGCGAGCCGGTCGCGAGCCGGTCCACCGCGCAGACCGTGAGCAGGAGAACTGCAGCCGGTTCCGCCGTTAGCGGGAGGGTCCATCGCCCAGCTCTTCCCGGCCCATACACAATGGGTCGCTCCGAGGCTCAGCCCGACTTGGGGGAGACGCTCCCGCCGCCCGGCGTTTCGATTTCTGTGGCGCGCCCGTCGCCCACCGCGAGCCGGCCCGAGATTTCGCCGTCCGGCTCGACCTCGATCTCGCCGTAAAAGATCTCGCCGTCGATCTTGCCGTCGGCGCGCACGGTGAGGCGCTGACGCACGACGAGCTTGCCCGAAAACTCGCCCGAGATGTCCGCGTCCTCGACTTCCGTCAAGCCCGAGAACCGGCCGCTTCGTCCGATCTGGATCTCGCGCCCGTTCTGCAGGGTGGCGTCGACCGTGCCCTCGACCACGAGCAGATCGCAGGACTTGATTTCGCCCGACATCTCGACGTCCTTGCCCACGCTCAGGCGCGTGTTCTCCGAACGCGAGACGGTGCCGTCCCCGGCGGGCCGGGGGATCGCGGACATGCCGGACAGCCCCAGTGCCGGAGGCTTGGGGGTGGCCGGGGTCGGTACGTAAGCCGGCTCGACAGCGCCCCTGGGATCGTCGTTGTCGGGCGCCGTTTCCGGCGCGGGTTTGACGCTCTCTTCGTCTTTCTTGCGGTCGAGCATCGTCTTCGTCCTTTCGCTCCGCCAATCGCAGGTCTGGAACGGCGTTGTCAAGTTAACTGATTGTAGGCTGCTTCCGGCATTTCTCCATGAGGCTAGGCCACTAAAATTGTGTAAAGCAGCCATCTACAATTTAGCGAGATTTCGGAGTGAATCCGGTTAACTTGACAAAGCCCGATATTTCCCAGATGGCATTCGTATAGGAGCCAATCGTAGGTAAATCCCGATACCGATAGAAGGAATCTCGCTCTGCGAACAACTTTGGCGCCGATGAGCCATGTCCGAAAGTTGTGACGGCATGATCAGGCGGCGTGTTTGATTTGCTTGATGCCGTCTTTGAATGTCACTCCGTTGATGACCTCGGCGAGGTTGTTTGATCCATCGAGCCTGCGCCATTTTTTCCTGGCGCTCAACAGCAGCTTGAAGATCATTGCCAACGCAGTATTGCGCGACAGGCAGCCCTTGGTCCTGGTGGTCCTGAGGCGCACTGTGGCGAAGATGCTTTCGATCGGGTTGCTCGATCGCACATGCTTCCAGTGCTCGTCCGGGAAGTCGTAGAAGGTCGGCAATCGATCGCGGTCCCTGGCTAGGCATTCGACCTCCTTGTCGTACTTGGCGCCGTAGGCTTGGATGAAGAAGTCGAAAGCATTGTCGGCAACACGGCGGCGATGACGCCGCGTCGCCCGCGATATTTCATCGGGCGGAATTCAGGAACGCCAGACGGCGCCTGTCGGAAGAGCCGCGCCGGAACCCGCGAGCGTCAGTCGACCTTCGAGGGCCCTTGCCGCTTGAGCCTCGTGCCGAAGCTGCGGCCCCTGACGATGGCATCGTCGCCGAACCTGTCCCGCACCGCGTCCAGTACCTTGTCGATCCTGCTCTCGACCGGACCGGCAGCGGCGAAGAGGTCACCCTGAAGAACCTGGCCGGCCTCGACGAGATCATGGGCGCCGATGCCGATCAGGCGGAAGGCACGCCCGTCGGCCTCGTGGGCGAGAAGGGGCTCGGCTGTCCGGAACATCTCCTCGGCCGAGTGCGTGGAGATGTTGAGACGGCGGCTTCGGGTGATGGTGCGGAAATCCTCGGTCTTGAGCTTCAGCGTGACACCCTCACCGGCGACGCCGGCCTTCTTCATGCGCCGCGCCACCGTCTCGGCGAGCTGCCACAGGATCGACCGCAGCCGGTCCGGGTCGGAAATGTCCTCGTCGAGAGTGATCTCCGAGGACATACTCCTGGCCTCGCGGTCGGGGTCGACCGGGCGGTCGTCCTCGCCCCGGGTATACGACCACAGCCGCCGGCCGATCTTGCCGTAGCGCGCAACAAGCTCGGCCTCCTCGATGCGGGCCAGTTCGCCGATCAGCGTGATGCCATCCCCGGCGAGGCGCCGTTGCATGGCCTCGCCCACCCCCCACAACAGACCAACCGGCTTGCCGGCGAGAAAGGACCGAGCCTCGGCCCGGCCGATCGCTGCGAAACCCCGCGGCTTGTCCAGGTCGGAGGCGATCTTGGCCAGGAACTTGTTGTAGCTGAGCCCGATCGAGACGGTGATGGAAAGCTCCTCCTCCACCAGGTGCGCCAGCCCCGCCAGGGTAGTGGCCGGACTGGTGCCATGAAGCGACTCCGTGCCGCTGAGGTCCATGAAGGCTTCGTCGATGGAGAGCGGTTCGACCAGGGGCGTCAAGTCAAGCATCATCGACCGGACCTCGCGGCCCACCGCGACGTACTTCTTCATGTCGGGCTTGACGACGGTGGCGTCAGGACAGGCTTTCAGGGCCTTGAACATCGGCATGGCCGAGTGCACGCCGTAAGTGCGGGCGATGTAGCAGCAGGCGGACACCACGCCCCGGTGGCGTCCCCCGACGATCACGGGGACGTCGCGTAACTCCGGGCGGTCGCGTTTCTCGATAGCGGCGTAGAAGGCGTCGCAGTCGAGATGGGCGATGGCGAGGCCATGAAGTTCCTTGTGCCGCGCGACGCGAGTCGAGCCGCAGGCCGGGCAGGTCTCGGCGTCGGGGGGCGGTCGATGGCCGCAGTCGCGGCACAGGGTATCCACGGCACGATCATAGCACCTGTCCCCTCTGTTTATTCCATCGGACATCCGAAGCGCTGGCCGGGACCTTTTCCGCTTCAGGACGGCTCCCTGCTGGCGGAGGGTAAGGAGTTCTGTGTGGGGCGCCGCGCGACCGACGAAGAGTTCGCGGAAGACGGCGGGGAGGGTTTCGATGATCTTATGCCTGTCGGAAAGGGTGTCCGAGGGTGATGCAGAATTCCAAGGTTTCTGCCGCAGATGGAATAATTGGGAGGGACAGGCAATCCACCGCTCGGATACGATGTCGCAAACCGCAAGCTTGTGGTCAACGAGGCCGAAGCCGAGACCGTCCGCCACATCTTCTGCCTCTACGGGCGGCTCAAGTCCGTACGCGAGCTGCGCCACCGGCTTGAAACCGAAGGCATCACCAGCAAGCGGCGGATCATGCGCGACGGCCGGGTCACCGGCGGCAGGCCCATCAACCGCGGCGCCCTGTATCACCTCCTGCGGAACCGCATCTACCTCGGTGAAATCGTCCACAAGGACAAATCCTATCCGGGGGAACACGACGCGATCGTCGAGCGGGATTCCTGGGACCGGGTTCAGGCGATCCTTGCTGACAATATCAGCGGTGAACGTCGAGGAAGCACCAGCCAACCGAGCCTGCTGACGGGGCTTCTGATCGACGAGCGGGGCGAGCGGCTTTCGCCCACCAGCCACACCGTCAAGCAAGGCCGGCGCTACCGATACTATGTGTCGCGCCATCTCATCGTCGAAGGCAAGCAGCCCGGCCGCAAGGGATGGCGCATCCCCGCCGCCGATCTCGAGAGCCTGGTTCTGGCCCGCATTCGCGCCTGGCTGTCCGACCCTGCCGCATTGAGCGAGGCTGTCGAAGGCGGCCCGGAAGATGCTTCGGCGCAGGTGGCGCTGATCACGAGTGCTGGAATGCTCGCCGAACGGTGGCCGGATCTCTCACCGAAAGAGACAAAGGCCTACCTCAACGCCTTCGTCGGCAGGGTCGTCGTCAGGGCGAATAGCGTTATCATCGAGGTTGACCAGGAAGCGATCGTCGAAACAATCCTCCTCGAGCCCGGCGAAACGGCGCCACCACAGTCTGGTACAGGCCAAACCGCCGGGCGCCTCATCATCCTTGAAATTCCCACGGCACTCAAACGCGCAGGGACGGGCATCCGCCTTGTCGTCCAGGGCGCGGCGCAGGAGGCCAACGCCGATCATTCTCTCATCAGGCTCCTGCTCCGGGCATTCGCCATCCGCGAGAAACTCGACCGTAACCCCAATCTGACCATGCACCGGATCGCGGACGCCGAGGACGTGGTTCCCTCTTATGCCACCCGGCTACTGCGACTCACCTACCTGGCGCCGGACATCGTCACCGCAATTGTCGAAGGCCGCCAGCCGATCGAGTTGACGGCCAACCGCCTCATGAACGATACCCGGCTTCCCCTCGAGTGGCAGGCTCAACGCGAGCTTCTCGGTTTTACCGCAGCCCGGTAACAGTCAACGCTCAAGTCAATACCGATGACACGCGCAGGCCTCTGGCATGCGCGTTGTCCATTCCGACACGGCGCTAGAAACCCGTACCGCCAAAAGGGTCCCGAGAGACGTTCGCCCGGTTACGGCGAGCCGAGCCGCACCGATACGTCTCTCGGCGTCCAGGCTGGTCACGGCGCTTCCGGCAACCGCCTGAAATTTAACGAGAAATCAGGGCCGTAATACTGGAAATACGCAGTAATATCATTTACTTGGGTGGGTGGCGGACCAAGAAGCACGGCAAGAGCCACTACGGCTACAAGAACCACGTCAACGTGGATCGCAGACACAAACTGGTGCGCCGCTACCAGGTGACGGACGCGGCGGTGCACGACAGCCAGGTTGTGGATGACATTCTCGATCCGGACAACACGGCCTCGGAGGTGTGGGCTGACAGCGCCTATCGGTCGGCGGCGATCGAGTCGAAGCTGGAGGAGAAGGGCCTGAAGAGCCGGATCCACCGCAAGGGGCATCGCAACAAGCCGCTGAGCGAGCGGGAGAAGCGGGGCAACAAGACCCGTTCAAGGGTGCGGGCGCGCGTCGAGCACGTGTTCGGGGCCCAGAGCAACGACATGGGTGGGACGCTGGTGCGCAGCATCGGGCTGGTCCGGGCGAGGGCGCGGATCGGGCTGAAGAACCTAGCCTACAACATACGCCGCCTGGTGCAGCTAGAGCGCCTCGCGGCGGCGACGCCAACGTGACGGTACTCAAGGGAGCAGTCTGCCTGGAGTTGGCGGTGAGAGGGAAATAGGCCCGGCGGGGCACGGGAAAACCCGGGACACCCAGGCGTCAAGCCCACCCCTGGCCCGGGAGTTCGCGCGACACGCCGAGCTTCATGCCAAACGCGTTATTCTTCGAGGTGCCCTTATGCGCGGGCGGCGCTATCCCGGCTCCTGGCTGCGAGCGCTAGACGCTGTAATACATCGCGAATTCAAGCGGGTGGGGGGTCAGCTCGAGGCGGTTGACCTCGTCCCATTTGAGCCCGAGATAGCCGTCGATAAGATCATCCGAGAAGACGTCGCCCTTCTTCAGATAGTCCCGGTCGTCGTCCAGCGCGCGCAGCGCCTGGCGCAGGCTGCCGCACACCGTGGGGATGTCCTTGAGCTCTTCTGGCGGCAGGTCGTAGAGGTTCTTGTCCATCGCGTCGCCCGGATGGACCTTGTTCTCGATCCCGTCGATCCCGGCCATGAGCATCGCCGAAAAGGCGAAATAGGGATTTGCGCCAGGATCGGGAAAGCGCACCTCGACCCGCTTGCCGTTCGGGCTGTCGGCGAAGGGGATGCGGCACGAGGCGGACCGGTTGCGTGCCGAATAGGCGAGCAGAACGGGCGCCTCGAAGCCCGGAACGAGCCGCTTGTAGCTGTTGGTGAGCGGATTGGTGAAGGCGTTGAGCGAGCGGGCGTGCTTGATGATGCCGCCAATATAATGAAGCGCCGTCTCGGAGAGATCGGCGTAACCCGCGCCGGCGAACAGCGGCTTGCCGTCTCTCCAGATCGACTGATGGACATGCATGCCCGAACCGTTGTCGTCCTTGACCGGCTTGGGCATGAAGGTCGCGGTCTTGCCGTAGGCGTGGGCAACATTGTGCACGCCGTATTTGTAGATCTGGATGACATCGGCGGCGCGCAGGAGGGGTTCGAACTTGCAGCCAAGCTCGTGCTGGCTCGGGGCGACCTCGTGATGGTGCTTTTCCATGTTCAGGCCCATTTCCTGGAGAACGCTGACCATCTCGGCACGCAGGTCGTTGCCCGAGTCGACCGGCGGGACCGGGAAGTAGCCACCCTTGACCGGTGGTCGGTGGCCGGTATTGCCCTCGGGCAGCTCGCGACCACTCGCATGAGGCGCCTCGATCGAATCGAGGAAGTAGTAGCATTGGTGCATGGAGGCTTCGAAGCGGACGTCGTCGAATACGAAAAACTCCGCCTCCGGGCCGAAATAGGCGGTATCGCCGATCCCTGAATAGGCAAGGTAGGCCTCGGCGCGCCGCGCCGTCGATCGTGGATCGCGCGGATAGGCCTCGCCGGTATCGGGCTCGAAGACGTCGCAGAAGACAATGGCGGTGGTCTGGGCGGCGAAGGGGTCGAGCACGGCGGTGGCCGGATCGGGCATCAGCCCCATGTCCAATTCGTTGATTTCCTTCCAGCCGGCGATCGACGAGCCGTCGAACATGGTCCCGTCGTTCAACAGGTCCTCGTCGACATAGGCGACGGGGAAGCCCAGATGCTGCCACTTGCCGCGCAGGTCGGTGAACCGGAAATCGACGAATTCGACGTCCTTGTCCTTGATCAGATCGAACAGGTGGCTGGCGTCGGACATGGCGGCCTCCCCAGAGCGAACGGAATCGGGTTCGGGGCGGGCTGCTGCCGGGTAGTGGGATGTGCCCATCCCTGCTTGCCCGACCCGGCCCGGCTGCATCTAGCACGAATCATCTCTGTGTGCAAACGCGAGACGATTAACATATTAAATATAAACATTTTCATAGATTAAATTTTGCACTGCAATATAGGCCGTTCGTGCTAGTCGCCGCGCAGAATGCGGGCATAGAGAGCGGCGTCCACATTGCCGCCCGAGGCGATAACGGCGAGGGTTTTGCCTGCGACCTCGATCGTGCCGGCGAGAACGGCGGCGAGTGCGACTGCGCCGCCCGGCTCCACGACCAGCTTCAGATCTCGAAACGCCGTGCGCATCGCCCCGGTAATGGCGGCGTCATCGACCACGAGACCCGATGCGACATGCTCGCGGTTGATCGAAAAGGTGAGGGCGCCGGGCATCGCGACGACGAGGGCATCGCACAACGACGGCGCGGACGGATCGACAACCGCCAGGCGTTCACCGCTGTCCAGCGAGCGGGCGGTATCGTCGAATTCGACAGGCTCGACCGTATGGATGGGAAGCCCGGGATGGCGGGCGTGGCAGGCCAGCGCGCAACCCGCCGTCAGGCCGCCGCCACCGCAGGGTATCAGCAGCGCGTCGAGCGTCACGCCGATCGCCGCCGCCTGGTCGACGACTTCCCGTCCTGCGGTGCCCTGACCCGCGATGATCAACGGATCATCGTAGGGGGGCACGAGCACGGCGCCCCGCTCGGCCGCGAGGGCGTTGGCGATCGCGGCGCGATCCTCACCGCCGGGTCGGTCGTAGAGGACGACCTCGGCGCCCCAGAACCGGGTGCCCTCGAGCTTTGCGGCCGGGGCGTCCGCCGGCATGACAATGGCGGCCGGAACGCTGCACAGCCTGGCGGTAGCGGCCACGCCCTGGGCGTGGTTGCCCGACGAATAGGCCACGACGCCAGCCGCCCGTTCAGCGTCCGAAAGGCGGCTGATCCGGTTGTACGCGCCACGAAACTTGAACGAACCCGTCACTTGAAGGGACTCTGCCTTGATCAGCAGGCGGCCGCCCAGTCGCTCATTGAGCGCGGTCGATTCGAGGAGCGGCGTGCGGACCGCCACACCCTCGAGCCGTTCGGCGGCGTCATCGATCATCGCCGCATCAGGCGGCCGCAGGGCGGTGTTAGAGGCGGGCGAGGAGGGCATCGATGGCGTCCAGGGATTCGGGCTCGTCGAGCTGGGGCACGTGGCCGGCGCCAGCAACCTCGACAACCTCGAGATCGGGCTTGGCGCGCAGCATCTTCGCCACGGTCTCCCGGCTGAGGAAGTTGGAGTTCTCGCCGCGCAGCAGGGTGGTCGGGATCGGGTCGAGGGCGCGGAACATGGGCCACAGGTCGGCCATGCCGGCGCCCCGGGTTGCGACGATTTCGGCTGCAGGGCGGACGAGGCGGAGGTCGAAATCGAAATGGAGCTGGCCGTCGGTGCCCTCGTGCCAGGTGTTGTGCGCGAGCTTGAGCCAGCCCGCGTCGGTGCGCACGCCGATCTGGGGCACGGTCTCCTTTAGGTAACGCGCTGCGGTCTCGTAATCAGGCTGGGGCCGGTCCTGGGACACCCAGTCCAGGATCTGGGCGAGCCCGTCATAGTCGATATCCGGGCCGACGTCGTTGAGCACCACGCCGGCGAGGGCGCGGGGCTGGGCGACCGCGAGGACCATCGCCAGAATGCCGCCGAGCGACGTGCCGACGAGAACGACCTTGTGAAGGTTGGTCGCGGCGAGCAGCTGGATGACGTCTCCCAGGAGGACCTTGGCGTTGTAGCGCCGCCAGTCGGGATCGTGCTCCGAGCGGCCGCGGCCGCGGTAGTCGGGGCAGACGACGTGCCGGTCGGGCGCGTAGCGCAGCGCGAGGTCGTGAAAATCCTTCGAGTTGCGGGTGAGGCCGCCCAGGCACAGCAGCGGAGTCCGGGGGCCGGTACGGGGGCCGTAATCCCGGTAGTAGAGCGTCAGGTTGTCCTGGCAGACATAACTGCGCTCGGTATAACCGTCGGTGTGAGGAGCCATGGCGGCAGGAAGCTGTATCAGAGCCCGAGCAATGGGGGAAGCCCCGCGAGGTCGTCGAGCCGGGCGTCCGGCGCGAGCGCGAGCCGCTCGAGCCGGCCACCGAAGCGATCGATCCAGGCGACCGCGAACCCGAAGCTCTTGGCGCCCGCCGCATCCCACGGGTTCGAGGACTGAAAGCTGATCCGCTCGGGCGGGACGCCCAGCCGGTCGACCGCCAGTTGATAGACGCGGGGGCTCGGCTTGTAGATCCCGAGCTCCTCGACGCTGAGCACGGCATCGAGGCCCGCCCCCAGGCCGCTGCTCTCGACTGCGGATGCGAGCATGGCCGGAGCGCCGTTGGACAGGATCGCGGTTTTCAGCCCAGCCGTCATGATTTGTTCGAGAACCTCGGGAACCTCCGGATAGGCATCGAGCGCACGGTAGGCGGCCATCAGGTCGGCGCGCAAGGCGTCGTCCGCGATGCCGTGAGCCTCCAGGGCATAGTCGAGTGCATCGCCCGTGACTTGCCAGAAGTCCGCATGACGCTCCATCAGACTGCGCAGCCAGGTGTATTGGAGCTGCTTGTCGCGCCACAGGCTGGAGACCGAGTCCGCCTGCTCGCCCAACCGCCCGCGCAGGCGCGCGGCCGCCGAGTGAACGTCGAAAAGTGTGCCGTAGGCGTCGAAGACGCAGGCCTCGATGCTGTCGAAGGCGCCGGGGCTCACCCGCTGGTGAGCGTGCCGGGACGCTCGCCCCGGCTGAGGTCGTGAATGAGCAGGGTCGGCGGGCTGCCCGCGTCGAGCCGCCGCCGATAGACGTTGAGCGATTCGAGGGAGCGCTGGACATAGTTGCGGGTTTCGCCGAAGGGGATGAGCTCGATCCAGTCGATCGCGTCGACTGCCGGGTCGCGTGGGTCGCCGTTCTGCCGGATCCAGCGCTTCACCTTACCCGGACCGGCATTATAGGCGGCGAGCGCCAGCAGGTAGGAACCGTCGAATGCCTCGATCAAGCCCGCGAGGAAGGCTGAGCCCAGGGTCACGTTGTAG
Source organism: Alphaproteobacteria bacterium (assembly GCA_965198325.1). Lineage (GTDB taxonomy): Bacteria > Pseudomonadota > Alphaproteobacteria > UBA828 > JAPUJA01 > CBDAPE01. The sequence continues at coordinate 435,847 of CBDAPE010000015.1, read as the reverse complement.
GCCGGATCCTCGGTCAGCGTCGCGGTATTCTCGGGCAGGCGCATGGCGCGGGCGACCTGGCGCGCCGTCGCCGGCATGAGCTGCATCAGGCCGCGCGCGCCGGCGGAGCTGATCGCTTCCGGATCGAACGCGCTTTCCCGGCGGATGACGGCGAGAACGAGAGCGTCCTCCAGTCCGGCCTGATCGCCGTTGATCGGCAGATCGACCAGCGGGTAGGCGTTCGCCACCAGGTTGACACCGTGCTTGATGGCGCGCCGGGCCGCGGCAGTCGACAGGTCGGGCCGGTCCGAGGCGAGCGCCAGCATCGCGATGAAGGCCTGGTCCTCGGGTGTCTCCGCCAGGGCGACGAGGCGGAGGATGAAATCGTCGATCCGCTCGACCTCGTCGAGATAGACGAGAAGGCGCACCACGTTGGCCAGTTCGTGGTCCCCGATGGTCGCGCCCGAATAGTCGAGAGGCTCAATATTGCCCGGCCGGATATCGACGCCAAGGGCGTTGAGGCACCCGCCGGCCAGCTGGCCGTAATAGGTTTCCCAATGCTGCGCCGCATCGGCGTACCACAACCGGGCGCTCTCCCGCTCGCCGAGGTCTTCGAGTGCGCGGCCGGCCCAATAGGCGGCGCGCGCAGTGCTGATCGGGTAGCGGACCGCCTGGCGCATGGTCGCAAAATGACCGTAGGCGACCTTGGCATCGCCAAGGAAGCGGAGCGCGATCCAGCCGGCAAGCCATTCTGCATCGGCGAAGTCAAGACCCTCGGTCTGACCGTGTTCGCTGGCGAGACGGTAGGCCTCGCTGACATAGCCGTCTTCAAGTGCCCGGCGCGCGAGAATGCCCCGCTCGTCCCACCAGGCGGACGGCCGGACCAGCTCGATCGGCGGTGCGAACAGGATCTCCCGGGCGCTTTCGTCATAGCGATCCTGGTTCTTGCGCCGGCGCCAGCGCAGCCGCTCGTACCACAATCCCGGATCGTCGCGCAGCTCCACCGGCACCGCGGCAACGGCCTGATCAACAGCCCAGCCCCGCTCCATCAACCTGATCCGGGCCTCGCCCAGCGCGGCATAGCCGGACTCGACGACCCGCAGCATACGCTTTGCCTCGCTGCGCCGGCCGTCCCACAGCAGGCGGTCGAGCCGGGCGATGTGATCCTCGGGCCGCAGGATGGATTTGTAGCGGGCGTAGAACACCTTGCTGTTCCGGCGGGGAAAGTTTTCTTCGATCCAGATGCGCCGAAGAAGATCGACCGCCTCGGCGGTTCGCTGCGTCGCATCCAGCGCCTGGGCGAGCCGGATGCGCCCCTGGCGGCTGACCGGCGGGAAGCGTTCGAACCAGGCGATGACGGCGCTGGCGGACATCGCCAAATCCATCGCCTGCTCCGCCTTGGTCCGCAGCATCTTCTGGCTCGGCCAGTCCGGATTGGAAAGCAGGAAGGTGGCCAGCTCGTCGAAATCGGGCTTGCTCTTCTCACGGGTCAGGTCGAGCCAGTAGATGACCTTGGCGGGCAGTACTAAGTCCGCCTGGACCGCGAGCGAGCGGGCCTTGGGCCAGTTCTTGTCCTCGATTGCCGCAAACGCGTCGCGGTAGAGTGCTTCGTCCTGGGTGGACAGGCCCAGCGCTGCCGCATGCGACGCCGTGGCCGCGACGATCGCGGCGATAGCCATGGGCAGAAGAGCAGACAGCACACGCACCGTGAATCCCCACCGTCCAGGCTGGCGCCGACTCCCGTGATCCGCGTCCCGCCGTTACGCTTGAGTCTAGTCCTAACCGGGGTCGCGCAACAAGGGGAGTAACGCCCGGTCATCCCGCGCTGACGGACTTGCCGCAGCCCCGGGCTGCCACTATGCTCGCCGGGGGTTAACGCAGGATTGAGGCGGCCATGTTTCAGGGCTCGTTTACGGCGCTGATCACGCCGTTTCGTGACGGCGCGGTCGACGAGGCGGCGTTCCGGAATTTCATCGATTGGCAGATCGCCGAGGGCAGCAACGGCTTGGTTCCCTGCGGCACGACCGGGGAATCGCCGACGCTCTCGTTCGACGAGCATATGCGCGTGACGGAGATCTGCATTGAGCAGACTGCGGGCCGGGTGCCGGTGATCGCGGGCTCGGGCGCGAACGCGACGGCCGAGGCGATCATGCTGACCCGGCACGCAAAGAACGCGGGCGCCGACGCGGCGCTGCTCGTCATGCCCTACTACAACAAGCCGACCCAGGAGGGCATGGTCCGGCACTATACGGCAGTCGCCGAAGCCGCCGATCTGCCCATCCTGATCTACAATATTCCGGGCCGCTCGGTAGTCGACATGACGGTCGAGACCATGGCGCGCCTGGCCCGGGTTCCCAACATTGCCGGGGTCAAGGATGCGACCGCCGATCTCGCGCGGCCCCTGAAGACGCGGCGCGCGATCGGACCGGAATTCTGCCAGCTCTCGGGCGAGGATCCGACCGCACTCTCCTTCCTGGCCCAGGGCGGGCACGGCTGCATTTCGGTCACCGCCAACGTCGCGCCCCGCGTGTGCGCCGAGATGCACGCCAAATGGCAGGCGGGCGACGCCCCGGGCGCAATGGCGGTCCAGGAACGGCTCATGCCGATCCACGACGCGATGTTCCTCGAAAGCAACCCGATCCCGGTGAAATACGCAGCCAGCCTGCTCGGCAAGTGCGGCCCGGAGATCCGGCTGCCGCTCACCGCGCCGTCCCCCGCCGTTTGCGAGGCGATCGACGCGGCCCTGCGGGAGGCGGGCCTGTTGAACTAGGTCCCGCCGATGGCCAGGAAAGCGCGCCCTGCAGGCCGGATCGCGGCGCACAATCGCAAGGCGCGCCACAACTACTTCATCGACGATACGCTCGAAGCGGGCATCGCGCTGCAAGGCACCGAGGTCAAGGCCCTGCGCGCTGGAAAAGCCAGCATCGGCGAGGCCTATGCCGCCGAGCAGGGCGGCGAACTGTTTCTGGTCAACGCGCATATCGGCGCCTACGAGGCCGCGAGCCAGGGCCATGCGCCCAGGCGTCCGCGCAAACTGCTGCTTCGCCGGCGCGAGCTCGCCCGTCTGTTCGCAATGGTCCAGCGCGAGGGCGCGACCCTGGTACCCCTCTCGGTTTATTTCAACGACCGCGGCATCGCCAAGATCGAGCTCGCCATCGCCCGCGGCAAGCGCAAATACGACAAGCGCGAGGCGACCAAGGAGCGGGACTGGCGGCGCGACAAAGCGCGCTTGATGCGCGAGCGGGGCTGAGCCGCGGACGCGGCGGCGGGATGCTCTTGACCTTGCCATTCGACGGTGTTCTAAGAGGTCTTTGGGTTCTGAAACTGGGGCGGCGCGAGTGTTTCCAACGATCCGTCAGTTCAACCGCCTCGTCGTAAGGCGGCGGCATCCGCAAGACGATAACGCCGGATATCGGCATGTGAATATTAACCTTCGATTGAAATCGATAAGCGCCGCATCCATATCCAAATGGTGAGTTCTTGGACCCCTTAAGGGTCCATAAAGATACGGAAAGTAACGACGGTCATGGACACGGCAGTTTCGGAAACCCCTCCCTCTGGGCAGAAGGGGCGCGCCGCTCTCGAATCGGTGGTCATCCGGTTCGCCGGCGATTCGGGCGACGGCATCCAGCTGACAGGCGATCATTTCACCCAGTCGACGGCATTGGGCGGCCACGAATTCGCCACCTTTCCCGATTACCCCGCCGAGATCCGCGCGCCGGCGGGCACCACCTACGGCGTCTCCGCGTTCCAGATCAATTTCTCCGCACATGAGGTGATGACCGAGGGCGACGAGCCCAACGTCCTGGTCGCGCTCAACCCCGCGGCGCTCAAGGTCAATCTGGGAGAGCTCCGGCCAGGCGCCATGGTAGTGGTCAACACCGGCGCCTTTTCAGACAGCAATCTTCGCAAGGCGGGCTATACGGAGAACCCCCTGGAGGACGGCACACTGGCGCCGTTCCGGGTGCTGCCGCTGGACATCTCGAAGATGACCCTCGCCGCGGTCCGCGACTTCGGCCTGAGCCAGAAGGAAGCGCTGCGCTGCAAGAACATCTGGACCCTCGGGCTGACGCTCTGGATGTACGGCCGTAAACGTGCGGATACGATTGAGTGGCTCAAGCAGAAATTCGCCGCCCGGCCCGAACTGGCGGAAGCCAATGTGGCGGCGCTCAACGCCGGCCATGCCTATGGCGAAACCGCCGAGCTGCCAAGCGGCATCTCGACCTACGCGGTGCCCAAGGCCCATCTCCAACCGGGGCTCTACCGGACCATCGTCGGCTCCGAGGCGATGGCGCTCGGCCTGCTCGAGGGGACCAAGCTCGCAGGCCTCGACCTGTTCTTCGGCTCCTATCCGATCACGCCGAGCTCGCCACTCCTGCACAAGCTCGCCAACCTCAAGCGGTCCGGCGTCATGACCTTCCAAGCGGAGGACGAAATTGCGGCCGTCTGCGCGGCGATCGGCGCATCCTACGCGGGCGCGCTGGGGGTGACCTCGAGTTCGGGCCCGGGTATCGCGCTCAAGACCGAGGCGATCGGACTCGCCGTCGCCGTGGAACTGCCCCTCGTGATCGTCAACTGGCAGCGCGGCGGGCCGTCGACGGGCCTGCCCACCAAGACCGAGCAGTCCGATCTCTACCAGGCGGTGTTCGGCCGCAACGCCGATTCGCCGCTCGTCGTCATGGCCGCCCATTCGCCGTCCGACTGCTTCGAGACCGCGATCGAGGCCGTGCGCATCGCGTCCAAGTTCATGACCCCGGTCATGCTGCTGGCCGACGGCTACCTCGCGAGCGCCGCTGAGCCCTGGCGCATCCCCGACGTCGATGAGATCGAGCCGTTCCCGGTCAATTTCCGGACCGACCCTGCCGACTTTCAGCCCGCCGCACGGGATGAGACGACGCTGGCGCGGAACTGGGCGATTCCCGGTACGCCGGGCCTCGAGCACCGGATCGGCGGCATCGAGCGCGATTACGATACCGGCAACATCTCCTACGATCCGGCGAACCACCAACGCATGACCAGTCTGCGCGACGACAAGATCGCGGGCATCGCCGACCATGTGCCCGAGCAGGAGGTCGAGATCGGCGATACCGACGGCGCGCTCGCGGTGGTTGGCTGGGGCTCGACCTATGGCCCGATCTTCCAGGGCGTGCGCCGGGCGCGCGAAAGCGGGCTCGACGCCGCCCATGTCCACTTGCGCTATATCTGGCCGCTGCCCGCCAATCTCGGCGCGTTGCTCGGGCGCTTCGACAAGATCCTCGTGCCCGAGATGAACAACGGCCAACTTGTGACCCTGTTGCGCAGCGAATACCTGCTTCCGGCGGAGAGCCTCGACAAGGTGACCGGCCAGCCTTTCAAGGTGTCGGAAATCGAGGACGCCATCCGCTCCCGACTGGAGACTTGACGATGGGTGAACTCGCTCCGGAACTGACGCTCACCGCAAAGGATTTCGCATCCGACCAGGAGGTCCGCTGGTGTCCGGGCTGCGGCGACTACGCGATCCTCAAGACGCTCCAGCGCACCATGCCCGATCTCGGCGTGCCCAAGGAGAATTACGTCTTCATCTCGGGCATCGGCTGCGCGGCGCGCTTTCCCTATTACATGTCGACCTACGGCTTTCACACGATCCACGGCCGGGCGCCGGCGTTTGCGACGGGTGTCAAGCTGGCTAATCCGGCGCTCGATGTCTGGGTGATCATGGGCGACGGCGACGGGCTGTCGATCGGCGGCAACCATCTGCTGCACGTGCTCCGCCGCAATGTCGACATGCAGCTTCTGTTGTTCAACAACGAGATCTACGGTTTGACGAAGGGTCAGTATTCGCCGACGTCGAAGCGTGGAACCCACTCGCCGTCGACGCCCACGGGCTCGATCGAAGCGCCGGTCTCGCCCTGCGCCTTCGCGCTGGGCGCGGGCTCGCGCTTCGTCGCCCGCTCTGTCGATACCCTGCAGAAGCGCCTGCCCGGTGTGTTCCATCGGGCGCACACGCACCGCGGCGCTTCGTTCATCGAAATCGTGCAGAACTGCATCGTCTATAACGACAAGGTGTTCGCTCATTTCACGGAGAAGGATGTCGCGGCGGACAATCAGCTCCATCTCGAGCACGGCGAGCCGCTGCTCTACGGTGCGGAGGGCGACCGGGGCCTGCGCATCGCGCCGGGACATTACGAGCTCGAGCCGGTCACGGTCGGCGAGAATGGCGTGACGATCGACGACATCGTCGTTCACGACGAAACCGACAAAAGCCTCGCCAACCTGCTAGTCGCCCTCGAGCCGCCCGAATTTCCGGCCGCGCTCGGTGTGATCTACTGCGATCCTGCGCCGACTTACGACGCCAGCCTGCGCGAGCAGATCGAGCTGGCGCGCGCGGACGAGCCGGTCGAGGGGGTCAGCGCACTGCTTCGTCACGGCCGCACCTGGACCGTCGAGGACGACGAGTCCGCGACGTGAGACGCGGCGCGACACGTCCTAGACGTGCTGGCCGCCGTTGATGTGGATTTCGGCGCCGGTCACGTAGCTGCTCGCATTCGTACACAGAACGTAGATGATCGAGGCGACCTCCTCGGGCGTTCCCAGGCGGCCTAAAGGAATATCCGGCAACAGCTCGTCCTCGGTTTCGGGTGAGAGCATCGCGGTCTTGATCTCGCCCGGCGCGATGGCGTTGACCCGGATGCCGTGGGGTCCGAAATCATGCGCCATCTCGCGGGTCAGGCTTGCGAGCGCCGCCTTGGAGGTGGCATAAGCCGTACCCGCGAAGGGATGAACCTGAGTGCCGACGATTGACGTCACGTTGACGATCGCGCCCCGAGCCGCTTTAAGTTCATCGATCAGGCCTCGCGCCAGAAGGATCGGCGCAAAGAAATTGACCTCGAAAACCTGCCGCCAGACGCCGGGCGAAGTCTCCAGACTGTTGAGCCGCGGTCCGTTTTCGCCCTTCGGCGAGATACCGGCGTTGTTGACCAGGGCGTCGAGCCGTCCGCCGGTCAGGCGTTGGCGCAGCTCGCCGATCCCGGCGGCAATCGAGGCTTCGTCGCCGAGATCCAACTGCAAATGATCCTCGGGTCCGGCTTCCCACGGGCAATCCTCCGGGAAGGCATGGCGCGAGCAGGTGATCACGCGCCACCCCGCGCTCGAAAATCGCTTGACGGTCGCATGTCCGATGCCGCGGCTGGCACCGGTCAGGATCAGGGTCTTCTGGTCTTCAACCATGGCGGGCTCATCTCACTCCGAATCGGGACCGCGGACAAGCGCGTATATGCTCGCGCTTAGCATCGTTCCAATCAGGCGGCCGGGTAACCCGCGCATCTCGCAGGCCCGCCGGAATTTTTTCGTGGAACCGGCCGCCCAAACGTATGATTTGGTCCGCCGCTGCCGCAAGCCGAACCGGCAGGTATTGCGGACCCGGTTCCGCTTATGAGTCTCTATCGAATTTTGGTCTAGCCTGCGCGGTCGAGCCGGGACCGCAGATCCGCGAATACGCCGTGAAACATCGCTTCGGTGAGTCGCCTAGTTTGAGTGTTGTAGCGCGAGCAGTGATAGCTATCCACGAGCAAGACGCCGTCGAGCTCGTGTACCGCGCCATGGGCGAAGGGATAGCTGGCGCGGCGCACGCCCAGTGCGGCGAGCACGCTGTCGTGGGCGATCCGGCCCAGCGCTAGGATCGCGGGGGGACGGGAAAGCAATGCAATCTCGGCAGAAAGGAACGGCCGACAGTTCGCAATTTCGGCTCCTACCGGCTTGTTGGCAGGTGGCACACAGCGGACCGCGTTTGTAATCCGGCAATCGATGAGCGCGAGGCCGTCGTCGGGCCGGGCGCCATATTCACCTGCCGCAAAGCCAAATTTCACCAACGTCGGAAACAGCAGGTCGCCGGCGTAATCACCGGTAAACGGGCGGCCCGTCCGGTTAGCGCCCTTTACGCCTGGGGCGAGCCCGACGATCAGAAGCCGGGCGTCGATTTTTCCGAAGCTCGACACCGGCGCGTTGTGCCAGTCAGGATGGGCGTCGCGGTTCTCGTCGCGGTAGCCTGCGAGCCGGGGGCAAAGCGCGCAATCGGGTGCCGGGCCAGTCACGCGGTCCGCAGGATTTTGCCGGAGTTTACACCGCTTTCAGGGTCGTCGTTCGGCTCGCGGGCGATCCGCGACGCGAGGTCCTGAAGCTCAAGAAAACTGTCGGCCTGGCGGCGGAGCTCGTCGGCGACCATAGGCGGGCTCGAGCGCACGGTGCTCACGACGGACACCCGCACCCCCTTGCGCTGAACGGCTTCGACCAGGCGACGGAAATCGCCGTCGCCCGAGAACAGCACGACGTGATCGAGGTAGGGCGCCATCTCCATGACGTCGATGGCGAGTTCGATATCCATATTGCCCTTGATCTTTCGCCGCCCAGTCGAATCCGTGAATTCCTTGGTCGGCTTCGTGACCATGGTGTAGCCGTTGTAGTCGAGCCAGTCGACCAGCGGCCGGATCGGCGAATATTCCTGATCTTCGACAAGCGCCGTGTAATAGAATGACCGCACGAGGCGACCCTTCGAGGCGAATTCCTCAAGCAACCGCTTGTAGTCGATATCGATCCCCAGTGCGCGGGCGGCGGCGTAAAGATTGGCGCCATCGATGAAGAGCCCAATCTGTTCCTGCGGGTAAAAATTCATTAAACGAACACCTGTTGCCGTGCGGACCGGGACGATAACTGCCGCGTTTCGCCAGGACGGCGTCAATTGTAGCGCTGCCGCGCTGGCCTTTTTGCTGCTAGCGCGACTATAAACCATGGCGAAAGCTTTCAGGCGGAGAGGTCACGGAATTTTGATATTAATTGCTCTCGGCGCGAACCTTCCGACGGCGTGCTACGGGCCCCCGGCAGACGGGCTTGCGGCCGCGCTGGAGGTGCTTGAGGAACAGGGTGTTAAAACCCTCCGACGGTCTCGCTGGTATCGCAACGCACCGGTGCCGCCCTCCGGCCAACCCTGGTATGTGAACGGCATCGCCGCGGTCGAAACCCGCCAGGAGCCGGTGGATTTGCTCGCGACGTTGCTTGCGGTAGAACGGCGTTTCGGGCGAATTCGGGGCGATCGGAACGCCGCCCGGGAACTCGATCTCGATTTGATTGCCTATGACGATCGGATCATCGAAGGCGACGGTGCGGGCGGCCTCGTCGTGCCGCATCCGCGGCTTCACGAACGGGCCTTCGTACTGGTCCCGCTAGCTGAGGTCGCACCCGACTGGCGCCACCCTCGACTCGGACTGTCGGTGGCCGCCATGATCGAGACGCTTGGCGGTGACGCGCCGCTCGAACCGCTCGAGGATCCGGGTCGGAATTGAAAATTTATCGTGCAATTTCGTTGCGTTGCGCGGATTCGCGCGATATGTAAAAGGCGACATTCCACGCCTGACATGATTATCCGGAGATTGGCGCCATGGCGCGATTGACCGTCGAAGACTGTATTACGCGTATCCCCAACCGTTTCGAGCTGGTTATGTTGGCGGCCCAGCGCTCGCGCGACATCGGTTCGGGCGCTGTCCTGACTGTCGAGCGGGACAACGACAAGAACCCGGTCGTCGCCTTGCGCGAGATCGCGGAAGGCACGATCGAGCCGGAGAAACTCCACCAGGAGCTCATTCAGAGCCTGCGGCGGGGTCCCGAGATCGACGAGCCCGAGGAAGATGTCATCACCTTGCTTACGGCCGAGCAAGCCTGGGCGGGCGTGACCGGTGAATCGCGTGATGACACGGTCGATGCCGCCGCCGCCGCCGCGGCGGCGATGGCTGCCGAAGCAAGCGGCGAAAAGCAAGGCGACACCGAGCCGGACACTGCGGTGGCCGCCGAAGCCGGCGGCGAAGAGCAAGGCGACGCCCAGCCGGACCCCGAGCTCGCTGCGGCGTTGGCCGCGGATGGCCCCGCTCCCGAGGGGGAGTGACGGCGGGGATCGACCCGGCGCACGGGGCGCCTCCGATTCCACCCCAGCCCTCGCGTGGATATGCGCCGGCCGTCGCGGCCGGCTCCGGTGACGGGACGTGATCCGACAATACGAACTCGTTGAGAGCGTCAAGGCTATCGATCCGATGGCCGACGAAGACGCGATCAATCGGGCCTACGTCTTCTCGATGAAGGCCCACGGCAGCCAAAAGCGCGCATCTGGCGACCCCTACTTTTCACACCCCCTCGAAGTCGCGGGCATCCTCACCCAGCTCAAGCTCGACGGCGCGTCGATCATCACGGCGCTGCTGCACGATACCATCGAAGATACGCTCGCCACGCTCGAAGAGATCGAATCCCTGTTCGGGTCCACGATTGCCCGCCTGGTCGACGGCGTGACCAAGCTCTCGCGTCTTGAGCTCCAATCGGACCAGACGAAGCAGGCGGAGAACTTCCGCAAATTGCTCCTCGCCATGTCGGAGGACATCCGGGTCCTGCTGGTCAAGCTGGCTGATCGGCTGCACAACATGCGGACCTTGCATTTCGTCGCCGATGCGGAGAAGCGCCGGCTGATCGCAAGTGAGACTCTCGATATTTATGCCCCGTTAGCCGAGCGCATCGGTATGAACGCGATGAAGGACGAACTCGAAGATCTCGCCTTCAAGGTGCTTTATCCCGAAGCTCACGAATCGATCGTCACCCGGCTCGATTTCCTGCGCGAACAGGGTGGCAATCTCTTACCGCGGATCATCGACGCGCTCACGATGACCCTCGCCGAGGGAGACATCGAGGCCGTCATCACCGGCCGCGAGAAGCGACCCTATTCGATTTGGCGCAAGATGCAGCATAAGCACGTCACATTCGAACAGCTCTCGGACGTGATTGCCTTCCGAGCCCTGGTCGAAAACGAGGACGATTGCTATCGCGCCCTGGGCGTCTTGCATCGCGCCTATCGTGTGGTCCCGGGGCGCTTCAAGGATTACATCAGCACGCCCAAGCCCAACGGCTACCGCTCGATGCACACCGGAGTCATCGGCCCCGAGCGCCAGCGGGTCGAGGTTCAGATTCGCACCCGGGACATGCACGAGGAGGCCGAGTTCGGCGTTGCCGCGCACTGGACCTTCAAACAGGACATGGCGTCGGGTCCACGCGAAGGAAAGCAGAATCGCTGGATCCGCGAGCTGCTCGATATTCTCGAGCATGCCGCCGGCCCCGAGGAATTCCTCGAACACACCAAACTCGAAATGTACCAGGATCAGGTTTTCTGTTTCACCCCGAAAGGCGAGCTCATTGCTCTGCCACAAGGAGCGACACCGGTCGATTTCGCCTATGCCGTCCATTCCGACGTCGGTGATTGTTGTGTTGGGGCGAAGATCAACGGTCGCATGATGCCGCTGCGGACCGAGCTCTCCAATGGTGACCAGATCGAGATCATACGGTCGGGCGTTGCGGCACCCTCGCCGACCTGGGAAAACTTCGTAGTGACCGGCAAGGCCCGAACCCGGATCCGCAGATTCGTGCGCAGCCAGGAGCGTGAGCAGTATCTCGAGCTAGGACGGGGCATCGCGGAAAAGGCGTTCCGGACGGACGGCCAGGACTTCTCCGAAAAACTGATCGAGAATGCTCTGGGCAAACTCGAATCCCGCTCGCTTGACGAGCTCTACGTCAAGCTCGGTCAGGGAAACCTCACAGGGCGTCAGATGCTCGAGGCCGTGTTTCCCTATCGCCGCCTCAAGGACGTTGTCGGCAATGTGCTGCCGCTCGTCCGTCGGCGAAGCAAGGATGCCGAAAGCGCAATCCCGATCAAGGGTCTGATTCCCGGTATGGCGGTGCATTTCGCCGATTGCTGCCACGCCCTGCCGGGCGAACGGATCGTGGGTATCGTGACCACCGGGAAGGGCGTGACCGTTCACACAATCGATTGCGAAACCCTTGAAGACTTTCAGGACGATCCCGAACGATGGCTCGATCTGTCGTGGGATGCGGACGCGGAAGCGATGGGCGACCTCCAGGGCCGGCTCAGTCTGGTGATTTCGAATGAGCCGGGCAGTCTGGGTGCAGTCTCGACGGTGATCGCAGAAAACCTCGGGAATATCAGCAATCTCAAAATTACGAACCGGTCCTCGGACTTCTTCGAAATGACCATCGACGTCGAGGTCGAGGACATCAAACATCTCTCGAACATCGTTGCGGCGCTTCGGGCGACACCGGTCATCAGTTCTGTCGAGCGGGCGCGGGTTTAACGCCCGATCGGCCGCGCATCTATCAGTACCCTGTTTTAAATGGACTTTTCGGTAACGGCCCCCCTATATTTGGGTCTTATTTGGCGGCAAAACCACGCAGTTGGGCGCGCACGAGCGCGTCGGCGCGCTGTGGACGGTTGGTTTGTGATTCGAGGCCGTACCGGTGCGTGACCCCGAAGCGGGAGCGTTAACGCCGTGAGAGGAGCGATGATCCCGAGCTGATCGAGTTGGGTCAGTCGCTCGATCGACGGAGGGTTCAGTGCTGGATCGACCGGGTAGATCGGCCGGAGAGGACCGCACGCGGGCTGCCGCGCCGCGCCCGCGGGGCTGCGATGTTTAAACGGCGGAGGAAACGCTCGATCGGCGAACGCGTAGTCACGCTGATCTGGCCGCGCATGGGCTGGCGCCGGACCGGAGCTTACTACGCGATTCGCATCAAGCGCCTGCCTGGAACACCCTACTCGATCGGCTGCGGATTTGCCTTGGGCGCGGCGGTTTCGTTCACACCGTTTATCGGTTTTCACTTCATCCTGGCCGCGGTATTCGCCTATCTGATGCGAGGCAACATTATCGCCGCAGCAATCGGCACGGCGGTCGGCAACCCGTGGACCTTCCCTTTCATCTGGGCAGCAATTTATTGGCTGGGCGGCAAGATCCTGGGTTACGAGCGCGGTGTGGAGCTCCCCCAAGAGCTCACTATGGACTATATCTTCAACGATCCGATCAATGTGCTTCTGCCGATGGCGGTGGGCGGCCTGCCCTTTGCTGTCGCGGTCTGGTGGCTGATTTATATTCCGGCCCATCGGATGGTTGATAACTATCAAACCCTCCGGCGGCAAAAGCGAATGCAGCGTCGGGCCGTGCTCGAAGAGCAGCGTCAGCGAGCCGGAACAGGCGGTGATGACGACAATGTGACCAAAAGCGCCCATCTCCAGGTCGAAGTCGACGTCGACGTCGTGGTATCCCGGGACGACGAGACTATGGAGGAGATTGGCGAGGAGATGGCCAAGACGTTGAACGAACTGGGCAAGACTGTCGAGGAAAAGGGGTAGACCATGGCGGACAAGCTACGCCTGTGTGTGAATATCGACCACGTCGCAACGATCCGCAATGCGCGCGGCGGGCCCCATCCCGACCCGGTGCGCGCCGCGCGCCAGGCGGCGGCGGCCGGGGCGGACGGGATCGTCGCGCATTTGCGCGAAGACCGGCGCCATATTTCCGACAACGATCTCAACCGGCTGATCGGTGGACTCGATTTGCCGCTCAACCTCGAGATGGCGGCAACCGACGAAATGTTGGAAATTGCGCTTCGCCACCGCCCCGAGGCGGTCTGCCTGGTCCCGGAAAAACGCCAGGAGGTGACCACTGAAGGCGGGCTCGATGCTGCAGGGGGGCGCGACCATCTCGCCCGCTTCGTGCATGAACTGGTCGAAGCCGGATGCCGGGTCTCTGTGTTCATCGACCCGGTTGAACAGCAGCTCGAAGCGGCGCGCGACCTCGGGGCGCCCGCGGTCGAGCTGCATACCGGCACGTTCTGCAATTTCGCGCCCGGTTTTGAACGCGACGCGGAGCTTGAACGGCTCAAGGGTGCGGCGTGCCATGCCGCGTCGATCGGCCTCGAGTGTCATGCCGGTCACGGCCTGGGCTACGACACGGTGGCTCCGATCGCGGCAATTCCCGAGGTTGTCGAGCTTAACATCGGTCACTTTCTGATCGGCGAGGCGATTTTTTCCGGCCTCGATAGCTCGATCCGCCGGATGCGCTCATTGATGGACAACGCACGGGCCGAGGAACTCGGCTCGCGGAGCGCCTAGCCGCGGTCATGATTTTGGGGCTGGGCAGCGACATTATCGACATCCGCCGGATCGAGCACACGCTCGACCGCTTTGGCGAGCGGTTCATTACGCGGGTGTTTACCGAGACGGAACGGTGCAAGTCCGATGCGCGGGCCAACCGGGCGGCGAGTTACGCTAAACGGTTCGCCGCCAAGGAAGCCTGTTCAAAAGCGCTCGGCACCGGCTTTCGCCATGGCGTCTACTGGTGCGATATGGGCGTCGTCAATCTGGCGTCGGGCAAGCCCACAATGGCGCTAACCGGGCGCGCGGCCAAGCGTCTCGCATCGTTGATACCGGCAGGCATGGTGGCGCAAATCGATGTGACGATTACGGACGATCATCCCACGGCACAGGTCATCGTTCTGATCTCGGCCAACCCGAGCACGGAACGCTGAGCACCCCGGATCATTGACAGCAGGACAAGCAGGCGCAGACGACGGAGTCCATGGCCAAGGAACGAACCAAAAAAAAGAGAAGCGGGCTCTGGGAGACCTTCAAGACGATCATCTATGCCGTCTTGTTCGCCTTGGTGCTGCGGACCTTTGCCTACGAGCCGTTCAATATCCCATCGGGTTCGATGATCCCGACCCTCCTGCAGGGCGACTATCTGTTCGTGTCAAAGTTTTCCTACGGCTATTCCCATTTTTCGCTGCCGTTCAGCCTCAAGCTGTTCGGCGGCCGGGTCTTCGAAGCCCAACCCGAGCGGGGTGACGTCGCGGTCTTCCGCCTGCCGGTCGACGACAAGACCGATTACATCAAGCGAATCGTGGGCCTGCCGGGTGATCGTCTGCAAGTCATCGGCGGCGTGCTCTACATCAACGGCGAAGCGGTGCGCCGCGAGCGGATCGAAGATTTCGTCGAGACCGACACGCTGGGGCGCGATCGCACGGCTCCGCAATACCGGGAGACCCTGCCCAACGGCGTCAGCTATCGCGTGCTGGATCGTCACCCCAATGGCAGTCTCGACAACACCCCCGTCTATGTCGTGCCCGACGGCCATTATTTCGCGATGGGCGACAATCGCGACAACTCGATCGACAGCCGGGTCCCCGCCGAACGCATGGGCGTGGGATTCGTGCCGGTGGTGAATATGATCGGCCGCGCGGAGCGCTTGTTCTTCTCGAGCGACGGCACAGCGCATATCTGGGAGGTCTGGAAATGGCCGTCCGCGATACGCTTTGAGCGCCTCTTCCAGTCGGTAGCGGAGTGACGGTCGAAGCCGAATCCCGCGAAGCACTCGGGCGGCTGCTCGGGCACCGCTTTTCCGACTCGGGTCTGCTCGATGAGGCGTTGATCCATCCCAGCGCCCGGGGCGAGGCCGGGACGCGCACCAGTTACGAGCGGCTCGAGTTCCTCGGCGACCGAGTGCTCGCCCTGATCGTCGCGGAGCTTCTCTTCCGGCGCTTTTCCGACGAGCCCGAGGGCGCGCTCGCCCGCCGCTTCGCAGCCCTCGTCTCCGGCGAATCGCTGGCGGCAATCGCTGCCAGCCTCGACCTGGGTCGCCACATGGTAATGGCGAAAAGCGAGCGTCGCGCAGGGGGTTCCGAAAGGCCCGCTAATCTGGAAAATCTTTGCGAGGCGCTGATCGCCGCGCTTTATCTCGACGGCGGCCTGGAGGCAGCCCGGCGCTTCATCACGCGGCATTGGGCTCCACTTCTGGACGAGCCGGTCGTGCCGCCCCAGGATTCCAAGACTGCGCTTCAGGAATGGACCCAGGGCAAGGGGGCAGGCTTGCCGGACTACCGGGTCGTCGATGTCTCCGGTCCCGCCCACGCGCCCGTGTTCGAGATCGAGGTCGTCGTCGAGGGCGAGCCGCCGATCCGCGCGCAGGGGTCCTCAAGACGCGCTGCGGAACAGGCCGCAGCAGCCGCGCTCCTGGACCAACGCGGAACCCGCGCTTGAGCACGGCGGCGCCCTCCGGTGGTCCGGTGACCCGGTGCGGTTTCGTCGGGCTGATCGGCGCGCCCAACGCCGGCAAATCGACTCTGCTCAACCGACTCGTCGGCGCCAAGCTCTCGATCGTCACGCCCAAGGTCCAGACCACCCGCAGCAGAGTTCGTGGTATCGCGCTCAAAGAGCAGACTCAACTCGTGTTCATCGACACGCCGGGTATCTTCGCGCCCCGCCGCCGGCTCGATCGGGCGATGGTTGCAGCAGCCTGGGGCGGGGTGGCGGAGGCCGATCTGGTGGTCGTGCTCGTCGACGCGTCGCGCGGCGTCGATGCCGATGTCGAACGCATCCTCGAGGGGCTGACGGCAGCCGGCCGGCCGGCGATTCTGGCGCTCAACAAGATCGATCTGGTTCCCCGCCCGGTCCTGTTGCCGCTTGCGGAAACGCTCCGCGAGAACGGCTTGTTTACCGACTTCTTCATGATTTCCGCGACCAGTGGCGATGGGGTCGACGTCCTGTACAGGCATCTCGCCGGCCACTTGCCCGAAGGCCCGTGGCTTTACCCCGAAGATCAGCTGAGCGATTTGCCCACGCGCCTGCTGGCCGCGGAGATCACTCGTGAGAAGCTGTTTCTCCAGCTGCACAAGGAACTACCCTACGCGTTGACCGTCGAGACCGAGCACTGGACAGAGCAGGATGACGGTAGCCTGCGGATCGACCAGGTGATCTACATCCAGCGCGAGGGTCACAAGCCCATCGTCCTGGGCAAGGGCGGGCGCATGATCAAATCGATCGGCAAGGCCGCGCGGAGCGAGCTTGAGGATTTGCTCGCGCGGCGGGTCCACCTCTTCCTGCGGGTCAAGGTGCGTGCGAACTGGGTCGAGGATCCGGCCCGCTACCGCGACTGGAACCTCGATTTCGAGGCCTAGGCGAACGTCCTAGCCCACGGCACGCTGGCCAATCTGGCCGACATGCTGGGTCGCCGCGTTGAGCGCTTTGGCCACCAGGCTGGCGGCATCATCGGCAGAAATCAGGCTCGCGGTCATCGCCATGCCGTGCAACCGGAACAGTTCGAACATCTTCGCTCCGGGAGCTTCGCGGCCGCCCAGGATCTCCATGACATCGCGCATCAAGGCGGCAAGCTGAATGATATGGCGGTGATCATGCGGATCGAGCTCCGCGTCCATCCGGTCGAGCAGCTCGTCGATCTCCTGTTTGGCGATCGCCGCGTCCTGCTCCGAGCCGGTCCCGTTGTGGGCATCTTCCAGCAGCGTAGCGAGCTGCGTGACGCGTGTGGCGATCCGGTGCAGAGAGTGGCAAGCCGTGGTCCGGCGTGCGACCTGCAGGGTCAGCGGGCTCGGCACGGCCTCGATATCGCCCGTCGTCTTGTAGCGCAGCCCGTTGGGCACCGGGAAGGTCCCGAGTTCGTCCGTCGAGGGGCGCGACGAACTCCGCCGATCGGGTCCGATATAGGTCGGCGTGACCACGAACTCCTTGCGCCTCTCAATCATGGTCTCGAACCGCTGGTTGAGTGCCGAGATGGAGACCGGCATAACGATGATGTCGTCGAATCCGCCGTTGATCGCAAAATCGACCAGGCGTTGCTCCGACTCCCAGGTCAGCGCCATCACGACGACATACGGGTTGACGCCGATCATGTCATGCCGGATGTCGCGGACGATGTCGCATAAAACCTGGTCTTCGGATTCGAGAACCATGACGATTAGGTCGGGCTCGGCTTCGGTCAGCTGTTTGCTCAGGTCTTCGATATCCTGCGGCTCGCTGGCCACGGGAAGACCGACGCTGTAAAGCACGTCGTGCGCCAGTTTCCGGCGGCCGATATCCGTCGCGTACAAGACGACCTGAGTTTGGCTGAAATCGATCTTATTCAACGGGTTTCGCCCACTAACCCGCATTTCCCAAGTGACCGCTTCGCCTGATGCCTGATTGGCACGATTCTGCTACAAGAATCACTGGCTTGAGGGTGTCGGAGGGCGGCTCGGATGCGGAACCCGGAGGGTGAATCGGATCATGGGCCACTCCGGCCCCTTTTCGACCGCCGCCTGAAACTGGAGTTCCACGGATCGCAGGTGACCTCCGACGCGGGGTTGCTCGCTTATCGCGAACTGGACGACGCGCTCGGGCTGACCGCACTGGCGGGCGGCGTGCTCGCGGATAGCCGCACAGGCAGGAACGGCTGGCACGGCATCGTCAGTCTCCTTCGCCAGTCCGTCTATGGGCGTCTCGCCGGCTACGAGGATGTCAACGACGCCGACCGGCTCGGGCGTGATCCCGCGATGCGCTGGATCGTCGGCGGCAAGGCGGTCGAGCGCGGCGGGGCATCGACCAGCCAGATGGGGCGGTTCGAGACCGAGCTGCTGGCGAACAACGAGAACCTCGCGGCCCTTGCGGACCTGTCGGGGACGTGGATCGACCGGGTTCACGACCACGATCCGCCGAGGCGCGTGGTGCTCGACATGGACAGCTCCGTCAGCCCGACATTCGGTGAGCAGGAGGGCACGGCCTATAACGGCCACTTCGGCTGCACCTGCTATCACCCGCTGTTCGTGTTCAACCAGTTCGGCGATCTGGAGCGTTGCGCGCTGCGCCCCGGCAACGTGCACAGCGCCCACGGATGGCGTGATGTCCTGGTACCGGTGGTCGAACGTTACAAGGAACGAGCCATCCGCCTCTACTTCCGCGGCGATGCGGCCTTCGCCTCACCGGAGATCTACGACTACCTCGAAGCCGAAGGCATGCTCTACGCCATCCGGCTGCCCGCCAACAAGGTGCTGCAAGAGAGCATCGCTCATCTCCTGAAGCGCCCCGTCGGCAGGCCGCCCAAGGACGTGCGCCGGTATCATGCCAGCTTCAGTTATCAGGCCGGAACCTGGGACAAGCCCCGCCGCATCGTCGCCAAGGTCGAGTGGCATCCGGGTGAGTTGTACCCGAGGGTCGGGTTCATAGTCACCAACCTGGGCCGCCCTGCCGAGCGGGTGGTCGCGTTCTACAATCAGCGCGGCACGGCTGAGCACTGGATCAAGGAGGGCAAAAACGCGATCCGGTGGACACGCCTGTCGTGCCGCAGGTTCGACCACAATGCCGTTCGCCTCCAGCTTCACGCGCTCGCTTACAACCTCGGCAACTTCATGCGCACCCTCGCGCTGCCCGATGCCGTGAAACAGTGGTCACTGACCAGCCTGCGAGAGAAGCTCATCAAGATCGGAGCGAAGATCGTGCGCCACGGGCGCTACGTCACGTTCCAGATGGCCGAGGTTGTCATTCCTCGTGACCTGTTCGCCGACATCCTGCGCCGTATCGACCGGCTCAGGCCGCCGCCAGCCCCGGCATGAGCGACGGCACCCCGTTCCTTCGCGTCGCCGCCGACAGGATCGGTGCGCCCGGATCGCCGGCAAAAATGCCATTCCGCGCCACCAACGCCGCCAATTGGTCCTCAATCATCCGGCTCGGCGCGAAGATGGCTGTCATTCGAAGGCAAATTGCACGTCGAGCGGTGTCGAGCCACACTCAACGGGCTGGGAGGGTTCCATATGGGGAATCCCGGTCTATTTCAGTGGGTCCACCGCCAGAACTTTCTGATTGGCTGATGCATCAGATTATGCCATCGGCTCGCTGAACTTGATAGCGAAGCGTCAGCGTCCTTTTGCACAAACGGCCCGGCACCAGCCGGAGCCGGAGGCTTTCTCTGGAGAAATCCCATGACTAGAATTTCTATACTAGGTCCCGCCCTTTGTCTTGGAGCGGTCCTCGCAGTGGCAGGGTGCGCCGGTAATGGCCCGGCAGTACCGAAAGCCCAGCTCGCTTATTCAAATTAAGTTGATGGGCCGCCCGTAGCCCCTCAACAGGGTAGGTTGGCCCCTCAACGTTTGGCAAGATGGTTTCTGGGGCCGGCGGTCTGTATCCGAGCGAGCTATGCGGCCGGATGGTATTATAGTGATGGCGCCATCGTTCGATCAGCACTTTGGCCTGCTTCAGTGTAGAGAAGATCTCCGTGTTCAGGATTTCGTCCCGGAGCTTTGAGTTGAAGCTCTCGTTGTATCCGTTCTCCCAAGGTGACCCGGGCTCGATATAGAGGGTCTTGACGCCGATCCTGCCGAGCCAGTCGCGGACGGCATGAGCGGTAAACTCTGAGCCGTTGTCGGAACGGATATGATCCGGCGGGCCATGTTGGACGAAGAGCTCGGTCAGACAATGGAGGACATTGTCCGAGTTCAATCTTCGCTCGACGACAACGGCCATGCACCGCCTGGTGAACTCATCGATCACGGTGAGCATGCGGAACGTCCTCCCATCGTGTGTTCGATCCATGACGAAGTCATAGGACCAGACGTGATTGGGCCAGCACGGCCGCAGACGGATGCAGGACTAATGCT
Organism: Alphaproteobacteria bacterium; assembly: GCA_965198325.1. Classification (GTDB taxonomy): domain Bacteria; phylum Pseudomonadota; class Alphaproteobacteria; order UBA828; family JAPUJA01; genus CBDAPE01. The sequence goes on along the minus strand of CBDAPE010000015.1, from coordinate 415,597 downwards.
CGTCCGGCGTTCCGCCGCCGGATCGCGATTCGTCAAGATGTTTAACCTGAGAGAGCATGTTTTAATTTTCGTTAACGCCTCGGGCGGCCAATGCAGCGCGGATGGCGCGAAACCGGCCGATTCTGTGCTATAGGCGGGTCATGGAATGGCGCGACGAGGGTATCGTGTTAGCTGCCCGGCCACATGGGGAAAGCGCTGCGATTATCACCCTGCTTACCCGTGAGCATGGCAGTCACGCGGGGCTTGTCCGGGGTGGCGCGGGGCGGCGCTCGCGCGGAGTCTACCAACCCGCCAACGAGGTTATGGCCGACTGGCGGGCGCGCTTGCCGGAACATTTGGGAACTTACAGTTGTGAACTCGCCCGTGCCCGCGCGGCGACCCTGCTCGATGATCCTGCCCGGCTGGCCGCGGCAAGCTCCGCCTGCGCTCTCCTGCAGGCGAGCCTGCCCGAACGTCTGCCTTATCCGGGCCTTTTCGCGGGGTTGCAGGAACTGCTCGATGGGCTGGACGGTGAGGACTGGCCCGCGCGCTATGTCGTCTGGGAGCTGGGCCTGCTGAGTGAGCTGGGATTCGGGCTCGATCTTTCCGCTTGCGCAGCGACGGGGACCAACGACGAGCTGATTTACGTCTCGCCAAAGACAGGCCGGGCAGTGTCCGCCGGGGCCGGCGCGCCCTATGCCGATAGACTGCTGGTCCTGCCAAAGTTTCTCGCCGCTTATGGCGGGCGACACGAGTTGCCGGCCGTTCCGGTCGACGACGCCACGATCCTCGCCGGTCTGACGCTGACCGGTTATTTTCTGGAGCAACACGTTTTCGCGCCCGGAGACCGGGCTATGCCCCCCGCTCGGGAGCGATTATTCGTGCGTTTCGCTCGATAAACCCCAATATCTTGTGGTATAGACCGGGGCATGGCCAAACCCGCCAAGACGCCGGAAACCCCTCGAATTGAGTTTGCCGACGCGCTCGGCGAACGCTATCTCGCCTATGCGCTCTCGACCATCATGGCGCGGTCCTTGCCCGACGTGCGCGATGGGCTCAAGCCGGTTCATCGGCGGTTGATCTACGCCATGCGCGTACTCAAGCTCGATCCCCGTTCCGGTTACAAGAAGTGCGCCCGGGTGGTCGGCGACGTGATCGGCAAATATCACCCCCATGGCGATGCCGCGGTTTATGACGCGTTGGTGCGTCTCGCCCAGGAATTTGCGGTGCGCTATCCACTGGTCGAGGGTCAGGGAAACTTCGGCAACATCGACGGCGATAATCCGGCGGCGATGCGCTACACCGAAGCGCGCCTGACCGAGGTCGCCGAGGCGTTGCTCGATGGCATCGACGAGGATGCCGTCGATTTCGGGCCCACCTACGACGGCAGCGAGGAGGAGCCCGTCGTCCTCCCGGCGAGTCTGCCCAACCTGCTGGCAAACGGCGCGACGGGCATCGCCGTCGGCATGGCGACGAGCATTCCGCCGCACAACCTCGGCGAGCTCTGCGAGGCGTTGATCCACCTGATCAAGCACCGCTCGGCGGGCACGGCCGACCTGCTCAAATTCATCCACGGGCCGGACTTCCCGACCGGCGGGGTGCTTGCCGAATCGACCGGAAGCATTCACCAGGCCTATGACACAGGCAAGGGCGGGTTTCGGTTGCGGACCCGGTGGGCGGTCGAAAAGATCGGCCGTGGCCAATATCAGATTGTCGTTACGGAGATGCCCTACCAGGTTCCCAAGGCACGGCTGGTAGAGAGAATCGCCGAACTCATGGCGGCTCGCAAACTGCCTCAGCTTGCCGATATCCGCGACGAATCGACTGACGATGTGCGATTGATCCTCGAACCCAGAAGCCGGGCCATCGAACCCGAAACACTCATGGAATCGCTGTTCCGACAGACTGACCTCGAAACGCGCATCGGACTCAACATGACCGTGCTCGATGCGACCCATACGCCCCGGGTGATGAGCTTGCGCGACGTCTTGCGGGCCTTCCTCGATCATCGGCGTGAGGTGTTGATCCGGCGCACGACTCACCGGTTCGACCGCATCGCTCATCGTCTCGAGGTACTCAAGGGGTACCTGATCGCCTATCTCAACCTCGACCTGCTGATCAAGATCATTCGCGAGGAAGACGAACCGAAGCCGGTCATGAAGAAGCGACTCAAGCTCACCGAGATCCAGGCCGAGGCGATCCTGAACATGCGCCTGCGCGCCTTACGCAAACTCGAAGAACAGGCAATTGGCACGGAACACAGCGCCCTCGAGGCCGAGCAGATTACACTCAAATCCCTTCTCAAGAGCGAGGCCCGCCAATGGACGGCGGTTCGCAAACAGCTTGAAGAGGCGCGCCGTCGATTCGGCGGTTCGAGCAAGTTGGGTCGCCGGCGAACCGAGATCGGTGATGCGCCAGAATCTATTGTCGTGCCGCTCGAGGCCTTCGTGGAGCGCGAGCCGGTGACCGTGATCTGCTCCCAGAAGGGATGGATCCGGGTGATGAAGGGCCACGCGGACCCGAGGAGCGACGTCAAGTATAAAGAAGGCGACCGTGAACGCTTTCGGCTTCATGCCGAAACCACCGACAAGATTCTGCTTTTCGGCACGAACGGGCGGTTTTATACGCTAGCCTGCGACCGCCTCCCTGGCGGGCGAGGGTTCGGCGAGCCGGTTCGACTTCTCATCGAACTGGGCAACGAAAATGATGTCGCCGCTCTGTTCGTCCATCGGCCCGGGCGCACGCTGCTCGTCGCCTCGAACGAGGGGCGGGGATTCCTGGTCGAGGAGGACGGCGTGCTCGCCCAGACCCGCCAGGGCAAGCAAGTCCTTAATGTCGCTGCAGGCGCAGAGGCCGCTGTTTGCAAGGTGGTCGAGGGCGATCATGTTGCGGCAGTCGGCGAGAACCGCAAGCTCGTCATTTTCCCCCTGTCCGATCTGCCGACGATGGGCCGCGGCCGTGGCGTCATTCTGCAACGCTACAAGGAGAAGGGGTTGTCCGACGCCAAGAGCTTTACCCTCGCCGAGGGTTTGTCCTGGCAGACCCGTGCCGGCACGCGCGCCGAATCCGACTTGCTCGCCTGGATCGGCAAGCGCGGCGGCGCCGGTCGGCTTGCACCCAAGGGCTTCCCCAAGTCGAATCGCTTCGGCTGATCGCGCACGGCTACCGCCGCGCCCCGCGACAAGGAAGAGGAAGCCATTCTGAATTACCTCGCCGCCTTTGTGCACGCCGTCGATCGCCTCAACGAGGCGATCGGGAAAGCCGTCTCCTGGCTCACCCTTGCCATGGTGCTGGTGACTTTTGCGGCAGTTGTCCTGCGATACGGCTTTTCGCTCGGCTGGATATGGCTGCAGGAATCCTATATCTGGATGCACGGCATCGTGTTCATGCTGGGTGCGGGCTACACCCTGCTTCATGACGGTCACGTCCGGGTCGATCTTTTCTATCGAGACGCCCGACCGCGCTACAAGGCGTGGGTCAATCTCGCGGGCTCGGTCGTTCTCCTGCTACCGATGGTCGTCGTCGTGGCCTGGTTCAGTTGGCCCTACGTGATCGATTCCTGGATATATCTCGAAGGATCGCCGAAGACCGACGGCCTGCCCGGGTTGTTTCTCCTGAAGTCGGTTCTTCTGGCGTTCTGCGTTCTGATCGGCCTGCAAGGACTGGCGCTCGCTGGCCGCAGCGTGCTCTACCTTGCCGGCCGGCCCGAATTCCGACCGGGCGCGCCGAGCGACGCCGAGGTCGCGGAATGATCGGCGAAATTCTCAGCCTGCTCATGTTTGCCGTGGCCTGCGGCGTACTCATGCTGGGATTTCCGGTGGTCTTCTCGCTGGCGGGCACAGCGCTCCTGTTCGCCTTCATCGGAATGGGCCTCGACGTCTTCGATTTTCGCTTTCTGGGCGGCTTGTCTTCGCGCCATTTCGGCGTCATGCAACGCGAGGTGCTTGTCGCCGTGCCGCTGTTCATCTTCATGGGCGTGACGCTCGAGCGGTCGAAAATCGCCGAACAGCTGCTTCACACCCTGGCGCTCTTGTTCGGCCGCCTGCGCGGTGGGCTGGGTTTTTCGGTAATCGCCGTCGGCGCCGTGCTCGCGGCCTCGACGGGTATCGTCGGTGCAACCGTCGTCACCATGGGCCTGCTCAGCCTGCCGACCATGCTCAAGGCCGGCTACGACCCGAAGTTGGCAACCGGGACGATCTGCGCTGCCGGCACGCTCGGCCAGATCATTCCGCCTTCGATCGTCCTCATCCTGCTGAGCGACATCCTTCAGGGTGCCAACAGTCAGGCCCAGATCGCTCTCGGCAACTGGATGGCCGAGCCGATTTCGGTCACCGAACTGTTTGCCGGCGCGTTTCTCCCCGACCTCGTTCTCGTCGGCCTTTACGTCGGATGGCAGGTCGTCATGGCGGTGCAGCGCCCTCAATCCTCGCCGACGGTCCGGGACGAAAGCGCCAAGGGTGATTTGCCCCGCCGCGTGGCCGGCTCGCTGCTTCCGCCGCTTGGGCTGATTGTGGTGGTTCTGGGTTCGATCCTGGCCGGCGTGGCAACGCCGGCGGAATCCGCGGCGGTCGGGGCCGTTGGGGCGTTGCTGCTCGCCGCCGCACGTCGCCGGCTGTCTCTCGCAGTCTTACGCGACGTCATGCGCACGACGATGACCATGTCCGCGATGGTTTTCCTGATCCTCCTGGGCGCCTCGGCCTTCTCGCTCGTCTTCAGGGGCTTCGGCGGCGACGAGTTCGTCGCCGCCCTTCTGACCGATCTCCCCGGCGGCGTTGTCGGGGCCATGCTCGTCGTGATGCTCCTGATGTTCCTGCTGGGCTTCTTCCTCGACTTCATCGAGATCATCTTCGTCGTCGTGCCGATCGTTGGGCCGGTTCTGATCATGATGGGGCTCGACCCGCTCTGGCTCGGAGTCATGATCGCCGTCAATCTGCAGACCAGTTTCCTGACTCCGCCGTTCGGCTTCGTGCTGTTTTACCTGCGGGGTGTGGCGCCGCCCGAGGTTCGAACCGCCGATATTTACCGCGGTGTCGTTCTCTTCGTCGTCATTCAGCTTGGCATGCTGGGCGTCATCGCCGCATTCCCGGCGCTTGTCACATGGTTGCCCAAAGCCCTGTTCTAGGACGCGTCGATCAACCCGGATAGCCGTAGGGCAGGGCGTGTGCCGACAGCACGGCGTGCTCCGAGATCGTCGCCCAACTCATTTGCTCCTTACGGAAGGCGGTCAAGCTGGCAAAGACTTCGGCACTCTGGGGGTCGGCCGCCGTCAGGTCGCTCAGCACATCGCCCGAGAGCTCGCCCAGCGCGGTCAGGGTTTCGTCGGAAAATCGCCGGAGCTCGACACCGTATTGCTCGACGAGGGTGTTCAAGGCCAGGCCGTTACGGCTGACGAATTCGCTGAGGACCAGTTAATTGACCTGTGTTGCGACACCCGCGACGATCGCCTTGAGATCGTCTGAAAGCGCCTCCCAGGCCTCTAGATTGATAAAACAATCGAGACAAGTAGCCGGTTCGTGCCAGCCTGGGTAGTAGTAGTATTTCGCGTTCTTATAGAGGCCAAGGGCAAGATCGTTGTAGGGGCCGACGAACTCCGTCGCATCGATCCGACCGGACTGTAGCGCCGGCAGGATCTCCCCCAGCGGCAGGTTATCCGGGATTGCGCCCGCAGCCGCTAGAACCTCGCCGCCCAGCCCGGGGATACGCATCTTCAAGCCGCCGAAGTCGCCGATTCCGTTGATCTCGCGGTTGAACCAGCCGCCCATCTGGACGCCGGTATTGCCGCAGGGAAAAAACTTGCAGTTGAGTTCCCCGTAAAGCCGGTCCGCCAGCTCCTGTCCACCGCCGAACTGGAACCAGGCGTTCTGCTCCTGGGCGGTTGGACCGAACGGAATCGCCGCCAGGTACTGCAGTGCCGCGAGCTTGCCCTTCCAGTAGTAGGGGGCACCGTGGCCGAGTTCGGCCGTGCCCCTCGAGACCGCATCGATGGCCTCGAAAGCGGGAACCAGTTCGCCGGCGGCGTAGACCTTGATCCGAAGACGACCGTCTGATTGCTCTTCGACGAGCCGCGCGAACAGTGTCGACGCGGTCCCGGCGCCCGGAAAATTGGGCAACCAGGCCGTGACCATGCGCCAGTCGGTGCGGTCCTTTGCAATCGCAGGCGCGGGTAGGCCGCCCACCGCGGCCGCGAGCGCGCCGGCGCCAACGCCCGTGACGGCCTTGAGCAACGAACGGCGTTTGATCGTCGAGGTCATATCTGTGTCGTCCTTTTGCAGGTTACGGCCGTTGGCGGTCAATCCTGCCGTTGCCAGCCCGCCCGTCCGAGCATCTCGAAGGGTCGAAAGCGTTCCTTGTAAGCCATCTTGGGACTGCCCGCGATCCAGTAGCCGAGATAGACGTAAGCCAGACCGAGGCGGCGGGCCTCCTGGATGTGCCACAAGACCACGAAGCTTCCGGGACTGCGCCGGGATTCATTGGGGTCGAAAAACTTGTAGACCGCTGAAAGGCCATCGCCCAGCCGATCCGTGAGGGCGACCGCGACGAGATCGCCCGCCGGGTTTCGGAACTCGGTCAGCCGGGTATCCAGCGGCGAGTCCTCGATCATGGCCCGGTATTCAGCGAAATCCATGTCCGCCATGTCGCCGTCGCCGTGACGCGCGATCTGATAACGCCGGAACAGCTCGAACTGATACTGGCGCGCCGCCAACGGAACCTCGACCACCGTCAAGTCGGCGTTGAGACGCTCGATTCGCTTGAACGATCGGGTCGTGACGAAGTCTTTGGCCAGGACCCGAATGGGAACGCAGGCCCTGCAGCCGTCGCAGGCCGGTCGGTAGACGAAATCCCGGATTCGGCGGAAACCGGCCCGGGCGAGGCGGTCATGCCGCGCTGCCGCGTTGGTATCGAGCTGGACGACGATCTTCCGCTCCGAGCGGTCGGGTAGATAGGGGCAGGCCAACGGCTGGGTGACGTAAAAAAATTCAGCGTCGTCCGCAAGCGCGAACGCGAGCATTTCCCCGGCGTCGTCGGGACGTCGGTTCAAGGCGCCGGCGCGGGCGGCGCTTAGTGCCTTCGGATCATCTCGCAACATGGAGTCGTGGGCAGCGTCCGGTTCTTACTAGAGCCCATAATACCACGGTGCGAACAACGAAAAACCGATCCATAGCAGAAGGATCAGAGGCGTACCGGCGCGCAGGAAATCGGAGAACCGGTAGTCGCCGGGCGTCATGACCAGGAGGTTCGTCAAATAGCCAATCGGGGTGGCGAACGAGCAATTCGCCGCGAGCACCGTGGCGATGACGAACACCGTCGGATCGACGCCGACCGTGCGCGCGACCTCGATTGCGATCGGCGTGAACAACACGGCGCAGGCGTGGTTGCTGAGTATGTTCGTGAACACGGCGACGAGCAGGAAAAATGCCGAGAGCATGACGGCCGGCGCGGCACCGTCGAGCAGGTCGACCATACCGTGGGCGAGAAAGGCGGCGCCGCCGGTCTCGAACATTGCGGTGCCGAGCGCGATGGCGCTGACGACGATGAGCACGACCTTGCGGTCGATCGCCCGGACCGCCTGGCGAATGTTGAGGCATCCCGTCAGCAACATCATCACCGCGCCTATGAACGCCGCAAGGGGGATCGGCACGATGCCGGTGGCCGCAAGCCCGACAAGCGCGAAGAAGATCGCGCTGGCGCGCCGGGCGTGGGAGTAGGAGGGCAGTTCCCGGGTCGACCACTCCAGCAGCAGGACGTCGCGATCGGCGCGCAAGGCGCGGATGTCGCGTCGCCGGCCCTGAACCAGAAGGACGTCGCCGGCTTGCAGGCGGACGTCGTTGACCTCTGCGCGAGTCGTTCCGGGGCGTCGCTCGATGCCCACGAGACGGCAACGATGGGCGCTCTCGAAGTCGATCTGGCGAAGCGGCTGTCCCGCCAGCCGCGAGGCGGGCGCGACGATGACTTCCGCCATCACCTGATGATGTCGCGGCTGGATCGGCTCGTCCGCCGGGCGGTCCGTCGTGTCGATTTGCTCAAGCCGGCCATCGCTGTGAGCGCGGGCGTAGGCGTCACCCAACACCGGGCGCGTCGCGGCGACGATGATCACGTCCTTGGGTCGGATCGCGAGGTCCTCGAAGGGCGGAAGGAGCGTACGGAAGCCGCGCTGGACGGTGAGGACGGTCATGCCGGGGAGGCTGGGAAAGATGCCGTCGACCGGCCGGGTGCCGATCAGGGATGACTCCTCGTCGACATCGAAGCGGGCAATGAACTGCTTGCCGCCACCGTCCCGCTGGGTCTCCCCGGTCGTCTCGCGCCGGCCGAGCAGGCGGGGCACGACGAGGTAGACATAGACCAGTCCGATCGCGGCCAGAATTGCACCGGGAACCGTGAAATCGAAGAAGCTCAGGCCAGCCTCGCCGGCCTGTACCGCACTGCCCGATACGAGCAGGTTGGTGCTCGATCCGATGAGCGTCGTCATGCCGCCGAGAATCGCCGCATAGGAGAGCGGCATGAGGACCCGGGCGGCGGATTCGCCGATCCGGTCGGCCAGAGCAACCACGATCGGGATCAGCATGACCACTACCGGCGTGTTGTTCAGCACGGCGCTGACCGTGAGGGCGATAATCAGCACGAGGCCGATCGGCGGCACCGGGCCGATCCGACCGACCCGGAAGACGATCCGCGAAATCGCCTCCAGGGCACCGGTCTGGACCAACCCCTGACCGACGATCAGCAATGACACGACCGCGATCAACGCCGGACTGGCAAAGCCCGAAAACAATCGTTCGATCCCGAGTCGATTGAGGCCGTCGGCGCCGTCGAGCGGCACGAAATGGAACAACCCCGCCAGCGTGCCCAGGATGCCCAGTGAAGTAATCTCAAGGGGAATCCGGTTCTGGGCGTAGGCCACAATGGCGCCTGCCATCAGCGCAAAAACGATCCATGTGTGAATGCTGGGGTCGACGGGCGGCATCGGCGTCCCTGGAAGCGGCATCGAGGTCAGGGCATCATGGACGCCCTGATCGGGCTTGCCAAGGTTGTGGGGCCCGTGCAGCCGGCGGGGGGCGGAGGGCGGCCCGGCAGCGGTCAGTTGCCGTAGGGCAGGACGCTCTCGATCGTATCGGTCGGGCTGTAGTAGGTGGATTCTTCGGGCTCGGCGGGCTCGGCGGGCTCGGCGGGCTCGGCTTCGGGTTCGGCGACGGGTTCGGTCTCCTCGACGATTTGGCTCGCGGCCTGTGGTGCCACGCCCAGATTCGGCTTCGACGAGAAGCGCTCGCGTAAGAGAACGATGCTGATCCGCCGGTTGCTTGCCGCAGTGGGATCCTCGGGGATCAACGGATCGGTATCGGCCTTGCCGACCACGGTGACGATCCGTTCGGAGGGCAAGCCGGTGTCGATCAGGGCGCGCCGGCTTGCGTTCGCGCGATCCGGCGAAAGCTCCCAGTTGCCGTAACCCGTGTCGGTCCGATAAGGCGTCGCATCGGTGTGACCCGAGACCGAAATCTTGTTGGGCATCTGCAGGGTGAGCTGAGCGATATGACCGATCAGCTGACGGGTGTGTTCAAACATCTGGTAGCTGCTGAGCGGGAACATTTCACGCTCGTCCTGATCGATAAGCTGGATGCGTAAACCTTCGGGCGTCTGATCGATCAGCAGATTGTCCGCGAATTCCGCGAGTTCAGGCGTCGCCTGTAGCGCTTCACGAAGCTGTTCCTCGACCCGATCGAACTCTTCCTGCTCCAGGCGGGCCAGCATTTCCTCGTTGAAGTCGTCCGCGGTCGCGACCGCACCGGTGTGATTGTAGGCGATTTCGGTTTCGGCTTCGGCGGCTTCGCCTCTGGCGTCCTCGGTGCCCAGCCGAAGCTCGCCTTCGACGATCGAAAGCGCGTCTCCGTCGCCGATCGCAAGCTGGGCCGATTCGGCCTGCATCTCAGAATTGGCCCCCTGGGTTGCATTCGGCGTCGTCGCGTCCGATTCGGCAAGCTCCTCGGACTCCTCGTCGGATCGTCCAGGCACCGGAATGCTGATCGTCACGTTCGGCGATGACGTCGTCGAAGCCTTGGCGCCGTCTTCGGACATGGTCTTGCCGGCCATAATGCCGCCGGCCCCGCTCTTGGTCTTGCTCACGCTGGCCGGGGCGAAATAGTCGGCAATTGCCCGCTTCTCTTCCTCGGTCGTGGCGTTGAGCAGCCAGAGCAATAGGAAGAAGGCCATCATTGCAGTGACGAAATCGGCATAGGCGACTTTCCAGGCGCCGCCATGATGGCCACCACTGTGCGGGCGCTTCTTGACCCGCTTGATAAAGACTAGTTGGGAATTTTCGACTGCCGCCATGGCGGACTACGCCACTTGCAACTCGGAGACGGCGTCTTCGACCTCGTAGAAACTCGGCCGTTCGTGAGCGAACAGGGTTTTGCGGGCAAACTCGATGGCCACCGCGGGTGAATAGCCCTGCATGTAGGCCAGCAGACCCGCCTTGATGCAGATGTAATATTTCATCTCGGCGTCGGCCCGCGACTTTAGGGAGTCGCCCATCGGACCCACGAAGCCGTAGGCGAGCAAGACGCCTAGGAAGGTGCCGACCAGGGCACCGCCGATGTAATGGCCGAGCACTTCCGGCGGTTCGGTGATCGCACCCATGGTCTTGATGACGCCGAGCACGGCGGCGACGATGCCCAGCGCTGGTAGGCCGTCCGAAACCTTGGTGATCGCCTCGGCGATCTCGAGGTTCTCTTTGTGATGGGTTTCGATTTCCTCGTCCATGAGGGATTCCATCTCATGGGCCTTGTCGGAGTCTAGGGTGAGCAGGCGCAGATAATCGCAGACGAAGATCACCGCGTGCTCGTCGGCGAGGAACCTCGGAAACTGCCGGAACAGATCGCTCTCGTAGGGTTTCTCGATATGGGATTCGAGGGTCAGCATGCCCTTGGTATGGGCCATCTTGAACACCGTGTAGAGCATGGTGATGAGCTCAAGGTAGCCCGACTTGTCGTACTTTGCCGGCTTGAGCAACCCCATGACGCCCTTGAACGAAGCCTTGATGACCGATTTGGTGTTGGCGATTATGAAAGCACCGGCCGCCGCGCCGCCGATGATGACAAGCTCGAACGGCTGAATCAGGACGGCGATATGACCGCCCATCATAATGAACCCGCCAAATACGCAAATGATGACTGTGAGTGCGCCGACGATTAGGAGCATCTAAACCGGTTCCGCGTGTTCTTCGTTCATATTTGCTCGGCGTCCGGCCTTCGGGCCGAACCTCGTCAAATTAGGCGAAGTGCGGTGAATAAACCGTTAATTCAGGCGGCGTCCGCCAACTGCGAACCGACTGATCAGACGTGGTTTTCCGCCCAGGCAAGCAGGCGGTGGACGATTGCCTCCAGAACCGGCCGCAGGGCCGCCGCAGCCTCCGGGCGAAACGCCTCCGGCGCTGCTTCGTCCATATAGGCGGTCTGGGCCAATTCGAGTTGTACCGCGTGGATGTCGGCGGCAGGTCGGCCGTAGTGGCGGGTTATGTATCCTCCAGCAAAGCGGCCGTCGAGAACGGCCGTAAAGCCCGGCGCGGCGCGGGTGATGGCGGCGAGGTCCTTGACCAGGCCGGGATCGGCGGACGTGCCGTTGGCGGAGCCCAGATTGAGGTCCGGCAGTCGACCCTCGAAGAAGCGCGGCAAGATCGAGACGATCGAGTGGCCGTCGAACAGCAGAGCGAAGCCGAATCTCGCCTTGAGCGCCGCGATTTCGTGCTCCAGCTTGGCGTGATAGGGCCGCCAGTAGGTTTCGAGCCGGATTTCGATCTCGACCGCGTCGGGCTGCCCGCCGTCGGCGTAGAGCGGGCGTCTGTGAAAGTCGCTCGAGGGGCAGACCTCGGTATTGTCCGCGCCCGCGTAGAGCGGTGTGTTCTCGGGAGCGCGATTGAGATAGACGACATAACGGGAATGGGTCGCGACGAGCAGTCCGACGCCGAGCTTCGGTGCGAAGTCGTATAGCCGGTCAACATGCCAATCCGTGTCGGGCAGGCTCCGAGCGGCCGCGGTCAGCCGGTCCGCAATCGCGGCGGGGAGATATGCCCCCGCGTGAGGAATGTCGATCAGCAGCGGCGAATCGCCTGGTGTGTGCTGGTAGAGCTCCATCGGCGCGCGTGTCCTATCGATTCTCGAGCCGCAATGTCCGGGCAACGTCGATGGTCTCGCGGGCGAGCGGCATGGGAACGTAGACTCCCGCATGCCAGAGTGGCGCGAAGTCTTTGAAATGGGTTGAGAAGGGATTGCCGGACTGGCCCAGGTTCTGGACGAATACGGAGCCGCCGTTTTCACTCATGTCGTAGATCGCACGATAACCGGGTCCGGCGGTCTGTTTGTATGGCGCCGGACCGGTCACCGGGTAGCTCGCCGCATTTACCGTGAAGCTGCCGCCACCGGTTTCGAGTTCCAGATACATCATACCGGCAATGATCGGAACCCGGCCGAGGACGCGATGAACCAGGGTCAGCCCGTGCGCCTCGCCCCAGCGCCACGCGGCGGGGTCCTCGCCATACGCCGCCGAAAGCTCGGCGATCGCCTGTTCAAGGGCCAGATCGACGCGCGCCGAGCACCCTTCGTTCTCACTGGTGATGACGTCGTCGCACCAGTCGGCTTCGCTGGCCAGGCTCTGCAGCGTAAGCGTTGGCCGCGCCGCCCAGAACGGCTCGAAGAGATCGCCGAGCTCGTCGGCGTACAGGGCCTTGACCAGCGCCCGCTGCCAGGCAGCGAAAATCAATGGCTCCGGCCGGTCTGCGGCCATTTCGTAATCCCAACCGGCAAGCATGGCGAGAGCGTCGCTGACAGGCCCTTCAACCGCATTCGCCCGCCCGAGCAGGTCCGGCAGGAGGGCGGCGGCAAACTCGGAGCGGACGTCCATCTGGATGGCTGCGAAGCTCGTGGGCGTGTGCGCGACCTCGCCGTCGAGCAGGGTGGCGATCCGCCGGGCCCGGAAGGGTGGCGCCCAGTCGTGGCTGATGAAGTAGGGGTAGTCGTCGCCGACAATTCGCTGGTTGGCAGTCACGATACGTCCGCTCGCGGGGTTGAACGTCCGGGGCAGGGCCTCGAAGGGGACGACACCGATCCAATCGTAGGCGCCGCTCCAGCCAGGCACGGGCTGACGGCCGTCGCCGGTAGCGCGGATCGGCACGCGGCCTGCCGCGATGAAGCCGATATTCCCGTCGATATCCGCGTAGACGACGTTTTGCTGCGGCGCGTGAAAATCTCGGAGCGCCGCGGTGAACTCATCCCAGTTGTCGGCTCGCATGACCTTCAGCATTGCCTGCCCGGAGCGGTTGTCGGGCGCAAGCCCGGACCAGGCGAGCGCCAGCACGTGATCGGTATCGACCACGCGCCGCGCGTTCTCGTCGAGGTCCGATAAAACCGGCCCGTGTCGGGTTTCGCGGACCTCGACGATGACGTCGTCCTGTCCTTCGACCCGAATCACCTCGGTCCGGATCTCGAAGGGACGGGGACCGTCGGGTGTGAGATAGCGGTCCGGGTCCATCGGGTCGAGCCGTTCGACGAACAGGTCTTGGACGTCCGGATCGGTATTGGTCAAGCCCCACGCGATCCGCTCATTACGCCCGATCACCGGCGCGGGCAGGCCGGGCAGGGTCCCGCCGATCACGTTGAGGCCGGGCGCGCTCAGATGGGCCAGATACCAGGTCCCGGGCATGATCAGGTCGAGGTGGGGATCGTTCGCGAGCAGGGGAGCGTCACTCGCGCTGTGCGAGCCCGCGATGACCCAGTTGTTCGAGCCCTTGCCGTCGAGCTGCTTGCCACCGAGCGGGAGAGCGGCGAGCGCCGCGAGCGGCAAGTCGTCGTAGAGCGCGGTAAGACCCGCGGGCATATCCGCGGGGCCGCCCTTGGCCATGGGCCAAAGCGCCGCGATCTGCTCGGTGCTCAATTTCGTCGCGAGTCGGGCGCGCAACAGCTCGTCCTCCCAATTGCCGCCCAGATCCCAGGCCATCATGGTCACCCAGACCAGGCTGTCGGCCGGCACCCAGGGTTCCGGTTCGAAGCCGAGCAGCAGGAACTCCGGTGGCAGGGCGCCCGAGCGGTTTGCCAGGTAGGCATTTACGCCGTCGGCGTAAGCCCGGTAGGCGGCCTGCGCGTCCGCGTCCAGCTGCTCCCAGTTGCGTTCCGCCGCGCGGTACATCCCGATCACGCGCAGAGCCCGATCGGTCTCGACGGTCCGCATCCCGAATACCTCCGACAGCCGGCCCGCGCCGACACGGCGCTGCACCTCCATCTGCCAGAGGCGATCCTGGGCGTGAGCGAAGCCCAGGCCGAAAAACGCGTCCCGGTCGGTCGCCGCGAAGATATGGGGGACGCCGTATTGATCGCGCAGGATATCGATAGCGGACGTTGGACCTTCGAGACCGATCGTTCCCTCGGTTTGGGGCAAGGAGCTGCGCAGCCAGAAATAGCCGCCTGCGAGAAGCACCGCGATCACCCCGACGGTCACGCCGAGGCCGATCACGAGCCATTTCGCCAGACCGCTCATGAAGCGCCCGATGCACTCCCGATGAGGTCGAGCACGGCGGCCCTGTCGGCATCGAGTTCGGGCGAGGCTCGCCGGCTCGCCGGGTCGTCGAAGCCGGAGACCTTGACGGGATTGCCCGCCATGAGAATTGTTCCCGCCACCGGATCGTCCGTCGTGATTACCATCCGACGTGCCTCGACCTGGGGCTGGGCAATGGCTTCCGCGACAGTGTTGATCGGTCCGCAGGGAATGCCGTTCTCCTCGAGCAATGCGAGCCAGTGGTCCCGTGTCCGGGACTTGAAGGTCGTCTCGAGCTCGTCCTTCAGCGCGGCAACATGCTCAATCCGCAGGTCATTCGTCGCAAACAGCGGGTTTTCGACCAGTTCCGGCCGTTCAATGACCGTGCAGAGTTTGCCGAACAGGGTGTCGTTGCCGGCCGCCACGACCACGTAGGACTCCTTCGTAGCGTAGGCCTCGAACGGTGCGATGGACGGATGGCGGGCGCCGATCGGGCCCGGCACTTCGCCGGTCGCACCGTAGCGCGCAATCGCGTTCTCGAGCAGCGCGATCTGGGAATCGAGCATGGCGACATCGATCTTGACCCCGTCGCCGGTCCGGGCGCGGTTGTAAAGGGCCGCGTTGACGCCAATCGCAGTGAACATGCCTGCCGCGATGTCGCCGATCGAACTGCCCACGCGGGTCGGTGGCGAATCGGGATATCCGGTCAGGCTCATGATTCCACCCATCGCTTGGACCACGAGATCGTAGGCCGGTCGGTGGGAGTCCGGCCCGCTATGGCCGAAGCCCGAGCAGGCTGCGTAGATCAGGCCGGGGTGTCGGCCGTGCAGGTCCTCCCAGCCATAGCCGAGTTTTTCCATGGTGCCTGGCCGGAAGTTCTCGACCAGCACGTCGGCCGTGCCAAGCAACTCGTCGAAGATCGCCCGGTCGGCCGGCTCCTTGAGGTTCAGCGCAATGCTCTCCTTGCCCCGGTTCAACGACGCGAAATAGCCCGATTTTCCGTGCACGAACGGGCCGAAGCTCCGTGAGTCGTCGCCGCCCGGCGCCTCGACCTTGATGACCCGGGCGCCAAGGTCGGCCAGAATCATGGTGCAGTAGGGTCCGGCGAGCACCCGGGTGAGATCGATCACGACGACGCCGGAAAGGGGTCCCTGAACGTTCATTGACTTCCTGCCTCGCATGTATTGGGTATCCCGGGTTCATAGCGGAGCCCGCGTTCGCTGGCAATCGGCAGAGATATTCCGGTGGCCGACGAGCGACTCGACCGGCGATCGCCTCAAGGACTGTTTCGCGGCGGTCAAGGCGGGCACCGTTGCCTTCGGCTTGCCTGAAAGGTGCCGCTTCTCACTCGATCGCGAGCTCGATCGAGACCGCGCCGGCGGAGTTGAAGATCAGGGTCAGCGGCAGCCGCTCGCCCGCAACCAGCGGCATATCGAGCCCCATCAACATGAGGTGGAAGCCGCCCGGCGCGAGTTCGACGATTTCCCCCGCCGGGATCGCCAAGCCCTCGGGCGCCGGGCGCATTCGTGCGACGCCGTCCTCGAATACCGTCCGGTGCAGTTCGACCCGGTCGGCAGCCTGCGATTCGGCACCGACAAGTCGATCATCCGCCACGCCCTGGTTCTCAATAACGACGTAGCCGACGCCCGGTGTGGCGTCCGCGGCGGTCGCCCCGGCCCGGGGATGGGTAATCAAGAGATCGCCGGCCAGGAATTGATGGGCGCTGCCGAGCGATCCTGCGGCGAGCAGCAGGCCAAGTGAGAGGGCCGTGATCGCAGTGCATCGGACCGCGGCGTGCCTAACCCCAGGTCTCGATCGCATGCTCGATGCCGTCGGCCATCTCCTCGGGGTCGACACCGAAGGAGAAATGCGCCAGATACTCACCGTCCTTGCCCATTAGATAGGTATACGCCGTGTGATCCATGGAGTACTCGCCCGCCTCGCCGATCGGAACCTTGGCGGCAAACACCCGGTATGCGGCGGTCGCCTGAACAATTTCCTCTGGCGTGCCCGTCAGTCCCAGAATGCGGGAATCGAAAAGCTCCACATAGGCGGCCATATCCTCGGGCCCGTCCCGCTCGGGGTCGACGGTGATGAAGACGGCCCGGATTTCGTCGGCCGCCCGGTCGAGATGATCGAGAGCGAGCGAGATATTCCGCAAGGTCGACGGGCAGACGTCGGGGCAGTGGGTAAAGCCGAAGAAGACCAGCATGTAACGGCCGCGGAAATCGGCGTCGCTAACCCGCTTGCTGTGATGATCGATCAGGCTGAACGGGCCGCCGATGGATGCGTCGGTGAGCGCGACGCCGGCTTCCTGGCCCGGCGGTTCCGGCGGCCCGGGGGTGACGAACCAGGCACCGACCCCGGCGGCGATCGCGGCGACCGCGACCACGAAGATCGTGAGGGAACGGGGCCCGCGCCGGACCGGCGGAGGACGCGAGGGCGGGGCCGTACCAGGCTCGCCGGGGTCCGGTTTCGACTCGTCCGCCACGGATTGCTGGTGCTCGCTCTCTCGAGGCCCTAGCCGGCGGCAAGCTGGCGGGCGACGTCGCGCGCCGCGTAGGTCAGCACCGCGTCGGCGCCGGCGCGCTTAAAGCAGAGCAGGCTTTCCAGCATGATCCGATCGCCGTCGATCCAGCCCTGCGCGCCTGCGGCCCTGATCATGGCATATTCGCCGCTTACCTGATAAGCCGCCGTCGGCACGCCGAAGCGGTCTTTGACCCGCCGGATGATGTCGAGATAGGGCAGGCCAGGCTTGACCATGACAGCATCGGCGCCTTCGGCGAGATCGAGCGCCACCTCGCGAAGCGCCTCGTCGGTGTTCGCGCTATCCATCTGATAGGTTCGCTTGTCGCCCTGACCGAGGTTCGCGCTCGAACCGACGGCGTCGCGGAACGGCCCGTAAAAGGCCGAGACGTATTTTGCGGCATAGGAAACGATGCGGACGTGCTCGAAGCCCGCGGTGTCAAGAGCCGCGCGAATTGCACCGATGCGTCCGTCCATCATGTCCGAGGGTGCGATCACGTCGCAACCGGCCGCCGCCTGGACGAGCGCCTGGTCGCAAAGCACGCGAACCGTCTCGTCGTTGACCACATAATTGTCACGCACGAGGCCGTCTTGACCGTGGCTCGTATAGGGATCGAGAGCCACGTCGCACATCACGCCGATGTCGGAGATCCGGCGCTTGATCGCCCGGACGGCACGACAGACCAGATTGTCCGGGTTGGTCGCTTCCTCGCCGTCGGGGCTCTTAACATCGGGTGGATTGGCGGGAAACAGAGCGACCATTGGAATGCCCAGGCCGGCGGCTTCCTCCACGGCGTCGACGAGCATGGCGATCGGTAGGCGCTCGACGCCTGGCATACTGGCTACGGGCTCCGCTGCCAAGTCGTTGTCGTGAACGAAGATCGGCCAGATCAGATCATCGATCGACAGGCTGTTCTCGGCAAACAGCCGGCGCGACCAATCATCGCGCCGGTTGCGTCGCAGCCGGGTCGTGGGATAGCGGCCAAAAACCGTAGAATCCATCCCGTCTCCTGTTTAGGCCTTCTTCAAGGCTTGTTCGAGGTCGCCGAGGATATCGTCGATATGCTCGAGACCGATCGAGAGGCGGACGAAACCCTCCGGCGCGCCCGATGCCGCGAGTTCGTCCGGTGTAAGCTGGGAATGGGTCGTCGTCGCCGGGTGAATTGCCAGGCTCCGGGCGTCGCCGATATTAGCCAGGTGATAGAACATCTGCAGGGCGTTGACGAACTTGTCGCCTGCCTTGCGGCCCCCCTTCAGATGGAAGCCGATGAGTCCGCCATAGCCGATCGAGAGATATTTGTCGGCGCGCTCACGGTATTTGCCCCGCATCAAACCGGGATAGACGACTTTCGTCACTTTCTTATGCTTGCTCAGCCATTTGGCAGCGGCCATGGCATTCGAGCAGTGGCGCTCCATGCGCAACGGCAGGGTCTCGAGGCCCTGCAGGAAGAGAAACGCGTTGAACGGGCTCATTGCCTGGCCGCAGTCGCGCAGCAAGGTGACCCGTGTTTTGATGATGTAGGCGATGGGGCCCAGCGGCTTGACCGCCTGGGTCCAGACCGCGCCGTGGTAGCTGGGATCGGGCTCATTGAGCAGCGGGAAGCGTTTGGCATGCTTCTCCCAGTCGAAATTGCCGCCGTCGACGATGATGCCACCGATCGAGTTGCCGTGCCCGCCGGTGTATTTCGTGCAGGAGCTGGCCAGGATCGCGGACCCGTGCTCTAGGGGCCGGCACATCCCGATCGCCGCCGTGTTGTCCACGATCAGCGGAATACCGAGCCTGCGTCCGACCTTGGCGACCTCGGCGATCGGGAAGACTTGCAACTTCGGGTTGGGGAGCGTCTCGGCGTAGTAGCAGCGGGTCTTCTCGTCGCTCGCCTTGGCGAAATCTTCCGGATTCGCGGGGTCGACGAACCGGACCTCGATGCCCATCTGCTTGAGCGAGCTTGCGAACAGGTTCCAGGTGCCACCGTAGAGATCGGTCGAGCTCACCACGTTGTCGCCGGCCTGAGCGATGTTCTGGATCGCCATCATCGACGCCGCCTGTCCCGATGACACGGCAAGCGCGGCAACCCCGCCCTCGATGGTCGCAATGCGCTCCTCGAGCACCGCGTTCGTCGGGTTCATGATCCGGGTGTAAATGTTGCCCAGCTCCTTGAGCGAAAACAGGTTCGCCGCGTGTTCGGAGCTGTCGAACTGATAGGACGTCGTCTGGTAGATCGGAACGGCCACGGCGTTCGTCGTGGGGTCGCAGCGATAACCGGCGTGCAGAACGTTGGTTTCGTTGTGAGTGCTCTTGACTGTCATATTGATTTCCCCCTGGGTGGGCTGATTTTTTAGTTCGTATGGAGCCGTCCTGCTCCTCTCCGGCTGCCGGTCCGGTGTCGGCGGCGGACCCGATTGCCACGTTTGGCGATTGAACGGCGGATACTAAGTGCCCTTTCGAGGCATCACAATACCCTAAACCGATAGAACAACAGGCGAATTTTGGGCATGGCCCAAGTCGCGGCTTTGCTTCACCGCCGCGAGCGGATAAAACAGCGCTCATGGATTTCGAGCTCACCGAGGAGCAACGGGCCTTCCGCCAGGTCGCCCGCGACTTCGCCGAAGCCGAGATGGCGCCCTTCGCCGCCGCGTGGGACCGAGATTGCACCTTCCCGGTCGAGACCTTGCGCAAGGCCGCCGCACTCGGGTTCGGGGCGGTCTGCGTTGGCGACGACGTGGGCGGTTCAAACCTTGCCCGGTTCGAGTCTGCGCTGATCTTCGAGCAGCTCTCCAGAGGCTGTCCTTCGACGGCGGCCTACCTCTCCATCCACAACATGGTTGCCTGGATGATCGACCGCTTCGGTGCCGACGAGCAGCGCCGGCGTTGGCTGCCGGACCTCGCCAGCATGGTGGCGCTGTCGAGCTACTGCCTGACCGAGCCCGGCGCGGGCTCCGACGCCGCAGCGCTCAAGACCCAGGCGGTGCGTGACGGCGACGACTATGTGCTGAACGGTTCGAAGGCGTTCATCTCGGGGGCTTCGGCGTCCGATCTCTATCTCTGTATGGTGCGCACCGGCGGCGAAGGGCCGAAGGGAATTTCCTGCCTCGCCGTCGAGAAAGACGCGGCCGGGCTCTCCTTCGGCAAGCAGGAGAAGAAGCTGGGCTGGCACAGCCAGCCGACCGCGATGGTGATCTTCGAGGATTGCCGCGTGCCGGTCGCCAACCGGGTCGGCGACGAGGGGCAGGGGTTTGCCATCGCAATGCAGGGGCTCGATGGCGGGCGGATCAACATCTCCGCCTGTTCGCTCGGCGCTGCCGGGGCCTGTCTCGATGCGGCGCGCGGCTATCTGGGCGAGCGTAAGCAGTTCGGCAAGGCGCTAGCCCAGTTCCAGGCGCTTCAGTTCAAGCTCGCCGATATGGCGACCGGGCTCGAGGCGGCGCGTCTCATGGTCTATCGCGCGGCGTCCCGGCTTGACAGCGAGGACCCCGACGCGGCGCTCTATTGCGCCATGGCCAAGCGCTTTGCCGCGGATGCCTGCTTCGATATCTGCAACGACGCCCTTCAACTCCATGGCGGCTACGGCTATCTGTTGGATTTTCCGATCGAGCGCTATCTGCGCGACGCGCGGGTTCACCAGATTCTCGAAGGCACGAGCGAGATCATGCGCGTCATTATCGCCCGCAAGCTGCTCGACGCCGTGGGCTAGGGGCGATGGACGGAACACAGGGCGACGTCCTCTTTGAACGCCGCGGGCAGATCGGCCATATCACGCTCAACCGGCCCGCGGCGTTGAACGCACTGACCCTCGAGATGTCGCTCGAGATGGACCGGGTGCTGGACGACTGGAGCGGCGATGACGGAATCGCGGCGGTCGTCGTCGTCGGAGCGCCGCGCGACAACGGCAAGGTGCCGTTCTGCGCCGGCGGCGACATCCAGGCGATCTTCGACGGCCGGGACGACCCCGAAAAGACGTTCGCCAGGAACTTCTTCCGGCACGAATACCGTCTCGACCGGCGCATCTTTCACTACCCGAAGCCCTACATCGCGATTGTCGACGGCGTCGTGATGGGCGGCGGTGTCGGGGTATCGATCAACGGTTCGCACCGGATCATGACCGAGAATGCGATCTTCGCCATGCCCGAAACCGGCATCGGCTTGTTCCCCGATGTTGGCGGCACCTATTTCCTGCCCCGCTGTCCTGGCAGCATCGGTATGTATCTGGCCCTGACGGGCACCCGTCTCAAATGGGCCGACGCCTGCTATGTGGGCGTCGCCACCGACGCGGTCCCAAGCAGCCGGCTGGCGGATTTGGAGGCGGCTTTCATCGCCGCCGATCTATCGGACGATGTGCATACCCGTGCAGCTGCCGTGATCGGCTCCTTCGCGACGGATCCAGGCCCACCCCCGCTCGCGGACCTGCAGGCGCGAATCGATCGACTGTTTACCCAGAGCTCCATGGAATGGATCATCAAGGCGCTGGAGGCGGAGCCCGACGAGTGGGCCACCGGCCAGCTCGCCAGGCTCGCCGCCAAGTCGCCGACCAGCCTGAAGGTCGTCTTCCGGCAAATCATGTGCGGACGCGCGCTCGATTTCGACGAGGCCATGCGGCTCGAATATCGCCTCGCGCGGCGCTTCTCGGAAAGTCACGATTTCTACGAAGGGATCCGGGCCGTCGTGGTCGACAAGGACAACGCACCCCAATGGCAGCCGGCGAGCCTCGATCGGGTGAGCGAGAGCGATGTCGAGGCCTATTTTTCCGCGCTCGAGGACGGCGAGCTGAATTTCGACTGACGGGAGAGTGTCATGACGGAGATTGGATTCATCGGCATCGGCAATATGGGCGGGCCCATGGCCGCCAACCTGATCGAGGCGGAGCATGCGGTCCGGGTGTTCGACCTCGACCCGGCTCTGGTTGGTGCACTGGTCGAAAAAGGCGCCAGTGCGGCTGCGAGCATCGCCGATGCTGCCGCAGGCGCCGATATGGTCGTTACGATGCTGCCTGCCGGCAAGCATGTCGCCGAGGTCTATACCGGCGCCGAGGGCGTGTTGAGCGCGGCAACCCCCGGCGCGCTGCTTATCGACTGCTCGACGATCGACGTGGAGTCGGCGCGTCTGGTCAATTCCGAGGCGGCCAAGGCGGGGTTCGAGATGATCGACGCCCCGGTGTCCGGCGGCGTCGGCGGTGCCGCGGCCGGCACGCTCACCTTCATGGTCGGCGGCTCGGACGGCGCGTTTGCCCGCGCAGAGCCCATCTTGGGCGCAATGGGAAAGGCGATGATTCATGCCGGACCCGCCGGCAACGGGCAGGTGGCGAAGATTTGCAACAACATGGTCCTTGGCATCTCCATGATCGCGGTCTCCGAAGCCTTCGTACTTGGTCAAAAGCTCGGGCTCGAACCCGCCAAGCTGTTCGAGATCAGCTCTCAGTCGTCGGGCCAATGCTGGTCGATGACAACCTATTGTCCCGTGCCGGGACCCGTGCCGTCCTCGCCTGCGAACCGGGATTACCAGCCGGGGTTCACTGCGGCAATGATGGTCAAGGACCTGGCCCTGGCGCAGGCGGCGGCGGCCAGCGCCGGGGCGGCCACGCCGCTCGGCACCGAAGCGCGCGCGCTTTACGACAAGTTCGTCGCGGCGGACAACGGCGGCCTCGATTTTTCCGGCATCATCAAGATGATCGAGCAAGCCGACTGACGCGGGAGAGCGGCGGCGCTGCCGCTTGCCGCGCTCTCGCGGCGGCGTTAGGGTCGAGATCGGCACTGAATCTGGTCCGCCCAAGGGGCGCGCCGAGCCCTCCGTAAACGGACGGAGGTTACGGCAGGGGAGACGGCGAAATGCCAGGCGAGAAGGAAATCGTTCTGACGACCTGCCCGCGGGACTGTTACGATTCCTGCGGCATCGCGGTAATCAAGCGGGGCGGCGAGATTCGCAAGGTGGTCGGCAATCCCGACCATCCGGTTTCCCGTGGCGCGCTCTGCGGCAAATGTGCGCTCGGCTACAACGGCGTGTGGCGCGATCCGGCGGCGCGGCTTGCGACTCCGCTCAAGCGGGTCGGGCCCAAGGGCGAGGGCAAGTTCGAGCCGGTCTCCTGGGAGGAGGCGATCGCGGCGATCGCAGCCCGGTTGACGGCGATCGTGGATGAACGGGGCGCCGAATCAATCGTCCATGCGCACTATACGGGCACCTGCTCGCGCATCGCCGGCGGCTTTCCCATGCGCTTTTTCAATCGTCTGGGCGCGCGCGAGGTCGAGCCGGATTCGGTCTGCAATTTGGCCGGCCATGTCGCGCTCGAATACATCCTCGGCAGTTCGGTGATCGGCTTCGATCCGCGCACCGCGAAGGACGCCAACAGCATCGTTGTCTGGGGCGCCAACCCGTCCGCCTCGGCGCCCCATGCCCACAAGCACTGGCTGCCCGAGGCGCCGGGCACCAAGATCGTCGTCGACCCGGTCCGCCACGCGACGGCCGAGGCGGCCGATCTCCACCTCCAGCTGTTTCCCGGCAGCGATGCGGCGCTCGCCTTCACCCTGCTTCATATTCTGCGGCGCGACGGCCGGTTCGACCGGAACTTCATTGCCGCGAACCTGCTCGGCTGGGAGGAGGTCGAGCCGCTGCTCGATCCCTGCACCCCGGAATGGGGCGCCGAGATCACCGGCGTCGAGCAGGCCGCGATCGAGGAGGCGGCGCGAATTTACGGCGACGGCCCGGCGCTTCTGTGGCTGGGCCAGGGTCTCCAGCGTCAGTATCACGGTGGCAACATTTTCCGGGCGTGCGCGCTTCTCCCGGCGGCAACAGGCAACTTCGCCAAGCCCGGCGCGGGGCTCTACTACCTCAATGGCGGGGGCACCCGCGGCTTCGATGACGGTTTCATCGAAGGCGAGGAGCTGCGCGCCAGCCCGCGCAATGCGTTTTCCCAGATGGATCTCGCCGCGCGCCTGGAGGACGCCAGCGACATCCGCGCCTTCATGACCTGGAATATCAATCCCGCCGCCTCGAGCCCCGAGCAGGCGCGGCTGCGCGCGGCGCTCGCCCGCGAGGACCTGTTGACGGTGGTCATCGACCTGTTCCAGACCGACACCGCCGACTTTGCAGACTACGTCCTGCCTGCGGCGAGCTTCCTTGAGCTCGACGACCTCATGCCGTCCTATTTCAACCTCAATCTGGGCGCCGTGGTGAAATGCCAAGAGCCCGTCGGCCAGTCCCTGCCGAACCAGGAGATATTCCGTCGCCTCGCCCGCGCCATGGGCTACGAGGAAGAGGCGCTCTACGAGAGCGACGTCTCGATGATCGCGCGGATGCTTGAGAGCAGCCCGTTCGAGGGCAGCTTCGAAGATCTCAAGACGCTGGGCTGGGTCGACCTGCTGCCCGAGCCCTACATCCAGTTCGCCGATCTCGGCTTCCCGACCCCGTCGGGCAAGATCGAGGTGGCGAGCGCCCGAGCCGAAGCCGACGGTCATCCGCGCGTGCCCCAGCCGAGCTACGATGCGCGGCCCGCGGCTGGCCGGTTGCGCCTGCTTTCGCCTGCCAGCAAGTGGATCATGAACGACACCTACGCCAACGATCCCAACGTCGAAGAGCAGATCGGCGCCGTCTCCGTCGCGATCCACCCCGACGATGCGGCGCGCCTCGGCATCCAGTCGGGCGCGGCAATCAAGCTCGCCAACGAGACCGGGGCGCTGGTGATGACCGCCGAGATTTCAGAGATCATCCCGCCGGGCGCGGCGCTGACCCACAAGGGCCGTTGGCCCAAGCGCGAAGGTCAGGAGGTTAACGTCAACGCACTCAATCCCGGACAGAAAACCGACATGGGTGAAAGCACCTGCGTGCACGGAGTCGAGGTCAGCGTCGGTCCGGCGGGCTGACACCGGCCCGGCACGATGCGCCTGGGAGGGCCGCGATGCGATTTAGCGACATGGTGGCAATGGTCACCGGCGCGGGTTCGGGCATCGGGCGCGCGCGCGACGTCGCGTCTCGCCGCTGAGGGCGGGGCGGTGGTCTGTCTCGACCTGCGGGGCGATTCGGCGGACGCATCGGCCGGGGCGATCCGTACCGCCGGTGGCCGGGCGCTCGGGCGGGACGACAAGGCCGTCGAGATCGCGAGCGCGGTTGCCTACCTGCTGTCGGACGAAGCGAGTTACATTACGGGCATACAGCTTCCCGTCGACGGCGGCTGGCAAATCTACTGAAGAGAGGGAGATCTCATGGGGCAGCTTTTCGCATCGGACGCCTTTGCGGGCCGTGGGGTTCTGATAACCGGAGCGACGTCTGGGATCGGCTGGGCGAGCGCCGAAGCGTTCGCTGCGTGCGGCGCCAATGTGATGTGCTCGGGGCGCGATGAAGAGCGGGGCGAAACCCTGGTCGAATTGATCCGCTCCGCCGGGGGCACCGCCGAATTCATCGCCGGCGACGTCACGGATTCGATTTTCTGCGATACCCTGGTGACCGAGACCGCCGAGCGTTTCGGCCATGTCGACGTGCTGTTCAACAACGCGGGCATCGCGCTGGTCGGCGAGATCGACCGGTTTTCCGATCAGGACTGGCTGCGTATCTTCGACGTCAACGTGAACGCGACCTTCTATATGGCGCGGGCCGGCGTACGCCAGATGAAGCGCGACGGCGGCGGCGTGATCATCAACAACTCGTCACTGTCCGGTTTTCAGGGCGCAGAGAACAGCGCCGCCTATTCGGCGACCAAGGGCGCGATCGTGATGTTCACCAAGGTTCTCGCGCTCGACCACGCCAAGGACAACATCCGGGTCAACGCGATTTGTCCAGGCGACATCGATACCGGCATGACCGACGAATTTTACGCGCCTGTGGGCAAAGACCCGGTGGCCTTGCGGGAATGGCTCAAGGAGATTACGCCGATGGGGCGCATCGGCACGGTCGAGGAACTCGCCCAGTGCGTCGTTTTCATGGCCTCCGACGGCGCGAGCTTCATGACCGGCGCCATGATCCAGGTCGACGGCGGGATGTGCGGCCGCTAGGCCTCGACGGCTATTTCAGGGGAGAAGACGACAATGGCTCAACTATTTGCGAAGAACGCGTTCGCCGGCAAGGTGGCCCTGGTCACCGGCGGCACCTCGGGCATCGGCGAGGGCACGGCCAAGGCCTACGCCGAATGCGGCGCGTCGGTCATGATCACGGGGCGTAACGAGACGAACGGCAGCCGTATCGTGGGCGAGATCGAGGCGGCGGGCGGTGCGGCGGCCTTCACCGCGGGCGACGTCACCGAGTCGGCCTTCGCCGACGCTCTGGTTGCCGGGACGGTCGAGCGCTTCGGCAAGCTCGACATTCTGTTTAACAACGCGGGCAAGTTCACCACCCAGCCGTTCGACGAGATAACCGACGAGCTCTGGCACGAGATCCTCGACGTGAACCTGAATGCCCAATTCTACATGGCGCGCGCCACGGTCCGGCAGATGAAGAAACAGGGCCAGGGCGGCTCCATTGTCAACATGTCGTCTGAGTCTGGCCTCGTCTGCTATCCCCACACGACCCTCTACGGCGTCACGAAGCGCGCGGTCAACCATCTGACCCAGGGCATGGCCGCCGATCTCGCCGGGGATCACATCCGGGTCAACGCGGTCAACCCGGGAGATGTGGATACGCCGATGCATGTCAAGGTCTGGAGCGGCACCGGGCTCGAGGAGAAAGTCTGGCGCCAGATGGCGGCGGACATCATTCCGCTGGGCCGGGTCTCGACGGTCGAGGATGTGGCCAACGCCGTGCTCTACCTGTCGTCGGACGGCGCCGACAACGTCACCGGCGTGTTGCTCTCGATCGATGGCGGCACGGTGATGACTCGCGGTTGGGAGGGCGGCGAGGACTAGGGGAACGCGAGCATCATCGCGCTCCATCGAGAACCGGGTGGCCGGAGGTTCGGCTAGCTGAACGCCTGCAGGCCGGTCTGGGCCCGGCCCAGGATGAGGGCGTGGATATCGTGGGTGCCCTCATAGGTGTTCACCGTCTCCAGGTTCATCACATGGCGGATGACGTGATACTCGTCGGCGATGCCGTTGCCGCCATGCATGTCCCGGGCGGTGCGCGCGATGTCCAGCGCCTTGCCCGTCGAGTTGCGCTTGATCAGCGAGACCATCTCGGGCGTCGCCCGGCCTTCGTCCATCAGGCGGGTGACCCGGAGCGCGCCCTGCAGGGCCAGGGCGATCTCGGTCTGCATGTCGGCGAGCTTCTTCTGAACGAGCTGGGTCGCCGCCAGCGGCCGGCCGAACTGCTTGCGGTCGAGCGTGTATTGCCGGGCTGCGTGCCAGCAGAATTCGGCGGCGCCCAACGCACCCCAGGAGATGCCGAGACGGGCGCGATTGAGGCAGCCGAACGGGCCCTTCAGGCCGGCGACCCCGGGCAGCAGGTTCGCGTCGGGCACGAACACCTCGTCCATCAGGATCTGACCGGTCATGGACGCGCGGAGGCTGAACTTGCCTTCGATCTTGGGCGTCTCGAGGCCCTCCATGCCACGCTCGAGCAGGAAGCCCAGGATCTCGTCGTCGTCGTTCTTCGCCCAGACCACCATGACGTCGGCAAACGGCGCGTTCGAAATCCAGGTCTTGGCGCCTGAAACCGAATAGCCGCCATCAACCGTCCTGGCCCGGGTCACCATGCCGCCCGGATCCGAACCGTGATCGGGTTCCGTAAGCCCGAAGCAGCCGGCGATCTCGCCGGTCGCCAGGCGCGGCAAGAACTGCTCTCGCTGCTCCTCGGAGCCATAGGCGAAGATCGGGTACATCACCAGGCTCGACTGCACGGACATCGCCGAGCGATAGCCGGAATCGACCCGGTCGATCTCGCGCGCGATCAGGCCGTAGCAGGTGTAGCTGACGCCCGCGCAGCCATAGCCCTCGATGGTCGAGCCGAGCAGGCCCAACGCGCCCATCTCGTTCAGTATTTCACGGTCGAAGCGCTCTTCACGATTCGCCATGAGGATGCGCCCCATGAGCTGCTCCTGGGCATAGTCCCGCGCCGTATCGCGGACCATCCGTTCCTCTTCGCTGAGCTGATCCTCGAGCAGAAACGGGTCGTCCCATTCGAACACGGGCTTGGACTTGGCCGCGGAAGATGCGGATTCCGGGGCGCTGGCCGGCTGGCTGGACATGGCGGTCTCCTTGTCGGTCGCTACGGTCCTAATGTTGGTCAGTTAGGGCCGTCTGTCCAGTCCCCCCGATGCCCCAGCTCGCCTTGCGCCACGCCGGGCCGCGGGGCATGCTGGCGTCCCGAACCGTACAGGTACCGAAGGGTGGCAGGCGGGCATGAAGGAACGCACGGCCGGAGGCCGTGAAGTCATCATCGAGTTCCATTCAGTGGGCAGCTACGTCAAGGTCTCGGCGATGGATGTCGAGAGCCTGACCGAAGCCTCGATCGTGGGCGACCCCACGGCCAGCGAATCGGAGCTGACCCGGCTTGCGATGCAGAAACTCGATTACGTGCTCTCGAAGCAGGGCAAGACATCGGGACGACGCCGGTGAGCGTTGCGGCAATCGCCGTCAGCGACGTCGTCAAGACATTCGGCGGCGTGCGTGCCGTCGACGGCTGCTCCTTCGAGATTCCCCGGGGTTCGATTACGGGTTTGATCGGGCCGAACGGGGCGGGCAAGACGACCCTGTTCAACATTATCGCCGGCGCGCTCAAACCCGATTCCGGCCACGTCCGGCTCGATAACGACGACATTACGGGCGCCCCGCCGCACAAGCTGTTTGCGCGCGGCCTCATGCGGACCTTCCAGATCCCCCATGAACTTCAGGAGATGACCGTTCTGGAGAATCTCATGGTCGTGCCGGCGGGCCAGGTGGGCGAGAACCTCGCCGTCTCCTGGTTTTACTGGGGCCGGGTGCGCGCCCAGGAGCGCGAACTCGCCCGTCGCGCCGAGAGCGTGCTGGACTTTCTCGAGCTTGCCGATTTGCACGACGAGCTCGCCGGAAATCTCTCGGGCGGACAGAAAAAACTCCTCGAGCTCGGACGAACCATGATGTCGGGCGCGCGCACGTTGCTGCTCGATGAGCCCGGCGCCGGCGTCAACCCGACGCTGATGGTCAAGCTGCGCGAGAATATAGTCCGTCTCAACCGCGACGAAGGCTACACCTTCTGCATCATCGAGCACGACATGGACTTGATCGCGAGCCTCTGCCATCCGGTCGTGGTTATGGCCGAGGGTAGGGTGCTCACCCAAGGCAGCATGGACGAGATCCGCCGCCACGAGCAGGTCATCGAAGCCTATCTCGGCGGTCGCGGGCGAGCCTGATGAGCCTGCTCGAGGTCCGTGGGCTTTACGGCGGCTACGGCGCGGTCGATATCCTCCACGGCATCGACCTCGACATTGGCGACGACGAGATCGTCGTCATCGTCGGGCCCAACGGTGCGGGAAAATCAACCGTCATGAAGGCGGTTTTCGGTCTGGTCAAGACACAGGACGGCTCGATCCGGTTTGACGGCGATGAGATCGCCAACCGGCGCCCGGACCGGATCGTCCGTCTCGGCATGGGTTACGTGCCCCAGGAAGAGAACGTCTTCCCGTCGCTGACCGTGCGTGAAAACCTCGACATGGGAGCGTTCATCCGCACCGACGATTACACCGCCCGGATCGAGAACATCTACGAGATCTTCCCGCCTCTGGCGGAAAAGCGCCGTCGTCCGGCAGGCCAGCTTTCGGGCGGCGAGCGCCAGATGGTCGCGATCGGCCGCGCGCTCATGCTCGAGCCCCGTCTCCTGCTGCTCGATGAGCCGACAGCGGGTCTTTCGCCGCGCTACACCGATCTGATCTTCGAACGGATCGTCGCGATCAACGCGCTGGGCGTCGCCGTGCTCATGGTCGAGCAGAATGCCCGCGCAGCGCTTTCGCTCGCCCATCGCGGCTACGTCCTCGCCATGGGGCGGAACCGGGCCGACGATACGGGCACCAACCTGCTCGCCAACCGCGAAGTCGCCGACATGTTCCTCGGGGGCTGAACGCGATGGAGATCCTGCAACTCCTGATCTACGGCATCGTGCTGGGCGCGATTATTACGCTCGGCGCGATCGGTCTCTCGCTGGTCTACGGCATCATCCGGTTCGCGAACTTCGCCCACGGCGACATGATGATGGCGGGCGCCTATTTCGCCTTTTTCTTCGTTGTGACCCTGGGTTTCCCCATGTTCGTTGCCTTCCCGCTCGCCATGCTGGGCGGCGCTGTGCTGGCGATCGTCATCGACCAGGTGCTCTACCGCCGTCTGCGGCGTACCTCGCCGGTCATTCTGCTGATCTCGTCGTTCGGCGTGGCACTCATCCTGCGCAGCCTGATCCAGCTCATCTGGGGTCCCTCGATCCATGTCTACGAGCAGGGCATCAAGCTGCCCATCTGCTTCTGGGGTCTCGGGATCAAGCCGGACCAACTCTACATCCTGGGCGGCTCGATTCTGCTGGTCGCGGCGCTGCACGTGTTTCTCCAGTACACCCGGATCGGCAAGGCGATGCGCGCGATGAGCGACAACCCCTCGCTCGCCCGGGTGAGCGGAATCGATACGGAACGGGTGATCATCTGGACCTGGGTGATCGGTGCATCGCTCACGGCCGCGGCCGGTATCTTTCTCGCGATCGACACCCAGCTCCATCCGGTAATGGGCTGGCGGCTGTTGTTGCCGCTGTTCGCCGCCGCAATATTGGGCGGTATCGGCAAACCCTACGGCGCGATTGCGGGCGGCATGGTCATCGGCATCGCCCAGGAGATGTCGACCTTGGTCATTACGCCGGACTACAAACCCGCTGTTGCCTTTGCCCTGATGGTCATCATCCTGGTCTTGCGTCCTGCGGGCCTGCTCGGCGGCGGAGCGAAACAATGATTGAGCTCGTCGGGGCCTGGGGCATTCTCGTCCACTTCGTTATCTTCGCGGCCATCTTCGGTCTGCTTACTCTCGGGCTCAATCTGCAGTGGGGCGGCACGGGCCTGTTCAATATCGGTATCGCCGGTTTCTTCGCCGTCGGCGCCTATGCCAGCGCGATTCTCACCACCGGTTCCTCCGAGTTCTATCTCGGCGGCTTCGGCGCGCCCTTCATCGTCGGGTTGGCTGGCGCGATGGCTGTTTCGGGCGTCGTGGCGCTCCTCATCGGGTTGATCACGCTCCGCCTGCGGGCCGACTATCTGGCCATCGCGACCATCGGCATCGCCGAGATTCTGCGCCTCGTGCTCAAGAACGAGGGCTGGCTCACCAACGGCGTGCGCGGTATTGCGGGCATCCTCAAGCCCCATGCTACCCTGCTCGGACCGGGCTGGGCCCAGTTGGTATTTCTCGCCATCGTGCTCGCCGCCCTGCTGCTCGTCTATGTGACGCTCGAACGGGCTCACAAATCACCCTGGGGCCGGGTCCTGCGCGCCATTCGCGAGAACGAGGAAACCGCCCAGGCCGCAGGCAAGAACGTCGTGCGCTTCCGCCTCGAGGCGTTCGTGCTGGGCTCCATGATCATGGGGCTGGCGGGCGCGTTCTACGCGCATTTCTTCGGTTTCATCAGCCCCGAGGCGTTCGAGCCCGAGCTCGCCACCTTCCTCGTCTGGGTCATGCTGATCGCGGGCGGGTCGGGCAACAACCGCGGCGCGATCTTGGGCGCGTTCGCGATCTGGCTGGTTTGGTCGGGCACAGAGTATCTGACCAATCGCCTGCCCGCCGACATGGTCACCCAGGCCGGTGCGCTCCGGCTGTTGCTGATTGGCGTGCTGCTCCAGATAATCCTGCTGGCCCGCCCGGAGGGCCTGCTTGGTGGCCGTCGCCGGCGGACCAAGCCGCCCGGCAAACCGGAAGACGGCTAAGCGTCCGAACCGCGTCAGCTTTCGGGCCGGAACACCTTGAGCGTGACGAATTCGCCGTTCTCGATCGTCCAGAATGCAAAGGTACCCTCGACGTCGCCGCCGGCGTCGAAATCGTGGGCCCCGGCCGCGCCGATGTAATTTACCGCCTCGTCTTCGGCGATCAAAGCCTTCGCCTTGGCCCATTCGCCGGGCCCGACGCTGGTTCCGGGCGGGTTGGCGACGTTGCGCAAGTGGTCGCGAATCGCAACTTTGTCGGAACTGCCAGCCGCTTCGATGGCGAGCGCCAGGATATAGACGGCGTCGTAGGCGGCGTCGACGAAGGGGGTGAGTACGGGCGCGCCGAAGTGCTCTTCGTAAGCCGTTGCAAAATGCATCGCCGGGTCGCTGTCGCCCAAGGCTTGGGGGTTGGTGCCGATCGAGCCGTCGAGATAGGAGCCGATTGCCTCGATAATCTTAGGAGATTTCATACCGTCGGTGAAAATGAACTTGGTGAAATAACCTTCCTCAAGCGCCTGGCGAAGAATGATGACGCCGTTCTCGGGATAGCCGATCAGCAGCAGCGCCTCGGCGCCGTCCCGCGAAACCGCCGCGAGCTCGCCCCGATAGGAGGCGTTGCCCGGCTCGTAGGGCAGGGCTGCGGAATTGTCCGCGCCTAGCGCCTCGAACGCGTCCCTGAAGCTGTTGGCCAGCCCCTCGCCGTAATCGTTGTTGATGTAGAGGGTTCCCACGTTCATCAGTCCGCTCTCGACCACGACCTGGGCGAGAGCCACACCCTGAAACGCGTCCGACGGAATCGTGCGGAACAGGAAATCGTCGTCGTCGAGCGTGGAAATGACCGGCGAAGTCGATGCGTTGCTGATCTGGACGATCCTATTGGGCTTGGAAACCGAAGAGGCGATCGGGATCGTCACGCCGCTCGACAACGCGCCCACCAGCGCCACGGCACCTTCCAATGAGAGGAGTTTCTGGGCGGCGTCAACACCCGCCTGGGGTTTCGTCTGGGTATCGCCGACGGCAAGCGCGAGGGTCTGGCCAAGCACACCACCGGCCGCGTTGATCTCGTCGACCGCGAGGATCGACCCGTTCAGGATGTCCCCGCCGTAGGCCTGCAGATCGCCCGTCAGCGGAACCAGGGTGCCGATCGTGATGTCGTCGGCCTCGGCCCGCTCAGTGCCGAGGGCAACCGCACCGGCAACGGCCAGTGCGAGCGTTGCCCGCACGAGGGGGCCTGGTTGAAATGCGATTGCGGCTCGGCGTGCCACGAGCGGCGCTCCCTTTCGGTTCCGCAGCCGGTTACGGCTCTTTAGAGAAAGCCTAACGGGCGGTCCGGGGATGCGCAAGGGCTGGCCGCCGCGACAAGGACGGCTGTCGCGGTTTATTTCTTCTTGCTCTTTGCGCTGGCTTTCTTACGGCGGGCGCCGGGCTTGCGTCCGAGCCCGATCTGCTTCGCGAAGGCGGACCGCTTCTTCGAGTAGTTCGGTGCGACCATCGGATAATCGGCGGGCAAGCCCCATTTATTCCGGTAGTCGTCGGGCGTCATGTCGTAGCGCGCCCGCAGATGCCGCTTGAGCATCTTCAGCTTTTTTCCGTCCTCAAGGCATATCAGATAATCGGGTGTGATCGAGCGGCGGACGGAAACCGCCGGTTTCGGTCGTTGGGCTCCGGCGGGTCCTGGGGTCTGCGTTCCCAGCAAGGATGCATGGGCTGCGCGAATGACGTCGGAAACTTGGCCACTGGCCAACCGGTTCCGACCGACATAAGCCGAGGCGATTTCCGCTGCCATGCGCACGAGTTCGTCATTAGGAATGGAGCTGTCTGTCACATCACTCATTGGTCGTAATCCATTTTTCTGACGTTTCATTCGAGTACTTATTCGCTTGACGAAAATTCATTGTTCTTCAGTAATTTGCCAGATGAAACCTATTTCTTTACATGCGCTCGTGTGGTTGTCAAACCCTTGGAGTTCGCCACGCCGCTCGCGATCGCCTAAGTTGTGGCGTCGCGGCGGGTTTATGCAATATATTGCCCTCGGTTTGGAGTTCGGACATTTCTGTTCTGCTCGATTGCGGAGGGCGGGATACGGGGCGAACCATGACGGACGAAACGATCGCGATCGCATCCGACCACGCTGGCGTGCAGTTGAAAGCCGACCTGACTGCGGTGCTGGAGGCGATGGGGTACGCGGTCCGGGATCTCGGGACACGGGGACCCGAAGCAGTCGACTATCCCGATTTCGCCGATCGCATGGCCAAGGCGCTTGCCGCCGGTGACGCAACCCGGGGCGTGCTGATTTGCGGCACCGGGATTGGCATCAGCATTGCAGCCAACCGTCATCGCGAACTTCGGGCCGCGCTGTGTCACGATGCGGTGAGCGCGCGTATGAGCCGGGCCCACACCGATGCGAACGTGCTGGTCCTGGGTGCGCGAACCACGGGGGCCGAAGTCGCCCAGGATTGTTTGCGGGTGTTCCTGGATACCCCGTTCGAGGGGGGGCGGCACGGGAGGCGTGTCGCAAAGATGAGTTGATCGGCGGCGATGACCCGCCGACCGCGGCTGGACGGCATCGGATCGCCCGGGTAACGACAGGTTGAAACAGTAGTGCAGCCACGAGAACGAAACGTTATGGAAATGAGTGCTTCCGAATTGCCGATCTTTTCCGCCGAACTCGCGGAGACCGACCCCGAACTCCAACGCGCCCTTGATTTCGAACTCGAGCGCCAGCAGAACACGATCGAGCTGATCGCCTCGGAGAATATCGTGAGTGCGGCGGTTCTCCGGGCCCAAGGCTCGGTCCTGACCAATAAATATGCCGAGGGCTATCCTGGCCGGCGCTATTACGGCGGTTGCGAATTTGTCGATATCGCAGAGCAGTTGGCCATCGACCGGGCCAAAGAGCTGTTCGGCTGCGGCTTCGCCAACGTCCAGCCGAGCTCCGGCTCCCAGGCCAACCAGGGGGTCTTTCTCGCCCTGATCAAGCCCGGCGATACGATCCTGGGCATGAGCCTGGCTGCAGGTGGTCACCTGACCCACGGCGCGAAGCCCAATCTTTCCGGCAAGTGGTTCGACGCGATCGGGTACGGCGTGCGCAGTCAGGACGACCAGATCGATTTCGACGAGGTCGAGGCGCTGGCCACGGAACATCGGCCCAAGCTGATCATCGCGGGCGGCTCGGCCTATCCCCGGATCATCGACTTTGCCCGGTTCCGCGGGATCGCCGATTCCGCCGGTGCCTACTTCATGGTCGACATGGCGCACTTCGCCGGCCTGGTCGCCGCCGGCGTGCACCCGAGCCCGTTTCCCCACGCCCATGTGGTCACGTCGACCACGCACAAGACCCTGCGCGGCCCGCGTGGTGGCATCATTCTGTCGGACGACGAGGAGATCGCGAAGAAGATCAACTCAGCGATCTTTCCGGGGCTTCAGGGCGGCCCGCTGATGCACGCGATCGCGGCGAAGGCGGTCGCTTTCGGCGAAGCGCTGACGCCCGAATTCAAAGCCTATGCTGCTCAAGTGGCGGAGAACGCCAAAGTTCTGGCGGACAGCCTCGTCGAGCGCGGTGTCGATATCGTCTCGGGCGGGACCGACACCCATCTCATGCTGGTCGATTTGCGGTCAAAGACGCTGACCGGCAAAGCCGCCGAGATCAGCCTCGAGAACGCCGGCATGACCTGCAACAAGAACGCGATACCGTTCGATCCCGAGAAGCCGACCGTGACGTCGGGCATCCGGTTGGGTACGCCGGCGGCGACCAGTCGCGGCTTCGGCACGGCGGAATTCCGCACCGTCGGGCATCTCATCGGCGATGTGCTCGACGGACTTGCAGCCCATCCCGATGACAATTCCGCTGCAGAGGCGGCGGCAGCGGCGCAGGCTCGGGCACTCTGTGCGCGCTTTCCGATCTACCGTGCTCTCGGCGGAGCTTAAAGGGGAGGCAACCCATGCGCTGTCCGTTTTGCGGAGGTGACGACACACAGGTCAAGGATTCCCGGCCGACCGAGGATAACGCGGCGATCCGCCGTCGCCGGCAATGCCAGAACTGCGGTGCGCGGTTCACGACCTTCGAACGGGTTCAGCTGCGCGAGCTCACCGTCGTCAAGCGCGGCGGGCAGCGCGTCCTGTTCGACCGCGACAAGCTGGCCCGCTCGATCGACATTGCAATGCGCCGCCGCCCGGTCGAACCGGAGCGCGTCGACCAGATGGTCAACGGCATCGTGCGCCGGCTTGAAACCATGGGGGAAAGTGATATTCCTTCCGAGGTGATCGGCGAGCTCGTGATGGACGCACTCGCCGGGCTCGATCAGGTCGCCTATGTGCGCTTCGCCTCGGTCTACCGGAATTTCCGCGAGGCCAAGGATTTCGAGGAGTTTCTTGGCCAGCTCAGCGGCGATCGCGACGGCGGCTGACGACCGCCGTCATATGGGTGCTGCGCTCAATTTGGCGCGGCGCGGTCTGGGCGTCGTCTGGCCGAACCCGGCCGTCGGTTGTGTGCTCGTGCGTGATGGCACCGTCGTCGGGCGGGGCTGGACCCAACCCGGCGGCCGGCCCCATGCCGAAGCCGAGGCACTCGGCCGGGCGGGCGAAGCGGCTCGGGGTGCCGTAGCCTATGTCAGCCTCGAACCCTGCGCCCATCACGGCCAGACCGGGCCCTGCGTCGACGCGATGATCCAAGCCGGTATCGCCCGCGCGGTCGTCGCGCTCAGGGATCCCGACCCTCGGGTCGACGGTCAGGGGCTCGTCCGGCTGCGCGAAGCCGGCGTCGAGGTCACCCTGGGGGTTTGCGCCGCGGCCGCGGCCGAGCTCAACGCGGGCTTCATCCGACGCATCGCCGACGGCCGACCGCTGGCTACCCTCAAACTCGCGACGACGCTCGACGGCCGGATTGCGACTCGTGCAGGCGAGAGTCGCTGGATTACCGGCGAGGCGGCGCGCGCCCGCGCTCATCTCCTGCGCGCCGAGGCCGACGCCGTGATGATCGGGGTCGGCACTGGACTGGCGGACGATCCCGAACTCACCTGCCGTCTGTCCGGACTGGAGACCCGCACGCCTGTAAGGGTCGTCGTCGATGGCCGGATGCGTCTGCCGCTGACCAGCCGTCTCGTCGCCGTGGCAGGCGAGCATCCGTGCTGGGTGTTCACGCTGGCGGGTGGTGATGCCGCCCGTGAGGCGGCCTATCGGGGTGCGGGTGTGGATCTCGTCGAGGTCGAGCCGGATGCGGCCGGCCGGCCGGATCTCGGGCGCGTCCTGACGGCGCTCGGCGCGCGCGGCATCACCCGCCTGCTGGTCGAGGGCGGCAGTCATCTTGCCGCAACTCTCCTGGCTGCGGGGCTGATCGATCGCCTGGCTTGGTTCCGCGCCGCTTCGATGATCGGTGGCGACGGCGTGCCGGGTGCCGCCGCGTTCGGTGTCGACCGGCTGGCCGCCGCACCCCGTTTTCAGCGCCTATCCGTCGAGCCCATAGGTGACGACCTGCTGGAAAGCTACGCCGTCACGGCGTAAATAGAAGCCATGTTTACGGGCATCATTACTGATCGCGGGCGCTTGCGTGCCATTGCCGACGCCGACGGGGGTCGCCGGCTCGAGGTCGAGACTGCTTACGAGACGGCGGCGATTCCAATCGGCGCGTCGATCGCCTGTTCGGGCGCCTGTCTCACGGCGGTCGAGCTCGGCCCCGACTGGTTCGCCGCCGATGTTTCCGCCGAGACGCTGGCCTGCACGACGCTGGGACACTGGCAGGTGGGCCGGGCGATCAATCTCGAGCGTCCGCTCGGGGTCGGCGACGAGCTGGGCGGCCACATGGTCCTGGGGCATGTCGATGGCGTCGGCGAGCTCGTCGAGCGGTGGCCCGACGGGGGCTCGGCTCGCTTCGCGATTGTCGCGCCTGCGGCGATCGCGCGCTTCATCGCGCTCAAGGGGTCAATTTGCGTCGATGGCGTCTCGCTCACGGTGAACGAGGTCGACGGCGCGCGCTTCGGCGTCAATATCATTCCCCGCACGCTCGAGGCGACCAGCTTTGCCGACTTGGATTCCGGCGCGCCGGTCAATCTTGAGGTCGACGTGCTCTCGCGCTACGTTGCCCGTCTCCGGGAGGCGGACGGCGCCTGATATCCGCAGGCCGCGCCATTCCAGCAAGTCCGGACGGAGGAGCCCATGGCCGATACACCGCATATCCTGATCGTCGATGCCCGATTCTACGACGATATCGCCGATGAGCTCGTGAAGGGTGCTGTCGCTGAGCTCGAAGCGTCGGGCGCGAGCTTTGAGCGGATCACCGTACCCGGCTGCTTCGAAATCCCGGCTGCAATCGGGTTCGCAATCGGATCGGGTGCCTTTGACGGTTATATTGCGCTCGGCTGCGTCATCCGCGGCGAGACGACGCATTATGATTATGTTTGCGGCGAGAGCGCCCGGGGGTTGGCGGATCTGGCGCTCGAACGGGACGTTGCCATCGGCTACGGCATTTTGACGACGGAGAACCGCGACCAAGCCTGGGCTCGAGCCTGGACCAACGAGATAAACAAGGGCGCCACCGCCGCCAAGGCCTGTCTGGCCATGGTCGCGCTCAAACGGCGGTTCGGCGCCAGCAGCACGTGAGTCCGTCGCCGGATGAGGCGGACGAGCGCTCGGCGCCGCGCGCCGCCGAGCGAAGCGTCGCGCGGCTCGCCGCGGTTCAGGCGCTTTTCCAGATCGAATTCGGTGGCGCGGATGCGGACACGGTGATCGCCGAATTTTCTGTCTATCGGCTCGATCGCGAGATCGAGGGGTTGCAGTTCACGGCGGTCGACCGGGCCTGGTTCGACGGTGTGGTCAGGGGCGTAACGGCCCGGCACGACGCGCTCGATGCGCGCCTTCTGCCCTTGCTCGGTGAAGGTTGGTCGCTTCAACGGCTAGGCGGCGTCGTACGCGCCGTGCTTCGGGCGGCCGCCTACGAATTGGTTGCGTGTCCCAATATTCCCGCCCGGGTCGTGGTCAGTGAATATGTCGACGTTGTGCATGCTTTCGACGAGGGTGGGGAGAGCGCGTTCGTAAACGCTGCGCTGGATCGGCTGGCGCGCGACCTGCGGGCTGCCGAATTCGAGCAGGCAGGCGATGGCTGAGCGCGTCCGGCCCGGCGAATTCGCACTGATCGAGCAGCTGTTCGCACCGCTCGCGGCCGGGGAGGCCGGCGCCTTCGGGCTCCTCAACGATGCGGCGAGCGTCGACCCGCCGCTGGGAGAATCGCTTATCGTAACGACGGACGTCATGGTCGCCGGGGTGCATTTTCCGGCCGACGAGGAACCTGGCGCCGTCGGGGCAAAGCTGCTTCGGGTCAACCTCTCCGATTTGGCGGCGATGGGTGCGAGCCCAATCGGTTATCTGCTGGGTCTGGCCCTGCCGGCCGAGACGCCGCTCGACTGGCTCGAGGGTTTCGCGTCCGGGCTGGCCGCCGATCAAACGCACTACCGGGTGGGATTGCTTGGCGGTGATACGGTCTCGACACCGGGTCCGCTCACGTTGTCGCTCACGGCGCTGGGTCGTGTCGTAACGGGCGCCGCGTTGACGCGCAGCGACGCCCGGCCAGGGGATCGGGTGTATGTTTCGGGAACCGTGGGCGACGGCGCACTCGGTCTTGCCACCCACCGGGGCGAACTGGGTGCGCTCGATGCTGCCGACCAGGCGCATCTCCTGGCCCGGTTTCGTCGCCCCGAACCCCGTCTTGCGCTGGGTTGCCGCCTAATCGGCTTGGCGAGCGCGGCGATCGATCTCTCGGACGGTTTGGTTGCCGATCTCGGTCATATCGCGGTCGCTTCCGGCGTCGGCGCAACGATTGAGGCCGCCGCGGTGCCCTTATCCGCGGCCGCCCGAGCCGCAGTGGCACTGGGTGCGCAGCGATTGAACGAGGCCCTGACGGGAGGCGACGATTACGAACTCGCATTCACCGTTCCCGCTGATTCCACCGGGGCGATCTCCTCCTTAAGTGCCGAGCTCACCTTGAAGCTGACTGCAATCGGCTGGATCGAGGCTGATCCGGGGGTCCGGGTGATCGATCCGGGCGGCGCACCGATGGCCCTGGGTGCGGGCGGCTACCGTCACTTCTAGATACGCCGGCTTGTGCCGCAAAACTCACGTCAGCGCGCGGCTTCACGCTTTGTTCACGGATTTCAGGCACAAGGAGAGCGGTCTGGATTTTCGGGGCCGGAGCGAGGTCGACGGTGAAAAAGAAGATCAAGCTCATCGCAATACTGCTCGTCGTTGTGGTTGCGGGCGGGTTCGGCGTGATGCAGTTCATGGGCGGCGAGCAGGAAAGCCATGAGCCGGAGCTCGCCTTCGTGCCGCTCGATCCGCTGTTCGCCCCGGTCGTGCGCGAGCACCAGTTCAAGGGCTACGTCCTCTTGACGCTCCAACTCGAACTGTCCGATTCGCGCGACCTGGAAACTGTCAACGCCAGCATCGCACCCCTGCGCGACGCCTTTATTCACGATTTGCATCTTCAGGCCATGCTCCGGCGCAAAGACGAGCCCAGCATCAATATCTTCCGGGTCAAGAAACGCTTTCTCCTGATCGTCGAGCGGGTGATCGGGCCGGGAATCGTCTCCGACGTGCTCGTCGACAGCGCCATGGAGCGGCGCAGCTAGCCGCGATTTCGACGCGCCTGCTGCGTACACAAGCCGGCCAGACCAAGGTTGCATCGCCCAGGCTCTTCTGGCATTCTCGCGCCTCCATTAAAGGGCCGATTCGGCTTCGGTGTTCCGAAGAGCCGGTCGCGCCCTGTTTTCTTGCTTCGGCAGAGGACGAGAGATCCATGATTGCTGCTTACTGGTTCGCCCTGATTTGCGGGGGCGTTGCGCTTCTCTATGGCATCGTTGCCGCGCGGTCGGTGGTCGGGGCGAATGCCGGCACCGAGCGGATGCAGGAAATCGCCGGTGCCATCCAGGAAGGCGCCCGCGCCTACCTCAACCGCCAATATCTCACCATCGGCCTGGTCGGTTTGGTGATCTTCGGCGTCCTCACCGGTCTGCTCGGTTACCTGTCGGGAATCGGGTTTGGAATCGGCGCGGTGTTGTCGGCGGCGGCCGGCTATATCGGCATGAACGTCTCGGTCAAGGCCAATGTGCGTACAGCCGAAGCGGCGCGTAGCGGCGGTCTGAAGCCGGCGCTCGGCATTGCGTTTCGCTCGGGCGCGGTTACCGGCATGTTGGTCGTCGGTCTCGCCCTGCTCGGCGTGGCGGGCTATTACGGCATCCTGGTCGCGGTCGGTGTCGGGCGCGGCGAAATCCTCGAGGCGCTTATCTCGCTCGGATTCGGCGGCTCCCTGATCTCGATCTTCGCGCGGCTGGGTGGCGGAATCTTCACCAAGGGTGCCGATGTCGGCGCCGATCTCGTGGGCAAGGTCGAAGCGGGCATTCCCGAGGACGATCCGCGCAACCCGGCGGTAATCGCCGATAATGTCGGCGACAATGTCGGCGACTGCGCGGGCATGGCGGCAGACCTGTTCGAGACCTACGCCGTTACGATCGTCGCGACCATGCTGCTGACGGCGCTTTACTTCACGGGCACGCAGGCAACCGCCATGATGATCTACCCGCTCGCGATCGGCGGTGTGTGCATCCTGACCTCGATCATCGGCACGCTGTTCGTCCGCCTGGGTTCCAGCGGGAACGTCATGGCCGCGCTCTATAAGGGCTTCATCGTCACGGCAGTGCTCTCGGGCGTGGCGCTGTGGCCGATTACCGAGTGGATCGTGGGCATGAACACAGAGCTCATGGTCGGCGGTGTCGCGACTGCGGGCTGGAAGCTCTTCATTTGCGGTCTGATCGGTCTCGTCGTGACCGGCTTGATGGTCTGGATCACCGAGTTCTACACCTCGACGGCATACAACCCGGTTCGCTCCATTGCCCGCTCGTCCGAGACCGGACACGCCACCAACATCATCCACGGGTTGGCCATCTCCATGCAGGCAACCGCGCTGCCTGCGATTGTGATCGCCGCGGCCATCGTGGCGTCCTATCTCCTGGGCGGCCTCTTCGGCATCTCTATCGCGGTTACCGCGATGCTCGCTCTGGCGGGCATGGTCGTGGCGCTCGACGCCTATGGCCCGGTGACGGATAACGCGGGCGGTATCGCCGAAATGGCCGAACTGCCCGAGGACGTGCGCAAGACGACAGATGTGCTGGATGCGGTCGGCAACACGACCAAGGCGGTGACCAAGGGGTACGCGATCGCCTCTGCCGGTCTCGCCGCACTCGTGCTCTTCGCCGCCTTCACGATGGACCTTGGGCGCTATTTTCCAAACGTGACCGTCACCTTCGACCTCGCCAATCCGTACATAATCGTCGGTCTATTCTATGGCGGCCTGTTGCCCTATCTGTTCGCCTCCCTCTCGATGCTGTCGGTCGGACGGGCGGCCGGTGCGGTGGTGCGAGAGGTACGCCGTCAGTTCAAGGAGATCCCAGGCATCATGGAGGGCACGGGCAAGCCGGAATACGGCCGGGCCGTCGATCTGCTTACCCGCTCGGCGATCCGTGAAATGATTGCGCCCTCGCTGCTGCCGGTTCTGGCGCCGATCATCCTCTATATCGTGATCTGGCTGATTGCGGGCCAGTCCGCAGCCTTCTCGGCGTTGGGCGCGATGCTCGTGGGCACCATCGTCACCGGGCTGTTCGTCGCGGTCTCGATGACCTCGGGCGGCGGCGCGTGGGACAACGCAAAGAAGTACATCGAAGACGGCCATCACGGCGGCAAGGGCTCCGAAAGCCACAAGGCGGCGGTGACCGGCGATACGGTCGGCGATCCCTACAAGGACACCGCCGGGCCTGCCGTCAACCCGATGATCAAGATCACCAATATCGTGGCGCTTCTTTTGCTCGCAGTTTTGGGCGGGATCGTCGGCACGCACTAAGCGCCGCGCAAGTGACCACCCGAAAGCCCTGCTGGCCGTCGCCCGCGGGGCTTTATTTCTTGCCCCGGCCCGGAGCCCCATGATCGGGCCCATCCTCTAGAGCGTTTTCTGACCTGATTGAATCTCAGGGGATTCCCATGGGTCGGGGATTGTGATTCAAGATGTGGGCTGGTGAAGGAGGCCAGCCTGCATGACGAAACCTCTTTCGATTGATTTGCGGGAACGGCTGATATCAGCGGTTGAATGCGGGATGTCGCGTCGTTCTGCGGCGGAACGGTTCGGGGTCGCCGCATCGACGGCTATCAAGTGGGTCGATCAGTGGCGACAGACGGGCCATGTTCGGCCCCGTCGGCAGGGCGGGGATTATCGCTCGCACCGGATTGAAGCCCATGCCGAGGAAATCCTGGCTCTGATTAAGGAAACGCCGGACATCACCCTGGTCGAGATCGCCGGGCATCTGGATCAGGCGCATGGGCTGAAGGTTGCCCAAAGCACCGTCTGGCGTCTGCTTGACCGGCGCGGCATGACATTCAAAAAAAACCGCGCACGCCAGCGAACAGCAGCGGGCTGATGTTCTGCGTCGGCGGCGGGTCTGGTTCGAGGCCCAGCCCGATCTGGAACCGAAGCGACTGGTATTCATC
This sequence comes from Alphaproteobacteria bacterium, assembly GCA_965198325.1. Lineage (GTDB taxonomy): Bacteria > Pseudomonadota > Alphaproteobacteria > UBA828 > JAPUJA01 > CBDAPE01. The sequence goes on along the minus strand of CBDAPE010000015.1, from coordinate 372,287 downwards.
GACGCGACCGGCGCCTCGACCAAGATGGCCCGGCGTTATGGTCGCTCGCCTCGCGGCGAACGCTGCCGGGCGCCGGTACCCCATGGGCATTGGAAGACGACGACCTTCGTCGGCGCACTCAGGCTGGAGGGGATAACCGCGCCCATGATCCTCGACGGCGCCATGCACGGCGCCGCCTTCCTGGCCTATGTGGAGCAGGTCCTCGCACCGACGCTGTCGCCCGGAGACATCGTCATCATGGATAATTTGCCCGCGCACAAACCCCTCGCCGTGCGCCACGCCATTGAAGCCACCGGTGCCGACCTGCACTTCCTGCCGCCCTATTCCCCAGACTTCAATCCCATCGAGATGGCCTTTTCAAAGCTCAAGGCCTCCCTCAAAAAGACCGCCGCCCGAACCGTCGACGATCTCTGCGACGCCATCGCACACGGTATCGAGACCTTCACACCAAAAGAATGCCAAAACTACTTCGCCGCCGCTGGATATGACTGCGAATGATCGGAAAACGCTCTAGTTATCGAAACGCCTCCCCCCCGGAGGCACTTCCGAGCCACGTTCGAAGCGGCCGAGATTGCCGAACAACTGTTCGAGAATCCCAAGATCCCTGCCTTGGGTCGGTGTCTGGCGGTCGACGAAGACGATTTCCGTGCCTTCGTCGAGGCGCCGCAAGCCCAGATTGCTCACGGTGCCGCTCTCGTCGAATTCGACGACGATGACCGCACCGTCTATAAAATCGGGGTCGTAGAACGCCAGGCGCTCCGTTATACGCGTGACGTAGTACCAGCGCCGTTCATCGATCGTCGACCGGCTGGTCGGGGTGCCGAGCAGCGTCCAGACCTGATCCTCGGTGGTCACGCCAATCTCGATCTCCTGAAACGCCTCGGGCTTGGGCACGAAGCCGTGGGTTTCCACGGCCGGGGCGCAGGCCAGCAGGCTGGTGCCGAGCAGGATAATTGCACCGACGGCGCTGAGGCCACGGACGCGGCGTAGGGTCGAAGCAGGCGAGGTCATCGAGATGGGTTCCAATCGTTGACGGGCGGGATCGGGGTCCCTAGCTTGCTTGGGTTCTTAGGTAAGGCGTCCGGGGGCGCCTGAAAAGTGATTATCGCAAAAATTGGACATGATTCGAATGATCATCGATCGTCTTTTTCGTCGGTCCCGGTGGCGTGAACCGGCCGAGGCGCTGTATCTCGCCGTGGTGGGCCAGGCCCGTCAGCCGGGCTTTTATACGATATACGGCGCGCCGGATACGGTCGATGGGCGGTTCGACATGATCGCGCTCCACGTCTTCCTCGTGCTCCGTCGGCTGCGCGATGAGGGCGACGGCGGTGCGGCCCTTGCCCAGAAGCTTTTCGATGTGATGTTCGACTATATGGATCAGGACCTCCGTGAGATGGGCGTCGGTGATTTGTCTGTGGGCAAGAAGGTCAAGGCGATGGCGAGCGCGTTCTACGGCCGAATTTCCGCCTACGAGAAGGGTTTGGATGAAGGCGAAACCACGCTCGTACGCGCGCTGACGCGCAATCTCTACAGCGCTCGCGAGCCCCATGCCGAAGACGTCCGGCGTCTCGCGGCTTACGTCCGGGTCCAGGCCGACGATCTAGCGGCGCAGTCGGGCGTGCGACTGCTCGCGGGCCGGATCAATTTTCTGCCCGTGCCGGGCGTTGATGCGGCTCCCGAAGGGGCCTGAAAAAGCATTGATCCGGCGCCGTCGAGGCGCCGTCTCGGCGGGGTGTTGCCCGACGGGACCGGTCCATCCTCATCGATCAGCGAGAAGCCCGTGATTCAATCCGAGCCGACGCCCGAATTTTCGCGGTGTGTCCCGGTTGCAGACATCGAAAGCGCCGAGCGAATCGTAGAGATAAGTGCCGATGCCGTCGAGCGCGCCGCCCTGGCGGACCGCTTTGACCTGTGCGCAGTCGAGTCGCTCGATGCACGGCTCCGGTTGCGCTGCGGCCCGTTACCGGGTTCAGTGATCGTGCAGGGCGACGTGAGCGCCGATGTGGTCCAGACCTGTGTCGTTACCCTCGAACCCGTCGCGACCCACCTCGACAACTCGGTCGCGCTGGTCTTTGCGCCGGCGGTCGAAAGCGACGAGGCGGCGACGGTTGACATCGTTGTTGACGCGAACGACCCGCCGGAGCCGCTCGTGGGCGACGCCATCGACATTGGCGAAGTCGTTGCCGAGCATCTGGCGCTGGTGCTTGATCCCTATCCGCGCGCACCCGGCGCAGCGCTCGACCAAGAGTCGTCGAGCAACCGATCGGTCGATCGGGGCGAAACGACGAACCCATTTGCGCGGTTGCGCGAGACCGACGGTTCCGGGTAAGAGTGAGTAAATCTGTGGGTCACTGCGGCTGCGCGAAGACGGTAGACTGATGGCTTCGGAGCGGGGAGCTTCGACGTGCAAAAGAAGGAAACGGGTCGATGGCGGTACCAAAGAGAAAAACCTCCAAGGCGCGACGCGACGTGCGCCGGTCGCATGATCGGCTGGCAATGACGGGATCGAACGAGTGTCCGAACTGCGGTGAACTCAAGCTCCCGCATCATGTGTGCAAGGCGTGCGGCCATTATGACGGCCGCGAAATCGTTGAGGCCGAGGGCGCTGCGTAATCCGTCCAAGCTGGCGCGGGGAGCTGTCAATCATGGCTGACGATATCGTCTTGGCGCTCGATGCGATGGGAGGCGACTTCGCACCCGGTGTTGTGATCCGCGGCGCCAATCTCGCACGGGTACGCCATCCCGAACTCCACTTTCTATTGTTCGGCGATCGCCGGAAGCTTGAGCCGACGCTGAGCCGTTTCAAGCGGCTCGCGGCCGTGAGCGAGGTGCGCCACACCGAGGAAGTGGTCGAGGCGCACGAAAAGCCGTCGGTTGCCCTACGCCAACTCCGCGGTTCGAGCATGCGGCGCGCCGTCGACGCGGTTCATGAGGGCGAAGCCGCCGGGATTGTGTCGGCGGGCAACACCGGCGCGCTCATGGCGCTTGCCAAAGTCGTGCTCAAGACGATGCCGGGCATATCGCGACCGGCCTTCGCCTCGATCTTTCCGACCCAACGGGGTGAGAGCGTTATGCTCGATTTGGGGGCGAATATCGAGTGCGACGCCAACAATCTGGTCGAGTTTGCGGTCATGGGCGAGGTATTCGCGCGAACCGTTCTGGGTCGGACCAACCCTACCATCGGTTTGCTCAATGTCGGGCAGGAGGAACTCAAGGGAACCGAGCGCCTGCAAGAGGCGGCCACCACGTTGCGCGGCTGGGAATTGCCTATCGAGTTTCACGGCTTCGTCGAAGGTAACGATATTCCCGAGGGCACCGTCGATGTTATCGTCACCGACGGCTTCACCGGCAATGTGGCCCTGAAGACCGCAGAGGGTGTCGCGGTGCTGTTCACGGAATATCTGCGTGGCGCGTTTCGCCGGTCGATCGTTTCGCGCTTCGGCTATTTTCTGGCGCGGCCCGCGCTTCGCAGTTTGCGCAACCGGATCGATCCACGGCGCTACAACGGAGCGACCCTGTTGGGGCTGAACGGCGTTGTGGTCAAAAGCCATGGCGGCACGGACCACAAGGGCTTCGCGAGCGCCATCGGCGTTGCCGTCGACATGGTCAGCCAGGGTTTCAATACGAAGATCATCGACGAACTCCATCGGCTTCACGCCGACCGCGCGCCCGAGCCCAAGACGGTTGCCGTCTGAGGATGCGCCGCTCCTGCGTCATCGGTTGCGGGAGCTATCTCCCCGAGCAGATTCTCACCAACGACGACCTTGCCGCCAGGGTCGATACCTCGGACGAATGGATCGTCGAACGAACCGGGATTCGGGAACGCCATATCGCCGACGCTGGCGAATTTACCTCGGATCTGGCGCTCAAGGCGGCTGAGGCGGCGCTTGAACGCGCCGGGCTCGGCGCCGAAGATATCGATCTGGTCGTCGTCGCCACGTCGACCCCGGACGACACGTTCCCGGCGACCGCCACTCGGGTTCAGGCCAAACTTGGCATGTCCGCCGGCGCTGCCTTCGATGTTCAGGCCGTATGCGCCGGGTTCGTATTCGCACTGGCCACGGCCGATAACTTCCTGAAGGCCGATGCGGCCGGTACCGCGCTGGTGATCGGCGCGGAAACCTTCTCCCGAATTCTCGACTGGGACGATCGCGCAACCTGCGTCCTGTTCGGCGACGGCGCTGGTGCAGTCGTGCTGCGGGCCGAAGAGGGCGAGCAATCGGCTTCCGACCGGGGCATTCTCGCCACCTGCATCCATTCCGACGGTCGACATCGGGACTTGCTTTACGTTGATGGCGGCGTCTCCTCGACGCAGTCCACCGGCCATCTGCGAATGGCGGGGCGCGAGGTATTCCGCCATGCGGTGGTCAATCTTGCGGCCGTGACCGAAGAGGCGCTGGAAGCGGCGGGCATTGTGCCCGCGGACGTCGACTGGCTTGTTCCCCACCAGGCCAACAAAAGAATTCTCGACGCAACAGCCCGTCGCCTTGGCCTGCCTGCGGAGAAGATGATCGTCACCGTCGACCGGCACGCCAACACCTCGGCGGCGTCGATTCCCCTTGCCTTGGCCGAAGCCGTGGAAGACGGTCGCATCACGCCGGGCCAGGTGATCGTCGTGGAAGCGATGGGCGGCGGCTTTACCTGGGGTGCGGGGGTGATCCGTCTCTAGGTTCTGCTGCCGGTCAGCGATCATTCGCACCCCGGGTTTCTCGCAATCGTAGTATAGAGGGTTCTTAATACCCGCGGGTTCGGCCGATTCTGTTCTGGAGAGCGGGGCCGCGGTCGCGGTCGGTTTCGCCCGGTGGGAATTCGCGAAGATCCGCTGCCCGTGCGAGGCGTTCCCCGGCCGAATTCTTTCTTCTTGACTCGACGATTTCGCGGAAGGCATTGAAATCCTTTGATATTGACGCCCTGATCCGGGCGCTGTACCGTCGTCCCGTTCGGAAATGGGAGATCAGGCCGAAAAATGGCCGGCAAGACGGTGACCCGGGCGCATTTGGGTGAAGCGGTGTTTCTTGAAGTCGGGCTTTCGCGCAACGACTCCATGAAGCTCGTCGATTCCGTGCTCGATCTCATGGTCGGCAGCCTGACCCGGGGCGATACGGTTAAGATCTCGTCGTTCGGAAGTTTTTCCGTGCGCGGCAAGGGCCAGCGCATGGGTCGCAATCCGAAAACCGGTGAGGAGGTCCCGATCCCGCCCCGCCGCGTCCTGGTCTTTCGGGCCTCCCATGTTCTCAAGGACTTGATCGCCCAATCGCTCAGCGCCCCAAGGGGCGACCGGCCAGAAGCTTAGCGGCCGTCGACCGTGGCGACATCGGGAACCTCCGGGGGCAGCACGGGCAAAGCGCCCGACGCCTTTCGAACCATCCGGGAAGTCTCCGAGGAACTCGACGTTCCCCAGCACGTCCTGCGATTCTGGGAAAGCAAGTTCACGCAGATCAAGCCGCTCAAGCGCGGCGGCGGGCGACGCTACTACCGGCCGGAGGATATCGCCTTGCTCCGGCGTATCCGCTCGCTGCTCTACGTCGAGGGCTACACGATCAAGGGCGTGCAGAAGCTGCTGCGCGAGAGTGGCGGCAAGCTGTCCGAGGGCGCATCGAGCGCACCGCCCGCGGCCGTGCCCGCACGGGCCGCCGCAGCCTCCGAACCGGCCAAGGCCGCGTCCGCTCCGGCGTCCTCGCCGGCGTCCCCGCCGGCGAACCTCAGCCCGGAGCAGCGCGAGCAGTTGAGTACGCTGGCCGACGAGCTGGGCGAGCTGCGCGACATGCTTCGCGGGCGTGTTTGATCGAACGAAATAATCCGATCGAGTGGCTCAGCGTGAAGGCTCCTACGGGTATTCACCCGGCCCGTTGTCGCGATTGTAGCAGGCGGCTATAGTGCCGGCGCGATCTTCGGAGCGTGGCGCAGTCTGGTAGCGCACTTGTCTGGGGGACAAGGGGTCGTGGGTTCGAATCCCGCCGCTCCGACCATCTTTCCATCAATCGAGCGCCGGCCTGTGGCGCCCATCACCGGAAGCGCTGGGCCATCAAGACTATAGTGGGAGCGACGGGCGTCGAACGCCTGTCGCTCGATCGCGAGGTCTGCTGCCATGAACCGCTCCATCCCCTTTGCCGCGCTGTCGATTGTCCTGCTCCTGATCGCTCTCGCATCCCCTTCGCCAACGCGGGCACAGGACAGAGTGGTCGGCCCCGAGGATAGTCAGGCCATCCAGGCCGTCATCAGCGGCCAGCTCGAGGCATTCCAGCGAGACGACGGCGAGGCGGCTTTTGCGTTTGCAGCACCGCTGATTCGCGAGCGATTCGGCGATGTCGCAAACTTCATGCGCATGGTGCGTGACGCGTATCAGGCGGTCTACCGGCCCCGGAAGGTAGCGTTCGGAGAGATCCTGGCGCCGGAAAGCCGCCTGCCCGTGCAAAAGGTCTTCCTGGTCGGCCCGGACGGCCTGCTGGTGACGGCGCACTACATCATGGAGCGCCAGGCCGGCGGCGAGTGGCGCATCGCCGGGGTTTATCTGTTGCCCGCCGCCGCCGACGGGCCGACCTGATCCGGGTATCGGGACGCGAATTGCGCCGCCGTTCGCGTTGTGTGAAGGATTGCCGTGCGAGTGGGGTCTCTTGTACCGGGCACGCCCGGCGCCATTCTCGGCAGGCGCGCCGGTGAGATCGAAACGCGCGGCGATTCGGGCTAGACTTGGCTTCGGTTCAGAACTGGTCGGGACGCACCACCATGTCCGCTCACGACTTCGCATTTCGCACGATCGACGGCGATCCGTTGCCCTTGAGCGATTTCGCCGGCCATCCGATCCTCCTGGTCAATACCGCGTCCGAATGTGGCTATACGCCGCAATATGAAGGCCTGCAGGCGCTTTGGGAGCGATATCGCGACCGCGGCCTGATCGTGCTTGGCGTGCCGTCGAACGATTTCGGCGCCCAGGAGCCCGGCGACGAGGCGGCGATCAAGACGTTTTGCGAGACCACCTACGGCGTCGGGTTCCCGATGACCGCCAAGGAGCCGGTGATCGGCGGCGACGCCCACCCGCTTTATCGCTGGATCGTCGAGAGCGTCGGCGAGGCGGCGAGCCCCGAATGGAATTTCCACAAATACCTGATCGGCGCGGATGGCGAACTCGTCGAGCTCTGGCCGTCCAGCATCGAACCTCTCGACGATGTGGTCGTCGGCACCATCGAAGCGGCGCTTGCCGGGGCCGGACGTAGACAATGAGCGAGGCGCGCGCCAAATTCCAGGTCGGCCAGCTCGTGCATCACAAGCTGTTCGACTATCGCGGCGTCTGCTTCGACGTCGATCCGGTGTTTTCCGGCAGCGAGGAGTGGTACGAGGCGATGGCCCGCTCGCGCCCGCCCAAGGATGCGCCCTGGTACCATGTGCTGGTTCACGACGCGAGCCACACGACCTACGTGGCCGAACGCAACCTCGAGCCCGACGACAGCGGCGAGCCGATCCGCCATGGGGCGATCGACGAGCTGTTTTCCGGCTTCGAAGACGGGCACTACCGGCCTGTGCGTCCGGCCAATTGAACGGTGGCGCGGTGCGCGGAACAGGAAGGCGTCTCGACCATGAGCATCCGTGCGATCCTGTTCGATCTCGAAGGTGTGCTCTATCAGCGCGACATGCCGATCCCGGGCGCACTTGACGTCATCGCCGAGGTTCGCGCACGCGGCCTCCCTGTTCGCTTCCTGACCAACACCACGACCAAGCCGCGCTCGGCCATCGTCGGGCGGCTGAACGCGATGGGCTTCGCCGTCGAGCCGGGCGAGGTGTTCTCCCCGCCGCTGGCGGCCCGCCGCGATTTGGAGGCGGCCGGCATGCGCCGCGTCCATCTCGCGACCGTTCCGGCCCTGGCCGAGGATTTCGTCGGCTTCGAGCTGGTCGACGACGCACCGGACGCCGTCGTGATGGGCGATCTTGGCCCGGGTTACGATTTCGATCGGCTGAATTCGCTCTTCGCGATGCTGGTCAGCGGCGCGCGGCTGATCGCGCTCCATAAGAATCGCTACTGGCGGAAGGATCGGAATCTGATCCTCGACCTGGGCCCGTTCGTGGCCTTGCTGGAATACGCCGCCGACACTGAGGCCCGCATCGTCGGCAAGCCTGCCAGGGCATTCTTCGAGTTCGCGCTCGCGGACATGAATGTGAGCGCCGGCGAAACCCTGATGATCGGCGACGACATCGAGGGCGATGTGGGCGGCGGCCAGAACGCCGGGCTTCGCGCCGTCCAGGTGCGCACCGGAAAATTTCGCGAAACCGACGAAAGCCATCCCCTGATCAATCCGGATTTCCGCTTGAATTCAATCGCCGACCTCCCGGCACTGCTCAATACGGCCGACTAATCGGAAACCGGCCGGGCTCCGGCCGCAGTGCCTGGGTTGATCCCCTTTTCTGCCGTTAGACGCTTTTGCGTCACGTGTAACTATATGAAATTAAAAATTAAATATTTAGTTTGTTGCGTTGCAGCAGAAACCGGTGGACAGCGGCGATGGCTTCGATGACAATCCCACGTCGTTGCTCGCACGTCATGCGCGCCGACTTCGAGGGGAGGGTCTCAAGCATCATGGCCGAAACCACGTGCACCCGCCGTCTCACCCCGCCTGATATCACCGCCCGCAAACGGGCCGAACCGGTCGTTTGCCTGACCGCCTATACGGCACCCATGGCGGACGCGCTGGATCCGGCCGTCGATCTTCTGCTGGTCGGCGATTCGCTCGGCATGGTGATCTACGGTCTCGAGACGACGCTCGGCGTGACCCTGGATATGATGATCAATCATACCAAAGCGGTCATGCGCGGCTCGAAGACCGCCTGCGTCGTCATCGATATGCCCTTCGGCAGTTATCAGGAAAGCCCCGAGCAGGCCTTCCGCAACGCCGGTCGCGCGCTGGCCGAAACCGGCTGCGCGGCGGTCAAGATCGAGGGCGGCGTCGAGATGGCGCCGAGCGTGCGCTTCTTAGTCGAGCGCGGTGTTCCCGTGCTGGGCCATGTCGGCCTGAAGCCCCAGTCGGTCAACGTCGCCGGTGGCTTCAGGGTGCAGGGCAAGGACGCCGAGAGCGCGGCGGCAATCATCGCCGACGCGGAAGCCGCCGCCGCGGCTGGCGCGTTCGCCGTCGTCGTGGAAAACACGCGCGAACCGGTCTCCCGCGCGATCACCGCGCGGCTTGCGGTTCCGACCATCGGGATCGGCGCGTCGCCCGCCTGCGACGGCCAGATCCTCGTCGCCGAGGACATGCTGGGATTAGGTGGTGGCCGGGTGCCGCGCTTCGTTCGCCAGTACGCCAATCTGCATGACGACATTGCTGCCGCCGCCCGGGTCTACGCCGAAGACGTCCGCGCCCGCCGTTTCCCGGGCCCCGAGCACGTCTCGGGCGCGCCCAGCCTGGTCTCGCCCACCGGCCGCTCGGCTGGCTGATTCCCCAATCCCATGACGCCTGAGCCTGCGTCCGGCTCCCTCGCGGGGCTCACGCTCGTTCGCGGCATCGCCGAACTGCGCAACACGGTCGCGGGCTGGCGTGCGGCCGGCGAGCGAATTGCCCTGGTGCCCACCATGGGCGGGCTGCATGCGGGTCACATGGCGCTGGTCGAAGCGGCGATGCAGGGGGCGGATCGCACCGTCGTCAGCCTGTTCGTCAACCCCGCCCAGTTCGGCGAAGGCGAGGACTACGCCGGTTACCCCAGGACCGAAGCCGCGGACACCGCCCAGCTTGCCGCAGCGGGCGTCGACCTCCTGTTCGCGCCCGCGGTCGAGACGATGTATCCCGACGGCTTTGTGACGACCGTCACGGTTCCCGGCCTGAGTGAACCCCTGTGTGGCATCCACCGGCCTGGCCATTTCGACGGCGTGACCACCGTCGTTGCAAAGCTGTTCACCCAGTGCGGCCCCGATATCGCCCTGTTCGGCGAGAAGGATTACCAGCAGCTCCTCGTGGTTCGCAGGATGGTTCGCGATCTCGGGTTACCTGTCGATATCCTCGCCGTGCCGACCGTGCGCGAGGCGGACGGTCTCGCCCTGTCCTCCCGCAATTCCCATCTGACGGCCGCGGAGCGGGTCCAGGCAGGCGCGCTGCCCCGGGCGCTGGACGAGATCGTGCGGCGCCTGACCGCGGGCGAGGGAGACGTCGCTTCGACGCTCGCCTGGGGTCGGGCGGAGCTGGCGGCGGCGGGGATCGGCCGGCTCGACTATCTCGAGCTGCGCGACGCCCGTACCCTGGAGACGGCAAGCGATCTGACGCGCCCGGCGCGCCTCTTCGTGGCCGCGTATATCGGGGTCGTCCGGCTGATCGACAACATGCCTGTCACCCGCTGAACAGACGCGCCGGCAGGTCCTATGGCGTGGGAATCTCGCCGCGGATGGCGTTTCGGAACAGCCCGGCCAGCATCTCCTCCGATAGCGGCCGCGGATTGCCGAAACCCGCCGGGTCGACAACTGCGTCGGCGGCGAGCTGGGCGACGTGTCCGTCGGTCACGCCATAGTCCACAAGCGTGTTGGGAATGCCGATTTCGGCCCGAAGTTCGATCGTCCACTCGACCACCGCCTGAACAGACGGGTTGCGCAGGTTCAGGTAGCGCGCGAGCCGGATCAGCTTCTCCTCGATTGCCGGGCCGTTGTAGGCCAGCACATAGGGCATCACCACGCCGTTGGTCTCGCCGTGATGGCTGTCGAAATGGCCGCCCACCGGGTGGCTCAGGGAATGGATCGCGCCCAGGCCCTTCTGAAACGCCGTCGCGCCCGCCATCGAGGCGATCATCATGTGCGAGCGCGCGATCAGGTCGGTGCCGTCCTTGACCGCCGCCGGCAGCCATTCCTTGACCAGACGGATGCCCTCGACCGCAACACCTTCCGCGAGCGGATGATAATCGGGCACGCAATAGGCCTCGATGCAGTGGGCCAGCGCGTCCATCCCTGTGCCCGCCGTAAATTTCGGGGGCAGGCCGACCGTGAGGTCCGGGTCCGCGATCGTCGCCGCGGGCATCAGATCGGGATGGAACAGGCACTTCTTCATCTCGGTGGCCTCTTCGATCAGGGCGGTTGCGCGTCCCACCTCCGAGCCTGTGCCCGAGGTTGTCGGCACGGCGACAATTGGTGCGATCCCCTCGGCATTGGCCTCTAGCCATTCGTCGCCCAACCCTGCGAGGTCCGTCCAGGGCTTGCTCTGGGCCGTCATGTACGCAATCGACTTGCCGACGTCGAGCCCCGAGCCGCCACCCCAGGCGATGACGCCGTCATGGTTGCCCTCCCGGTAGGCCGCGACCCCGTCGAGTACGTTCTGACCGACCGGATTGGGCTTGATGTCGGAAAACAGGCCGGTCGGCAGGCCAGCCGCCTCGTTGGCGGCGATCGCCGCGCCGATCATGGGCAGTGCGGTGAGCCCCGGATCGGTGACCAGCAGCGGGCGGGCGATATCCAGGCTCTTGCAAACCTCCGGCAATTCCGTGATTCGCCCGATGCCGAACCGTATGACCGTCGGGAAACCGAAATTACCGCGCAGCTGTGCGAGATCGCTCATGACCCTCTCCCCGGTTGTGGCGCCCGTCGGGCCGGTCTTATCGGGGCTTACATACTTAGCTTGACGGGCAGGTTCGCCAGCTGCCGTGGCCCCATTTTAGCTGCAATGCGGTCGCCGAAGCGTGGTTTTTCCAGTCATGGGCCGTTGTGTTACGTTCGTACCGACTGACGCGAGCGCGGGATTGCCGCCTGTCAAGTTAAGTATGTAAGCCCCGTCTTATCGCCGCCCGGCATCGAATAGCTTGGTCTTGAGGACCGCTGGAGTGCCTCGCAGCGAGCCCCGGGTCACCGTTCAGGAATAGTCCTTCTCCCGCCCCTCGAACAGCAGCTTCTTGGCGGCGTAGTAGAGCAGAATGCTGACGCCGAGCGTTGCTGCGCAGACGAGCAGTGGTAGCCACAGTTCCCACACGATCTTGTTCCTCCGGTTTTATTGGGCCTTGTCAGACGGCCCTTTCGCCCGCAAGGGGTCTTCCGGGCCGCGCCTTTATAGCAAATATAATCACCCGGTGCCAAACCGAAGCCTCCCCTCGTTCCGGCGCCGGGTCTGTCCCGTGCACCGGGCGCGTCCGGCCGGAGCCTGAGCCGCCATGTGTGGACGCTTCACCCTGAAAACGCCGGCCGATCGCCTGGCGGTCGCATTCGGCGGCGAACCTGGCGATTATCCGCCGCCCCGCTACAACGTCGCGCCGAGCCAACCGATTGCGGCCGTGCGTGCGAAAATCGGCGGGCCGAACCGCGAGGCGGTCCTTCTCCGCTGGGGCCTGATCCCCTCTTGGGCCAAGGATCCATCGATCGGCAGCCGCATGATCAACGCACGCGCCGAATCCGCGGCCGACAAGCCGTCCTTTCGAGCGGCCTTCCGGCGCCGGCGATGCCTGATACCGGCCGACGGCTTCTACGAATGGCAGAAACGGAACGGCGCCAAGCAGCCCTTCTACATCGCTCCGGCCGATGGTGCGCCGTTCGCATTTGCCGGGCTCTGGGAGCACTGGGAGGGCATGGGCGATGGTTTGGTCGATGCCCCGCCGGTCGAGACTTGCACCATCGTCACGACCGACGCCAACGAGCGCCTTGCGCCCATTCACGACCGCATGCCAGTCATTCTCGAGCCTTCCGATTATTCCCTGTGGCTCGACCCTGGAGTCGGCGACCGGCCGATCCTCGAAGCTCTGTTGCGGCCCTGCCCGGCGAACAGTCTCGACGCCTGGCCGGTCTCGACCCACGTCAATTCCCCGGCCCACGACGATCCCGCCTGTATCGAGCCGCTCACCGACGGCCCTGGCGACCCGCAGCGCGGTTTATTTTGAACTTGCATCTACTGTCTGTTTTTTTAGACAATGCATCGATCCTCGCTGCCAGCGGGGCGCGATCGCCCTCGGGCTGGGGCGGGTGGGAGACGGGATCGTTTGATTGGCGGGAACGAGGGACAACGAATGATGAAACCCGACAGCTTCGAGATTACCGACGAGCAGGTCAGGGCCTTTCAGGAAGACGGCGTGGTCTGCCTGCGAAGTGCCATCTCGCCCAAATGGATCGAGACGATCAAGACCGGCGTCGAGAAGGACATGGCGGAACCGGGCCCCAATGTGGAGATTTATACAGACGCCAGCGATCTCGGTTATTTCTTCAATGATTTCGACATGTGGCGCCACGTGCCCGAACTTAAACAATTCGTCTTTGAGGGACCCTGCGCCGAAATCGCTGGCAAGCTCATGCAGACGAACCGGGTCAACTTTTTTTTCGACCACATCTTCGTCAAGGAGGCGGGCACGCAGACACCCACTCACTGGCATCAGGATCAGCCTTACATGGCCGTCGATGGACGGATGTGCTCGAACTGGATTCCACTGTTTTCGGCTCCCGAAGAGCTCTGCGTCGAGTTCGTTCGCGGCTCCCATAAATGGGAGCGCTGGTTCGCGCCAGTCGACAGCCTGCTCGATGGCTCCCGCCATCCCAGCAGGGTCTTCGAGCGGGTCCCGGAGATCGAGGCCAATCGCGCCGACTACGACATCGTCTTTTGGGAAATGGAGCCCGGCGACATCCTTTTCTTCCAAGGCCTGATGGTCCACCAGGGCCGCGCCAACCCGACCTCGAACGAGACCCGCCGCTCGCTGACCCACCGGTGGCTGGCCGACGACGCCCGGTTCGTTCTGCGCGACCCGCCCGCCGAATTCCCGAAATATCCGACCGGGCTCAAGACCGGCGATCCGATCGACCTCGATCCCCAGTTCCCGCGGGTCTGGGAGCAGGCGGCCTGATCGACGTACCGGGCGGCGTAGCGGCGGGCTGACCGGGAGAGAAGAGCGACGCCGAATGACGAAGGCGGCCAGCTTCGAGATCACCGACGAGCATATCCGGGCCTACGAAGAAGACGGTGTCGTCTGCCTGCGGGGCGCCATCGAGCCTGCGTGGATTGAAATGATCCGAACCGGCGTCGAACAGGATATGGCGGATCCCGGCCCCTATGCGGAGATCTACACGAAGGAAGGCGCCCCGGTTATTTCTTCAACGATTTCTATATGTGGCGTCACGTGCCGGAGCTCAAACGTTTCGCGTTCGAGGGGCCCTGCGCCGAGCTCGCGGGCAGGCTCATCGGGGCAAGCCGGGTAAACCTTTTTGACGACCACGTCTTTGTCAAGGAGGCCGGCACGCTCGCGCTGACCAATTGGCACCAGGATCTGCCCTACATGGCGGTCGATGGGCAGATGAGTTCGAACTGGATTCCGTTGTTCTGTATGGGCGAGGAATTCTGCGTCGAGTTCATCCGCGGCTCCCATAAATGGAACCGTTGGTTTGCGCCGATCGACAGCCTGGCCGACGGCTCGCGCTATCCCGGCGACGTCTTCGAACGCGTTCCCGAGATCGAGGCCAACCGGGACAATTACGACATCGTCTTTTGGGAAATGGAGCCTGGCGATGTCTTGTTTTTTCATGGCTTGACGCTCCATCAGGGACGCGCCAATCCGACGACGAACCAGACGCGCCGCTCGCTGACCCATCGCTGGCTGTCCGAGAATTCCTGGTTCGTCCTGCGCGACCCGCCCGCCGAGTTTCCGAAATACCCGACCGATCTCAAGACCGGAGATTCGTTCGATCTCGATCTGCAGTTTCCGCGGGTCTGGGAGCGCCCGGCCTGATCGACGCACCGGGTGACGCTCCCCCATGGCTGATATAATCTGCCTTGAATGGTCGGGCACCCTGCGGATGGGGCACGTTCGGCGTTCGACTCAGGAATGGGGAGACCATCAATGGTGGCAACGGGGGATCACGGCAACATTCGGCGGTTCCAGGGCGGCGACGGCGAAGTCATGGATTGGCTTCGCGCCAACGGGGTCGAGAAGGTGCGCGTCGAATGGATGGACCTGCACGGCATCCCCCGAGGAAAACGCCTCGCGCTCGACACCTTCGACGATCTGCGCCACAAGGGCGTGCTCTTCGCCGCCCTGCTGTTCGCCATCGATCTCCAGGCTCGCTGGCTGCGCAACACCCGGTTCGGCGAGGAGATCGGGTTCGGCGATTTCTACGCCGTGCCCGATCTCGGCTCGATGCGCCTGCTCCGTCACGAGCCCAACACCGCCCAATGCCTGACCAACCTGCACTGGGCCGACGGCAGCCCCGTCGTCGAAGATCCGCGCAACCTGTTAAAAAGCGGCCTGGCCCAGCTCAACGAGCTTGGTTTCACGGCCTACGCGGCGCCCGAGTTCGAGTTCTATTTTCTCGATGCGGATCATCAGCTGTGCGACACCGGGGCGAACGCCTACTCGATGCTCAAGCGCTGGGGTTTCCGTGAGGAAGAACAGGCGTTGATCGACGCCGCCTCGGCCCATGTCGACTACGAGGCGTGCAACTACGAATACGGCCCCGGTCAGTTCGAGATCACCGCGGAATATGGCGAGGCGATGGCCATCGCCGATGCCGGGCACCTCTTCCGCGCGACCCTGAAGGAGACCGCCGTCGCCATGGACCGGCAGGTGACCTTCATGGCCAAGCCCTACACCGAAGAGGCGGGCAGTTCCTGCCACTTGCATTTCTCTCTCGCGAACAAAGACGGCAGCAACGCCTTCGCCGACGATAACGATCCGCTCAAGATCAGCCGGGTCTGTCGCTATTTCATCGGCGGCGTCCTCGCCCATCTCGAAGAGCTTGCCACGATCTATCTGCCCTATCCCAACTCGTGCAAGCGCATCGCGCCGGAAAGCTTCGCGCCCATCTCCATCGCCTGGGGCATGGACAACCGCGTCGCGGCGGTGCGCGCGATCAACGTCACCCCGAAAGGGACGCGGATCGAGCTGCGCGTTCCGGGCGGCGACATTTGCCTGCATCTCGGGCTCGCTGCGCTGATTGCCGGCGGCCTCGACGGCATCAAGAACGAGCTCGACCCCGGCCCCCCGGCCAAGGGCCATCTCGATTTGGATGAGAGTGTCCCCAAAATCACGACCGACTGGTCCAAGTTGCTTGATAATTTCGATAATTCCGCCTGGATTCCGCAGGGCATGGGCGGGGATTTCTTCGAGCTATTCGGCAGGATCAAGCGCATGGAGCATCAACGGATTATCAGCACGGTAACCTAGGAAGAACGGGATGAGCTGATCGAAATGATCCGATGCACGGCTGTCCATTTCGCGTTAAATAGGGAGCCATGCGAAGGGTTTATCTCCTGTTTGGCGTGGTTGCGTTTGCCATCGCTGCCTCGGCGCCGCCGGTTTCGGCGCGCGATAAAGGGCAGGGCTATTACTTTGATATCGGACCGAGCTACGCCGTGTTCGGTGATTCCGAGCTTTCGAGTGGCGCCGAGTTGTCGGCGGAGGACGGCTTGGGCGCAGCTGTCGCCATCGGCTACCGCTATGGCGGCGGCTTTCGCAGCGAGTTCGAGGTGGGCTTCCGGCGTAACGATCTCGACAGCGTCTCGGCCGCCGGCACCTTCTTCGGCACCGCGGTCGCGGCCAACGCGGCCCTCAATGGCGACGTATCGACCGCCTATGGCCTGATCAACCTGTATTACGACATCGATATGCGCTCGGCCTGGTCGCCCTATGTCGGAGCGGGGATCGGGGGCGCGAGCGTCGAGCTCGATAGCACGACCTTAGACGTCGACGATACCGATACGGTGCTCGCCTATCAGGCCCTGATCGGGGCGTCCTACCGGATTTCCGACAACGTCTGGGCGCGAGGCGGCTACCGCTACTTCGCGACGAGCGACCCCGAGATTGCCGGCGCCGAATTCGAGGTTCAGAACCATATTCTCGGGATCGGTCTGCAAATCGGCTTCGTCGCATTCTGATCGGCAGGCTTGGGCGAAACGGCCGCGAATGCTTTGTTTTCAGACAGTTGGATGGTAGCGTTGGCGGCCCTGATGGTGTCTGGTGAGCGGTCGCCCAAACCCCGTATGAAGCAATGAAGCGCGAATCCTACGATGTCCTTGGCGTTCGGCGGAACGCGAGCGAGAATGAAATCAAGGCGGCCTATCGGCGGCTCGCGCGCCAATACCATCCGGACGTCAGCGGCGATACGCCCGAGGCTGCCGAACGCTTCCGCGAGATCAACGAAGCCTACCAGCGCTTGAGCGAACCAGCCCGGCGCCGGGCTGGCGCGGGTGTTTTCGACGGCGCGGATTTCCGCGGCGGATCCTTCAGCTTCACGGAGATTTTCGGCGAAACGGGGCTGGCCGAGCTGTTCGGCATGGGCGCGGAGGAAACCAGCGGCTGGTGGCCAGAGCCCGAGCCGGGCGGTGACGTCGTGATCGAGCTGGCGATTCCACTGGAAGACGCCCTGACGGGCGGCACGCGCTCCGTGACGGTTCGTGCCCTGCGCCGCTGCGAAGCCTGTTCGGGCCGGGGCTCGCTCGATGGTCGGGTCACTGCCTGCGGGCCATGCAGCGGCTCGGGCACTGTCTACAGCGAACGCCCGGACGGTGGAGAGCTGTTCCGCGAGCGAACCGATTGCCCGGCCTGCCGGGGACGCGGCGTCGTCTTCGATAACCCGTGCCTCGCCTGCCACGGCGGCGGCCGGGTCGGGGGAAACCGCCGTGTCGACATCGACTTCCCGCCGGGGGCGCCCGATGAGATTCCCATTTTACTGCGGGGCAGGGGTCACGATGGTGACCATGGTGGTGTTGCCGGAGATCTTTATATCGTTCTGAAGCTCGCCTCCCACACCTATTTCGAGCCGCGCGACGATGATCTATACAGCGAGGCCAACATCAGTCTCCAGCAGGCGATCTTCGGCGGCACTGTCGCGGTGCAAACGATCGACGGGCCCCGCAAGGTGCGAATTCGACCGGGTGCCCAGAGTCACGGACTCTACCGGCTGAGGGGATTCGGCCTGCCCCGTCGCGAGGGCGAGGGACGGGGCGACCAGTTGGTTCGCCTCTCCGTCAAGCTTCCCGGGGGACTCGAAGGCGAAAAAGCGGAGCTGCTTCGCGATCTCCTCAACTTGATCGACGACGTCGATATCTCCGGGGCCGACTGACGGAACCACGCAGCCCCCGCGGCCGTTGATCCAGGTCAATGCATGTTGGGGGTGGTCCAGTCAGGCTGGTACCGGCCTAAAGCATGAGCGTGCGTTGGCCGGTCGGGTTCCGCGGTTGGGTTCGTGAAGTAGACCGGCGTCCTGCGCACCAACCGGAACCCGGTTGGAGGCAAGTTCGAGGCGGACGGTCGAACGAACGAGCCGTAACGAAAGGACGAAAAGGCGACATGGTCAGAAATATCGTCATCGCCATGGACGGATCGGATCATGCCCGGCGCGCCGCCGATCTCGCGGGCGAGATCGCGGAATCACTGGGCGCGGCGATCCATATTCTCTACGTCTTGCCCCGTCATGAAGTCCCCGACGAGATCAAAGACTTCCCCTCGGTGGAGCATATGGATAGTTCGGGCAACCTGGAGCTCGATGTGGCACACGAGAGGATTGTCGGCCCGGTCGAGCGGGCGCTCACGGAGCAGGGCGTCGTCGACGTGCAGGGTCACGCGCTGGCCGGTAATCCCGTCGAAACCATCCTCGACTACATCACGGACCACGACATCGATATGGTGTTCACCGGGCGTCGCGGCCTGGGTCCGATCGAGGGCGTTCTGCTCGGCAGCGTGTCGTCCAAACTCAATCATCATGCCGACTGCACCGTCGTCACGGTGAAATAGCCACGGCACGATCCGCGCCCGAAAACCCGCGGGCCGCCCTCCGGGCCGTGCCATGGAGTGCGCGGTCGCCGGTGCGTCCTCGGCGTGGTTAACCCGTTGTTAACCATAATCAAAGCTTCATCAACCCGGAGAACTCGCAGGGCTGGCGATCGGAGACGGTTGACCTGATCGGCCACGCGCCTATCATTGACCGAGCGATCCGGTTGGGCCTGACCGGATCCGGGAGGGGAAAGGCCGTTGAAGAAGCTCATGCTTCTTTGTCTGACCGGGGTAATCGCGACGGCGATATCGTCCGTTGCCGGGGCCGAGGATAGTGATGCCGGCTACTATGGCAACCTCGGCGCCGGATATGTCGCGATCGAAAGACCCAGTTTTGCCGATACGATGCTCCCCGTGAGCGACACGCGCGCGGCCGACAACTCGATCGATTTCACCGGCTCGCTCGGCTATCTCTACGATAGCGGCCTGCGGACTGAGTTCGAGGTCAGCTTCCGCCTGAGCGGCGTCGACGATGGATCGGTCGATCTGGGAGTGACCACATTGCCCGACAACACGACCGGCGATCTGCGCGCCCTGGGCGGCATGTTGAACATGCTCTACGACTTCGACACGAGAGTTCGAAGGTCCTGCCCTATCTCGGCGGCGGGCTCGGCCTGACGGACGTCGATATCGATTTCCACGGCACTGGCACGTCCGACGGCGACACCCTGTTCGCCTTCAAGGGGCTCGCCGGCATCGCGCTCGCGTTCTCCGAGGATCTCGCCGTGCGCGGCGGATACCGCTTTGTTGCGACGTCCGACGTCGACATGGGCATGATCGGCGACGAGTACCAGACCCACAACTTCGAAGTCGCCGTCAGCTACCGGTTCTAGCGCCGGCGCCTAATCCGTTCCGCAATTCGCATGTTTAGCCGGGTCCGGATTGGGCATCCACAGCATCAATATCGAATTCGAATTTGTCGCCGGCTTACCGCGTGGCAGTCGTTGCCGGCTGTGAAACCGAGGCGCTGACGAAACGCCAGATCTCCATCTGATCCGACCAGTGATCGGCCGTGAGACCTGCCTTGAGTTTGAGGCGGCCGACGAAGTCCGGCGCCTCGGGTAATTTCTCCCAGACCGCGGGCAGAAACAGGCCGCTTTTTCCCTGGTCGCGCAGGATCAGACCGTCGACACCCGGCCGTAGCTTGGCGATCAGATCGTCTTCGGACTCCACTGCGAAGCGTCGGGGCTCACCCAACACCGAGACCGAGACATCGACGCGGTCGAGGTCCGGTGCCTCGATTGCCTCGAACCGGGGATCCTCGAAGCCTGCCCGGTAGGCGTTCTCGGCGACGTCGATGGCCAGCGGCCGCCAGGCCTGGGGCGAACCGATGCAACCCCGAAGGCGCCCCGCCTCTTCGAGAGTGACGAAGCTGGCGCCGTGGATCTTGAGTGCGTCAGGTGCATTCGCGATTTCGACATCGGCCGCCCGGCCACGATTTACGCCCGATTCGAGCGAGACCCGGGCGACGTGGAGCAGCGTATCGCCGTGACTCGCGAGTAGACGGGCGAGCGCCGGGTCTTCCGTGTCGTCATCGCCCGCCAAGCCGGTGCCATCGCTGGTTTTCGCGCCGCTGCCCTCAGGCCCAAACACGTAGGCGCCATAGCCTACGACCCGATCCCGCGGGCCCGCCGTATCACCTGAGTTGCGCAGGTCGATCGTTGTGGCCGACAGGCCTCGGCGCTGTGCAACGGTCAACAGGCCGTAGATCGGCACCCGGCCGCAGGCCGAAGCCTGCCCGATATCGTGAAGGCTGAGCTGCTCGATGGCCTTGGAGGTTTCCGCGTCAAGCCGTTGGGCTGTGGCGTAGTCGTGATAATGGGAAAGATCGGAGCTGATGACGATCAGGGTCTCTTCGCCGCCCCACAGTGCCTCGATCACTTCGGCAACCTCGGCCGCCGTCGCCTGGCCGACCGACAGCGGCAGAAGGACAAAATCGTCGAGCACGTCCTGCAGGAACGGCAACTGGACCTCCAGGCTGTGTTCCCGGGCGTGCGGCCCGTCGTCGATGGTGACCTGTGCGAGCCCGGCAACCCGCGCCCGCGCCTTGGTATCGATGGCAATCTTTCCCAGCGGCGTCTCGAAAAAATCGACGGACGGGACCGCAAGACCGCTGAGGGCAACGTAGTGAGAGGGGCCGAGAAGCACGACCCGGCGGATCCGGCCCGCCGCCTCCCGTAACCGGCCGTACACGGACGCGGCGATCGGACCCGAATAGATATAGCCCGCATGGGGCGCGATCAGCGCCTTGGGCGCGGGTCCTTGGGCTGCAACGCCGGCGAGGTAGCCTTGGATCGCGTCCGTAAGATTGCGTGCATCGCCGGGGTAGAATGTACCCGCCACCGCCGCGGGTCGCACACTCGTCATCGTCTCCTCCTTGGGCGCTCGCCCGGGCCGGAAGCCTAGCGCGCACCGGCGGAGCCGTAAAGCGAGGCCGCCGCCTGCCGATTGAAACCGGCAAGCTCCTTGCTTACCTTAGTACGGTCGGGCGCAGCATCAAGTCCGGCGAGGAGGGTGTCATCGATAACGCGGTTACAGCCGAAGAGGCTGCGCGCGATCCGTCGATCGTGCCGGGGCGCTATTGGCATGCGCTCGAAGACGGCCGTATCCAGTGCGATATTTGCCCGCGCTACTGCAAGCTTCACGAAGGTCAGCGGGGCCTGTGCTTCATCCGGGCACGGGCCGGCGACGGTCTGGTGATGACGAGCTACGGCCGCTCGTCCGGATACTGCATCGACCCAATCGAGAAGAAGCCGCTCAACCACTACCTGCCGGGATCCCCCGTCCTGTCGTTCGGCACGGCGGGTTGCAACCTGACCTGCAAATTCTGCCAGAACTGGGACATCAGCAAGTCGCGCGAGATCGACACCCTTGCCGACGCCGCGTCGCCGCAAGTGATCGTGCGTGCCGCGAAGGCGACCGGCTGCCGCTCGATCGCGTTCACCTACAACGACCCGGTCATCTTCTTCGAATATGCGCTCGACATCGCGCGCGCCGCCCGCGAGGCGGAGATCGGCACGGTTGCGGTCACTGCGGGCTATATCTGCAAGGAGCCTCGCGTCGAGTTCTACCGCGACATGGACGCCGCGAACATAGACCTGAAGGCCTTCACCGACGTTTTCTACCGCAAGATCTGTGGTGCCGAGCTCGCGCCGGTGCTCGATACCCTGGTCTGGCTCAAGCATGAGACCGATGTCTGGTTCGAGCTCACGACCCTGTTGATCCCGGGCGAGAACGATTCCGACGAGGAACTCGATGCTATGACCCGCTGGGTCGTCGACGAGCTCGGACCCGACGTGCCGATGCACTTCACCGCCTTTCACCCGGACTGGAAGATGCGCGACCAGCCGGCAACCCCGCCTGCGACGCTGACCCGGGCCAGGGGTATCGCCATGCGCAACGGCGTGCGCTACGCCTATACGGGCAACGTCCATGATTCGGACGGCGGCTCCACCTATTGCCACGGTTGCGGCGGTCTCCTGATCGAGCGCGATTGGTACCGGCTCGGCGCCTGGAACCTCACCGACGACGGCCGCTGTACCCACTGCGCGACCCCGCTTGCGGGGCGCTTCGACGGCCCCGCCGGCACTTGGGGCGCGCGCCGTGCGCCGATCCGCCTGGCCGACTTCGCCGCAGCCTAAAGCGGTCGGCGTCCGCCGTTCAGACGGTCGGATCTACCTAGTAGGACAGGTTTACGGTCAGTCGGGCGCCTTCGGCGCCGGTCTCGAAGGCAGCGTCGTCGAACGCGGGCGGGCCCAGGAATACGGTCGCGCCGTTCGAGAAGCCGTAGCCCTCGGTGGGCAGGCCGATGAAGTTCGTATCGAACTCGTCGTTGCCGTTCTCGTCGTGGAAGACCGCGATGGCGTAGCGGCCCGCGGGAAGTCCGAGGACCTCGCCGGCCACCCGGCCGTCGCTCGCGTCGAAGGTCGCCGTGGCGACGCTTTGGCCGTCTTCGAGGAAGCTCTCGGCGCTGTCGTAGACGGCGAGTTCGATGACGCTGGACGCGCTGCGCACGCCGACGATCTCGACGGCGATCGGGGCGCTGGTCAACGCCGGCGCGAGGCCAGGAATGAATACCGCCAGGGCGGTGGTGAGAAGGAATCTGCGGACCATCGTGGTCGTCCTCGGGCTACCTGCCAATGGTGCCCAGTTTAGGGCGAGAATTGCCAATGCCCGGTTAAGAAACAACGTTAACGTCTTTCTGAAACGCGACATGGCCGCGGATCGCATCGGCCTGGGGATTGGGATCAATATAGGCCCAGGCCGCATCCTCGTTGCAAACGCCCTCCACCTCAAGGGTGAAATAGGACGCCGTGCCCTTCTAGGGGCAGACCGTCTCGGTTCCACTGGCCCGGAAGTACTCGAGATGGAGAGCCTCGGGCGGAAAGTAAAGGGTCCCGTCCACGATTTTTGCGGATTCGCTTTCTGCGATAACGGTACCGTTCCAAATTGCTCTTGCCATGGTCTTTTGCATCTAAATCGCGGGCGCCGCGTTGATCGCCGTCACACGCCGACAGAGATAGGCCGCTTGACCACGCCAGACAAATCAACTGCCCTCACAAGGCCGTGAGCCCGCCCGATGCGCTGTGCCCTTGATTGGCACGGCAATTCGGGGTTGGTTAGGGCGCAGCCGAGGAAGAGACGCCATGAGCCAAATGTTTCCGACCCTGTTCAGTCCGCTTACCATCCGGGGACTCGAGATCCGGAACCGCATTTTTTCGACGGGGCATGAAACCCTGCTCGTCGAAGGCACCGCTCCCAACGATGCGCTCAGGGCGTATCACGAGGCGCGCGCGAAGGGTGGGGCCGGTCTGATTATCGTCGAGATCGGCGCGGTGCATCCGACCGGCGTATTCAACCTCAATTCCATCATCGCCTACGACGACAGCTGCATCCCGGGCTACGCCGAGCTGGCCGAAACGGTTCATTCCCACGGCTGCAGGATATTCGGTCAGATCTTCCATCCGGGGCGCGAAATCTTCAGCTCGACCGATGGCTCCCAGGCTCATGCCTATGCCCCCTCCGCGGTGCCGAACGAGCGCTTCCACATCGTACCCGAGCCCATGTCGCGCGACCTGATCGGCGAAATTGTGGCGGGTTATGGCCACGCCGCGGCGCGCATGCGCGAGGCGGGTCTCGACGGTGTCGAGATCGTCGGCAGCCATGGTTATCTGCCGGCCCAGTTCCTGAGCCCGCGGGTGAACTTGCGCGAAGACGAATATGGGGGCTCGGTTGATAACCGCCTGCGGTTTCTGCGCGAGGTCGTGACTGACGTCCGGTCCAAGACCGACGATGGATTGATCGTCGGCCTGCGCATCACCGGCGACGGCACCGACGCGGAGATGCTGAGCCTCGACGAAGCCGCGGCTGCCTGCGTCGCGCTCGACGGCGATGGTGGGATCGACTATTTCAATGTCATCGCCGGCTCGTCAGTCAATCTCGGCGCGGCGACCCATATCGTTCCGCCGATGGCCATGGAGACGGGCTATGTCGCGCCCTACGCGGCCGCCGTGCGCGAACGGGTTTCCCGGCCGGTCTTCGTCGCCGGGCGGATCAACCAGCCCCACATCGCCGAGACCATTCTGGCCTCGGGTCAGGCCGACATGTGCGGCATGACCCGCGCCCAGATTTCCGATCCCGAGATGGTCAACAAGGCCCGAGCGGGGCGCGTCGACGATATTCGTGCCTGCATCGCCTGCAACCAGGCCTGCATAGGCCATATGATGACCGGTTATTCGATCTCCTGTATCCAGTACCCCGAGACCGGCCGCGAACTCGAATACGGCTCGCTCAAACCAGCCGACCCCGTGCGCAAGGTGTTGGTCGCCGGTGGTGGCCCCGCGGGCATGAAGGCCGCGATCGTTGCCGCCGAGCGGGGTCACGCCGTCACGCTTTACGAAGCGAGCGGCCAGCTTGGCGGTCAGGTCCTGCTTGCACAGGCGCTCCCCGGCCGCGCGGAGTTCGGCGGCATCGTGACCAATTTCAGCCGCGAGATGGAGTTGGCCGGGGCCGCGGTCGTCAAGAACACGCCAGCCACGCCCGAGTTGATCGCCCGCGAAGCGCCCGACGCGGTGATCGTCGCGACCGGTGCCGGCCCACGCCGGCCCGCGCTCGATGGTCTCGAGGGCGAGCATGTGGTCGATGCCTGGCAGGTGCTGAAGAACGAGGTCAACGTCGGGGCCTCGGTGCTGGTCGCCGACTGGCGCTGCGACTGGATCGGGCTCGGCTTGGCCGAGAAGCTCGCCCGCGACGGCTGCCGGGTGCGCCTCGCCGTGGCCGGCTACGCCGCCGGGCAATCGCTTCAGCCCTATATCCGAGACATGGGGGCGGGAACCATGCATCGCCTCGGCGTCGAGGTGATCCCGTATGCGCGGCTGTTCGGGGTCGACGACGACTCGGTCTATCTGCAGCACATCATGACCGGCGAGGCAATTGTCGTCGAAGACATCGAAACCATCGTTCTGGCGCTCGGTCACGAGCGCTATGCCGGGCTCCTCGAAGAGTTATCCGATTATGACGGCGAGGTGATCGCGATCGGCGATTGCGCCACGCCCCGGACCGTCGAAGAGGCGACCCTCGACGCGCTCAAGGTCGCCGCAGTGCTTTAGGGTGTCAATGGCGGAGCAAAAAGGGACGACCGTGGCGGTGTAAGAAGGGACCGCTTGGCGGCTGCGGGCTTGTCCCCGTAGTCCATGGGCGGGCCCCGCGTGCGACGCGGCGTGCCCTCAACAGGCCGACGCGGCGGCGCGCGCGGGAGGGACCTGTGGGCCCATGGGGTCAAGCGTGGGTTGGGTGGTCGGTTCAGTTCGCCGTCGGGGTTTGACGCCTGCGGCTCTGGTTGAGCCTGTAGCTCTCGCCATTCATCTCGAGGATGTTGACGTGGTGGGTGCGGCGGTCGAGGAGAGCGCCGGTAAGCCGCTCGGAGCCGATCACCGCCATCGCCTCGCCGAAGTCCGCCTGGGCGGGGCCGGGGGAATGGGTGTGTCCGATTGTCTGTGTAAGTGGCGGGGCGACATTGTTTCGAGCGCGCTGAGGCCGGAAAGGATCCTCGAACAGATCGCGCCCCATTGCGGCGGTCCATTCAATAGGCCGTTTCCAAGGCATTGCGGATCGCCAGGAACCGCTTGACCGCGGTCGTTGCTACCGCGTGTCTTGATCTTGCGCCGGTGCAGGCTCCATTGGTGGTGTAGATCGCGGATCCCGGCGCGCGAACATCGGCGAGGCGCGGCGCCAGCTGGGCGCGATCGCCGGATAGCGCTCGCCCCATTTGGCCTCGAACTCGTCGAGCTTGGCCGCCGCGGTCTCGGCGGTTTCGGCGCGGTAGATCGCCTTGATATCGGGCATGATCCTCTTTCGGTCCTTCCACGACACGAACGCCAGCGAACTGCGGATCAGATGCACGATGCAGGTCTGCACCGTGGTCTCGGGGAACACCGTTGTTATCGCCTCGGGGAAGCCCTTGAGGCCGTCGACCACGGCGATCAGGATGTCAGCGACGCCGCGGGTCTTGAGGTCGTTCATCACCTTGAGCCAGAACTTGGCGCCTTCGGTCTGCTCGATCCACAGCCCGAGAACCTCCTTCTCGCCTTCAGCGGTGAGGGCCAGTGCAACGTAGACTGCTTTGTTGCGCACCAGGCCTTCGTCGCGGATCTTGACCCGCAGCGCGTCAAAGAACACCACCGGATAGACCGCATCGAGCGGTCGGTTCTGCCATTCGCGGACCTCCTCGAGTACCGCGTCGGTGACCCGGCTGATCAGGTCCGGCGAAACCGCGACCCCGTAAAGCTCCTGCAGATGGCCACGTATCTCGCGCACCGTCATGCCGCGGGCATACAGCGACACGATGCGATCGTCGAAGCCCTCGAGACGGCGTTCGCCCTTGGGCACGATCAGCGGGTCGAACGTGCCGGTGCGGTCGCGCGGCACGGCGATATCGATCTCGCCATCCTCGCTCAGCACCGTCTTGTCCGAGTAGCCGCTGTTACGTGCCGCGACCGCCGGGTCACCCTTCTCGTAGCCGGTGATCGCTCATCGCCAAGCGCCCGCTCGAGCACCGAAGCCCGTCTTCGCCCAGCAGGTCATCCGGCTTCTCGTAATCGGCCAGAAGTTCGTCGAAGTTCAGGTCTGATAGTCCTCATCGTAGGTGGACCCACGGCACTCATTTACACAAGATATCTGGACAGCGACGAACATCTCGCGCGACCGAAGCCGCCGCTCACGGACATAGTCCTTCACGATGGTGTAGCCGCCCGTAAAGCCGTACTCGTCCCGGAGACGGTCGAAGATCCGCTTCGCCGTGGGCCGTTGCTTGTGGTGGCTGGTCCGATCGTCTTCCAGAATCCGATCGATGATCCCCGTGAACGGACCCCGCTTCGGCCGCCGTGGCGGCTTGCCGCGGCGAGACCCCGGCGGCACCGAGAACGACAGCATCTTGCGGACCGTCTTGCGGTCCAGCCCGAACACCCGCGAGGCCTCGCGGGTGCTCATTCCCTCGACACGACACGCCCGCCGAACCCGCGCGTACAAATCCACCCGATACATCCCCCCGCCTTCCAGTCAGAGCAACCCTGACAGAAGGCTATAGACGGTCCCATTTTGGTCCGCCACAGCCGGATCAACCGGCCGCTTCAGGGGGGGATTATTGCGCCGCCGTTCTCATTTAGGGTCTGGAGCCACCATCCGAGAGTCCGTCCGCGGACACATTGCAGGCCGTTCGAATTCTCCGCCAGCGGGGGCCGCTTCTGGCCCAAAGCAAATATTTTAAAGACTTGGAATCAGATTCAGATCGGGCGTCCGCGAGCGCTGGGAATTGACTCGCCCGGCAATCCCAATTCAGCCGGCTTCAACCAGCTTGGCCGCCCGCCCTCATCCGTCCGAGCTATTTTTCATCGTATCTATGACGAGTCGTTGAAAATGCTGGACCGGCCTTTCCCAATAAGGCGCGAAGTGCGAATTGATGCCGACCGCATCACGCAGCTGCGCATTCTCATGGACGTATTTCACGAAATCCGCGTCCTGGTACATCACCTCTGTCCAAACGTCTTCAAACTCCTTGCGGACCTCGGCATAAGCCGGATCAACAGCCGCGGCACCAAAATAATAGTGGTAGTTGACGACGCGCGTGCGGTTCCAACCATCGGGGGTAAACAAGATGAAGATTGCGTGATCGTCCTCAAGGAGCATCAGGCCCACAGGAAATAGGTTGATCAGGTAATAGTTCTCAACGTCGCGTGGGGTACCAGGACGAGCCGGCATGCCGCGCTCGCCCACTCGATCCGCCCTTTCGGTTTCTCCAAAGTTCCGAGAGAACAGGTAACCCGAATGGCAGGCCGCATCGAGGCTGAACTCAAGATTTTGCGAAATGACGCCCTTGGCAAAGCGGGGATGCGCCGAACGTAGATGGTATTCCTCGAGCCCACCCTCCATCGCCAGCTTCCAGTTGCCTTCGTAAGAATGCTCCAGCGTGTTCGCGTACTCGAAAGCATCAAGATCGTAGTCCTGGAGGAAGTCATCGAGAGGCTTGATATGATCTCGAAGCGGCGGCGCCTTGCCGTCGATATTGACCATTACGTAGTCGTGCCACTGATCCGACCGCACTTCTTTAAGTCCGGGTAGCTCCGCATTCATGTCTCCGGCATCCGGCGCGTTCCAACCTGCGAAATCGCGCCGCGTTTTGAGACGGCCATCCAGATCGTAGGTCCAGGCATGCCACGGGCACCGAAGCTCCTGGCGACATGCGGACTTCGTCACGACGCGCATGCCCCGGTGTTGACACATGTTGTGGAAAACCTTGATTTGACCCGACTGATTGCGAACAAGGAGGAGCGGCCAGCCCGCGAGGTCGATGGGTATCACATCTCCCGGTCTGGGAACTTGCGATCCGACGGCGATGGCACACCATGTGCGGGGAAAAAATTCCCTTTGTTCGAGTTTGTAAAATCCCTCGCTGTACGCGCTTCCCGGGAGACCGGCCGTTTCGCCTATCGGCCGGTCAAGGTCGGCCAAGCGTTCGCGATCGATAAAATCTTCCAGGCGCACGTTAAATTTACCTCAACCTCGTCCGCCAAAATAACCTCAGGTGGCGATAGTGGCTGCAATCATGGGAACAATCATCTTAGCTGAGTTCTTCCCAATAAACAGTTAGAAGACTCTTGGATCGAGGAAGCGAGTCAAAACGTTTTTCGTTATCCGCGAAACATTGTTCTTATAATTGTTGTGCGACAAGCTCGCCGCCCAGGCAATCGAGCTGACTGAGAACACGGCTCCGCCATCTGCAGTCTCGAAAAACACCATATCTGAACGAACGCGAGGATTTTCTTGTCCTCCGGTGCCCGCGTAACCTTCGAGCATCTCTTCGGCAGTAAGCTGATAAACGTCCGTATGGTCCTCAGAACTCGCCAAAACGAATGTGTTTGACGGCGTCCCTTGATCATAGGAAATACAGTCGATCTCCCAGCCGGCCGCGCCCCCTCCAAGCAACCCGAAATCGCCGATCAACTCGTCGTCTTCGATCCCCTCGAAAATGAATTTCACCTTCTGGTCAAGACTGTCCGGCTTGCGCCGGTAGTAGGAGGAAAGATCGAACCCCTGGGCGCAAAAGGCGGTTCCGACCATAGACTGTTGTGTTCTCCCGCCGCCCTGGTTCAGCCAGAGGCCACCGTATTCGCCGTCGAAGGCGTGGTAGTAGTCACCGGGCGCCGACGGCCAGGCGCGCATGCCGGTCTCGTTGCGGCGGACTTCGATCACGCCGGGCAATTCCGGGTGAAAGGCGATCTTCCAGTAGAACCCGTTGCCGCCCAGATACATCAGTCGTCCCCCGCGGCGCTCGTAGGCGACCATCCCGTCCTGCATCTTAGGCGACCAGTACTCCGGATGGGTCCCGGTGAGCACAACCCGGTAAGGGGACAGCAACGCCATGCCACGTCGGTCGAGCTCCTCGTCCGTAATGACGTCGTATTCGATGTCGTTCGCCTCGAGCCAGTCGATGATGTGGGTATCCGCGTTGAACTGGTGGACTTTCGCTCCGCCCATGTTGGATTCGTATTTGGGCCGCATGTTCAGGATCGGACGCAGGCGCGAAGAGTAGACGACACCACTCCCGTCTGTGTGCGTGTCGTAGAGCGAGGCACCGTATTCCCGATGCTTGTTTAGAAACAGGTCTTGCGGGTACAGGACGCAAACAACGCCGTTCATCCGTTCAATCGTGTCCGAGTCCGTTCCTGAGTGCTCGTTGGCGTAGGCCATGTAACTGGCGGTTGGCAGAAGGAGTGCTACCTTCGACTCGTGCCCTGGCCTCGGCCCGACGGCAAAAGGAACGTATTCCTCGGATCGTCCGGAGCGAAGGCGCGTAGCGTAGAGACCGCTCTTCATACGCCCGGGCACTTTCCACTCAAAATCCGTCTCCCAGCCCGCGTCGTAAAGATCGTCGTCATGAAAGTGAATCGCGCCCCATTGCTCGGGGGCCTCGCTCCAGCGCATATGCTGCCCCGTCCAATTCCAGCCCGTTACCGCGCGCGTGGGCAGGTTGACCATCGTGCCCTGGAGCTGGTTGGGCGAAAGGTCTGCAATGCGCTCGGAGCCAATGTCGCGCGAGAAGTCCCAAGCGGCAACGACCGCATCTTCGAGAGCGGCGGGAACGCCATGCTTAAGGGTCTCCACCTCCGCTGGTGAAAGGGCTCGGTTGGCAAGACGTGGGCTGTCAATCTTGCCGTTATAGTGGTTTCCCACGATTATCCGAGCCTTCGAAGATCGCTGCTGTATTCCGGCCATGATTAACGGACAGTCATTTGCTCCGACCCGAGCTAGCTCGAGCGTTTGGCTTTTTACAGCAGGGTCATCATGTCCCGGAAACTGCACAAGCGGCTCCTGAAATACACGGACTCGCTGCGCCCGGGCATCAAAACTTGCCCCCACGAAATACCATTGCCGATCGAGCAGGCGTCGTCCCGTGCTGACGATGTGCACTCGGCCGGCTCCGTCCCCGACCATTAGGGCGGCCTCGCCCTTCTCGTCGATGATTAGTGCAAATCCACTTTTTGACCCTGCGGACCACTTTGAAATGATCCCTTGAATACTTTTCCTGGGAGTAGTCGGCCAAATCATCGCTTGCAGGGAAAAGCTCTCCAGCGCTTCGAGTGCGGATGCAGTGGGCACGATCGTGTGGGATCCCACGCGAATCGCCTGTTTTCGACCTTTGTAGCGCCCGCTCACACCAGTCTTCACGAGCTTCTCCTTGAAGCCCGGCCCATTAGGATCAGTGTCGCCGCAGACGAGACGGACAATGTCGGAGCGGTAGCTCTTGACGCGGTCGCATGAGACCTTGAAGTGGATGGTTTCGCCCGGCCTCACACCGATGCGGTCGCTATAACCTGTAATCCTGATGCCGTCGTCCCGATAGGAGTGGGGGGCTTCGCGCTGCTTATCCTGGCCTTCAAGGTCTTCGCCCGTATGCTTTTTCCACCGCCTTTTGAAAATCTCCCACTCCGCGTCCCAGAGATTTCTAAAACACTTATCTCGAATAATCCTGATTGGCCTTCCTCGGTGCCCGGACAACTGTCCCAGCCACCACTCTCGGTGGGGTTGTACGCATACGAGAACATCTTTCTTCTCGACCGGTTCACCTCTAAACAAGGTGAGAATGCGATTTAACCCAGGGCTGTGGTGGCCAATCGGATTTCGACGAAATTCTTCAGCGTAAATCCGATCTTCGGGCTGTATCTTATAAATCGACGGCACGTGTTCCTCTCACGGGTCTCTGGTTGTGCATTCTCGAAGTGACTTCAAGGCTATTAGAAAATTGGCCAAGGCATGCAGGATTCACTCTTATTCTTGATAACCATTTCGGCCTCAAAGAGATCGTTTCCAGGATCGGCTTGGAGTTCGCACGAAATCCCGCCCCTCGACATCAAAGGGGCGGGACTCCTCCAGTGTGGTTTAGTTCACTTGACGCCGTCATCGCCCATCAAGGGGCGGTCTTTACGGCATTCCAAGTGTTAACATAGCCTTCAAGCGGTTCCGGCTGAGTTGGGAACGAGAGGTTATCGGTATAATCTTCGGAGGGACGGAATATGTCCGGCGTCATGCAGCTCTCTAGCGCCACCGGGTTTGCTCCCCAATATCCCGTGACACTTGCGACTCCGCATTGGCCCTCGGATCCGCTCGCAAAGTTGAGCCACTCGTAGGCACAATCCCTATTGGCGGTGTCTTTTACGATCATCCAGACATCCTGCCATCCTTCGGCCCTCTCCTCGGGAAGGACTTCAACGACTGGGATACCCTGTTCTTGGAGTATAGCCACTTGGTAGCCGCCCCAAGTGGTAGAAATCCAGACTTCACCGTTCGCATAGAGATTTATAAGTTCACCCGCCGATGCCCAATACTTGCGGAGGTATTTTTTCTGTTCGATTAACTTTTCTTTCACGGTTTCAAGCTGCTCATCGGTCATCTTGTAGGCGTCAAAGTCCCTCCCAAAGAGCAGACGGGCAGCAATGTAAATATTGGACTTGTCGTCCTGCACTGCGGTCTTGCCGGCATACCTCGGATCCCAGAGAACCGAGAACGAGGACGGAGGATCGTCGATCTTATCCGTGCGATACATCAGGGGGACCGAACCCCAGGTAAACGGCATACCCCACGTCTCGCCGTCGATGATGAGACCGGGATGATCAATGAACGACCCGTAGAATTCCCCCCAATGCTTGAGGCGCGGAACGTCAATAGGCTCAACCACACCCATCTGAGCTAAGATTTTTGCCGAATCGATCTGGGGGGAGACGAGGTCGTAGACTCCCGTGGCACCCGAGAGCTTGGGTGCGATCTCTTCCTGCGACCCAATAAAGGTCTCGGTGATCTTACATCCGGTCCTCTCCTCGAAAGCGGCGATAAAGCTCTGGTCAGTGTATCCTTCCCACGTGAGTAGGTTTAACTCGCCTGCAAATGCCGTAGTGGCCGTAGTGGCCAAGTAACTGAACGCAGTACTAGCAAACAGCGCGGCCGACACGGCGACTATTTTAAATGTGCCAGATGTCATGATTTAATCTCCCTGTGACACTCTCTGCAAATTATTTATAACGTTTTCTATGACCTTAATGCTGAGGTATCTGAGTTGTCAAATAGGAGCTGTCAACTTAACTTAAGCGAGGCAGGTTTTTACTTGAAGTCCGGTCTATTCACGCGGCCGCCGTCACAGCGTTCCATTCCTCCATCGCGTGATCGCAAAAGGTTCGAAGCGTGTGGCGGAAAACGAGATGGCGTTGCGCGTTGAAGAGGTTATAGATCGGGCCACGGGCGGACAGAAATTATTGGGCTGAGCCTTGGGATTTGAAACGATCAAGACCCTCACGCGGCGAGTTGGCGCCTTTCCGTGAGCGCGGCAGCGCGGTTCTGTTCGAACAGATCGCAGTGGTTAGGGTGGTGGACGTACATCATCTCCGCGAGGCGGGTCACTTCGAGCGAAATGTCAAAATAGCGGAATCGGTGTTGCATCCCTGGAGGTTATGAAACTCGTCAGGAGGTTCCATCCAATTTACCCTGACGATGTCTGTTTCCCCGAACAATGCCGCGCGGTCATTCCGCTGTCCGGGCATAGTAGCAGTAGATCTCGGAGCGAACGCCTTCGGGCCCGATCTTTACGAGGCTGGATCCTTCGATCGTCGTGCCGGCGATGGCCCACCAGTACCAGAGGGTGGCTGTGCCGTCGTCTTCGTGCTTGGAGACTATCTCGCTCAGTTCCACGAAATTTTCGCATTTCCGGCCATCGCGTACACGCTCGACATTCGCCATGATACCTTCCATGTAGGTTTTGAATCCAGGTCGGGTTATCCGGCCCACATTGGGATCGTCGAATAAGAAACTGTCCGCAAACTGCGCCAGCAGACTTGAGACATCGCCGGTAACCCAGGCCTGAAGATAGGCCTCGATGCGTTCGGCCACGGTCATGGTGCGATCCTTTCGCTTTGCGACGGGAGCCCTCGGGGCAGTTAGTATAGCTGAATGTCTTGCCCGCGCGATTCTCGCCCACCGCGACATTGAGCGCGGCAAAATACGCCTCGGAGTCAGCCTTGGAAATTCTGCTGGTGTCGGGATCGTCGAAAAAGAAACTCTGTTGGCGGCCGACTTCAAGTGGCCCGCGGTATCGTTGGTAACTCAGCCCTGGAAGTAGGGTTCCATGTGTTCGGAAATTCTCACTGTTATCTCCCCGAATTGGGCTGCTCCCCAATCGTTGGACGGCTTCGACTGTAAGTTGAGCTACTGTCCGGCCCTGCCGACCAGGATTCCGATCACACTCGCTGCGCCACCATGGTTGTTGGGTAGAGGACCGGACGCAAGCGGCTCCTCGCGAGTGCCATGTCCGGAAGACTCGAGCCCTGCCGCGATGAGGTGATCGTACCATTCGCGCTCGACGGCCGAGCCCTTGTCCCCAAGGACTACGTCTAAGCCGGGATTCCCCATATGGAACCCTCCCAGCCCGTTGAGTGTGACTCGAAACCGCTCGACGTGCAATTTGCCTTCGAATGACAGCCATCTTCGCGCCGAGCCGGATGATTGAGGACCAATTGGCGGCGTTGGTGGCGCGGAATGGCATTTTTGCCGGCGATCCGGGCACACCGATCCTGTCGGCGGCGACGCGAAGGAACGGGGTGCCGTCGCTCATGCCGGGGCTGGCGGCGGCCTGAGCCGGTCGATACGGCGCAGGATGTCGGCGAACAGGTCACGAGGAATGACAACCTCGGCCATCTGGAACGTGACGTAGCGCCCGTGGCGCACGATCTTCGCTCCGATCTTGATGAGCTTCTCTCGCACTGTCCGGCCCTGCCGACCAGGATTCCGATCACACTCGCTGCGCCACCATGGTTGTTGGGTAGAGGACCGGACGCAAGCGGCTCCTCGCGAGTGCCATGTCCGGAAGACTCGAGCCCTGCCGCGATGAGGTGATCGTACCATTCGCGCTCGACGGCCGAGCCCTTGTCCCCAAGGACTACGTCTAAGGTGTTGCGCAGGCGGCCGCAGTACCGTTGTAGGACGGCTGATGCGCGAGGGCGTCAACGTCTGGAGGTGAGCTTGGGATGGCGCACGTTATATTTACCCCAACCTCGTCCGCCAAAATAACCTCAGGCGGCGATAACGGCCGCAATCATTGGAACAATCGTCTTAGCTGAATTCTTCGCGATAAATCGTCTCCTGTCGCCAAAAGCTGGCACAGCCCGCGGCCGAGACCAAAACCGGCCTTCATCGGGTAGCGCCCGGTTCGAACGTCGCATTGATTGGCCCATCGACCCGCTCCCCAATTTCCCCCGACCGTGAGCACAGCCCGTTTCGATCATGCCCCCGATGGGGCCGTGATATTGCTTCCGTCTTGTCCCGATCCTGCCGTCATAAGTCTCGTGAAGGTCTCGCGCGCGAGAGGGTGGCGCTGTGGACCTTGAAGCCAGTCTCGTCCGAGACCACTACTCCATGCCCTTCGGCAAGCCATCATCCAATGACGACATCAATTCTTGGACTTTCACCTGGCCGGCGCGCCGCGCGCGGGATCAGCGGACGATCGCAAGCCCGATCGGGGTCACGTGCCGGCCGTTGCAGTCGCTCGCCTTTTCCTCCGCGCAGGAGGTCACGCCGACCAGACAATCCATCTCGGCGGTGAGTTCGATGTAATCGCCCGGACCGGATTTCGGTAGTTCGATGACCAGATTGTCTTCGTCATCCACGCGGGTGTTCATGAACAGGTTGAACGGGTCCGGCACCTGCCATTCTTCGATCCCGTAAGGCGCCAGCGCGTCGCGCAGGTTCTCGAGGCATCCGGTGCCGCCCGGCTGGCCGAGCGCATTCTCGTAGAGCCAGCGGTTGCACGGCGGGAACAGCAGGTCGTGCACGCCGACCGTGTCCTTGCCGATCGTAAACAGGACCGTGCTCAGGTTCGAATAGAGTCTGTCACCAGTCGAGATCCGGACCTTGAAGGGGTTCATCCGGGTTTTCCCGGCGGAAAGAAATTCCGAATGGTCGTGTTCGTTGAAGCACACGAAGTCGGCCACCTGGTGACCTTCCAGGTCGGTCACCCGGAGAGTCTCGCCCCGTTTCACCACGATGGCGCGCCCCGATTTAGGCGGGATTATGAGATCGCGTTCGTCGGTCATGATTCGGTCCCCCTTGATCTTGAACCGGTAAATCTTCGCCCAGCCGGTGAAAAATTCATAGCCTGCGTCTGCGCGTTGCCAACCGGTCGCCCGGGTCCCAAGATGCCTGCCTGGAAACGACGACGGACCACGCATGAGCTACACGGTAACCGTCCGGCAGTGGAACGAGCCGTTCATTGTCGAGATGGGCGCGACGATCCTCGAAACCGCGCTCGGCCTCGGGCGGCCCTATCCGCACGGCTGCAAGTCGGGCAACTGCGGCGCCTGTAAGTCACGCCTGCATTCGGGCGATGTCCGGATGGCGCCCTATTCGGAGCACGCGCTCTCGGCGCAGCAAGCCGCCGCCGGCCTGATCCTGGCCTGCCGTGCGGTCCCCTGGAGCGACTGCGAGATCGCGTTCCTCGAAGACGACGAGCTGGTCGCTCATCCCCGCCGCCGGCTCGACTGCACGGTCGCCGCGCTCACCCCTCTGACCCACGACATCACGCGCGTGACCCTCGACGTGGTCGCGGGCGGGCCGTTTCACTTCACCGCGGGGCAATATGCGGAACTGACCTTCGACGGCCTGCCCGTGCGCGACTATTCCATGGCGAGCCGGCCCGACGAGGCGACGCTCGACTTCCACGTTCGGGCGCTCGAGAACGGCGCGGTCAGCGGCTTTGTGCGCAACACCCTCAGCCTCGGCGATCCGGTGCGCGCCGAAGGCCCGTTCGGCTTCGCCTACTGGCGGGCCCGTCACACGGGTCCCGTGGTCGCGCTCGCAGGGGGCTCGGGCCTTGCGCCCATCAAGGCGATTGTCGAGGAGGCGCTTGCCGCGGGGCTCAAAGCGCCGATCCGGCTCTACCACGGGGTGCGCGACGAGCGCGACGTTTATCTCGAGGATCACTTCAAGGACCTGGCGTCGGCCCATGCAAATCTCGACTACCGGGTCGTGCTGTCCGAGCCCGTCGGGCCCACGGAGCGGCGGACCGGGCTGCTGGCGGACGGTCTTGGCGAAGACCGCATCGCCGGCGAGGGCGCACGCGCCTACCTCGCCGGTCCCCCGCCGATGGTGGAAAGCTGTCTCGTCCAGCTTTACGAACTGGGCGTGGCGCGCGAGAATTGCCATGCGGACGCGTTTTACACGGCGGCGGAAAAGGCCGCCCTGGAGTTGACCGCATGACAGATCGGACCGACCAGAGCCTTACCGGCCGGGTGGCAATCGTCACGGGCGCTGGCCGGGGAATCGGCCTTGCGATCGCGCACGCGCTGGCCTCCCGGGGCGCTTCGGTCGTCGTCGCGGATAACGGCGTCGGCATCGACGGCGAGGGGCCCGACGAAACCGTTGCCCGGGCCGCGGCGGAGCGGATCGGCCCGAACGCCGTTGCCGCGCCGGCGGGCATCGCCTCGCCCGAAGATGCCCGCTCGCTGGTAGCGCTGGCCCAGAAGCGCTTCGGCGGCCTCGACATCGTGGTCAACAACGCCGCGATTCTGCGCGACGGTTTCATCTTCAAGGCCGATCCCGCTGACTGGGACCGGGTCATTGCAACCAACCTGTCCGCGCCCTATTACCTGCTCAATGCCGCAACTCCCGTGATGCGGGGCCACGCCAAGGAAAACCGCGGCGGCGAACCCTACGGCTGGGGCCGTATCGTCAACCTCACCTCGAGCGCGGGGCTTTACGGCAATCTGGGCCAGAGTCCTTACGCCAGCGCCAAGGCCGGGCTCGTCGGATTGACCCGGGTCGCGGCGATGGATCTCGCGCGCGCCGGAATCACGGCCAACGCCGTGGCGCCCTTCGCCCACACCCGGGTCACGGATATAATCCAGCTCGCGAACGAGGCGCAGGCGGCCTACAAGGAGCGCGCGCTCAGGATCGAGCCCTATCATGTCGCGACCGTGGTCGCCTGGCTCTGTTCGCCGCTGGCGCAAGACGTGACGGGCCAGGTCTTCGGAGTGCGCGGGCGCGAGGTGTTTCTGTTTTCCCAGAGCCGTCCGGTCCACACCCTGGTCGACCGCGTGGCGGACTGGGACGTCGATCGCCTAGCCGACGCGGCGGCGGCGTTCGCACCGAATTATGTCGATTTGACCACGGATCTCGAGGCGTTCGACACCGACCCCGTCGTCTGAGCTTCGGTCAGTGAGAGGAGGAGAGGATGGACCCAGGAGCCGAGGTTACGAGCTGCGAAGCGCTGGCCGATGCGCCGGCCGAATACCGGACCGCGTTGGAGAAGATCGTCATCAGCCACGCGGTCAACGAACTCCACGGTGCCCGGGTGTTCGACGAGCCCGCCATCGCCTTGGCACCCGATCCCTACGCCAAGTGGCTCACCTGCCGGGTCGCCATGGAGGAATACGGCCACCATGTCCGCTTCAAGGCTCTGGGAGAGCAAATGGGCATCGACCCGGCGCGCATGTCGCCGGACGACAAGCGCCCGCTGACCATCTTCGACTTCCCGCTCGAAACCTGGACGGAGTTTTGCGTCATCAAGCTGCTGGCCGACCTCGGTGAGATCCTGCAGGTCGAAGACCTCGCCCATTGCAGCTTTACGCCGCTTCGCGACGTCGCCCGCTCGACCATGCCGGAAGAGCGCTTCCACGCCCAGTTCGGCGAGGATTTCTGCGTCGCGCTGTGCAAGACCGAGACGGGCCGCGCGGCGGTCCAGGACGCAATCGATCGCTATTTCCCGTTCCTGCCCAAGTTCTTCGGCCGTCCGAAGTCGAAAAACAACGAAATCTTCCGCAAGTGGGGCATCAAGCAGCGCACCAACGAAGCGATGCTCGACGACTATCTCGTTCGCGCCCGGGAGCTGGTCGAGGAGACCTTGGGCCTCAGGTTACCGGTTTACGAGCCGGGGACGGCCTGAGGAGAGAGCCGGGATGGACACGGCACCCAAGCCCACGCCCGAGCGCGAGGCCTTTGCCGGCCGCATCCGGGCCGACAATCTGGCGCCCCTGTGGGACGTCCTCAAAGATCTGGTCACGCCCGAGCCCGCGAGCGCGTGCGCGCCCGCCATCTGGCGTTACGACGCGATCCGGCCCGCGGTTCTCGAAGCGGGCCGGCTGATCACTGCGAAAGAGGCCGAGCGGCGGGTCCTCGTGCTCGAAAACCCCGGCATGCCGGGCCAATCCCGGATCACCACCTCGCTCTATGCCGGCCTGCAGCTCATCCTGCCCGGCGAGGTCGCTCCCGCCCACCGTCATACCCAGTCGGCGCTACGCTTCGTCATCGAAGGCGAGGGCGCCTACACCGCGGTCGACGGCGAGAGGACGATCATGCAGGAGGGCGATTTCGTCATCACGCCATCCTGGACCTGGCACGACCACGGCAACGAATCCGAGAAGCTCATGATCTGGCTCGACGGTCTCGACATTCCGCTGCTGAAGTTTCTCGACGCGTCCTTTGCCGAGATGCTGGGCGAGGATCGCCAAACGCTCGGGCGGCCCGAGGGCGATGCGCTGGCGCGCTTCGGCGCCGGTCTCCTGCCCGTCGATCACGAGCCGACGACGGTGACCTCACCGGTCTTCAACTATCCCTATCGCCGCACCCGCGATGCGCTCGAGGTCATGCGCCGGGCCGAGGACTGGGACCCCTGCCACGGCCTCAAGATGAAATACGTCAACCCCGAGACCGGTGAATTCGCGATGCCGACGATTGCGGCCTTCATGCAGCTCCTGCCCAAGGGCTTCGCCACCGCCGCCTATCGGTCGACCGACGCTACGGTGTTCTCTGTCGTCGAGGGCGCGGGCAGGAGCCGGGTCGGCGACGCGGCGTTCGACTGGGGCCCGCGAGACGTCTTCGCCGTGCCCAGCTGGCATTCTGTCATCCACGAGGCGATCGAAGACGCCGTGCTGTTCAGTTTCTCGGACCGTGCAATCCAGGCCAAGCTCGGCCTGTGGCGCGAGGACCGGGGCAACCGCTAGGCCGGGAGCGCGCCATGAGCTATGTGATCCCCGAACCGGTCCGGCCCGCCCTCGCGGTCGTGGGCAGCGACGACCTGTTTCCCGTGCGCCGGATCTATTGCGTCGGGCGCAACTACGCCGATCATGCGCGGGAAATGGGCGCGGACCCCGACCGCGAGCCACCCTTCTTCTTCACCAAGCCCGCTGACGCGGTAGTGCCGGGCGGCGGCGAAATTCCCTATCCCCTGGCGACCGAAAATCTCCATCACGAGATCGAGCTGGTCGTAGGCCTGGGCGCGGCCGCACTCGAGGTCGCGGACGAAGCGGCGCTCGGCTGTGTCTTCGGCTACGGCGTCGGCGTCGACCTGACCCGGCGCGATCTCCAGCGCGTGGCCCGCGATAAGGGCCGTCCCTGGGATTCCGGCAAGGCGTTCGACCGCTCCGCGCCGTGCACGGCGCTTAGCCCCGTGGCGGTGGTCGGCCACCCCGAGAGCCGGCCGATCTGGCTTACGGTGAACGGCGAGACGCGCCAGTCGGGCAACATCGATCAGATGATCTGGTCGGTGCCCGAGGTCATCGCCAGCCTGTCGCGCCAGTTCCATCTACAGCCGGGCGACCTGATCTTTACGGGCACGCCGGCGGGCGTCGGGCCGCTTGTCGTGGGCGACGAGGTGCTGGGCGGCGTCGACGGGGTGGGCGAACTCTCGATCGCCATCGTCTGACGTGAGCCGTCTCGAACCCTTCCTCCGTCCCTCCAGCATCGCCGTGGTCGGCGCGAGCGCGCGCGCGACCAGCGCCGGCGGCGCGGTCGTGCACAACCTCAAGCGTGCGGGCTTTTCCGGCCGGCTCGTACCGGTCAACGCCAAGGGTGGCGAGATTGCAGGGTTGCCGGTAGCCCGCTCGCTTGCCGGTCTGTCCGAGCCCGCCGCTCTCGTGGTCGTCGCGGTCCGCCCGGATCTGATCCCCGCCGTCGTGGCCGAAGCGGGAGAAACGGGCCACAAGAACCTGCTGATCCTGCCTGGTGGCTTCCGCGAGGCGGGTGCCGACGGTCGGGTCCGCGAGGCCGAGGTCGCGAAGCTCGCAACCGGCGCCGGGCTCACCATCGGCGGGCCCAATTGTGCGGGCACGATCCATCTGGACGCCGCCAATCCCCTTGCCGCGAGCTTCCTGCGCGACCTGCCCCCGGGGGGGCCGCTTGCGCTGATCACCCAGTCGGGCGCGATCGCCGAAGATGTGATCGCCGCGGCGAACGAGCACGATATCCCTTTCGGCACGATCGTCTCCGTGGGCAACGCGCTCCATCTCGGCATTCAGGATTACCTGCGGGCCCTGGGCGACGATCCGGGCTGTGGCGCCGTCTGCGTCTATCTCGAATCCGTCGCCGACATCTACGCCTTTGCCGATGTCGCGACCGGGGTTGCCGCGAAAAAGCCCGTCGTCGCGCTGATCGGCGGGCGTACGGAGCCGGGCAAGGCGGCGGCCTTCGAACACACCGGGGCGACCGCGATGGGGAAGGCCGAGGCGGCCAATTTCTGCGAGCAGGCGGGTCTCATTCAGGTCACCAGCCTGCGCCGGCTGCTGCTCGCCGCCAAGGGGTTCGGCTTTCAACCCGGGGGCATCGGACGGCGGATACTGATCCTCTCCAACTCCGGCGGGCCTGGCGTTCTGGCGGCCGACCGGTTGTCTGACGAGGGGATGGCGCTGCCCACTCTGCCCGAGGCCCTGGCCGCGGCCCTACGCGATGTCCTGCCGCCCGAGGCGACCGTCGCCAACCCCCTCGATCTGCTGGCCGACGCCCGCGAGGATCGCTTCGGCGCGGTCATGGAGGCGGTGCGCGACCATGCCACGGGTGTCTTCGACGCAGTGCTGATGATCCACGTCGTGCCTTTCATGGTCGACGGCGCAGCCGTCGTCGAGCGCATCGCGGCGCTGGCCCCGTCGCTGGGGCTGCCGGTGTTTCATTCGATGATGGGAACGCTCATTGACCGCCTGGGCTGGTTTGCCGCGCTCGAGGGGGCGGGCGTCGCCATGTTCGACGATGGTGAAGCGATGGCCGAGGCTGCAGCGCTGCTCGCCCGCTATCCCCCGATTCGGGCGTCGCTTGCCGATTGAGTTGCACGAACCCACGCCGGGCCGCTAGATTAAGTCCAAATAAAACCGAAAAAAGGGGCTTACATACTTAACTTGACAGGCGGCAATCCCGCGCTCGCGTCAGTCGGTACGAACGTAACACAACGGCCCATGACTGGAAAAACCACGCTTCGGCGACCGCATTGCAGCTAAAATGGGGCCACGGCAGCTGGCGAACCTGCCCGTCAAGCTAAGTATGTAAGCCCCCGAAAAAAGGGCGTGCCCCGGCGGGGGTGAGTCCGTAACGACGACAGCGGAGATGACCCAATGACACTCGAACTCATCAAGAATCCGTGCCCCTGGCCCAACGGGGCGCGTTGCGCGGTGGCGATCACCTTCGACATCGACACCGACAGCATCCTGCATTTGGAATACCCCGACCGTGCGAAGGATCTGATCGCGACGGCATCCTGGCTCAAATACGACGAGATCGCGATTCCCCGCATCCTCGACGTCTATCGCCATTTCGACATCAAGCAGACCTTCTTCTACCCGGCCTGGTGCATGGAACACTACCCCCACCTCGTCGAGATGATCCTCAAGGACGGCCACGAGATCGCCGCCCACGGCTATCTCCACGAAAACCCCAACCAGATGTCCCGGGAACGCCAGGAATACTGGATGGACAAGCAGATCGACGTGATCGAGCGGATGACCGGCGAGAAGCCCGGGGGCTGGCGCGGCCCGCTCTACAACGCATCGGGCGATTCGCCCGAAATCTGCGCATCCCATGGCATGATCTACGATGCGACGCTGATGGGTGACGACATCCCGCACATCATGCGCACGAAGGCGGGCGACATGATCGGCCTGCCATCCCACTGGGCCATGGACGACTGGCCCCACTATACCCACTCCATGGACTTCCACTACATGATGCCGATCAAGAGCCCGGACGAGGCGATGAACGTCTTCAATT
The DNA here is from genome assembly GCA_965198325.1 of Alphaproteobacteria bacterium. Classification (GTDB taxonomy): domain Bacteria; phylum Pseudomonadota; class Alphaproteobacteria; order UBA828; family JAPUJA01; genus CBDAPE01. Next base: position 329,534 of record CBDAPE010000015.1, on the reverse strand, counting down.
CCGAGTTCGAGGCCATGTACAAGCACAAGGGCCTGCTGGTCACGGTCTGGCATCCCTTCGTCTCCGGCCGGCTTGCCCGGATGGACCGGGTCGCTGGCTGGATCGAAGAGATGATGGGCAAGGGCGACGTCTGGTTCGCCCGGATGGACGAGATCGCCAGGCACGTCCAGTCGATCATTGCCGACGGCTCGTGGACGCCCTCGGTCCAGGAGGTGCCCTACTACGGCGGGCGCATCGCCGAGTACGAAGAGGAGACCCCGCTCGCGGCGGAATAACCGGCTCAAGTAGCGAGCGAAACGAGCGATAGCGGCACGCCTAAACCGCTCACGTAGCGGGTGGAACGAGCGATAGCGGCACGCCTAAACCTCTAGCCCCGGTAGCGGGTTACGCGCAGCGCGATCAGGCTCACGGTGACCGTCAGCGTCATGATGATCGTCGCGACGATATTGATGCTCGGGTCGACCCCCATGCGCAGCATGCCCCAGAGGAAGGTGGGCAGCGTGTTCCCGCCGCCGATCGTGAAGAAGGTGATGATGAAGTCGTCGATCGACAGCGCCATGGCGACCATGGCGGCGCCGATCACGGTCGGCCGGATGATCGGCAGGGTCACGGTCAGAAAAGCCTTGACCGGCGAGGCGCCCAAGTCGCGCGCGCTGTTCACGATGGAATAATCGAATCCCGTCATGCGCGCCATGACGATCAGGATGACGAACGGCTGGGTAAACACCAGGTGGCTGAGGATCACCGAGGGCAAGCCGAGCCGAAAGCCCACGGTGCTGTAATAGGTCAGCAGGGCGACGCCCAGCACGAGCGGCGGTAGCATGACCGGCAGGGTCAGCAGGAGCACGACTACGCCGGCGACCTTGGGCGGCATGCGGGCAAGCGAGAGCGCCGCCATTGTGCCAAACAGCGTCGAGACGACGCCGACGGTCCCGGTCACGATCAGGCTGTTCTCCAGGGCGACCCAGAACGCAGGCCGGGCGAATAGCTCGACGAACCAGGCAAATGTCAGTCCGGTGATGGGAAACATCACGAGCGATCGCTCGCTGAAACAGAACAGCAGAAGGATGACCAGCGGCGAAAGCATGAAGATCGCAGCGACCACCGCGAACGCGCGCCAAAGAGTGGTCGGGACATCCTTCATCGTGCGCGCAATGTGAGCCGGAGAAGGAGCGCGACAAGAGAGACCGTCACCAGGCAAATGGCAATCACGCTGAAGGCCATGGCCGAGCCCATCGCCGCGTCGACGTGGAAGCCGAACTGGAGCTGGATCAGCTTGCCGATCATCGAGGTGTAGGGCCCGCCGATCAGCAGGGGCGTCACGAAGTCGCCGGCGGCGAACAGAAAACTGAGCGTAAAGGCGATCAGGATTCCCGTCCGGCATTGGGGCAGGATGATGTCCCAGATCACGCGCCAGCGGCTCGAACCCAGGTCGCGCGCCGCGCGCAGCGGCACATCGTCGATCGCCCGAAGCGCCCCGTAGATCGGCAGGATCGCAAGGGGCAGCGTGTAGTGACCGATGGTGATGACGACGGCGACCGGGTTGTACAGCAGAACGGTGATCGGCTCGTCGATGATGCTCAGTGTCATGAGCGCCGTATTGATGATCCCAGACTGACCCAGGATCGTCTTCCAGACATAGATTTTCGTGAGATAGCCGCCGAACAGCGTGATCAGCGCGATGAACAGCAGCACGATGCCGTAGCGGCCCGCCTTGAAGCGCGAGACGTAGGCGAAGCAGAACGCGACAACGGTCACGAGGACGGCAATGATGAGGGAGATTTGGAAGGTGAAGAAAAGCGAGTCGAAGTGCTTGTCGAAGGTTTTCGCGTAGTTCGCGAGCGTTGCGTCCGGGACGAGCCGAAACGTGCGGACGCGCCAGAAGCTGATGACGAGGAAATAGACGAGGGGTGCGACGAAAACGAGCAGAAACACCACCAACGATGGCAGCACGAGGACGTTTCGCGCCCGAGTGATCGACATCAGCAGCCCTGACTGACCATGTTGCGCGGCCGCCCCATTTCAATCCCGAATCTGTCGATGGGTCCCCTTGCGGGGCGGCCCGAGCGATAGCGGGGACCGCCCCCGGGGTTCGACTAGGCGCTAACGAATCGCTCCCACCCTTCCAGAATCTCGTCGAAGCTCATGATTCCTTCCGGCGGCTCGATCGGCCAACCGGGGAACGGTCCGCCCGAGAGGTCGAACCAGGCCCCGATGTCGCCATACTTGTAGAGATCGCGAGCTGCCGGTTCGAGCAAGGGCACCGCGTTCTCGGTCACGACCGCCGTCATGATCAGGTTGGCCGTATTGGCCTGCGCTTCCGGCGATAGCGAATGGTTCAGGATCTTGTAGTTCAGATCCATGTTGGGTGCGTCCTTGATCATCGAGAAGACGTCGGAGAACACCAGCATGCCTTCCTTGGGCGCGATCCAGTCGAGTTTCGGCGCGTCGGGCCCCGCCCAGGCGGCGGTGGGCGTCCAGGCCGGTGCGATGGTAATTTCACCGGTGGCGAACAGGGCCGCGAGATCGCCATAACCGCTGCAGATCGTGAGCGCGTGTTCCTTCTTGAACGCGATCAGCCAGTCGATGGTCGCGTCGAGCTCCGCCTTGGAGAGGTAGGTCGGGTTCTTGGTCCCGGTCACGAACATGGGCGTGTGAACCATGATCCCCATGACGTCGTAGACCATCGAGGTCTTGCCCACGAATTCGGGCTTCATCAGGTCATGCCACGAGGTCGGCGGCTCCTCGAGGACTTCGGCGTTGTACATCAACGGCACATCGCCCCACTGGAACGGCAGGGCGGAAACGGTGCCGTCGCTGTTCATCTTGATCAGGTCCCGAAGTTCGGGGAACAGAAGGCTCCAGTTCGGAATCCGGCTGAGATCGAGGGGCTCGAGAATCCCGGCCGCCTCGTAGATATCGAGATAGATGACGGCCGGCGTACACAAATCCATGTTGCCCACGCCACCGGCCGATCCCGCCGCGATAATCTCCTCGTTGGTACCGATATAGGTGGTCTTCAGCGTGATATCGTTCTTGGCGAACCAGCCGTCGACATCGAGTCCGGTATCGTAATCCTGCCAGCCCATATAGCCCACGCCGGTCGCGGCAGACGCGTTGACGCCGGGCAGGCCGAACGCGGCAGCCGCTCCCGCGCCGGCGAGTCCGGCGCCGAAGGCACGGCGGGTCATGGGTGCAAATTGTCGGGTCCGCACCAGACCGGACGGGTAAACCGTGGTCTGGGCAAGCTGCACAGTCGATTTCTGTTTCATCGTAAAGGTACCTCCCTGAAAGATCGCCGATTTTCAGTCCAGGCAGCATCGCCCAAACGTTTCTTCTTGTTCGGCGATCGAATAATTGACACCCATTTGCAGGTTGCGGGCAAGAGCAAAGATTTTTAAGCATTCCGATTCGGACCCGCTCAATCTTTGGCCGGTGAGTCGGTGGCCTGGTATCCGACGTGTCATCCGGCGGCAATGGTAGGCGTCCCCGGTTCCCGCTCGACAAGCCCCGCTGGCGCCGGCCGCGCCATGCCCCCGCCTTCGCTATAGTAGGCACACGGACAACCGGCGGGTTTCGGCGCTGCGCTCGGAATACTGCAGACAATGTTTGCCGGCTGAGATGGCGCGCCCGGCTCCGGCGGGGATATCGTGTTGGGCATTCGCGACGAGAGCTTCCGGCGCCACCCCTGCGAGGTGCGTCACCCCGGGGTTTTCGGCTCAAGTCCCCCATTTGATCGGCGGACACGGATACAGGGGAGATTGATGTCATGGCACGCGATCCAAAATACGACATCCTGTTCGAGCCGATCGGGGTGGGCCCGAAAACCGCGAAGAACCGCTTCTGGCAAACCCTGCATTGCGCGGGACCGGGCTCGGAACGGCCCGGCGCCCAGGCGGCGTTTCGGGGCATGAAGGCCGAAGGCGGCTGGGGCACCATTTTCACGGAGTTTTGCTCGATCCACCCGGAATCGGACGATTATTCCTATGTCTCCGCGCGGCTTTGGGACGCAGGCGACATCGTCAATCTCGGCCATCTGTGCGACGCCCTGCACGACCACGGCACCCTCGCCGGCGTTCAGCTCTGGTACGGCGGGATTCAGTCCGCCTGCCTCGAATCCCGCGAGGTGCCGTGCAGCTCGGGCGATCTTCCGTCCAACGCCTATCGCGGTTACACGCTGTACGGCCGCGAGGCCGACGAGGACGACATCAAGGCGCTCGTCCGGATGTATGTAGAAGCAGCGAAGCGCGGCCAGCAGGCGGGATTCGACATCTTCGAGGTGATCTGCAGCGAAAGCAACCTCACTATGCAGTTCTTCGAGCGGCGCTACAATCATCGGGGCGATCGTTATGGCGGCTCGCTCGGGAACCGCGCGCGCTTCATCGTCGAGGTGCTGACCGCGCTCAAGTCCGCGTGTGGCGGCGACAGCGCCTTGGGTGCCCGATTCACCATGGACACCACACACGGCGCCGGCGGCATCCAGTACTTCAACGAGGGTATCGGCCTCGTCGAGATCCTGGCCCGCGCGGGCGTGGTCGATGTGCTGTCGACCAAGATCGGCGACATCGAGGAAATAGGCGAGGATGCCGCCGGCTCACGCTTTCGGCAAACCAACTGGACCCGGCCGTTCGTCGATCAGGTCAAGGCTGTGATGGGCGCCGTCCCGGTCGTCAACAACGGCCGCTTCACCAGTCCCGACGACATGATCGGCGTCATCAACGACGGGCAGTGCGACATCATCGGGGCAGCAAGACCCTCGATCGCCGATCCGTTCCTCCCCAACAAGATCGAGGAGGGACGCAACGAGGACATCCGGGAATGCATCGGGTGCAACATGTGCGTCTCGAAGTTCCAGCAACACGGCCAGATCTACTGCACCCAGAACGCGACGACGATGGAGGAGTACCGCCGCGGCTGGCACCCCGAGAAATTCGAAAAGACGGCAGACCCGTGCTCGGTCCTCGTGGTCGGCGGCGGGTCGGCCGGGATGGAGTGCGCGCGGGTCCTTGGGATGCGCGGTTTTGAGGTCCATCTGCGCGAGGCCGAGGACGAGCTCGGCGGCCTATGGAAGGACGTCGCCCGCTATCCGCGCTGTTCGGAATGGGGCCGGGTCGTCAGCTACCGCCAGATCCAGCTCGACAAGCTCAAGACCGCCGAGGTCCATACGGGCGTCGGCCTGATGTCGGCGGACGATGTGCTCGACTATGGCGCCGACAAGGTGGTGATCGCGACCGGATCCCACTGGTCGGAGGACGGGACGGGGGCCGAGACCCATGCCCCGATCCCCGGCGCCGACGCGTCGCTGGACCATTGCCTGACGCCCGAGCAGGTGATGGCGGGCAAGCCGGTCGGCGAGCGGGTGGTGATCGTCGACGGCGACAGCCACTTTACCGGGGTCGCGATGGCCGAGCTTCTGGCCGATCGGGGCAAGCAGGTGACGATCGTGACCGACGTTGCCGACGTTGCGGAATACACCCACTACACCATGGAGATCGGCAACCTCAAGCGGATGATCCACGAGAAGAGGATCGGGCAATGGACCTATCACTGGCCGGACAGGATCGAGCCGGGCAAGGTCACACTCGCCTACGCCTACCGCGACAGTCCCGACTTGACCGATCTCGGCAACGGCCGGTACGGCCGCCGCGAGGGCACCGAGACGCTCGAGGTGGCGTGCGAGTCCGTCGTCCTCGTGACCTCGCGGGTGCCCAACGCGGGGCTCTACCGGGAGCTCAAGGCGCGCGCCGACGAGTGGGCGGCGAAGGAGATCGGCGGCATCTACCGGACCGGCGACTGCCACGCGCCGCGCCAGCTCATGAATGCGATATTCGATGCCCATCGGCTGGCGCGGGAGTTCGATTCGCCGGGTCCCGCGCGTCCCTTGCCGTGGATCCGGGAACGCCAGATCTGGGGTGCCGAAACGGTCCCGGCCTTGGGCGCGTAGCAGAAGCCGGACGCATCATCGGCTCGCGTGGCGCATGGCATGAGCAATGGCCGCGTACCTGGCCTCAGGCCCCACTTCGCCTGGGGACGGTCCTTTTTTTATAGGGGGTAGAAATGGTGGGCGCTGCTGGGTTTGAACCAGCGACCCCCGCCGTGTGAAGACGGTGCTCTCCCGCTGAGCTAAGCGCCCGGTTGCGGCGACACCCTTATCGGCCCGCACCAGTCCTGTCAACCGAGCGCCGATGCGATGGCTACCCCAGCCGTGCAAGCGCGTCGGGCAGCTCCGTGAAGTCGTCGATAATCACATCGGCACCCAGTTCGGATACAGGCACCCGGGAATAGCCGTAGCTCACGGCGATGGCGGGGACGCGGGCGTTGCGCGCCGCGCCGATGTCGGTTTCCGTATCGCCGATCATGACGGCGCGCCCCGCGTCCGCCCCGAGCCGGTCGATCACCGCATGAACATGGGCACCGTCAGGCTTCTGAGCAGACGCCTCGCCGCGACCCACCACGGCACCGAAAAAAGGGGCGAGGCCGAGCGCTTCGAGGGTTTCGAGGGCAGCATCGTGGGGCTTGTTGGTGCACAGCCCGAAGCGCACGGCCTGCTCCTGCAGGGCGGTCAACGTATCGATCACCCCGGGGAAGGGTCGGGTGAGCTCCAGGTGGTGGGTGTAGAACAGCTCGATGCCGCGGGCCACATAGGATTCGAATTCGTCGGGCTCGGGCAGCCCGCCAGTCGATTCGAGAGCGTGCTCGAGGAGGACGACGATGCCGTAACCCATGAATGAGCGCGCCTGGGCGAGCGTGACGGGCGGCCGGCCGATCTCGTCGAACAATCGGTTGACGACCGCCAGGAATTCGGGCGCGCTGTCAACGATCGTGCCGTCGAGATCGAGAATTACAGCGTCGGGCAACGAGGCGTCAGAGGGCATCGAGGGGCTCCGGGTCACGAGGCCGGGCAACTATACACGATGGTGCACCGCGGACCAGCGAGCCTCCGAATGGGGTGCGACGCGAGGCTTGCCGCGGGCCGCCAACTTGCTATTGTGGGCGCCCTTTCACGGGCCACGCTGGGTGTTTTGCTGAACCGATGACCGACGCTGCTGTTGTCATTCTCGCCGCCGGCAAGGGCACCCGGATGAAATCCGACCGACCCAAGGTGCTTCACCCGATCGCCGGCCGGCCCATGATTCTGCATCTGCTGGCAAGCGTCGCCGAACTGGACCCGACGCGGGTTATTGTGGTGCGCGCGCCCGATGCGTCCGGGCTCGACGAGGCTCTCGCCGACGCCCCGATCACGGTCGAGACCGTGGTTCAGGAGGAACGCCGGGGAACGGGCCACGCGGTGCTCCAGGCGGAACCCCTGTTGGACGGCTTTTCCGGTGACCTGCTGGTGCTTTACGGCGATGCGCCGCTGGCGGGTTCCGCAACCATGCGGAGCCTTCTCAAGGCGCGGACCGTGCCCCCGAAACCGTCTCTCGTCGTGCTCGGTATGCGGCCCGAGGACAGCGGTGAATACGGCCGCCTGATCACCGATATCAACGGGCTGCTCATCGCCATCGTCGAACATCGCGACGCGAGCCTCGACCAGCGGGTGGAATCGCTGTGCAACGCCGGCCCGCTCGCTGGCCCCGTCGAGCTTATCTTCGAGCTGCTGGGCGAGGTCGGAAAGGACAATGCCAAGGGCGAATATTACCTGACCGATATAGCCAGGCTCGCGCGCGGACGGGAGCTCGCCTGTGCCGTGATCGAAGCCGACTCTGCCGAGGCGATGGGCGTCAACTCCCGCGCCGACCTCGTCGCGATCGAGTTGACGGTGCAGGGCAATCTGCGGGCTCGCGCCATAGAACAGGGCGCAACACTCGCCGATCCAGCGGCGACCTGGTTCAGCTTCGATACCCGTCTGGGCCGGGATGTTTCCGTGGGCCCCAATGTCGTATTTGGCCCCGGCGTGACGGTCGGCAACGGCGTCGAGATTCGCGCGTTCTGCCATTTGGAGGGCGCGACGATTGCCGATGGTGCGGTTATCGGCCCCTTCGCCCGCCTGCGGCCGGGGACCGAGATCGGCGCCGGTGCACGGGTCGGTAATTTCGTCGAGATCAAGAATGCGGCCCTAGAGGCAGGCGCCAAGGCGAACCACCTTGCCTATTTGGGCGATGCCCGGGTCGGTGAAGGGGCGAATGTCGGGGCGGGCACGATCACGTGCAACTACGATGGCATGCGCAAGTCCCATACGGATATCGGAGCCGGCGCCTTCATTGGCTCGAACACCGCGCTGGTTGCGCCCGTGACGGTCGGCGACGGTGCGGTGGTCGGCGCGGGCAGCGTGGTCACTGCGGACGTCGAGGCGGATGCGATCGCCGTTGCCCGGGGCGAGCAGACGGTCAAGCCGGGTGCCGCGAAACGCCGCCGCGAGAAGGCCGCCAAGGCCAAGAAAGACGGCTAGCCCCCGATGTGCAGCATTATCGGCGTGATCGGCAACGACAAGGCGGCGCCTCTCCTGCTCGGCGGGCTCCGGCGCCTCGAATATCGCGGCTACGATTCGGCGGGCGTCGCGACCCTGGTCAACGGCGCGATCGAGCGCCGCCGGGCCGAGGGCAAGCTCGTCAACCTCGCCGGCGTGCTCGACGGCTCGCCGGTGGCCGGCAGCGTCGGCATCGGCCACACGCGCTGGGCGACCCATGGCATCCCGAGCGAGGCTAACGCCCACCCGCACGCGACCGCGAAGGTCGCGGTCGTCCATAATGGGATCATCGAGAATTTTCAGGCGCTGCGCGACGAGCTGGAACGCAAGGGTCACAGCTTTGCGACCCAAACCGACACCGAGGTGGTGCCCCATCTCGTTACGCAATTTCTCAGCGAGGGTCATTCACCTCAGGCGGCGATGCAGGCCGCGCTCGGGCGGCTCGAAGGCGCCTTCGCCCTGGCGGTCTTGTTCGCCGGGGAATCCGATTTGCTGATCTGTGCCCGCCGCGGCGCACCGCTCGCCGTCGGGCACGGCGAGGGCGCGATGTTTCTCGCCTCCGACGCCGTGGCGCTGGCGCCGCTCACGCGGCGGATCACCTATCTCGAGGAGGGCGACTGGGCGGAGCTGAGCCGGGCGGGCGCGCTCATCCACGAAGCCGGCGGCGCGATCGTCGAGCGGCCGGTGACCGAGGCCCGGGTCGATGGCGAGGCCGTCGTAAAGGGAAATTTCGAGCATTTCATGCTCAAGGAAATCTTCGAGCAACCCGCCGTCATGGGCGATACGCTCAACGCCTACTACAATCCGGCGGGTCATGCGATTCGCCTGCCGCCCCAAGCCGATTTCACGATCGGCGGGTATGCGCGGCTTACGATCGTCGCCTGCGGCACGTCGTTCTATGCAGGTCTGGTTGCAAAATACTGGCTTGAGCAGATTACGCGCCTGCCGGTCGAAATCGACATCGCCTCCGAGTTCCGCTATCGCGACGCACCCCTGCCGGACGGCGGAGCGGCGCTCATGATTTCCCAGTCGGGCGAGACCGCCGATACCTTGGCGGCGCTACGCTTCGTCAGGGGGCGAGACCAGACGGCGATCGCTGTGGTCAACGTGCCGGAAAGCTCCATGGCGCGGGAATGCGATCTCCTGCTGCCGACCTATGCGGGGCCGGAAATCGGCGTCGCATCGACCAAGGCGTTTACCTGCCAGCTGGTCACACTGGCCTGCTTCGCAATCGCCGCAGCGCGCGAGCGGGGCGCGATCGAGGGCGACGCCGAGGCGCGGCTTGCCCAGGCGATGGCCGAAGTACCCTCCCGTGCGGCCGAGGTGCTCAATCACGACGAGCGCATCCGCACACTCTGCGACGATCTCGCGGAAGCCCGGGGCATCCTCTATATCGGCCGGGGCAACGTCTACCCGGTCGCGCTCGAAGGCGCGCTCAAGCTCAAGGAGCTGTCCTACATGCACGCCGAGGGCTTCGCCGCCGGCGAACTCAAGCACGGGCCCATCGCGTTGATCGACGCGGACATGCCCGTGATCGTGCTGGCCCCCTCGGGGCCGCTGTTCGAGAAGACGGCGTCGAACCTGCAGGAAGTCGCGGCCCGGGGCGGCCGGGTCGTGCTGATCTCCGATGCCGCGGGCATCGATGCGCTGGGCGGCGTCGCCGAGACCGTGATCGAGCTCCCGACGGTCGACCCGTTCGTAGCACCCATGCTCTATACGATTCCGGTTCAGCTTCTCGCCTATCACACGGCAGTGCGCAAGGGCACGGATATCGATCAGCCCCGCAACCTGGCCAAGAGCGTCACCGTGGAATGAGCAACGCCGCATCCGCGGAGGCATTCGATCCCGGCCATGAAGAGCTGCGCGGGCCGGTGCGGGCGCTGTGCGCGAAGTTTCCGGGCCCGTACTGGCGCGAATGCGACCGGGAGCGGGCTTATCCCGCTGCGTTCGTCGATGCGCTGACCGAGGCTGGCTACCTTGCCGCGCTGATCCCGGAGGACTACGGCGGCAGCGGTCTCGGCATCCGGGCGGCGGCCGCGATCCTCGAGGAAATTCACAGCTCGGGGTGCAATGGCGGGGCTTGTCACGCCCAGATGTACATTATGGGTACGCTGCTGCGGCACGGCTCGGACGCGCTCAAGGCGCGCTACCTGCCCGACATTGCGGAAGGCGCGCTGCGCCTCCAGGCCTTTGGCGTGACCGAGCCGTCGACGGGTTCGGATACCACGAAGCTGCGGACCACCGCGGTGCGCAAGGGCGAGAGCTATATCGTCAACGGCCAGAAGATCTGGATGTCCCGCGCCGAACAGTCCGATCTGATGCTGCTGCTCGCCCGCACGACACCCGCATCGGAGGTCGAAAAGCGCACCGAAGGCCTGTCGGTCTTTCTGGTCGATCTGCGGCAGGCCGTGGGCCAGGGACTCACGATCCGCCCCATCCGAACCATGATCAACCATGCAACGACCGAAGTGTTCTTCGACGACCTTGTGGTGCCCGCCGCAAGTCTCGTGGGCGACGACGGCAAGGGCTTTCGCTACATCCTCGACGGTATGAACGCCGAGCGGGTGCTGATCGGCGCCGAATGCATCGGCGATGCCCGCTGGTTCATCGACAAGGCCAAAACCTACGCGGGCGAGCGGGTCGTTTTCGAGCGTCCCATCGGCCAGAACCAAGGCGTCCAGTTCCCCATCGCACGAGCCTATGCACAATCCGAGGCGGCGGCGCTGATGGTGCGCAAGGCGGCGGCCTTGTTCGATGCGGGCCGCGCCTGCGGGCCGGAAGCCAACATGGCGAAGCTGCTCGCCGCCGAAGCCTCCTGGGCAGCGGCGGACATGTGTCTGCAGACCTTCGGGGGGTTCGGCTTCGCCGAGGATTACGACATCGAACGCAAGTTTCGCGAGACCCGCCTGTTCCAGATCGCGCCGGTCTCGACCAACATGGTGCTCGCCTATCTGGCCGAGCGCGTGCTTGGCCTGCCGCGGTCCTACTGAGCACGTTGCCGCGGCAAAAAAACGGCCCGCCCGGGTGAGGCGGGCCGCGGGACGGCGGAGGGGAAGGACGGACGCCTCATGTGACGCCCGTTCAGGCCGTCGTCAGAACTTCAGGGTCGCCTCCAGGAACAATTTGTCGGTGTCCGTCGAATGGGTGTCGGCGTCGAAGCTCGCCCAGGTCGCCGCGAGGGTGAGGTGTTTGAAGAAGGTCTTGGAAATCTTGAGGTCGATCTCGCTGCCCAGGTCCGCGCTCGTGTTCTCGGAATCGAAGTCGTGATAGACCGCCCAAAGCTTGGTGTCCGAGAGCAGGTCGTCGCCGGGCACGGCGTAGATCAGCTTGGCGTGCCATTCCTCGATGCCGTCGGCCGGCGTGACCAGAAACTTGTCGGCCCAGCCCTGGTGACGGTGCAACGTTGCGAGCGGGGTCTGGAAGCCGCTCGTGCCATCGCCCTCGAGCACCTCGTAGCCGACCCTTGTCGTCAGGCCGGCGTATTTCAGGCCGGGCTGGATGATGTAATAGTTGAGGTCGATGTCGTTGGGATTGTCGGCGTAATCGCTTTGACGAGCGAATTCCAAGGCATGAACCAGGTTCAGGCCCGCATCGTTGAGCGCGTTGGTGCCGGTCAGGCGGATGCCGAGGCTGGTCGAAGAAATGATTGCGCTGTCATCGATATCGAGGATGTAGACATAACCCACTGCCTTGCCGACGGCGAAGCCCTCGTTGGCGAGGTTGATCAAATGAACGTCGGTGTTGAAGGTGCCGACGGCTGAATCCTCGCCGAAGACCCGGCGCACGCCCCAGACATAACCGTAGGTCAGGGTGAAGTCGTCGACCGACTGATTGGCGAGGGTCAAGGTGTCGAAGGTCTGCTGGTTCTGGCGGAACCCCACATCGCCGACGAAGCGATGATTGTCGAGCACCACCCGCTGGCGTCCGAAGGTGAGCACGGATTGCGGCACACCGGCGAACCGGATATAGGCTTGGTTGACCTCGGTGGTTTCGGCGTCCGCGACGGTCGGAAACTGGGTCTTGCCGTTGACGGTGTCATTGTAGTTCTCGCCGCCGAGGGGCGTGATGTTCTCGATCTCGAGGCCCAGCGAGATGTCCATGAAGAAGCCGGTTTCGTAACCGAAGCGGGTGCGCACGGTGTGGGCATCGGCGTCCTCGGCGAAACTATCCTCGTCGACACTTTCGAAACGGTAGCGGAGGTTGAGCCACGGCGTGCCGCCAAAAAACGCATTTTCGAGAGACTCGACCGACGCGGTGGTTTGTTCGCCCGAAGCCGTGTCCGGATCGCCATAGCCGTAGTCGTCGCCGGCCCATGATGCAGACGCGGCCAGCGCGATGACGGCGAACGCGGTGAGTGTGCCGGTCAGGAAACCGGCGGCCTTCTCACTGCTTGTCATAATACCCTCCTGGAAGACGCCGTTCGCGGGCAAAGCTGCTTTAGCGTTCCGGACTGTCCGCCAAAAGAGCCGCTATGTAATTGACCCAGATCAAAAATTTTGGAAATTCACGGGAGGACGGCGAGAACCTGGAGAAAGACCCACTTCCGCCGGCCCGTGAGGGGGTGGGCGGCGGAGGCGGGTCGGGCGACGGCGTCGACCGGAGCATTTTGGTCTACTGCTTTCGCCCGGATTGCGAGCCGTTCGGGAGGCCCCGCGCCTGTAAACGCGGGCATGTTACGGCGGGGACCAAGTCGATTCGCAATCGAAACCATCAGGCGTAGTGTTACTTCTTAAGATGTACCATTAAAGTTTAATAAGCGATTAATTGCGGACGCCTTCGTGAAACCGTCGCCGGGCTCTCTTCGAGGCACCGGATCGGGTACGGCACCTCGGACGCAAGCGGGAAATCCGCAAGTTTTTAATCGGGTGGATCGCGAAACCGGGGCGCTCGCTTTTCAAGCAATGCCTCGACGCCTTCGCGAGATTCGGCGGTGTCGTAATACAGCTTCAGTGCCGTTGTACCCAGGGTTGCCACGCCTCGGATATGCTCGGTGGCGGCATTGAAAGAGCGCTTGGCAATGGTAATCGCCATGGGGCTCTTCTCAGCAATTTCGGCACACCAGGCCGCAACTTCGTCGTCGAGCTTGTCGACGGGCACGACGGCGTTGACCAGGCCCATGGCAAGGGCTTCCTGGGCCGAGTAGCGGCGGCACAGATACCACATTTCCCGGGCCTTCTTCTCGCCCACGACGTGCGCGAGATAGGCGGTGCCAAAGCCCGGGTCGACCGAGCCCATGCGGGGTCCGACCTGACCGAAGATCGCATCTTCGGCGGCGATGGTGAGATCGCAGATCGTGGCCAGCACGTTGCCGCCGCCGATCGAGTACCCCCGCACCTTGGCGATGACCGGCTTGGGCATATCGCGGATCGCGGTATGAAGTTCTTCAAGCGGAAATCCGATTATGCCGCGCCGGCCGTAACCGCCCTCGTGGCTCTTCTGATCGCCGCCCGAACAGAAGGCCTTCTCACCGGCACCGGTCAGCACGATCACCGCGATTGAATCGTCCCAACCGGCCCGATTCAGGGCATCGATCAATTCGTCGCCCGTGCGCGCCCGAAACGCATTGTGCACGTCGGGCCGGTTTATGGTGATTGTCGAGACCGCTTTCTCGACGTCGAAAAGAATATCCTGATAATCCATTGCCCGCGCCCTCCCGTTGCGTCCGATTCCGCTGGCGTCACGATAGGAGCGGGGCGAAAGGGAAGTCAAAAAATTTACGCTTCCACGGCCGCGCCCGTCGGGCGGCCAGGGAAGCGAGAAATTTTTAAGCCAACCGCCTAGCGCACGGCACCGCCGCGCTGCTCAAGCAGTCGTTCATATCGGCTATCGCTCGCGCGGCTCGCTGCTTGAGCCGGGATCGCGTTATTCGACCTTGAAGTCGCCGAAACGCTTGCGGAATTTGGAAAGCTGGCCCACATCGAGCAGGCGCTGAGCACCGCCTGTCCAGGCGGGGTGGGTCAACGGATCGATGTCGAGCGTCATCGTCTCGCCCTCGGAGCCCCAGGTCGAGCGGGTCTTGTAGGTCGTGCCGTCCGTCATCACCACGTTGATTTCGTGGTAGTCGGGATGGGTGTCTTTCTTCATGGTCTCGCTCCACCGATCTGCGCGCGCGGTTATACTCGACGCCCGCCCGCCTGGCAAGCGTCGCGCACATGCGAGCGCCCTTGTTGGCGGCGGCCGCACTTGATATATCGGGGCGCGCGACGATACGCGAGGGGAACCGTTTTATGCCAATCGAACCGCCGGACGGCTCAAACCCGCACCTGCCGCCGGCCACGGGGCGCTCATGACGGGACCGTTTTCCCGTCGGCGTCCAACCGTGGGCGACGATCGGCCCAAGGGAGGCGAGCTGCGTCAGCTCGCGAGCGTCATCGGCTATGTCGTGCCCTACCGCAAGGTGGTCATTGCGTCGCTGATCGCGCTGGTCTGCACCGCTGGCGCCGTTCTCGCCATGCCGTTCGGTGCCCGCCTGCTGATCGACAAGGGCTTTCACGAGGTCGGCGGCGCGGCCCTCGACGTCGCCCTGCTCGTGCTATTCTGCCTCGTCGCGGTCCTGGCGGTCGCGACCTTTGCCCGGTTTTACCTGGTCTCCTGGCTCGGCGAGCGTGTCGTCGCCGATGTCCGGCGCGCGGTCTACAACCATGTGATCGGCTTGAGCCCCGGCTTCTTCGAAGTGACCAAGACCGGCGAGGTGCTTTCGCGCCTGACCACGGATACGACCCTGCTGCAGACCGTGATCGCGACCCAGGCCTCCCAAGCGCTGCGCAACGGCCTGCTGCTGTTCGGCGGCACGGCGATGATGCTGGTTACCAGTGCCAAGTTGACCGGCCTCGTCCTACTGATCGTGCCCGCTGTCATCCTGCCGATCGTGTTTTTCGGGCGCCGTGTGCGCCGCCTCTCGCGGCTGTCCCAGGACCGTATCGGCGATCTCGGGGCGCATGTCGAAGAGACTCTGAATTCGGCCCAGACGGTCCAGGCGTTCGGCCACGAGGCCATTGAGCAGGGCCGCTTCGCCGGTTGGGTTGAATCCGCGTTCGGCACGGCCTTGCGCATGGTGCGTGCCCGGGCGTGGCTCACTGCGCTCGTCATACTCATCGTGTTTTCGGGCATCGGTTTCGTGCTGTGGGTGGGCGGTCACGACGTGATTGCGGGCCGGATCACGGCGGGCGAGCTGCTCTCCTTCCTGCTCTATTCCGTCGTCGCCGCCGCCTCGGTGGGTGCGCTGTCGGAGGTCTATGGCGACTTGCAACGGGCCGCAGGTGCTGCGGAGAGACTTGCCGACCTGCTGCGCACGAAGCCCGATATCGCGCCGCCCGTCACGCCGAAGGACCTGCCCGAGCCGCCCCTGGGCGACGTCGGATTCGACGGGGTGACATTTCACTATCCGGCGCAACCCAGCCGGGCCGCGCTGGAGGACTTCACGTTGCACGTCTCACCGGGCGAAACCGTGGCCCTGGTCGGCCCGTCGGGCGCGGGTAAGACCACGGTCTTTTCCCTGCTGCTCCGGTTCTACGATCCCGAACACGGAATCGCCCGGATCGACGGGGTCGACGTGCGCGGCGCCGATCCCGGCGCTGTTCGCGCGCGCTTCGGGCTGGTGCCCCAGCAGCCGGTCATCTTCGCGGGCGACGCCTGGACAAATATCCGCTACGGCCGGCCCGAGGCCAGCGACGACGAGGTGCGCGTCGCCGCGCAAGCCGCCGGCGCAGCCGAATTTCTCGACGACCTGCCGGACGGCTTCAACAGCTTCCTCGGCGAACGAGGCGTGCGCCTTTCGGGCGGCCAACGCCAGCGCATCGCGATTGCCCGGGCGATCCTGCGCAACCCGCCGGTCCTGTTGCTCGACGAGGCGACCAGCGCGCTCGATGCGGAAAGCGAGCGGGCAGTTCAGACCGCGCTCGAGGGGTTGATGACGGACCGGACCACCCTGGTGATCGCCCACCGGCTGGCGACAGTCCTGAAAGCGGACCGGATCGTCGTCCTGGATCGGGGCCGGGTCGTTGCTGAAGGCACCCATCACGAATTGACCAAGCAGGGCGGCCTCTATGCCCGCCTGGCGGCGCTCCAGTTCGATACCGATCGGCCCGCCGATAGCCCGGAGGCCGAAGCGGTATCGCTCAGCGCTGAGTAAGCCGGAACTCGATCCGCCGGTTGCGCCGGTTGCCGATCTCGTCGGTCTGATCGTCGATCGGATGGAATTCGCCGAAGCCGGTGGCGGCCAGGCGATTGGACGCGATGCCGTGCTTGATCAACAGCTTCACCACCGAGACCGCCCGCGCCGTCGAGAGTTCCCAGTTCGAGGGATATTGCGGGGTGTGGATCGGCACGGGGTCGGTGTGACCATCGACCCGCAGAATCCAGGCCACATCGGTCGGGATACGCCCGGCGATTTCAAGCAGCGTGGCGGCAAGTTTGCTGATCTGGTCCTCGGCCGCGGGGCCCAGCTCGGCGGAGCCCGATGCGAACAGGACGTCCGACTGGAAGACGAAGCGGTCGCCGACGATCCGGATGTCGGGGCGATCGCCCAGAACCTTGCGTAGCTCGCCGAAGAACTCGGAGCGGTATTTGGCGAGCTCCTCGACCTTTTCGGCCAGCGCCAGGTTGAGGCGGCGGCCGAGGTCGGAAATCACGATCTCCTGCTCGGCGGCACGGGCTTCCGATGCCTCGAGCGCCGCCTCGATCCGGCTGAGCTGCGCGCGCAGCGCCGCGATCTGGTTGTTCAGCAGGGCGATTTCATCGCGCTGGCGGGCCGAGAGAAGCTGTTCCTTCTCGAGCCGGGCGAATGTCTCGTCCTGCAAGGCGGTGACTTCGGCCAGGCGGATCTCACGCTCTTCGAGCTTGCTTTGCGCGAGCACGGTGCGCCCCGCCTCGTCCGCGAGGCGGGCTTCGAGCGTGGCCGCGGTGTCGCGCAGAACACCGATCTCCGCCTCGCTGTCCTCGAGGGCTACCGCCAGCCGGGAGACCTCGGCCTCGAGCTCTGCGCGAACCTCGCGCAACGTCGCGATGTCGCGGCGTAGCTGTTCGGCCTCGACCAGCAGGCCCTTGAGCTCGTCGTCGAGCGCGTCGCGCTCGCCGCTCACCGCCTGGAGTTGCTGACCGAGCGCAAAATTCTCGGCCAGCGTCGCCTGCAGTTCGTCCGACAAGCCGATGAGGTCGAGCCGGAGCGAATCGGTGGTCTGTCGTTCGAGTTCGAGCGCAAGCGCGAGCTCCCGGACCTGAGCGGTGAGTTCGGCAAGCGCCGCATCGCGGCCCGAGAGCACCTTTTGGAGGAAGAACTGCGCCAGCATGAAGGCGACGAGCAAGAAGATAATGACCAGGAGGAGCGTCGAGAGAACGTCGACGAAGGCCGGCCAGATGTGGCTGTCCGAACCGTAGCGGCGCGCGCGCGAGCGGATCATCGCGCGACCCTCGGGCGGGTCGGCATGGCGCTAGCGCCGCTCGCCGTCGGTGCGCCCGGCGAGGGTCCGGGCAAGCAGCTTGATCTCGCTGCGCAGCTCGTTGCTCAGCTGGTTGCGGCCCGACGTGGTTTCCTCGAGCAGCCGGCTCATATAGACATCGAGGTTGCGCAGATGGGTGCGGCTGCTGTCGTCGAGCAGCGGCGCCTCGCGTGCACTGCTCAGCGCGTCGAGAACCCGCTTCATGGCGAGTTGGTTCTCGGCCAGCCTGGCCATGAGCTCCTGCTCGGTGTGCATCTGATCGCTCAGCGTCGCGATCTTCTGGGTCAGCGCCAGCAGGCTCGCATCCGCCGCCTGGCGGCGTTCGTCGCCGCGCGCCAACGTGCGTTGCAATTCGTCGAGGCTGTCCGCGGTTTTCTCGAGCAGCGCGCTGACGTAAGCCGGAACACTCTGGTCGCCCTCGGCGATGCCGGCGCCCGAGGAGAGTCGGGTAAAGCGCGAAAGCCAGTCCTCGAGATCGTTGTAGAAGCGGTTCTGAGCCTGGCCCGCCTGGAGGTCGAGGAAGCCCAGGACGAGCGAACCGGCAAGGCCGAAAAGCGACGAACTGAACGCCGTGCCCATGCCGGCCAGCGGCGCCTCGAGGCCGGTCTTGAGCCGGGTGAAGACCGTCGGCAGACTATCCTCGCCGACCGAGAGCCCGCCGATCACGTCGCCCACCGAGGTGACCGTCTGGAGCAAGCCCCAGAAGGTTCCGAGCAGGCCGAGGAAGATGAGCAGTCCGATCAGATAACGCGAAATGTCGCGGGATTCGTCGAGCCGGGCGCCGATGCCGTCGAGCAAGCTGCGCATCGACGGCGCCGACAGGCTCATCCGGCCGCGGCGGTCGGCGACCATGGTAGCCATCGGTTGGAGCAGGCGCGGCGGGCGGGGCATCTCGACTCCGGGCTCGCCCTCCCGGAAGCGCTCGATCCAAGCCACGTCGATGCGCAGCAGGACGACCTGGCGGAAGATATAGACCATGCCGAGCACGAGGACACCCAAAATGAAGGCATTCAGGCCCACATTGGCCAAAAACGCATCGGCGATCGACACCGAGAGAATCGCTGCGACCGCGACGACGAGCGCGACAAACACGATCATGCGGATCAGATAGACGTGAAGTCGGTTCATCTCGGCGCGTCCCGGCGCGCGATGGGGCGGTTAGTTCCGCATCAGAAAAATATCGACCCGGTCGGCGGGTCCGCCGTCGTCGGGCAGCCCCAGCGCGCGAACGTCGATTCGCGTACTGCGCACGCCCTGCTCGATCAAGTAAGAGCGTACCGAGAGTGCCCGGGTCAGGGACAGACGGCGTGCCTGGCTGGCCTGCTCGGTTGTGCCGCCGGCATAGGCGCGGAGCTGCAGCCGCGTCGAGTCGTCGCTGAGCAGGCGGCCGGCCAGGGTGTTGAGCGCGCCGCTGACGTCCACTGGCAAGTCTTCCTGCTGGGGCGCAAACGCGACGCGCAGGACCTGACCTTCGGCGAGCGGCTCGGCGGCCGGGGTGAGCGCGGCGACTTCGGCGGGCGGTTCTTCGATCACAGGAGCCGGCGCCGGCTCCGGCAGCGTTGCGCTCGAGGTCGGTGCCGGCTCGGGTTCCGGCTGCGGCGCCGGAAACTCCGGGACCTCGACGACCTCGGTGACGCCGATATCGGGCGTCGTCGTCGTCCCCTCCGGCCGCTCGAGCACGAACGAGTCCGCCGTCGGCGCCACGGGCTCGGGCGGCGGCAGCTCCGGGGGCGGCGGAGCGACCGGCGTCGTAATCGGTGCGATCGGGGTGAGCGTCAAGGCGCCCGCCGGTGGGGTCAGAACGATCGGTGCTTCACCGTTCGAGCTGACGGCGGGTGCGCGAAGCTCGGGCGTCGCCATGCCGGCACTGGCGACCGGCTCAAGCGCCCCAAGATTGACCTCGACCGACGGCTGGCCGCTACCGCCCACGGTGAGCGATTCCTGTTGGGCATCGGCGGGCCCGGCGATCGACACGGTTGCGCCCAACACAAGGGTTAGTGCGGCCACCGTTCCCATCGGCGGTCGCGGGGATCGGCTATGGTGCAAGCGCCACGTCATGGAATCTGCGCCCGATTTCTGCCTCGGCGGTTCGGAGATTTGCGTTTTACGTCCCGCCCTGACCATAGCTCACAGGCGGAATCCCCACAACCGTATAGGCGCGCCGTGGCCCGATCAGTGCCCGCGGGTGCGGATCAGCGTGGCGATGGGTTCGAACAGCTGAGCGTTGGCGGCGATTACGTTGCCGCTTTCCAGAGGGTTGTCACGGCCCTCGATCTCGCCAACCAGGCCACCCGCCTCGGTCACCAAAAGCAGACCCGCCGCGACATCCCAGGCGGAGAGACCGTATTCCCAGAACCCGTCATAGCGCCCGGCGGCGACATAGGCCAGGTCGAGTGCCGCCGAACCCATGCGGCGCACGCCCGAGACGTGGCCCATGACCCGATCGAGCTGGGCGCCGTATTCGGGGTGGGCGCTCCGTCCCTTGAACGGCATGGCCGTGCCGATCACCGCGTCGGCCAGCGACTGCCGCGCTGAGACCCGCAAGCGATGATCGTTGAGAAAGGCGCCGGTGCCGTCCTCCGCCCAGAACAGTTCGTTGCGAAGCGGATCGTAGATCACGCCGGCGATGATTTTACCCTGGCGCTCAAGGCCGATCGAGATCGCGAAATGGGGAATGCTGTGCAAAAAATTGGTCGTCCCGTCAAGCGGATCGATAATCCAACGGTTATCGGGATCGGAGCCTTCGATCGAGCCGCCTTCCTCGAGCAGGAAGCCGTAGCCCGGGCGGGCCTTTGAAAGCTCCGCGTGAAGGACTTTCTCGGCCTGAATGTCGGCCGAGCTGACGAAATCGGCCGGCCCCTTCTTGGAGACCTGCAGATGTTCCACCTCGCCGAAATCCCGCTGCAGGCCGCGCGCGCATTTGAGTGCCGCAGCGGTCATCGCGGTGAGCGTCGGAGAGCGTCTGGCCATGGCGGGGGCGCTAGTCTCGCGCGCGTTCGACGTAGCTCGAATCGGCGATGTTCACGACGATTCGCGTGCCGGTCTCGATGTGGGGCGGGACCATGGTCCGCACGCCGTTCTCAAGCAGGGCAGGTTTGTAGGAGGCGGCTGCCGTCTGGCCCCTGACGGTCGGTTCCGTCTCGGTCACCGCCACCGTCGCGGTCTCTGGCAGCGCGACGCCGATCGAATCGCCTTCGTAACTTTCGACGGTCACGACCATGCCCTCCTGAAGGTAGATAGCCGACTCGCCGATGAGATCCCGGGGCACTGCGATCTGCTCGAAGGTTTCGTTGTGCATCAAGGTCAGCATGTCGCCGTCGTCGTATAGGTACTGGTAATCTGCCTGGTCGAGGCGAACCCGCTCGACGCTTTCGGAAGAGCGGAATCGCTCGTTCAGCTTGGTCCCGCTCTTGATGTCCTTGAGTTCGGCTTGCAGATAGGCGCCGCCCTTGCCCGGCTGGGTGTGCTGAATTTTTACCGCGACCCAGAGCCGGTCCTGATGCTCGATAATCATGCCCGGGCGAATCGCGTTGCCGTCGATCTTCATGTCCTTGAGTCCGTTCGGAAAAACGCGCAACCACAGCCGGTGCGAACGCGCGCGGAACCTATCAGCTTGGCTGCGCGCGTTCAATGGCCTCGTTGAAGGCCGCGACGGCTGCCGCGGGCCCGGCGGCATTGCTCCACACGGCGCTGACGACGGCGAGAAAATCCGCACCCGCCCGGACGAGGGGTGCACAGTTCGCCGGCGTGATCCCACCGATCGCGACACAGGGCACGACCGTGAGGTCGCTCCACCGGGACAGGAGTTCTGGCTCCGGCCGCGCCCGGGGGGTCTTGGTATCGGTCGGAAAGAACGCACCGAAGGCGACGTAATCTGCGCCGGCCTCGGCGGCCTCCATGGCGGCGTGGCGTGAGCCGTAGCAGCTTACCCCGACGGTGGCGTCGGGCCCGACCAGTTGGCGCGCTGCCTTGCACGACAGATCATCGCCGCCCACATGGGTGCCGTCGGCTCCCAATGCGGCCGCGAGGTCGGGCCGGTCGTTGATCAGGAAGGCAATGTCGCGCGCATGGCAGATCGGCATGAGCCGCTCCGTGGCGCGCGTGATTAGCGCGTCGTCGGCGGTTTTCAGGCGCAGCTGCAAGCAGGCGACATCGCCCGCATCGAGCGCCGCGGCAAGGGCATCGGCAAAGCTGTCGAGTTCGAAATCGCTCGGCGTGATCAGATAGAGCCGGCAGCGCTCGTCACCGGCATCCGTCTCACCGCCCATGGCGGGCCGCTTATGCCTTGCCCTGGTAGATCTTGATGATTTGATCGAGCATGGCCAAGGCCTCTTCGCGCGGGCGCTGGAAGGTATTGCGCCCAATGATCGAGCCGTTTGCGCCGCCGTCCCGAAGCTGGCGGACTTCGTCGTAGAGTCCGTCGAGGCCCTTGGCCGCGCCGCCGGAAAACACCACGATGCGCTTGCCGGCAAAGGCGCACTGCATGACATGGGCAATGCGCGCCGGGAGCGTCGAGGCATCGATCCCCTGCGTCTTGTAGACCGTCTCCGCCGCGCCGAGTTCCAGATGATCGGTCGGCGGCTTGACCTTGATGATGTGCGCTCCCATCAGTGCCGCCATATGCGCGGCATAGGCGACGATGTCGAGGCCGGTTTCGCCGTCCTTGGAGAGATTGCCACCACGGGGATACGACCAGACGACGACCGCAAGCCCGCAGGCCTTGGCCTCGAGCGTCAGCTCCCGCAGTTCGTCCATCATGTCGTAGGCGGCGTCCGAACCCGGATAAATGGTGAATCCGATCGCCGTGCAGCCCAGCCGGAGTGCGTCCCCGACAGAGCCGGTCAACGCCATGGTCGGCGCTTCCTTGTCGCGGGCAAGCGAGTTCGCGTTGTTGAGCTTGAGAATCGTGGGAATCTGGCCGGCGAACGTATCGGCGCCAGATTCGATCATGCCGAGCGGGCTGGCAAAGGCGTTGAGCCCGGCGTCGATCGCAAGCTTCCAGTGATAATGGGGATCGTAGGCGGCGGGGTTGGGCGCAAAGCTTCGCGCCGGGCCATGCTCGAAACCCTGATCGACCGGCAGGATGACGACCCGCCCCGAGCCGGCCAGCCGACCGTGCATCAGAATACGGGCGAGGTTTGCCTTGGTGCCTGGATTGTCGCCCTCGTACCAGGACAGGATTTCCTTGACCCGCCGGGTAAATCGCATCGACCCGTACTCCCCTTTTGTCTTCTGCTTATGCCCGTTGGATAGCCCAGCGGACGGGTTTTTTCAATCGCGCGACGACGCCCGCCCCGCGAGCCGATTCCGACAGGCCGCCAGGGGATCGTCGCAGTCGAGCAGATCCAAGGCGTTCCGCGGACTTGCCGCCGCGCCCCGGACCAGTCGGGTACCGGCCTGGCGGGCGATATCGGCGATTTTTTTGGCCACGGCGAGGCGGCCGTGAAAACCAATTTCCGCGAATCCGATTCGCAACGCCGCCAGCGCGGCCGCCGCGTCGTCGCCGCAATCGAGCCGGAAGCGTACCGGGGCCGTCGGGTGGGCGCGCCGGGCGGCGTCGAACGCCGCCTTGTAATAGGCCGGGCCATTTGTGAGCGCGCCGTCACGCGGGCTCGCCAGCACGACCGCGGCGCCTCTCTCTTCGGCCGCCGCGATCGCCGCTTCCGCGTGACTCCAAGTGTGAACGACAATAACCGGTTCGGCCATCGAATGCCTCCGCGTGGATGCAGTTTAGACCCGCGGATGCCTGTGGTGCGAGGGAATCAGCGGGTCAACGCCTCGACGCCGGGCAGCACCCGGCCCTCGAGCCACTCGAGGAACGCGCCGCCCGCCGTGGAGACATAGGAAAAGCCCGCCACGACGTCTGCGTGCACAAGCGCCGCGACGGTGTCGCCGCCGCCGCCAACACTCAGCAGTTGATCCGCCGCGGTGAGTGCGGCGGCCTCCTGGGCGACGACCACGGTGGCGTGATCGAAGGGCGGAATCTCGAAAGCGCCGAGCGGCCCGTTCCAGACGAGCGTGCGGGCATCCTGCAGGCGGTGCGAAATGCCGCGCACCGTGCGCGGACCCAGATCGAGGATCATGGCATCGTCGGGCACCTGGTCGATCAGCACCGTATCGAACGCCGCGCCCTTCTTGAATTCATGGGCGATGACCGCGTCGACGGGCAGGAGCAGCGCGCATTCCTGCTCGCGTGCATTGACGAGGATCTCGCGCGCGGCCTCGGCCAGGTCGTGCTCGTACAGCGATTTTCCAACGTTGATTCCGCCGGCGGCCAGCAAGGTATTGGCCATGCCCCCGCCGACTACCAGGACATCGACCTTGGCGACGAGGTTGGTCAGCAGATCGAGCTTGGTGGAAATCTTCGCGCCGCCGACCACGGCCATCAGCGGGCGTTTGGGCATCTCGAGCGCCTGGGTCAGGGTGCCGAGTTCCGCCGCCATCAGCCGACCCGCTGCGTTGGGCAGGCGCCGGGCGAGGCCGACCACAGAGGCGTGAGTCCGGTGGGCCGCCGAAAAGGCGTCGTTGACATAGAGATCGCCAAGCGCGGCCAACGCGCCGGCGAATGCCGGATCGTCGGATTCCTCGCCGGGTTGGTAGCGCAGGTTTTCGAGCAGCGCGATGGCACCGTCGCCAAGCCCATCGACGACCGCCTGCGCAGGCGCTCCGATGCAGTCGCTGGCGAAGGCGATCGCCCGCCCGCCGAGTGCCGCGCTCAAGGCCGGACACAGGGGTTCGAGCGACATCGCTGGGACGATCTTGCCTTTTGGACGGCCGAAATGGGAGAGCACCACGACCCGCGCGCTTCTATCGGCCAACTCCGTGAGCGTCGCCGTAATCCGTTCGATCCGCGTGTGATCGGACACGTCGCCCTCGCGCATGGGCACGTTGAGGTCGCACCTTACCAGAACGCGTTTTCCGGCGACGTCGAGGTCGTCGAGAGTTCGATAGCGCCGATCCGCGGGAGCGGTCATCCGAGACGCTCTAGAGAGCGCCGAGGATCGCAGCCACGTCGCCCATGCGGTTGGAGAAACCCCACTCATTGTCGTACCAGCTCAGGACCCGGCACAACGTGCCGTCCATGACGACGGTCTGATTGAGATCGAGCGTCGAGCTCATGGCGTTGTGGTTGAAGTCGGTCGAGACCAGCGGTTCGTCGTTGACGCCGAGCACGCCCTTGAGCGGGCCGCGGGCCGCCCTGCGGATTGCCGCGTTGATTTCTTCGGCGCTGGTCCTGCGCTTGGCCGTGAAGCTGAAATCGATCATCGAGACGTTCACCGTGGGCACGCGCACGGCCATGCCGTCGAGCTTGCCGGCCAGCTCGGGCAGGACCAGGCCGACCGCCCGGGCTGCACCCGTCGAGGTCAGGATCATCGACATGCCGGCGGCCCGGGCGCGGTTGAGGTCGCTGTGGAGCGTATCGAGCACCGGCTGATCGAGGGTGACCGAGTGGACCGTCGTCATATAACCGCATTTGATGCCAATCGCCTGGTTGATGACCTTGGCGACGGGCGCCAGGCAATTGGTCGTGCAGGACGCGTTCGAGACGACCTCATGGCTCTTGCGCAGCTTCCGGTGGTTGACGCCGTAAACCACCATGAGATCGGCATCGCCTGTCGGCGCCGAAATCAGCACCTTGCGCGCGCCTGCCTCGAGATGCTGGGCCGCGAGCGCCCGTTTCGCAAAAATGCCCGTGCACTCAAGCGCCACATCGACCTTGAGACGGCCCCAGGGAAGCCGCTTCGGGTCGCGCTCCGCAAAAACCTTGATCGGGCCATGGCCGATATCGATGGTCTTGCCCTTGACCTTCACGGTGCCCGGGAAAGGACCGTGGACGGAATCACGACGGAGCAGGTGAGCATTGGTTTCGACCGGGCCCAGATCGTTGATCGCCACCACCTTCAGATCCCGCCGTTTCGACTCGTGAATTGCCCTCAAGACGTTGCGGCCGATCCGGCCAAACCCGTTGATCGCGACGCGGACTGCCATCGATCTACCCCTTTCGCGCTGCAAATTTATAACGCGGGATTCCCCCGCCGTTGGTAGCTGCTGGGCCGGCGCCGGTCAATCGCAATCGGGCTTCTCTCGGGCTTCCAGGCTGAAATTCCGGGGTCCGGGGTACACATTCCCTAACCGGGTCGTTACCATGGTCCAGGAGAACGTGATTACAGGGAGACTTCGTCTTGTCCACGACGCCCGACGGGAGCGCGAGCGGAGTTCCGTGGGTTTCGGGCCGAACCCGTACGGCCGTCGGGTTCGAGCCCGAAAGCGCAGCCGTCGGCGAATATAACGGCAAGTTCATGAGCAACCAGATGATCCTGAATGGCAACTCCGGTGCGCTCGCGCGGGGCCACGTCCGGGCGATCGACCGCGCCTTTTTCTACCGCGATCAGCGCTGGCAATTCACGGGCGCCCGGTTGGCGGAGCGCCCGTGATGGCGCTGGGTTCGCCGGCGATTGCGTTTCACGATCTGAAGCCCGGCGCATCGGACTTTCGGGCCGACGTGCTCGAAGGCCTCGCCCGGCCGCGCAAGGAGATCTCGCCGAAATATTTTTACGACGAGTTTGGCTCGGCCCTGTTCCTCGAAATCTGCGAGCTCGACGAGTATTATCCAACCCGGGCCGAGCTTGAAATTCTCGATGCCCGGGGCGGGGAGATCGCGGCGCGCAGCGGCGCCCACGCGACCCTGGTGGAATTCGGCAGCGGCGCAAACCGCAAGATCCGCGCCCTGCTCGACGGGCTCGAAAGGCCCGCAGGATACGTGTCGATCGATATTTCGCGCGACCATCTGATCGAGGCGGCGGGGGATCTGGCCGAACATCACCCGACGCTCTCGGTGGTGGCCATCTGTGCCGATTACACCGAGCCGCTTGAACTGCCGCCGCTCGATCGCGATACAGGCGGCCGGCGGGTCGGGCTGTTTTTCGGCTCGACGATCGGAAACCTGACCCCGGTACAGGCCCAGCGGTTTCTGCGCAATGCCGCGGCTGTCCTCGGGCCGAATGCAACCATGGTCATCGGTGTCGATCTGAAGAAGGACAAAGCTGTTCTCGAGGCCGCCTACGACGATGCGAAGGGCGTGACCGCAGCCTTCAACAAAAATTTGCTGACGCGTATCAACCGCGAGCTCGACGCCGATTTCACGCTCGACGCCTTCGTCCATGTCGCGCGCTACGACGGGACGCACGGACGGATCGAGATGCATCTCAAAAGCCTGGCGGCACAGCGCGTGACGGTCGCTGGCCAGGCGTTCGACTTTGCTGCGGGCGAGACGATCCACACCGAGAATTCCTACAAATACACGGTCGATGAATTCCGGACCATGGCCGGCGCGTCGGACTTCGTTTCCGCGGCCGTCTGGACCGATTCCGAGGAGCAATTCTCCCTGCACTATCTGAAGGTGGCGGCCGGCTAGGGCGCGGCCTGACGTTCAGACACAGAGCGAGAAAGGAGACGCCGGGCGGCCGTCCAAGGGGGGGACGGACGGCGCGCCCGAGCGTCGAGAGAACGCAGACTTATTCGCTTGTCCGGCCGCCGACCGCTTCGCAGGCCTCGGCGGACATCTCAACATAGCCGTGCCCGGCGCAGGAGTTCTGACCGGAGCACTTGTTGCCGGCCGTGGCGCAGGAGCCGGTGCCCTGACACGCGTTGACGCCATAACATTTGACGTTCTCTCCCGCGTAGCTGGTCGACGGGATCGCAGCGATGCCGGCGGTAAACAGGGCGGCCGCCGCTGCGGCAGTTGCGAAACCAGCGGTTTTCCGAATTGCACTCATGATCTTGTCCTTTCGGTTGATGATTTAATGAATGACGGCCAATCAGCCGATCGTGCCGCCCATTGCCTCGCAGGAGCCCGCGGGCATGGAAACCCAGTCCTGGCCCTTGCAAGAGTTTTGGCCGGCGCAGCTGTTATTCGCCCCAGCGCAGGCACCGTGGCCGGCACAGGCGTTGACGCCGTGGCACTGAACTTCCGCCACCTCGCCGCCGCCGGATCCACCGGGGGCCGTACAGCCCGCGACGAACAGAGCCGCCGCAGCGGCGACGACCGTCCATCCGGTCGCTTTTGCTCTGATCTTCATGGTGTTCCTTCCCTGCTGCTGATGTGCCGAACATCATCGCCGCCCGGCTTGGCGGGGTCGGCCCGCCGACGATCGATGCGATCCACCTTGGGGCGACCCGATGAAGATTGTCCGACGGATCGGCAACCAGGTGGAATCACCTTTGATCAAGAAACGGTGATCGACCGGGCGTGCCGTTTGGAGCGGGGTGGGAATCGCCTCTAGAGCCGTGCCTTGGCCGCGGCGACCGCAGCTTCGGTGGTAATTCCGAAATGGCCATAGAGATCGCCACCCGGGGCCGACGCGCCGAAGCCCTGCATGCCGATCATCGCGCCGTCGGGACCCAGATAACGGTCCCAGCCGAAGGCTGCCGCCGCCTCGATGGCGACGCGCACCGTGCCGGGGCCCAGCGCCTCGCCGCGATAAGCCGCGTCCTGGTTTTCGAACAGCTCCCAACACGGCATGGAGACGACACGGGCGCCGATGCCTTCGGCTTCGAGCCTCTGCCCTGCCGCAAGCGCGATATCGACCTCCGAGCCGGTTGCGAGCAGGCTGACCTTCGCCGTCCCACTCGCAGGGCGGAGCTCGTAAGCGCCCCGGGCGCAGAGATTGTCGGCGCTATGCTCGAGCCGAGCCGGGCCGGTCTTCTGGCGGGTAAGCGCCAGGACCGAGGGTCCGTCGCCCGATTCGAGCGCGAGCTGCCAGCACTCCGCCGTCTCGATCGCGTCCGCAGGGCGGAACAGTTTGAGATTCGGCACCGCGCGCAAGGCCGCCAGATGTTCCACCGGCTGGTGGGTCGGACCGTCTTCGCCCAAACCGATCGAATCATGGGTCATGACGTAGATCACCCGCTGCCTCATCAGGGCGGCGAGCCGGATTGCGGGGCGGCAGTAGTCCGTGAAGACGAGAAAGCTTCCGCCATAGGGGATCACCCCGCCATGCAACGCCAGGCCGGACATCACGGCGGCCATGGCGTGCTCGCGCACGCCGTAATGGATGTAGCGCCCGGCGTAATTATCCGCATCGAGCACCGCGAGACCTTTGGGGCGGGTCCCGTTCGAGCCAGTCAGGTCCGCGGAACCCCCGATCATCTCGGGCACCGTCGCGGTCAATACGGCAAGGGTGTTCTGCGAAGCAACTCGGGTGGCGAGTGCCGGGGACGCTTGGGCGAGATCCTGTTTATGGGCGTCCAGCACCGCATCGAGATCCGCAGGCAACCCGCCTGCCACGGCCCGCTCGAACGCGGTGCGCCGGTCTGCGGGCAGGGCGTCGAAGCGGGCCTGCCATGCGGCCCGCGCCGTCCCGCCGCGTCGCCCGACCGCCCGCCAGGCGGCGGCGATCGGTTCGGGCACCTCGAAGGGCGGATGCGGCCAGCCCAAGGCATCGCGGGCGCCCGCAACTTCGCCGGACCCGAGCGCCGCGCCATGGGACGCGGCGGTGCCCGCCTTGGTCGGCGCGCCAAAGCCGATGATCGTCCGGCAGGCGATGAGGGACGGCCGGTCGCTCGCGCGTGCGGCCTCGAGCGCTGCTGCGATGGCGTCCGGATCGTGGCCGTCGACGCGCGCCGTGGTCCAGCCGGCTGCCGAAAACCGGGCGGGCGCGTCGTCGGAGAAGGCGAGGGCCGTGTCGCCGTCTATCGAGATGTGGTTGTCGTCGTAAAGCACGATCAGCTTGTGCAGCCGCAGATGACCCGCGAGCGAGATCGCCTCCTGGCTGATGCCTTCCATGAGGCAGCCGTCGCCGGCAAGCGCATAGGTGTGGTGATCAACCAGATCGGATCCGAACCGTGCCGCCAGCGCCCGTTCAGCGAGTGCCATGCCGACCGCGTTGCCCAGGCCTTGGCCGAGCGGCCCGGTCGTCGTCTCGATCCCGGGTGCCAGGCCGTATTCGGGATGGCCGGCAGTGCGGCTTCCGAGCTGGCGGAAATTCTTCAGCTCGTCGAGCGTAACGGCGGACGAGCCGGTGAGAAAGAGCAGGGCATAGAGCAGCATGGAGCCGTGTCCCGCCGAGAGCACGAAGCGGTCGCGATCCGGCCAGCCGGGCGCCGCGGCGTCGAATTTTAGGCCCTCGCGAAACAGCACCGTGGCAACATCCGCCGCGCCCATCGGCAGGCCGGGATGGCCGGAGTTGGCCTTTTCCACCGCGTCCATGGCGAGCGCGCGAATCGCGTTGGCCATGTCCGCATGGCTGACGGCGGAAACGGTCGGAGTGAGGTCGGGAGAACTCATCGCCGGATGCGGCGCCCTGTCTTCTGGTCCAAGCAATCGGCGCCTGAGCGGTCAGGTCGCGCAGCGCGACGCCCGAAGAGCGGCGTTGCGCTCGGGCAAGATGACGGTCAATCAAGGTCCCGTCAACCGGCTCTGTTGGAGCCGGGCGGACGGGTTCGCACGACGCTCTGGCGGTTGACGTTGGGACATTAGGGGGCTATTGATCTAAAGGTAAGAGGCGAGTTGGGGAACGCGCCTCAAGGGTTTGAAAAAGTTAAACTATGGCGACGCTTGAAGAAGCTCGTACAAGGCTCGAAATTGCGGTTGACCGTCTCGACGGGGCAATAACCAAGAGCCTGATCAAGGCCGAAGGAGATGATTCGGCGGTGCAGCGCGAGGCAATCGCGAAGCTCGAGTCGGAGCGCGACGCGCTGCGCAGCAGCCTCGAGAGCTTGCGGGCCGATCACGAAAAGCTCTCGGCGGCGCTGCGCGATGCCCAGGAAAACTACGCCGCGACCCAGGTCGTCAACGAAGCGGTTGCCGGTCGCCTCGATGCCGCGCTGGGCCAAGTCAAGCAGGTCCTCGGGGGCTGAGATGGCGGAGGTCGCGGTCAAGATCAACGGACGCGAATACCCCATCGCCTGCGAGGACGGGCAGGAAGAGCACGTCACCCGGCTCGCGGCCTATGTCGACCGGCGCGCGACGGATCTCGCCACCGAAGTCGGCCAGGTCGGCTCGGCTCAGCTGCTCATCATGGTGAGCCTGCTGGTTGCGGACGAGCTGTCGGATGCCTTCACGGAGATCGAACGCGTCCAGGCGGAGGCCGCGGCCGCCAAGGACGAAGCCAAGCAAACCGCCCTCGCCGATCTCGATGCCGACCTCGCGCCCGCGGTCGATCATCTCGCGGCGCGCATCGAGGCTATTGCCGTCCGGCTGGAGTCTGACTAGATTCGTAAGCGGGCGGTGTCTGCCCGACGCGTCAGGTGGCTTGTTCCCTGGAGCCAATAATCCTCTAGAGGGAGCTGTCCCTGCCGGGGGTGTGCCCCCGGTATATGGCGCCCACCTGCGTAAGCAGGCCGCAGAGGAACCGAACACCGACGGTTGGCGTGGTGCCGCCCACCCCATGTCATGACGGACAGGTCGACGATCCGTGCCGCCAAGGCGGCGCTTCGCAAAACGGTGCGCGACGGACGCGCGGGCCTTGCGCGGGACGCCGCCGCCGACGCGGCAATGCGGCTGACGGACAATCTGTTCGCGGCCGGGATGCCCGGGCCGGGCACGGTGGTTTCAGGCTATTGGCCGTCACGGGACGAGATCGATTGCCGGCCGCTTCTCGAACGCCTGAACAGCGGGGGCTGTCTCTGCGCCCTGCCGGTCGTTACCGGGCCCGGCCGGCCGCTGAGCTTTCGCCGCTGGTCGCCGGGCGAGCCGTTGGAGCCCGGCGCGCACGGTATTCCGGTCCCGGCGGTCGAGGCGCGCCTGGTTGCGCCCAGCCTGCTCTTAGTCCCTCTGCTGGCATTCGATCGGGCAGGCTACCGGCTGGGCTATGGCGGCGGCTACTATGACCGCACGCTGGCCCGGTTGAGAGCCGGCGGCACGATTTGCGCGATCGGGCTGGCCTATTCCGGGCAAGAGGTTGCGGCGGTGCCCCACGACGAGACGGACGCGCCACTCGACCGAATCGTGACCGAAGCCGAGGCGATCGAGGTGAAGACGCCATGAAGTTGCTCTATTTCGGCGACGTCTACGGACGATCGGGGCGGGAGGCCCTGTGCGCGCGGCTGCCGACGTTACGTGCCGAACTCGCCGTCGATTTCGTGATCGCAAACGGCGAGAACGCGGCCGGCGGCTACGGCATCACGGCGAAAATCTGTGCTCAATTCTACGCCGCCGGGGTCGACGTGTTGACAACCGGCAACCACGTCTGGGATCAGCGTGAAATCCTCGCCTATATACCGTCCGACAAGCGTCTCTTGCGGCCCCACAACTATTCGCCCGATACGCCCGGGAAGGGGGTCGGCGTCTACACGACCGCCAACGGAAAGCGCGTCGTCGTCCTGCACGTCATGACGCGCCTCTACATGCCACGGCTCGACGACCCGTTCCACTGTATTGCCGAGCTGCTCAAGGATCATCGGCTGGGAGTCAACACCGACGCCATTGTCTTCGACATTCACGGCGAGGCGACGAGCGAGAAGATGGCGCTCGGTCATGTGGTCGACGGCCGGGTTACGCTTGCGGTCGGCTCCCACACCCACATTCCGACTGCCGACGCCCAAATATTTCCCGGCGGAACCGCCTATCAAACCGACGCGGGCATGTGCGGCGATTACGATTCGGTGATCGGCGTCATCAAGCAGAATTCGATCGATCGCTTCACCGGGAAGGTTCCCTCGGTCCGGTTGGGACCGGCCTTGGGCGAGGCGACCTTGTGCGGCGTCTATGTGGAGAGCGACGACGCGACCGGCCTGGCCGTCCGCGTCGCACCGCTGCGAGAAGGCGGTCGCCTGGCGCCAGCCTGGCCGGTCTAGGACAGGCCGGGGCCGCGCGGTCTCAGTCGGTCTGGATTGCGCGGAGCGGCTCGAGGCCGACGATCCTGGGTCCGTCGCCGTTCGTCGCGCGGGCGTTGAGCGCCGCGGCTTCACGCGTCTTCCTGCTGTCGTTGTACACCGCGATCGCGAGGTCCATGTCGATCTCGACAACCCGGGTAATCGCCTGCACCGTGGCGGCGAGCTCAGCCGGTTCGTCCTGATAGGTCTCGACGGCGAGTTGTACAATCTGGTTCATGACGTGGCAGTAGGCCCCCATGTACCAGCGGGGCTCGAGCCCGGCCCGTTCGTGGGCCTGGCCGATACGGGTGGCTTGGCCGAAATAGCTTTCGTCGAAGGTCCCGTCGAACAGCGCCAGCCAATGGCGCCCTTGGGTGCGCGTGATGCAGGCCCGACCCTGTTCGCTTTCAAACATTTCGCGGCACTCGGGGTAGCGATCCACATAGGCCTGAAAGTCGCTGACGATCTCGCTCAAATGGTCCTCGAGAACCGGCCGGAAGCGGCGCAGCGTGGCACGGGTTCGCTCATCGATCAGGTCGGGCGAAAGCCGGGCGGCGGTGCGCCGGGTCTCGTAATCGACGATCTTGCGGGCCTTCATATTTCCTGCCATCGGTCCTCCCTGGCTCAGGATCGTGCCCAGTATAGCGCGCCGGGCCGGTCGATGCATCCATGCCGCGCCCGGCGCCCCATTCACGCCACAATGCCTAACTATAAGAATTACACAAGAAATCGGTGCGAAAACCCGCAAGATATGGCATGTATGAGGTGCCGTATCTACAAGATTGTGATTCCTCCTTAGCCGACATCACCGCAAGTATGGCTGGTCATTCCCAATTCAAGAACATCATGTACCGCAAGGGCGCGCAGGATAAGAAGCGTGCCAAGGTGTTCACCAAATTGATCCGGGAGCTGACCGTGGCAAGCCGCGCGGGCCTGCCCGATCCTGAAAAGAACCCCCGGCTGCGCAATGCGGTTGCCGCGGCCCGGGCCGCAAACATGCCCAAGGACACGATGGAGCGGGCGATCAAGCGGGGTGCCGGCGGCGATGACGGCGAGAGCTATTCGGAGATGCGCTACGAGGGTTATGGGCCCGGTGGCGTCGCGTTGATCGTCGATACGTTGACCGACAATCGCAATCGTACCGCCGCCGAAGTGCGCGCCGCGTTCAACAGACATGGCGGCACCATGGGGGAGACCGGCAGCGTGAGCTTCCTCTTCGAGCGCGTGGGCTCGATCCATTATCCGCCGGACGCCGCGGGCGAGGATGCCATGTTCGAGGCCGCGCTCGAATCCGGTGCCGAGGATTGCGTCAGCGACGCAAACGGTCACCAGATTTCCTGTGCGCCCGATGAATTTTCTTATGTCCGTGACGCGCTCGAGGCCAAATTCGGTGCGCCGGAGAACCCGGGACTCGCCTGGAAAGCCCAGATGCCGGTCGAAGTCGCCGACGCGGATCAGGCGGGGGTCCTCTTACGGCTGATCGAAGCGCTCGACGATAATGACGACGTCCAACAGGTTTCGGCAAATTTCGAGATGGCGGACGCTCTGCTCGAAGAACTCACGGCGTAAAGGACGGCTACGCGGGCCATGCGTTTTCTCGGACTCGATCCAGGGCTTCGTATCACCGGTTGGGGGGTGATCGAGGCAACTGGTCAACGGCTCTCCTATGTCGCGAGCGGCACCGTGACCTCGACGGCGTCGGCCGCGCTCGCCGACCGTCTGGTCCAGCTTCATGGAGGGTTGGGCGAGATTCTGAAGCGCTATGCACCGGACAGCGCTGCCGTCGAGGAAACCTTCGTCAACCGCAATGCGGCGTCCACGTTGAAGCTCGGGCAGGCGCGGGGTGTTGCACTACTCGCGCCCGCGCTCGCCGGCGTCGAAGTCGCTGAATACGCCGCCAACTTGGTCAAGAAATCGGTCGTCGGCACGGGACACGCGAACAAGGAGCAGATCGGGATGATGGTCCGCATGTTGCTGCCGGGCTGCAATGCGGCCGGGACGGACGCGCTCGACGCTCTCGCGGTAGCGATCTGCCATGCCCATCACCGTGCAACGGCGGGGCGCGTTTCGGCGGCGCTTGCCGTGGACGAGGCGCGACCATGATCTCGAAACTGACAGGCCTTCTGGAGTCGCTCGACGAGGACGGTGCGGTCATCGACGTTGGCGGCGTGGGCTACCAAGTGTTTTGCTCGACACGGACCTTGCGCGAGATGCCGGCCGTTGGGCAAACCGCCCGCTGCTACGTCGATACCCAGATGTCCGAAGACGCCATCCGCCTATTCGGCTTTGCCGAAGAACGGGAGCGCGAATGGTTCAAGTTGCTGCGCACTGTTCAGGGCGTCGGTGCCAAGGTCGCGCTGGCGCTGCTCGGCGTCCTCGATCCAGACGGTCTCGCCCAGGCAATCGCCACGGAGGACAAGGCGGCTCTGGGCCAGGCCAACGGCGTTGGCACCCGCCTGGCCGCGCGGCTGATCGGCGAGCTCAAGGACAAGGTGACGGCGCCGTCCGGTACTGCGGACCCAACCCGGTTCGCGGGCCTCTCGGCGGCCGAGCCGCAAACCGCGGACGCGGTTTCCGCACTGGTCAATCTCGGCTACCGGCCAAGCGAGGCGCACGGTGCGGTCGCCAGTGCGGTGCGCAACCTGGGCGATCAGGCGGGCGTCGAAATCCTGATCCGCGAGGGTCTCAAGGAGTTAACCCGGTGAGCGAGGACCGTGTGGTCGGGCCAGCCCCGGCGCCCGAAGACCGTGCGGAGGCCGCGTTGCGTCCCCAGACGCTCGACGCCTTCGTGGGCCAGAAACGGACCTGTGAGAACCTGAAGGTCTTTATCGAGGCGGCCCGGGTGCGCGGCGGCAGCCTCGATCACGTGCTGCTGTCAGGACCGCCGGGGCTGGGCAAGACCACGCTGGCCCAGATCATC
The DNA here is from genome assembly GCA_965198325.1 of Alphaproteobacteria bacterium. Taxonomy (GTDB): domain Bacteria; phylum Pseudomonadota; class Alphaproteobacteria; order UBA828; family JAPUJA01; genus CBDAPE01. Next base: position 293,956 of record CBDAPE010000015.1, on the reverse strand, counting down.
GCCCGCGAACTCGGCGTCGCGTTTCGCGCGACCTCGGGACCGGTTGTTCAGCGCGCCGGCGATTTGGCGGCCCTGCTCACGAACCTCAACGAGCACGACGTCCTGTTCATAGACGAGATCCACCGGTTGAATCCTGCGGTCGAGGAGATCCTGTATCCCGCGATGGAGGACTATCAGCTCGATCTGATCATCGGCGAGGGTCCGGCGGCGCGGTCTGTGCGTATCGATCTTTTGTCTTTCACCCTGATCGGTGCGACGACCCGCTCGGGCCTGATCACGACGCCCCTGCGCGAGCGGTTTGGGATTCACGCCCGGCTCGACTTCTATTCGCCGGAGGAGCTCGAAAGTGTCGTCCGGCGCGGCGCCGATCTACTCGCAATGCCCTTGACGACCGAGGGCGCCCGGGAAATCGCCCATCGCTCGCGGGGCACGCCGCGGATTTCAGGACGCCTACTGCGCCGGGTCCGCGACTTCGCCGCGGTCGACGGCTTGGCGGAAATCGACCTCTCCGCTGCAGATGCGGCTCTCGATCGGCTTGAGATCGACGCCCAGGGCCTCGACGCGATGGATCGTCGCTATCTTCGCTATATTGCCGAGCACTATGGCGGCGGTCCGGTCGGGATCGAGACGGTTGCCGCGGCGCTGTCGGAACAGCGCGACACGTTGGAAGAGGTAATCGAGCCGTTCCTCATCCAGCAGGGTCTGGTCCAGCGCACGCCGCGGGGGCGAGCGCTCACGGCAGGCGGATTTCGCCATCTGGGCCTCGAAGCGCCCACCCCGCGGGACGCCCAGCTCGATCTGGGCGTCGGGGAGGCGGTCGATGACGGCTAGAGGCGCGCGCCCGGGATCCGGCAAGGTTCATGTCTTTGCATTTCGGGTCTATTACGAGGATACCGACGCAGCCGGCATCGTCTATTACGCCAACTATCTCAAATTCGCCGAGCGCTCCCGCACCGAGATGCTCCGCGCGGCCGGTCTCACCAATCGGGGGCTGCGCGAGAGCGCGGATCTCGGTTTCATCGTGCGTCGCTGCCAAGCGGATTTTCGAGAGCCGGCCCGGCTCGACGACTGTCTTGAAGTGCACACCCGGATCACCCGGTTGGGCGGCGCCTCGATCGAGGCCGATCAACGAGTGACCCGTGATGGCAATGAACTCGCCCGAATGGATATCAAGGTTGCCTGCGTCAATTCGGCGGGCCGGCCCGCCCGGATGTCGGGCACGGTGCGCGAAGCACTCGAACCCTTTTTGCACACGACCTAACGGCAAGGAAGGCAACCAACAACATGGAAGAAGCGCTCGTTTCATCCGTTGCCTACGGGGAAGGAGTCTCGCCAGATCTGTCGATCTTCCGGCTGTTCCTCGAAGCCGACGTTATCGTCAAGCTGGTGATGATCCTGCTGTTGTTCTGCTCGTTCTGGTGTTGGGCGATCATCTTCGAAAAAGTCATGCGCATGCGCCGGCTGCGCAAGATGGCCGCCCGCTTCGAGAAAAGTTTCTGGTCGGGCGGTTCGCTCGAAGATCTCTATGACCGAATGGGCGATCGGACGACCCATCCCATGGCCGTCCTGTTCGGAGCCGCGATGCGCGAATGGCGCCGCTCTTCGTCGCAAGTCGCGACCGGTGGGGTGCGCCAGATCCACGGGCTCGAGGAACGCATCGCCCACGCCCTCGAGGTCACACTCAACCGCGAGCAGGTCGAACTGGAGAAATATCTGGGCTTCCTGGCCACGGTCGGCTCGACGGCACCGTTCATCGGGCTGTTCGGCACGGTCTGGGGCATCATGAACAGCTTCCAGTCGATCGCCGCCACCCGGGATACGTCGCTGGCCGTGGTGGCGCCGGGTATCGCAGAGGCGCTGTTTGCGACGGCGCTTGGTCTGGTTGCGGCGATCCCGGCGGTCGTGGCATATAACAAGCTCTCGCTCGATATCGGGCGCTATGCGGAGCGGCTTGAGATCTTCGCCTCAGAATTCCGCGCGCTGTTGTCGCGCCAGCTCGAGGAACAGGTCGGCTGATGGGCGCCCAGCTCCAGGGCGGCGTCGGCCGAGTCCGCGGACGGCGGCGACCCGTGATGAGCGAAATCAACGTCACGCCATTCGTCGACGTGATGCTCGTGCTGCTCGTCATCTTCATGATCACGGCGCCTCTGCTCACGGTCGGCGTGCCCGTCGAACTGCCGGATTCGGGTGCTCAGGCCTTGCCCGGCGACGACGAACCGTTATCGATCACGATTCAGGCGGATGGCACGGTGTTTCTGCAGGAAAGCGAAATCGAACTCGCCGATCTGGTACCGCGATTGATCGCGATCACCGAAAACAATCCATCGGCCCGGCTCTTCGTTCGTGGCGACAAGGCGCTGGTTTACGGCCGGGTGATGGAAGTGATGGGCGCACTGAATGGCGCCGGGTTCAATAATGTCGGGCTGGTCACGACCGTGACCAAAGGACCGCAGCCGGAGAACTGAGGCATGAAACGCGGTTGGGTCATATCCGGTGTTCTCCATGTGGGCGTCATTGCGCTCGCAGTGTGGGGTCTGCCTCAGCTGTGGGAGGAGTCCGAGCCGGACGAGCAACCGCCTGTGGTCGTCAACGTCGTCCCGCTCGACGACGAGACCAATCGGCCAGATGCCGCCCCACCTGAGCCGGAACCCGAGCCCGAGCCCGAGCCCGAACAGGTGGAACCAGAACCCGAACCGGAACCGCCGCCACCGGACCCCAAACCGGTCGAGGCACCGCCGGAACCGGACCCCGTGCCGGAGCCCGAACCCGTCGTCGCCGAACCCGAACCCGAACCCGAACCCGAACCGGAGCCGCCGGCCGAAGTGGCGGCGATCGAGCCGGAGCCGGAGCCGGCGCCAAAACCTGAGCCCGAGCCGGCACCGAAGACGCCGGACTTCATGCCGAAACCCAAGGCCAAGCCCAAACCTCCGCCGCCGCCCGACCCGTTTGCGACGCTGCTCAGGACGGTCGAGGAGGTCGAGGAGCAAATTCGCCAACGCGAGCCCGACGAGGAAATCGTCGAGGCCAAGCCGGTCGCCCCGCCGGAACCAGCGGCCAATATCTCGCCGACGCCCCAGGTGACCGACAAGCCTCTTTCGATGACCGTGATCGATCGGATTCGTCAGCAGGTGGAGGAGAATTGGAGCGTGCCCGCCGGCGCGGAGGGCGCCGACGAGATGACCGTCGCGCTTCGCATTCGGCTGATGCCCGACGGCTCGGTCATCGATGCCCAGTTCGTCGACTCCGATCGGTTCGGCGAAGGGTTCTACCGAGCGATGGCGGAAAGCGCCAAGCGCGCCGTTCTCAAGGCAAGCCCGTTGCAAGACCTGCCTCCAGAGCAGTATGACAAGTGGCGAGACATTGAATTTACCTTCCGCCCGCCGGTCTAGTGGTGGGGACGGATGAAGCAACGAAACGATGAAAGACGAACGATGATGATGAGAGGGAGACGCGCCGACCTAGCGGGATCTTCTTTGTGGGTGGGCGCCATCGCGCTGATTGCAGTGCTGCTCGGGGCGCCGGCGGCCCAGGCCCAGCTGCCGATCGACATCACCCGGGGCACTATGGAGCCGATGCCGGTCGCAGTCACCGACCTGTATGGCGAGCACGCCGAAGCGGATCGGTTGGGTAAGGAAATTGCGCGGGTCGTCGCCGCCGACCTCGAGCGTTCGGGTTTGTTTCGACCGATCGATCCGCGGGCCTTCATCCAAAGCCCGGCCGAGGTGCAGAGCGGTCTGCGGTTTGGCGACTGGCGGGTGCTCAACGCTCAGGCTCTGGTCACGGGGCGGGTCGGATTTGGCGGCGACGGGCGCCTGCGAGTCGAGTACCGGCTGTGGGACGTATTCGCCGAAGAGCATCTCATCGGAATGGTGCTGGGTAGCCCACCCGAGTTCTGGCGGCGTATCGCCCACAAGATCGCCGATTCGATCTATGAGAGGCTGACAGGCGAAACGGGCTATTTCGACTCCCGGATCATTTATGTGGCGGAAACCGGTCCGGTGACCCAGTCGATCAAGCGATTGGCAATTATGGATCAGGATGGCGCCAACCTTCGATACCTCACGAATGGCGATCACATGGTGCTCACGCCGCGCTATTCGCCGAGCGCACAGGAGATTACCTATCTCCTCTATCTCTACGACAAGCCGCGGGTCTATCTTTACAACGTCGATACCGGCCAGCAGGAAGTGTTGGGAGATTTTCCCGGCATGACCTTCGCACCGCGCTTCTCGCCAGACGGCAACCGGGTGATCATGACGTTCGCGGAGGCTGGCAACTCCGAAATCTACCGGATGGACCTGCGCACCCGAAGCATCGAGCGGCTGACCAACAATCCGGCGATTGATACGGCGCCGTCCTATTCGCCGGACGGCGCCTACATCGCGTTCGAGTCCGATCGCGGCGGCAGCCAGCAGGTCTATGTCATGACAGGCGACGGCCTCGATGTTCGCCGCATCAGCTTCGGTAAGGGGCGTTACGGAACGCCGGTCTGGTCACCGCGCGGCGATTTGATCGCCTTTACCAAGAGCAATAAGGGTCAATTCTATATCGGGGTGATGCGCCCGGACGGGACGGGCGAACGGCTGCTGGCCCAGGGCTTTCTGGTTGAAGGCCCGAGTTGGGCACCCAACGGCCGGGTTCTGGTCTTCACACGGCAGGTGCTCATCGGCGACGAGCACCGCAACGAGATCGTTTCAATCGACCTGACCGGCTACAATGAACGCTTAATGGTCACGCCAACTGGGGCATCGGACCCCGCCTGGTCGCCGCTGATCCCGTGACGATATCGAACAGGACACCGATTGTTGTGGCTAAGTGATTGAAATGGAACAGGGACTGTCGCGTGCTCGACGAGCAGGGCGGGTTGCACGTCGGTATGGAGCAGAGACACGACAGTGGAATTGAATAGCCTGACACTCGGACTGTTGGCACTATCGCAGTATTTAGGCATTGACTTGGGGATTTATATCGCCGATCAACCTGTTATAAGAGATTCCGTTTACATGAAAACTCCGGCGGAGGGAGTGTTTCGATGCGCTTGAAAATCATCGGCCTTTTTGCGGCCCTGTTGCTTGTTGCAGCCTGTCAGACAGCGCCGGAGGATACGGCGTCCTCTGGCGGTGAAGGCGGTGCGGGCGATGGCGGCGCGGCAGCGACCGTCGACTCGGCGGATACGGGCGACGTTGCCGCTGCCGATATCGACATTGGTCCGGAACCCGGTTCAGTCGACGATTTTATCGCGACGGTCGGCTATCTGGTGTTTTTCGACTTCGACAAGTCGAACCTGAAGGCCGATGCGCGGGAGACGCTCGATCGCCAGGCGGCGTGGTTGCTCACCTACACGAGCGAGACGGTTACGATTGAAGGTCACTGCGACGAGCGGGGTACCCGTGAGTACAACCTCGCGCTCGGCGAACGACGGGCGCAGTCAGTCAAAGATTATCTCGTCGCAATGGGCGTCGATTCCAGCCGGATATCGACTCTCAGCTACGGCAAGGAGCGCCCCTATGCGATTGGCCATAACGAGGACGCTTGGGCCCAGAACCGGCGTGGAGTGACGAGCCTCAATTAACGACGATCCCGGCCAAGACAGCATTCCGCATAGCCCGGCGGGGCCGCCGGGCGAGTGCTCGGGGGTCGCGCCCAGATCCGAATAGGACGGGCGCCGTGCGCAACCGGACGCGGGCCAGAACGGTCGGGTTCGTGTGAAAGGTTGCGAGATGATCATGGCTAGACCGCGCCTGCTTCCCGTGATTTTCGTGGCGACGCTTGGTTTCTGCGCGGCAGCGAACGGACCCGCGGCCGCGCAAAGTACCGACGTTCAATCGCTTTATCACGAGATCGAGCGGCTCCGACAGGATATCCGAGACCTGCAGACTTATGTCTTTACAGGCACAGGTGGCGAGCCGCCGCCGGAGGGCTCTGCGGGCGCGGCACTGCCCAGCGGCCCAAGTCCCGCCCGGATCGCTGCGGACCTCGAATACCGCATGGGCATCGTGGATGATCAGTTCCGGTCCTTCACGGGCCAGCTGGAGGAGATTAGCCATCAGATCCATCTGCTCGACCAGCGGATCGAGAAGCTCGTCGCCGATGCGGATTTTCGCCTCGGCGAACTCGAACAAACCGTGACGGACCTGCAGGAGCGGGCTGCGACGGCACCACCGATCGATGAGGCGGCAGGCGCCTCAGCGGCGACGCTCTATCCGACGGTCGACGAGCTGGCAAGCGGTGGTGCGGCAGACGCGGCGACGCCGATGGAACCCGTTTCGTTGCTGCCCTCCGGGACCGACAAGGAGCAATACGAACACGCCCTGGCTCAGGTTCGGTCGATGCAACAGAGCGCAGGCTCGCCGGAGCTCGCCCAGGCGGTCGAGCGGGCGGCGCTGACGCTCGAGGAGTTCATCGCCGTCAACGCCGATAGCGACTACGCGGAAAACGCGTCCTACTGGCTGGGCGAAGTGCACTACTTCGATCAGGACTACGAGCGGGCCTTTGTCATCTTTGCCCGCAATTACGAGAAGTATCCAAATGGCCGCAAGGCGCCCGAAAATCTTCTCAAGCTCGCCATGTCGCTCGGTCATATCGGCCGCGCCAACGACGCGTGCCAGGCCTTGCGTGAGCTTCGGGCGAAAATTTCCGAATCCTCCGACGGGCTGCGTCAGAAAGCCGATCAGCAGTGGGCGCGCAACGGTTGTCAGTGAGTGACGCCGGATCCCGCCCAACCCCAGGCTGATACACCGCTCGGCGCCCGGGCGTTCGCCGCGCGCCTTGCGCCATTGGGTCCCTTTGAGCGCACGCCCGTTCTTGCCGTCGGCGTCTCGGGGGGTGCGGATAGCCTCGCCCTCTGCCTGCTCGCCGATCAGTGGGCGCGGCGCCGGGGTGGTCATATCGTCGGTCTGACAGTCGACCACGGCCTGCGCCCGGAATCACCGGCCGAGGCCCGGCAGGTTGCCCGCTGGCTGACGGCGCGGGGCATTTCACACCGGCGTCTGACCTGGCGGGGCGCGAAACCCCGGACCGGGTTGCCCGCGGCCGCGCGTAGCGCGCGCTACGATCTGCTGTCCGACTGGTGCCGGCGGAACGCCGTGCTGCATCTCCTGTTGGGCCACCATCTGGAGGATCAGGCGGAGACCCTGTTGTTGCGACTGAGCCGGGGTAGCGGGCTCAACGGACTGGCCGCCATGGCGCCGGTCTCCGAGCGCTGCGGCGTGCGTCTGGTGCGCCCGTTGCTCGACGTGCCCAAGGCGCAGCTGGTCGCGGTCCTCGAGCGCGCCGGTCAAGCCTGGGTCGAGGATCCGACAAATCGGGACGAGACCTATGCCCGGGTTCGTTGGCGCGCGCTCGCGCCGGCGCTCGCCGCGGAAGGGCTCACACCCTGGCAGCTTGCCGGAACCGCCGCGCGGCTGGGACGCGCTCGCGCCACGCTCGAAACCGCGACGGCTGAGCGTCTCGCGGCAGCGGTGACGCTCCACCCGGCGGGCTACGCCTTGGCGGATACGGGTCTCTTGACGGCGCCGCCCGACGAGCTCGCATTCCGGGCGTTGGGCCAGGTCATTGCCTGTCTCAGCGGTGCGGCCCGGCCGCCCCGGGCCGAACGGCTTGAACGGCTGCTGGCAGCGCTGCGCGGCGGGCTGGGGTCGAGGGGCCGCACCTTGGGCGGGTGTCGGGTGACGCTGCACCGTGGCCGTCTGGTGGTTTCCCGTGAGGCCGCCGCGATCGGAGCCGATCTCGTCCTCGGGCCGGGCCACGAAGGCCGCTGGGACGACCGTTTCGCGATTCGACTGGGACCACCACCCCGAGACTCCGACCGTCACCGGTATCGGGTGGCGGCGCTCGGAACATCGGGCTGGGCCCAGGTCACGGCCGCCGATCGGACCTTGCGAAAAACCCCGGTACCGCCCGCCGCTCGCGCCGTTCTACCCGCGCTTTGGGGGGTTGAAGGGGTGATCGCCGTGCCCCACCTTAGCTATGAGCGGCGTGACGATCCGGCGCTGGCCGTGCGATTCTTGCCGCGCCGGCCCCTCGTTGCCGGACCCGTCGCCACGGCGGCGATCTAAAGTGAGCGTGGTTAAGCTGGCAGGGCAGACAGTTATGGCGGTTTTAATAAAGTCGCGTTTTAATATAAACTTACGGAGACGCGGTCGTGGATCGGTCCGGAGGAGGACGCGATCACGGTCGGCGGAGCCCCGTACAGAAGTGCTGGAGTAACCGGATTTTGCGCAAGAATATTGCACTTTGGATCATTATCGGCCTTCTGCTGATCGCCCTGTTTAATCTGTTCCAGGGCCCGTCGAAGCAGCAAGCAAGCGCCGAGCTGGCGTTCTCCGATTTCCTTGCGGAGGTTGAGGACGGCCAGATCCGCGACGTCACGATCGCAGGCCAGCAAATCCAGGGCCATTATGCCGACGGGCGGGTGTTCAGCACTTTTGCGCCGGATGATCCTGCTCTGGTCGACCGCCTGCGCAACGCTAACGTGCGGATCAGCGCCCAGCCCAGCGATGACGGCATGCCGTCGCTTCTCGGCGTGCTGATTTCCTGGTTCCCCATGCTGCTGCTGATCGGCGTGTGGATCTTCTTCATGCGCCAGATGCAGATGGGCGGTGGCAAGGCGATGGGCTTCGGCAAGTCGAAGGCCCGCATGCTTACCGAGCGCACCGGCCGCGTGACCTTCGACGACGTCGCGGGTATCGACGAGGCGAAGCAGGAACTTGAGGAAGTCGTCGAATATCTCCGCGATCCCCAGAAGTTCCAGCGCTTGGGCGGCAAGATTCCCAAAGGTGTGCTGCTGGTCGGTCCACCCGGCACCGGCAAGACCCTCCTCGCCCGGGCGATCGCCGGCGAGGCCAACGTGCCGTTCTTCACCATCTCAGGCTCCGATTTCGTGGAGATGTTCGTCGGCGTCGGCGCGAGCCGGGTGCGCGACATGTTCGAGCAGGGCAAGAAAAACGCGCCCTGCATCATCTTCATCGACGAGATCGACGCCGTCGGCCGTCACCGTGGCGCGGGCCTGGGGGGTGGCAACGACGAGCGCGAGCAAACCCTCAACCAGCTCCTGGTCGAGATGGACGGCTTCGAATCCAACGAGGGCGTCATCCTGATTGCGGCGACCAACCGGCCCGACGTGCTCGATCCGGCGTTGCTCCGCCCAGGGCGCTTCGACCGCCAGGTTGTGGTTCCCAACCCGGACATTCTGGGCCGCGAGAAGATCCTCAAAGTCCACATGCGTAAGGTTCCCCTGGCGCCCGACGTCGACCCGCGGATCATCGCCCGGGGCACACCCGGATTTTCGGGCGCGGACCTCGCCAATCTGGTCAACGAGGCGGCTCTGTTGGCGGCGCGCATGGGGCGGCGCGTCGTGACCATGGCCGAGTTCGAGGCTGCCAAGGACAAGGTGATGATGGGCGCCGAGCGGCGCTCCATGGTGATGACCGACGACGAGAAGAAACTGACCGCCTATCACGAAGGCGGCCATGCCATCGTCGCGGTCCATTTGCCGGCCTCGGATCCGGTTCACAAGGCGACCATCATCCCACGCGGCAAGGCGCTGGGTATGGTCATGCGCCTGCCCGAGCGCGATCGCTACTCGGTCTCGCGCGAGAAGCTGTTGGCGGACATTCGCGTCGCCATGGGCGGGCGGATCGCCGAGGAGCTGATCTTCGGGCACGACAAGGTGACGAGCGGCGCCTCCCAGGACATCAAGATGGCGACCCAGCTTGCGCGCGGCATGGTGACCCAGTTCGGCATGAGTGACGAACTCGGGCCCCAGAGTTATGGCGAGAACGAACAGGAAGTCTTCCTCGGTCATTCGGTCACCCAGACGAAACATGTATCGGAAGCGACCGCCCAGAAGATCGACGAGGAAATTACCAAAATTATCGATGGCTCTTACGCCGCGGCGCGCACGATCCTGACCGATAACATCGAGCAACTGCACACCCTGGCGAATGCCTTGATCGAATACGAGACGCTCACGGGCGACGAAATTCACACGCTCCTTCGTGGCGAGGAAATTCACCGCGAGGACGACGGCGCCGACGATGTCGAACCGCAGGCTTCGTCGGTTCCGACGTCTGGCGCTCCCGCGGGCCAAGACGAGACGCCGGGCGAGCCCGGTCTCGAGCCCAAGCCTCAGCCCGGCTCTTAAAGCCGCCTCTCTCTACCGTGTTCGACGGTTCCAAGAGCCCCGCAGCCGTGCGGGGCTCCGTACCTGCACGATTGCGTCTGAGTCCGGCGGGTTTGAACGCGGTCGGGCGGGGGCGGCCGCTCGCGGGCGGGTCGCTCAGTTTCGAGGCCTGCGAGCTGTTGCGCCGCAGCTCGTCGGGCCGGACGACCGAGCGCCTGTCGCTCGACCGGCTCGAGGATCGCGTAACGGGATTGCCCGATGACGAAGCCCGGCTGGTGCGTCAACAAGTCGAGCGGCTGTGTGCGCCGCGTAAATCAGTCGCTGGCGTGGCGATGGATCGGCCCGTAATCATGGGCGTGGTCAACGTCACGCCCGATAGCTTCTCCGATGGTGGCGAGACCTTCACAGCCGATGATGCGATCGCGCGCGGTCGGGCCATGGCCGCCACCGGCGCCGCAATCATCGATGTCGGCGGCGAATCGACGCGGCCGCGCTCCATACCCGTGTCGGCCGACGAGCAATTGGCGCGCACGCTTCCAGTCATCCAGGCGCTTGCCAACGACGGCCTGATTGTGTCGATCGATACCCGCCTGGCCGCGGTGACGACGGCCGCTCTCGATGCCGGTGCTTCGATCATCAACGATACCAGCGCGCTCGAATTCGACTCTGCAAGTCTCGACAGTGCCGCTACGAACGATGCACCTGTCGTCCTCATGCATATGCAGGGCACGCCCAAAACGATGCAGGACAACCCGCGTTACGACGACGTGGTTCTCGATCTCCTCGACTACTTCGAGTCGCGGATCGGGGCTTGCGAATCGGCGGGCATCGCGCGGGGCCGGCTCGTCATCGACCCGGGCATCGGCTTCGGCAAGACTCTCGCCCACAATCTCGATTTGCTTGCCCACATCGAAGCGTTCCACGGGCTGGGTTGCCCCGTGCTCGTCGGCGCCTCGCGCAAAAGCATGATCGCGCGGCTTTCCGTCGGCGGTGCGGCCGGCTCCCGGCTCGGGGGCTCGATCGCGGCGGCTCTCTTCTGTGCTGCGCGCGGCGTCCAGATCCTTCGGGTTCACGACGTCGCGGAAACCCGCCAGGCGATCGACGTGTGGTCGGCGTTTTTGAACGCCGAGGACAAATAACGCCCCGGATTGTCGGAGCGGTGTGGTAAACAGTTGGAGTTCCGCCGAGACGGGGCGGGACCCGGGACGGGATCGACCATGACGCGAAAGCTGTTCGGCACGGACGGGATTCGGGGCACGGCAAACGTGGACCCGATGACCGCCGAGGTCGCCCTTAAGGTGGGCATGGCCGCGGGCCTGCAATTCACCCGGGGCGACCATCAACACCGCGTGGTGATCGGCAAGGACACCCGGCTGTCCGGCTATCTGCTCGAACCGGCGCTGACAGCGGGCTTTGTCTCTGTTGGCATGGACGTGGTCTTGATCGGCCCGATGCCAACGCCTGCGGTCGCCATGCTGACCCGTTCGCTCCGCGCCGATCTCGGGGTGATGATCTCCGCATCGCACAACTCGTACGAGGATAACGGCATCAAGCTATTCGCGCCGGACGGCTACAAGCTCTCGGACGCGGTCGAGACCGAAATCGAATTACGAATTGCAAAGGGCATTTCGGACGGCCTCGTCCAGCCCGAGTCCCTGGGCCGGGCGAAGCGGCTGGACGACGCGGAAGGCCGTTACATCGAATTCGTCAAGAACACCTTCCCGAAGGACCAGAGTCTCGACGGCATAAAGATCGTCGTCGATTGTGCCAACGGAGCCGCCTACAAGGTTGCGCCCACGGTGTTGTGGGAGCTGGGCGCCGAGGTGGTCCCTGTCGGCGTTAAGCCTGACGGCTTCAACATCAACAAGGATTGCGGATCGACGGCTGTCGAGATGCTGTGCTCCCAGGTCGTCGTTCATGGCGCCGATCTGGGAATTGCACTCGACGGTGACGCCGACCGGATGGTGATGTGCGACGAAAAAGGCCGGTTGCTGGATGGGGATCAGGTCATGGCCTTGGTCGCGAATTTCTGGCAGCGCACCAATCGCCTTCATGGCGGCGGCGTGGTGGCGACGGTGATGTCAAACCTGGCGCTCGAGCGTCATCTCAAGGACGCCGGTATCGGTTTGGCCCGAACCCAGGTGGGCGACCGCTATGTCGTCGACTACATGCGCCAGAACGGGTTTAACGTCGGCGGCGAGCAGTCGGGCCACATCATCCTCAGCGATTACACGACGACCGGCGACGGACTGATCGCGGCGCTCCAGACTCTGGCCGTGCTGATTGCCGACGGGCGACCGGTCAGCGAGGCAGGCCGGGTCTTCGAACCCCTACCCCAGACCCATCGCAAGGTCCGTGTGACCAATGGCGCCGAGCCGCTCGACGACGACGGTGTGAAACAATCGATCGCTGCGGGCGAGGCAACGCTTGGCGAATCCGGCCGGTTGGTGATCCGCAAGTCCGGGACGGAGCCGGTTGTCCGCGTCATGGCCGAGGGAGAGGACGGGCAGCTGATCGCGACGGTCGCCGACGAAATCGTTCGGGAACTGGAACGGGCTCGGGGTTGAAATGACCGAGTCGTCGACCGCCTTGGCGGGACGCGTGCTCATTGTCGCGGGCTCGGATTCAAGCGGTGGAGCGGGCATCCAGGCGGATATCAAGACTGTGACCGCGCTTGGCGGCTATGCCGCCACGGCGGTGACCGCCATAACCGTGCAGAATACCCGGGGAGTCTCGGCCGTTGCCGACATGACCCCGGAGTTCGTTGCCGCGCAAATTTTGACCGTGCTCGACGATATCGGGGCCGACGCGATCAAGATCGGCATGGTGCATACGGCCGGGATCATCGGCGCGATCGCCGAGATCATCGACAACGAGGCGCGGGGCATTTCGCTGGTCGTCGACCCGGTCATGGCGGCCCAAGGCGGCGAAAGACTGATAGAGGACAGTGCCTCCGAGGCCTTTCGCGCCCGGCTTCTCCTGCGCGCGCAGCTGATCACGCCGAACATCCCGGAAGCCGAGGCGCTGACCGGCTACACCATCCGCGGCGTCGACGATATGGTCCATGCCGCCAAGATGCTGATGACCGGTGGCGCGCCGGGGGTTCTGATCACCGGCGGGCACGGTACCGGCGAAACGATTACGGATGTGCTTGTCAGCGAACGCGGTACGGAATATCTCGAAAGTCAGCGGATCGACACGCCGCATACCCACGGCACGGGTTGCACACTCGCGTCGGCGATCGCCGTCAGTCTGGCCCAAGGGCTCGATCTGGGCGCCGCAGTTCGCCGGGCCCGGTCTTACGTCTACGAAGCGATCAAGACGGCGCCGGGCTACGGCCAGGGGCACGGTCCGCTCAACCACGCCCATACGGTCCGGCCCTTCGACGGCTGACAGCAAGGCGGTCGCAAGGCGGGCAGCAAGAATCGGGTGGCTCGCTTTCCGACCTGCCCGTATCTTTGGTGCGTCATGGCCGATACGAAGACCCAGATTACCGACTACCAGCGAATCGAGGCTGCGATCCTATTCCTCGAGGATCGCGTCCGCGACCAGCCCGATCTGAAGACCATTGCCGCCGCCTGCGGCCTAAGCGAATACCACTTCCAACGTCTGTTCTCGCGATATGCCGGGATCAGCCCCAAGCGCTACCTGCAATACCTTACCCTCGATTATGCGAAGGCGCTGCTTGCCCGCTCCAGACCCGTCCTCGAGGCGGCCTTCGAAAGCGGTTTATCGGGCCCCAGCCGGCTTCACGATCTTTTCGTGACCTACGAAGCGATGACCCCCGGCGAGTATCGCCATCGGGGTGCCGGTCTCGACATCGCCTATGGCTTTCATCCCAGCCCGTTCGGCGATTGCCTGCTGTTGTCGACCCAGCGGGGCGTTTGCGGGTTGGGCTTTGCGGAGGCCGGCGGACGTGACGCGGCGCTTGGCGAGTTTCGCCGCCGCTGGCCCGAGGCACACTACACCGAATCGCCGGATCGCACGGGCGCCCTCGTCGAGCATATCTTTGCCCGAGCCCCGTTGGCCGAACCGCTGACGCTGCTGGTTCGGGGAACCCCGTTCCAGCTGAAGGTCTGGGAGGCTTTGTTGCAAATCCCGCCAGGCGCGGTGACCAGCTATACCAAGCTCGCCTGCTTCGTGGGTCGGGACGGATCGGCTCGCGCCGTCGGCGGCGCGGTTGGTGCCAACCCGATCTCCTTCATCATCCCGTGCCATCGCGTGATCCGCGACAACGGAACGATTCACGGCTATGAATGGGGCGTTCCGCGCAAGCGGGCGATCCTTGCCTGGGAGAGTTCCTATTTCGAGCCCCAGGGCAGGCCACGGCCGGGAGAGGGCGATGACAAAGGTGATCGGGCGATACTTTGAGGACTTCACGCTCGGCGAGCGAATCGAGACCGCCGGAAAGACCCTGAGCGAAGCCGAGATTCTCGATTTCGCCTTCCGCTACGATCCCCAGCGCATCCATATGGATGTCGAGGCGGCCAAGGACACGATCTATGGCGGTCTAATTGCAAGTGGCATCCATACACTCGCTGTCTCACTGCGGATGGTGATGCAGAGCGGCCTCTACGAGGGTACCGGGCTGGGTTCGCCCGGGATCGACGAGTTGAGATGGCTCAAGCCGGTCTACCCTGGCGATACGCTCAGGACGCTCGTCGAAGTCATGGATTTGCGCGCCTCGGACTCGAAGGCCGACCGGGGTTATGTCTCCGTGCGCATGGACACCGTCAATCAGACCGGCGAGACCGTCATGACCTACCGCTGCATGCAAATCGTCAGGCGTCGGCCGGATTGAGCGGATCTACGGCTCGCTCAATCGCTTGGAGTAACGGGATATGGACATCTATCACATCTGGTTCAACCTGAAGCGGGGCACGTCCGATCTCGAATTCGCAGGCCATATGAAAGCCTTCATGGAAGATTTGAAAGGGCGCGACCTGATTGCAGATTGGCGTCTGACCCGACAAAAACTCGGGTTGATGCCCGAAGTTTTGCGCGAATTCCATATCATGATCGAGACCGACGGCATGGCGCAGGTCGACGAGGCCTTCCACGTCATGTCCGAGCGCGCCGAGCCGGCAGAAGGTCTGCATTTCGAGATCAACAGCCGGGTCACCGACGTTCTCGTTGCTCTGTACCGCGATTTTCCCGATGCCCATCGCAAGACCGGGCAGGAACGGTTCTAGGTTCACTCTGCCCGTTCGCGGATCACTTTGACCTGATCGAAGTCGTGCGCGATCCGTGCGGTCGGAAAATGCGCCCGCGCCTCCGCGAGCAGCTCGTCCTCGCCGTGACGGTCGGAGATGTGATTGAGATAGAGCGCCTTCACGCCCGCATCCGCCGCGAGCCGGGCGGCGTCTCCGGCGGTGATATGGCCGTGGCTCCGCGCGATGTTGCGATCGGTGTCGAGATAGGTCGCCTCAATCACGAGGGCGTCGGCTCCGCTGAGCGGGCCAGCGAGGTTTTCCGTGGCGTCCATATCGTCTAGGACGACCAGCTTCGTGCCCTGCAAAGCCGGTCCCAGCACATCGTCCGGTGCGACCGTCGTCCCGTCGGCACGCATGATCGTCTCGCCATGAGCAAGACGGTGGCGCGCGGGGCCCTTCGGAACGCCAAGGGTCTCGGCGGCGCCTTCGCGGAAATGATGGCGAGGCTTCTCTTCGAAAACAAAGCCATAGGCGTCTTCATCGGCATGACGCAAGGGAACGGCAGAAAGCCGGAAGCCGGTATCTTCGATCACCGGTCCCGGCGTGAGATCGACGAAATCGAGATCGAGATGCTCGCCGGCGCGCGGGAGGATGACGGCGTCGATCAGGTCGTGCGCGACGGCAAGCGCGCTGGCGCCGCCATAGAGGGTGACCCGCTGCATCGGTTCCCACTCGGAAAACGTTGCCATGAGCCCGCCGAGACCCAGCACGTGATCGAGATGGCCGTGGGTGAGCAGGATCCTGTCGAGACGGCGGAACCCGAAACCGCTCTTAATCAGCTGGCGCTGGGTGCCTTCGCCGCAATCGACCAGAAAGCGGTGCCGGTCGTGGAGCACGAGCAGGGAGGACACGCCTCGCGTTGCGCTTGGCACACTCGCGGCAGTACCTAGAAAGATCAGATCGAACACGCTGGCGGCGTCCTCCTTCGGGCATTATAAAGCGGTTCAGTGGACGACGGCGAGCGAGGCCATGGCGATCGGTGGAACCGGACAGGTGGCAGGCGGGGTGGCGCGCACTGCGCGCGATCCAGTGCTTGTCTGGCTATTGGCCTGTTGCGCAGTGATCTTTGCGATGGTCGTGCTCGGCGGCGTGACTCGGCTCACCCAGTCGGGTCTTTCAATGGTCGATTGGCGCCCGATCATGGGCACCCTGCCGCCGATCGGCGAGGCGGCGTGGCGAGAGGCCTTTGCGGCCTATCAGCAGTACCCGGAATTCCAAAAACTCAACGCCGACATGACACTCGAAGCCTTCAAGGGCATCTTTTGGATGGAATACGCACACCGGATTCTGGGTCGGGCGATCGGCATCATCTTCCTGGTTCCGTATGTGTTTTTTCTCTCGACCCGACGTCTCGACCGGGGGCTCGCCTGGCGGCTCGCCATCGTCTTTGTGCTGGGCGCACTACAGGGCCTGCTTGGCTGGTACATGGTCAAAAGCGGACTGATCTCCGATCCCGATGTCAGCCCTTACCGGCTGACCGCCCATCTCGGCCTCGCGGTTGTGATCTATGGCGTCATTTTCTGGCTCGCGCTGAGCCGCCTTGCCCGGCCCCACGACATCGACTGGCATCCCGCAGGCAGCGGTCTTCGCAGGCTCGCGGCCTGGGTCGCGGGGCTCGTCTTCCTCACGCTGCTTTCGGGGGGCTTCGTCGCCGGCAATGATGCGGGGCTAGCTTATAATACCTTCCCGTTGATGGATGGCCGCGTCGTGCCTCGCGACTACATCCTCCTCGATCCGATCTGGCGCAATCTGTTCGAGAACGTACCCGCAGTGCAGTTCGACCACCGTCTGCTGGCCGTCTTGACGGTCGCGGCCATCCTGCTGCTCTGGGTCCTGTCCTTGCGGGTTCGCCTCGGGCGCAGCGCACGGCGCGCGCTCCACTTGCTTCTGGCTGCGGCCCTGGCCCAGGGTGCACTCGGCATCGCAACTCTGCTCACCTTCGTGCCGATATCCCTTGGCGCCTGCCATCAGGCGGGCGCCCTGGTCCTGCTGAGCGTCGCGCTAGGGGTCAACCGGTCGATCCGACCCCGCTAGGCCTGTTGCCGCCGCGTTTCGGCTGGTGATAAGCGGGATCCCGCCAGGGTCGGCGGAGAAGCGCGACGAGCAGCAGCAGGGCGAACATCGAACCCATCAGAACCGGCAGGCCGTGAGGATCCCAGGCCGCCATGGCGCCGCCGCTGGCGAACGAGCCCGAGGCGGCGCCCGCCGAAAAACACATCACGAAGAGCGCATTGGCCTGGGCGAGTTCGGAGGCCGGAAAACGTTGGCCCAGGAGGGTCATCCCGATCGAGTGGATACCAACGAGCATACCGCCCCAGAGAAGCAGCGTGGGCCACAGGGTTATTCGCTCGCCAACGGCAAACGGCAGCAGTATGGGCCCCACGACGCCGCAAGCAATGAAGCCCAGGAGTAGACCCCAGCGATTCATCCGGTCGGCGAACCAGCCCGAGGGTGCTGCCAGGACGACCCCGCCGATCGTGAGGATCGAGATCATCCGAATCGCATCGCCGGTCGGCAGGCCGCTGTGCAGGCCGTAGACCTGCAGCAGCGCGCCCAACCCGGTCTCGCCGAATCCGCCAACAAAGGCCAGGATCATGATGATTGGCGCGACCCGGAAGGCGTGCCCGACATGACGGGTCGATTGAACGTTCAGCGCGGGCACGACCCGGCGACAGGCCAGCAGAAGGATGGCGGACCCGACGGTCGCGCCGCCGCTGATCAGGAAGGGGGTAAAGCCCTCCAAGCCGATCCGCGCGATGACTTCCGGGCCTGCCGCATAGCCCAAGCCCCAGAGTGCGCCGTTGATCCCCAGCGCGAGCCCGCGGTTCTTCTCGGTAACGATGGCATTCAGCCAGGTCATCATCAGGCTCCAGTGGATGACCATGCCAATGCCGATCAAGAAGCGGAGCGGAAACCATGCGCCGAGAGAGTTGAACACGGGCAGTAGAATGATGCTGGCAAGCAGGATGCCGAGTCCGCCCATTATCGTGTTGAACAGGCCGATGCGACGGGTGACACGCGGCACGAAGGGGCCGGTAATGACGGCGGCGATCATCGCCATCGACGCGTTCAGCCCGATCAGGGTGGTGCTGACCCCGTCATTCTCGAGGATGACCGAGAGGATCGGAATGACGATGCCGAACAGGAATCCGGTGACCATCACGCTGAACTGCACGACATAAATGCTGACCCAGCGTTGCCGCTCGGTCAGGGCCATGACACCGCTTTGCCGGGTCTCCGTCATGCGGGCCGTGCGATCATCGCCCGCCCGCCGCGACCGCGCCGGTTTGCTTCTCGGCGGTCAGCACGGATCGCACGCAAACCAGGGCCCGCAAGCGCCAGGCGATGGCCTCGACATCATCGGCCTCGAGGCCGTCGAGCTGGAGATCCAGAGCGATCTCCTCATCCCGGCCGATGCCGTGGAGTTGCCCCGGGACCAGCCCGCGCAAGGCGAAAACCTCGAGCACACGGGGCATGGCGGACGGATCGGCGTCCGTCGTCACGGAAAAACAGGTAACGCAGGAAGGGTGGTCGGCGCAGCCGCGCCTAGGGGACATCGACATGATACTCAAACTCCCGGATCTCGGAATTACGACGCAACGAATCGCCCCGGCCCCCGATAAGGACCGGGCCGGCAATTCTAAGGCTCGTAAGTCGAGTCGAAGTTTGCAGCATCATGAGTCGGGTTATAGCCGCGTGGCAGATCGGTGTCAAAGTCCGCCCTCGCGCTGCCGTCTACCAGGCGAGCCGCGCGAGGGCAGCGGTGGGATGTATGCCGGCGGTTACGCATATCGCCTCGAGCTCGCCGGCAAGGGGCGGCGTGCCCGGCGGTGTCGAAAGCCGCGGCGCCAGCAGTCCACCGGTCACCAACAGGGAATCGAAGCCCGCGTTCATCGCGCCCTGGATATCGGTTTCCAGGCCGTCGCCGACACACAGCACCCGGCGGCGCTCGGTCCCGTCCAACGCGGCCAGGCAACGATGATAGATCGCCGGATACGGCTTGCCGAAGTCGTGGACCGTTCCGCCCATCTCCCGGTAGCGGGCGGCAAGCGCGCCGGCGCAGAGCTCGCACCGGTCGTTCCGGATGACCGTCTTGTCGGGGTTGGCGCAAACCAGAGGAAGGCTCCGCTCGGCACCGGCCCTCAGATCGGGCTCGTAGTCTGCGACCGCGTCTTCGGGTCCGTCGAGACCAGTGCACAGGATGAAGTCGGCGCGTGCAATGTCGTTTTCGCTGTCGTAAGGCAGGCCGTCGAGCAGACCGGCGTCGCGCTCCGGCCCCATATGAAACACCCTTGCTCCCAATTCCGAGGCCCAGGGTGCCGGGTGCTCTTCGAGCGCGCTCCGCGCGGCGTCGCCCGAGGTCACGATATGCTGGTAGAGTGACGCGGCGAGGCCCTTTTCCGCTAGGGCGGCAGCGACACGGTCGGCGCGGCGCGGAGCATTGGATAGCAGTGTGACGGTCTTGCCTTGCCCGGCCAATCGATTGAGGCAGTCCAGCGCTTCGGGAAATACGGCGCCCCCGTCGTGAAGGCAGCCCCAGACATCGAGGATCACGTCGTCATAGGGCGCGACGGCGTCGGCGAAATGATTGAAGATCGTGATCGGCATGGCGCCCTTGTCTCATGGGCGCGCCGGCCTGTGAAGGGGCAGCGGCCGGGTGCTACGCAGCGAGCTTGGAGAGGCGCGGCTCGCCGAACAGGTAGCCCTGCGCGAAGGCGATCGGAAAGTCGAGGAATTCGACGAGCATCTGCTCGGTTTCTATTTTCTCGACGACCAATTTGATTCCCGCCCGGTTGAACTCGGACTGAAGCAGTTCGAGTTCCACGCTGTCCTCGCCGTCGATAAGCGAGCGCAGGATGCGCGCCTCGATCTTGACGTAGCCGAAATTTCGCCGGGCAAGATCGGTGTCATCGAGATCGAGCGATGTAACCCGATCCATCGAGAGCTGGAAGCCCGCGGCCGCGAGCGCCCGCAAGTTGTGTTCGACTTCCGTATCCATCTCGAGAAGGTCGTCCTGGCCCAGCTCGAAGATCAGCGAATCCGTGAGATCCTCGTTCTCGCTCATGAACTCGATGAACTGGGGAAAGAACGACCGGTCGCGAAGCGTATAGGGCGAGACGTTGCAGAAGAAGCTGTAATCCCGGTTGTGCTGCCGTGTCTTGCGAATGAGTTGAACGCAGCGGAACAGAAGATTGTTGTCGATCGCCGAGACCAAACCCTCCTGCTCGGCGATCGGAATGTATTGCTCGGGCCCGATCAGGATGCCGCTGCTCGCGCGAATCCGGGAGAAACTCTCGTAGAACGTAACCTTGCGAGTGGGCAGGCTGACCACCGGCTGGAGGAATACGCTGACGCGGCCCTCGCGTAGCGCTTCGCGGATTTCCTCAAGCATCTTCTCGCCCTCGATGCTCGGCTCGATGAACTCCCGGCGCAGATTGCTCATCATGTCGACGCGCTCGGCCGAGACGTCCGAGGCCGGCGGCTGGTCGGGAGCCATCTCACCCATCGGAATATCGGCGCGCCCGACATTGCGGAGGAATTCTTCCCGATCGAGGCCTAGATTCAGCCGGGGCTCCTCACGTTCGTCATCAGGTTCGGATACCGCCCGAAGCTTGGCAAGGGCCTCAGGCGCAGGACCGGACGGCGTGTCATCGATCTCGAGCAGTTCGTCCCCGAGTTCGAAAATGTCTTCGCTCCGGCGTTCAGCGGGGGGCTGCGGGTGCGATCTGGCTGCGCAGAAAGCGCATGACCTTGCGTTCGGCCGCGATTTCCTCCGCGCTGTCGACCGCGGCCGCACGCAACAGAGTATCATCACCGTCAACCAGGGCCTGGCAGATGTCCATGAGCTTTTGGGCCAGACGCTTTTGCTCGCCGCCCAGCGCGGCTGCGCGGCGGCCATGAAGCCACTGAACGACCGTGAGGTGCACGAGTCCGCCGGCAAGGACGCCAAGCGCTGCGATTGCGATCGCCAAGGTCTGATCGACTCCCATCACCGTCTGCGGCAAGCCGATTGCAACCGCGGCAGTGACCGTGATATAGGCGAGCGCGATCATCAAATGGAGCATCACCGACATACGTGAATTTTCTCCGGCTGATCCGACTGCCGGTGCTACGATCACCCGAACATCGTTAACAAAGCTTTAGCGGGGGCAATCCATGGGAGTCGTGGCGCGTCGTCGGGTCGCGGTCTTGATTCTAGCTGCGCTGGTCCTGGGGCTTGGTCGGGCGGCCCTGGCCGACGCTCTGCCGCTGGAAAAGATCGTCCTGCCACCGGGTTTCTCGATCGCGATTTATGCCGACGGGCTGCCCAAGGCGCGTTCTCTGGCCCGCGCGCCGGGCGGCACGCTGTTCGTCGGTACCCGTAGTCTCGATAGGGTCTACGCGGTGCGCGATCTGGATGGCGATCAACGGGCCGATGAAGTGCGAGTCCTGCTCGACGGGCTGATCGCGCCAAACGGCGTCGCCGTCCGAAACGGCGCTCTCTACGTCGCCGAAATCGGACGGGTCCAACGCTACCCGGATATCGAGGCCCGCCTCGACGACCCACCGGCTCCGGAGTTGATCAGCGACGCGCTTCCCAAGGACGGCCATCACGGTTGGAAGTTCATCGCCTTCGGCCCCGATGGGCTGTTGTACATTCCAGTCGGCGCGCCTTGTAACGTCTGCGATCCCAAATTGCCCTACGCCGCAATCCTGCGCATGGCGCCCGACGGCTCTGATCTCAAGACCTACGTGCGGGGGGTTCGCAACAGCGTTGGGTTCGACTGGCATCCCGGAACCGGCGAACTCTGGTTCACGGATAACGGGGCGGACCGCTTCGGCGACGACGTGCCGCCCGACGAGCTCAATCGGGTCACCGAGCTCGGCCAGCATTTCGGCTTTCCCCATTGTCACGGTGGCGACTTTCTGGACCCGACGTTCGGCGGTGAGGGTGCGTGCGAGGCGCTCAGGCCGCCGGCGGCCAGACTCGGCCCCCACGTCGCGGCGCTCGGCATGCGGTTTTACAGCGGCGAGATGTTCCCGAGCGAATACCACCAGCAGATATTCATCGCCGAGCATGGCTCGTGGGACCGGTCCGAGAAGATCGGCTATCGCGTGTCGCTGGTGCGCCTCGAGAACAGCCGTGTCGTCTCCTACGAACCCTTCGCGCAGGGCTGGCTCGAGGGCGATGAGGCGTGGGGCCGCCCGGTCGACCTGCTCGTCATGCCCGATGGCGCGTTGCTCGTCTCCGACGACCGGGCGGGCGTGATCTACCGGATTTCCTATTCCGGCGAATAACGGCGGACAGCCCGTTCAGGCGCCGGTGTTTTCTCGATTCCCGCGGGTTTTTACGGCGCCGGCGTGGTGGCGGGCGACAGGGGCGAGACGGTAATCGTCACGAAGGCGCCAGAGAGGGTTTCGCTCTCGATCGTTACGGTGGCGACCCGATCCATCCGCACAAACGTGAGAAGGCTCACATCGCTGCGCAGCGCCGTGAACTCGACCCATTGCTCGCCGGGCATTTCCCGCTGGAAGAACTCGAAGGCCTCGCTCGCGGAAAGCTGGGATTCGATCGCGAGCCGTCCGGTCCAGCGGTCGTCGCGTCCGAAAATCAGCGAGTCGTCGAGTAGCATCCGGCTCTCGGCTGGAACCGGTATGTCCGGAAACTGGCTGAAGGAGGGGATCGGATTGCCCTGCGCGTCCTCGAGCGGGCCCGTTGCAACCTCGACGGACTCGCCTGCGCAGGCTCCGAGAAGCAAGCTGGCCAGCAGAACCGGCACCGCACCTCGCAAGCGATTCACTCGTCCCCATCGCCACGACATGGTCGGAGTCTAACGCACGCCGACTCACGCGCACAAGCCCATCAAGCCGGGTTGTCCACGTCACGGCCGACGGCCTCTCCGAGCGTCGCGAAACCGTCCGCCTCGATCCGTGCCGCGAGATCCGCCTTGATTTGTGCGATCAGCCTCGGCCCCTGGTAGATCAGCGCCGTATAGAGCTGGACGAGCGCGGCTCCGGCGCGGATCTTGGCATAGGCGTCGGCGCCCGAGGCGATGCCGCCAACGCCGATAAGGGGCAACGCCGGTCCGGCGAGTGCGCGGGCCCGGGCGAGCATGCGGGTCGAGGGTTCGAACAGGGGGCAGCCGCTCAGGCCCCCGGCTTCGTTCCGGTGGCGGCCCCGCAACGTCTGAGGCCGGGCCGTTGTCGTGTTGCTTACGACCAAGCCGTCGATGCCCCGCGCAAGCGCCGTTTCGATCAAGGTGCCAAGTGCGGCGTCGTCGAGTTCGGGCGCGATCTTGACCAGCACCGGCAGACGCGTCCCGTGCTGGGCGACGTCGTCCCGTGCCGCGACGATGTGGTCCAGAAGATCGTCCAGCTTGCCGCGCTCCTGCAGGTCCCGCAGCCCCGGCGTATTTGGCGAGGAGACGTTCACGGTCACGTAATCGACGAGCGGGGCGAGGCGCGTCAGGCCAGTGATAAAGTCGGCCGCCGGGTCGGCCGCAGCCTTGTTCATGCCGAGATTGGCGCCGAGCGGGCAGGGGTGTTCGCCGACCCGCTCCAGGCGATGGGCAATCGCGTCGAGCCCGTCATTATTGAACCCCAGTCGGTTGATCACGGCCCGGTCTTCGGGCAAACGAAACACCCGGGGGCGGGGATTGCCGGATTGCGCCTGGGGCGTCACGCCGCCGATCTCGACGAATCCGAAGCCCATCGTCGAGAGCGGGCCAACGGCACGGCCGTTTTTGTCGAACCCGGGCGCAAGCCCGATCGGATTGGCGAAGCCGAGGTCCCAGACACGCGTTTCGAGGATTGGCGGATCGGGCGCCGTCGGGGCTGCGACGAGCCCGGCCCGGAGCGCCGTCAATGTGAGGTCGTGCGCGGTCTCTGGAGCAAGACAGCGAAGCAGGGTTCGGGCAAGCCGGTCGAACGCCATTACAGCCCCCGGCTGGCCGTCACGCGGCGAGGTCTTCGCCGGCCAACACCCGCCGGATCAGCTCGACGCTCTCGGCAATGCCGTAAATCGCGATGAACGAGCCCATGCGCGGGCCTTCGCTCTGCCCCAGCAGTACCTCGTAGAGCGCCTTGAACCAGGCTCGCAAGGACTCGAAGTCGTGATGCTTGCCGATCTCATAGACCTCGGTCTGGATGGTTTTCGCGTCCGCGCCCGGGGGAAGCGCTTTCAATGTCGCGGCCAGCTCCTCGAGGGCGGCGCGCTCGATGTCGGAGGGCGCCCGGTAGCGCTTGGCCGGCTTGACGAAGTCGCGGTAGTAGTTGATCGCGTAGCCGACCAACTCGTGCAGGATTGGCGTGGCGTCCGGGCTCGCCTCGGGCGCGTAGCGCGAAATGAAGCCCCACAACACGTCCCGGTCTTCGGTGTTGCAGACGCTGGCGAGGTTGAGAAGGATACCGTAGCTCAAGCCGGTTTCCGGCGCGGACGGCTCTCCGGCGTGGATGTGCCAGACGGGGTTCGCGAGCCGCTTGTCGGGCGCCTCGGCCTCATAGGCGGCGAGCCGCGCGAGATAGTCGTCCACATGGCGGGGAATGACGTCGAAATAGAGCCGCTTGGCCTTGCGGGGATGTTGGAACATGTAGTGGGACAGGCTTTCCCGGGAGCCGTAGCGCAGCCAGTCGTCGATCGCCAGCCCATTGCCCTTCGACTTGGAAATCTTCTGCCCCTGCTCGTCGAGGAACAATTCGTAGGTGAAACCCTCGGGCGGGCGAGAGCCCAACTCCTTGCAGATCTGGCTGGACAGCCGCACGGATTCGATCAGGTCCTTGCCCGACATCTCGTAATCCACCGCGAAGGCCCGCCAGCGCATTGCCCAGTCGGTTTTCCAGCCGAGCTTGCACTGCCCGCCGGTCACCCGTTGCTCGATCGCTTTGCCCGCCTTGTTCACGTAGCGGATCGTGCCGGCGTCCGGGTCCAAGCCGGTGAGCGGCACCTGGAGGACCTCGCCGGTCTCGGGGCAAACCGGAAGGACGGGGCTGAAGGTCGCCTGGCGCTCCGGGCCGAGCGAGGGCAGCATGATCGCCATGATCGCATCGTAGTGACGCAGGACCTCGATTAGCGTCGCGTCGAACCGGCCGCTCGTGTAGCACGCCGTGGAGCTCACAAACTCGTAGTCGAAGCCGAAGGCGTCGAGAAACGCCCGCAGCCGCGCGTTGTTGTGGTGCCCGAAGCTTTCATGGGTGCCGAACGGGTCGGGGATATTCGTGAGCGGCTTGCCCAGATGTTCGCGCACCATCTCCTGGTTGGGGATGTTGTCGGGCACCGCGCGAAGCCCGTCCATATCGTCGGAAAACGCCCACAGCCGGCTCGGCACGTCGGAGATCACGCCAAACGCGTGGCGGATCATGCTCGTGCGCGCGACTTCGGCGAAGGTGCCGATATGGGGCAGGCCCGATGGACCGTAGCCCGTCTCGAACAGGACGTAGCCCTTTTCGGGGGTTCCGCCCCCGATGCGCTCCAGCACTGTCCTCGCCTCGACCAGAGGCCAGGCGGTGCTTTCCAGCGCGCGCTCTCGCTCAGACGTCATGGTGATGCGTTCCGGGTTTCGCGAGCGCGACAATGGGGGAAACCGGCGCAGGCGTCAACGCCACGCAGGCCAAGCCTGTCGCGCCGCCCTGTGCCGCCCTATAGTGCCGCCTATGGCCCAGGCGCCCCCATTCCCCTCCGCCGCGTTCGCCGCCCCCGATGCCCTGGTTGCCGGGGCCCGGGGCGCCGTCCGGCTCTCGGCCGATGGCGAGATCGAAAGCCTGAGCCTGGCCGACGCCGGCGCCCGGGCGCTGGCGGGCCCGCCGCCGCTGGTCTGTCATGCCCGGGCGCTGGCGGCTCGGCTCGGTGTGGCCGCGTTTGCTGCCTTCG
Source organism: Alphaproteobacteria bacterium (assembly GCA_965198325.1). Taxonomy (GTDB): domain Bacteria; phylum Pseudomonadota; class Alphaproteobacteria; order UBA828; family JAPUJA01; genus CBDAPE01. Next base: position 267,774 of record CBDAPE010000015.1, on the reverse strand, counting down.
ATCTCCTCGAGCTGTTCGCCTTCGTCCGTCCCGCGCAATTCTGCCTGCCGACGTCCCGGGGCCTTGCCCGGGCGCTTGGCCTCGCCGTGCCTGCCGGGCCCGACTTCGAAGCAGCAACTCTTCACGACGCGGCTCGCGCCTTGCTTGCCGAGCTCACGTCCGCCCGCCTTGCCGGTGCCGCATCCGCCCCGGCGATTGCCGAATCCATGCGCAAGGGTGGCTGGCTGTGGGGCGATGCGGTGCTCGACGCGCTTGGGGCCGGAGGGTTTGTCCCGGAGCCCGCGCAAAGCCCAGGCGCACTCGCGCCCTGGACGTGCCTCGATGAATGGGGCGAGGTTCCGCCCGCTCCGCCCCCCGGAGAATTCCCGGTCAGCGATTCGGAGGCCCGCTCCCGTCTCGCCCAGCTCTTGGGCAGCGATGCCGAGGCCCGGCCCCAGCAGGCCGATTACGCGTCCGCCGCGGCCGAGGCTTTCGCGGCGTGCGAGGCGCCCGACTCGCCGAACCTGGTGCTTGCGGAAGCGGGCACGGGTGTGGGCAAGACCCTTGGTTATATCGCGCCCGCCAGTGTCTGGGCCGAGAAGAACGAGGGAACGGTCTGGCTTTCGACCTTCACCCGCAACCTCCAGCGCCAGATCGACCAGGAACTCGACCGGCTCTACCCGGACGCGACCACCAAGGCTGAGAAAGTCGTCGTGCGCAAGGGGCGGGAGAATTATCTCTGTCTGCTCAACTTCGAGGAATCTGCGAGCCGGGCGGCGCTGCTGCCGGGCGAGCGAGTGGCGCTGGGCCTGATGGCCCGCTGGGCCGAGGCGAGCCGCGACGGCGATATGGTGGGTGGCGATTTCCCGGCCTGGCTCGCCGCCCTGTTGGGCCGCGGGCGGACGCTCAACCTTACCGACCGACGCGGCGAATGCGTCTATTCCGCCTGTCCCCATTACCGCAAATGCTTCATCGAGAAAGGCCAGCGCAAGGCGCGTCGGGCCGACATGGTGATCGCGAACCATGCCCTCGTGATGGTCCAGGCGGCCTTCAATGCGGCGGATGAAGCCGACGAGCGAAGCCTTCCCTCGCGCTATGTATTCGACGAGGGACATCACCTCTTCGATGCTGCGGATTCGGCGTTTTCCGCGGAGTTGAGCGGCCGCGAAGCGGCGGAACTCAGGCGCTGGATCCGCGGCTCGGATGGGCGCACTGGCGGCTCGCGCGCAACCAGCCGGGTTCGGGGGCTCGAACGCCGGGCGGGCGATTTGTTGCCGGGCGATGGCCCGCTTCGAGACGCGCTCGACGAGGCGCTCAAGGCGGCCGCAGCGCTGCCTGCCGAAGGCTGGCGCGAGCGGCTTGCAGGCAACGCGCCCCGGGGCGCGGCGGAAAGTTTTCTGGCGGCGGTGCGGGTCCAGGTGCTGGCCCGCGCCGAGGGCGTCGACGGGCCCTATAGCCTCGAAGCAGAGGTCTATCCGCTGGGTCCGGGGCTGGCCGAGTCGGGCGCCGCGCTGGACGGGGCACTGGCCCGGCTCGGCCGGCCGCTCGTAGCTCTCGCCGAGGGTCTTGCGACGCGACTCGACGAGGAGGCGAATTCGCTCGAATCCGCCACCCGGCTGCGCATCGAGGCGGTCTGCCGCGGCCTGTTGCGCCGGGGCCGGGAGCAGCTTGGCGGGTGGCGGACGATGTTGGGCGATCTCGGCGCCATCGTCGTCGGCGAGGACAACGCGCCGGCGGGCGCCGCCGAAGGCGTGGTCGACTGGTTCTCGGTCCAGCGGATCGAGGGGCGGGAGCTCGACGTCGGCATGCACCGCCACCATCTGGACCCCACTGTGCCGTTTGCCGCGTATGTGCTGGGGCCTGCCCACGGCGCACTGATTACGTCCGCGACCCTGCGGGACGGTACCGGCGAGGTCGAGACCGACTGGCGCGCCGCCGAAACCCGCACCGGCGCGGTTTACCTTGCGGCGCCTGCGGTTCGCGCCGCGGTGCCCTCGCCCTTCGACTACGGTGCTCAGACCCGGGTCTTCGTGGTCACCGACGTCAAGAAGAATGCCGCCGATCAGGTTGCCGCCGCCTATCGCGAACTGTTCATAGCCGCCGCCGGCGGCGCCCTTGGCCTGTTTACCGCAATCGCGCGGTTGCGCGCGGTCCATGCGCGCATCGTCGGACCCCTGGACGAGGCCGGGCTCGCGCTGTTCGCCCAGCATGTCGATGCCCTCGATACCACGACGCTGGTCGAAATCTTTCGTGCCGAACGCGATGCATGCCTGCTCGGCACGGATGCGGTGCGCGACGGTGTCGACGTGCCCGGCCGCTCGCTCCGCCTGATCGTTTTCGACCGGGTGCCGTGGCCTCGGCCGGATATCCTGCACAAGGCGCGCCGCGGCGTGTTCGGCGGCGCGGCCTACGACGACCGCTTAACAAGGCTCCGCCTCAGGCAGGCATTCGGCCGCTTGATCCGCAGCGCGGACGACGTCGGCGCCTTCGTCCTGCTGGATTCCATGCTGCCCTCGAGGCTCGCCGGCGCTTTCCCGGATGGCGTCGAGATCGAGCGCGTCGGCCTTGCAGAGGCGGTCGACGGTGTGCGGGCCTTGCTTACGCCTGAAGCGCCCTGAGCAGAACCGCCGAAGCTATCCGTTTAACGCTTCTTTAACGCGCCAAAGTGCAAGGTTGCGCCCGTCGGCCGCGAGCCGGCGGAGACGTTGCTCGAAACGCGCATGGACTTCAGCAAGCTACCGATCTTCAACGCGATGGCGGGACGCATGTCCTGGCTCATCCAGCGCCAGGCCGTGCTGTCCGAGAACATTGCGAACGCCGATACGCCCGGCTACCGGCCGCGCGATCTGGAGGCCCTCGATTTTGTCTCGGTGCTTCAGGATTCCGGCTCGGGTATGACGGTCGCCCGGACAAGCGCCGGACATATCTCAAGCTCGCGCGAGCGCGGTGGATTTCGGGCCGACGAACAAGGCTCGATCGCCGCGACGACCCTCTCGGGCAACAACGTCCAGCTCGAGAAGGAAATGATGAAGGTCGCCGACAATCAGATGAATTATTCGATGGTGACCAGTCTCTACAACAAGCATATCAGCCTCATCCGGCTGGCCCTCGGACGAGGAGGCTAACGCCGGAACTTAGGCATGTGAGGCGCCAGGTAGGAGCCGATCGAAGGAAATTGCGATGGATCTGACCAAGGCCCTGATCATCTCCGCCTCCGGCTTGACCGCCCAAGGCACCCGCATGCGGGTGATTGCGGAGAACCTCGCCAACGCGAACTCGACCTCGAGCACCAATGGCGAGCCCTATCGGCGCAAGATCATCTCGTTCAGGAATGAGCTCGACCGTCAGACGGACGTCAACATGGTCACCGTTGACCGGCTCAGTTTGGATCAGTCGGAGTTCGGCAAGAAGTACGATCCCGGCCATCCCAGCGCGGATGCCGACGGCTATATCCTGACCTCGAACGTCCGCAGCCTCATTGAGTCGATGGACATGCGCGAAGCCCAGCGCAGCTACGAAGCCAATCTCAACATGATCGGCGTCACCAAGGACATGCTACAGCGCACCATCGAGCTGCTGCGCTAGGCAGGCAAGGGCATCGTCAGGAACGGTTGAGTTGAAGAGGAGCGCAGGATGGATGTGAAATTATCGACGGCGGTTCAGGCCTACACCCAGGCCGCCGCGAAGGCGAAGGATGCGGTTGGCGGGTCGCCGGCCCCCGACGCTTCGAAGCAGATCGGTGCCGAATTCTCGACCATGGTGAAGGACGTCGTCGGCAGCGCGGTCCAGGCGGGTAAGTCCGCCGAGACCATGAGCCTGCAGGCGATCTCGGGAACGGCCGACATCTCCCAGGTCGCCTTGGCCGTGACGAACGCCGAGATGAGTCTGCAGACCGTCGTCGCCGTGCGCGACCGGGTCATTCAGGCCTATCAAGACATCCTCAAGATGCCGATCTAGCGCATCCTCCGATGATGTGGTTTCACCTGGATTTTGCGGCCCCGCGGGCGCGGGCCATCGCCGGTGAGGCGAGCGCCCCTGTGGCGATCCTCCGCCGTTCGGCTATTCGGTCTAGTGCCGAACGGACTCTCGTCTAGCGGCGACCATGGGCCCCGCCGAAGCCCTCGATCTCGGGCGCGAGGCCATTTTCACGCTGCTGAAGATGGCCGCGCCGATCATGACGATCGCTCTGGTTGTCGGCTTGACCGTCGCCCTGTTCCAGGCACTGACCCAGATTCAGGAGATGACGCTGACCTTCGTGCCGACGATCATCGCCATCTTCGTGTCCCTCCTGATCCTGCTGCCGTTCCTCACGACAAGCCTGTTCAGCTTCACGGAGCGCCTCTACGATCGGATCGGCCAGCCCTTCTAGCCTGTTATGTTCGAATCGATCCTGCCCGACGAAACCTTCCAGTTTTTCCTCGTCTTTTGTCGTCTCGGTTCGGCCATCATGCTGTTTCCCGGCTTCGGCGAGGTCTATGTACCGCCCCGCATCCGGCTTCTGGTCGCCTTCGCGATCACGATCGCGGTGCTCCCGCTCGTCGTCGATCAGCTGCCGGCCCTGCCAACCGGCATGGGCGGCGTCGCGATGGTCGTGATCGGCGAGGTGCTGATCGGCCTGTTCATCGGCGCGATGGTCCGCATGATGGTCAGGGCCCTGCATATAGCGTGCGTCATTATCGCCTTCCAGAACGCGCTCGCGGCCGCCCAGCTGTTCGACCCCAACCAGGCGCAGAGCGGCACGCTCCCAGGCAATCTGCTGAGCGCGCTGGGCGTCGTGTTGATCTTCACGACCGGCCTCTACCAGCCCATGCTGATCGCGCTGGTCGACAGCTACGAGCTGTTCACGCCGGGCACGCCGCCGCCCGTAGAGGACTTTCTGCAGATGGCGATCAAGGTGATCTCCGGTGCTTTCGTCATCGGCCTGCAGACTGCGGCGCCCATCATGCTGGTCTCCTTGCTGTTCTTCGTCAGTCTCGGCTTGCTTGCACGGCTGATTCCCCAGATGCAGGTGTTCTTTGTCGCGCTGCCGCTGCAGATCGTGCTCGGGCTAAACGTCATGATGATCACCTTGGGCGCGTCCATGCTGTGGTATCTCGATCACTTCGAGGCCAACATCATGCAGTTCCTGCGGTTCTGAGGTAAGCGATGGCCGACGATCAATCGCAGGACAAGTCGCAAAAGACAGAAGAGCCGACACAAAAGAAGCTCGAAGACGCCCGTAAAAAAGGCCAGGGCATCTCGTCTCGCGAAGTCAACAACTGGGTCATGCTAATCGCGGGCTCGGTCGTCGTCGTCGGCTTCGCGCCGGGTCTGATGAGCGAGATGGCCCACCTGATGATGCCGTTCCTCGCCGCACCGGACCTCATCACAATCAGCCGGGGTGGCGCCGCCGGAGGCGTCGGCGGCCTGGCCGGCAGCGTCTTTGGCATTCTGGCGCCGACAATCGCGTTGCTCGTCATTGCGGCGCTGGCGACCGGCATCATTCAGCGTGGCTTCCTCGTCTCTGCCGAAAATATCAAACCCTCGCTCAGCAAGATCTCGATCATCAAGGGCATCAAGCGGATGTTCTCGCTGCGCTCCCTGGTCGAATTCCTCAAGGCGGTCGCCAAGCTCGTCGTTGTCAGTGCGGTCGCGGCCACGGTGCTCTATGCCGAGCGTGGGGTCCTCATCGATTTGCCCACGATGGCGATCGCCGATCTGCTCGTGGTGCTCGACCGGCTGCTCACCAAGCTGCTCATCGGGATCGCGGCGATCGTCACCCTGATCGCGGGCCTCGACTATCTCTACCAGCGCATGGAGTTCCTCAAGCAGATGCGGATGAGCCGCCAGGAGATCAAGGACGAACTCAAGCAGTCCGAGGGTGATCCGCACATCCGCGCACGGCTCCGCCAACTCCGGCAGGAGCGCGCCCGCCAGCGCATGATGGCGGCCGTGCCCCAGGCCGACGTCGTCATAACCAATCCGACCCATTATGCCTGCGCGCTTAAATACGAGATCGATGCGATGGAGGTGCCAATTCTGGTTGCCAAGGGCGTCGACGAGGTCGCGATGCGAATCCGGGGTGTCGCGAAGGACAACGACATCCCGATCGTCGAGAATGCGCCGCTGGCCCGCGCCCTGTTTTCGACGGTCGATATCGACGATGAAATCCCCGTCGAGCATTACAAAACCGTCGCGGAGATCATCGGCTATGTCATGCGCCTCAAGAGCAAGTTCCCCCGCAATCCGACCCGGGCGTGACGGCCTGCGCTGTGCCATGCTAGACTCGCAAGGGCGACAACGGGGTTTGATTCAACCGGCGAGGAAACGGGATACCCAGCGCTCGGACGACAGAATGATTCGGTGCCACGCCCCCTCCAGCCCGCGCGCGGAACGCACTGCGCTCACCTCGAGCCAACGATGATTGGCACCCGACGGCGCGATCGGGCCGCGATCCTGGCAGCGTCGGCCTTTGGCGGGTCCGGAGAGCCGTGGGCGATTACCGGCCCGGCCGGCGCGGTCGTCGCGGCCGGCGCGGCCTATGCCGAGCTGGCAGGGGTCGGAGCGCCCGACGAAGCGCCGGTCGTCGCAGCCTAGTTCGATGACGAGAGCTGGCAAATCGGGGTCGCCGGGCTCTGCGCTGAAGCTGCGTCCTCGGGCCGGGTCTCCCGGGAGCTCAGCGCACCGGCTGTCAATGGCGATGCCGAGCGCTGCTTTCATGTCGAGGTGGAGCCGGTCGCGGGCGCCGATGGCCATCTTCTCTGGCGCCTCACGGACGTGACCGAGCGCGATGCGGCCGATCGGGCCCTGCGCGATGAAGTAAGCCGGCTGGCCAAACTGCTCAATGACGCACCGGTCGGGATTTACTCGATCGATTCCCAAGGCCATTTCATATATGTCAACGACACGCTCGCCCAGCGGTTTGGCCGGTCGGCGTCCGAGCTTGTCGGCCAAGGGTTAGGGCCGCGCGATTTTCTGGCCGAACCGATTAGCGGCGAGGCGGCCAACGCGCTGCTTGGCGATCCCGGTGCCGTGGGCGAGGCGCAAGTCCGGTTCCGCAGCAAGGATGGCCCGTTCTGGTCGGCCTCAATTCTTCAGGCCGCCGCTCCGGACAGCAGGGATCGCGGGCCCTGCTCATGCACGGCGGTCCGCGAACTGGCGGGCGAAACCGAGCGGCGCGGCACGTTTTCCGAGACCGGGCCCCGGCTGCGCGGGCTGTTCGACCGGGCGCCCATGGGGAGCGCCGTTCTCGACCTCGATGGTGTCGTGATCGAGACCAACCCCGTCTTCGCCCGCATGGTTGAAAGACGGGGCGTGGGGCTTGAGGGTCATGCCCTGAGCGATATGCTCGCGCCTGAGGATCGCGACGAGGTTGGCGTCGAGCTTGCCGCTCTGCTCCGGGGTGCCGGGCGGATCGCGCCGATCGAGGTGCGTCCCGAGCGGAGCCCCGATCACGTCCTGCTGCTCTATCTGGGGCGTCTCGAAGAAGACGGTGGAAGCGTCTCTGGCCAGGTTGCCCACCTGATTGATAATACGGAACAGAAAAAGCTCGAGCTTCAGTTCGCCCAGGCTCAGAAAATGCAGGCGGTGGGTCAGCTTGCCGGCGGCATCGCCCATGATTTCAACAATGTTCTCACGGCGATCCTCGGGTTCTGCGATTTGCTGCTGATGCGCCATCAAGCCGGCGATCAGTCGTTTTCCGATATCATGCAGGTCAAACAGAACGCCAACCGGGCAACCAATCTCGTTCGTCAACTGCTGGCCTTTTCTCGCCAGCAGACGCTCACGCCCAAGGTGCTGGCAATCACCGACGTGCTTGCCGAGCTGACCAGCCTGCTGCGCCGTCTGATTGGCGAAAACATCGAGTTTGAGCTGAATCACGAGCGTGACCTTTGGTTAGTCAAGGTCGACCAGGGGCCGCTCGAACAAGTGATCATCAATCTTGCCGTGAATGCGCGCGACGCCATGGCGGGCGGTGGTAAATTGACCATCCAGACCCGCAACGTCGTCGGTCAGGATTGGTCGGGGCCGAGCCACGAGATGCTGCCCGACGGCGACTATGTGCTGATCGAGGTCCGCGATACGGGTTGCGGCATCGCGCCGGAAATCCAGGCCAAGATCTTCGAGCCGTTCTTCACCACCAAGGATGTTGGTGCAGGCACCGGCCTGGGCCTCTCAACGGTCTACGGCATCGTCAAGCAGTTCAACGGCTATATATTTATCGACAGTCAACCTGGCGGGGGCGCGACCTTCTTTATTTTTCTTCCCCGTCACGAACCGTCCGGCGAGACCGCCTCCGCGACCGCGACCGTGGTTGGCGCGGGCCGTGCCGACCTGCCCGTCGCGCCGGTAGGCGAGGAGCCGGGCGCCGTGCCCCGGGATCTCACGGGCAAGGGCACCATTCTGCTGGTGGAGGACGAGGAAGCCGTGCGCCTGTTCGGCGCGCGTGCGCTTCGCAACAAGGGCTACACCGTGCTCGCCGCCGACTGCGACGATTCCGCACTCGAGCTGCTGGGGTCCTACGACGAGCATTTCGACATGTTGGTAACCGATGTGGTCATGCCACGGATGGACGGGCCCGCGCTGATGGCTCGAGTTCGGCAATCCAATCCCGCCATCAAGGTGATCTTCATATCGGGCTACACCGAAGACATCTTCCGCGGCGAGCTCGAGTCCGACGCCACGATCAATTTCCTGCCCAAACCCTTTTCAATCCGCCAGCTTGCCGCCAAGGTCAAAGAAGTCCTCGCGGCCGACCCATCTTAAGGCAATTCGCGCCCGGGTCTGTTCGGCTTATCGGTCTCCCTGTCGAAATAACCAGAACATAGCGTGAATATTAAGACATTTTATCGTTGTTAATCAACGCAGTACAAATTTAATTGCAAAATCGAACAAACCATGTACATATGTTCCATCGATAGCTTGATTGAATTCCCTGTGGGGCTGTGAAATAAGAGGAAGGGTCAGACGATGTCGGAAGCAGCACTCCGTTTGGTCGAACAGGACGACATGGACAAGCAGAAAGCGCTGGACGCCGCGATCGGACAAATCGAGCGATCCTTCGGCAAGGGTTCGGTCATGAAGCTCGGTCAACGCGACACCGCGGTCCAGATCGAGGCGATTTCCACGGGCTCCCTGGGGCTCGACATCGCGCTTGGCATCGGTGGTGTACCCCGGGGTCGGGTCGTCGAGATCTACGGCCCTGAAAGCTCCGGCAAGACGACACTGGCCCTTCACATCGTCGCTCAGGCCCAGACCATGGGCGGCATCTGCGCCTTCGTCGATGCCGAGCACGCGCTCGATCCGGGTTACGCCAAGAAACTCGGCGTCGATACCGAGGAACTGCTGATATCCCAGCCCGACGCGGGCGAGCAGGCGCTCGAGATCACCGACACCCTGGTCCGCTCCGGCGCCGTCGACGTCGTCGTGGTCGACAGCGTCGCCGCGCTGGTTCCTCGGGCGGAGCTCGAGGGCGAGATGGGCGATACCCATGTCGGCCTGCAGGCCCGGCTGATGAGCCAGGCCCTGCGCAAGCTCACAGCCTCGATCTCCAAGTCCAACTGCACGGTCATCTTCATCAACCAGATCCGAATGAAGATCGGCGTCATGTTCGGCAGCCCAGAGACTACCAGCGGCGGCAACGCGCTCAAGTTCTATGCCTCGGTGCGGCTCGATATCCGGCGCATCGGCGCGCTCAAGGATCGCGACGAGATCATCGGCAACCAGACCCGGGTCAAGGTGGTCAAGAACAAGGTCGCACCGCCCTTCCGCACCGTTGAGTTCGACATCCTCTACGGCAGGGGCATCTCCCATGCCGGCGAGCTGATCGATCTCGGGGTGGCCGCCGGCCTCGTCGAGAAGTCCGGCTCCTGGTTTTCCTACGCCGGCGAGCGGATCGGCCAGGGCCGGGAAAACGTCAAGCAGTATCTTCACGACAACCCGCAGGCGGCGGATTCTCTCGAGCGGGCGATCCGCGAAAACGCGGGCCTCGTGGTCGACGCGATCATCAATCCGCCCGAGGTTACGGCCGACGACGATGGCGACGGGGCTTTGAGCGAAGAGGCCTGATTAAAGACGCTGTCCGTCCCGCCCCCGGGCAGCGCCCTCCCCGGTCCCGACTCCCGCCTCGTGCTCCGATCAGAGCGCGAGGCGTCGTCCTGTCCGGCCCAGGCCCGGCGCACGGTGTCCTGCTCCGATCGCCCCGGTTATCATTTTGCCGTAAGACGAGGGGCCACGCGCGTCCGCTGGACAGGCTCCCGGGCAAACGGTAAAAGCGGGCGACGACGCGGTGAATCCCCGGTTTGAAGGCCATGCAGAGCGTCAACGACATTCGGTCCCAGTTTCTGGACTATTTCGCGGATCAGGGTCACGAGATCGTGACGTCGGGCCCGCTCGTGCCCCACAACGATCCGACCCTGATGTTTACCAACGCGGGCATGGTGCAATTCAAGAACGTTTTTACTGGCGCCGAGACACGGCCCTACAACCGTGCGACGACGAGCCAGAAATGCGTGCGCGCCGGTGGCAAGCACAACGATCTCGATAATGTCGGCTATACCGCGCGCCACCATACCTTTTTCGAGATGTTGGGGAATTTCTCCTTCGGGGACTATTTCAAGGAGCTAGCGATCGAACTCGCCTGGACACTTGTAACCAAGGAGATGGGCCTGGCAGCCGATCGTCTCACGGCTTCGGTCTATACCGAGGACGATGTCGCCTTCGATCTGTGGAAGCGGATCGCGGGCCTGCCCGACGAGAAGATCGTGCGGATTCCAACCAGCGATAATTTTTGGGCGATGGGCGACACCGGCCCTTGCGGCCCCTGTTCCGAAATCTTTTACGATCACGGCGAAAAAATTGCCGGTGGGCCGCCCGGGAGCCCCGACGCGGACGGCGACCGCTTCGTCGAGATCTGGAACCTGGTGTTCATGCAGTACGAGCAGGTTGCACCGGACGAACGGATCGACCTGCCCAAACCGTCGATCGATACGGGGATGGGGCTCGAGCGCGTCGCCGCGGTGTTGCAGGGCGTCCACGACAACTACGACACCGATCTGTTCCGCCGGCTGATCGAGGCCTCTGCCGATGCATCGGGCGGCGAGCCCGACGGGCCCCACCGCATTTCCCACCGGGTGATTGCCGACCATCTGCGAGCCTCCTGCTTCCTGATCGCCGACGGGGTGATGCCGTCCAACGAGGGCCGAGGCTACGTGTTGCGCCGGATTATGCGCCGCGCGATGCGTCACGCCCATCTGATGGGCTGCGAGGAGCCCTTGCTATGGCGTCTGGTCCCTGCGCTGAGTGCGGAAATGGGCCAGGCCTTTCCCGAACTCGCGCGCGCGGAGGCGCTTATCGCCGAGACGCTCAAGCTGGAGGAGACCCGTTTCAAGCAGACTCTCGAACGCGGCCTGGGCCTTCTGGCGGAGGAAACCGCGAAGCTCGGCGCCGGCGATGCGCTGCCGGGCGAGATCGCGTTTAAGCTCTACGACACCTATGGCTTTCCCTTCGATCTCACCGAGGACGCGCTTCGCTCCCAGGGCCTGGGCGTCGATACGGCGGGCTTTGAGACTGCCATGGAGGCGCAGCGCGCGCAGGCTCGGGCCGCCTGGTCGGGGTCGGGCGACGCGGCGACGGAAGAGATTTGGTTCGAGATCCGCGAAGAGGCGGGGGCCACCGAGTTCCTGAGCTATGAGGTCGAGCATGCCGAGGGCCAGATCGTCGCCCTGGTGGCCGACGGTGCGCGCATCGAGAGCGCCGACGCTCCCGCCGAGCTTGCCGTGGTGCTCAACCAGACACCGTTCTACGGCGAGTCGGGCGGTCAGATGGGCGATGCCGGCCTCGTCGCGACGCCCGAGGGTGCCGCGTTCGAGGTCACCGATACCCAGAAGAAGCTCGGCACCCTGCATGTCCATTTGGGCCAGCTCACCGTAGGTAGAGTTGCGCTCGGCGATGGAGCAATCCTGATGGTCGACCGGGAGCGTCGCGCCCGCTTGCGAGCCAACCATTCGGCGACCCACCTGCTGCACGCGGCGCTGCGTCGCCGGCTCGGCGATCACGTTACCCAGAAGGGCTCCCTGGTCGCGCCCGAGCGCTTACGCTTCGACATCAGCCATCCCAAGCCGATCGCATCGGACGAGATGGCGGCCATCGTGACTGAGATCAACGGACAGATCCGGGCCAACCACGAGGTCGTTACCCACCTCATGACCCCGGACGATGCCACGGCCCACGGCGCGCTTGCGCTCTTTGGGGAGAAATACGGCGATGAGGTCCGGGTCGTGGAGATGGGCCGAGACGATGCGGGCAGCTTCTCCACGGAGCTCTGCGGCGGCACCCACGTCCGGCGCACGGGCGATATCGGCCTGCTCGCGGTGGTCGGCGAAGGCGCGCTCGCCGCGGGCGTGCGCCGGATCGAGGCGCTCACCGGCCAGGCCGCCCTCGACTATCTGCACGAACAGGATACCCGTCTGCGCGAGGCTGCGGCTCAGCTCAAGGCGGCGCCCGCCGATTTGGTCGAGCGCGTAGGCGCCCTGATCGAAGACCGCAGGCGGCTCGAGCGCGAACTCGCGGATGCCCGAAAGCAGCTCGCGTCGGGTGGGGGCGGTGGTGGCGCGGAAGCGCGCGACGTCGGCGGCATCCGGTTCGCCGCGCAGATCGTCGACGGGGTCGGGGCCAAGGAGCTCAAGGGCCTGGTCGACGAGATGAAGAAGACGGGATCCGGTGTCTATGCGGTCGCCAGCGTCGCCGAAGGCAAGGCGTCGCTTGTCGTCGGCGTGACCGACGATCTTGCGGACAAGCTCGATGCGATCGACCTGGTACGTGCAGGGGTCGCTGAAATTGGTGGCAAGGGCGGCGGCGGGCGGCCCGACATGGCTCAGGGCGGTGGGCCCGATGGAGCCGGGATCGACTCCGCCTTCGCGGCAATCGGGAAAGCGATCGCAGCGGCTTCATAAGCCGCCGCTCTCTAATCCAGCGCAGCCTTGAGCCCGTCGTCGATCGCGCTGAAGAAATCGCTGGTATTCATCCAGGCCTGATCGGGACCGACCAGTAGCGCCAGATCCTTGGTCATCCTGCCGCTCTCGACGCAATCGACGCAGACCCTTTCCAGCGTCTCGGCGAAGCGCTGCACGTCGGGCGTGCCGTCGAACTTGCCGCGGGAATAGAGTCCGCGGGTCCATGCGAAGATCGAGGCGATCGGATTGGTCGAAGTTTCCTCGCCGGCTTGATGCTGGCGGTAGTGACGGGTCACGGTGCCGTGGGCGGCCTCCGCCTCCACCGTCTTGCCATCCGGCGTCATCAGCACCGAGGTCATCAGGCCGAGCGAGCCGAAGCCTTGGGCGAGGGTGTCCGACTGCACGTCCCCGTCATAGTTCTTGCAGGCCCAGACGAAGCCACCGCTCCATTTCAGGGCCGCGGCGACCATGTCGTCGATCAGCCGGTGCTCGTAAGTAATCCCGGCAGTCTCGAATTCGGCCTTGAACTCCGCTTCGAAGACCTCCTGAAAGAGGTCCTTGAAGCGGCCGTCATAAGCCTTGAGGATCGTATTCTTGGTCGACAGGTAAACCGGCCAGCCCCGCTGTAGGCCATAATTCAGGCAGGCCCGGGCGAAGCCGCGGATCGACTCGTCGAGGTTGTACATGCCGAGCCCCACACCCGACTCCGGAAACTCGAACACTTCATATTCGGTCGGCTCACCGCCGTCCGCGGGTGCGAACCGCATGGTAAGTCGGCCAGGGCCGGGCACGCGGAAGTCGGTCGCCCGGTACTGGTCGCCGTAGGCGTGACGACCGATCACGATCGGTTCGGTCCAGCCGGGCACGAGACGGGGCACGTTCGAGCATATGATCGGCTCACGGAACACCGTACCCCCGAGGATGTTGCGAATCGTGCCGTTGGGCGAGCGCCACATTTTCTTCAGGCCGAACTCCTCGACCCGCGCCTCGTCGGGCGTGATGGTCGCGCATTTGACGCCGACCCCGTGGCGCTGAATTGCCTCTGCCGCATCGATGGTCACCTGATCGTCCGTCGCGTCCCGATTCTCGATGGCGAGGTCGTAATAATCGATTCCGATTTCGAGGTAGCGCAGGATCAGCCGCTCTTTGATCCAGTGCCAGATGATCCGTGTCATTTCATCGCCGTCGATCTCCACCACAGGATTGGCGGCCTTGATTTTCGTCATGCTCGATCTCCTCCCGCTCGGCGGGTGCGCGCCGGCGGACTTCCGGCGGGCGGCACCATATCATCGCCGCTCCACCACGCAAGCCGTGCGTTGAAATCGTTCTCAGAACCGCTCGGGATGAGCCTCGCTGGTCGGTGCGGGCGCTGCCGCCAGAAGAGTCAGCGCAGTCTCGACGCCTTCAGCCACCGCGAAGTGGTCCCGTGCGGTCTCGCTTGCGAACCCGGCTGAAATCGCGTGATCGATCAGGGCCAGAAGAGGCTGCCAGTAGCCCGCTTCGTCGATCACCACGATCGGCTTGTCGTGCAGGTGCAGCAGCCGCCAGGTCAGAATTTCGAACGTCTCGTCCAGACTGCCGAGCCCGCCCGGCAGCACGGCGAAGCCATCGGCGAGATCGAACATGCGTTGCTTGCGCTCGTGCATGGTCGCGACGGTGATCAATTCGCTCAAGCCCGTATGGCCGACTTCGAGGCGGAGCAGATGCTCGGGGATGACGCCGACAGCCTCGCCGCCCGCGGCGAGTGCGGCATCGGCCAATACGCCCATCAGGCCGATCCCGCCGCCGCCATAGACCAGGCGAATCTTGCGCTCGGCGAGTGCTTGGCCCAGTTGCTCGGCAGCCGCGCGGTGCACCGGGTCGATGCCGACGGACGAGCCGCAGAAGACGGCGAGTGAGCGTAGGACGGTCATGAATTTCTCCGGATTCGGGGCGCGGCCAGTCTAGCATCGTGGGCGCTCCGCCCGCACGCCAATCGGGTGGTCGGCTGTCGTCTTTACGTCCGAGGGTTTTGCAGGGTAGCGTTCGGGGTGAGAGTACACGCTATCAAAACGACAAACGAGAGGACACACCGACATGATAATCCGTTCCATCGCCTCGATCCTGGTGGTCGGCGCCGTCGCGCTCGCCGCCTTCGCCGCCAACCCGGCCCGCGCCGACGACTCCGAGGCTCTGCTGACCTACCGCGGCCATGTGATGAAATCGCTCGGCAGTCACATCAGTGCCGTCTTCGACATCCTCGACGGCCATGTCTCCTATAGCGGCCATATCGCCGGTCACGCCAACGCGATGGAAATGATGGCCGGGATGATCCCCGACATCTTCCCCGAGGGGACGCAGGGCAAGGACAGCCGAGCCAAGCCCGAGATTTGGCAGCAATGGGAGAAGTTCGTTGCGGCTGCGGAGTCGCTGGCCACCGCCAGCGCCGGACTCGCCGCGGCGGCCGAGGGCGGCGACATGGGTGCGATCGGCGTCGCTGCCGGGGCCGTCGGCGACGCCTGCGGCGGTTGCCACAAGCCGTTCCGCGTGAAGAAGGATTAGGGCCCCGTGCGGCGCAAAGCCGCACCGGGCGCGAACCGGCGGCGCATCGCCGCCCTGGCCGGCGTACTCCTGCTGGTGGGAGGTGCGGGCGCGATGCCCGTCCGGGCGGCCGACGACGAGACCATCGTGCGCGGTCAATACATGTTCTACGCGGGCGGTTGCGATTCGTGCCACACGGACCGGTCGAACGACGGACCGTGGCTCGCCGGCGGCCGGGCGCTGGAGACCGAGTTCGGACGCTTCTATACGCCCAACATCACGCCCGATCCCGAGACCGGTATCGGCGGCTGGAGCGCCGAGCAATTTGTCCGGGCGATGACCGAAGGCGTGGCCCCCGACGGACGCCACTATTATCCGGCGTTCCCCTACACGAGCTACACCGGGGTGCGGGAGGCGGACCTGTTCGACCTCAAGGCGTTCCTCGATTCGGTCCCGCCGGTCCATCGCGAGAACCGGTCCCACGACCTGAGCTGGCCGTTCAGCTGGCGCTTTTTGCTGGGCGTCTGGAAGCTGATCGGTTTCGAACCCGGTCGCTTCGAACCCACCCCGGAGCGCTCGGCGGAATGGAACCGGGGCGCCTATCTGATCACCGCGCTCGGCCATTGTTCCGAATGCCACACCCCGCGCGGATTTCTGGGCGTGCTCGACGACGACAGGCTGTTTGCCGGTTCGCCCGACGGCTCCGAGGGCGAGCCCGCGCCCAACATCACGCCCGATCCCGAGACCGGCATCGGCGAGTGGAGCGAGCGCGACGTCGTGCGCCTGCTCCGGCGGGGCTTCACGCCCGACGGCGACGACGTGCAGGGCCTCATGGCCGAGACCGTCGACCATGGGACCCGCCACCTTACGGCCGACGACTTGGCGGCGATGGCGGCCTATCTGGCAAGCGTGGCTCCGATCCGTCACCGGGTCGAGCGCAAGCCGGCGCCCGAGGGCGCGTCGCCGGAGTAATCCTGCTCGAAGGCCCTGGCGCGATCCGGGCGGAATCCGTTTCGCCGCCGTGAAAGGCCTCGTTTCATGAGGATTTTCCGACGGATCGCTTGGCGGCACTCGGCCTACTGGTGTATGTTTCTTTCATGACCGATTTGTGAGGGCCCGTGGGTTCGCGCCGCAACATCACGATTTTCATTGGGTTGATCGCCGCCGCGGGTCTCGGGATCGGTCTTGCCTTCACGGTCTTCAAGGGCAATGACGGCGCGCCGCCGGATGCGGCGGTCGAGGCGGACACGGCGGACGAGACGCCGGCTCCAGGCGAAGACGTCGCGGCTCCCGCCGAGGGGCCGGCCGGGGAAGCGCCTCGGGAAGAGGCGGCCGCCGCGCCTATTCCGCCAACCTTTGACGTCGTTCGGATCAGCCCGACCGGGGATGCGGTCATCGCGGGCCGCGCCGCGCCGGGTGCGGAGGTTACCGTCACGCTCGACGGCGAAGCGCCGCTCGGCACAGTGAAGGCCGACGAGCGTGGCGAATGGGTGCTGCTGCCCAGCGAGCCGCTGCCGAGCGGGACCCACGAATTCGCCCTGTCGTCGAAACTGCCGGGCGAGGAAACCGTCGACTCTGATCAGGTCGTCATTCTCGTCGTTCCCGAGTCAGGCGCGTTTGCCGAAGGCGAGAGCGAGGGCGAACAGGCGCTCGCGGTGATCGTGCCGCGCGAGGGCGAGGGGGGCAGCACCGTTCTTCAGGTCCCGGGCGAAGCGGCCACCGGCGAACCTGTTACCGGCGTTACGCTCGACAGCCTGGATTACGGCGGCGATGGCGCTCTCACGCTCGGCGGTCGGGGCAATCCGGGGTCAACCGTGCAGGCCTATCTCGATAACGAAGCCATCGGCAGTGCTGTGGTCGACGAAGATGGGCGCTGGCGGATTACGCCAGATCGCCACCTGGAGCCAGGTATCTACGCCCTGCGGCTCGACGAACTTGGACCCGACGGGACGGTGATCGCCCGGATCGAAACACCCGTCTCGCGCGCTTCACCTGAGGAAACCAGCTTTGCTCCAGGCCAAACCCTGGTGGTCGTTCAGCCGGGCAACAGCCTGTGGCGCATCGCGCGTCGCGTCTATGGCGGCGGGATCCGCTATACCCTGATCTTCGAGGCCAACCTCGATCAGATCCGCGATCCCGACTTGATCTATCCGGGCCAAATATTCACCCTGCCTGAAGGCAGCTAGAGGCCGACGGCTTAGCCCAAGCGGGCGATGATATACTGCAGCAAGCTGATGGCTCGGGCCTTTTCTTCGTCGGACAGGCCATGTGTTGCGCGCGCGTTAACCTCCTGGGCGCAGGGGATCAAGTCGTCGCGCAACTCGATCCCGCGGTCGGTCAGCCTGAGATTGATCTGCCGGCGGTCGCGCTGATTGCGCTCGCGCCGGACTAGGCCGCCGCGCTCCATCCGGTCGATCGTCCGTGCCGTCGTCGGTTCCTCGATCTGAACGCGACGGCTCAATTCCTTTTGGCTCAGGCCGTCTTCCTCCCACAAAAACAGCAGAAGCGGCCATTGCCCCGCGCTCACGCCGTAATCGCTGATCCGCGCTTGCAGGGCCCGACCGAAGAGACGCGCGGCGATCGCGGTCAGGTGGCCGAGATTCTGGTCGATCACGAAGCTCGAAGCCTCGCTGACGGATGTTCCGCTCGGCGGTTTCCGAATCACGTGATAGCCCATTGATCGGCTCCCGGTCTGGCTCATGTCCGATCGATGCCTGATCGGCATAGACGATGTAACCAGCTGCAACAAAACGGTTTTATATGGTTAACGAATATTAATTGCTATGGCAATGAATTATCTATCATGGTGCGGTCGAGGCTGCCAAGCGCTTTCGCCCTTTGGCGCTCGGTGCTAGGGTGCGGTGGCTGACCGTCCCGACGGGCGGAGCCAGCGGCGGGGAGGCGTGGCATGCAATTTGAGAATCGCGTCAAGCGCCGGTTGGTGGCTGGGCAAAAGGCGTGCGTCTGCTGGCTGCACCTGTCCAGCCCGGTCGCTGCGGAAATCATCGCCCAAGCCGGTTACGACGGCGTGCTGATCGACCACGAACACGGGCCCGGTGATCTGCTGAACGCTGTAGCCCTGATGCAGGCGGCGGGGAGTTCGGATACCGCCTGCCTGATGCGCGTTCCCTGGAACGACGCGGTGTACGTCAAGCGGGCGCTCGATGCCGGAGCCCACGGGATCATGGTCCCCTATGTGCAGAATGCCGAAGAAGCCGCCGCGGCGGTTGCGGCCTGCCGATATCCGCCCCAGGGGATCCGGAGCGTCGCGACCCAGATTACTCGCTGTTCCGATTATGGTGCGCGCGGCAGCGAATATATCGAGGCCTGGCACGACAACCTGTTGATCATCGCCCAGATCGAAAGCGACGAGGCGGTTCGGAATATCTCGGAGATTGCGGCGGTCGACGGGGTCGACATGCTTTTTATCGGACCGTCGGATCTGGCGGCGAGCATCGGTCATCTCGACGACGTCGAGCATCCCGAGGTTGCCGCGCTGATCGCCGAGGCCGAAGCCCGGATCAAGGCAAGCGGGAAATGGCTGGGCTCGATTCCACTGCCGGTCCGCGATGCATCCCGGCTGTTCGCCGACGGTTACGATATGGTGATCTCCGCAAGCGACGTGGCGCTCCTGCGGACCGCCGCCGCCGCCGATCTGAGCGCCTCATCCGCCTGACTCGCAAGGCATATCTCGAGAATTTTTAGGTCTCTCGCGAGTTATTACTTTAATTCATTTTTAAAACTTTCTTCCTAGGCTCCTCAGTGATTCTAGGGTGAAGATTGACGACCTCGAAGCACTCTTCAAAACAGCGGTTGAACACCACCAGGCGGGAAGCCTTGTGTTGGCGAAGGCGCTTTATAAGCAGATTTTGCGCCAAAATCCGCGCCATGTGGGCGTGCTCAATAATTTGGGCGCCGCCCTCGACGGGCTCGGTCTGTTCGAAGAGGCGAACGATGCCTACCGCTTGGCGCTGAAATTCGCGCCCAACGATGCGGGCCTCCATAACAATCTGGGCAACGTGCTCAAAGAATTGGGCTCGCTTAATGCCGCGGTCGAGCATTACGACTACTCGCTCTCGCTTGATCCGGGCAACGCCGAGGCCCACAACAACTTGGGCGCTGTTCTTCAGGGACTGAGCCGGTTCGAGGATGCGGTCCCGAATTTCCGCAAAGCCCTGGCTAGTCGACCTGATTATGTCGAGGCACTCAATAATCTGGGCGACACCCTGCATGTGGTTGACCGCCTGGAGGAAGCGGGTGATTGCTACCGTCGGGCCCTAGAGCTCGAGCCCAATGACGGCCTGCGCATAAAGCTTGCGCTCTTGCTCTCGCCGTTCCATAGCTCCGAGGAGGCGCTTTCCGAGTCGCGCCGCAAACTCGAAGCGGAGATCGAATCGCTGCGCAATAAGCCGGTAGTGCTCGCTGATCCGCTCCACGAGGTCAACGCCGCACCCTTCTATCTCGGCTTTCAGGGTTTCAACGATCGCGAGCTGATGACGCGCATCGGCGAGCTGTTCGCAAGCGCCCTTCCCGAATCCGTCTCGCCGTACCTGCCCTTGCCGCCAGGCGACCGGCTGCGGTTGGGCATTATCTCGAGCTTCTGGTCGAGCCAGTCGGCGGGCAGCCGATACGAGGACGCGATCGTACGGATCGCGGAATCCGAGGAATTCGAACTCACGATCTTTGCGGCTGGCCCCGCGGCGAATCGTGCGGAGCTGTTCGACGGCATCGATCTCAATATCGTCCGGTTGCCGATGAATTTGGGCGCGGCGCGTCAAATGATCGCCAATCGCTGCCTGGATGCACTGGTCTATGCCGATATCGGCATCGATCCGTTCACCTACTACCTCTCGTTCACCCGACTTGCTGAACTCCAATGCGTACTGGGCGGGCATCCGGTCACAACCGGCGTACCCGCCATCGACTACTTTCTCTCCAGCGTTGATCTCGACACCGAGGACGGTCAGGACCGCTACAGCGAGACCTTGATCCGGCTCAATTGTCCGCCCGGCAGCTTCCGCCAGCCCGAGCCGCCGGAAACGCTGGCGTCGCGGACCGAGCTTGGGCTGCCCGAAGATGGCACGCTCTATGTCTGCCCGGTCATGCCGTTCAAGCTCCACCCCTCGTTCGATCCGATGCTTGCGGACATCCTGCGCCGTGATCCGGACAGCCATCTCGTGCTGTTTCGGGATCGCCGATCACCGGCCTTGCACGAAAATCTAATAAAGCGCTTTGAATCTTTCATGCCCGACGTTGCCGGACGGATCCAGTTCATGTCCTTCGCGCCGCGCGGCGCCTTCATGACGATCCTGATGTCGGCCGACGTGCTTCTCGACAGCTACCCCTTCGGTGCGGTCAAGACGGCCTTCATCGCGCTGGCCGCGGGAACGCCCATGGTCACCCTGCCGGGGCCAGATCAGCGCGGCCGGGTCGTTTACAGCTGTTACCGGCGGATGGGCCTCGACGCCTGCATCGCGCGCGATGCCGAGGACCATGCAGACATCGCCGTCCGTCTGGGTGCCGACGCGGACCGACGCGACGCTGTAGCGCGGGAAATTCTCGAGAACAATGTTGTGCTCTACGGTGATCCCGCTGGCGCGGATGCCCTGGCAACCTTCTTCCGCGAGTTGCTGCCGGCGGCGAGAATGATCGGCTAATGGCCGCCACTGGTGGCGCCAGTCGGGTCTGCGACCCACAACTGCCGGATCGGTCCCAGCTCCTGCCCTACCTGCAGGAGATCGATCAGATCGGCTATTACACCAATCATGGACCCTTGCTGCGCCGTTTCGAACGGCGCCTCGCAGATCATTTCGGGGTGCCAGAGGAAGGCCTGGTCTGCGTCGCCAACGGCACCGCGGGTCTGAGCCTCGCGCTGCGCGCCAAGGCGATCCCGGAAGCTCGTTTCTGCATCATGCCGGCCTGGACCTTTGCCGCGACGCCGCACGCGGCGTTTGCCGCCGGCTTGATTCCTTATTTCGTCGATGTCGATCCCCAGAGCTGGTCGCTGACGCCTGCAGCAGCTCTTGCCGCGACGGTTCGCGCGCCTGGCCCGGTCGGAGCCGTGGCGCCGGTTTCGCCACTGGGGGCGCCGGTCGATACGGTGGCTTGGGACGCCTTTTCGACCGATACCGGAATTCCTGTGGTGATCGACGCAGCTGGCGGTTTCGACAGCGCGAAACCCGGTAGAGTTCCGATGATGATTAGCTTTCACGCGACCAAAATATTCGGCGTCGGCGAGGGCGGTTTGATCGTTTCGACCGATGGCGGCCTGGTCAATGACATCCGGCGACTCGCTAATTTCGGTTTTGGCGCGGGCCGGGCTGCTCAAATGCCGGCGATCAACGCGAAAATGAGCGAATACCCGGCGGCCGTCGGCCTTGCCGGGCTCGACGGCTGGACCGCCCGGCGGGCCGGTTTCGCCCGGCTTGGCGAACTCTACCGTGATGGCCTGGGCCGGCTCGAGGGTTTGACGCTTTCGCCGGGCTTCGGCACCGGTTGGGTTGCCTCGACGTGCGTTGTCGCGTTCGATTCCGTCGACGCGGAGCCGGTCGCGGCGCGGCTTATGGCGCAGGGTGTCGCAAGCCACCGCTGGTGGGGCCTGAGCTGTCATGTCCAGCCCGCCTTTGCCGATTGTCCGCGGGAGCCGTTGCCGGTCACCGACGATCTGGCGCCCCGGGTGCTGGGCCTGCCTCACCATTTGGGACTCGACGAGGTCGACCTGTTCGCCGTTCTCGCCGCACTGGGCAAGGCGACCATGGCCGAGACCCGCAAGCCGTCTTCGGAGTCGAGTGCGCCACGGTTGCGGGCCGTCGGCGCGTAGCCTCGTCGGGCGCGGGGAGCATGGGCAGTGGTCGACCCACAGACACATCCTGCTACAGACGCCGCCGGTGACGCGGACGCGCCGGCCCTGCGGGAGCTGCTAACCGCAGTCGAATGCCATCGACAGGGCGACGTCGATCAGGCCCAGGCGATTTATCGCCAGGTGCTGAAAGCGGACCCCGACCAACCGGATGCGACTCACTTTCTGGGGCTCGCGCTCTACCAGCTGGGCCGGCCAACGGAAGCGCTGGCCCATCTGGAGCGCTCGCTCACGCTAAATCCAGAGTCCGCCGATTTCCACAACAATGTCGCCTCCGTGATGCAGGACAGCGCCGATTACAAACGTGCTCACCGGCATGCGGAAACCGCAATTCGCCTGCGCCCTGCGTTTCCCGAGGCCCACAACAATCTCGGTTGCACTTTGCTGGGCCAGGGCCGTCCTGCGGAAGCGGCTCCCCATTTCCAGGCCGCGATCGCCGAAACTGATGAATTCGCCGATGCCCACAACAATCTTGGAGCCGCGCTGCAGGGTCTGGGACGTCTCGACGAGGCGGTTGCCTGTTACCGGCGTGCCCTGCTGCTCGCACCCGACAATGCCGAAGCGTGGAACAATATGGGTGATGCGTTGCATGCGCTTGAACGGATCAACGAAGCGGAATCCGCGTATCGCCGTGCCTTTGAGCTGACCCCGAGCGATGCCCTGCGCATCAAGCTCGCGCTTCTACTCCCCACGATCTACCGCTCCGAATCCGAGGTAGCATCCGCGCGTGCGCGTCTGTCGGACGAGATCGACACCCTGCTCCGCCGCGGCGTGCGGCTTAGCGACCCGTTGCGCGAGGTCAATGCGTCGACCTTCCTGATTGCCTATCAAGCGGAGAATGACCGCGATCTGATGGCGCGGATGGCGCGGTTGTTCCGTCCTCATCTGCCTGAACTGCAGGCGCCGGCGCGCGCCGTCGTGCCGGGTCCGAGCCGGCGGGTCGGTCTGATTTCGAGTTTCTGGGTGATCACTCCGTTGCCACTTTCGGCCGCGGTATCGTATCCCGGCTCGCGGAGTGCGGGCTCGATGTCACAGTCTTCGTCGCCGGCCCGGCTGCCGCTCGAGACGACCTGTTCGACGACGCGGCTCTCGATATCGTTGGTCTGCCGCCTAACCTGGAGGCAGCCCGGCATATCGTCGCCGATCGGGGCCTGGACGTGTTGTTTTACACGGATATCGGGATGGATCCGTTCACCTACTTCCTGGCCTTCACCCGGCTGGCGCCGACCCAGTGCGTAATGAGCGGACATCCGGTAACGACTGGTATTCCCACGATCGACTATTATCTGACCGACGCCGATCTCGATGCCGCGGACGCGCAAGACCGGTATACCGAAACACTGGCGCGGCTCGATGCTCCGTCCGGCTACTTCAAGCGGCCCGTGTTGCCGGCTGAGGCGGGAAGTCGGGAGGTGCTTGGCCTGCCGGCATCGGGGACCCTCTATGTCTGCCCGATGATGTTGTTCAAGTTTCACCCGGCGTTTGACGCGATCCTGGCCGAAATTCTGCGCCGCGATCGATCCGGGCATCTCGTCCTGTTTCAGGACCGCAAGGCGCCCCACCTTCACGAAGCGCTGGGCGAACGCTTTGCGCGCTCCATGCCTGACGTGTGCGAGCGCGTGCTTTTTCACGCCTTCGCACCGCCCGACGAATTCCTGAGCATCTTGATGTGCGCGGACGTGCTGCTCGATACCCATCCCTTCGGTGGCGGCACCACGAATTATCTCGCCTTCGCAACGGCCACGTCGCTGGTCACGTTACCCGGTCCTGACCAGCGCGGCCGCGTCGCCTACAGCTGCTATCGCCAGAAGGGTCTCGACGACTGCGCCGCCGATGATTTCGATGATTACGTCGCGATCGCGCTCCGTCTGGGTACGGACGCCGCCTATCGTGAAACGATCGCCCGTGCGATCCGCGAACGCTCTGCGGTGCTCTACGACAACACCGTGGGCGCCAACGCGATCGCGACCTTCATCGAATCGCTGCCCCGTGCGGGCGGGCAAGGCGTGTCGTGAGCCCGTCCCAGCCAGTACAGGCCCCCGCCATCCAGGAGGCGACGGCGTCGTGTACTCCTGCCCGCGATGGATATCGCCGGTTTTGGGACGAAGAGCGCGAGACCCGCGCACCGGCTGAGCGCCGCCGGTTGATTTTCGAGCGAATTAGGGTTCAGCTCGACTACGCTTACCACGCGATTCCCTTCTACAAAGACCTCTACGATGGCCACGGCGTCACACCCGACGAAATTCGCCATCTCGAGGACTTCACAGAGTAAATTCCCATCGTAACCAAGGCGATGCTCCGGGAGTCCCAGGAACGCCATCCGCCCTTCGGCGATTACCTTGGGGTCGATCCGTCGAAAATTCTGCGCATCCAGGGAACCTCGGGTACCACCGGGGCGCCGACCCTGTTCGCGATTTCAGGCGACGACTGGACCCATATCTCGGACGCCCAGGCGATGCAGTGCTGGGCGGCGGGCCTGCGCCCCGACGATATCGTCCAGATTGCCTTTCCCTTGAGCCTCTTCGTCGGCGGCTGGGGCCTGCTCGGCGCTGCGGAGCGGATCGGAGCAACGGTGTTCCCGGTCGGCGGCGGCGACTCCGAGCGCCAGATCGCATTGCTCGAACGGGTGGCTGCCAGCGTGTTGTGCGCGACCCCGACCTACGCCCTCCATCTCGTCGATACGGCCGCCCGCCTCCGCGTCGACGCGCCGGCCTCGCGGCTTCGGCTGGGCTTTTTTGGTGGCGAGCCGGGTGCCGGAATTCCTGCGGTCAAGCAGCGCCTCGAGGAGGCCTGGGCGCTTGCTGCGATCGATTTCGGCAACGTCGCCGAACTTCATCCCTGTTCGAATATGGAATGCGCCGAGCGGGCGGGTATGCACGCCTATACAGACGTCGATTACACGGAGATCGTGCGCCCGGACGCGCCCAACGAGGCGCGACCCATGGGTGAGACGGGTGCCGTCGTCTATACCCATTTGTGGCGAAAATCTCAGCCCATGATCCGCTACTTCCCGTGCGACGAGACGGTGATGACCGACGAGCCCTGTGCCTGCGGGCGCACCTATCCGCGCCTTCTCCGGGGCATCATCGGCCGGCTCGACGATCTGCTGATCGTCCGCGGCGTAAAGTTCTACCCCTCGGTTGTCGAGGAGGCGTTGCGCAGTGTCCCGGGCCTAGGAACGGAATTCCGCATCCGGGTCGAGCGAATTGGCGCGCTCGACGAGGCGTGCATCGACGTCGAGTTGGCACCCGACCGTTCGCCGGAGGATCCGGCGAGCGCCGTCGTTTTGGCCGAGGCCGAGGCCCGGCTATCGACCCTGATCGGACTTCGCCTTCCCGTCGCCCTCAAGCCCGCCGGCGCGCTCGGCGCGACCGATTTCAAGGCGCGCCGCGTCATCGACAGCCGCCCGGAACCGGGCGCCTAGGAGGCCGCGATGTCCAGCCCTCTCGTCATAATCGGAACCGGCGAAGGCCGCTGCGTGCTCGAAACCTGTCGGGCTGCCGGTCGCCCGGTTGCGGGTTTCCTCAATACCGCCCGGCACGCGGGCGAGGCGGTCTTGGATTGCCAGGTACTGGGCGGCGACGCGCTGCTCGACGATCGCGACTTCGTCCGGGCCAATGAATTTCTCGTCGGCGTCGGCGACGGCTCGGCGCGGGCGCGCTATGTGCGCGACATCAAGAAGGCGGCCGGCCGGCTTGCCGTGCCCGTGGTCCACCCGAGCAGCATCGTCTCGCCCTATTCGGAACTCGCCGACGGCACGGTGATTCTATGTCAGTGCGCGATCCATCCCGAGGCGGAAATCGGCGAAGCAAGCGTGATCGACGCGCAGGTCAACATCGGGCACGACGCGGTCGTCGGGCCGCGCGCATTCATCGGGCCGGGCTGCACCATTGCTGGGCGCGTTCGGATCGGCGCGGAGGTGTTCCTGGGTATCGGTGTCAACGTGATTCCCAACGTGACGATCAGAGCACGTAGCATCGTCGGCGCCGGCGCCGTTGTAACCGCGGACATTCCAGAAGACGTCGTTGCGGTGGGCAACCCGGCGAAGGTGATCAAAGCGCGCAGCCGGGCCGCGTAGGGGCATCTATACCCGGTCGGCTTCTTACGCCGCCGCTTTGCAGAAATCGAAGCTATATCCGAGAGGGTCGTAGGCCGCGTCGACCCGGTACTTGCCGAGAAAGTGCAGAAAGGCTTCTCGCTGCCAGGGTGCCCAGGCGTCGAATTGCTCGGCCGGCGTCGTCACCACGGCGCTTTCCGCGCTGTCCCGGTGCCGGTTGACGTGGCCCTGATCGAAGACCTCGTCGATATAGGCATCGTCAATTTCGATCCCGCCCCGGGTCAGGTCTCGGCAACGCTGCGGAAAAAGGCGGGCTCACTCGTCAGGCGCTCCATCGACACAGTCTCCGCACCGGGGATCAGTTACGTATCCGCAACCAGGGTCGACATGTATTGGCAGGTGGAGAGGAAGGCGAGCGTCGGCCAGTCGAGCAGGTCGATGCCGTGCCGGGCCGCCAGCGTCCGATAAAGGTCGTAACCCGTCATCGCGCTTTGCAGCAGTTCGAAACGCATGAACAGGTTCGTCTCGGCGAGGGTTTCGAACTGGTGGGCGCCCGATTGGGCCCACAGGACCGGGTGGCGCACCAGATTGACGTAAGCCACGGGAATTGTCGGCGGCCAGCGGCGAAAATTCTCCGCAAGATCGCAGATCCGGTAACGGTGTACGTTGCCGTAGACCCTTGCCTCGCCGCGCCCAGCGAGCTCTTCGGGGTATTGATCGAGGGGCTTCTTGGCCCGGTGGATCCACTCCTCCTCGGTGCAGCGGTCGAACTCTTCCGCGCTGTAACGGCGATCCCAGATCTGAAAATCGCACGCCGAGTGGGTGCACAGGATATCGGGGTGCCGGTCGAGCGACGCGGCGAGCCACTTCGAGCCCGAAAACCCGGCACTGGCTACCAGAAAAATGATTCGATCGGTATGTGACATGGCGGATCCAGGTAAAATTCGTCGTGGTGGATAAAGCTCTCAGCGAAAGACTGCGTAAGTCGTCGTGCAGAGATCGGGGTAGACAGCACCCAACAATTCGAGCCCATCGAGCTGGTCTGGGCCAAGGATGCCCGCCTCGATCATCTGGTCCATCTGGAAATGGGCGAAGGGTTTGAACAACAGTCCGCCACGCTGGAGATTTTCACTCCCGTCTCCGGCATATTCCAAACGCGCCCACGCACGAGAGTCGCTACAGGCCGTCGGACGGCGTGTTCCGTGGGGGATTCTATTTTTGGATACTGCCCGGCAACGTCGTCCAGAAACTGCTGCTCGTCGTCGAGCGTTTTCGGGGGAAGGACTGACGCGAAATTATCCCTGACGGGTCCGATGCTCATGCGGGCGTTCGTTCCTGCTCGATTGCGACCGTTGCAGCTTGGTTTCAACGCTAGTGTTGATCCAAGAGGTTTAACGTTTGTTAATCCCGGGCATCCGAGTTTGGGCAGGAGACCCGCTCACTAAACCGTCATTCGATTTGTAAAGCGTTAATAAGATTTATCTAGGGTAACTCGTTCGAAAGCAGGGGGAGAACCCGGCGCGATCCCACTCAAGGCTGTCTTGGCGGACAGCGATGAACAAACGACACTCGACGTCCGAAAGCCGCAGCGATTCAAGCGTTCATGCCCCGAATAGCGGGCTTTGTTTTGGTCAGGAAGGAAACGTCCAGCGTGAGTGACAGCACAGTCGAACAAGCCACTCCGATCCGCCTGATTGGGAGCGATCGTGTGGGCGACGAGCCCGCCTCTTCCGCGCCTGCGGGCGAGCACCGCCTTCGCCTTGAAGCCTGGGCGATTCGCCCCGACCGCGACGCGGCGGCCGGTGAGCTTTCCGTCTTTAACCAGGCCCTTATCGACGAAACAGGCAACGGCCTGCAGCTTGCCGAGGCCGATCTGGCTGGCCTCGACCTCTCGGGCTTCGATTTGCGCCAGGCCACGCTCAACCGCGCACGGCTTCACGGCACCGACTTCTCCGGAGCCGATCTCGAGGGGGCCGCCCTGATCTGCCCGGGCATGGAGCGCACCCGGCTCACCGGTGCCAATCTGGCCGGTGCCTATGTCCACGCGCTGGCCGCTCAGGTCTGCGATTTTCGCGAAGCCGATCTCTCCCGACTCGTCGATGCGACCGGTTTTCTGTTTCATGGCTGCGTCATGAGCGGTGTGCGCCTCGACGGTGCCGCGCTCGCGGGTTCGGCCTTCTATCAGTGTAATCTGACCGGTGCCCGCTTCGAGCGGGCCAATCTGCAGGGCGCGACGATCAACGAATGCCTGCTCGACGGGACCGATTTCGAGGCCGCCCATCTGTCCCAGTGCACGGTGATCAAATCGCGCATGGCCGGGGCGTCGCTGCACCGGGCGAGCGGCGAGGGAACCGTCCTTCAGCGGCTCACCGGGGCCGACGGGTTGTGCCTCGAAGATGCCGATCTCGCCCGCCTCCGCCTCGACGGGGTCACGGCCAAGGGGCTGCGCGCCCGTCATCTCAAGGCGCCCGAAGCGGATTTCCACGATTGCGCGTTTCCCGAAGCCGATCTGGCCGGCGCGGGGCTCCAGCGCGCCCGCATTTCTGCCTGCCACCTGCCCCGCGCCAACCTGGCCGGCGCCAAGCTCGAGGCGACCCACTGGACCGACAGTTCCGTGCGGGAGGCCGTGTTTCGCGAGGCCATGGCGGAAAATCTCTCGGCGATCGAATGCGCCTTCCCGGGCGCCGATATGCGCGCCTTCGGCGGGCGAACCGCGAACTTCCGGGATTGCGACCTGAGCGGGGCCGATCTTGCGGGAGCTTATCTTTATCGCGCGATGCTCACCGGCGATCCCCCCGCCTCGATGGCGCTTGTCGGTGCGAAACTCGATGGCGCCGTTCTGGTTCAGGCCTATCTGGCCGCCGATCTGATCGACGCGACCATGCACGGCGCGAAATGCGCCTACGCCCGGCTCAATCAGTGCGTGCTCAAACGCGCCGATCTCGCGGGCATCCACCTGTTCGAGGCGGGCATGGTCAAAACTGATTTCACGGACGCCAAGGTCGTTGGCCTCGCGCCGCCGTTCTTCGCGGATCGGGCGCCCGGCCTGCGCCAGGCGCTCGAAGCCGCCGGCGAGGGCGAGGGCCCGTCCGCCACCGACTTCCTCGACGATCTCGAAGCCCTGCTCGCAGGGCGTTCCCGGGGCTCGACATAACGTGGACCCAAATTGGTCGCGCCAGCCTGCGCGGCGCCTGAGCGCGTTCAAGGACAGCGCGGCGCCTGAGCGCGTTCAAGGACAGCGCGGCGCCTGAGCGCGTTCAAGGACAGCGCGGTGCCTGAGCGCGTTCAAGGACTGCGCGGCGCCTGAGCGCGTTCAAGGACAGCGCGGCGCTGCCTTACCCAGCGCGACGATCTCGTCCCACAACGATCCGACCACGCTGATCCGACCACGCGCCAGGGCTCGGGCCCGGAAGGCCGCGCCATGCGCGCCCGGAAGGGTCTCCGGCGCCATGGCTTCGCTCGCCACCCCGATGACCTTGCGCGCGGCGGCCGCGTCGAAGGTGGGGAACTGCGCCGGGTCGAGGGCCATGAAGACAAGACCGCCCTTTGATTCGGTGCCGGCGAAAAATCCAGTCAACACCTCGACGGCCATCAGGAGGGCAACCTGGCGGGCATCGTTTTTTCCCTCCAGCTCCTGGACAATCGCACCCTCGAACAACCCTTTGGGCCCGAACAGGTCGTCGGGCGTAGCGGGGGTTGCGCCGTCCGCGGTGACGAATTTCTCGGGCTCGAACGGCTCGATCCCGGCCCGGGCCAGCAGAAGTTGGCCGAACGAGGTGGCCGCGGTCGTCAGGTCGCACAGGAATGGCTCGTCGCCACCGTCAGGAAAGCCGAAGGCCACGGGATTGGTGCCCAAGAACCGCCGGCTGGCGGCGCGCGGTTTGACGAGCCAGGGCGTCCGCCCCAAAGCCGCGGCCAGCAGGCCGCCGGCGACAACGTCCCGGAGGTAGTAGCTGAGCACGCCGGTGGGAAAGATGCCGTGGGCGACGCACAGGTGAAACCCCGATCGCTTCGCCATTTCGCCGGCGGTTGTCGCCAGGTCGCCGGCCGCCAGATAGCCGATCGAGCCGGTGCAATCGAAATGACTGATCATCGGACTTTCGTGGGTCGGTCGCGGCGCCGCGTGGCGCTTGTCGCTCATCCAGTTGATCAACCAGGGGACGCGCACCAGCCCGTGGCTGCGTTTGCCCGAAAGCTCCGCGAACAGCAACTCGTCGAGGATGCGTTCCCGCTCGCGCTCTGCGAGGGCGAGTCGGCTCAGCGCGGCCCGCGCGCCCGCCTCGGTTTCATCGAGCGTCAGCTCGATCAGGTCGGCCATACTGGTTCCTCCGGTTGCCGCGACGGTGTCGCAAGCGCGGCCCCAACCGCGCGGCAGAGTTAACGGTTCTCTTACCGGGCAGCAAGCATAATCCACATCTCTTCGCCGCCGAACCGGGGCCGGGACCGACCACGCCGGAAGTCTTCCATGACCGAGACATTCAAGACCTCGACGAATGAAACCATCCTGGTGTTTCTAGGCGGCATGGAGCGCTCGCTTCGCTTCGCCCGTCGCAGCGAGACGGCGCTCAAACGGCTGATCGGCGCCTCGTCCGTGCGGTTCGACCCTGCGAGCGACAGCTATGGCGACTGGGCATATCTGCCCGATATCACGGACCCCGGATTTGCCGATGCGCTTCGCGATACCGTCCGGCAGAATCAGGTCGGTGCGATCTTCACGCCCCATCCGGTGATCGGCACCTATCTCGAATCCCATCTGGCCGAAGTTGCGCCCGGCGTGCGCCTGATCCACGATTCCTTGCTCGATTCGCTCGACGGCTATCGCCGGCACGCCGCCCGCGGCTTCGGTGCTCGACCCGATCGAAGCGCACGGCCTGTTCCAGTCGGCTGCGGGCGTTCCCGGCCAGTGCGCGATCGAGAAAATTTGGGCGCTGGCGGAGCTTGCCCGCCGCTGCCCGCCCGGCGATTGGGTCGAGACCGGCTCGCTCTGGGGCAAGTCGGCGGCCGCCCTCGCGTGGCTCGCACGGCGTTACAATCGGGGGCCGCTGCTCTGCATCGATCCCTGGTCGGCCGAGGCCCGTCACCAGTTCGACAAGGGCGGCCCGGTCAACGCGTGGGCCGACCGGATGGATTTCGACCTTGCCTTCCGAATTTTCAGGACCAATCTCGCGATGGTCGGGGGCGAGGTCGCGAATTTCCTCCGCGCACCCTCGGCCGAAGCGGCCGCAGACTACAGGCCCGGGCTTGAGATCGACAATCCGGGCCAGGGCCGCACGCGTTACGCCGGCCGCATCGCGCTGCTCCATATCGACGGCAATCACGACGAGGCCTTCGTCGCCCAGGATGTCGCCCCGTGGGCGCCCCACCTGGTCGCCGGCGGCTGGATCGTGCTCGACGATTACCTCTGGCACCTCGGCGACGGCCCGCGCGAGGTCGGAGATCGTTTCCTTGCTGAACAGCGCGAGCGGATCGATTGTGCGTTCGTCGCCGCAGGCGCCCTGTTCGTTCGCCTTGCCCCGGCCGACGCTTAGCCCGCCACCTTCAGCAACCGTTCCAGATAGCGTCCGTAGAGCGAGTTGGTCATGGGCTCGAGCAGGCCGGCAAGCTCGGCCCGGCCGATGAAGCCCTGGGCGAGGGCAATTTCCTCGAGACAGGCGATTTTGATGCCCAACCGGCCCTCGATCTCGCGCACGAACCGCGAGGCGGTGTAGAGCCGCTCGGGCGTCCCTGTATCGAACCAGGCATAGCCATCCTCGAGCTGGCGCACCTCGACCCGGCCCTGCTCGAAATAAGGCCGAACCATGTCGTCCATCTCCAGCTCGCCCTGGGCCAACGGGGTCAGGGCCTTGGCGATGTCGACCACGGAGGGATCGCACAGGTAAAGTCCGATCGCCGCGTAGCTGGAGGCCGGGACCGCCGGTTTGTCGACGCAGCCGATGGCCGTGCCGTCCTCGGCGAACTCGAAGACGCCGTAATTCTGGG
The DNA here is from genome assembly GCA_965198325.1 of Alphaproteobacteria bacterium. Classification (GTDB taxonomy): domain Bacteria; phylum Pseudomonadota; class Alphaproteobacteria; order UBA828; family JAPUJA01; genus CBDAPE01. The sequence goes on along the minus strand of CBDAPE010000015.1, from coordinate 235,448 downwards.
GGTCGTCCACCGGGTGCGCGAACAGGGTCAGCCCGCCCGGCGCGGGCAGGGGGGCGATCCGCTCGCCGAGGTTGTCGCCGTAGATCACGTTATCGCTCAGGATCAGCGCGATCGGTTCGTCGTCTATGAAATCCGTGGCCAGCCGGAAGACGTCGGGAATGCCCAACGGCTCGGGCTGGATGCGATAGCGGATCGAAATTCCAAGCCGCGCGCCGTCGCCCAGCAGTTGTTCGAAGCGTGCCAGGTCGTGCTCCGTGACGATGATCATCACGTCCCGAATGCCTGCCTGCATGAGCACGGCGAGGGGGTAGTAGATCAGCGGCTTGTCGTAAAGCGGCAGAAGTTGCTTGCTGATCACCAGCGTTGCCGGATAGAACCGTGTGCCCGAGCCTGCCGCCAGAACGATCCCCTTCATTCGCAAAATCCTCGTCGCGTTGCCGATCCCGCTGTGTTCATACCCGCTCGCAGCCGCCATGATAAGCGGAAACGCGTTTCCCCGGAGCGGGCCCCGTTGAGCGGCAACGCGGGGCGCTGCATCGCTTAATGCGGCAGCTCCGCGCTTTGTGTACCGTGGATCGGATCGGTGCGCCGCTGCCTGCTCGATCGCGCTGGACAAGGCAAGCACGGGAGGAGGGCACAATGCGCGCTGCTCGCCTGCTTGAAAACCGGACCGAGCTGACGGTCATGGAGTTGCCGGAGCTTGAGATCCGGCCGGCGAGCGTGATTGTGCGGATCGAGTCGGTCTTCGCGCCGGGCTGGCTTCAAATGCTCGTCGATGGCTCGGCGGGATTCACGACCCCCGCCAGACCCTTTACGCCCGGTCAGGATTCTGTCGGCATCATCGAACAGGTGGCCGACGACGTGTTCGATTTAAATCCCGGCACGATGGTCTTTTGCGACAGCTACGTCGAGTGGATGCATCCGGGCAGGACGAGTGATCGCGCCTTCATCGGCTGCTTCCCCCTGACGCCGCGAGGCGGGCGTATTCTTGAGGTCTGGCCCGACGGCCCGCTGGCATCCCACATGGTGTTGCCGGCGGAATGCGTCACGCCGGTCGATGCGGCGCTCCCCAACGCTTCGCCGGAGATCCTGTGCCGGCTGGGCTGGTTCGGCACGGCGCATGGCGCAATCGAGAAGACGGGGTTTGCGCCCGGTGACAGCGTCGCAGTGCTGGGCGCCACGGGTCAGGTCGGCGTCAGTGCGGTGCTCGTGGCTCTGGCGATGGGCGCGGGACGGGTGGTCGCGGTCGGGCGCTCGCCCGAGAAGCTTTCGGCGTTCGAGGGGCTCGACCCCCGCGTCGAGACGACGACGTTGTTTTTCGACGCGTCCGCTCCGGTTGATGTCGTCGTCAGCGCCCTGTCCGACGACACCGAGGGGATCATCGAGAAGGCGATCGGCGGGCTCGTGCGATATGGAACCCTGGTCATCGTGGAGAGCCCCGGCACGCCGTTCCGGATCGGTGCGCCGCTGACCTACAACGATATTCCCGACTGGCTGGTCTACTACGACATCACGATCCGCGGCTCGCTGTGGTTTCCGCGCGCGACGATCGGCAAACTCGTGACCTTCATTGCCAACGGAAGTCTGCCCGTCGACCGCATCCGCTCCCACCGCTATGCGCTCGACGAGGCCAATGCGGCGCTCGCCCACAGCGCAAAGGGCATCGCGCCCTTCGAGCAGGTCGTGGTCTGCCCCGGCGGGTAAGGTTTGGCCGGCTCCCGGGCCGGAGCCTCGTCGGGTTACCGACCCCGCTGTTTTCATAGCCGCTCGCAGGCGTCATGATAGGGGCGATTTGCTGCTGCCGTTGCGGCCGCGAAAGGAGGAAGAGCCCGTGAGCGCGCCGCCCTTCTGGTCTGAGGCCGCCGAGTATCTGAGCCGCGCCGATCCGGCGTTGGGGCGCATTATCAAGGGCTTGCCAGGAGAGGCGCCGGCGCCCCGCGAAGATGCCTTCTACACCCTTGCACGCTCGATCGTCGGCCAGCAAATCTCGACACGAGCCGCCGCCACCGTCTGGGGGCGGTTGCAAAAACAGGCGGGCAAGCGCGTCACGCCGCGCGCGGTTGCGCGCCGCTCGATCGACGAGCTGCGCGCCTGCGGTCTGTCCGGGCGCAAGGCCGAATACGTGATTGGGCTGGCCCAGGGCTTCCTCGACCGCACCCACGATCCGCGTCGTTGGCACAAGATGGACGACGAGGCGGTGATCGAGGACCTGACCCGGGCCAGGGGGGTCGGACGCTGGACCGCCGAGATGCTCCTGATCTTCCACCTGCTCCGGCCCGACGTGCTGCCGCTGGCCGATATCGGCGTGCAGCGTGCGGCGGCGCTGGCGCACGGCCGCGAGGAGCGCTTGAGCCACGCCGAGCTGGAGGCCGTCGGCGAAGCCTGGCGCCCCTGGCGCTCGGTCGCGAGTTGGTACCTCTGGCGCAGCCTCGACCCCATGCCGGTGGTGTATTAGGGCAGCAGCGTCAGCCAGGGTCCAGGCTCCGCGGGTAGGGTTCCTGGCCGCCGAACCGCTTGCACCTGTCGGCGAAACGCCGGGTCTCGCAGCGCAGCCAGGTGGCGAAGGTCTTCACTTCTTCCACGTCCAACATGTCTGGCGAAATGAACAGATAAAGGCTGGCATCGGCTGGCCGGCAATAGCCGAACGGCTTTACGAGTTTCCCCACGAGAAGGTTGTCTCCGGCCACCAGCTCATCGCCCATCGCGACGCCCTCGCCGGCAATGGCGCCGTCCAGGCAGAGGGCCGAATTGTGCAATATCGGTCCGGCGCCCGGATCGACGCCTGTTAGGCCGGCTCCTTTGAGCCAGAGAGCCCACCACCGGGTGGTGTCTTCGTGGAGAAGCGTGCAGCGAGCAAGGTCTTCCGGATGCCGCAGCGGTCGTCTACCTGTCAGGAGGTCCGGGCTGCACACCGGGAATTCCGCCAACGGCATCAATTTCTCCTGATGAAGGCCGGACCAATTATCCGGGCCGTAGTGGATCACGATGTCGGCCTGTCTGGGTGGGCGAGGCAATCCGCTGTTCGTTAGCAACACCTCGATTTCCACATGCGGATGGGCGCGGCGGAACCGGCTGAGCCGGGGTCGCAGCCAGCACTCGGCGACGCTCGTCTCGGTGGCGATTACGAGCCGGCTCGGTTTTTGTGTGGCCGCGGGCCTTGGAGAGATGCGCTCGGTGCTGGCCGCAATGTCGTCGAACGCCCTGCTCAAGGTGGGAACGTACGCCTCGCCGATTTCCGTCAGCCGAATGCGCCGGTTATGTCGCTCGAACAGCCGAACGCCGAGTTGATTTTCCAGATTGCGTATCTGGCGGCTGACTGCGGATGGCGTCACATACAGCTCCTTCGCGGCACGCTTGAAGCTGTTCTGCCGCGCCGCCGCTTCGAAGACGCGCAACGCATTCAGAGACGGAAGGTGGCGAGCCATGTTTCGCTTGAGTTTTTCTCACTCAAGTGACGCACGATTAGTCGTTTGTTGTCAACGACCGGATCGTTGAGAGTCGGACCGATGTCCGTCCGTCCGCCACGGCCGCGAGGTGCGGTGACCGGTGCCGGTGCATCGAATTTTGGCGCTGCACAACGCAGCTTGCCGAGAACAAGGGAGGGAGTGGCCATGCCAAGGAAACAGACGTCTGAGCGGTCGCAAGTCTCAGGCGCGACCCGGCGCGAGGCGCTGGGTGTCCTTGCGGCGGCGGGTGTGATGACAGTCCCGATGCTGGGGGTCGGCTCGGCGGCTGGCCTGCCCCCGATTAGTGGTCCAGCGCTTAAGTTAGAGTTTGGCGCGGGTTAAGTTGATGGGCCGCCCGTAGCCCCTCAACAGGGTAGGTTGGCCCCTCAACGTTTGGCAAGATGGTTTCTGGGGCCGGCGGTCTGTATCCGAGCGAGCTATGCGGCCGGATGGTATTATAGTGATGGCGCCATCGTTCGATCAGCACTTTGGCCTGCTTCAGTGTAGAGAAGATCTCCGTGTTCAGGATTTCGTCCCGGAGCTTTGAGTTGAAGCTCTCGTTGTATCCGTTCTCCCAAGGTGACCCGGGCTCGATATAGAGGGTCTTGACGCCGATCCTGCCGAGCCAGTCGCGGACGGCATGAGCGGTAAACTCTGAGCCGTTGTCGGAACGGATATGATCCGGCGGGCCATGTTGGACGAAGAGCTCGGTCAGACAATGGAGGACATTGTCCGAGTTCAATCTTCGCTCGACGACAACGGCCATGCACCGCCTGGTGAACTCATCGATCACGGTGAGCATGCGGAACGTCCTCCCATCGTGTGTTCGATCCATGACGAAGTCATAGGACCAGACGTGATTGGGCCAGCACGGCCGCAGACGGATGCAGGATCCGTCGTTGAGCCACAGCCTGCCCCGTTTCGGTTGCTTCTGTGGGAGCTTCAGCCCCTCCCGCCGCCAGATGCGCTGGACCCGCTTGGCGTTCACGTGCCAACCTTCGGTCCTGAGCAAGGCAGTGATCCGCCGATCGCCATATCTGCCATACTGGCTGGCCAAGCGGATGATCGCGGCCGTGAGGGCCTCTTCATCATCCCGACCACGGGGTCTCTTGCGCTGGGTTGAGCGATGTTGGCCTGCAACAGCACAGGCCCGTCGCTCGGAGATCCCCAGTTCGGCCTGGAGATGATCAACACACTGCCGGCGACGGGCGGGGCTTAGCAATTTCCCTCAAGCGCCTCTTTCAAGATCAGCTTATCCAACGTCAGATCCGAGATCGCCTTGCGGAGACGGCCATTCTCCTTCTCCAGGTCCTTCAGACGCTTGGCCTGGTCAGTACGAAGGCCGCCATATTCCTTGCGCCAGCGATAGTAACTCTGCTCCGATACGCCGAGCGTGCGACAAGCTTGACCAACCGACTGGCCCTGCGCCAAAGCCACCTCGGCTTCGCGCAACATGCTGATAATCCGTTCTGAGGTGTAGCGTTTACGGCTCATTTCGTCCTCCTTTCGAGGGGGCAAAATGCGCCAAACTCTTCAATAAATCTGGACCACTTTTAGGGGGTCACTCCAGGGTCGAAGATCAGGTCCTCGCTGTCGTAGGACCGGCGGTGCCGGGCAATCACCTCCGCGCCGCAAGAGATAACGACCTCGTCGACGGAGCACCGGATCAGCACCTCGCGGTGGCCATAGGCCACGGGCACCGAGTAGTCGTTGCCCCGGCAGCGCACCAGCGACAGCGAGCTCACCCGTCCAGTGCGCTTGTCGCAGGCATCGTATGGTGCCGGGGGGAGAGGCAAGAAGGCTTCCCGGTCCCGTGCGAGGCGCTCGCCGATGGTCTCCTTGTGACCCCGCAGCCGCGCCGCCTGGCGCCGGCGGCACTGTCCCGCGAGAGCATCGTTCAGCGCCTCGAAGCTCTCGGCCCGCGGGACGGGGACCCGGAAGGTCCGCCGGATGAAGCCGACCAGTCCCTCGACCTTGCCTTTGTCGTTGCCCTTGCCCGGCCGGCCGAACCTGTCCTCGAACAGATAGGGGGATTGAAGGTCCGTGAAGACGCGCGTTCGCTGCCGCTTGCCATCGCCCAGTATCCGGGCGACTGCCAGCTTGGTGTTGTCGTACAGGATGGATCGGGGGACGCCGCCGAAGAACGCAACCGCCGCGTTGTGGCCAGCGCAGAACGCCTCGGTCGTCTCCGCCGGGTAGGCCTTCACGAAGCAGGCATCACTGTGGGGAAGATCGAAGGCAAGGAAGTGGACCTTGCACGCCACGCCGCCGATCACCGCCATCGCCTCGCCGAAGTCCGCCTGGGCGGGGCCGGGGGAATGGACGAGCGGCACGAACATCTCGCGCGACCGAAGCCGCCGCTCACGGACATAGTCCTTCACGATGGTGTAGCCGCCCGTAAAGCCGTACTCGTCCCGGAGACGGTCGAAGATCCGCTTCGCCGTGGGCCGTTGCTTGTGGTGGCTGGTCCGATCGTCTTCCAGAATCCGATCGATGATCCCCGTGAACGGACCCCGCTTCGGCCGCCGTGGCGGCTTGCCGCGGCGAGACCCCGGCGGCACCGAGAACGACAGCATCTTGCGGACCGTCTTGCGGTCCAGCCCGAACACCCGCGAGGCCTCGCGGGTGCTCATTCCCTCGACACGACACGCCCGCCGAACCCGCGCGTACAAATCCACCCGATACATCCCCCCGCCTTCCAGTCAGAGCAGCCCTGACAGAAGGCTATAGACGGTCCCATTTTGGTCCGCCACAGCCGGATCAACCGGCCGCTTCAGTGGGGGATTATTGCGCCGCCGTTCTCACGGCTGACCTGATTTTAGCGGACGCGGGGACGAGCAAGGTCGGTATAGGGACGGCGACTCCGGGGACGAAATTGGATGTTCGTGGTGATGCTGTGTTTAATGATGACGAAGGGAACAACAATTTCCGCGTTGCCGGAGAAACGGATTCCTTTCTGTTAAATACAAGGGCGAATGGCAACACTGTCGGTGTGGGTGTCAGTAACGTAGGGGAACAAGAAGGAAAATTGTCAATCAGCGCTGGAACAGCGGACGCGACTCCACATACTGACCTTGCCTTTGAGAGCGGGGCGGTTGGAGAATCACTAATTCGAAACGTGACCAATGCGTCAGTCGGAACGACGGCGGAAAAGATTATTCCTGGCGCTCAGAAATCACAAATCTCATATATCGCCGGGAGAAAAACAGGGGGTGGAACTTTCAAAGAGTTCTTCGATGTTGTCATCTGGGGACAGGCCGACGGTGCAGTATCGGTCGAGAGTTCAGTCGATATTGTGGGCGGTCCAGCTTCACGAACTTACTCTTTGTCGAATGGAGAATTATTTCTTGCGATGGGCAGCGATACTTACAAAGTGCGAACAACGAATCTCTTGATTGGGTTGGGTTAAGTGCTAATCCTGCCACGATTGGCAAGTTTTTCTTATTAACGCTGATCCCAGCGGACTTCGAAGGTCACCCGTGCGCCGGCTTCCGCGCGGACGGGCATGGGCTCACCGCTACTCACCGGCTCGCCCACCAGCCGCGCGCCCAGGCTTTGCACGCCGAGCGTCGCGCCCAGCGTCAGCCCCATGGCGTCCGCATAGGCCGCCGCCTTCGCCCGGGCGTCCTCGATCGCCGCGTCTTTTGCCTGGGCGAGCAACGCGTCGGCGTCGGCTAGCGAATAGCGCACGCCGGCGATCGTGAGGTCTGGCTCGCGCTCGAGCACGGCGAGCGCGTCGTCGAGCGCCTCGAAGTCGCGCAGGCGCACGGTCAGGCCGCTTTCGATCCGGTAGGTTTCGGCGGGGATACAGACCAGCTCTTCGGTGCCCGCGCCCGCGCCGCCCTCGCCCTCGGGCCCCAGCACCGCGACCTCGACCTCGCCCGGCGGATTGGCCATCGGGTTGTCGGGTTGGGCGGCGGTCTCGACCCGGAAGCCCGTGGTCTCCAGGTCGTCACGGCCGACCCCGAAGCGGCTTAAGCGAATGACGATGCGATCGGCGACCATGGCGTCGAGCGCCAGCGCGTCGCACGCGCTTCCCGCCTCGCTCCGGGCCGTGAGTTCGATCAGCGCGAGGTTGGCGGGTGCCTCGATCACCACGCGCCCCGCCATCTCCAGCGTCGAGCTTAAGCCCTCCGCGCCGGCCCGGGCCGGCATGAGCGCCAGTAGGCCCGCGAAGAGGATGGCAAGCGATCCCGCTACCCTGCGCGCGGATAAACGGCTCACGACCGCAGCCGCGCGGCGGGGCAAATTCGAATCGGCGTCAGGCGGTCGTCGGGCGGGCCGCGCCATGGCAGGCTCATCAACGTCGATGACGGGTGATCCGATTGTGTCCCGCCGCGACGCTTTTTTATAGGGACTTATAAGTTAATATTGACATTCCTGACAAAATTCCCTATATTCAATGGCATAAGGAGTTTTGATCATGTCCCATACATCACCCGGAAAATCAGGCCGCGAAGGCATCACTTTGGTCCAGCTTGCGGACATGTTCCCAACCGAGGACAGCGCCCGCGCGTGGTTCGAGACGCGCCTCTGGCCGGAAGGCCGGTATTGCCCGCATTGCGGAAGCGTGAACACCCACGAGGCGGGTCACAACAACATGCCCTACCGCTGCACGGATTGCCGGGGCTACTTCTCGGTCAAGACCGGCACCGCGATGCACAACTCCCGCCTGCCGCTCCGCAAGTGGGTGTTCGCGATCTATCTGCATCTTACGTCCCTCAAGGGTGTGTCCAGCATGAAGCTCCACCGCGATATCGGCGTCTCCCAACCGGCAGCCTGGTACATGCTCCAGCGCATCCGAAAGGCATGGGAAGGCGACGATAAACTCTTCGCCGGGCCTCTTGAGATAGATGAATCGTTCTTCGGCGGCAAGGAGAAGAACAAGCACAAGGGCAAGAAGCTCAAGGCCGGCAGAGGCGCGACCGGCAAGACCGTCGTCGTGGGCGCCAAGGACCGCAAGACCAACAAGGTTCGCGCCAAGGTCACCGAGAAGGTCGATGCCAAGACGCTACAGGAATTCGTAACCGACGTGGCCGCGACCGGTGCGACCGTCTACACCGACGACGCCAGCGCCTACAAGGGCATCCCCTTCGACCACGAAACCGTCCGTCACAGCGTCGGCGAGTACGTCAAGGGCATGGCGCATACCAACGGGATCGAGAGCTTCTGGGCCACGCTCAAGCGCGCCCACAAAGGTGTCTATCACAAGATCAGCGTCAAGCACCTTCAGCGCTACGTGGACGAATTCGCGGGTCGTCACGGCGTCCGTGAGCTTGACACGCTGGACCAGATGGAAGTAGTGGCTAGCTTGATGGCTGGCAAACGGCTGAGCTATAAGGATTTGGTCGCATGACGGAAGGCGAGATAATGAATCAAATCGGCGAAGCCGCCGTGGAAAGAAAGCACTGTCTGGACAAAATGTCCTGTTATGAAGCGCGACTCAAGACGGCGAAACAATCTCTGTCTGTGTTTTTGGACACAGAAAATAACCCTCTGCACAAAGATAACCAACGGCTCCTAGAGCTTACATCTGATCCCCGCGCTGATGCCAAAGGATATGTTGATGCGAGGAAGCGGGCAGACGAACTGGCAGACTTTCTGAAGAAACACAACGCTCTTTAAAAGTAGGGAAAAGATGGCCAAGGAACAAAAGACAAAAGAGGAATTGGAAGAGCTTCTTAATGAAGCGATCCGGCCCTACCAACTTGGATCAGAACCCAATTGTCAATGGAAGAAAATTGTCGCCGTCGAAAACCAGGACGGTTCGAATTGGACAGTGTCTCACAACCCCGAGGGAAACCCGCCCGGAGATTTTTGGAAAGCTATTGAACATGTATTGCCTGAGCTTCAGGGGAAATACGACTTACTCGCAGATTAGACGTAGAAACGCCCCGCAGGTTGGAGCCGGACGGGGCGAAACGGTGACGATCACCTTAGTTTAATCTAGCCGAGGTGCTTTGCCGTGTCCACAAACATCATCTCTTTTGCTGAGCAACGACGTCGCAGAGGTTTACCAGAGCCTCCCGAATCCCACGAAGCTCAGCTACCGCCGCCGGACCTGTCAATCCGTAGTCATTCAATGCATCAAGCGGTAGCAGAATATCATGGTCTTGACCCTCAATATTCACTTGAAGCTCAAGGCCTTCGGTCTGTCCCACTTTCGATCCCGGTGCCGATATTCCGGATTGACTGAGCCTAACTACCTTAGCAGTCAGCCGTCTGCTGTCGTTAGGATATTTGTCTTGAACAGTCGCCATGGCGCACCCCGCCTGTTAGGCGAAGTCCACCACGCTTGACCGAGTAGTCCGGCTAGGCTAAAGTCGGAATTGCATAGACCGACTTTGGCGGCAAACGCCACACTGAAAACCCCCGGCTCCTAACCGGGGATTTTCTTGTATCAGACCGACGATCGCGAGTCTATTCACCTCCGGTTAAGAAACCGGGCGGCGCTCATCCAATGCTAGTCGTCTCGGACGCTCCAGCCTTGCTTCTCGTACCACCCGCGCACGATGCTCCTGTTCCAAAGCGGCATGATACCGAACAGTCCATTGGCCGTGATAAAACTTCGCGATTATCCCCTTGACGCAACACTAGTCGATCCCTATTCTCAGTACATAGGAGGTCGCCATGACCACGTTCTACGAATTTCAACAGCAGTTCCCAGACGACGAAGCGTGCTTGAAGCGTATCATGGTAGAGCGCTACGGCGGAACGGAGCTGGACTGCCCGAAGTGCGGCACGCACGGCAAATTCTATCGCATGACACGCGAGCGCGCCTATGTGTGCCAGCACTGCAAACACCAGTTGCATCCGACCGTGGGCACGATAATGGAGCGCTCGCGCACGCCGCTTCACAAGTGGTTCTATGCGATGCACTTGTTCTCCAATTCCCGGCACGGCGTGGCCGCGATGGAACTGCAACGCGAGCTTGGCGTGACGTACAAGACCGCATGGCGCATGGCGCACGAAATCCGCAAGTACATGGCCGATACGGACGGCGAGACGCCGCTGGGCGGGATCGTCGAGGTCGATGAGACCTACGTTGGCGGGAAGCGGTCGGGCGGGAAGCGCGGACGCGGGGCTCCCGGCAAGACGGTCGTGTTCGGGATGTTGGAACGCGACGGCGATGTAATGACGAAGGTTGTTCCGGACGTTCGCAAAAAGACGCTGCATCCGATCATCAAAGAGAACGTCGATCATGGCAGCACGGTCAACAGCGACGAGCTGGCGTCCTATAACGGACTGGACAAGGCCGGGTTCGAACACGAGACGGTCAACCATGGAGCCGGGGAATATGTGGACGGCGATTGCCACGTCAACGGCCTTGAGGGGTTTTGGTCGCGCCTGAAGCTGTCGATCCGTGGGACTCACGTTCACGTTTCGAAGAAGCACCTTCAGAAGTACGTGAAGGAGTTTGAGTACCGCTACAACAGGCGGAAGCAGCCCGAACGGATTTTCGGCGATCTGGTGGCGAGCCTTTAGTTAGGACGGCGCGGAGAAGGGTGTCAAATCGCGTCATCGAAGACATCCATCACTCCTGTTTTTTCGCAGCCACAAGGTCGTTAGTTCGAGCGTCCCGCGCCATCATCATTAGAAACGTACTCCACGCGACAATGGTCGGACGATTTTCTTGCAAATTGTCAATCATGGGTATTGGTCGCGGTGTCTTTATGCCCAAGCTCGAAAGGCATTCCTCCAATTCTACAAGTCGCGCAATATAGATGAGCGCTTCCCTGGGCTTGGTTTCTCATCCAATATGGATGCTATTTCGTCCCGTCGCTCCACAATTTCTTGATATAGATCCCCAAACGCTTGGGGTTTGGAGGCGAGGAGATTGGACACCCATTTCCATTTCGATATCCAATTCCAACAGAGGCCGAATAGAGCTAATGTTCCAAACGCGATCAGGAAGACGCTTGCGGCCTCGATGAAGAAGGGATCGATTAGCTGCCCATCAAACATTACTTCGGCTCCACCCCATCGAATTTCGATGAAACCGAAGCATCCAAAGAGCTGACACGCGCCGGTCGCGGCACGAAGTAAACCAATCTGCATCCGGCCATCATGCCGATCCCTACTGTTGCGTTAAGGGGATAATCGCGTAAAACTTAGGGCCGCCGGGCCCCACATTCCCTTCCCGGCGTAGTAAATCCAGCCAAACAGGAAACTCCATTGCCTGTGGCGCGAACCCAAGATCACTTTTTCGGTGCCGCTGGTCGGGTGTTTTGCGATCATGATTTCCTCACCAATTCGGGTCAATGCTGTATTTGATGGAGAGGTTCTTCGGCGTGTCCAAGTTTGTAGCAAGGGCACTGAAAACGTGGCCGTCTATGAAGCCCTCTGCCGTTCCCAAGAACCGCTGGCCGTCACCTTCGCCGTCATAGAGACGTATCCTGATAAAGCCAGTATCACAGGTTGCAACCCCTTCGATCCCCAAAAGAGTTCGCACGCCCCGATCACAAAGGTTCCAAAAGAGTCCCCGGCGATCGGCTCCAATCTTCAATCTCGCACGGGCCCCGATGTGGTCATCACAAGCAAGCGCTGCACTGGCCCCGATCAGACAAGCGCTCACGGCCATAGCAATGAGTTTCATGACGGATTTCCTCCCCGTGTGCGTCCCGGCGGGTGCCGGAGTCGGCTGCCAAGCAACACACGAGCGAGGTGGATTCCTGTTTATTCCCGCCGGGGCGGTGTTCTATTCACGGGCAACCCGACATGGGTCGCTCGTGCTTGATCTTGGCAGCAATGGGGATAGTGAATGAAACGGGGCGCGGGGTCAATATTAGCTTATAAGTCCCTTTTTATAGGGGGTATTTAGTCCGGGCGGAGCGGGCGGTCAGACGGTCGCGAGCACCTGCATGTCGCCGACCGCGACGGCATTGCCCTCGACCGTGGTCACGACCGTAAAGCCGTTGGTGCCGATGTCGTCGTCGTAATAGAGCGTGCCCGATTCGCTGCCCGCCGTCTGGGTGGTGTCGAAGACGAAATAGTCGGCCTGGGCGCCGGGCGTGTCGTCGCTCAGCCCGGCGGCCGTGAAGCTCGCCGAGGTGCCGTCGTAGCCCGTGCCGCTCGAAAAGATGAAGAAGTCGGTATTCTGGGTCAGGCCGCCCACACCCAGCCCGAACGCGCTGCTCAGGAAGCTGAACTGGTCGGTTCCGGTTTCGAAATCGAGGATCCGATCGCCGGTCTTCGCGCCCACGGTGCCGTCGGCGGCCGCGGTGCCGTCGCCGGTCGATTCGTATTCGAAGATGTCTGCGCCGGAGCCGCCCGTCTGCTGGTCGACGCCCGTGCCGCCCAGGAGCTCGTCGTCGCCCGTGCCGCCGTTCAGGTCGTCGTTGCCGGTGCCGCCGTCGAGCTCGTCGTTGCCCGACCCGCCGGTGAGCGTATCCGCATCGGCCAGCCCGATGATCTCGTCGTTGCCCGCGCCGCCGTCGATGGTGTCCGGGCTGGCGCCGACGATCATGTCGTTGCCATCGGTCGCGATGTTGAGCGAGGTGAAGAAGGAGAACGTCGCCGTGCCGCCGGGCGCGAGGGTACCGACGTCGAAGACGATCGTCATGCCCGTATCGGCGCTCGTGCCGCCCGGATCGACCGGCGTATCGAAGACGGCGGCCACGTCGGGATCGAAATAGGACAGGGAGGTTCCCGGTACCGAGACCCGCGCCTCGGCGTCGCCGGTCACAACGGACTCGGCGAAGTAGGCGGTCGAGACCCCCGATGTTGCGCCTTGCGCAACCACGATGGCATCGCCTACCCCGCCCGACGGGTTCGCGCGCACGTCGTTCAGCGTAAAGAAGGTGCTCGGAGTATCGAAATCCTGGTCGGGGTCGCTATTGCGCATGTAGCGGATGTTGAACAGCGACTGGGCATCGACGTTCTCCAGGATGATCGTGGTCTTGAAGAAGCTGTCCGCCTCGTCGAACTGGATCGTCTGGGTGACCTGGAGCTGGGTATTGGCGGTGCCCACATGCTGGGCCTTGAGAGTCGTGCCGCTCGACAGGTTGCTCTCGGCCATGGTGATCTCGGTCGTGGTGCCCTGCTGCGTGTTCGTGAACTCCGTGGTAGCGCCGCCCGAGGTGCTCGAGAAATTGACCGTGAAATTCTCGACCTCCTCGCCCGGCAGGAAATGATCGCTTGTCGTCGGCGCATTGCCGGTGCCGAAGCCGTCCTCGTCCGAGGTCATCGAGAGCTGGGTTTCGTTGGCGGAGGGATTGAAGTTCGTCGGCGCGGTGCCCATCGAGCCCAATGCGCCGTTTTGCGCGATGCCCAACTCGATGAAATTGCCACCGATGAAGATTTCGTTGTTGACCAGCGTGCTGCGCGCGGCGCTCGGATCTGGGTCCACGGTGGTTTCGGTGGCCGCGTTGTTGGCCTGGTCGATGTCGTCGTCGTCCGGCTCGCTGCCGCCGCCCCCGGGATCGTCCGGGACGTCGCCGGACTCGGCCAGCACGTCGAGGATGTCGGCCAAGATGTCCTCGACCACGTCGGCGGCGACGTCGCCCACCAGAGTGTCGTCGGCGGGTGCGGAGGCCACGTCGCCCGTTTCGCCCTCGGGCTGGGCATCGGGCGGCGGCGGCGCGTCCTCGCCGCGGCTCTCCTCGTCACGCTTGCTGGCCTCGTCGACGGCGTCGTCGAGGCGCTGCTTCTGGTCGGGGGGCAGGACCTGGCTGACCTGGTCGAACATGTCGGCGAGCTGGCTGCCCGACATGTAAAACGCCTCGTCGGGCGGCAGGAACTGGCTCAGGATCGTGGTCGAGAGGCCGGGCACGTCGAGGATCACCTCGCCCGACGTGTTGTAGACGACCAGCGTGCCCGTGGTTCCGCCCGGGTCCTTGAACAGGGTGACCCAGTTCTCCTCGCCGTCCGCGTCGGCCTGGCCGCCGCCGTGGGTGCCCCGGATGCCGACCACGGCCACGGGCGTCGAGATGGTCATCTGGCCCGGGTTCTGGGCGGCGATCTCGCCGCTCACGAAGACGAACACGCCGGTCAGCACTGAGAACGCCGAGGTGCCCTCCGCCGTGACCGGATCGTAGACCAGCTCGTCGAGCACCATGCGACCACCCTCGCCCAGCGAGAATGTCGATTCGTCGGCGAAGACGATGGTGATGGCGCCGCCGTCGCCGGTTTCCAGGATATCGCCTATATAGACCGGGTCGCCCGAGTTGAGCGTGACCGTCGTGCCGTCGACGCGGGTCGCGGTCACCGTGCCGATGGCGTCGTCGACCTGGCCGATCGGCTCGGTGCCCAGCGCCAGATCGCCCTGGGCGAACTGCCCCGGGGCCTCGGGGCCCGCCAGGCGAAGCACGAGCGCCGCCTTGAGCAGGGCGCCCTTGACGGTCATCAAATCGGGGGGATCGTCGAGGCCGAGATAATCGCGGATCAGGACCTGGCTGCCGTCGGGGCCGCGGAGCAGCAGGTCGGGACCCTGGCGGACGAAGTCCGCGACGACCAGCATATTGCCATTGGGAATGAGAAGCGGGCCGCTCCCGGATTCGGCCTGGACCTGCTCGAGGCTGTTGGTGGACTGGTCGGCCGTAACCAGGAATTCGGTACCCGAGCCGTCGCGGAAATCGAAGTCCAGGGTGGTGCCGCTCAAGGCGATGTCGAAGGGAAAGTCGACATCGTCGTCGACGAGCAGGGTATCGGTGCCGCTCGTATCGCTGATATTCGCGGCATCGCCCGAGCCGACGATATAGGTATCGTTGCCCGTCCCGCCCTCGAGCGAATCGTTGCCCGCGCCGCCTTCGAGACGGTCGTTGCCCGCGCCGCCCTGAAGGGTGTCGGCGCCCGCAGCGCCGAACAAGCCGTCGTTGCCGTCACCGCCCTGCAGCGTGTCGGCGCCGGCGGAGCCGATCAGGAAGTCCTCGCCGGTGTCGCCGATCAGAGTCGTGGCGGCGGTGCTGGCATAGAGCACGTCGTTGCCGGTGCCGCCGTCGAAGGCGGTGGTCGAAGTGGTGAGCACCGCGAGGTCGTTGCTCGTCCCGCCGGCCGTCGTCGTGAACACGAACGGGGTCGTGCCGACGCTTTCAAACACGAAGTTCTCGATCGTTCCCGTGGTCAGGAAATCGTCGATGAAGACAATCTTCTCCTCGAGCTCCTCCCGGTTCGAGACCAGCAGGTTGTTGCCCTCGAGAGAGACGTTTCCCAGCGTGGGATCGATGGTGAGCTGGCCGATGGTGCCGGTGGCGACGAAGAAGGTGTCGGCGGTGCCGCCGGTATCGGACGCCAGGTGGACCTGAACGCTCTCCTCCGTCCCCGGGTCGAAGACGTAGGTATCGTTGCCCGCGCCGCCGGTGAGATTGTTCAGCCCCTGGCCGCCGTCGAGCGAATCGTCGCCGGTTCCGCCGTCGAGCGAATCCGTATCGGCGCCGCCTTCGAGAATATCGGTGCCCGTGCCGCCGTCGAGCTCGTCGTTGCCGGACCCGCCGGTCAGCAGGTTGGCACCCGTATTGCCCGTTAGCGTGTCGCCGAAATTCGAACCAAGCAGGTTCTCGATGGCGCTCAGGGTATCGGTTCCCAGGCCGCCCCCAACCGCCTGAGCGGTCGTAACGGAGAGGTCAACCGTCACCGCGCTCGTCCCATCGGAGAAATCGCCGAGGTCGGTTCCAGCGCCCCCGTCGAGACTATCGTCGCCCGCGCCGCCCTGCAGGGTGTCATTGCCCGTTCCGCCGGAGAGAACGTTGGCGCTGCCATCGCCGGTGAGGCTGTCCGCTTGATCGGAACCGGTCACGTTCTCGATGTTGGATAGCGTATCGAGACCTTCCGTCGCGCTGACGGTCTGGCCGGCGCTCACCGTTAGATCGACCGTCACGCCCGTCGACGTCGCCGCGCTGTAATCCGCCGTATCGTTTCCGGCACCGCCGTCGAGTAGGTCGTCACCCGTTCCGCCAATCAGCACGTTGACGCCCGTATCGCCCGTTAGCGTGTCGCCGAAATTCGAACCAAGCAGGTTCTCGATGGCGCTCAGGGTATCGGTTCCCAGTCCACCACCAACGGCCTGAGCGGTCGCAACGGAGAGGTCAACCGTCACCGCGCTCGTCCCGTCGGAGAAATCGCCGAGGTCGGTTCCAGCGCCCCCGTCGAGATTATCGTCACCCGCGCCGCCCTGAAGCGTGTCGTTGCCCGAGCCACCCTCAAGCGTGTCATCGCCGGTGCCGCCGTCCAGAGCGTCGTTGCCGGTGCCGCCGGTCAGGCTGTCGGCGTCGCCAAGCCCGAGGATCTCGTCGTTGCCCGCGCCGCCGTCGATGGTGTCCGGGCTGCCCCCGACGATCAGGTCGTTGCCCGAGGTCGCGGTATTGATCGACTGGCGGAAGGAGAAGGTCGACGTCGCGCCGTCGGCCAGAGTGCCGACGTCGAACACGATGGTGATGCCGATATCGCCCGAGGTGCCATCCGGGTCGACCGGGGTATTGAACGCGCTCGTCGCAAACGGGTCGGTGTTTTCGAACCCAAATGCGCTCACCCGCGCCTCGGCGCCGGTGCCGTCGTTTTCCGCAAAATAGGAGGCGAACAACCCGGATTGCTGGCCCTCGGCGACGACGATAGCGTCGCCGATACCGCCCGTCGGATTGCTGCGTACGTCGTTGTTGGTGGTCGCGCCGCCGCCGACATTGGAATCCAGATCGGGGTCGTTGTTGCGCATGTAGCGGAGGTTGAACAGCGAGCCGCCCGAGACGTTCTCCAGGGTGATGGTTGTGGTGAAGAACGTATCGTCGTCGTCGAAGCTGATGACTTGGGTGACCTGGAGCTGCGAATTCGCGGTGCCGATATGCTGGGCCTGAAGCGTCGTGCCGCTCGTCTGGTCGGTCGCGGCCATGGTGATCTCGGTGGTGAAGCTCTTCTGCGTGTTCGTAAAATTGGTCGTGCCACCGGTCGATACGGTGCCGAATCCGATCGTGAAGTTCTCGACCGGGCTGCCCGGTAGAAAGAAGTCGTCGGAAGTCTGGGCGGCGCCGCTGTCGAAGCCATCCGCGTCGGCGACCATCGACAACTGGTTGTCGATGACGTTGTGGAACTGGGTCGGCGCGGTTGCCAGGAGCCCGAGCGCCCCGTTGTCGTCGAGGCCGAGCTCGATGAAATTGCCGCCCAGGAAGATGTCGTTGCCCACGGACGCGCTGCCCACGCCATCGCCGGTAAAGGTCGAGGGGTCGGGTTCGGGCTCGGGTTCGGGCTCAACGATGACTATGTCATCGTCATCGTCGTCACCGCCGCCACCACCGCTAGGGGCGGGCGTCTCCACGGGTGCGGCGAGGATTTCGAGGATATCGGCGAGGATGTCTTCGACCACGTCCTCGACAATGTCGCCGACCAGCACGTCGTCGACGGGATCGCCCGATACCACGACGTCGGCCACGGGCTCGCCGTCGCCTTCGCCGTCGCCACCCGCCTCGGGCGCGATGTCGGCGAGGTTGAGGGCTTCTTCGTCGCTGCGATTGCTTTCGTCGCGATCGTTGGCCTCTTTGACCGCTTCCTCGAGCCGCTCCTTCTGGTCGGCGGGCAGCACCTGGCCGACCTGCTTGAACAGGTTGCCCAGCTCGCCGCCGGAGAGGAAGAACGGCTGGTCGGGGGGCAGAAACTGGCTCAGAATCGTGGTCGAGAGGCCGGGCACGTCGATGATGACCTCGCCCGAGGCGTTCCTGACCACGAGGGTGCCCGTGGTGCCGCCCGGATCCTTGAACAGGGTGGTGAGGTTCTCCTGGCCGTCGGCATCGGCCTTGCCACCGCCGTGGGTGCCGCGGATGCCGACGACGGCGACCGGGGTTGAAACGATCATGCCGTCGGGATTGTTTGGCGCGATCTCGCTCGAGACGAAGACGAAGACGCCGGTCAGCACCGAGAACGCCGAGCTGCCCTCGGCCGTGACCGGGTCGTAGACCAGCTCGTCGAGCACCATGCGGCCGCCCTCGCCCAGCGAGAAGGTCGATTCGTCGGCAAAGACGATAGTGATGGCGCCGCCGTCGCCGGTTTCCAGGATATCGCCCATATAGACGGGATCGCCGGATATTGAGCGTAACCGTCGTACCGTCGATCCGGGTCGCGGTCACATCGCCGGCGACGTCGTCGACCTGACCGATCGGCTCTGCGCCCAGCGCGAGATCGCCCTAGGCGTACTGACCCGGCGCTTCGGGCCCCGCGAGGCGCAGCACAAGAGCCACCTTGAGCAGGGCGCCCTTCGCGGTCATCAGATCGGGGGGTGCGTCGAGGTCGAGATAGTTGCGCATCAGCACCTTCGCGCCGTCCGCGCCGACCAGCAACAAATCGGAGCCCTCGCGAACGAAGTCCGCGGTCAGCAGCATGTTGCCGTTGGGGACGAAAAGGGGATTGGGTCCCGCTTCCGCCTCGATTATGACGATCAGGGATCCGGCCAACCCGCCTGCCGCGGGGGCGATCGCCGCGGAGATCAGATCAGGATATGTTTGTGCGTTGACCGAAATGACCCTGTTCCTCCCGGCTCCCGAGGCCGATCGTGCAGTCTTGTAACGACTGCTTCGCTGCTTGACCGAGCGTAATCGGTTGGACGGAAATCGTCAAGAAATTCGCCCACCTTTATGGTTAACGACGACAAGAATAGTTTGACCAATACCCGTGTTTGGTTAACGGGGCGGTCGATCTATATATCTATTATGGTTAATTTTACCGATTTGGGCGGAATTGCCCGGGCGCGGCGAGTCGGCACTTCAGGCAAGCGCAGCAGGCGAATTTTTTGAGCGAATCCGGCGGCCTATTCGAGAATGCTCTTGACCTGCTCCAGGAATTCGGCAATCGAAATCGGCTTCGAGATATAGGCGTCGCAACCCGCTTCGAGGACCCGCTCCTCGTCGCCCCGGAAGGCGAGCGCGGTGACCGCGATGATCGGGATGTGCTTGAGCGTGTCGTCTTCCTTGAGCCAGCGGGTCACATCGAGGCCCGAGACGTCTGGAAGCTGGATATCCATGAGGACGAGATCGGGCTTATTCTCGCGCACGAGATCGAAGGCGTGCTTGCCGTTGTCGCTCTGCAGGGTTTCGTAGCCCGACGCCTGAAGCAGGTCGCGCATGAGCTTCATGTTCAGCGCGTTGTCCTCGACGATGAGCACGGTCTTGGTCATGGGCCGGCGTCCTTACCACACCACAAGCGCGGCGGGCAACAAAGGAGCTCGCCGGTCTTCGGACCAGTCGCGCCACGACTCAGGCGAACGGCCGATCAGTACAGAGATGTACATCCTAATCTATACGGTCTTCAACCAATTGAGAAAGGGCCTGCGCAATCAAAGGTCCGATTGCACCTAGCCGGCCAGGGCCGCTGTTTCAGGCGGACCGTCGGCGTCCACTGCCTCGTCGGTCCGGGCGACGAGGGACTCGGTCGTAAGCTTGAGCCGGCTGCAGAGCACGACGGACAAGTTGAAGAGCACCCTGATGGTGATCTCGGGCATCGACTCCATGACCTTGCGGAAAAATTCCTGGGTCAGGATCAACACCTCGAGATCGGTCAGCGCGACGATATTTGCGGTGCGCGGGGTTTCTGCCAGGAAGCCCAGCTCGCCGAACACGTCGCCCTTTTCCAACAGGGCCAAGGATTCGCCGCCCGGCGTGCGCACTTGCGCCTGGCCAGAGAGCAACACGAACATCTCGTCGCCCCGGTCGCCGGCCCGGATTACCCGGTCTTCGGACTGGCATTGGAGGATCGTGCCGACGTTCAGGAATTTCTTGGCCTCCGCATGGCTCAGCCCTTCGAGCAGCGGCACGCTGACGATCGGGATCTGGTCGGGCCGTGCGGTGAGATATGCCCAGAAATCATCCTCGCTCATGTTCGGCTTTATCTCGGACAGGGCGAAATTCGGGAACGTGTGCGCGAACCAGTTCGCCGTGTCCGGCCTGTTCTTGAAGCGCTGCGCCAGATTGCGGAGCGGCGAGGCGACGCCTTCGAGATGCAGGATGTCGTCGAGCAGCATGACGAGCGGAACCTGATATCCCGATTCGTTACGGAAGTTGGCCCCCAGGCGACGATAGCCCAGCCGTTC
>CBDAPE010000015.1:0-210000 GCA_965198325.1 Alphaproteobacteria bacterium | reverse complement strand
TGGCGTAACGACTTCCCCGCTGTCTCCAACACCGACTCAGCGAAATTGAACTCTCCGTGAAGATGCGGAGTACCCGCGGTCAGACGGAAAGACCCCGTGCACCTTTACTACAGCTTTGCAGTGATGCTAGGAGTGGAATGTGTAGGATAGGTGGGAGCCTTTGAAGCATCGGCGCCAGTCGGTGTGGAGGTACCCTTGAAATACCACCCTTTGCGTTTTTGGCATCTAACCGCGACCCGTGAAGCCGGGTTCGGGACCCTGCATGGTGGGTAGTTTGACTGGGGCGGTCGCCTCCCAAAGAGTAACGGAGGCGCGCGAAGGTGGGCTCAGGCTGGTCGGAAATCAGCTGTGGAGTGCAATGGCATAAGCCTGCCTGACTGTAAGACCGACAGGTCGAGCAGAGACGAAAGTCGGCCATAGTGATCCGGTGGTCCCGTGTGGAAGGGCCATCGCTCATCGGATAAAAGGTACGCCGGGGATAACAGGCTGATAACCCCCAAGAGTTCATATCGACGGGGTTGTTTGGCACCTCGATGTCGGCTCATCACATCCTGGGGCTGGAGCAGGTCCCAAGGGTTCGGCTGTTCGCCGATTAAAGTGGTACGTGAGCTGGGTTTAGAACGTCGTGAGACAGTTCGGTCCCTATCTGCCGTGGGTGTTGGAGAATTGAGAGGAGCTGCCCCTAGTACGAGAGGACCGGGGTGGACGGACCTATGGTGTACCGGTTGTCGCGCCAGCGGCACCGCCGGGTAGCTAAGTCCGGACGGGATAACTGCTGAAAGCATCTAAGCGGGAAGCCCCCCTCGAAACGAGTTCTCCCTTGAGAGCCGTGGAAGACCACCACGTTGATAGGCCAGGTGTGGAAGCGCGGTAACGTGTGAAGCTAACTGGTCCTAATCGCTCGATCGGCTTGAACGTCCTCTCATGTACAGATCCAAGGCCGTGCGGCCCAACCGCCGCCCGGAGTTCCGGTCACATCGATCCGCAGGCTTAGATGGCCTGGTGGTTATAGCGAGGGGCCCGCACCCGATCCCATCCCGAACTCGGCCGTGAAAACCCTCAGCGCCGATGGTACTGCGTCTTAAGGCGTGGGAGAGTAGGTCGCCGCCAGGTCTTCCAAGCCCGCGCGAGCGAAACCCGATCGAGACCTGTTCGCGATGGCGCCGCAATTGGCTGCGGCCCAAGCGCCGCCGGCTCGTGCGGCACGCCTATCGCCAAGCATTGACGCGGGGTGGAGCAGTCCGGTAGCTCGTCAGGCTCATAACCTGAAGGTCGTAGGTTCAAATCCTACCCCCGCAACCACTCTTTTAATAAGAAAGATCAACATCTTAGCCCGCCGCAAAGCGGGTTAATTTTTGGGAATTACCAATTTACGTTGACTTCTCCGTTTTGTTCCTGTAGGCTGTTTAGCAGATAGGAAGGAAGCGAACATGACACATTCAAGGCCCGGAAAATCAGACCGCGAGGGTATCACAATCATCGAACTCGGTGATCTTTTCCCCACCGAAGAAAGCGCCCGCGAGTGGTTCGAAAAACAGATTTGGCCTGATGGTCGCCATTGCCCGCATTGCGGAAGCTTGCGGACCCATGAAGCTAAGCACAAGTTTTCCCCCTACCGCTGCACGGATTGCCGAGGCTATTTCTCTATCAAGACCAACACGATCATGAATAAGTCGCATGTTCCTCTCCGCAAATGGGTCTTCGCGATTTACTTGGAAATGACCAGCTTGAAAGGCGTGTCCAGCATGAAGTTGCATCGCGATATAGGCGTCTCTCAACAGACCGCGTGGTACATGCTGCATCGCATTCGTGAAGTATGGTCGCATGGCGATAGCTGGCCCTTCGCCGGACCCGTCGAAATCGACGAAACCTACTTCGGCGGCAAGGAGCGGAACAAGCATTCAAAGAAGAAGCTCAAGGCTGGCAGGGGCGCGACCGGCAAAGCCGCCGTTGTGGGCGCGAAGGATCGCAAGACCAACAAGGTTCGCGCCAAGGTCACGGAGAAGGTTGACGCCGAGACCCTACAGAAGTTCGTCGTTGACAGCGCAGCCAACGGCGCGACGGTCTACACGGACGAAGCCAGCGCTTATAAGGGAATTCCTTTCGACCACGAGAGCGTCCGTCACAGCGTCGGCGAATACGTCAAGGGCATGGCGCATACCCAAGGCATCGAGAGCTTTTGGGCCATGCTCAAGCGCGCCCACAAGGGCGTCTACCACCACTTCTCGGTGAAGCACCTTCAGCGCTACGTGGACGAATTCGCAGGCCGCCACGGGGTCCGCGAACTTGACACGCTGGATCAGATGGGGGTAGTAGCCAGCCGGATGGCTGGGAAACAACTCAGCTATCTGGACTTGGTGGCCGACTAGGCCACCCCTTTGTGATCGACCGTCTCCGACGCTGGCAGGCTTGGCGAGACGGGGAGCACCTCGGATAAACTTAGACCGAGGCACGAAACATGTCTACCATTTCATCTGAACATTCAAATGCGGCTGATAATGTTGAATCAGTTTCTTCTCCAACGCCGCCCGCCGCGACTCGTCGGGTTCCACTCGGACATGAATATAAGCAGCGCCCAGTATCTCCGCCTCCGGCCACTTTTCGTGATTGGGAAGACGCTCAGCGAAGGATAGCGCCTGACCAACATAAAGTGGAAACCATGCTTCGTCGGTTGAGTCCCAAGAAGCGAAAATGTATAGACCAGCAACTTCGTGCCAATCATCGTCGTGCCGATACACCGTGAATTCATGGTTCAACCAATCTGCCGTCTCACTCATGAGAACTCTCCTTCTCGTGGGTTGGGCCCCGCCCGTTCCAGCGGGCGGGGCGCCTCGGAAGGCTTAATTCAGGTCCTCTCGTCGCGCTCTATTTCATCCCACACCCTATCGAGATAGCTTCGGTAACGACGCCGGCGCCGAATGTTGACGGTATCACCGCGGTCTAGTGCGCGTTTCGTCTCGCTGTCCATAACCACTGACAACACGTAGGTCTGTTCCCCTTGGCGAGGAACGAGGAGTCCGTTGTTCATTGACGGGCCTCCTTTCTCAGTTGTGAGCGGAGGCCAGTTGACGCTATAGTGTCGATTGACGTAAGATTGTCAGGTCGTCGACACATATCCGCGCAGGCCTCACAGGACTTTGCGGAGCCCACAGCCAGGAACTCAAATTCCTGGCTGTGGTGCATCTGGGCCTACAATATTCGGTAGGGTCGAGTCTGGCAACCACAAAATCTAGAAAGTATAATGATTTGAGTCCCTTAACCATTGCGTTGCGTCGGAACGCATTCAATCCAAGCACGTAACGATGGCGGCGTGATCTTCCTCCGGAAAACGAAGGGTCCGTGAGGAATCTCCGGCGACCAGGATAATCATGGCCCCGGCCAGCACGCTGTGCACAAACTGTTTTTGCAGGGTGAGCGTGTTTAACGGGTCTTGGCTATCCATCGCGGCGGCACGAAACGTGATGAAATTCTGTCCGCAATAGACGTGGTTACTCTCCTCTGCCCCCGCTGCCGTCGGCAAGCCCAAGAGAGATGCCGTCAGGCAGGCCGCTACGAAGCTACGGGGAACTAATTTCACGTTCGGTGTGCCCATTCACGGAGAATGCGGGATCAGGTCGGGCCTGTCAACGTAAATTGGTAATTCCCTAATTTTTTGCCTGGGTCGGGTCGGGGTGTTTCCCTTGAAAGCCGCAGGTTTCCTAGTTGTCAACGGCGGAGCAAAAAGCGACCGCCGTGGCGGAGTAAAAAGGGACCACCTGGCGGCTGCGGGCTTGTCCCCGTAGTCCATGGGCGGGCCCCGCGCGCAACGCGACGTGCCCTCAACAGGCTGACGCGGCGGTGCGCGCGGGGGGGACCTGTGGGCCCACGGGGTCAAGCGAGGGCTGGGTGGTCGGTTCAGTTCGCCGTCGGGGTTTGACGCCTGCGGCTCTGGTTGAGCCGATAGCTGTCGCCGTTCATCTCGAGGATGTTGACGTGATGGGTGAGGCGGTCGAGCAGCGCGCCGGTCAGGCGTTCGGAGCCGAACACCTCGGTCCATTCGTCGAACGGCAGGTTGGTGGTGACCAGGGTCGCGCCGCGCTCGTAGCGTTGGCTGAACACCTCGAACAGGAGTTCGGCTCCGGTCTTGGACAGCGGCACGAAGCCGAGCTCGTCGATGATCAGAAGCTTGTAGGTGGCGAGCTTCTTCTGGAACCTCAGCAGTTGCTTGTCATCGCGGGCCTCGATGAGCTCGTGGACCAGGGCAGCGGCGGTGATGAAGCCGACCGAGAGGCCCTTCTGGCAGGCCGCCAGACCGAGACCGAGGGCGATGTGGGTCTTGCCGGTGCCGCTGTTGCCGAGCGCGATGAGGTTCTCGCGGCGCTCGATGTACGCGCAGCGGGCGAGCTCCAGGACCAGCGCCTTGTTGAGCGAAGGGATGACCTTGAAGTCGAAGGCATCGAGGCTCTTGATCACGGGGAAGCGCGCCGCCTTGATCCGCCGCTCGACCATGCGGCGCTCGCGGTCGATCAGCTCAAGCTCGGCCAGACGCAAGAGATAGCGAACGTGGTCGACGCCTTCAGAGGCGCACTGCCGGGCGATCTTGTCGTACTCTCGCAGGAAGGTCGGAAGCTTGAGCGTCTTGAGGTGGTGGGCGAGCAGCAGCTGTGGTGCGTCGGTCATGCACGGAGCCCCGGCAGCAGGTGAGAACGGCGGCGCAATAATCCCCCACTGAAGCGGCCGGTTGATCCGGCTGTGGCGGACCAAAATGGGACCGTCTATAGCCTTCTGTCAGGGTTGCTCTGACTGGAAGGCGGGGGGATGTATCGGGTGGATTTGTACGCGCGGGTTCGGCGGGCGTGTCGTGTCGAGGGAATGAGCACCCGCGAGGCCTCGCGGGTGTTCGGGCTGGACCGCAAGACGGTCCGCAAGATGCTGTCGTTCTCGGTGCCGCCGGGGTTTCGCCGCGGCAAGCCGCCACGGCGGCCGAAGCGGGGTCCGTTCACGGGGATCATCGATCGGATTCTGGAAGACGATCGGACCAGCCACCACAAGCAACGGCCCACGGCGAAGCGGATCTTCGACCGTCTCCGGGACGAGTACGGCTTTACGGGCGGCTACACCATCGTGAAGGACTATGTCCGTGAGCGGCGGCTTCGGTCGCGCGAGATGTTCGTGCGAGAGTGTCAGATATCTTGTGTAAATGAGTGCCGTGGGTCCAATATTTAGTATGGGAGGACCTACGATGAGGACTATCAGACCTGAACTTCTGGACGAACTTCTGGCCGATTACGAGAAGCCGGATGACCTGCTGGGCGAAGACGGGCTGTTCAAGCAGCTCAAGGCGGTGCTCTTGGAGCGGGCGCTTGACGCCGAGCTGAGCGATCACCTGGGCTACGAGAAGGGTGACCCGGCCGGTCGCGGCACGGGTAACAGCCGCAACGGCTACTCGGACAAGACGGTGCTGAGCGAGGATGGCGAGATCGATATCGCCGTGCCGCGCGACCGCACCGGCACGTTCGACCCGCTGATCGTGCCCAAGGGCGAACGCCGTCTCGAGGGCTTCGACGATCGCATCGTGTCGCTGTATGCCCGCGGCATGACGGTGCGCGAGATACGTGGCCATCTGCAGGAGCTTTACGGGGTCGCGGTTTCGCCGGACCTGATCAGCCGGGTCACCGACGCGGTACTCGAGGAGGTCCGCGAATGGCAGAACCGACCGCTCGATGCGGTCTATCCGGTGGTGTTCTTTGACGCGCTGCGGGTCAAGATCCGCGACGAAGGCCTGGTGCGCAACAAAGCAGTCTACGTTGCACTGGCCCTCACCGCTGAAGGCGAGAAGGAGGTTCTCGGGCTGTGGATCGAGCAGACCGAAGGCGCCAAGTTCTGGCTCAAGGTGATGAACGACCTCAAGACCCGCGGCGTCGCTGACATCCTGATCGCCGTGGTCGACGGCCTCAAGGGCTTCCCCGAGGCGATAACAACGGTGTTCCCCGAGACCACGGTGCAGACCTGCATCGTGCATCTGATCCGCAGTTCGCTGGCGTTCGTGTCGTGGAAGGACCGAAAGAGGATCATGCCCGATATCAAGGCGATCTACCGCGCCGAAACCGCCGAGACCGCGGCGGCCAAGCTCGACGAGTTCGAGGCCAAATGGGGCGAGCGCTATCCGGCGATCGCGCCCAGCTGGCGCCGCGCCTGGGAGCAGGTGGTGCCGATGTTCGCGTTCCCGCCGGCGATCCGCAAGATGATCTACACCACCAACGCGCTGGAGAGCCTGCACCGATCTTTGCGCAAGATCATCAAGACACGCGGTAGCTTCCCCAACGACGAGGCGGCGGTCAAGCTGTTGTTCCTGGCGATCCGCAATGCCGGTGTCGGCTGGAAACGGCCTATTGAATGGACCGCCGCAATGGGGCAGTTTGCGATCCTGTTCGAGGATCGCTTTCCGGCCTCAGCGCGCTGAGGCCGGAAACAATGTCGCCCACGGCGTCACTTACACAGACAATCGGACACACCCGTTCGTGCCGCTCGTCCATTCCCCCGGCCCCGCCCAGGCGGACTTCGGCGAGGCGATGGCGGTGATCGGCGGCGTGGCGTGCAAGGTCCACTTCCTTGCCTTCGATCTTCCCCACAGTGATGCCTGCTTCGTGAAGGCCTACCCGGCGGAGACGACCGAGGCGTTCTGCGCTGGCCACAACGCGGCGGTTGCGTTCTTCGGCGGCGTCCCCCGATCCATCCTGTACGACAACACCAAGCTGGCAGTCGCCCGGATACTGGGCGATGGCAAGCGGCAGCGAACGCGCGTCTTCACGGACCTTCAATCCCCCTATCTGTTCGAGGACAGGTTCGGCCGGCCGGGCAAGGGCAACGACAAAGGCAAGGTCGAGGGACTGGTCGGCTTCATCCGGCGGACCTTCCGGGTCCCCGTCCCGCGGGCCGAGAGTGGCCTGCCCCCGATTAGTGGTCCAGCGCTTAAGTTAGAGTTTGGCGCGGGTTAAGTTGATGGGCCGCCCGTAGCCCCTCAACAGGGTAGGTTGGCCCCTCAACGTTTGGCAAGATGGTTTCTGGGGCCGGCGGTCTGTATCCGAGCGAGCTATGCGGCCGGATGGTATTATAGTGATGGCGCCATCGTTCGATCAGCACTTTGGCCTGCTTCAGTGTAGAGAAGATCTCCGTGTTCAGGATTTCGTCCCGGAGCTTTGAGTTGAAGCTCTCGTTGTATCCGTTCTCCCAAGGTGACCCGGGCTCGATATAGAGGGTCTTGACGCCGATCCTGCCGAGCCAGTCGCGGACGGCATGAGCGGTAAACTCTGAGCCGTTGTCGGAACGGATATGATCCGGCGGGCCATGTTGGACGAAGAGCTCGGTCAGACAATGGAGGACATTGTCCGAGTTCAATCTTCGCTCGACGACAACGGCCATGCACCGCCTGGTGAACTCATCGATCACGGTGAGCATGCGGAACGTCCTCCCATCGTGTGTTCGATCCATGACGAAGTCATAGGACCAGACGTGATTGGGCCAGCACGGCCGCAGACGGATGCAGGATCCGTCGTTGAGCCACAGCCTGCCCCGTTTCGGTTTCTTCTGTGGGAGCTTCAGCCCCTCCCGCCGCCAGATGCGCTGGACCCGCTTGGCGTTCACGTGCCAACCTTCGGTCCTGAGCAAGGCAGTGATCCGCCGATCGCCATATCTGCCATACTGGCTGGCCAAGCGGATGATCGCGGCCGTGAGGGCCTCTTCATCATCCCGACCACGGGGTCTCTTGCGCTGGGTTGAGCGATGTTGGCCTGCAACAGCACAGGCCCGTCGCTCGGAGATCCCCAGTTCGGCCTGGAGATGATCAACACACTGCCGGCGACGGGCGGGGCTTAGCAATTTCCCTCAAGCGCCTCTTTCAAGATCAGCTTATCCAACGTCAGATCCGAGATCGCCTTGCGGAGACGGCCATTCTCCTTCTCCAGGTCCTTCAGACGCTTGGCCTGGTCAGTACGAAGGCCGCCATATTCCTTGCGCCAGCGATAGTAACTCTGCTCCGATACGCCGAGCGTGCGACAAGCTTGACCAACCGACTGGCCCTGCGCCAAAGCCACCTCGGCTTCGCGCAACATGCTGATAATCCGTTCTGAGGTGTAGCGTTTACGGCTCATTTCGTCCTCCTTTCGAGGGGGCAAAATGCGCCAAACTCTTCAATAAATCTGGACCACTTTTAGGGGGTCACTCCAAGAGCTTCGAGGCGCTGAACGATGCTCTCGCGGGACAGTGCCGCCGGCGCCAGGCGGCGCGGCTGCGGGGTCACAAGGAGACCATCGGCGAGCGCCTCGCACGGGACCGGGAAGCCTTCTTGCCTCTCCCCCCGGCACCATACGATGCCTGCGACAAGCGCACTGGACGGGTGAGCTCGCTGTCGCTGGTGCGCTGCCGGGGCAACGACTACTCGGTGCCCGTGGCCTATGGCCACCGCGAGGTGCTGATCCGGTGCTCCGTCGACGAGGTCGTTATCTCTTGCGGCGCGGAGGTGATTGCCCGGCACCGCCGGTCCTACGACAGCGAGGACCTGATCTTCGACCCGCTGCATTACCTACCCTTGATCGAGCAGAAGATCGGCGCCCTCGACCAGGCCGCGCCGTTGGCGGGCTGGGACCTGCCCGAGGCCTTCATCACTCTGCGACGCCTGCTCGAAGCCCGCATGGGCAAGGCGGGCAAGCGCGAGTCCGTCCAGGTGCGCCGTCTGCTGGAGAGCTTCCGGCTCGAGGAGCTGACGGCAGCGGTCGGCGACGCGCTCAGGCTCGGCGCCATCGGCTTCGATGCGGTGAAGCACCTGGTACTGTGGGTGTGTCCGATTGTCTGTGTAAGTGACGCCGTGGGCGACATTGTTTCCGGCCTCAGCGCGCTGAGGCCGGAAAGCGATCCTCGAACAGGATCGCAAACTGCCCCATTGCGGCGGTCCATTCAATAGGCCGTTTCCAGCCGACACCGGCATTGCGGATCGCCAGGAACAACAGCTTGACCGCCGCCTCGTCGTTGGGGAAGCTACCGCGTGTCTTGATGATCTTGCGCAAAGATTGGTGCAGGCTCTCCAGCGCGTTGGTGGTGTAGATCATCTTGCGGATCGCCGGCGGGAACGCGAACATCGGCACCACCTGCTCCCAGGCGCGGCGCCAGCTGGGCGCGATCGCCGGATAGCGCTCGCCCCATTTGGCCTCGAACTCGTCGAGCTTGGCCGCCGCGGTCTCGGCGGTTTCGGCGCGGTAGATCGCCTTGATATCGGGCATGATCCTCTTTCGGTCCTTCCACGACACGAACGCCAGCGAACTGCGGATCAGATGCACGATGCAGGTCTGCACCGTGGTCTCGGGGAACACCGTTGTTATCGCCTCGGGGAAGCCCTTGAGGCCGTCGACCACGGCGATCAGGATGTCAGCGACGCCGCGGGTCTTGAGGTCGTTCATCACCTTGAGCCAGAACTTGGCGCCTTCGGTCTGCTCGATCCACAGCCCGAGAACCTCCTTCTCGCCTTCAGCGGTGAGGGCCAGTGCAACGTAGACTGCTTTGTTGCGCACCAGGCCTTCGTCGCGGATCTTGACCCGCAGCGCGTCAAAGAACACCACCGGATAGACCGCATCGAGCGGTCGGTTCTGCCATTCGCGGACCTCCTCGAGTACCGCGTCGGTGACCCGGCTGATCAGGTCCGGCGAAACCGCGACCCCGTAAAGCTCCTGCAGATGGCCACGTATCTCGCGCACCGTCATGCCGCGGGCATACAGCGACACGATGCGATCGTCGAAGCCCTCGAGACGGCGTTCGCCCTTGGGCACGATCAGCGGGTCGAACGTGCCGGTGCGGTCGCGCGGCACGGCGATATCGATCTCGCCATCCTCGCTCAGCACCGTCTTGTCCGAGTAGCCGTTGCGGCTGTTACCCGTGCCGCGACCGGCCGGGTCACCCTTCTCGTAGCCCAGGTGATCGCTCAGCTCGGCGTCAAGCGCCCGCTCCAAGAGCACCGCCTTGAGCTGCTTGAACAGCCCGTCTTCGCCCAGCAGGTCATCCGGCTTCTCGTAATCGGCCAGAAGTTCGTCCAGAAGTTCAGGTCTGATAGTCCTCATCGTAGGTCCTCCCATACTAAATATTG
Organism: Alphaproteobacteria bacterium; assembly: GCA_965198325.1. Classification (GTDB taxonomy): domain Bacteria; phylum Pseudomonadota; class Alphaproteobacteria; order UBA828; family JAPUJA01; genus CBDAPE01. The sequence continues at coordinate 199,889 of CBDAPE010000015.1, read as the reverse complement.
GACCCACGGCACTCATTTACACAAGATATCTGACACTCTCGGTACTGTGCCGCATCGAGCGGCGGCCGCCCCGGCTCAACCTCGAGGTCTATCCGTACCTGCCGCGCGCCCGGGTCGCGACGACGTCTGCCAAGTCGTACATGAGCCTGCTGTCGGGGCTCGGCGCATGACCGACACACCACGGCTGCTGCTCGTCCACCACCTCAAGAGGCTGAAGCTGCCGACGGTCCTGAGGGAGTACGACAAGATCGCCCGGCAGTGCGCCTCTGAAGGCGTCGACCACGTTCGCTATCTTCTGCGTCTGGCCGAGCTCGAGCTGATCGACCGCGAGCGCCGCATGGTCGAGCGGCGGATCAAGGCGGCGCGCTTCCCCGTGATCAAGAGCCTCGATAGCTTCGATTTCAAGGTCATCCCCTCGCTCAACAAGACGTTGGTCCTGGAGCTCGCCCGCTGCGCGTACATCGAGCGCCGCGAGAACCTCATCGCGCTCGGCAACAGCGGCACCGGCAAGACCCACATCGCCCTCGGTCTCGGCTTGGCGGCCTGCCAGAAGGGCCTCTCGGTCGGCTTCATCACCGCCGCGCTGGTCCACGAGCTCATCGAGGCCCGCGATGACAAGCAGCTGCTGAGGTTCCAGAAGAAGCTCGCCACCTACAAGCTTCTGATCATCGACGAGCTCGGCTTCGTGCCGCTGTCCAAGACCGGAGCCGAACTCCTGTTCGAGGTGTTCAGCCAACGCTACGAGCGCGGCGCGACCCTGGTCACCACCAACCTGCCGTTCGACGAATGGACCGAGGTGTTCGGCTCCGAACGCCTGACCGGCGCGCTGCTCGACCGCCTCACCCATCACGTCAACATCCTCGAGATGAATGGCGAGAGCTACAGGCTCAACCAGAGCCGCAGGCGTCAAACCCCGACGGCGAACTGAACCGACCACCCAGCCCTCGCTTGACCCCGTGGGCCCACAGGTCCCCCCCGCGCGCACCGCCGCGTCAGCCTGTTGAGGGCACGCCGCGTTGCGCGCGGGGCCCGCCCATGGACTACGGGGACAAGCCCGCAGCCGCCAAGCGGTCCCTTCTTACACCGCCACGGTGGTCCCTTCTTGCTCCGCCATTGACACCGCTATGGCGGCGAGGGTGAAAAGCTCTGACTTGGAAAAGGGAAAGCCCAGGTTGAGCATCTGCACGGTAATGATGCCCCAATAGAGCCAGACCGCGAACCCGCACAACAGGCTCGGAATCGAGATCACGAGATTGCGGTTGGCGATTCGCTTTCCGGTGGTCCTCCAGAACGCGTCGTCTTCGACTTCCCACGTCTTCAGGTCGGTCATCTCGCCTATTCCCGTTCTCTGACTCCGCTCGCGGGCACCGGACCTAGCGATGCGCCGGTTGCGGGGCCGCACCCCCGACTTCGGCTACTCGGGACCGTTCTTCACTGCTTGCAGCGTTTCTGGTCGTTTTGACGTCCTCCGGGTGCCCCAATTCAGGCAGGAATTTCGGGCCGTGAAGCTTGGGCGCGACCTCTCGCTCCATCCGCAGGATCGCGAAATGCATCCACGTCAGGGCGATCGCGACGAGAACGAACAGCAGCATGAAGCAGCTGGTCCAGACCCCGGTCAGATCGTTCATCAAACCAAACAGGATGGGCAGCACGAAACCGCCCAGCCCGCCAATCATCCCGACGAGCCCGCCTACGGATCCGACATGGTCCGGGTAGTAGACCGGGATGTGCTTGAAGACCGCGGCCTTGCCGAGGGACATGAAGAATCCGAGGATGACGGTCAGGACGGCAAAGGGCGCGAGGCCCATCGCGATCCTGAAAGGGATCGGCCCTTCGATCCCGTCGACGATGTAGTTGGTCGCCGGATAGGAGAGCAGGAAAAGGCAGCCGATCGAGGCGATGAAGGTCCAGTACATGACCCGACGGGCACCCCACCGGTCGGACATCCAGCCACCCAGCGCGCGGAAGATACTGGCCGGTAGCGCGTACGCAGCCGCCAGCATGCCAGCGGCCCTGATGTCGAGGTCGTAGACGCCGACGTAATATCTCGGCAACCACAACGCCAAGGCAACGAACGCGCCGAATACGAAGAAGTAGTAGATCGAGAAGCGCCAGACCTGCAGCTTCTTCAGCGGCGTCATCTCCATGGCGGTGGACTCGTGAGGCTCGCCGTGTTTGCGCCGTGTGACGACGTGGGGGTCGGTCTTCGTGACCAGGAAAAAAACCACCGCCATGGCCAGCAATACGGCGGCATAAACCTGGGCGACGCCTTGCCAGCCGATCGCAAGCAGGATGAATGGCGCACCGAAGTTGGTGACCGCGGCGCCCACGTTGCCCATGCCGAAAATGCCGAGCGCCGTGCCCTGCCGTTTCGTTTCGTACCAGCGGGATACGTATGCAATGCCGACTGCGAACGAGCCGTCTGCCAATCCGACACCGAGTGCCGCCACGAGAAACAAAGTGTAGGTTTCGACGAAGGAGAGCAGCAGGGCGGCGACCGCCGTAGCCACCATCAGGATGGTAAAGACGAGCCGCCCGCCAAACTGGTCCGTCCAAATTCCGAGCAGGAGTCGGCTGAGCGATCCGGTCAGAACCGGCGTTGCGACCAGGATCCCGAACTCGGTATCGCTGAGGCCGAGATCCTGCTTTATCTTGATGCCGATGATCGAAAAGATCGTCCAGACCGCGAAGCATACGGTGAAAGCCAATGTGCTGAGCCCGAGGGCGCGTTGTTGATCGCCTTTGGTTACGTTTTCCAGATGCTGCATCGTATTCGCGTCCTGTTACATGCCCGGCACCTTGCCGGGACATTGACTGCCCGAATTCAGGAAACCTAATCGCGTCCAGACTTGAAGGAGTTGCCTAGCCTTGTCCGAAGGTGATGTAAGTCGACAGGCCCACAACCCCCAGCACGATAGCCGCCGCCATGTAGATCAAGTACGACTTGTCGCTGCGTAGCGCGAATTCCCAGGGGCCTTCCGAATGGAGGCGGTTCGTGCGCATCGACTGATAGGGCCGCACCAGATAGTTGATCGGCAGGGTCCAGAAATGCGCCAGCTTCGTGAACGGGAAGTAGGCGAAGAAAAGGAGCGCTAGCCCGACATGAATCTGGGTCAGCAGGGTCGCCCCTTCCATCAGCTCCGGATCGGGCGAGAACGCCCAGATGCTCGCGAACCACGGGGCGACCGCGTAGACCAACCCGAAGGTTTCCTGGAAGATCACCTGGTAGAGCGCGATGGTCAGAATCGCGATCAGGAAAACGTGAACCAGATAGTCGTCCACCTGGCTGCTCATGGCGCGCACTTCCGGAATGAAGATCCGCCGACACAGCGCAATGATCGAGCCCAGCAGCGTCATCACGCCGCCGATCATCGCGCACCAGTGAACAGCGCGTCGACCACCCAATCCGATATGTCGAGCGAACCGCCGATCAGGCCAGCAACATGGCCCACGAACACCGCGAGGATGCCCCAATGGAACAGATGCATGGCCAGACCCTGGAGCTTGCGGCTGTGTCTCGAAAGTGGTGGAAATTGGTTTTGGCGCCTCTCCGAGCGGGTTGAGTTTTGCGGCGGTCAGGCTGCGCGGTCAAGGGTTTCGTCGGCGATTAGCTGATCGAGGGTTTCCCATCCATCGACTTTGCGCATCTGGATTTGGCCGGAAGCGAGGAGCGCCCAGAGGAGCATCGGCACTGTTTCGGGACACGGCAGCACGGTCTGTGTTTTGATCCGGCGCTTGAACTCCTCGTTGAGACGCTCAATGGCGTTGGTCGTTCGGGCTGATTTCCATTGGCTCTTGGACAGGCGCGTGAAGGTAAAGAGCTTGTCGCCCGCTTCCGCGAGGCTGTCCGCGGCGGCCCTGCATTTCAGCCGCCACTTGCGGACAAGCGCCTTGCGGCGGGTTTCCACCTCGGAGGCAGTGTCGGCATAGATCATATCGCGGTAATCTTCGCTCAGCTCGTCATGCATGTGTTTGGGAGCATGACCCAGAAGGTTGCGGTGCTTGTGCACGGTGCAGCGTTGAACGGGAAGGTCATCGCCCCAAAGCGCCGACAGAGCCGCCTCCAGCCCCGGCGCGCCATCGACGATGACAAACCCGGGCCGTTTCAGTCCACGCGCATCAAGGTCGTCGAGGAACTGGCGCCACGCCGCCTGGCTTTCTCCGCCCATATTCCCGATCGAAAGCAAGACCTTCTGGCCATCCTGGCGCACCCCTATAGCCGCGAGAACCGAGATGTTGGTGGCCTTGCGGTCCAGTCGGGTCTTGATCACAGTGCCGTCAAGGATCAGCCGAACAATATCCTCATCCGCGAGGCCACGGCTGCACCAGGCGTCCCAATCGACCTTCACCTTGCGCCACGCCCGGCTCACAACGTCCTTGCTCACAGAACCCCGGAAGAGCCCGAACAGCGCGCGTTTCACCCGCCGCGTGTTGGTTCCGGACAGATACACCGAAGCGATCAGCGCCTCGGCCTTTCTGGTCAGCCGCTGGTAGCGCGGCAGCGCCCGCGAACGCCATTCCGACGCCCGACCGTCTTCCTCAACGATCCGCGCACGCGGCACGCTCACCCTCTCGGTCCCGAATGTCCCCGTCAGTTGCCGCTTCCGGTGCCCGTTCCGATACCCTTGCCGAAGCGCGTCCTCTCGACCGTATCGGCAGCGCCCGAGAAACTGCGCAAGTTCCTCCTCAAAAACGGCCTCGATCGTGGATCTGATGTTCTCCCGCAGCCGGTCCTCGATCGGATCATAGCCGGCGTCATTGGCCAGTAGCGAAAGCACGGAAGTCTCGGTAGTGTTCTTCATGGCGTGATCTCCTTGGCGGTGCTAGCCGCCGGTTGGGTGGTTGTCTTGTCACCCGGAGATTACGCCACCCTCAAATTTCCACCACTTTCGAGACACAGTCGGAGCGTGCGGTTGAACAGGCCGCTCGCCCGCGTCGTGAAGGAGTAGGGCCGGAACACCATCCGGATGACCGGTACGGCGAAGAACAGCGTGAATGCCACATAGGGAAACACGCCCCAGAGCACGTTTGTCATAGCTCTACCCCATTTTCAGAAACTGCACCCTCGGTCGCCGGCGCTCCCCGAACGGCGGCGGACATTGCCGGGGTATCCTTATCGGCAGGCGGTTGCCATTTCGGACCGCCCGCCATATACGCGACGTCTTGGGCCAGGGCGACGCGGAGTGCTTCGACCAGGGAGACATAAGGGCTATCGCATTTCCGCAGCGCCGAGAGCAGCGACTCGATTCCGTTGAGCAACAGAGTTTCCACGAAATAGCGGCGCAGGCCGACCCGGTCTTCATCCTCGCGTTCCAGGCTGATGCCGAGAAACTCAACGATGACGGGCACGAAGTCCGCCAACTCGCGACCCACGAACTCAACACCGAAATGGCGGTAGATATTGGCCAGTTCCAGCATGTAGCCGTTTCGACCCGACATCCCCGCGCCGCGGCAGGAGTCCGGTTCGTCATAGAGATACGAACCGAGATAGAGCGGCGCGAGCGGCGTAAGCTCCAGGGTTGCGACATATTCCTCGTCGTTTTGGCTGGCGGGAGCGGCAAGGAACGTCTCGATGGGCGCACTGAAGACCGGCGGCGCGTCTTGGAGCCTCGCGTACTCCTCGTCGATGACCCCGGCGTCGCGGTGGTCCGGGTGGAGGAACAACTCCGAAATCAGGCGATAGGCTGAACTCAACTGGGTCTTGTCCATCACACGGTCTCCGTCGGCGTTCCGCCTCTAACTTCCCACCCCGGGCTTTTGCCCGTGGAAAAAGCGGCGGCGGCGAGGTGATTCGCCGGGCGCAAGCTTGTCGAACCCGACGAAACCGCGCTCGATATAGGGTGCGTGCTCGGGCTTTTCGGGCCGTGTCGTCGCGATGACGAAACGCTCGTGGAAGTGGGCCAGAGCAAGCAGCCGGTGCATATCGCGCGCGTCGTCGATAGTCAGGCCGACCTCGCGCAACGGCGTCTCGTCAATCTTGCCCTCGACCCGCTCGGACCGCCTGAAGGCGCGAACCGCCAGTTGTCGCTTCAACGCCACGCCGACCTGATCCTCGTTCCCGGCCGTCAGCAGGCGAGCGAGGTATTTGATTGGAATACGGAACTCGTCGAGATCGGGAATGACGCTGTCCTTGCCGACCATGTCGGGATAGCCGAGTTGCTCTACAGCGTTCGCCACCGGGCTTTCCGGCGGGATGTAGAACAGGCTGGGCAGGGTGCGGAACTCAGGGTGGAGCGGGAGGGCGATCTCCCAATCCTTGACCATGCGGTAGACCGGCGAACGCTGGCAGGCGTCGATCCAAGAGTCGCTGACGCCCTGGCGGCGGGCTTCCTCGATGATGGCCGGATCGTGGGGATCGAGAATGATCTCGCGGTGCCGCTGGACGAGCTCAGCGTCCGGCGCGTTCGCCGTTTCGGCCACGCGGTCCAGGTCATAAAGCAGGGGTCCCATATAGCGGGTTCGCCCGGGGCAGGCCTGGAAGCAGGCCGGCGGCTGGCCGGTCTCGATCCGGGGGTAGCATAGGATGCATTTCTCGGACTCGCCGGTGCGCCAGTTGTAATAGGTCTTTTTGTAGGGGCAGCCCGAGAGGCAATAGCGCCACGCCCGGCAGCGATCCTGATCGATCAGTACCACGCCGTCTTCCTCGCGTTTATAGGCGGCACCGCTCGGGCAGGCGCCGACGCAAGCCGGGTTGAGGCAGTGTTTGCAGATCCGCGGCAGATACATCATGAAGGAGTCGCGAAACTCCAGATAGATGCGGCGCGCTTCCGGCGTCATGTCGGAGAAGTTGTAATCGTGCTGTCCGGTGCCGTCCTCATGCGTGCCGGCGCCGTTGTCTTCCCAGTTCACGCCGTAGGTGAGGTCGATGTCCTCTTCGCCCGTGATCATCGATTTCGGCCGAGCGACAGGCTGCGAATATTTCGTCGAGTCCTCGGAATGGAGGTCTTCGTAGGTAAAGGTGAACGGCCCCTTACCGTAATAGTCCTCCATCTGGTGCATGACCGGATTGTAGAAGAGGTTGATCATCTCCCAGAACCGCGACGAAACCCGCAAGCTCGGCTCGTTCCGGCCCGGCCGCTGTTTCCAGCCGCCGCGATACTTGTCCTGGTTCTCCCACTCCTTGGGATAGCCAATACCCGGCTTGGTCTCGACGTTGTTCCAGAACATGTATTCCGCGCCTTCGCGATTGGTCCACACGTTCTTGCAGGCGAGCGTGCAGGTGTTACACCCCAGGCATTTGTCCAGGTTGAACACTACCGACATCTGTTGCTTGATCTGCATTGTCAGGCTCCCAACTCGAGTTCGCCTTCCTGATAAATCACCTTGCGCCCGCCCTTCTCCATCGGCTTCTTGCGAATGAAGACGGCACAGTCGCGCTCGGATGGGCTGGTCCCCCAGTAGTTGAGGAAATAGGTCCAATTCGCGTAGCCGCCGACCATGGCTGCCGGGTTCATCATGATCCGAGTCGGCGCATTGTTGTTGCCGCCGCGCAGATCGCTGACGCCCCGTTCCCGTGCGAGCGACGAGAACGGCACGTTTACGTGACGCTCGCTGGAGTGGTACATGATCACGCTGTCCCGCGGCACGGTGTTGCTGACCGCGGCGCGGGCAACGACGATGCCGTTTTCGTTGTAGACCTCCAACCAGTCGTTGTCTTTGACGTCGATTTCGGCGGCATCCTGATGGTTGATCCATATGGTCTGGCCGCCGCGGAACATGTTCAGCATGTGCCAGGTATCGACGAACATGCTGTGGATCGACCACTTGCCGTGCGGCGTGAGGAAGCGGAAGACCTTCGAATTCGGCTCCATCTTCTCGACCTGAGCGTCGCCGATCTGCACCATGTCGACTGGCGGCTTGTAAGTCGGCAGGTGTTCGCCCAGCTCGCGGTAGATGCGGTGATCGAAATAGATCTCCTGGCGACCGGTCAGCGTATGCCACGGCTTGAGCGTCTCGACGTTCATCGTCCACGGGCAATACGTCCGCCCTGGACTTTCGATTGCCGACCAGTGAGCCGAAGTCATAGACCGGCGGGGCTGCGCCACGAGATCGGGATAATGGTGCCGCACCTCGCGGTCGCCCTCGATCAGGTGGGTGAGTTCGAGGCCGGTCTGCTTTTCTAGGGTCTCGAAGAACTTGTGCGAAATTTCGCCATCGCTCTCGGGGGAAATACGCAGGATGACCTCCGCGACCTGCTGCGCCGATTCGAGCGACACCCGCCCGTTCTTCTCGCCGACGAGATAGCTTTCCTTCAACTCCTCGACGGTCTCGGACAGGTCGATGTTGATGCCCTTGGCGCCGTAGCCGTTGGGTTGGCAAACGCGGGGCCCCAGCGTTTCGTACATGTCCGCGATCTTGGTGTAATCGCGCTTGACGACACGGACGTTGGGAAAGGTCTTGCCCGGTACCGGTTCGGCTTCGCCCGCCTTCCAGTCGGTCATCTCGCCCATCGGCTGCGCCATCTCGTCCGGCGTGTCGGTGATCAGCGCCGTCATCACCACGTCTTCGACCGGTTCTGCGAGATGGGTCTCCGCCAGTTTGCTGACCTGCTGAGCAATGTGCTTGAAGATTTCCCAATCATGGCGGGATTCCCAGGAGGGATCGTGCGCCGGCGTGAAGGGATGGAAGAACGAGTGCAGATCGGTGCAGGTGAGATCGTACTTCTCGTACCAATGCGCGGTCGGCAACACGATGTCGGAATAGTTGGCCGACGAATCCATCCGCAGGTTCACGTTGTAGACTAGATCGAGTTTGCCAAGCGGCGCCTCGTCGTGCCATTCGAATTCATCGATCAGGTCCTTGGAGCGGTCCTCGCCCAGCACGCTGTTATGCGTGCCCAGCATGTGCTTGAGCGCATATTCATGGCCGCGCATTGACGTTCCCAGCAGATTGCCGCGGTAAATCCACAGAACCTTCGGGTGATTCTCCGGCGCGTCCACATCGTTGAGCGCAAACTTGAGGTTGCCCTCCTTGAACTGCTTGGCAACCCAGTCGGCGACCTTCTGATCGGTGTCGCAGCCCGCCGCCCGGGCCTCTTTGATGACCTCGAGCGGATTTTTCTTGTCGAACTGCGGGAAGAACGGCAACCAGCCGTTGCGCACCGCGACGCTGTTCATGGTCTCTGCGTGGCGGCCCTTGGCAGGGAATTTCTCTGCCCACGGCACCCACAGGGGATCGAGCGGCATGCCGTCGTATCGCCACTGGTCGGTATGGAAATAGAAGTAGGAAGTGGAATTCATGTGGCGCGGCGGCGCGCTCCAGTCGGCCGCCCCGCCGAGCATGCCGATGGCGGCGAAGGGACGGATCTTCTCGGTTCCGACGTAATGTGCGAAGCCGCCGCCATTGACGCCCTGGCACCCGGTGAGAACACCCGTCACGGCTTCGGCGCGGTAGATCAGAGACCCGCCGTGATACCAGTGCAGGATGCCCGAACCGGTGATGAACACGCATTTGCCGTGGGTCTTGTTTGCCGTGTCGGCCCATTCGCGGGCGACGCGCAGGACCAATTCGCGATCGACACCAGTCTCCTGTTCCTGCCACGCCGGCGTGAAGGGATGCTCAGCATCGTCGTAGTCGGTGGGATAGTCGCCGCCAAGCCCCCGGTCGACACCGAACTGTGCCAGCAACATGTCGTAGGCCGTGGTCACCCGGAGGGTTTTGCCGTCGACCGTGTTTACGAGCCTGCTCGGCACGCCGCGGGCCATGGCCTGTGACGGGTTGCCCTTGCCCGGTGTGGTGCCGAGATCGGTGCTGAAGGTGTGGGTGAAATCGGCGAATTTGACTTGCACCGTTTCGTGCTCGCCGTCCAGGCAGGTCAGCAACGGATCGAAGGCCTGACCATCGATCACATCCTCGTTCTTGATGTTCCAGTGACCCTGATTCTCTTTCTCCCAATGGAATCCGGCCGAGCCGCCGGGCAGGCGCAATTTGCCGGCGGAATCGAACATCGGCATCTTCCATTCCGCGTTCTCTTCGCCCGAGAACTCAGCGATATCGCTCGCCCGCAGGAAGCGGCCCGACAGATAATCGCCGCCGTCCTCTTCATCGAGCACGACGAGGAACGGCAGGTTGGTGTACTGCTTCGTATAGTTCAGGAAATAATTCGCTTTCTGCTCGACATGGAATTCCTTGAGGATCACGTGAATGCAGGCCAACAGGAACGCGGCGTCGGTCCCGGGTCGCACGGGAACCCAGAGATCAGCGAACTTCGTGATATCGGCATAGTCTGGCGAAAGATTGACAATCTTGCCGCCGTTGTACTTGTGCTCCGACGCGAAGTGGGCGTCCGGCGTGCGGGTCATCGGCAGATTGGAGCCCATCACGATCCAATAGGCACTCTGGTACCAGTCCGCCGCTTCGTGCACGTCCGTCTGATCGCCCCACATCATGGGCATGATGTGCGGCAGGTCGTGATACCACTCGTAGAAGCTGAGCATCGTACTGCCCATCAGGTTGCCCAAACGGTGGCCGGATAAGAAACTCACCATGCTCATTGCCGGGATCGGCGAGAACGAGGCCATATGATCCAGCCCGTACTTCTTGATGGTGTAAATCTTGGCGGCGGCGATGATCTCTGTCGATTCGTCCCATGTCGTCCGGCGCCAGCCCGCCTTGCCGCGCGCCCTGCGATAGGCCTTCGAACGCGCCGGATCCTCGACGATAGCGGCCCACGCCTCGACGGGATCCTTCCCGGCCTTCCGTTCGCTGCGGTAGAAATCGAGCAACACGCCGCGGACATAGGGATATTTGGGGCGCACCGGGCTGTAGGGATACCAGGACGACGATATCCCGCGCTGACAGCCGCGCGGCTCGTAGTTCGGCGTTTCACTGTTGATCTGCGGCCAGTCGGTCTTTTGCAGCTCCCAGGTGATCAGGCCGTCCTTGACGAACACCTCCCAAGAGCACGAGCCGGAACAATTGACGCCGTGACTGGTGCGCGCCGATTTGTCTTATGCCCAGCGCTGACGATAAAATTTCTCCCAGCTCCGCGATTCATCGAGGATGCGAAACCAGCGCGATCCGTTGCCTCTGCCGTTGCCGTTCGCCATCAGTCCAACCTTTTCCTCTGGTGCGTCTTGCCTGCGTTGCCTAGTTTTTCAGGACGTAGCTACGGTGGAATGCGTCCACGAAGGGGCGGAAATTCTGCACCGTTCCGTAGATCGCCACGACCGCCTTTCGCTCAATGTCGTAGACCAGGTTGACCGCCTCCGCTCGTCCCACCGGATGGGAGCGCGCCTTACCGCCATGCTCGACCCAATCGTCCTTCATCGCCTGAATCGAGGCGTAAACGAGGTCGGCCGGATGAACCTGCCACCACACTCGAAAATCCCATTCGCCGATCGTCAGGTTCGCGGTGCCTGACTTCGCGTCCGGATCGTGCGGGTCGATTTCCCACTGGAGAACGGGAAGCTCGCCCTCGTAAATGTCGCTGCGCGGACCGCCGAGAGGCTCCGGACCGTCCTCGTCATAGCCCGCTTCGGGCGCCATGTCGGGGCGCTGCATCATGCGATCCGGCTCGCCGGTCTGGAGGGGCACGCCGGGGTCGAGGTCCGCCGCACGGGGCGGTATCACGCCGCCACTGCTCAATACGCCTGCGTCGGCAAATGGCAGGTGGTGCTCGATCTCGACGTTCGCGAAAGGCGCGCCCTCGGCCAGGGTGCTGCGGATGTCGGCGTTCATCTGGTCGACCTTCGCCTGGTTGCGCGTGTCCGGCGCAAAATGAACCGTGACCCGGTTGCCCTGGATCTCTATGTCCTTAACGAAGCCGGCGGCAACGATATCGCGCTGGGAACTGGGAAACCGGACGGCGCGCAACAAGCTGTGCACCCGTTCCTTTTCATCGCATTCTCTTGTCATCGACATTTTCCGTCTCCGCTTCCCGTTCGCGGCTCCGGCCGGTCAGCGGCCGAGTCCGATGGGCGTTTTCGCATTGTTTGGAAAGGCTACAAGGATGACCGGCAGCGGGACATTGATCTGAATCAACCCGAAGGTATCCGATCGAAGGCGACCGAGACGGCTCAGTTCCATTTCAGAGAAGAAGAGTTCGAGCTTTCGTTCCGGGCGATCGCGGACCTCTGACAACGGTTCGTCTCGCAGGCCTCCCGTTCGTCGACGGATGGAAGGAGCGATGGCGAAATTCAGGGACATCAAGACCCTTCCGAATTTCGCTGCTATCCACGCGTCGATCCACAACCACTTCAACCTAGACCGCCATCTCACCCGCCGCGACGAATTCAAGCAGAACCGCTCAACTGCCCTGGCTGAGTGGCGTCAACTTGCGGCCTGAGACCCACCGGCTACGGGTGTTTGCTGGTCGGTTCACATTTGTCTGACGGTGCCCTATCGATACCTCAAAGGCGAGACGTCGCACCCTGTGGCGCAAGCGATAGGGGATTGCCGAGGTTATGTCGGGTCGCTAAGCTGAAATCAGGCGAGTGCTCGCAAAATCGGATAACCCGGCCGTGGCCTTGGTCGATGGCGTTCCGGAAAAAGACGGCACCGTTCCAGGGAGGACGATATGGCAGATCCAAGCAAGGGCAAGTTTCGCGGCAACGAAGCCTTCGAGAACCTGTCGCGGGTGTCTCGAACAGCTCAAGAGAAGGAGATCGAGCGCGGGCTCCGACTGGGGCTGGAAGCGGCGGATTCGGTTGAAGACCGTACGATCTCCCTGTTCAGCCGCGGCTCGATGCCGCCCTTCGCGGGGATCGAAACATTCTGTGGAGCCCCCTATTGCGAAGACGTGAACGAGGTCGGTCAATACGAGGCCGCGTTCATCGGCGAGCCCTTTGACGGAGGCACCGTAAACCGCCCGGGCGCGCGCTTTGGGCCCCGGGCGATGCGCCACTGCTCGGGGATCTACGACGGCTATTCCCTGGACGCCGGGGTCGATCTGCAGGAGATGCTCGATCTGTGCGATCTGGGCGATGTCTACGTCATGCCGGCCAACCTGGAAAAATCGTTCGACCAGTGCACCAAGGCGGTCGACCACGTCGTCAGCGCGGGTGTCTTCCCGCTGATCTGCGGCGGCGACCATAGTCTGGGTTTCCCCAACATCCTTGCCATCGCACCCCACATCGACGGCAATGTCGGGATCATCCACATCGACCGCCATCTCGACTGCGAGCCCTATATGCTCGACGAGCGGATGGCGGGCAGCCCGTGGTACTGGTCGATCCACGACCCCAACGGCTCAACTCACAAGCATCACGCCCACATGCACGATGTGGGACTGCCCAACGTCCGGGCGGAGAACTTCGTCCAGATCGGTGCCGGCGGCTGGGTTGGCCTGCGCGAGTCGTCCGACATCATGCGCCGGCGCGGCATGCAGATCATGACCATTGACGACATGGAGGAACTGGGCCCGACCAAGGCCGCGGAAATTGCCCTGGAGATAGCCTGGAAAGGGGCCAAGGCGGTGTATCTCTCATACGACATCGATTCCATAGATCCCGCCTTCGCACCGGGTACGCAGGCGCCGGAGCCGGGCGGAATCCTGCCCCGCGAGGCGATCAAGCTGGTGCGGACAATCGCTCGCGAAGGGCTCTGCGGCATGGAGGTGGTCGAGATCTCACCGCCCTACGACGTCAACGACAACACCGCCCTGCTCGGCAACAGGCTCATGCTCGAAGCGCTCGGCGCAATGGTTAGCAATGACAAGCTCGGTCACCGCGAGCGCGTCACGAAACCAGCCTGAATCGCGGAGTGTCGCTGCACCACCACGAATGTCCGGGACGGCTTAGACCTATAGGCGGAGCCCCGGTTCAGCGTAGAAAATACTTTTGTCCTAGCGCGAGCTTCGAAGCGGGCTCGCAGGTGGCAAGCTCGCCGTCGGCGAAGACCTCGAAGCTCTGGGGATTAACCCGGATCTCGGGCAGCGCGTCGTTGTGCAGCATGTCGGCCTTCGACAGGGTGCGAGTGCCCAAAAGCGGCAGCATCGTCTTGCCCAGGTTTTCGCGCCCCGCCACGTCGGCCTCGATGGCGGAAGCGTGGACGAAATTCGCGCAACAGCTTTGCGGCGCGCTGCCGTGGGCACCCCACTGGGGCCGGGCGATCACGGGCTCGACCTCAAACAGGCAGGCCGCGCCGTCGCCTCTCATGGCCCAGACGCAATAGCCGGATTTGTATATGGCGCGCGGTTTGGTCCCGAAATGGCTGGGATCCCAGAGCACGAGATCGGCCATCTTGCCCGCCTCGATGGATCCGATATAGGCGTCGATGCCGAATGTTTTGGCCGCGTTGATTGTGTATTTCGCGATGTAGCGCTTGATCCGCTCGTTATCGCCTGCCTGAGTGGTCTCGCCGGCGAGGCGGCCGCGCTGGTCCTTCATCTTCGATGCCAGCTGCCAGGTCCGCGCGATGACCTCGTTGACCCGGCCCATGCCCTGGCTGTCGGAACCGATCATGGAGATCGCGCCGAGGTCGTGGAGCACGTCTTCCGCCGAGATCGTCTCGGGGCGGATGCGGCTTTCGGCGTGGGCGACGTCTTCCGGGATGTCGGGGCGGAGCGCATGAGCCAGCATGGTCATGTCGAGATGCTCGTCGAAGGTGTTCAGCGTGTAGGGATTGGTCGGGTTGGTCGAGGAAGGCAGGCAGTTGGGCTCGCCGTTGCAGCGGATGATATCGGGCGCGTGGCCGCCGCCGGCACCTTCGGTGTGGTACATGTGGATGGTGCGCTTGGCGATGGCGGCGATGGTGTCTTCGTAGAAACCCGATTCGTTCAGCGTATCGGTGTGGAGCTGGACCTGAAAATCGAGCTCGTCCGCAACCTGCAGACAGGTGTCTATGACCGAAGGGGGGGCACCGAAATCCTCATGAATCTTGACCCCGATGACGCCGCAGCCGATCAGCTCGCGGATCGCTTCGGGCGTGTGCGAGCTGCCCCGGCCGAAGAAGCCGAAATTGAGCGGAAAGCCCTCGCCGGCGCGCAGCATGCGCGCGATATCGGTCGGGCTGCCCACGTCGACGACGAGGCAGTGGGCCATGCTGCCGCCGATCATGGTGGTGAGACCCGAACTGAGCGCGTGGTGACACTGGTCGGCGCCCATGAAGTGAACATGGACGTCGATGCCGCCGGGGGTGACGATCCGACCTTCGGCGTTCTCGACGGCGGTCGAATTGCCCACGACAAGGTTGTCGTCGACACCGTCCATGACCGACGGGTTGCCGACCTTGCCGATGCCGACGATCCTGCCGTCACGCACCCCGATGTCGCCCTTGACGATGCCGGCGACGGGATCGATTATCAGCGCGTTCATGATCAGCAGGTCGAGAGCGCCCTCGGCATTGGTGCGCGTCGAGATCGCCATGCCGTCGCGTATGGTCTTACCGCCACCCATCATGCATTCATCGCCGTAGACCGTGTAATCATGCT
Organism: Alphaproteobacteria bacterium; assembly: GCA_965198325.1. Taxonomy (GTDB): domain Bacteria; phylum Pseudomonadota; class Alphaproteobacteria; order UBA828; family JAPUJA01; genus CBDAPE01. The sequence continues at coordinate 184,519 of CBDAPE010000015.1, read as the reverse complement.
CGACCTCTGCGAGCAGGGAGCTGTCGCCGAGGCGAACGCAATCGCCGGTGGTCGGGCCGAACATCTCGGCGTAGGCCTTGCGCGTCATCGTTACCATGGTCCGATCCTCCCTTAGGCGCCCTTGAATCCGAGGCTGCGGGCGCGTTCCAGCGCCCGGTCGCGGAGCTCGGGGGAATCGACGGAGCCGTCGGTCAAGGCGTTAAAGCCCGTGACCTCGCCGCTGCCGCCGACGGCGACGAGATCGACCTCCCGGGATTCGCCCGGCTCGAAGCGTACCGCCGTGCCCGAGGGCATATCGAGGCGCATGCCGAAGGCCGCGGCACGGTCGAAGTCGAGCCCCTTGTTGACCTCGAAGAAATGAAAGTGGCTGCCGACCTGGGATGGGGCGGTCTCCGGTGTTCGTGACCCGGAGGCTGGCGCTCCGGCGCCCAGCGTTGAGTTCGATCTCGCCGTCCGGCGTGATGACCTCGCCGGGGCGCGGTTCGCCGCCGGGGGCGTCACCTGGCGCAACGGGGCCATGCACGATGACCATTTTCGCGCCGTCGGGAAACATGCCTTCGACTTGGATCAGGGGCATCAGATCGGGCACGCCCGGAAGGCACTGGTCGGCGTTGAGCAGCGTGCGTCCATGGGCCGCGAGGTCGGCGACGGTACGCCCCTGGCGGGCCAGAACCATCAGTTCGTCGCAGATATAGGCAACCGCCTCAGGCGCGCTGAGCTTGATGTCCCGGGCAAGATTGCGACGCGCAATTTCCGCAGCGGTGAAGATGGTCAGGCGTTCCTGTTCGGTGGGCGTGAGCAGCATGGCGTGTCTCCCCTTACCGTCGAATTCGAGCCGACAGTATGACGACAGACTAGAGGAGACCACGCTTGCCGGGCAAGGCGCGAGACGGTAGCTAGCAAATCTCGTTCGGATGCTGCGCGCGCATGCGAATGGCGTCGGCTTCCACGGGCGTGTACGGCCCCGGCTCGTAGAAGCGGGAATTAACGCCTGGCTGGTTGTGTGCCCCCGCTACCAGATTATTCGGCTATAAATCAATAGCCTAGTCCGCCTTATGGTGGGCTATTTTGTTAATATTGTTGATGCAACGCTCGAAATGCTGGCCAACGGAGAGATCGATCGGCGCGGCGTGGTGGCGCCGAAGGGTGGCGTCGATCTCGATCGGTTCTTTCAGCGCTTGGGGCAAAATGCCGTCCGGCCGGCCGGGTCCAATCGCTCACCCTTTTTTAGAGTCATGGTTGAATTCGACCAGCGGTAGAACCCTTTGTAGCGGTCCTGCGGGTTCGTAAGGGCCAGTTGTAAGGTCTCAACATTCTGCCGCTTCTGATTAGTCAGATCGCGCTCAGTTAATCTCACAATGTCGCAAAGCGTTGTCGGTGACTGCTGTTCGCACTGGTGGAGTGACCCCCTAAAAGTGGTCCAGATTTATTGAAGAGTTTGGCGCATTTTGCCCCCTCGAAAGGAGGACGAAATGAGCCGTAAACGCTACACCTCAGAACGGATTATCAGCATGTTGCGCGAAGCCGAGGTGGCTTTGGCGCAGGGCCAGTCGGTTGGTCAAGCTTGTCGCACGCTCGGCGTATCGGAGCAGAGTTACTATCGCTGGCGCAAGGAATATGGCGGCCTTCGTACTGACCAGGCCAAGCGTCTGAAGGACCTGGAGAAGGAGAATGGCCGTCTCCGCAAGGCGATCTCGGATCTGACGTTGGATAAGCTGATCTTGAAAGAGGCGCTTGAGGGAAATTGCTAAGCCCCGCCCGTCGCCGGCAGTGTGTTGATCATCTCCAGGCCGAACTGGGGATCTCCGAGCGACGGGCCTGTGCTGTTGCAGGCCAACATCGCTCAACCCAGCGCAAGAGACCCCGTGGTCGGGATGATGAAGAGGCCCTCAGGGCCGCGATCATCCGCTTGGCCAGCCAGTATGGCAGATATGGCGATCGGCGGATCACTGCCTTGCTCAGGACCGAAGGTTGGCACGTGAACGCCAAGCGGGTCCAGCGCATCTGGCGGCGGGAGGGGCTGAAGCTCCCACAGAAGCAACCGAAACGGGGCAGGCTGTGGCTCAACGACGGATCCTGCATCCGTCTGCGGCCGTGCTGGCCCAATCACGTCTGGTCCTATGACTTCGTCATGGATCGAACACACGATGGGAGGACGTTCCGCATGCTCACCGTGATCGATGAGTTCACCAGGCGGTGCATGGCCGTTGTCGTCGAGCGAAGATTGAACTCGGACAATGTCCTCCATTGTCTGACCGAGCTCTTCGTCCAACATGGCCCGCCGGATCATATCCGTTCCGACAACGGCTCAGAGTTTACCGCTCATGCCGTCCGCGACTGGCTCGGCAGGATCGGCGTCAAGACCCTCTATATCGAGCCCGGGTCACCTTGGGAGAACGGATACAACGAGAGCTTCAACTCAAAGCTCCGGGACGAAATCCTGAACACGGAGATCTTCTCTACACTGAAGCAGGCCAAAGTGCTGATCGAACGATGGCGCCATCACTATAATACCATCCGGCCGCATAGCTCGCTCGGATACAGACCGCCGGCCCCAGAAACCATCTTGCCAAACGTTGAGGGGCCAACCTACCCTGTTGAGGGGCTACGGGCGGCCCATCAACTTAACCCGCGCCAAACTCTAACTTAAGCGCTGGACCACTAATCGGGGGCAGGCCACTGGGCCTTGGCGACGAGGTTTGGTAAAAGGCCGGTTCAAGTAGCCATTTAATCTGCACAAGGGAGATCACGATGGCTCAGGCCACTGCAAGACATATTCTGGTTGGTAGCGAAGTTCTGTGCGAAGAGCTCAAGGCGAAAATTGCGGGCGGTGAGGATTTTGCCGCGGTAGCGCGGGAGCACTCGACATGTCCATCCGGCAAAAAGGGCGGCGATCTCGGCTCGTTCCAGCCGGGCCAGATGGTCGAGGAGTTTGATAGCGTCGTTTTTAGCGCCGACCTGAACGAAGTTCAGGGACCCGTGAAGACCCAATTTGGCTACCACCTTCTTGAAGTTACTAGTCGCACGCACTAGCCGATCCGAAGGACAATCCGAAAACCCGGGAACCGGCAGAGGCCGAAAACATAGACCTTGTGCATCCTGAAACGACGACCAGCCAAAGCGCCGAAATCGAGCGCCTCGGCGCTTCTTCGAGCTTCGCCCCGTTATCAACATTGTTCGGCAATGGTGATTGCGGGCCCCGTCACATCAAGATCAAACCCCCTAGTTGCTACGAGACTGAGGGTTTGTTGTGCCTGGAAGCAAGTTGCAAGTGGGCGGCAGACGCTTCCTGATATCTAGGCACTAATGCACACGGTGGCCATTCACTACTGATGCGCCTAACATTCGCCGATACGCTTGGTGTTCGCTCAGGAACAAGGAACGAGCAAGCGATTCGAAGCAGCTTTGGCGTATACGGGTATAGATGCGAATCGCCAAGACTTGGAATTCTATGGTGCAGCAGATGTGGTTCTGGGCTTCCAATCCTCGCTCGCCCTCACAACAATTCTCTTTCTTACGATCGAGTTCTTGTTTTTCCGCCCTAGGGCGTGTGGGTCTGCTTAAATGGACCGGGCGCAACCGGCGACCACGCGCGGTCGTTCCAGGTGGCGGTGAATGGCAACTAATCTTCCGGGGTTCCAATGGTTTACGGTGATAGCGACGATAAATTGGGAGTGGTCAAGGTGGCTGCCTACAGCGACCGTCTGAGCATCAAGTCGCAAGAAACGCTCAAGGTTTTCGTGAGTTGCGAGGAGGGAAGGGACTACAAGGCTGAAACAGTAAGATTAATTTGTGGCGACGAAAATCCCCGGGGGCCCGGCTACAAGGCAATATCCGTCGAGATGGGGTTAACCGAGTCCTTTTCGGGGCGCCATCAGGAGATTCACGCCGGTTCGTACATAGTCATTGAATCCAAACAAGTCCTCGAGGACATTGCGGACTTCACAGCCCAGGCGTTCATCTTTCCGACGATCCCTGACCGCGGCGAGCAGGGTCTTATCACCAAATGGTGCACGAGCGAGCAAAAGGGGTTTGCTCTTTTCATCAACGAGAGCGGTTGCACAAGCTTAAGGGTCGGCGATGGGAGTGGTGCGACGCACGAAGTGTCGGCCAACGCGCAACTGTTGCCAAACGAATGGTACTTCGTCGCGGGGACCTATAACGCCAAGACGGGCGATCTTGAAGTTTTCCAGGAATCAGTTCGGAGCAGGGATCTTTCCAAAGAAGCGGACAGCGTACAGGCGACCGATATTGCAGGGCCGATGTCCTCGAACGGTATCCCGTTGATGATCGCAGCATTCTGCGCGAGCAATTCACGCGGTGGGATTGTCGGCGACAACCACTTCAACGGAAAAATAGACTCGCCGAGGCTGTCAGGTGACGTCCTGACCCTGGACGAAATGAAAACCATGCAAGCGTCGCCGCTGACCAGTGTTGTTCGATACAAGGCAATTGGAATCTGGGATTTTTCCCAGAAAATCGGTGCGGACGAAATCGTCGATATGTCCGAAAACCGGCTCCACGGGCGTGCCGTCAATATTCCGACGAGAGCTGTAACGGGACAGAATTGGAGCGGTGAAGAATTTTGCTGGCGCCACGATCCGGAAACATATGGTGCCATTCACTTTCACGAAGATGACTTGTATGACGCAGATTGGGAGTGCGATTTCGAGCTGACCATCCCCGGGGACACCAAGAGCGGCCTCTATTGCGTTCGCTTGTCCGTCGACAACAGCGAAGAATTCATCCCGTTCGTCGTCCGACCTGACAATGGGAAAGAAGCCGAAATAGCACTCATCCTGCCGTCGGCCTCTCATATGGCCTATGCCAACGAACATATGGCCACAGACGCATGGGATGCCGAACTGCTGCGTTATCACGCGATAGAGCTTCACCCCTACCAGCTGTTCCTGAACGAGCATCGGGAATATGGCCTGTCTCTCTATGACCTGCATTTGGACGATAGCCCCGTCCATTATTCCAGCCGTTTGCGCCCGGTGCTGAATATGCGTCCGAAGACCCAATGCATCCTCGGTGGCCGGGGCTCGTCGCTTTGGGGATTTAACGCCGACACCCATATCGTCGACTGGCTCGAAGCATCCGGATTCCGCTATGACGTGTTGACAGACGAAGATGTCCACAACGAAGGCCTTGATGTGCTCCGTCGATACCGCGTTGTGATCACCGGCACCCATCCGGAATATGTCAGCAGTGAAATCTGGCACGCGCTCTACGATTATTCCTCTATTGGCGGTCGAATGATTAATCTGGGCGGCAATACGTTCTATGTGCGTATCGCCTACAACCAGAATATGCCCGGCGTCATCGAGTGCAGATGGGAGATTGGGGGCGGAAAGGCCCGGAATGGCGAGCAGTACACCAGCTTTACCGGTGAACGGTGTGGCATGTGGAGGACGTTGGGGACGTCTGCCCCTCAAGTGATGACGGGCACGGGGTGGGCCTCGCAGGGTTTTGATATCTCAAGCCATTACCGGCGAACGCCGGATAGCCGTGATCCGCGTGTTCGGTTTATCTTTGAAGGCATAGACACCGACGAGATTATCGGTGACTTCGGTTTGATCGGCGGGGGCGCGGCCGGCCTGGAACTTGACGTCTACGATCCCGCCCTCGGAACCCCGCATCATGCCCTTCGCGTGGCATCCTCGGAGAATCACACCGACACGTATCAGCTTTGCAGTGAAGAACTCGATTTCAATTATCCGGGTACCGGAGGTCAGGAGAACTCGCTCGTTCGGGCGGATATGGTTTTCTTCGAGACGCCGAAAGGTGGAGCCGTGTTTTCGACCGGCTCCATCGCATGGTCCGGCAGCCTTTCGCACAACAGCTACGATAACAACGTGTCTCGATTGACGGCGAATGTGTTGAACCGGTTTCTCGATCCGGAGGTGTTCTCGTTCGATTAAATCGACACGGACCTGGGTGGATCGAGACGCGTTATCAAGGGAGTTCATATCGTCGATCCGACGGGGCTAATTATGACAAGGCAGGCTTAGAGGGCGAATCGACGGCAAAACAGATGGGGTCATAGCTATGACGGTTGAAAACACGAAGAACACATCACCTGTTTCGGCGTATCGGGTTACCAAGGAAGATCGGGATCTCGTCGCCGAATTCGATGAGACTCCTATCGGCCGCCATAGCCCAGCGCTACGGCGCCTTCTCAACCGGTTTCGTGGCGAAACTCAGGAAGACCGCTATGTGCTTGTCTGCGTTCGCCCTCATCGGGAATGGGTGCTCGGCCAGATGAACGGCCCAAGAAATCCGGTTACGATGTTTCCCGATGTCCGATTCTCGAAGTTCGAGGACGGCGAGCGCGAGATTTTTCGGCGGCGTTGGCAACGATATGCAGGGTTCGAAATCGATTAGTGAGTCAATGGAGCCCGCGGTCCGGAAATACGGATAGCGAAGGAGATCAGCCGGAAAAATGCATTACGACCGAAATATGATCGTGAATTTGACGCAGGAGTCGCTTCGCGGGAATTGCCAAGATAAAGCAGCTCCTAGGGTCACTAGATTTGGAATTTTATGGTAGCGTGATCTTGTGGGAATCAAATTAGTCACTAAGCAAGGCGTACCAGGAAGGAAATGAAACGATGAAAAAATTGAATCGTAACACCCCATCATCGCCTAAGGGCGGGAAACATACACATCTGGGCCGGCGGCAGTTCCTGAAAGGAAGTGCCGCGACCGTCGTGGCCGGTGCTTCGGCCGGGCTGCTCGCCCCGCGTCGAAGCGCTGCTGCCGACGAGTTAACCGTTCTCACTTGGTGCTCGCATGCCGATCCGCGACTGATCGGCTCTTTCGAGGAGGCCCATGGCGTACGCGTCAACGTGAAAACCTACGAAGGGACCGGTAGCGCCCTGTCGGTAAAGGATCAGTCCGCCCCGGGAGAATGGGACATTTTCGTGTGCGATGCACAGGATACACCGCGGGTCGCGCGCGAGGGCTACATCATGGAGCTTTCGCGTGAGATCGTCGACTGGGACACCGTTTGGCCTGAACTCAAGGAAATGCCCTACACCTGGATCGATGGCAAGTTCTACGCGGTTCCTGATAAATTCGGTTATTACGGCGTCGCCTACAATAAGGATAAAGTCGATCCTGCGGATATGCGCACGGCCGAGGTGCTTTGGAATCCCAAATACAAAGGCCGCACCGGCGCATTCGATTATTACTTTCCGGTCATTCAGCTTGTCGGGATTTCTCTGGGTCTAGCGCCGACCGACATTACCATGGAGAACCTCAGGTCGGACATCCGACCGCGGCTGCTCGCGTTCAAGGATCAGACGACGCTCGTCGGCGATATCCCGACGATTCAGACGGCGCTCGTCACCAACACGGTCGACATTATCGTCGGTACGGCGGAGTTCGGCGTGTCTCACCTAATGATGGAGCATCCGCAGCTCGACTGGATCATTTTCGACGAAGGCGGCCTGCTTTGGAACGAGAGCCTCACCATCTTCGCCGATTCAGAACGGAAGGACCTGGCTCACGAGTTCATAAAGCATTGCATGAGTCTGGAAGGGTCCCAGTATCTCGCCACGGCCGAATGCTATTGGTCGGCCGTCTCCAATAAGGATGTCGTGCTGACCGATGAGGAGAAGAAGATTCTGCGTTGGGACGAACAGGTTGACTTTCTGTCCCGATCTTATCCTTCTTCCATCGGAGAGCCCGAACTCGATACGGCGATGCTCGACCTGTGGAACGAGTTCCTGTCAGCGTAGCATCAACCTCTCGGGCCGCAGCGCCCGAACGCGTGGCACTGAAGCCGGGTATCGACCTCACTAAGTGGGCGGTCTACCCGGCGCTCGGTGCCACGTTCGTCTTTTTCGTTGTGCCGCTCACCGTGATGGTGCTCGCAACCTTCTGGGAGCGCGTCGGCGGCAAGCTCGAGGCAACCTGGACTCTCGCCAATTACATCTTCTTCTTCAGCCGATCATACATGGTCGAGGCGCTGATCAACTCGATCGAGGTCACGCTCATTACGACCGTAATCAGCGTCCTCGTCGCCTACCCCCTTGCGTACATCCTCGCCTATAAAGTGCCGGTCCGTTGGCAGCGCTTCATGCTTGTTGTGACCGTGCTTCCCTTCTGGACACCGTACGTGGTCCGTCATTTCAGCCTGCTCCTAATTCTCTCGCAGGACGGGGTTCTCAACTGGGCTCTCTTGAACGTCGGCATCATCAGCGAGCCCCTGGCCCTCAGCTTCAACCGATTTGCCGTAATCCTGGGCTTCGTTCATTTCTTCACGATGCTCTTGACGCTCACGATCTATGGCAACCTGGTACAAATCAAACAGTCCTACCGTCAGGCAGCGGCGGACCTGGGTGCGTCGGGTTGGCAGGTGTTCCTGCATATCACGCTGCCCTTAAGCATGCCTGGAGTCGCCGTCGGTGCCTTTGTCACTTTCGTGATCGCGATTGGCGACTACATCACACCGAAGATCCTGGGCGGTGCTCAGGAATTGTTGTTGCCGCAAGCGATCATCCTGCAAATCGAGCGGGCGGCAGACCTGCCGATGGCTTCAACTATGAGCATTCTTCTCATGGTCGTAGTCACGATCACCTACTTCATCTTCGCGAAGCATCTCAAAATGGAGCGGCTGTAGGTGATGGTGTGGCTCCGCAACCTGCCGGCAAGCCTCTACCTCGGGGTGGCGCTGCTATTCATCTATTTGCCGTCAATCATGCTCGTGCTGTTTTCCTTTCAGGAGGGAAGCTTGCCGGCGCCGCCGTTCGAAGGCCCGAGTTTCGGGTGGTACGAACGAATGATCAACAACCGACGCCTGGTCGAAGCCCTCGGCAACTCGGTGCTGGTCGCGTCGCTCTCTGCGTTGACCTGCACCGTGCTCGGTTTCCTCGCTGCCTACAGCATCGCGCGTCGACGCCGGCGCTTCCAGAACACCATGCGCTACCTGCTCATGGCACCGCTCATGGTCTCCTATCTCATCATCGGGATGGGGATATTGGTCAGCTCGGGTTATGCCGGTATGGGTCGATCCCTGCTCCTGGTTGGGGTCGGCCACGTAATCATCAATCTGCCGCTCTGCTTCGCTATCATCCTTTCGCAATTCGGCGAACATCAGGTGAATATCGAACGGGCCGCCCGTGACCTCGGCGCCAGTGATTCCAAGGTGCTCCTGTTCGTGACTGTGCCCATGATGTGGCCTGCGCTCTTTTCCGCCTTCTGCATCTCGGCGACGCTTTCATGGGACGAGTTTATTATCGCTTTCCTGCTGAGCCGGTTCGACGTGACGCTGCCGGTGATGATCTATGAGATGTTGCGCGGAGGCATGGACCCGGAGCTCAACGCCGCAGGCTCGGTTCTGTTTACGATCTCGATCGGTGTCGTGATCCTTGCGGCGCTCTTCGGGTTGCGTCGCAGGAAGTCCGACGTGGAACCCACGCGTTGACAGCGCAAAGCCCGGGCGACTGACAAAAGAGAAGTTTTTGCTTGTCGTCGTGAATTCGACAATCGCTTCGGAAGGAGAATTACGGCGGAGTAATTTACCGGAAAGGCGTTTTCTCCGCACATACGAGAACCGACTGCGTTACTGCCCTTCACCCACTACCAGGACGAGGCGATTAGCATCGCCGACACGATACTGGCCATCAATCAAGGTCAGATCGAGGATGTTGGATCGCCTTCGTGAATCTACCCCTGTCCCGCTTCCCACGGCTGATAAATTCTCCGTCGACAATTTATCTCATCTCCCTGCAGCAACCACCGCGCCCTCGCGTCCCGCGCATGAGTAACAAGCGTTCGATCATGGCCCGCACCCCCGTCGAACGATCGGTTCCGCCATCGCGGGCTGCTAGACTCGACCATGGTTATCGTTTGGGATCAAACCCACGGTCCGGTACATCGGCCAGGGGCGATTGAAAATCCGACCATTCTTAGGCTAGTTTGAATTCGTGCTGAACGGATCGAAAAAATAGATTGACGATTCCCGGAGGGGGAGACGTCGTGAATTTTGGAGACGAGGATTTTAGACCGCCTGATGAAATGGCGGCGCTTTGCCAGCAACGCTGGGAATCGCAGCGCGCCTATGTGATCGAAAAATCGCCATTCTTCGCACGCCTTTGGGGCGGGCGACGAGTGCCGGATCAGCTCGAAGATCTCGCCAGCCTTCCCCTGTGCGACAAGGCGATGCTAAGGGACTCCCAAGCCGCTTCGCCGCCCTTCGGCGATTACCTCGCGGCGGCGCCCGATCGAATTGCCCGGCTTCACCGGACCTCGGGGACCACCGGTCAGCCAATGAACATCGCCCAGACCCGGGCGGATGCGGAGCAAACGGCGCAGATCGGCGGCCGGTCCCATCGGGCCGCGGGGCTTAGGCCGGGCGATATGGCGATCCATTGCCTGAACTATCAGATGTGGATGGGCGGCGTAAGCGACCATTTGGCGCTTGAGGCCGCCGGCGCGACCGTGATTCCTTATGGGGTGGGTAACAGTGAACTCCTGGTTCACACCATTCTGGATCTCAAGATCACCGCGATTCACTGCACGCCGTCCTATCCTGCGGCGCTCGAGCGGACCATCGCGGAACGTTTTCCTGGCCTCGCGCCGAGCGATCTGGGCCTCAAGCTCGGTCTGTTCGGTGGTGAAGCGGGATTGGACAACCCGAGTTTCCGGGCGCGGCTCGAAGAGGTCTGGGGCTTCGCGGCGCGAAACGCCAACTATGGTATCTCCGACGTGTTCAGCAATTTCGCCAGCCAGTGTGAAGAGAACAACGATCTGCACTTCTTGGGCCATGACATTCTCTATGCCGAGTTGATCGAGCCCGAGAGCGGCGATGTGGTGCCGTGGCGGGAGGGCGAAAGCGGCGAGCTCGTGCTCACTCACCTCACGCGGGAAGCCCAACCGATGGTGCGTTTCAGGACCAACGATACGATCACCGTGACGGGCATGGAACCATGCCGATGCGGCCGTACCGCATCCCGGTTCCGGGTTCTCGGCCGCAGCGACGATATGGTGGTCGTGCGCGGCGTCAATGTCTTTCCGACGGCCGTTGGTGAGGTGATCAACGGTTTCGACGAGCTGTCGGGCGAGTATCGCATCCGCCTCAAAGGCCCCGGACCCTATGATCGCCTGCCCGTGGAGGTCGAGCTCGCGGAAGGCGTTGAGCCGTCCGAAGCGCTTGTCACCCGACTCGAAGAGGCTATCAAAACCGTCGCGCGCGCCTCTGCCAGTGTAATCCTCTTGTCGCCGCTCACGCTGCCCCGGTCTGAAGGCAAGACCCAACGCCTCTTTCGAGAGGATTGACGATGGTTGGAACCATTCTGACTGACGACAGGAGCAGCGCTCGCACGTTGACGCTTGACCGGCTGGAATGCCTCAATGCCCTGAACCCCGAGCTTCGCGCGGACTTTTGTATGGCTCTGGACGATGCACTCGCGGACGAACAGGTGGGGGCGCTCATCCTACGAGGCGCGGGGCAAGCGTTCTGTTCGGGCGGTTTATCCGGTTCAACGTTGAGAGGGGTCGACGCGCTTATCCACCCGGCTCCTCTCAAGGGGATTAGCGCAATCGGGGTTGTTGGTGCCGATTCCAATCGACGTTGACCGATCCATTTGTGGGAAGGAGACGGATTCCATGGACCATGATCAAGCGACAACGATGCTCGAAGGGAGATTTGGGCAGAATGCCGAATATTCATGGATGTTGCCGACTAAATACTATACGGACCCCTCGATTTTCGAGCGCGAGAAGGAAACCATCTTTTTCAAAGGGTGGCAGTTTGCCGGCCACATGGAAGAGTTCGAAGGGGTCGGGAGTTACTCGATCTTCGATTTCTTCGATCAGAGCATCATCCTTATTCGATGCTCGGATGAGCAAATTCGGGGGTTCTATAATGTCTGTATGCATAGGGGCCACGAACTTCTCAAGGGAAGCGGCGTCGTAAAACGGATCATCTGTCCTTATCACGCATGGTCGTACGATATCGATGGCAACCTGCGCGCAGCGGGCAACAGTGAGAACGTCGCCGGTTTCGCTTCCGAAGAGATGTGCCTCACAACCGTTCGTGTCGAAGAATTCGCGCGGATGATATTCGTCAATTTCGATAGCGAGGCAAGACCGATCAAGGAGATGATGGTGGGATTGGACGATGAATTCCGCGCCGCAATTCCAGGATATGACACCTTAACCCTGGTTCGCCGGGATCCCTTCGAAGTGAAGGCCAACTGGAAAGTGGTGATCGAGAATTTTGCCGAGTGTTACCATTGTCCGATTGCTCATGGACACGTGATGGCCGGGTCCAACGCGCTTCTCAAAAAGAGTTTCGAGACAGAAGAGCATCCCTACTACATGAGCCACATCATACGCAGCAATAGCCACGAAAATCCGTCTTATAACTTCAGCCCCGACGATGCGATTCAGGATGTTTTTCTTTGGTGGATGTGGCCGAATACGATGTTTATGAGCCATCCGGCGGGTGACAATTTTAGTGTGTTCAACTTATATCCGGACGGCCCGGAACTGACCAAGCAGTCGATGGATTTCTACAGTTACTCGAAAAACCCGGCTAATGGCGACTGGGAAATGTTCGAGTTCAATGCTGACGATATCGCCAACGAAGATGTTGCGCTCTGTGAAAGCGTTCAGCGTGGACTTCACTCGCGCGGCTACAGGCCGGGCCGGCTGATGGTCGATAAGGAGCGCACTTACAGAAGCGAGCAATGCCTCCATCACTTCCAGCACCTGGTATGGACAGCTTTGAATCGGGAGGCCACGCGCCCATAGGCTTGCGGTCGTTACGCGCCGACCAGATGACTTGATACAACTGTAATAAGGATGCGCCGTGACGAGCATACGCAATGACAGCCGTTGCCATTCATCGGCGTGTTTACGGCCTAGGCGCTTGGGCCACGCGAATTTTTGGGTCAGTGACATCAAGAAAGCGACAACCTTTTACAATAGAGTTCTTGGGTTGCGTGTCGAATGCACGGAACCTGGATTAAGGGCAGGGTTCCTCGGGAACGGCAACACCCATCACGATGTCGGCATGGTGGAAATTACACGGGGTGAGGACCGCTTGGGCAGAGATGGACAGGTTCAGATCCCCAGGGAAATATCGGGGAAAGTTGGTCTTTTCCATTTTGGCTGGGAGATGGAGAACGAAAAACGACTGGTTGAAGCGATTCGCCACGTAAAACCCGAATGGAAAAAACCCGGGATGGTCGTTGACCACCAAATTGCACGCTCAATTTTTATCCCCGATCCGGACGGCAATTTTAACGAGTTCTATGCCGATATGCTGAAAGATTGGCGTACCATCTTTCAGGGCGAGATGGACTTGATAACAAGCAACTGGGATCCGGAAGCTCAAGACCCACTCTCCAAACCGATGTACGATCCCGAGCCGCCGCTTTATGGCGTTGAGGGTGCGCCTCTTAAGCCTCGACGTATTTCGCGTGCAACGCTCGTGTGCTCCAATTTCTCGGAGTGTCTGGGCTTCTACACGGATACCGGTGGGCTTGAGCCGCTTCTCGTCGATCGCGAAGCTGAATTCGCCGTGCTCGGGGGCACACTTCATGAGCACAATTTGTCCTTGTGCTCCGCGACCGACGATTTGAGCCCCGGACTTCATCACACCAGCTTTGAAGCAGAAAACGAGGAGGCCGTGACCAGTTCGATCAAAAACCTCCGCGACCAGGGCATACGAATAGAGCGCGAGATTGATCAACCGGGCAAGCGAAGCATATTTGTCAAAGACACCGACGGAATTCTTTGTGAGTTTTTCGTAGATCGGAGCGCCGACTATGGCCGATTGGGTGTTCTCCCTCCGAAGGACCGGGTTTATATGCTGTGAGCGGGCGCTGTCGTGATCCCGCGGCCACAAACTGCGAGCCGGTGAGTTATCGGGGGAGTGGCTAAGTTTCGATGACAAACGGGATCAATTTTCGTTGGCTGTGGACCCAATCGTTTCTTCGGAGACCCTCGGATTTACTCGCTTTAGCAACCATTGACGGAAATTCTGCACAACATCATTGCTACAGGATTGATCCCGATCGTTCGGCCTATGGTCATGTCAACTGTTGTCATTCGGTAGATGGTGTCGAAATTCGAGATATTGCCAATCAACTCGATTTCAGCGGCGAAAATCAAGGGCGGATCTGGCGACGATATGCAGAAGGGCACCTCGGGTGCGTGATTATTTTCGTGAGCGCAGCTCAACGGATATTTTCACGCCGATTCGCATTTATCTGACAGTGTTTTCATGTCGTGCTCAAGCCGCATTGCTCTGACGCTACCTACAGAACCATTGCCGCTGCCTGAAAAACGATTAGAGTGTCACAGTCCGATCAACACCGATGCAATTCCGCAAGTACGCTAACGGAGTAACGTGGACATGATATCGACGACACCGCGTGACCGAACCCTTCGGTCCGTATTGAACGCTCAGCGATTCGCCGCTTTCACCATAGCCGCACTGCTCGGGGTTTTTCTGATCTTCGGCGTCGGCTTTGCAAGTCCCGAGATGATTCACAATGCGGCGCACGATTCGCGGCATACGTTCGCGCTGCCCTGCCATTAAGTTACCATGATCTATCGCGCCATCCTGACCGCGGTGGTCGCCGGGCTGGTTGCCGGCTTGGTCGTCAGCGGGTTACAGGCCCTCACTACCGTGCCGCTGATCCTGGAAGCGGAGAGCTTTGAGCAGGTCGGTGCACTCGCCCCTGCGCACAGCCATGACGCCGAATTCGCAACGTCGACGGGTTCGCCGGGCGACCGGCAGACCGTTGCCGGGCACGAACATGGCGAAAACGCCTGGGCGCCCGAGGACGGCTGGGAGCGAACCGGCTATACGATCCTCGCCAATATTCTCATCGCGATCGGGTATGGCGCGCTGCTTGCAGGCGCATTTACGATTCTCTCGCGCCAGCCAACGTTGACGCAATCGTTAGCGTGGGGGATCGCGGGGTTTGCGGCATTCAGTTTTATTCCCTCTCTCGGATTACCGCCCGAACTTCCCGGCATGATCACCACCGACGTCGAGCCGCGGCAACTCTGGTGGTGGGGATCCGCGATCGCAAATTGTGCCGGCCTCGCCGCGATCTTTATCGCACGTCAGACCCTATGGAAGATCCTCGGGGGCGTCGTCATCGCAGCACCGTTCCTGATCGGGGCGCCTAATCTGGGCTCGGGCGCGCACGCGGGATCGGTTCCGCCGGAACTCGCGGCGGAGTTCGCGACGCTAACACTAGGCACGGGCCTTCTCTTCTGGCTCACGCTTGCCGCTTGCGCGGCCTTCATGTTCGCCCGGCTAAGCGGAAAAGAAGACGGTTTGGCGGACAGGCGCAAAAATTTGAGTCCCGACCAGCCCTAACGCGACAGCCGCTCAGCGGTCATTCCGTCCTATCCGACACGCCGGCTTCGGCAAACGTCGCCATCCCTGTATGGCAAGCCACCGCGGCGCGGAGCACGCCGAGCGCCAACGCCGCTCCAGAGCCTTCACCAAGCCGCAACCCGAGATCAAGCAAGGGATTTTTTTCAATGACGTCGAGCAGCCGGCGGTGCCCCGGTTCTGCCGACACGTGACCGACAACGCAGTGATCCAGCGTGCCGGGGCGCAGTACTTCAAGAGTAACGGCGGCGGCGCAGGAAACGAAACCATCAAGAATTACCGGCACGCGATGGAAGCGGGCGGCGACGATGGCGCCGGCGATTGCCGCGAGTTCGCGACCGCCGAGATACCGCAAAATCTCCAACCCGTCCTTCAGGAAGGGCCTGTGAAGGCGGACGGAGTCCTTTACTACCGCAATCTTGTTTTCGAGCGTGCTGCCCGACACGCCGGTCCCGGGACCTGTCCAGTCCCCGGCTTCTCCACCGTAGAGTGCATGGCAGATCGCGGCCGCGGCCGTCGTGTTTCCGATCCCCATTTCGCCAAGGCACAGGATGTCGATCGCTTCGTCCACGCACGATGCGCCCGTCGCCATCGCGGTCGCGCATTGGGCATCGTCCATCGCCGCCGTTTTTCGGAAATTACCCGTCGGCTTGTCGACAGAGAGCGCGTGAACGATCAATTCACAGCGTTCGAGATCGCAAATCTGGTTTATGGCCGCGCCACGGGCTTCGAAATTACCCACCATCTGCTGTGTCACGGCGGCGGGGTAGGCGGAGACGCCTTCCGCGGTGACCCCATGTGAACCGGCGAATATGAGGACCCGGCAGCGTTCGGCGGAAGGCAGCGGGCTTCCCTGCCACGCGCTCAGCCACTCCGCGAGTGATTCAAGCCGCCCGAGAGAGCCCGGCGGCTTTACCAGATTTACTTCGCGCGCCCGGGCCGCAACCCGCGCGTCGGCGTCGGGGCCCGGTAATTGGCTGACGAACTGGCGAAATTCGTCGAGGGATTGGGGCGTTTTCATCAAATCCATCTAGCAATAGAAGTGAATTCGTGCAGCAGTAGGCCGATTCTGCGGACGGGACAAGTAGAGCTGTGAGAGAGCAAATCGAAAACTCCGGTAGCGGGAAGGCCGGCGCCTGGGGCGAGGTAAGGCTTTGCTTGGGCCTGCTGACACGGATTCCCGTTTCGCCCGACCGGCAAGGAGTGACAGGCGACCTCGCGCGCGCCAGCCGCTGGTTCCCCGTCATCGGTCTCATGTTGGGCGTGACGGGAGCGCTGGTGATCATCTGCGCCTTGTGGCTTGGCTTGCCGGCGATGGTTGCCGCCGGTCTTTGCCTTGTGGTTCTAGTTTTTCTGAGTGGCTCGTTTCACGAAGACGGCCTTGCCGATGTCGCCGACGGCTTCGGCGGCGGTGCGTCGCGCGAGCAGAAGCTCGAGATCATGCACGACAGCCGAATCGGCACCTACGGGGTTCTTGCGCTCGTGTTTTCGGTGGGGCTGCGTTGGACTCTCCTTTCAGCGCTGATCGCCGCAAGCCCCGAACGTGCAATTTATGCGCTGATCGTTGCCGCCTGCCTGTCCCGGCTGGCTCTGGTGTTGTTGATGAAGCTGCTACCTCCGGCGAGAACCGACGGGCTGGGGGCGACCGCGGGCAGGCCGGGATACGCCAGCATTCTCGTTGCGCTCGCCTCGTCATTGGCCGTGACGTTGATTTTTCAGGACGAGCGCTTGATCGTGGCAAGTCTGGTCGCCCTCATTCTCGCCGTCGCAATCGTCGCCCGGTTGGCCCGGAAGCAGATCGGCGGACAGACCGGCGACGTCCTAGGCGCCGGCCAGCAAACCGGGGAGATATTCGTTCTCCTGGCCGTATTGCTGGTGGCTCAATGACCGCCACGACGCGGTGGTGGTGGATACGGCACGCCCCCGCCCTCAATCCCGAGAACCGTCTATACGGTCAGATGGATATTGCGGCCGATCTTTCGGACGAGCGGTCGTTTGCGGCGCTTGCGCGGGTACTTCCGGATGAGGCCGTGTGGGTTGCTAGCTCCCTGAGCCGGGCCCACGACACGGCAAGAAAGCTTGCGGAGCTGGCCGGCTTTGCGCCGAAAATTGTCCGGGAAACGGCGTTGCGCGAACAGGCGTTTGGCAAATGGGAAGGCAAAACCCGAACCGCCATAGAATCGGATGAACAGGACGCCTTCTGGGCAGATCCCGTGCACAACCGCATGCCGAGCGGCGAAAGCTTTGTCGAGCTGGTCGACCGGGTCTGCCCCGCGGTCGACCGATTAAACGCGGAACACCGGGGAGCAGATATTGTTGCGGTTGGTCACGCCGGCACGATTAGGGCCGCCTTGTGCCATGCGCTTGGCGCCGATCCGGCGGCGGGGCTCGCCGTCCAGATCGATCCCCTATCCCTCACCCGGATCGACGCCATTCATGGGGAGCGCATGGTTCAGTGGCGAGTCGCGACGGTCAACACGACCAAATCGTAATTTCGACGTCATGGGGCTTTGCTTCCGTCGACTAAACGCATAGCCTGTTGGGGCCATCGGGACAGGGAAGTCGGTGCGAAGCCGACGCTGCCCCCGCAACTGTGACGGGTTGGGCGCACGCGCCAGATCGAGGATCTGGAAACCACTGGACTTTCCGGGAAGGTGTGCGGTCCTTTGAACCTAAGCCAGGAGACCTCTCCGGTGGCGACAGGATCCGAATACGTCGTGCCTCGGAGGGAGGGCAGAGCGATATCCGAAACAGTCAAATCTTCATTGCCAAGCGCCCGCGTAACGCTTGTTCTCGGGGGGACTCGGTCGGGGAAAAGCCATTTCGCGGAGAGTCTGGTCCTGGCAACAGGGGCGGGCGTGTACCTGGCCACGGCGGAGGGCCGTGACGACGAAATGCGGGCACGCATTCAGGAGCACCAAAATCGACGCGCAGAGGTCTGGCAAACCATCGAGGAACCGCTCGACCTGGTTGCCGCGCTGCAACGGGCCGACGCGACCGGAAAATCGATCCTCCTCGATTGCCTGACGCTCTGGCTCTCGAACGTCATGGCAGCGGACCGAACCGTCGCGCATGAAATCAGTGCCCTAACGACGTGCTTGCACGATGTGGACGGACCCCTCGTCATCGTTTCGAACGAGGTCGGGCAAGGCATCGTGCCCGATAACGCCGTTGCCCGACGGTTTCGCGATTACGCAGGACAGCTCAACCAGGCAGTTGCAGCCGCATCGGATCGGGTCTTCCTGATGACCGCCGGATTGCCGGCGCAGTTAAAATAGGAGTTGGCGAGTGGATAGACAGAAAATTCCGGTCACCGTGATCACAGGCTTTCTGGGCGTAGGCAAAACCAGCCTGATCCGACATCTAATGACCAACGCTCAGGGCAGGCGATTGGCCCTTGTCATCAACGAATTCGGTGAATTGGGCGTCGATGGCGGCCTCTTGAGGGCGTGCGGGAACGAAACCTGCCGGGAAGAGGATCTGGTCGAACTGACCAACGGCTGCATCTGCTGCACCGTGGCCGACGATTTCATTCCGACTCTCGAATTGCTGCTCGACAGGGACATCCGGCCTGATCACATCATTATCGAGACTTCGGGACTTGCGCTGCCCAAACCTCTCGTGAAGGCGTTCCAGTGGCCCGAGGTTCGCTCCCGGACGACGGTCGATAGCGTCATTGCGATCGTCGACGGACCAGCAGTTTATGACGGGCAGTTCGCCACTGATTCGAACGCTGTTCGGGCCCAGCGCGATACAGATGAAACCCTCGATCATGACAGCCCGCTGGAGGAGGTTTTCGACGATCAACTAACCTGCGCCGATATGGTTCTTATCAGCAAAACCGATCTAATGGACGAGGCGTCACTCGCCCCGGTCGAATTGCGAATTCGCGAGACGGCGGGAGAGCGGGTTCCGATCCTCCGCGTCCGTAACGGCACCGCAGATCCCGATGCGATTCTCGGGCTCGGTGCGGCGGTTGAAGACGATCTCGAAAACAGACCCTCGCACCATGATAGCGAGGACGGCGATCACGACCACGATGATTTCGACAGTCTTGTCATCGAACTGGACGCGATAAGAGACCCGGCGATACTGTCATCGCGCATCGAAGCCGCCCTGGATGTCGAGGGCGTTTTGCGAGCGAAGGGCGTTGCCGCGGTTACCGGAAAGAACGCTCGTCTCGTCATGCAAGGTGTGGGGTCGCGACTTGAGCAATACTACGACAGGCCCTGGAATGAAGGCGAAAGCCGCCAGGGTCGGATCGTGGTCATCGGGTTGAAGGGCTTCGATCTAGCCGCAGTCACCAGCATGCTCACCGGCTGACGCGGCGCAACGATAAAGATCGGGCATGCACCTTCTTGTCACACAACCTGGACAGGTATCGGATGGGACGGAGGCGGTCGATCTCGACCAGACTCCCGGCGATATCGTTGTTCTTTCGGCGGCGGCCAGCGATCTCGCGATACTGAGCGCCGCACGGGCGCAGCTCACTGATTACCGGCCAACGGTCCGACTGTCGAACCTCATGCAGCTCGGTCACAACATGTCGGTCGATCTCTATCTCGAAAAAACAGCAAGCCACGCGAAACTGATCGTGGTTCGGCTCCTCGGCGGCGTCGGATACTGGCCCTATGGCGTCGAGCAGCTGTCCAGTCTTTGCGGGGGAAATGGCTTCCCGCTTGTCGTGGTGCCGGGCGACGACCAGCCCGATTCCGAGCTCATGGAGATTTCGACGCTTCCGATGCACGCCTGCCACCGCGTTTGGCAATATTTTGTCCACGGGGGCGTCGCCAACGCTGCAAGCTTTCTCAATTATGCGGCCTTTTTGCTTGATCACGTGGATGGCTGGCGGGAGCCCGCACCCCTGATCCGTGCCGGGCATTACTGGCCCGGTGTCGATCATCCCGATCTGGAGACGATTCAGGGTATGTGGGAGGGGCCGGGTCCGGTTACCCCACTCGTGTTTTACCGGGCATTGGTCCAGGCTGGCGATCTCAAACCCATCGATGCGCTCATAGACGCCGTAGAAGAGCGCGGCGGAAACCCGCTGCCCCTGTTCGTGAGCAGTCTGAAGGACGACGTTTCGATCGGCTTGCTGCACCGGGTATTTTCCGCCGTTACACCCGCGGCGATCCTGAATTGTACCGGCTTTTCCGTATCCACACCGGGAAAGGGAATGGTCGAGACGCCGTTTTCGATAGCCGATTGTCCGGTGTTTCAGGTCATCCTGTCGGGTGGCAGCGTGAACGCCTGGAAAGACGGCCAGCGCGGCCTCTCGCCACGGGATTTGGCGATGAACGTAGCGTTGCCGGAGGTTGACGGCAGGCTCATCAGCCGGGCCATTTCCTTCAAGGACGCGTCCGCCTTCGATGCCGAAACCGAGGTCGCGATCGTCAGGCACGAGCCGGTGCCCGATCGGGTGGCCTTCGTCGCCGAACTCGCCCGGCGATGGGTCCGCTTGCGGGTCACCCCGGCGGATGAGCGCCGTATCTCGATCGTTCTCGCGAACTATCCGAACAAGGACGGGCGGCTCGGAAACGGCGTTGGCCTCGACACCCCGGCGGGTGTCGTCACGCTCCTCGAACGCCTTGTACTGGACGGCTACCGCGTCGGATCTAAGGCACCCGCGACCGTCGAGGATTTGATGGCGCGCCTGCTGGGCGGGCCGACCAACGCAGCGGGAGAGCGGAGTGGCGGGGAAGAGCTGTCGATCGGATCCTATGCGACCTCCTTCGCGGGGCTGCCCGAAGAGGTTCGCCGGCAGGTGACTGAGCGGTGGGGCGATCCGGAAGACGATCCGTTTGTCGCCGGCGACCGCTTCGTTTTGCCAATCCATCGCTTCGGGAATATTACCGTCTCAATCCAACCGGCCCGGGGTTACGGCGTCGATCCCGTTGCCAGCTACCACGCACCCGATCTCGTGCCCCCTCATGGCTATTTTGCCTTTTACGCGTGGCTTCGCACAGAGTTCGACGCCCATGCGATCATTCACTTTGGGAAGCACGGCAATCTGGAGTGGCTGCCCGGCAAGGCGATTGCCCTGTCATCGGGCTGTTTTCCCGAAGCCGCGTTCGGCCCGTTACCTCATCTCTATCCTTTCATCGTCAACGATCCCGGCGAAGGAACCCAGGCCAAGCGCCGCGCACAGGCGATCGTCATTGATCATCTGACCCCGCCCTTGACGCGGGCCGAAAGCTACGGACCGCTCAAGGATCTGGAACAACTCGTCGATGAATATTATCAAGCAGCAGGAATGGATCCCCGGCGCCTCGCACCATTGACACGCGACATTCTCTCCTTGAGCGCATCGATCGGGCTCGACCGCGATGTCGGGGTCGAGCGTGGCGATGACGAGGACGTGGCGCTCGGCAAGATCGACAACTATCTGTGCGAGCTCAAGGAGTTGCAGATACGCGATGGCCTCCACATCTTCGGCCACTCGCCAGAGGGCCGGCAGGAAAGGGATCTACTGGTCGCGTTGACGCGGCTGCCACGAGAAAACGGGGAAGCGCAAGGCGCGTCGCTCATCCGTGCTCTGGCGACGGATCTGGGGCTCGAAAGGTTCGACCCCCTCGATTGCGTTCTCGGTGAAGAGTGGATCGGCCCGAGACCGGAAATCCTGATGCGGTTGGTCGACTCGGACTGGCGATCGAATGGGGATACGGTGGAGCGGCTGGAATTGCTTGCGGCGCGTTTCGTCGATGGAGGTATCGAGACGGCGGCCGATTGGCCGTGCACCGGACCGGTCATCGACTACATCGACGGGATCTTGCGCCCGATCCTCAGGACCTGCGGCCGCGATGAAGCCGACAACCTGTTGCGCGGGCTAGACGGGCGTTTCGTGCCGCCCGGACCGAGCGGCGCGCCGAGCCGTGGCAAGGTCGATGTTCTACCGACGGGACGCAATTTTTATTCGGTGGACAGCCGGGCGGTTCCGACCGTCGCGGCGTGGCAGCTTGGCTGGAAATCGGCGGCCCTGCTGATCGAACGTCATTTCCAGGATCACGGCGAGTTTCCGACGCGCGTGGCGCTAAGCGCCTGGGGAACCGCAAACATGCGGACCGGCGGCGACGATATCGCCCAGGCGCTGGCGTTGATTGGTGTCCAGCCGGTTTGGGACAAGCAGGCCAACCGGGTCACCGGATTCGAAATCATCCCGGCATCGGTGCTGGATCGGCCCCGCGTCGACGTGGTTTTCAGGGTTTCGGGATTTTTCCGAGATGCGTTTCCGTTTCAGATCGATCTGCTCGATTCCGCCTGCCGGGCCGTGGCCGCTCTCGACGAAGACGAGGCGGTCAATCCGCTGGCGGCGCAGTGCCGACGCGATGCATCCGCCCTTTGCGCGGCGGGCGTTGCCGGCGAGGACGCGGCGCGGCGCGCAAGCTACCGGGTTTTCGGATCCAAGCCGGGCGCGTACGGCGCAGGGCTGCAGGCACTTATCGACGAGCGCTGCTGGGAGACGGACGAAGATCTGGCGGCGGCCTATCTCGCCTGGGGCGGCTTTGCGTACGGTGCCGGAAGCGAGGGTCTCGCCGAACACGATCTCTTTGCCTCGCGCCTCAAGAACGTGGAAATCGTCGTTCACAATCAGGACAATCGGGAGCACGACCTCCTCGACAGCGACGACTATTACCAGTTCGAAGGCGGCATCGCCGCAACGGTCCGACACCTCTCGGGCAAGCAACCGGCCATTTTTCACAACGACCACAGCCGGCCGGACCGGCCTGAAATCCGCACCTTGCAAAACGAGATCGCGCGCGTCGTCCGGGCCCGCGCGGCTAATCCGAAATGGATCGACGGCGTGATGCGCCACGGCTACAAGGGCGCGTTCGAGATCGCGGCGACGGTCGATTATCTGTTTGCGTTCGCCGCCACCGCGCGCGTGGTCGAGGACCATCATTTCGAGCTATTGTTCGATGCCTATCTGGGCGACGAACGGGTGCGCGATTTCATCGACCGCAATAACGCGCCGGCGCTCAGGGAAATCGCGCAACGCTTCCAGGAAGCCATCGAGCGCGATTTATGGCATCCGCGATCGAACGCGGCGGCCGACCTTCTGAAAACACTGGCGGGGACAAGCGCGTGAAGTCAAAAAATTCGAACCAAGCGGAAGAGGATGCCCGCGCCAACGAAAAGCGACGCAAGCACAAGGAAGCGAAAGATCGCATTCTTGCGAAGAAAACCAAGACCGGCGGACTACTGATCGTCCACACGGGCAAGGGCAAGGGGAAGACGACTGCGGCAATGGGGATGGTCATGCGCTGCGTCGGCCATGGGGTCCGGGTCGGAATCGTCCAGTTCGTGAAAGGAAAATGGGAGACCGGCGAGCGGACGGTCCTCGATAACTTTCCCGATCTGATCGAGATCGCGGTCATGGGTGAAGGCTTCACCTGGGAAACGCAAGATCGCCGCCGGGACATCGAAGCGGCGGAAGCGGCGTGGGAGCGCGCCAAGGAGATGATGGCCGATCCGTACTTCGGGTTCGTTCTTCTTGACGAGATCAACATCGTATTGCGCTACGACTCCCTGCCGATCGACGATGTCGTCGACGTTCTCAAGCACAAGCGGCCTGACCTTCATGTCGCCTGTACGGGGCGTAACGCCAAGCCGGAATTGATTGAGGCCGCGGATCTGGTTACCGAGATGACGGAGATCAAGCACCATTTCCGCGCCGAATTCAAAGCGCAACGCGGCATCGAGTTCTAGCCGTGGCGGCGAACGCCTTGATGTTTCAGGGCACGGGATCGGACGTTGGAAAGTCGCTCCTCGTCGCCGGATTCTGCCGGGCCCTGCACCAGCGGGGACTGAACGTCGCACCATTCAAGCCGCAGAACATGTCGAACAACGCGGCGGTCGCTGCCGATAGCACCGAGATCGGCCGAGCCCAGGCGGTACAGGCGCGCGCCGCGGCGATCACACCCACCGCCGATATGAACCCCGTTCTGCTCAAACCGCAGTCCGACATCGGTGCACAAGTCATCGTGCAGGGCCGCGTGCTGGGAAATTACGACGCGCCGGCTTATCAATCGCTCAAAGCCGCGCTGCTACCCCAAGTCATCGAATCCTTCGAACGACTTCGCAACGGCACCGACATTGTGCTCGTCGAAGGCGCGGGAAGCGCTTCGGAAGTGAATCTGCGCGACGGCGATATCGCGAATATGGGATTCGCCATGACGGCGAAGGTACCGGTCATTCTGATCGGCGATATCGACCGGGGTGGCGTGATCGCCAGTATCTTCGGCACGCAGGCACTCTTGGGCGAGGACGAAGCAGCGCTTTTGAAGGGTTACATCATCAACAAGTTTCGCGGCGATGAAGGTCTGTTCGATAGCGGGATCGAGATCCTTGCCGAGCGGACCGGTCTGCGCTGTTTCGGGGTTGTTCCCTGGCTGGACGAGGCGCGGAGCCTCCCGGCAGAGGACAGTGTCGGACTAACCGAAACGGCTACCCCTAGCGGAGGAAATTCTATCAAGATCGCTGTGCCGCAAGTTCGCCATATCTCGAATTTCGACGATTTTGACCCGCTGGTCGCCGAACCCGATGTCGATCTAGTGATGGTATCGCCTGGTGCGCCACTTCCCGGCGATGCCGATCTCGTCATTCTGCCAGGCACAAAAGCCACGGTGGCCGCGCTTAAGCATTTTATGGCCCAAGGCTGGGATACGGACCTGAAAGGGCACCTGCGCCGCGGCGGGGCGATCCTCGGGATATGCGGCGGCTACCAGATGTTGGGGCGGAGCGTCGCCGATCCCGATGGCTGTGAAGGCCCGCCCGGGAATGTCGAGGGCCTCAATTTTTTGGACATCGACACGGTTATCCGGGCCCCGAAGACCCTAGAAGAACTGTCGGGCAGCGCAAGCGACGGATCGGGCACAGTGCAGGGATACCGAATGCATATGGGTCGAACGACCGGCCCCGATACGGAACGTTCGTTTCTGACGCTTCAAGACAAGCCGGACGGAGCGGTCTCAGCGGATCGGCAAGTGAGCGGGTGTTATCTTCATGGACTGTTCGCGGCCGATCAATTCAGGCACGCATTTCTCGGACGATTCAACGCTCGGACGACCGTGTTGGAAAATTTCGAGGTCCATCTAGAGCAGGCGCTCGACGCGATCGCCGGACAGCTCGAAGAGAACGTCGATATCGACGGCTTACTCGAAATCGCTAGCCAATGAGACCGTCGATCGCGCCGGCAATCGCGACACACACAAAGACCAGCACGCAGGCCCGGAAATAAACCGAGAGCGCCGATCGAATGTCGATGGGGCGGGCGTCATCGAACTCTTCGCCGATCCAGGCTTCCTCGACGACGTGTCCGTCATAGGGACGCGGACCCGATAGCCGCACGCCGATTGCGTCCGCCATGGCCGCTTCGGGATAACCTGCATTGACCGAACGATGATGTCGCGCCTCGGCGCCGATCATGGCCAAACCCCGGGTCTTCGACAACCGCGCTCCGAAACTGGCGGCACAGAAAACAAGCAGCGCCGACAGGCGCGCGGGAATATAGCTCAGGGCATCGTCGAGGCGGGCTGCGGCGCGGCCGAAATAAAGATGCTCCGGCGAGCGGTGCCCGATCATGCTGTCCGCGGTGTTGACCGCCTTGTAGACCAGTATGCCCGGCAATCCGAACAGCAAGCCCCAAAACACCGGGGCGACGACGCCGTCCGAAAAATTCTCGGAGAGGGATTCGATGGCGCTGCGCGAGACGCCGCTTTCGTCGAGCCTCGAGGTGTCGCGGCCGACGATTTTCGCCACCGTGACGCGCGCGGCATCGATACCGTCGCTTGCCAGGGCCCTGACGACGGCCATGACATGGTCGTAAAGGCCGCGTTGGGCGATCAGCGTCGACATCAAGACGCCCTCCACGATCCAGCCATAGCTGTAACCGCGCAAAAAGACCTCGAGACCAACACCCACGCCGGCACACAGGACGATTAGCAAAAGCACCGCCATGCCGCCCAGCACGGTGCGCCAAAAGGCTCCGGCCGTGCCGCGATTCCAGGCCCCGTCTGCCGCCGCGATCAGTCTGCCCATGACAACGACCGGATGGGGGATGCGCCGATAAAGCCGGTCCGGGTCTCCGAACAGCGCATCGCAGGCCAATGCGACGAGGATAGCGGGAATTGCCGACTCGAAGATCATATTCCTTTAAGATGGTGCCCGGTTGCGGGGCCCGGAGCAATGGCAAGCGATGACGACAAAAATTGGTGTAATGGTATGCGGTCATGGAAGCCGCAGCGCCGCGGCGGTTGAGGAATTCAAGGCGCTGGCCGTGGGGCTGACGCAGCGGTTTCCCGATTACGCAGTCGATTACGGTTTCCTGGAATTTGCAAGGCCGGTTATTCGAGACGGTCTCGATGCGCTCCGCCAACAGGGTGTGGATCATGTTCTCGCCGTGCCGGGCATGCTCTTCGCGGCGGGCCATGTCAAAAACGATATCGCGTCGGTCCTAAACGAATACGCAGCCACACAGCCGACCAAAATAGAATTTGCGCGGGATCTCGGGGTCGATCCAAGGATGCTCGCGGCGGCCCGCGACCGAATCGAGGCCGGCGAAGCAACTGCGGGTCCGGAAGTCGCGCGCGACGAGACCCTGTTGATGGTGGTCGGGCGCGGCACATCCGATCCCGACGCCAATGGAAATATCGCGAAAATCGCCCGCATGCTGGGCGAAGGCATGGGATTCGGTTGGACGGAAGTGTGTTATTCCGGCGTGACCTTTCCGCTCGTCGCGCCGGGGCTGGAGCACGCGGTCAAGCTGGGCTATCGACGAATTATCGTTTTTCCCTATTTCCTGTTTACGGGCGTTCTGGTCGAGCGAATCTACAGCGCGACCGATCGCGCCGCCGCGGACAATCCCGACATCGAATTTATCAAGGCCGGTTATCTGGCGGATCATCCGGGGGTCATCGATACCTTCGCGAACCGGGTTCGTGGCATAACCGAAGGCGATAACAATATGAACTGCCTGACCTGCAAATACCGCGAGCAGGTCGTCGGCTTTGAGGCCGAAGTCGGGGAACCCCAGATGGGGCATCACCATCACGTCGAAGGGATCGGCGCCGGAGGCGACCCGTCGGGGCACGATCACGCCAGGCGAGATCATGATCGTCGGGATGCTCATATGCACGCGTCACATCCCCACGCAAACCATCCCCATGGTCCCGGACGGCGCGACCCGAATGGCTCCTGAAGGTTTCGCGTCTGCCGGGCGCTGGGTATAGGAAGTTATCGATTGGACTATCTCAAGGACCCCGACGCGATCTATCGCGCCTCCTTTTCCGCCATCCGCGAGGCCACGGACCTGAGCGCTATTCCGTCGGCGCTGGAGCCTGTGGTCATGCGTCTCGTCCACGCTTGCGGGATGCCGGGCATCGTCGCAAAACTGGCCTGGTCGGGCGACCCCGCCAGAGCGGCCCGCAATGCGCTGGCGCGCAGGGCGCCGCTTTTTGTCGACGCGACGATGGTCGCGGCCGGGGTTATGGATCGACGCTTGCCGGAGGGAAACGACATCGTTTGCACCCTGAATGAGGACGGAGTACAGGAAATCGCCCGGCGTACAGGCACGACCCGATCCGCGGCGGCCGTGAATTTATGGTTGCCGCGCTTGGCCGGATCCGTTGTTGCGATCGGCAACGCGCCCACGGCCCTGTTTCGCCTTCTGGAGCTGATGGACGAACATGTCGAGCAACACCCGGCAGCCCTCTTCGCCTTTCCGGTCGGCTTCGTCGGTGCGGCGGAATCTAAGGACGCGCTTATTCGGGCCGATCTCGATATCCCGTATGTGACCCTCAAAGGCCGGATCGGAGGCAGCGCCTTCGCGGCGGCCGCGATCAACGCCGTTTGTGGCGGCGCCGGCGAATGAGCGGCCCCTGGCTCAGCGTTATCGGCGTTGGAGACGACGGGCTTACCGGGCTCGCGCCCGATGCGCGGGCTGCTCTCGATGCCGCCGACGTCATATTCGGAGGCGAACGTCATCTGGCGGCGTTGGAAGACGACCACCGTGCGCGCATCGCTTGGTCGTCGCCCTTCCAGAAATCGATCGACGCGCTGCTCGGATATCGCGGACAAAAAGTGGCGGTCCTTGCCTCAGGCGATCCCATGTGGTTCGGAGTCGGCGCGACGCTTAGCCGCCATGTTTCCATCAAGGACATGCGAGTCTATCCCGCGCCCTCGGCGTTTTCACTGGCGTCGGCAAAGCTTGGTTGGCCACTCGACAAAGTCGAATGCCTGAGTGCGCACGGCCGCGCGCTGGAAAATATCATTCCGTTCGTAACACCCGGAGCACGCCTGTTGGTGCTGTGCGATAACGGGCAAACACCCAAGGCCGTTGCTGACTTGCTCGGCGTTCGCGGTTTCGGTGAAAGCCGAATGGTGGCGCTATCGCATCTCGGCGGTGCAAACGAGGCGGCATGCAATGCCCTGGCCACGGCGTGGCCGGACGGTGAACTTCCCGACCTGATCCTGCTTGCAATTGATTGCGTGGCCGGAGCGGAAGCGGTCGTCGTGCCCACGACGCCCGGCCTTCCCGACGATGCCTTCGAGCACGACGGCAAGTTGACCAAACGTGAAGTTCGCGCCGCGACCCTGGCGGCGCTCGCGCCGTTGCCCGGACAACGGCTTTGGGATGTAGGAGCCGGGGGCGGGTCGATCGCCATTGAGTGGTGCCGGGCGGCAAGAGACGCAACGGCGATTGCCGTCGAGCGGGACGAGACGCGCCTGTCGTTCATCAGCGCCAACGCGGCGGTGCTTGGCGTGTCCAGAATAGAAATTCTTGCCGGTGAGGCGCCTGCCGCGCTGGAGGGGCTCGACGCACCGGACGCGGTGTTTATCGGAGGCGGCTTGACGGCGGACGGGATGGTGGAAACCTGCTGGCACGCCTTGGGACCGCACGGGCGGCTGGTTGCCAACGCCGTGACGATCGAGGGCGAAAGCCGCCTCATCGACGCCTGCGCCAAATACGGCGGTGAGCTGGTTCGTATCGTAATATCGCGAGCCGATGCCGTTGGTTCTTTCCAGAGCTGGCGGCCCATGATGCCGGTAACACAGTGGCGGGTTGTCAAGGAATGACGGCGCCCGGAAAAATCTGGGGGATCGGAGTCGGGCCGGGAGATCCGGATTTGCTGACATTGAAGGCGTACCGGATCATTCAGAACGCCGATGTAATCGCTTACTCTGCGCCCAATGAAGGAGACAGCGTCGCTCGCTCGATCGCCGCGAGCCATTTTCCGGGCGGCCAGGAAGAAATCGTGATTCGCATATCGATGGACCTCGGGATATTTCCACCCACGGATGTCTACGATCGCGCCCATCGCGATATCAG
Organism: Alphaproteobacteria bacterium; assembly: GCA_965198325.1. Taxonomy (GTDB): domain Bacteria; phylum Pseudomonadota; class Alphaproteobacteria; order UBA828; family JAPUJA01; genus CBDAPE01. The sequence goes on along the minus strand of CBDAPE010000015.1, from coordinate 154,823 downwards.
CGGGCGCGTGGAAGCCGGACATTCTGTCGCCGTACTCTGCGAGGGCGATCCGTTTTTCTATGGCTCATTCATGTATCTGTTCGAAAGATTGGCGCGGCGTTGGCCGGTCGAGGTCGTTCCCGGCGTCAGCTCCTTAACGGCCTGCGCGGCGGCGCTTCACATGCCGCTTGCTTCGCGAAATGACGTCGTGACGGTAATTCCCGCGACCCTGGAAGAAGACGACATGGCCCGCCGGCTGGCGGCTGCCGATATGGCGGTGTTCATCAAAGTCGGGCGCCACCTGAACAAGGTGCGATCCGTGTTGCGCGAGGCCGGGTTGATGGAGACCGCCCGCTATATCGAACGGGCGACGATGGAAGCCGAGAAACAGTTACCACTTGCCGAACTGACGGACGATAAAGCACCCTATTTTTCGATGATTCTGGTTCACCGGCGCGGCGGCGTATGATGACGCCGAAGCCCGGGCCCGTCTTCGTCGTGATCACGGAGGGTGGTGCAGCCCTAGCACGCCGGCTGGCCGTCCACCTACCCGGCGCGCAAATCCACGGCCTTGCCGGCCGGGTCGCCACCGCCGATCGGGATTTCGTGTCCGTAGCGGGGCATTTGCGGGACCTCTATCGGGAGCGGCATCCCGTCGTGGGGATCCTGTCCACCGGAATCATGATCCGGGCGCTTGCCGCGGTGCTGACCGATAAACACGACGCACCACCGATCGTTTGTGTCGGCGAGGACGGTCGCGCGGTCGTGCCTTTGCTGGGAGGCCACCACGGGGCAAATGCGCTTGCCCGCAGGCTGAGTGATGTTCTGAGCGTGTCCCCTGCAGTCACGACCGCCGGCGAGCTCCGTTTCGGAGTTTCTCTGGACGATCCTCCCGATGGTTGGCGGCTCGGCCATGCTGGGGCGGTCAAGCCGGTTACCGCCGCCATACTCTCGGGTGAGCCGGTCCGGCTTCTCAACGATCTCGATCCGGCGATCGACACAAGCTGGATCACGTTGGTCGATGCGCCGTTTACAGACGACGAGGCGCCTCTAACGCTCAGTCTTACGGAGCGGGCGTCTGGGCATTCTGACGATATCCTGTGTCTGCATCCGAAGACGTTGGCTCTTGGCGTCGGATGCGAGCGCGGTGTCGGCGCGGGTGAATTCGACAAGCTTGTTCACAACGCGCTGCAAGAGGCGGGTCTGGCGCAAGGCTCTGTTGCCTGCGTGTCGACCATCGATATCAAGGAAGACGAAGCGGCCATCAGGGCGCTGGCCGATGGGCTCGACGTGCCGCTGCGGCTGTTTTCCGCCGAACGGCTGGAGCAGCAAGCTGGGCGCCTTGCGAACCCGTCCGACGTTGTGTTCGATGCCGTCGGGACCCACGGCGTTGCGGAGGCGGCGGCGTTGGCTGCCGGGGGGCGTGCTGCAAACTTGATTGTGCCGAAGCGGAAATCCGCGCGGGCGACCTGCGCGATTGCACGCGCGCCCGCAATTCTGGACACCGATGCCGTGGGGCAGGCCCCGGGGTCGCTCGCCATCGTCGGGCTCGGCCCCGGCAGTTCGAGCTGGCGTACGCCGGAAGCCACGAACGCTCTGGCCTCGGCAAGCGATATCGTCGGTTATCGACTCTATATCGATCTGATCGCCGATCTGGTGCGCGCAAAAGCACTATACCCGTACGATCTTGGCCAGGAACGAGAGCGGGTGAGCGACGCGCTCTCGCTTGCCGCGCAGGGATATCGTGTTGCGTTGGTATCGAGCGGTGATGCAGGGATCTACGCGATGGCAAGCCTCGTCTTCGAGCTTATCGACACCCAGGACCGTCCCGAATGGCAACGGCTCGACATTCAGGTCGTGCCGGGGATTTCGGCTCTGCAGGCTGCGGCAGCGCGGGTCGGCGCACCTCTGGGGCATGATTTTTGCGCTATTTCGCTATCCGATCTCATGACGCCCTGGGGTGTGATCGAGCGACGGTTGGTCGCAGCGGCCGAGGGTGATTTCGTCGTCGCGCTTTATAATCCGGTTTCCCGTCGGCGCACCGAACAGCTGACAAAAGCGCGGGATATCTTGCTGAGCGCCCGACCGGCGGATACGCCGGTAATCATCGCCCGCAACCTCGGCCGGCAGGAGGAGAATGTCGAAATCATCGACCTGAGCGGGCTTCGATCCGATCAGGTTGATATGCTGACAGTCGTGGTGATCGGCGCGAGCACCACGAAACTCACCGGTGGGGGGGATCATAGGCACTGGGTCTACACGCCACGGGGATACGACGAAGCGAACGGGGAATCGTGACAGTTCATTTCATTGGTGCGGGGCCGGGGGCGCCCGATTTAATCACCGTGCGCGGTCTGAGGCTGATCGAGCAGTGCCCGGTTTGCCTATACGCCGGATCGTTGGTTCCTAAAGAGATCGTTGCTGCGGCGCCAGATGGTGCCCGCGTCGTCGATACGGCGCCCCTTCATCTCGACGAGATCATCGAAGAAATGGAAAACGCACATGCGGCAGGACTGGACGTTGCCCGGGTTCATTCGGGTGATCCGTCGATTTACGGGGCGATCGCCGAACAAATTCGCCGCCTGGACGCGCTCGGAATCGGATACGACGTGACGCCCGGCGTGCCCGCCTTCGCCGCTGCCGCCGCCCTGCTGGGTCAGGAACTGACCCTTCCCTCCATATCGCAGACCGTGGTTATAACCCGCACCGACGGCAAGGCGTCCGCCATGCCGGCGGGCGAAGATCTGGCAACGCTGGGCGCAAGCGGCGCGACGCTGGCGATCCATCTGTCGGTCCGCAATCTCCGGAAAGTTACACAGGAGCTGATCCCCGCCTACGGTGCGGATTGCCCGATCGTAGTTGTTTACCGGGCAACCTGGCCGGACGAGGTCGTGATTACGGGGACGCTGAACGACATCCGTGGAAAGGTTCGGGCGAAAAAGATTACACGAACGGCGCTCATTTTGGTTGGGCGTGTCTTCGCAGAAACCCGATTCGACGACAGCCGGCTCTATTCGGCGGACCACCGTCATATTCTGCGGCCGCGCTAGAACAGCTTTTCTATCAAGGCTTCCATGTCGGAATAGCAGTCGCACTCCGGGATCGGCGGCCTTTCGATCATGATGACGGGAATTCCCATCTGCCGGGCGGCCTCAAGCTTGGCGTTCGTCGCCCCACCGCCGCTGTTTTTGCTGACGAGCGCATCAATCCGGTATTCGGCGAACAAGGCCTTTTCAGCGGCCACCTCGAAGGGCCCCCTACCCCGGATGAGCGTGAACGAGGCCAGCGGCGCGGGGACAGAAGGCACTTCGATCGTCCTGACCAGAAACCAGGTCCGGGTAAGGTGCGAGAAAGCCGCTGCATCCCCCAACCCGCTGCTGATAAACACCCGCTCGAAACGCCCATCGATAATCTCGGCGGCGGCATCCGCCGTCGATGCGTGAAGCCATCCCGCCTCACTGGGTTCGCGCCATTCCGGCCGCAACAATTTGCAGTGCGGGATTGCAACGGCTTTCGCGCCGGCGAGAGCATTCGACGCCATTTGCGACGCATAAGGGTGCGTCGCATCGATCAGGATATCGATTTGGGCATCCGACAGGTATTTCGAGAGCTGTGCCCCGCCGCCGAATCCGCCCCGGCGGACGTCGCAACGCGGCAGCGTGGGCGTCGCGGTATGGCCGGCGAGAGAATACACCGGCTCGATCGCCGGGTCGTCGCACAACCGGTTGGCCAGATCGACGGCTTCCGCGGTACCGCCGAGGATCAGAACACGCGTCATGGTTTCGAGAACGGTGCACGCCCGACCATGCCGCCTTGACGGTCATACACGACGACCTCGACGTCGAACTTATCATCCGCCCTCTCCATCGCGGAATCCCGGGCCGCAGCGGCAACGGCGTTTCCGAGAGCAACATCCGCTTTCGTTGCGTGTTGAAGCATTTCTCCGGCGGAGTTGCAGGCGGCTATAAGGACAACCAGTTCCGGTGCCGCGCCCGCCTTCTCGGCCAGCCCAGACAGAAATTCCGGGTCGATCTGGGATCGGCTCGAATGCAGATCCATATGCCCCGCTGCCAGTTTGGATATCTTGCCGAAGCCTCCGGCAATCGTCAGCTTCGGGATCGGATGCTTGTTCAGATATTTCAGCGTTCCGCCGACGAAATCGCCCATATCGAGCAACGCCGTCAACGGCAGATCATAAAGCGCCGCGACGGATTTTTCCGACGTCGACCCAGTTGCGGCGGCAACATGGGAAAGCCCGGCTGCTCGGGCAACATCGATTCCGCGGTGAATCGAATGAATCCAGGCGGAACAGGAATAGGGAACGACAACGCCCGTGGTGCCTAGAATCGATAGACCGCCGATAATCCCGAGCCGTTCGTTCCACGTTTTCTTGGCGATCACTTCACCGTTTTTGACGGAAATCGTCACTTCGATATCTTCCGATCCCCCGTGTTGACGGCGAACATCTGCGATGTTTGTTGCGATCATTTTTCGCGGCGCCGGATTGATCGCCGGCTCACCGACGGCCAATGGCAATCCCTTGAGCGTCACCGTCCCGACACCTTCGCCTGCCTTGAAGACGATCCCGCTGCCGATGGCGCCAAACTTCACGCAAGACCGGATAAGCGCACCGTGGGTCACGTCGGGGTCATCGCCGGCATCCTTTATAACGCCAGCGCAGGCAACGCCATCCGAGAGGCGGGATTCCGCCAGTTCGAAGCTTGGCTTTTTCCCTTTCGGCAGCGTTATCTCTACCTGATCGGGAAACACGCCGGTCGTCAGGGCTGTGTATGCCGCCGTCGTCGCCGCAGTTGCGCAGGCGCCCGTCGTCCAGCCATATTTCAGCCTGCGATCGTTGTCGGTCGGGAGATGGGGCTTTCCAAGCACGGCGATTCTTTATATGGAATACGACGAATGGACTCAAGGAACCTGCGACACACGCCGAACGTCGGGACATTGCAATGATCGCCCCGTCGCTCGACCTCCCGGTCTTCGAGGCGGGAAGCGTTTGGCTGGTTGGGGCCGGGCCGGGCGATCCCGGATTGCTGTCGCTTGCCGCGTATCACGGGCTCCAGCATGCCGATCGCGTGATTTACGACGCCTTGGTGGATGACAGAATTCTCCGACTCGCGGGGGAGAACGCCGTCCTCGAATACGCCGGAAAAAGGGGCGGGCAAGCCTCCATCGACCAGGCGGGGATCTCAAGCAAGCTTGTCGACTACGCCAGAAGCGGAAAGCGCGTGCTGCGATTCAAAGGCGGCGATCCCTTCGTGTTCGGCCGTGGACCGCAAGAGTGCGAGGCCCTGTTGGCGGCCGGGATTCCCTTCCGCGTTGTTCCGGGCATCACGGCAGGAATCGGGGGTCTGGCCTATGCTGGCATCCCCGCGACCAGCCGTGATACGAACGCTGCCATCACCCTGATTACCGGGCATACCGCTGCGGGAGGCCTTCCCGATGACGTGGACTGGATCAGCCTGTCGAAGGGATCGCCCGTACTGGTCGTCTATATGGGGAGCCGACATATCGCGCGAATTCGGGAGAAGCTGCGAGAAGCGGGCCGCCCAGACGACGAGCCCGTCGCCGTCATCAGCAAGGCGACCACACCCGATCAGCAGGTTTTGACGACGACGCTCGGGCGTTGCGTTTCCGATCTTGCCGCCAGCGGCTTGCAACCACCCACGCTCATCGTGATCGGGCCGAATGTGGGCTATGCGGAGCGCTTTGCCGGGAGCGCCGGATGACGTCCGGTTTCATCATCTCCGCTCCGGCATCCGGAAGCGGGAAAACCATTATCACACTCGCTCTGCTCCGGGCATACAAACAGGATGGCTGTTTGGTCTCGTCATTGAAAATCGGCCCCGACTATATCGATCCGGGGTTCCATACGCTTGCCTCGGGATCGGTGTGCCGCAACTTCGATATCTGGGCGATGCGGCCACAAACGCTCGATCATCAACTCGCGGCAGCAGCAGCCGGCGCCGACCTCGTCATTGCAGAGGGTGTCATGGGTCTGTTCGATGGAGCTCTGGACGGAACCGGAAGCACGGCGGATGCGGCGCGGCGGTTGGGCTGGCCCGTCGTTCTCGTCGTCGACGTCCAAGCCCAAGCGGCGTCGGCAGCCGCCGTCGTTTCGGGGTTTTCGTCGTTTCGCGCCGACGTCGCGATAGCGGGCGTGATTTTCAACAGGGTCGGCGGACCGCGCCATCGGGAGATTCTGACCCGCGCCATGGCGGACAGTCCGGTACCTGTACTGGGCTATATTCCGCGCTCGAAACATCTGGAACTGCCGGACCGCCATCTTGGGTTGGTTCAAGCGACGGAGCTGGCCGATATAGAACATCGAATCGATCAGGCGGCGGCGTTAATTCAGGACAATCTCGAGATGACGAAGTTGGCGGCATTGGCTGTTGTGCCAAGACGTATTGAGGACGCGGACCCGGGGTCCGGGATAGAGCCACCGGGCACGCGGATCGCCGTCGCGCGGGACGATGCCTTCACGTTTTGCTACCCCCATCTCCTCGACGACTGGAAACGGGCGAGCGCATCCGTGTCCTTTTTTTCGCCCCTAGCGGACGAAACGCCGGGTGAGGATGCAGACGCAATCTACTTGCCTGGAGGGTATCCCGAGCTTTACGCGGCTCAGCTATCGTCGAACGCGCTCTTCCTGGACGGGTTGCGGCGGGCAGCGGGCCGAGGTGCTATCGTCTGGGGTGAGTGCGGCGGCTTTATGGTGCTGGGCGATACCTTTACGGATTCGGATGACCAGATGTTTTCCATGGCCGGCTTGCTCCCGGTGCAAACGCAATTCGGGAATCAGAAACTTCATCTCGGATATCGTGCTCTCCGACTTTGCGGCGATGGTCCCCTTGGACAAGCCGGCACTGAATTTCGCGGCCATGAGTTTCACTATTCGACCCAGATCAACGATCCCGACGCGGACGCCCTGTTCGAGATTTGCGACGCGCAAGGCGACAATGTTGCGTTCGCCGGATGCCGACGAAATAACGTCATGGGGTCTTACGTCCATCTGATAGATAGGCACCGTCGGATAAATGCTAGTCAGCCAGCAAACACCCGTAGTCGGTAAATTTCAGGCTGCAAGTTGACGCCATTCGGCTAGAACGCGCCCCGCGGTGCTGGCCGAATGGCGTCAATGGGCGGCATGAAGCTCGCTTGATGCGCAAATTCAGAGACTGATTCGTATCAGACTGGCGCCGCCCCGGGCCGCTACTCCGGACCTTTTCAAATTCTTGAGTATCTCGCGCCCGATTATCCCAGCAAGGGCTGTTGCACTCATCGATGGTTCGCAGGAGTGCCCGACTGGCAGGCCACGAAAAATGACGTTCAAGCCGCCTTTTCTTCTTCGATCGGCTGGTCAAACGCGTCGGACAACAGGCCAATGGCGTGGGATACGAGCCTCTCACTGCCCTTCAGCAGGGGGCCCGGCGGAATCATTCCCGACCCGTGACTCCTTTGCACCGCTTCCAGAATAACCTTGTCCTCGGCCAGGGTCGGGTCGTAGAAGTCGATAAATTTCTGTTTCTCCTTCCGACTGACATCCGGGAGAAAATAGAGTTCCGCCACAAAAAGCGTATTCTCGAGATCCAGCGGCATGTACGACCAGATCCAGTATACAAACTCGTGTTCTAGGATTACCGTGGTCGGCCATATGTAGGCGATACCGAGTTCGGTAAGTTCGCGCTCACCCCAAATACTTGGCGGGGTATTGCCCCGCGACCCGACTTCGCGAGGAGATCCGTATTGATAGGAGCTCTCGCCGAGGATTTCGAGCCGGTAATTTTCGGCTGTAGGGTAAAACGCTTTGTTCCACGACGGATGGGCTACGCCGCAGTGGTAGCATTCGAGGCTGTTGTCCACCAAAAGTTTCCAATTACACCGGAGAGTGTAGGTTTGTCTCTCGTGCAGGACGAATTCGGCCGGATCGATTCCTCTTTTCCTGTAAACGTCGGGCAGTCTGCCGATGACATCGCGAAGGGGCTTCGCCTGCCGATCGAGATTCAGGAAGATGAGCGGGCCCCAGGTTTCCAATTGTACGGGCACTAGCGACAATTCCGTCTTGTCTAGATTTTCGCCGCGGTTCTCGCGATCGAGGCGCGGCGCGGCTCTCAACGACCCGTTCAGGTCATATACCCAGCCGTGGTAGGGGCACTGCAATCTTTTTGCAGAGCCGCATTCTTCGCCGATGACCGGGTGGCAGCGATGTCGGCACACGTTGACAAATGCGTTGATCTTGTCGGCATTTTCACGAATGACGAGAATCGGGACCTTGGCGATTTCACAGACGAAGAAATCGCCTGGCGAGGGTACCCTGCTCAGGCGTCCAACATATTGCCAGGTTCGACGGAAGACCAGGCGCCGTTCGAGCTCCAGAATCTTAGGATCGGTGTACCAACGTGACGATAGGGCCACGTTGCGCCTGACGGTTTCCGCAAGCTCAGCGGCCAACTCCTGGCGTGCTAGCTCGTACTCGTCGTCCATGATCGATGCTCCGTCAGCTCTTTGTTCGCCCAGCTCCCATCTACCGCGATCTCGAAAGACTCCTTGGATCGCGTTCGTTGCCTTCGCCAGAACCGCGGCACCAGACGGGGATTCATCAGCGAATTCGCAGCATTGCGCGATTGTAATTACACCAGGGTGGTGCGCGTCAATGTATTCTTGGAATTGTAAAATGGCGTTGCCACCGGATATCTGGATGCTACTGCATAGGGCGCCTTCACGACGGTGGGAGCCTAGCGCCGCGGATGTCCGCTGCGGGTCATGAGCGGATTTTAATGGCAAGGACCGATTTTTTCCGTTTATGACCCATTGCGGACATTTTGGCTAACTTGGCGCGCAATTCAGCATACCGATCAAGATGGGAGGATCGTTTTTCCAGCGATGCCCGAGGATATGTGACTGAATTCCTAGTCTGCAACCTTGCCAGACGCCGTCATGGCCACCATGCAGATCGGCACGCTTATGGGCTTGATCGGCGTCGATATAGCGGGCACCCCTGAAAGCTGCTCCTCTTTACCTGACGCAAAGAACCGGCGGGCTCAATCGTGAGGTCGTTCAGTAATCAGCCGAGCAACCCGTGGGCAGCGCTGCGCGTTGTTGCGTCGGCGCCTCGATCTCGTCCAGTAATTCCTTGCACTTTGCCAAAATATGCTCACGGCTTGCCTGGTTTGCCGAGATTGTCCGCAAGTGAATGGCCATCTGCTCGCTTTCTAGATCGACGTTCTATTTCGCCATTATCGTTGCGCCGACAGTGTAGAGGTCAGGCTGCGCCTGACCTGCCCCTTGATCGCTTCTGATCAGCCCGATCACCCTGTGTTAATCTGACAGTGCGTGCCCGTGGTGATACCTTCAAGGCGTGCGTCCGAGCCATGGGACTTCAAGACCGACCCATTGCCCCACGCTCGCCGTGACAAGACAGTCACGTAGAACGGCTGATTGGATCGATGCGACGCGAATACCTGGATTACGTCATCTTCCTCAACGTGGCGCATCTCCGCCGTGTGCTGAAGGCGTACGCAATCCATTACGACCATGCCCAGTCACACTGGTCTCTCGATAAGGATGCGCCGACTCCTCTTCCAGTCATAGCCCGAAGCACTATCCGCGTCCTGCCTAATCTCGGCGGGCTCCATCGTGCCGAAGTGCGGATATGATTTCCGGTATGCACAACCCCTTTGCCGCATGACAAGCCAGATCAGATTTTTGCGCTCTACAGCCAAATTGACCCTGGGGAGAGTTAAACCCCAGCGATACTTGGGGACCGCCCCGTTGATCTGGATTTGCGTGGGGACCGTTAGCCTCCCCATAGTTTTTCTTGCGCCCAGCCATGAATGGCTCATGACGCCTCCGGCCACGCTCACTCTGCCCATGAATCTTTGGCTCGACATAGGCATGGGTTGGATTCTTGATAACTTCAAATGGCTTTTCCGGGCTGTAGCCTGGCTCTTGAGTGGCCCGATGATCGGTCTGCAAGACTTTCTCCATTGGCTTCCGTGGCCCGTGACGATCGTTCTTGCGGCGATCTTTGCACATTTTATCGGTGGTTGGAGGCTGGCGTTATTTACTAGCATCGCCCTGTTCTACATGGTGATCATCGGCTATTGGGACGAGAGCATGAGAACCGTTTCTCTGGTCGGTGTGGCTCTACCCCTCTCTCTCCTCTTGGGCTTATTCCTCGGAATTTTGGGATTTAGGTTTCCGACGGCACGGAAGATCATCGAGCCTGCACTTGATATAATGCAGACAATTCCCGCATTCGCTTATTTGATTCCACTCATCCTTTTATTCGGGTTTGGTCCGGTTGTCGCTCTCGTTGCAAGTGCAATCTACGCCACGCCGCCGATGGTGCGAAACGTCATGCTGGGCCTAGGGCGGGTTCCAACTGATATTGTCGAGTCAGGACGCATGTCCGGCTGCAACGAGCGGCAGCTTCTTTGGTGGGTCCAGTTTCCCTCGGCGCTTCCGACGATAATGATTGGCGTCAACCAGACAATAATGGCGTCTCTCGCCATGGTGATCATCGCCGCAATCATTGGTGGATTCCAGGACATCGGATGGGAAGTCTTGATCACCATGCGGAAAGCAGAATTTGGGGAGAGCTTGCTTTCCGGTGCCGTCATTGTCCTGATTGCGATGATTTTCGATCGGATGAGCCGAGCAGCTGCCAAACAGAGCGCCCCTCCACTCCACCGGGTCCACGCATTTTGGTATCGCCATTTACACCTATGGGCAGCACTGGGTACGACATTGGTGTTGATGGTAATCGCCCAATCCTCTCCGCATTTTGACGAATTCCCCGATACGTGGACCTTCTATCCGGCCGAGCCCCTGAACGAAGCAGTAAACTGGTTCACCGTTACTTTCTTCCCGATCACCGATGCAATCAAAAGGTGTGTAACGTTCCTTTTGTTGCTGCCCATGCGCATTGGTCTGGTGAACAGCGTAACACCTTATTTCTATGGCTTTTCCATGACCGAGGAGGTCAAATTCGGCTATGCGCTATTGGTTGCGCTGTTGGCCGTAATTTCAGGTTATTATCGTAGTTGGAGGACAGCCATCGCGGTAATACTCTGTGGCGTGCTTTTCTATTATGGAACTACCGGAATTCCTTGGCCGATTTTTCTCTTGGTGATCACCGTTGTTGCCTTCCAGGTCGGACGGTGGCGCGTTGGGCTACTCGCTGTAGGTGGGATTTGTTTCATTATCTTAGGAGGGCTCTGGGAGCGGGCGATGTTATCGGTGTACCTCTGTGGCGCCGCGGTACTCATCGCATTTTTATTCGGAGCGCTGCTAGGGATCTGGGCGGCACATAACGATCGTGCGTCGGCGTTCTTAAGGCCGATCAATGACACTCTCCAGACCATACCGCCGTTTGTGTATTTGGTCCCTCTGATCATGGTCTTCCTGGTAGGCGAATTTACGGCACTGCTTGCCATCGTTGCCTATTCGATTGTGCCTGCCATTCGTTACACCGAGCACGGGATTCGAAACGTGCCGCACGAAGTTGTGGAAGCGGCAACGGCAATGGGATGCACGAAACGCCAGCTTCTGTTCAACGTGAAACTGCCCTTGGCACTTCCGGAGATCGCGCTGGGGTTGAATCAAACCGTGATGTTCGGGCTTGCGATGTTGGTCATCACCGCTCTCGTCGGCACGGTCGGCCTGGGCAATCTAATTTATGTGGCACTGACGAAGGCGCAATTCGGGTCGGGCGCTATCGCCGGACTCGGGATCGCCTTAATCGCGATGATAACTGACCGCATCCTGCAGTCGTGGAGCCAAAAAAAGAAGCGGGAGCTTGGGCTTTCCTAGCATAGGACGCGTCGGAGCCATCGCTCCCTTTGCCATAATAAGCGTTCTTGAAAGAGCTGAAACTAGCAACTCCACGGCTGGGATTCGCCCAATCACCCGAAGTCCCTAAATCGGTGTAGGATCGAGGAAACGTTTCAGAACATTCGCTGTAATTCGGGACACGTTGTTGTCGTAACCGCTGTGGGACAGGCTTCCTGCCCAGGCGATCGAGCTCGTTGAAAAAACCGCCCCTCCGTTAGGTGTCTTGAAGAACAGCATGTCGGCTCGCACGTCCGGGTTTTCCTGGCCACCGAGTCCCGGAAGGATTTCGAGACATTCGTCGGGCGGCGGAAGATAGCTGTCGGTGTGGTTTTCCGACGAGGCAAGGAGGAGCGCATTGGGCGGTGTACCCAAATCACGTGACGCACGGTCTATTTCGAGCCCAGAGGCGCCACCGCCGAGCAGTCCAAAGTTACCGATCAACTCGTCCCTGCCAACGCCTTCGAAAATGAACCTGACGGTGGGGTCGAAGCTATCGGGTTTACGCCGATAGTAAGAACAGAGGTCATGCGCCCAGGCGCAAAATCCGGTTCCAACAACGGAGTGTGGTGGTCTTCCCTGGCTGGACCAGAGGCCGCCATATTCTCCATTGAAACTGTGGTAATATTCGCCCGGATGCGAGGCCCAGGGACGAATTCCGTTCTCATTGCGCCGCACCTCGATAACCCCCGTTTTTTCCCGGTGAAAGGCGGTGCGCCAGTAAAAACCGTCACCCCCTATATACATCAATCGTCCGCCGCGACTCTTGTAACCGTCCAAGGCATCCAACATCTCGGTGGACCAATATTCGGGATGGGTGCCGGTAATCAAGGCGCGGTAAGGCTTGAGCAGTTCGATTCCGCTGCGGTGAAGCTCATCGTCGGTTATGACGTCATACGCATGCCCCATCGCCTCAAGCCAGTCGGTAATGTGAGTGTCGGCATTAAATCCCCACAGGCACGAGTCACCATAGCCGCCAAGCACCGAATCGCATTTAGGCCGCATGTTCAGGATCGGTCGGAGCCATGATGAATAACAAAATCCGCTGCCGTCGGAATGAAGATCGTAAAGCGATCCGCTGTATTCCCGATGCTGACCCAAGAAAATTTCATGGCCGTGAAGAACCATGAGCCGGCCGCATTGAAGTTCGAGATGATCCCCGTCGATTGCCATATGCTCGTTGGCGTAAGCCAAGTAAGTTGCGGTCGAAAGCAGCAACGCGATCTTCGCCTCCTTTCCCGGTTTTGGTCCCACGGCGAACGGAATGTATTCTTCTTCCTTGCCCGAGCACAGCCGCGCCGCGTAAATCCCACTCTTTAAATTGCGTGGAATTTTCAGTTCGAAATCGACGGCCCAGCCAGCATCGTAGAGATCGTCGTCGTGAAAATGGATTGCATCCCATTGTTCTGGCGCATTCTGCCAATCGAATTCCTCACCCGCCCAATTTGGCCCCGTCATGGCGCGGGTGGGGAGATTAATGACCATCCCGTGAATCTTGTTAAGTGAGAGGTCGGTGATCTTGTCCGACGCCATCTCCTTTGAAAAATCCCATGCCCCGATCAAGCTCGTATCATCCGTCGTTGGCGCCATGCCATTAAGCGCCTCCATCTCACTCTCGGTAAGCGCTCTGCTGATAAGCCGCGGGCGGGCTATCTTGCCGTTATAGTGACCGGTCGCGAGAGCTTTTCCTTTGGACTCTCGATGAAAAATAGCTGCCATTATTAGAGGCGCGTCACTTTTTCCGATCTTCGCCAGTTTCGATTTCCGGGCGACGACCGCCCGATCAGCAATATCGGGAAATTCGACAAGTGGGTTTTGGACAATGCAAATTTTCCGGCTTTTTGCATCGAAGCTTGCGCCAACGAAATACCAATGACGGTTCGTGAGCGTTCTTCCGGTACTGACCGTCTCGACCCGGCCATCGTCATCACCCAGTTGCAACGCAACGGCGCCGTTTCTATCGAGGATCAACGCAAATCCGGAACCCGCGCGCTCTGACCATTTGCTCACGATACCTTGGACGCCTTTCTTCGGCGTCGTCGGCCAAATCATCGCCTGAACCGAGAAGCTCTCAAGCCCGTCGAAAGCCGATCCATCGGGAACATGGACGTAAGAGCCGGCGTAGATCGGCTGCTTGCGTCCTTTGTAACGCCGGCTCACAGGGGTGCGGACCACTTGTTCCTTAAAGCCGGGTCCTTTTGGGCTCGCATCCCCGCAGACAAGGCGAACGATGTCGGCCCGATAGGTCTTCAGCCTGTTGCAGCTTACCATGAACTTGAGCCGGGTCCTTTTCAGCCTGTTGCAGCTTACCATGAACTTGATGGTCTCACCGGGGCGCGCGTATAGCCGATCGCTGTAGCCCGTAATCTTTAGCATCGCCTGCACCCTCGTGACCGACTCAGTCTTGCAGCAGAGCAAGACAATTGGAATTTTGAATCCTCGTAGAGTGACCAGCCCGATCAAAGGCGTCCACCCCTTATGAAAGAAGCTCGTGCGGTTTGAATTGCTCCAGCTGTAGCCTGTGGAATGCGCAGGTCGGAACGTTGGGATCGGGCCAGATCACCTCAGGGCCGGGCAGTCTCTGGCCAGGCGAACCGTATGATTGGACGGTGTTGTCGTGGCGCTGCCATCGTTCGATCAGCACCTTCTCCTCGGCCAGCGGTAATTAATCTGCTCTGTGATACCCGAATCTCGACAATATCCTCATCGAACGGCTCTGGCGCTCTCCAAAGTACACGGGCATCGATTTTTACTCTCCCTCGGGCAGGCGGGATGTTCAGAAAGGTGTTTAAATCACCACCAATTCGGTTCAACCACTGGGGGGCAGTTCAGCTGCTTGCGTTGGTAAGCGATTAGGCTGTACCGTAGAAAAAAACTTATAAATTGGGAGGATGCATCAGTGAAGAACCTTACAAAGAGAATTTACGCTGTAGTAGCTGCGGCCACTCTTATTATTGGCGTCGGCTACTCGTCGTTAGCGAAGGCGGAGAGTGTACCGGAGTCAACAGACCCGATAAAACTTTCGATCGGGGACTGGACAGGCAACCATGTAACCACCCATGTCGCAGGTGAAATCCTCAAACGTATGGGTTACGAGGTGGAGTACGTCGTTGCCGGCGATGTCGCGGCGGTACTCGCACTGCACGACAACTCAATCACAGCCGCTCTCGAAAATTGGGAGTTTACCCAGGGAGAGCAAATCATGGCCAGTCTAGACGGTGGGAACATCGTCGATCTCGGGGGCCTGGGGCTTGTTCCCTGGGAGGGATGGATTTATCCGGGTTTCGTGGAAGAGACGTGTCCGGGCCTCCCCAGTTGGGAGGCCTTGCAGGATTGCGCTGAGTTATTTGCCGTACCAGAGACGTTCCCAATGGGACGGATCCTCGACTATCCCTCGGATTGGGGAAGCATTTCGGTCAACAAGGTCGAGGCTTTTGGCCTTGAAGGCAAATTGGTGAACAAGCCAGGAGGCTCGGAAGGCAGCATGATCTCGGAGATTCGGTCAGCCTTCGAACGCCAACAGCCTATACTCGTAAGCTTCTGGAATCCCCATTGGGTTTTTGGGGAGTTCGATCTCAGATCAGTTGAAATGCCGGCGTACGAGGACGGTTGCGACATGTGTGGTTGGCCCGTAAGCTGGATAAAGAAGGTGGCCTGGATTGGCATGGAGGACAAGTGGCCTGTTGCCTATCGATTCCTGCAGAACTACCAGATGACGAACGAGATGCAGGTTCCCATGCTAAAGGCTATCGACTCTGACGGCATGGACGCTGAGGCGGTCACAATGAAATGGGTCGACGAAAACGAGGACATTTGGCGCGCTTGGGTCGACGCGGCACATGGGGGCTAGCCGCAGCAAGGCCGCATTTCATCAATCTTCCCCTGGTGCATGAACGACGGGGCGGTCGTTGGTTTTGCGGACGCGGACACGATCAAGTTGTTTGGTTTGAACTCGTGACACGTACCCATAATCGGCTGGGCAAATATTCACTTAATCGTGCGTCACTTGTTGGACGAACGTCTCGTGCGCACTCGTCTGCCCTCCCGCCGCAGAACCGACGACGCCGCAAGCGTGTCGAATCCGCTCCCGGTCGAGGACCGTCTCCGCGTCCAGCGACGCCGTTGGCCTCAGATCGGCCGCCCGGACGCGCAGAATCAGGCTGACGTCGCGAATTCGATCGTGACACTCTCGTGTGATGCGCCGTAGACGCCTCAGTCGATAACGATCAACTCCATTGGCGTTCGATGAGGAATTTCGACCTTGCCTTGATCGAACATCATGGTATCGATGCACACGGTCATCCCGGCGGCGCCCGGGAAGTAGAAATTGCTTTCGTAATTTACGACCATCCCCTCCTCGAAGGTAGCCTCGCCGTTGTCCCGCTCCACATCGTATGACAACGCGCCGACCCAGTCCGGAGCGAAGGCGGCACCCAATTCGTAGCCACCGGTCCACCATTGATTGCCCCATAGGCCGCGGTCCTTGTAGTAAGCCTTCAAGGCGTCGGCGACCCTCTGAATTTTGGCACCCGGTTTTGCGTGCTTCAGCAACACGTCGAATGCCCCTGCCGCCTTGGCGGAAACCTCGGCTACATCCTTGGCTGGCTCGCCGACGGAGTAGGTGCGGGAAATGTTGGAGTGGTAGCGGTTGTAGACCCCACAACAGTCGATGTTAATCACATCTCCCGCCATGACCTGCCGCCGAGAAGGCATACTGTGGTGCGCGAGGCTTTTGCTTCCCGAGCAGACCGGCCAGATCAGCGCGGACGGTTCGCTGCCCGCCCGGGTCATGGCATAGTGCGTCTCGGCATAAATATCGAGCTCGGTCACGCCTGGACGGATGGCCTTTTGCGCGGCCTTCATTCCAATGTCGGTCAGTTTCGCCGCCGTCCGGAAGTAAGCCATTTCCTGGGGCGACTTAAACCGGCGCACGTCGTCGACGATATCGGAGCCATCGATAACCCGCTTGCAGCCCGCTTGCACCAGTTTCGCTTCGAAGGCTTCACTGACGGCCCGATTTGGCCGGTACTTCCGGGTCTCGAGCCCGACCGTGCCTTTGAGCCATCCTTCCTGCTTTAGGTTTTTGACGATGAAGGGCAGCAAATTTCCCTCGTGACGATCCAGGATGCGGAGGTCCTCGGCGCGCGTGGAATATTTACAGAGGTTCATTTCACCGTCGTTGTCGAAATGGATAATCTTGTCCGAGTCGACGTGGATCGCCATGCCGGATAGTGGAAGCCATTGCTCAAGTGCTTGGACCTGGTACCACACAGCTTGAAAGCCGCTGACGTAATACATTGACTCCGGGCTCGCGACGAAAAGCGTGTCAATCTTTTGCTTCGTCATCCTTTGCCGGATTTTGTCGAGCCGGGATCGGTACTCTGCGGTGCTGAAAGGAATTTCTAACTGAGGGGAGCCGGATTCCAGGGCTACCTCCCTGTCACTCTTTAACTTCTTCGCTCCCGCCTTTCGCCATTTTTCTTTATCCCCTCTCATGTCGTGATGGCCGCGACCTGTCCCGCGGTTATTAGCAAACGTCAGTTTAGTCCGCGCCCGATGTTTTTGGCGAGCGGCGATCAATCCGTAGCCGCGCGGGCACGATGGATGGCTTGCTGCGGTAAGGCGCGATGGTCTGCGGTGCCGGCGATGCTGTCTGCCCGATGTAGTCTACCGCCGACAGGTTCATTTTCGATGCTCCCGATGAGAACGGCGGCGCAATAATCCCCCACTGAAGCGGCCGGTTGATCCGGCTGCGGCGGACCAAAATGGGACCGTCTATAGCCTTCTGTCAGGGCTGCTCTGACTGGAAGGCGGGGGGATGTATCGGGTGGATTTGTACGCGCGGGTTCGGCGGGCGTGTCGTGTCGAGGGAATGAGCACCCGCGAGGCCTCGCGGGTGTTCGGGCTGGACCGCAAGACGGTCCGCAAGATGCTGTCGTTCTCGGTGCCGCCGGGGTCTCGCCGCGGCAAGCCGCCACGGCGGCCGAAGCGGGGTCCGTTCACGGGGATCATCGATCGGATTCTGGAAGACGATCGGACCAGCCACCACAAGCAACGGCCCACGGCGAAGCGGATCTTCGACCGTCTCCGGGACGAGTACGGCTTTACGGGCGGCTACACCATCGTGAAGGACTATGTCCGTGAGCGGCGGCTTCGGTCGCGCGAGATGTTCGTGCCGCTCGTCCATTCCCCCGGCCCCGCCCAGGCGGACTTCGGCGAGGCGATGGCGGTGATCGGCGGCGTGGCGTGCAAGGTCCACTTCCTTGCCTTCGATCTTCCCCACAGTGATGCCTGCTTCGTGAAGGCCTACCCGGCGGAGACGACCGAGGCGTTCTGCGCTGGCCACAACGCGGCGGTTGCGTTCTTCGGCGGCGTCCCCCGATCCATCCTGTACGACAACACCAAGCTGGCAGTCGCCCGGATACTGGGCGATGGCAAGCGGCAGCGAACGCGCGTCTTCACGGACCTTCAATCCCCCTATCTGTTCGAGGACAGGTTCGGCCGGCCGGGCAAGGGCAACGACAAAGGCAAGGTCGAGGGACTGGTCGGCTTCATCCGGCGGACCTTCCGGGTCCCCGTCCCGCGGGCCGAGAGCTTCGAGGCGCTGAACGATGCTCTCGCGGGACAGTGCCGCCGGCGCCAGGCGGCGCGGCTGCGGGGTCACAAGGAGACCATCGGCGAGCGCCTCGCACGGGACCGGGAAGCCTTCTTGCCTCTCCCCCCGGCGCCATACGATGCCTGCGACAAGCGCACTGGACGGGTGAGCTCGCTGTCACTGGTGCGCTGCCGGGGCAACGACTACTCGGTGCCCGTGGCCTATGGCCACCGCGAGGTGCTGATCCGGTGCTCCGTCGACGAGGTCGTTATCTCTTGCGGCGCGGAGGTGATTGCCCGGCACCGCCGGTCCTACGACAGCGAGGACCTGATCTTCGACCCGCTGCATTACCTACCCTTGATCGAGCAGAAGATCGGCGCCCTCGACCAGGCCGCGCCGTTGGCGGGCTGGGACCTGCCCGAGGCCTTCATCACTCTGCGACGCCTGCTCGAAGCCCGCATGGGCAAGGCGGGCAAGCGCGAGTCCGTCCAGGTGCGCCGTCTGCTGGAGAGCTTCCGGCTCGAGGAGGTCGAGGGCAGCGGTCGGCGACGCGCTCAGGCTCGGCGCCATCGGCTTCGATGCGGTGAAGCACCTGGTACTGTGCCGCATCGAGCGGCGGCCGCCCCGGCTCAACCTCGAGGTCTATCCGTACCTGCCGCGCGCCCGGGTCGCGACCACGTCTGCCAAGTCGTACATGAGCCTGCTGCCGGGGCTCCGTGCATGACCGACGCACCACAGCTGCTGCTCGCCCACCACCTCAAGACGCTCAAGCTTCCGACCTTCCTGCGAGAGTACGACAAGATCGCCCGGCAGTGCGCCTCTGAAGGCGTCGACCACGTTCGCTATCTCTTGCGTCTGGCCGAGCTCGAGCTGATCGACCGCGAGCGCCGCATGGTCGAGCGGCGGATCAAGGCGGCGCGCTTCCCCGTGATCAAGAGCCTCGATAGCTTCGATTTCAAGGTCATCCCCTCGCTCAACAAGACGTTGGTCCTGGAGCTCGCCCGCTGCGCGTACATCGAGCGCCGCGAGAACCTCATCGCGCTCGGCAACAGCGGCACCGGCAAGACCCACATCGCCCTCGGTCTCGGCTTGGCGGCCTGCCAGAAGGGCCTCTCGGTCGGCTTCATCACCGCCGCTGCCCTGGTCCACGAGCTCATCGAGGCCCGCGATGACAAGCAACTGCTGAGGTTCCAGAAGAAGCTCGCCACCTACAAGCTTCTGATCGTCGACGAACTCGGCTTCGTGCCGCTGTCCAAGACCGGTGCCGAGCTCCTGTTCGAGGTGTTCAGCCAGCGCTACGAGCGGGGCTCGACCCTGGTCACCACCAATCTGCCGTTCGACGAATGGACCGAGGTGTTCGGCTCCGAGCGGCTTACCGGCGCTCTCCTCGACCGCCGCACCCACCACGTCAACATCCTCGAGATGAATGGCGAGAGCTACAGGCTCAACCAGAGCCGCAGGCGTCAAACCCCGACGGCGAACTGAACCGACCATCCAACCCACGCTTGACCCCATGGGCCCACAGGTCCCTTCCGCGCGCGCCGCCGCGTCGGCCTGTTGAGGGCACGCCGCGTCGCACGCGGGGCCCGCCCATGATGGACTACGGGGACAAGCCCGCAGCCGCCAGGTGGTCCCTTCTTACACCGCCACGGTCGTCCCTTTTTGCTCCGCCATTGACATCCCGACGCCGGCAATTTTGCCAAGGCTAACTTTGAGGCGTAACTTGCCGGGGTCAAGAACGGTGAAGCAGGCATCCTGTCAGAGACCATCTGTATTACGATAGGACGGTTCGCTGGACGTTCCGCCTAAAGGTTCCTGTCGTACGGCAAAAGGGATCAATCCATGACTGTGGCCGAGCGCATCGACGCCTATCTTGAGGGCTAGGTAACTGGCGATGTTCCACGTCTGCTGGCGCAGGCTGCGGACAGCTATTTTTTCGACAATCCCAATGTGGGCCGGATATCTCGCGCTGAGTTTGAAGCCTACATGGGGGACACCACGACCAATGTCGAGCATCTCCACGACGGCCCAAAATACGAGAACTTTGTGGATGTGAGCGAGATCGTTACCAAACAGGAAGACGACGGGACGGTTACACTCTGGTTCTGGTGGGCCAACACCGGTACGTCAATCGAGGGATCCAGCCTCGTGAAGGTCGGGCCGGACGGGGGTCGATCCGAGATCTTCTGCTATCATGCCCGGACCGCGGAATGACAGCACGGAATTGTTCAGCGTGGCGCGCCATGACCATCCGGCGGTGTCAGAGCAAATCTGCTTGATTCGGGCGGGGGTGGTCCCAGGCCTTGGTGGCTGCAATATTCCGTTCGCGCATTCTCCTGCTCCAGGTCATTCAGGTAACCCAGCTGCAATTATTCATCTCCGCGACTGGAACCGTTAAGGGCGGCGGTTCATGCGGGCATCGCAGCTTCATACGCTTATTCCCGTCCTTGGTCGATGGCCAGCCCAACCGAGCTATAGAGGGATTCTTCCTCGGTCCGTTTGCGGGGCAGTTCGTCGTGGGTCGTGAGCCAGGGAATTTCACTTTCGATACCCAGGTGAACCCTCATGTATTTCCGTACTTTGTTCGGGTGGTCGAGTGTGCCAACGAAGACCCAGATCCCTTCGTATTGGAAATATCGTGAGACGAGCGGCGAGCCGCAATTGGCACAAAAGCCACGCTCTCCAAGGCTTGAAGATTTATAAAACTTGGGTTCGCCGAGCGTAAATCGAAACGCGTCGCTTGCGAAATCCACGTAAGCGCTGAAGCCGTTACCGAATGCCTTCTGGCACATCCGACAATGACAGTAACCGCCGTAGTCGCCGGGCAGCTCTATCGCTTCGTAGCGCACCGCGCCGCACAGACATCCGCCGGTTATCGGAAGCATCTTGTCACCCGTGATTGCCGCCCTGTCGATATCCTGCATTTAACGATAGAAGAAAACCCAGGGTTCGAAAACTCACCGATTTCCGAACCTGTCGACAAAGGACATTATCAGACTAAAGCAACCAGTCTCGGAAAACCGATGAGCCCGTCCTTCTCGCCATGGCAATGACAGTGCCCGACGTACAGCGGCTCGCCAATGGCCTTATAGCGTACCTCACCACACATGCAACCGCCCATGGCCTGCGTCGATACATCGCCCAACGTTATTCCCCGGCTCGTATTGGTTATCGGCGGCAGTTTAGGAACGGCTGCTAACCGAGCCTAACAATGCGGTTTCGGTGGTTGCTGCTCATCGGATTCGAACGTCCGAAAATGGCTATCAGTGGACGCTCAAAGAGCCCGGCCTCAATGTCCGGAAATGGCTATGGCGGACTCTCTGGCGTCGTGAGGCGAATGCCCGGAAATAGTTACAAGCGGACATCGGCTGGCGCGCTTGAAATCCAGCGACAGCACTTGTCGTTGGCATAAGGCCTAGTGACCGAGCTGGCGCTTCTGCCATTTCAGCGCAGTTCGGTAAAGGTGGGTGTGTACCCTCGATTTGAACCTACAGAAACACCGGTATGATCAGTGATTCTCGTTGTTTGCAGGTCCCCGCAACCAGCATTACTTGCTCGAGCCCGTCGGAATTTTATTCGGCGGGCTCCTTGTTTGTGGCGATGGCCAGATTGGCGGCGAAAAGCCCCTTCGCGATCTTGCGCCGTCCCGCTCTCCGAGCATACGCTACGCTCAAGCCTGCCCAGCAGGGCATAAGCCCGCGCCGACCTTTCTCACAGGCGCTGGATCACCTGATTAGGGGCAGATCATCGTCCGCCTGCCTCGGAGCGAATTCAATTGGCTCAGCAGGAACTCAAGCGTCAGGCCATCAGGCTCATCGCCATCGCCTTGGTTGTCGGTTTAGCAGCTCTCGCGGCGCCGCGGCTCCTTCCGTTCGTCGCGACGGCCGAGGCCTGGTTTTCCGATGTCAGGATCGCTCTTTTGACCCCGGCACCTGAAACGCAGCATGCCGACATTGCGGTTCTCAGCATCACCGAAGAGACCCTTGCGCGCTTTCCCTACCGGTCACCCATCGACCGGGGCTTCCTCGTGGTTTTGCTCGCCAGGCTCGAACAGGCCGGGGTGCGTGCCGTGGGCTTCGATATTCTCTTCGACCAGGCGACCGAAGAAGAAAAAGATACGGCCCTGGCGGAAGCCATCGCCAGCTTCACGGTCCCTATCGTCATCGCCTGGGCCGACGAGACCGCCGGACTGACAGAAGCATAGCTGGACTATCTCGGGCGCTTCCTCACGGCCTCTGGCGCCGGGGCCGGGTTCGTGAACCTTCTCATGGATGGCGACGGCGTGGTGCGGCGCCAAGTCACGGCCTTGCCGAACAGCGACCTTGCCGGCTTCACGGCGGCACTCGCCGAAGCGATGGGCGCGGAGGCGCCCCAAGAGACCTTTTCGATTGCGTGGCGGCCGCGGCCCGCGGATGGAACCGATCGGTTCCAATCACTGCCAACACATTCTATTCTGGAGCTTGGCGACATCGAGCCGACCCTCGTCAGCGGCCTGCTCGAGAACAGAATCGTGCTCATCGGCAACGACCTGCCGCAGGGTGACCGGCACCGTACCTTGCTGAGTGTAGATTCCAGCGAGCCGGCCACAATGCCGGGCGTGTTCATCCATGCCCACGTCCTGGCCCAGCTACTCGACGGTCGGCGTTTATCCAGGATCGACCTGCCAACCGAGGTGGCGCTCGTGCTCATCCTCGTGGCGGCGGGCGTGGGTCTCGCGACCCTGCACATCCCGGTCGCCGCGCGGCTCGGGATCGGTGCTGTCGTGATCATTGGCTTCTGGGCCGGAGGCTGCGCGTTGTACAACAGGGGAGGGCCGATTGTTCCGCTCGCTCTGCCGAGCTTGGGATTGATGGCGGCCTATGGAATATCCAGCGCCACTCTGGGCTACGCGGCGGCGAAGGCAAGACGGTTCGTGCGTAAGGCCTTCGCCCATTACGTCTCGCCTGCCCTGGTGGAGCAGCTCACGGACCGGCCGGAGCGGCTGGTTCGCGGTGGCGAGCGGCGGGAGATTACCTTGATTTTCACGGACGTCGCCGGGTTTACCACACTCTCCGAGCGGCTCGGGCCGGAGGTGCTGATGCCGCTTCTCAACGACTATTTCGACGGCATGAGCCAGATCGTGCTGAAGCATGGCGGGACGATCGACAAGTTCATTGGCGATGCCGTGGTCGCCATTTTCGGAGCGCCAGCCGATCAATCCGACCACGCGAAGCGAGCCGTTGCCTGCGCGCTCGCGCTCGATGACTTCGCCAAAGGATTCCGGGAGTCTCAAGCCGAGCATGGCTTCAAAATCACCCGGATCGGTATCCATACGGGCCCCGCGATCGTCGGTAACGTGGGCGGAAGCACCCGGTTCGATTACACGGCAATTGGCGATACGGTAAACACCGCGGCGAGGCTAGAGTCGGTCAACAAGCACCTTGGAACCCGTATCTGCATCGGCGGAGCGACCGCGGCGGCCGCGCCAGACATGGCGATGCGTCCAATCGGCGAGCTCGTCTTGAAAGGCAAGCGCGTCGGCATCGCCGCCTTCGAGCCGATCTCTCTTGGCCAGGCTGGGAGCACCGAGGCAACCCAATACCAGTCCGCCTACGAGGCCATGGTGGCCGGCAAGCCAGAGGCACGGGAGGCCTTCGCCCGTCTCGCGGAAGCTTGTCCCGACGACCCGCTGATCGCCTTGCATTCGCGCCGACTTGATGACGGCGCGACCACTGCTAGAATAATTTTGGAGGAAAAATGACCCCAATGGCCCGACCCCTTGCCGCCTTGGCGGCACTTGCGCTTATCCTCGCGGCTTTCCCGGCTTTCTCGGCCCAGTTTTTCGTCGCCAACTCGACGGCGCCGGGATTGGTGGCCGGGCAAATAGTCGATGGCGATAAACCGCTGAGCCTGCCGGCAGGCGCGCGCGTCACCTTGATCGGGTCCGACGGCAAGACAATAACCTTGACCGGTCCCCTTGAAGGTCCGCCGGGTGGCGGCAGTGGCGGCGATACGGGCCTGTTTTCCGCACTCTCGGATCTCGTGAACCCTCCAGATGCGAACATCGCTCTGCTCGGCACGACGCGGGAGGGGAGCCGGGACGAGCCGGATGATCCCTTCACCATTGCACTTGGCGTTTCCGGCGATCACTGCGTGCCCGCGGGTTCGCCGATAGAGCTCTGGCGGCCGGATTCCGAGACCTCCAGCCTCCTTACTATTTGGCCGGTGGCTGGTTCTATCGAGGCCGCGACCGAAGCCTCTTGGCCCGGGGGTGCCGCGACGATGCCCTGGCCCGACGAGCTGACGCCGGAGGAAGGAGCCACCTACCTGATCCGTCTTGCCGGCGGCGTCTCTTCCAGCGAGATCGTGCTCCACCGCGTGCAAGCGGAGCTGGTCAGCGAGGCTCATCGTATCGCTTGGATGGCCTAACATGGCTGCACGCGACAGGCTCTGAAGCTGTTGGAGACGCTGGACTGATCGTCCGCACATGCATCGCTCCCTCGGCATTGCAATCCACTGGCACGAGGAAACACCTTTGCTGCCGACCTGCTGTTTACGGTCCTTCGGGAACGCCACCCTCGCCGACGACGATGAAGGGGGCCCAGAACATGGGGTGAGCGTAATGAGGGCTTTCCCCATCTTCCATCAGCGCGAGCATGGAGCGGCGCAGCGCTTCGCCGCCGCCGCCTGGATTGTTGGCGGTTTCCTCGAACATGCGCGTCGTCAGCTTTACCGCCGGGTCGGAGAACACCGGCCAGTGGGAGACCAGAAGCGCCCGGCTGCCGGCGTAGAAGAATGCCTTGGCCAAGCCCGACAGCCCCTCTGCGCCCGGTGTCCCGTCGGCGGCCGCGGTGTTGCAGGCCGACAGGATCACCCAGTCGGCGTCGAGCTCGAGCAGGGCGACCTCGCTCGCGGTCAGGAGGCCGTCGTCGTCCTCCGTGCTCGCCTCCGGCGGGGTCAGGACCAGCGCCGGTTCGGCCACACCGATCAGATTGCCTGCCACCAGGCCATGGGTCGCGAAGGCGAGAACGCGGTAGTCCGACAGGTCGAGCGCGCGCACGTTGCTCTCGGCCGCCCGCTCGCCCAGGTAGAGATTTGCGCCACTCGCCCCGAGGGTCGCCGCGATCGCGGCAAGCTCGCCTGCCGTTTCGGGCAGCGCCGGCAGGTCGCGCACCGCTTCGACGTCCGCGACGGCCCCGCGGCTGAAGAGCGCAGCAAGCTCGAGACCCCGTCCGGACCCGGGTGAGCCCTCGAGCACCGGATCGCCGAAGCCGATGAACGGTTTCGCCGCGTCCGCCGTTCCCGCGAACCGGCGGAGCGCCTTGAGCGAGGAGACCGACGGCAGCACGGTGAGCGCGTAGCGCTTCACCAGTCACGGTACCTGCCGGTAGTCCGAATAGTCGGCGATGGCGCGCTCCGGTGCCTCGGTCGCGAGCACGCCGAGCGGCAGGCTCCCGAGGCCGGCGTCGGGGACGATGAAGATGTGACGCACGCCTTCGAGCGCCGCCTCGGCGGGCGCGAAGAGCGTCTCGTAGAGTTCGTGGGCAAGTGCCACGTCGAACTCCGGGATGGTCTCCCGGCCGGTCGGATCAAGGCGGGCGCGAAGCAGCTCAACCTTGAGGTTGAGCTGCTCCCGGCCGATCTCGAGTCCGTAGGTTCCGATGCTCGTCCGCCGCACGACCCAGAGAAGTGTCTCATAGTCATCAACAAGGTAGGCCGAGCAGGGCTTCTTCGGGCCCAAGCAGCGCCTGGGTCTCGGCCAGCGCAAGCGGCCGGGGGGTTGCGAGCTCCGCGTAATCGGGAAAATCGCCGGCGAGCCGGGTGTCCAACTCGTCCAGCCGGCGATTGAGACCGGCAAGCTCGGCGCGCAGGCTTGCCGCCGCCGCTTCATCCCGCTCATCCGGCGGCTGGCTCACCGCCGCCAGGAGCGCCTCGTCGACCCGCCGCCAGCGATCGAGGGCATCTTGCCGGGCGCGCACGAGCGCGGCTAGGTTGTCGTCTCCGGACGCGAACCGTGCCGCCTTGCGCGCAACCGCGCCGGCAACGCTGGTCGCCCGCGCAAGCTGGGCCACCTCGAACGCCTCGGCGGTCAGGGGCGCAACCTCATCCGGCTTGCCGGCGGCAAGGGCCATGGCGATCGATACGTGCCTTACGAAGACATAGCGAACCGACTTTTGCTCGCTCAAGGCCCCGCCGGTGCGTGCGCCGCCGGAGCGCGCCGCGCGGGCGCGGTGAATACCGCTCGCGAGGCGGATCCGCTCGAGGGCTTCGGCGTGACGGCCCTGGTTGTCGGAGAGTTCCGCCAGGTTGTTGTGGCTCGTGGCCACATGAGGATGCTTCGGCCCCAGGGCCTTCTCCCAGATCACCAGCGCTCTCTGATAGTTCGGCTCGGCTTCGCGGAATTTGCCCTGAACGTGGTAAAGCTTCGCCAGGTTGTTGGGGCTCTGGGCGACGTCGGAGTGCTCCGGCCCCAAAGCCTTCTCCCGGATCGAGAGTGAGCGCCGGTAAAGCGACTCGGCCTCGGCGTAGCGGCCTTGGTCGTCGTAAAGCCCCGCCAGGTTGTTGAGGCTCGTGGCGACGTAAGGATGCTCCGGCCCCAGGGCGCTCTCGTCGATCGCGAGCGCGCGCTCATAGGACAGCTCGGCCTCGGCGTAACGGCCCTGATCAACGTAGAGCGTTGCCAGGTTGTTGAGTCTCGTGGCGAGGTCGGGGTGATTCGGTCCGAGGGTTCTCTCGTCGATCGCCAGCGCGCGTTTATAGAACGGCTCGGCCTCGGCGTATCTAGCTTGGTCGTGATAGAGCAACGCAAGGTTGTTGAGGTTCGTGGCCACTTCGGGATGATCCGGCCCGAGTGTCGCCTCATTGATTGCGAGCGCGCGCTGGTAGAGTGGCTCGGCCTCGGCGCAGCGCCCCTGGTCTCGGTAAAGCAGCGCGAGGTTGTTGACCAGAACGGCGGTGGTCGGATCATCGGGGCCGAATTCATGCTCGCCGAGCCTCAGGGCTTCCTCGGCGAACGGGATCGCCTCGTTGTAGCGGCCCACGGCATCGAACTCTTGGTAGCGCCCGTATGCCTCCATGAGCTCGGGAGACTCGCCACGCACCCCAGCGGGCCAGAGCAGAAGGGCCAGCAGGACAGACAGAATCCAACGACGGGCAGCCATGGTGTAAGTCGTTTCTCTCCCCTGTATGGCCTATCCTCCGGGCGTGCTCCGTGTCAAACGGCAGCTGTGGGCAACAGGTCCACGATCCTTCTTTGCGGCGCGAGGAGCGGCGGATCTTCGGCGATCAGCGCAGCACGAACGGATCCGGAAACGTGTCGTTCATGTCCAGCCACACGCTTTTCGTCTGGAGATACTGATCGATTGCCTGTTGACCGTTTTCCCGGCCGATGCCCGAGTTCTTGTAGCCGCCGAACGGCGCGGTGAACGACACGGCCCGGTACATGTTGATCCATACGGTTCCCGCCTGGAGCGCTGCCGCCATCCGGTGGGCCTTATTCAGATTTTGCGTCCAGACACCGGCGGCGAGGCCGAAAGACACGTCGTTGGCGATCCGCACGGCATCCGCTTCGTCGCGGAACGGAATGACCGAAAGAACGGGACCGAAGACCTCCTCCTGGGCAATCCGCATGTCATTGGAGACATCCGAAAAGATCGTCGGCTCGACGAACCAGCCGCTGCCGCACTCCGGTCGCGATGCCGGCTCTCCGCCCAGAACAAGTCGCGCGCCATCATTGCGCCCGACGTCGATATAGGAGAGCACCTTCTCGAACTGCGGACGCGTGGTGACCGGCCCGACCTGGGTTTCCATGTCCATCGGGTCACCCATGCGCGCCGTTCGGGCAAATTCGACGAGGCGCTCGAGGAATGGCTCGCAGATGCTTTCTTCGAGCAGCAGCCGGGAGCCGGCGATGCAGGTCTGGCCGCTCGCCGCGAAGATTCCGGCGATCGCCCCTTTGACCGCGTTGTCGAGATTGGCGTCGGCAAAGACGATGTTTGGAGACTTGCCTCCCAGTTCGAGGTTCACCGTCTTGATGCCCGAACCCGCTGCTTCGCCGACCTTTCGACCGGTCTCGAGCGACCCCGTAAACGACACGTGGCGTACGAGCGAATGGCGGACAAGAGGGTCGCCCACCTCCGCCCCGAACCCCGTCACCACGTTGACGACACCGGGCGGAAGGCCAGCGTCTTCCATCGCTTGCACAAACGCGAGGGTCGACGTCGAGGCAAACTCCGATGGCTTGACGACCACGGTGTTGCCCGCGGCCAACGCCGGCGCAATTTTCCAGACGGCGAGCAGGATCGGAGAATTCCAGGCCGTGATCGCGGCGCAGACACCGAGCGGTTCCTTGCGCGTGTACGCGAAGACCGCCGGCTTGTCGATCGGAAGCACCGCTCCTTCGATCTTGTCGCACAGGCCGCCGTAATAGTAGAACCATTGGGGCACGTAGCGCAGCTGACCCATCATCTCCGCCATCAACTTGCCGTTGTCTTGCACCTCGCGGCGTGCCAACTCCTCGGCCTGCCCAGCGAGATGGTCACCAACTTTGCGAAGAACGGTGCCGCGTTCACTCGGGGTCATGCGCGGCCAAGGCCCCTCTACAAATGAGCGATGCGCCGCCTCGACGGCCGCGTCCACGTCGTCCGCGCGCCCGCGCGCGACTTCCGCCCAGGGTTCGCCGCGATAGGGATCAAAGGTTTCGAACCAGTCCCCCGATGCAGGGCCGCGGCGCTTCCCACCGATGTGAAGCTCGAATTGCTGCATGCCTTTACCCGTCCGCTTGCGCGGCGCCTCCCTGATTGTCACACCGGGTTGCGAGTCCTACCGCAACCATATTGCGAACTGAAAAGGTTGCAATTGCCGTCCTTGCTTTCGGGCGGTGCAGAGCCGGTTTCCTCTAGGGCAGCCAGTCGAGATACATATCGAAATCCCACTCCGTGACTGTGGCGAGGAAACGCTCCCACTCGTCATGCTTGTAATGGGTGTAGATGTCGTAAAGATCGCCCGTCAGCGCGCCGCGCACGACCGCGTCGTTCTCCAATGCCAAAAGCGCTTCGTGCAGGGTCCGGGGCAACGCCTCGCTGCCCTCGGAGAGATCGAATTCGGAGGGATCCCGCTGTTCGGGCGGACCGGGATCGATCCGGTTCGTGATCCCGTCATCGATCGCCTTGAGCAGCGTCGCGGCCATAAGATAGGGATTCACCAGGGAATCAACCGATCGGTATTCCATCCGGTCGGGCGACGATATGCGCAACGCGGAAGTCCGGTTCTGATAGCCCCAGTTGGCCTGAAGAGGCGTCCAGAAGCCCACATCCATCAGCCGCCGGTAAGAGTTGACTGTCGAGGAGCCAATCGCGGTCAGGGCCGGCAGATGGGCGACGATGCCACCGATCATGGTGAGCCCCAAGGGGCTCGGCGGCCAGCCGCCCGAATTATTGCGGAACAGGTTTTCGCCCCCCGGCGGTAATGGAAGGTGCCGTCGGCGCCTGGCAGGCTCTCGAAGTCCATGTCAATGACTTCGTCTTCCCCACCCCGCCATATGGACATGTTGTGATGGCACCCGTTCGCGGTGACGCCGACAAACGGCTTTGTCATGAAGCAGGCGATGAGGTCGAATTCGCGGGCCACGCGCGCGCAGATCTGGCGATAGGTGGTCAAGCGGTCCGCCGTGCGAAGGCAGTCGTCGAAGGTCCAGTTTTGCTCGATCATGCCGGGGCCGTCCTCGTGATCGGACTGGATGGTGTCCAGGCCCATGGCACGCGCATAATCGTCAACCCGGAGCACGAGTTCACTCAAGGTCTCGAATTGGTCCATGTGGTAGGGGAGCGGCTTCGTGGGGCCGCCCGCGGGCCTGCCGTCCTCGCCGCGCTTGAGCCAGAACATCTCGGGCTCGCAGCCGAGCCTCATGTGAAGCCCATCGTGATCCCGCGCGAACTGCTCGGCAACCCGGCGCAGGTTGCCCCTGCAGTCAGCATCGAGAAACGCGCCCGGATCGATTTCTTCCTCCCGGTTCCTGAACAGCGTGCAGAACACGCGGGCGCATCTTTTGTTCCTGGGGAGTTGGCAAAAGGTCTCAGGATCGGGGATCGCCACCAATTCCGACATGGTCGCCGGGTAATTGCCGTACAGGGCGCCGTGGCGGTCGTAGAGCACATGAGAAACCGCGGCGTAGGCGAATTGGATGCCCGACTGTGCCAGATCCTCCCAGTGGGGGGCCGGCACGGCCTTGCCCATGATCCTTCCGGTTACCGAACAGAACTGGAAATAGATCATCGAGATGCCAAGTTCGTCGATCTTGGCACGAACCTGCCTTACCAGGTCAGCGCGCCCGGGAGCGTCTACAAATGTCTCGAGATCGGTCATTCGCGTCATTCTCGCGCCATGTCGAGCGACGCCCGACATGGCGGGAATATGCATTCTTGCCCGAATGTCCGCGCGCGTTCATGGCGGGGTGCCGGCCATAACGAATTAAGGTTCATTTCGACTCTCTCAAAGCCGGTCGCGTGACTGTGATGAAGTCAACGAGCGGTGCGTGATTAAATCTATGGCACATGCCACAATGGCAACAGGTACCATCGGACGGCAGCGTTCTGAACTCGGAGCACACAACACCTTCCTCGCACGCGCCGGTTATGGGCAACGCAGGCTCACTCATGATAAATCAATGAGCGGTCAGCTGATGCAGGCTATTTTGCTTCCTGCGCTCGGGCCCAATTAGGACCATAACCAGAATAAAGCCGACTTAGGAATAGGAAAGACAGGGCGCAGGCCACCTCACGTCCGATCCTGTTGCGGTCGAGCGGGATAGCGCGATAGGGTGCCCCGGTGCGGTTGTCCGTACGCGCCATCAGGAGTGACCCGTCATGTCTACAATAACCGCCCGACTCTCGGGATTTGTTGCTGACTTCTCGTTCGAGGGTATGCCGGAGGGGGTGACCGAGCGCGCCAAGCTACTCGTCATGGATATTCTCGGCATCGCCCTGCGTGCCCGACATGACGCAGAATCGACACCCAGCCTGCTGGCTGCGGTCGACAGTCTAGGGCTTGGGCGCGGGCAGTCGACCGTCGTCGGCGACGAGGCGGGTTTTGCGCCTCCGGGCGCGGCGCTGATCAACGGCACGCTCGCCCATTCGCTGGATTTTGACGACACACATGCCGGCGGCTCGATCCATGCGAGCGCGCCGATCGTGCCCGCGGCGCTGGCTGCGGCCGAGATGACCGGCGGCGACGGCCGCACGTTGATCGCCGGCATCGTCGCCGGCTACGAAGTCCAGATCCGGTTGAGCATGGCCCTTGGACCGAAGGACCATTACGACCGCGGCTATCACCCCACCGCCACCTGCGGCGCCTTTGGAGCCGCGGCGGCCGCCGCCCGGGTTTTCGGACTGTCCGCCGGGCAGGTCGCGAACGCCTTCGGCATCTGTCTGAGCCAGGCGGCGGGATCGATGGCGTTCCTGGTCGATGGTGCCTGGACCAAGCGTTATCAAGTAGGACATGCAGCCATGAACGGGTTGATCGCCGCGAGCCTTGCCCGGGAAGGGTTTACGGGTCCCGCCGAGCCGTTGGCGGGCAAGGCCGGATTCCTGCGCAGCTATGCCCCGAACCCGATGGTCGAGAAAGCGATGGAAGGGTTGGGTGAGGTCTACGAGACCCTGGCGATCGGCGTGAAGCCTTATCCCTCCTGCCGCTACAGCCACGCTGGGATGGAGGCGCTGATTGCGCTCCGTCGTGCCCACCAAATCGAACCCGAGGAAATCGAGTCCGTCGAGATCGGCCTGTCGCATACGGGCTGGGACATCATCGGCGACCCCGAGGTTGACAAGCATCACCCGAAAAACATCGTCGACGGCCAGTTCTCGATGCCGTTCCTTGCTGCCGTGGTGCTGCGAGAGGGCGGTATGGCATGGGAAGATTACACCCGTCATATCGGAAATGACGCAACCTTGCGCTTGTGTCGCCTGGTGTCCACGGTCGTGGAGCCGAATGCGGAGACTGCGTTTGCGAGCCCTATGGGTGCCCGCGCGCAAGTGCGGACGAAGCGGGGAACATTCGACACCCTGGTCGCCATTGCCAAGGGAGAGCCTGAAGCGTTCCTGACTGCGGACGAGCTGCGCGCCAAGTTCGACGGCCTCGTCGGCCCGTATCTGCCGGCCGCCAGACTCGATGATCTCGCGGCGGCGCTACTTTCTCTCGAGACCGCGAACGATATCGGCGAGGTGCTGCGGCTTACCCGGAGCGGCAGCACGGTCCCGCTCACAGTGGCGGCGGGCAAGGGCTGAACGGGTACACCATGGCGGTTACACATACCGAGGTGGGACCCGGCCGCTATCGAGAATCCTTTGGGCGCTGTTACGAGGATTTCAAGGTCGGCGACGTCTATGAGCACCGTCCAGGCCGGACCATCAGCGAAGCCGACAATACCTGGTTCACCCTGCTGACCATGAACACCCATCCCCTGCACTTCGATGCCGCCTACGCGGCCAAGAGCGAGTTTGGCCGGCCGATCGTGAACAGCGCCCTGACCCTTGCAATCGTTGCCGGGATGAGCGTCAGTGACGTCAGCCAGAAGGCCATCGCGAACTTGGGCTGGAACGACATCCGTCTGACGGCGCCGGTGTTTGCGGGCGATACCATTTACGCCGAGTCGGAAGTGCTATCGAAGCGCAAATCCGACTCGCGCCCGGAGCAGGGCCTGGTCACCGTGAAGACCACGGGCAAGAAAGCCGATGGCAGCATCTTTATGACCTACGAGCGGACCGTTCTGGTGCCCAAGCGGGGACATTCGGTCGATGACATGATCGGCGACTGAGCCGTTAACGCCGTGGCCTCTGACAACCGCTCGCCGACGAACGACCAGGAAGAGCTGATCTTGGACAGCGTCGATCGCTTCCTTGATCGCGACGTGAAGCCTTACGTTCACGAACTCGAAGCGACTGACACCTACCCCGGCGAGATCGTCGAAAAGATGAAGGCACTGGGCCTGTTCGGCGCCACCATCGCACCCGAATATGGCGGGCTGGGTCTGTCGACCACGACCTATGCCAAGATTGTCGAGCGGGTGTCGGCGGTGTGGATGTCGGTCTCGGGGATCTTCAACTCCCACCTCATCATGGCCGCCGCGGTCCAACGCTTCGGCACCGAAGCTCAAAAAAACCGTCACCTGCCGAAATTCGCAAGCGGCGCGGTGCGCGGTGGCATCGCGCTGACCGAGCCCGATTGCGGCACCGACCTGCAGGCCATCAGGACCCGTGCCGAACGTCAGGGCGAGGCATACGTGGTCAACGGTGCGAAGACCTGGATCACCAACAGCATTCAGGGTCAGATCCTGGCCGTGCTGGTGAAGACCGATCCGGAGGCGGAGCCTCGGCACAAGGGCATGAGCCTGTTGCTGGTGGAGAAGGGGCCGGGGTTCGAGATCGGCCGCAAACTCGAAAAGCTCGGCTACCGGGGTGTGGATACCGGCGAGATGGTATTCGCGGACTGCCGGGTTCCGGCCGCTAACCTTATCGGTGGAGTCGAGGGTCGCGGGCTGCAGCAGATTCTCGCGGGACTCGAGCTCGGCCGACTCAATGTCGCCGCCCGCGGCGTCGGCGTCGCACGCGCCTGTCTAGAGGAGGCCACGGCCTACGCCCAGACACGCAAGACCTTCGGCAAGCCGATCTGCGAGCACCAGGCGATCCAGTTCAAACTCGCCGACATGGTCACAAGGGTCGAGGCGGCACGGCTGCTCGTTGACTCGGCGGCCCGGGCCTACGATTCGGGACAACGCTGTGATATGGAGGCGGGGATGGCCAAGCTTTTCGCCACCGAGGCAGCGATCGAGAACAGCCTCGAGGCAATGCGCATTCACGGCGCCTACGGCTATTCCAAGGAGTTCAACATCGAGCGTTATTATCGCGACGCCCCTCTGCTGGCCATCGGTGAGGGAACCAACGAGCTGCAGCGGATCATCATCGCCCGCCAGCTCATCGAACGTGATCCGGGCTGATGCTGCCCTTGAAAGGCCTCAGGATCCTCGCCGTCGAACAATACGGCGCGGGGCCGTTCGGAACCATGTATCTGGCCGATCAGGGCGCCGAGGTCATCAAGATCGAGAACCCCGGCGACGGTGGCGACATGTCGCGTCATGTCGGGCCATATTTCTTCGGACCGGGCGACAGCCTGTTCTTCCATAGCTTCAACCGCAACAAGCGAAGCCTGACCCTCGACCTCGCAACTCCCGACGGACAGGCCATCTTCCACGATCTTGTCCGTAGCGCCGACGCCTTGACCTGCAATCTGCGCGGCGACGTCCCGGCGAAACTGGGACTCGACTATGATCATCTTGCAGAACACAACCCGAGGATCGTGTGCGCCCACCTCACGGCCTATGGCCGCACCGGTCCGCGCAAAGCCTGGCCGGGCTTCGATTATCTGATGCAGGCCGAGGCGGGGTACTTCTCCCTGACCGGCGAACCCGACGGGCCGCCCACCCGGTTCGGGCTGTCGATCGTCGATATGATGACGGGACTGGCGATGGCCTTCGCCGTGCTGGCGGCGTTGACGGCGGCACGCGAAACCGGCGTCGGGCGCGATATCGACGTCAGCCTGTTTGATTTGGCTCTCGGCAACCTCAATTACCTGGCCACCTGGTACCTCAACGAAGGGGTGGTCCAGAATCGGCTGCCGCGCTCGGCGCATCCGTCGTTGACGCCGTCCCAGATGTTCCCCAGTGCCGACGGCTGGATTTTCATCATGTGCAACAAAGAGAAATTCTGGCCGGCGTTGTGCCGGACGCTGAACAAGCCGGAATGGGTCGACGATCCGCGCTTTCGCACGTTCAAGGAGCGGCTCGAGAATCGTGAGCTCCTCACGGATCTGTTGGATACTGCGTTGCGGGCGCGGACCACTGCTGAATGGCTCGAGCTGTTCGCAGGTTCCGTGCCGGCGGCGCCGATCAACGACATCGCCCAGGCGCTCGACGCGCCCTTCGTCACCGACCACGACCGCATCCAGACGATCACGCATCCCAGCGCCGGCGCGTACCGCATGGTGGCTGCGCCGGTGCGCTCCATCGGCGAGGACCCGCCCGCGCGCCCGGCGCCCGCGCTTGGTTCCGATACGGACGATATATTGCAGGGGCTGGGCTACAGCGACGCGCGCGTTAAGGCACTTCGCGACGCAAACGTAATTTGAAGCCGCGCCCCCCCGACGATGCCTCGGGCGGTATTCTAGGAATGTCGCGCTATTCGTCATCCGTCGAGATCGTCGAGACAGGCTTTGCGGCGTTTTGCTACCGCCAATTCCCATCCCCTTTCGACGATGCTGGCTCTTTGCTATGCTGAAAGAAATCATTCAAATTCGGCGGGTCGGGAAGGAGCACGCGTGGTTCACCTCAACCGGATGAAATCGTGGCCATGGGCATATCGCGACGTCATCGACCTGCCCCTGCCGACTTACGACACCAAACCCTGGACGCCGGCGAAGCCGCTGGCGGAAGCGCGAATAGCGTTGATCTCGACTGCTGCCGTACACCGCCGGGATGACAAACGCTTCAGCTTGACCGCCAGGAATTACCGGTGTTTCGGTCCCGACGATAGGGATCTCATCCAGAGCCACCATTCGGGCGACCACGACCGGACGGGATTTCAGCAGGACCTCAACCTGATCCTGCCCTTCGATCGGCTGCGCGAACTGGTGGACGCGGGCGAGTTGGGCTCGATCGCGGATACGCACTATTCCTTCCTCGGCGGCTCGCCGCCCGAGGAAATGGAGACTCATGCGCACAAAGCCGCCCAGCAGATGAAGGCCGAAGCAGTCGATACGGTCCTGCTCTGCCCTGTCTGACCGTTCTGCACGCGCGCCGTGAGCGGGCTTGCCCATTACCTCGAGGAAGACGGCTTGGCGACGACGACACTCGCCTTCGTGCGCCCCCATGTGGAGGCGATCCGCCCGCCGCGCGCCCTGTGGGTGCCCTTCGAGCTGGGTAAGCCATTCGGCGGGCCCGACGAACCGGTGCTCCAGATGCGCGTGCTGCGCGCCGTGCTCGACCTGCTCAAGGCGCCGGACGGGCCGGTGCTGGACGATTTCCCCGACGACGTCTCGAATTTCGACAAGGATCTGGGCTGGTCCTGCCGGCCGCCGG
Organism: Alphaproteobacteria bacterium; assembly: GCA_965198325.1. Lineage (GTDB taxonomy): Bacteria > Pseudomonadota > Alphaproteobacteria > UBA828 > JAPUJA01 > CBDAPE01. Next base: position 118,299 of record CBDAPE010000015.1, on the reverse strand, counting down.
CGCTCGAGTCCGATGCCGAGCGAACCGATCCCGCTGAGCTGCTGGCCCGGCTCGAGACGGAAGATGCCGAGCTTCGCCCGCTCTATGACAGCGCGGTCGCCGCCCGAGGACGCTCAACGGTTGGTGCGAGCCAGGTGGGCCTGGACGATCTCGCGGCTTTCCTCGTGGGCTTTCTGAGCTCGGACCTGCCCCCAAACCCGGTCAAGGGTCAGCCGCAGCCCGCCGTCTTCCGTTTCGCGCTCGACGACCTCATGGCCTATTACACCGAGGCCAAGAGCTTCGAAGGCACGCTCACAACCAGCACCGAGCTGGGCCGCTGGTTCTGGGGCGAGACGGCCGGCCGCCGGCTGCTGATCGAGATCGAGCACGCCTGTCGGACGAGCCCCAACAAGACGCTGCGTTGGATGGTCGAGATCGGGATTTTGGTTCCCCACTACCCCGAATAGGGCACGCAGGAAAGCACCTGCCGCGTGGCGCCAGTTCCAAAGGCCCCCGTTATCGAAGACCCAGGTGCCGTTGCCCTCGACGAGATTCTCCGAGCCGGTTTCCGCGAGCCTCGCGAAATCGCACCAGCCGCACATCCGATCGTCTCAAACCTTGTGCCGGAGTTCCGGAGTGTCGAACTGGAAGTTGCGTTTCAATGCCGGTCCTATCCGGTGATCCTCGTTTGCATTCGCCGCAGGCGTCAGGCCGGCGGCGTGACCCAGCTTTCGCAGAAGGCCAGGAATGCCGAGCTTGTGGTCCGGCCGTTGAAGTCCCGTGGGAAGGGTTTACCCGCGAGGCGCCGGCCGTTGACCGCAATCGAGGCGTCGTGCCCCTCCAAGAAGGTGCTGAACATCTCGTGTCCCGTCGGCGTCCGGTCGCTGGCGAGTTCGACGGCAAACGGAGCGCCAAGATTCCGCCAGGCCAACTCGACTTCAAGGCCCTCCGCGCGGACCGTTTCAGTGTAGGCACTGAGCCCGTCGCCGCCGCTTGTCACCCCGGTCAGCGGCGTGTGGGGCAACCCTTCGAGTGCGGCGGCATCGGCAAAGGCCGGAAACTTCGCGACGAAGTTCCCAACCAGATAGCGCGCCAGCGGCTCGTTATCGGAGATCAGAAGATTCGCAATGTCCGGCCAATATGTCGCCTCGCGGGGGCGTTCCAGCAGGGCCAGCGCATGACCACGGCCGAAGCTGGAGACGACGATCCGAAAATAGACCATCAGTGTGACGAACGGGCCGTCGGCGGTTTCTCTCAGGTAAATGCCGGGGTTCTCTCCCGCCCAGTCGACGGTTCCCGGATGAATTGGCACCCGCATGGGCGTCCCTCCCTGTTTCTAGTCTCGTTTGAATCCGACAAGGACCGTCCCGTCCTCGATCTTGACCGGGTAGGTGGTCAAATCCGCCGTGGCAGGAGGGCTGAGGACTTCGCCCGTCGGGATGTGGAAGCGCGATTGATGGAGCGGGCATTCGACCACCTCACCCTCGAGATAGCCGTCCGACAGACACGCCTGTTCGTGGGGACATTGATCGTCGGTCGCGTAGACCGTGTTGCCGATCCGAAACAGGGCGAGCCGCCGACCCTCAAGCTCGACGCCTTCGGGAAATCCCTCTTCAAGCTCGTCGATCGTCGTCGCCCGAGCCCAGTCGAGTCCGTCCGTCATTCGGCTGCGGTTTCTTGCTGGGCTGCCATACGGTCTTGCGCCGCCTCGACCAGCTTTGTCATCTCTTCGGGTAAATCGAATTCGATCCGCTTCCCGGCGATGTTGGCCTCGGACATGATCATGCGCATGGTGCGGATCAGGTCGTCGTTCTCCGAGATCTCCGGTGGATGGCCGAGCTGGGTCAGACGCTTGCCCAGCGCGTAGGGGCTCGACCAGGCGGGTGTCACGCGCCAACCGACCTCCTGGCCGATCGTCTCCGGCGCCAGGTCGCAGGGCCGATCGGTCTGGATAAAGGCCGGGTCGATGTAATGATAGGCGCGCTCGCCGATGACCGGGTGATCCTTGTGAATCGGCTCGCCCATATGGATACGCGACATCGAATCGCAGATCTCCATCAACCGTTCCAGCTGGAAGAGCTCGGCGACGTGGGGGTTCCCCGCGCGCGCCAGGTTCGAGAGCAGCATGGCCGACGAGCCGTGGGCGCCCTGCGCGGCGTGGGGAGTCAGGCCCGCCCAGACGCCGTCCGCGCCCGCAAGTACTGCCTCGACGGTGGAGGCGTCCTCGAGCCCGTTACCCGAATGGGGATGAACCAGAATGAGACGTGGCGGCAGTGTATAGCGGCGAATCAACTTGACCAATTCGGCGGTCTGGAACGGGAAGTGGGTGCCCCGGACGTCCTCGTAGATGACCGCCTGAATGGGTAGGGTTTCGAGCAGCTTCAGCACGCTGACGACGAGCTCCGGGTCCTCGTCCCAGGCGTCGAAAATATCGAGGAAACGGAAATAGATCCGCCCCCGCCGCTCGTCGGCCGGCGGCAGGATCTCGTCGCGCAGGTAGGCGACGTTGACCTCGATGTCGCGGAACAGGTCGTCATATGTCCGGCCCCGACGCTTGAGCGTCGACGGCCAGATTTCAGCCAGGGCGAGCAAATTGGGAATTCCCGCCTGCTTGATTCGCTCCATCGCATAGCTGGGCTCGAGCGGCCTGTCCGCTTCGGTCTGAACCAGCGAGAGGTTGCAGAAAAAGCCGTCCATGGAATCGCCGGACTCTTTCAGTTCCCGGGCGAACACCTCATCGACGTTCTCGTAGTCGAAATAGGCGGCGATTGCGATGTCCGTGAATCCGAACTCCCTGGCAAGCTGCAGCAACTCGCGCTTATCCTCCAGGGTGTGGCCGTAAGGCGCGGGCAGGGTGCCTTCCCGGATGGAGAGATCGACGACGCAGGGCACGACCTCGCGCAAGCGTGCCATCTTTCGATCCATGGTCTCCTTCGCGGCGTCGAGCGCCGCCCGGTCAGCCTTGCTCAGTCTGGGTAGGATATCGGTCATGAGCTCTGCCTTTCCTTTCTGCACCCCACTTAGGCCGATGGCACGGTTTGTCCAACTCCGCCGCGCCAGGCGTTGCGAAGTTGGTAGGCGACGGCATCACCGTAGCCTTGGCGCACGTCCGAGGCGTGTCCGATAAGCAGGCTGTTGAGCTTGGGGATCGCGTGGAACGGGACGAGGGGAACGGCGTGATGCGCCGTGTGATAGGGCATGTTCCAGGCGAGCCAGCGGATCGGCGCCAGGGTTTTGATGGTCCGCGAATTCTCCAGCATGTTCGAGTTCTGGGCGCAGCCGACATGCTCCGACATCCGGATGATCCGCATCACCGGCTCGCCGGCGATGCGCGGGATCAGCCAGTACAACGCCACCACCCAGCTGTCGAACGCGATCGAGCCCGCGAGCAGGCCACCATAGACCGTCCAGAAGACCCAGGCCTGGAGCTGCACACTCCGATGGGCGCTCTCGGGCATCGAGCGAAGCTCCGCCTCGTTGAATCGGCGGGTCGCGTGGCGGATGAGCGCCCGGACGATCTCCGTGAAATAGGGAAGTGCAGTGGTATAGAACAGATAGCTCCCCAACCGCTCACCCGCGACGATCATCTGCGGGTCACGGCGGATGTTCTGGGTGTAGGTGTGGTGATCCGCGTGCTGATATTTGAACATCAGGGGCGGCAGGCCGAGCACAAGGCCGCTGAACCAGCCCAGCGCCTGGTTCATCCAGCGGGTCTTGAAGGTCGTGCTGTGGGAGCACTCGTGAAACGGTGCGAACAGGTGAACAATGACGATCCCGTGTAGGAAGGCAGCACCGATCGCCCAGAGGCTGCCGAACGAAATCCAGAGAAGCGCGCCGGTTCCCGCCATGGCACCGAGATGCCCGGCCAGAAAGAGCAATGCCGGCCAATCGCGCCTCGCCATCAGGGCTCGAAGTTCGCGCTTGCCCACGATGTCGCACACGGTTTCGGCCGCGCCGACCGTACTGATGTCGCCTTGAGACATATCCTGGGTACTCGTCTCCGTCATATTAACGTCAATCTCCCGAACAGCCACAGGCTGCGCAAGCGGGCGGGCACAGGTCGTGTTGCGGGTCTACTCCGCCGCAACAGCGCCTCCCAATGCAATCTGCTCACGCCGGGGCAGGGCGGTGGCGTCGGGATCATCGAGTTCGCGGGCGAAGCGATGACCCGCTGCAACCGCCGCCTGGATCGGCGCCGGCGCCCGGCAATCGCCGAACCGGGCGAGGGTGCGGATACCGGCCGCATTGAGCGCCGCCCTGTCGGCGGCGAGCGCCTTGTAGAGCCCGTCGTTGGGCATCCGCGAGGTGATCAGCACAACCGACTTGCAGGCCCGGGTTTCGCGCGCGCCGGTGTGCATGCAGGTGAGCTCGACCCCGTTTCCCCCGATCGACACGATGTTGCGGTGGACAACGATCTCGACGCCCTGCTCGATTAGGCGGCCCTGGATGATCCCCTGCTCAAGGGTGAATTTCGTCCACACACCCACTTCGGCGAGTGGCGTGACGAGAATGACATCCGTGCCTTCCTTTCGGAGCTGCTCTGCGATCGCCTGACCCATGTAGTAGTGATCGTCGTCGAACACGAGGACAGGACCGGGGATATCGACGCCCGAATATACGTCATCGGGTGTGAAAACGTTATCGCCCTCGGAGCCCGGCAGCGCTCGGCAGTTATGGTGGGAAAGGCCGTCGCGTCGCCAGACTGAGCCGGTCGCGATTGCCACGACCTCGGCGCCGTAGTCGAGCACGTCGTCCTTCGAAAGCTCCGCATTCACATGCACCTCGACATTTGCCATCTTGCCGATCTGAATCTCGCGGTAGCTCGTCACTCGGCCCCAGGCAGTCAAGCCAGGAAGTCGCGATTCCTTGGTGACCCGGCCGCCGATCTCGCCGGCCGCCTCCACCAGATGCACGTCGTAACCCCGCGCGCCCAAGGCGCGAGCCGCTTCGAGACCAGCCGGGCCCGCGCCCACGATCAGCACCCCGTCGTCGGAGCCTTTCTGCTCGATCCGTTCGGGGTGCCAGCCGCGCCGCCATTCCTCGCCCGCCGCCGGGTTCTGGGTGCAGCGGATCGGCGAGGTGACGAACTCCATGGACAGGCACATGTTGCAGCCGATGCATTCGCGAATGTCTTCGTTGCGCCCTTCCTCGATTTTCTTGGGCAGGAAGGGGTCGGCGATCGAAGGCCGGGCTGCGCCGATCATGTCGAGGATTCCCCGCTCGATCTGGCCGACCATGGTGTCGGGCGAGGTAAAGCGCCCCACCCCGACCACGGGCTTGGTGGTCATCTGCTTGACGGCTGTGACGTAGGGCTCCTCGTGGGCTTCGGGCCAGAGCCGCGAGGTCGACATGTCCTGAGTCCATTCGCCGACGTTGACGTCCCAGATATCGGGCACTTCGGCGAAGGTTTCGACCACGGCAACGCCCTCTTCTTCCCAGGCAACGCCGTCAGGACCGATCTTGTCGTCGACGCCGAAACGGATGGCGAGCGCGGTATCGTCGCCGATCGCCTCGCGGGTGTCGTCCAGCACCTCGCCCAGAAGGCGCATGCGGTTCTTGAGCGAGCCACCATATTCGTCGGTGCGGTGGTTGGCGCCGCGGATCAGGAATTGCTGGGGCAGGTTGATGGCGTGGGTGCAATAGACGTAGACGATGTCGAACCCGGCGCGAACCGCACGCTGCGCGGCTTCGGCGTGCCAGCGGCGGAATTCGCGAATATCGTCGAGGTCCATCTCCTGAGCCATCCAGGGGTCGAAGTCGTGCATCATGGTCACCTGGCTCGACGGGCCGAGCGGCACCTCGCGGGTAAAACGGTTCGCGGAGGACCGGCCGGAATGGGCAAGTTCGATCCCTGCGAGCGCACCGTATTCATGAACGGCTGCGGTGAAGTGAGAGAGCTGGCGGACGTCGTCGTCGTCCCAGATTCGCGTTTCTGGGACCGGCCACCAGTCGGCGCTGGGGTGGATCGAGCATTGCTCGGTATTCACCACTGCCCAGCCGCCCTCGGCCTTGGTATTGCGAAACGCCGCATCGCCCTGGGGCATGTTGACCCCGAAGCCGTCGCAGTGGGGCACCTGATAGAAGCGGTTTTTCGCGGTCTTGGGGCCGATCTTGACCGGCTCGAAAAGGATGTCGTAACGCGGATCGCGGGCCATGACGGTAATTCTCCTCGTTCATTCCGCCGCTTCAGCGACGAAAGATTCGGCCAGTTGTCTAATTTGCTTGCGCACGACCTCGTGCCGGTCGGCGCGGCTGTGATGCTCGCCCTCGACGACGATCTTCGTGATCTCCCAACCGACCCGGGCAACCAGCTCGTCATCGTCAAGCCCCTCTATGGGGGGAATTGGCACGACGGTGTCGTGGCAGTAGGTCGGGATAGTGCCGTTGCTGCGAAGCGGCGAGAGTTGGGGTGCATCACCCTCCGCGAGGCGACGGATTTGCGCTCGGAGCAGCTTGCGCAGCAGCATGACGCCTTTGTCGCAAACCGTCAGATGCTCGAGATCGTGAATTGCGATCGGGCGCTGGGAAACCTGGGCATCGTAATCGCCGGGCAGTCGCTGGCGCTCCTCGTAGGGCCGATCGCAGACCTGACCGACGAAGTCGACGGAACCCGCGCCGCACGCCTCCGGGTTGCCAATACCCCGGGAATCGACGTCCGGGTGGAAATGGCGCCAACCCATGATTCGGCAATGGGTATTGTCGATGGGGATCGTCCAGCGGGTAATCGCAACCCGGGCAAATTCCTTGGGTTCCTGACCGTCTTCCCAGATGTGGCCGACTTGGGCGAGGTTGGGCAGGATGATGTCGGCCGAGCGCACCCAGATTTTGTCCTCCCAGCGCCGGGTGGTGATGTAGATCATACCTGTCGGGGTCTCGATAAACGCCATGTCAGGCATTTCTCCCCAGGCGTCTGCGAACTGGGTGAAGGTGATCCGGGTGTGCAGAAAAACGCCGTGGGCCGGGTCCATAACGTTCTCGTGAACCTGGAGCCAGTTGCACGGATACTCCACATAGTAAGGGACCATCCTGTCGCCGGGATGTTCGAAACTGTCGTAGACGGGAAAGTCGGACTTGGTGTTTGGTGGGCCGAAATAGCCGAAAATCAAACCCTTGTATTCGTGGACCGGATAGGCGGGATGGCAGAGCTTGTCTTTGAGCGCGTTGGTCGGCGGATCGCCCGGCGTCTCGAGGACCCGGCCGTCGACGCCGAACAGCCAGCCGTGATAGCAGCAGCGTATCCCACCATCTGTCGGGATTCCGTATTCCAGCGAGGTGCCCCGGTGGGAGCAGTGCCGGTCGAGCAGCCCGACCTCGCCAGCGGTCGTCCGGAAAACGACGAGATCTTCGCCGAACATCCGAACGGCGTGCGGTAGCTCGCTCACATCCGACGACAGTGCAACGGGCTGCCAGTATCGCCGCAACAGTTCTCCGGCGGTCGAGCCGCGCTCTACATGGGTGAGTTCGGCGTTCTCGGACGGCGTCGGTGGCTGCAAATATCCGCCGTAGGGGTTCTTTAAAAACCGGCTCGGTGTCGTCAAGGCAGCCTCGCTCTAGGGTCGGATTGGCTGGAGCACGGCCAACCTAAGAACAGTCCCTTGATACAGTCTATAATTATTTATCATCGGACGAGTTTTGTTTTTCTGAATTGGAGGGGGCCAGGTCATGGCCCGCTGCATCTTCGAGCGTCGCGAAATCAAGCGACCGGATGAACCCCGTTGCGGCCTCGACGAACGTCTTCGCGATGCGGTTCATGCGGTATTGGTGAAGATGAGCAAACACCAGATTTGTGCCCGGCGGTTTTGCGAGCGGTCGCGTGACCAGCGCGTTTCGGGCTCCGAGCCGCGACGGCGGACAGAAGTTGAGCAGCGAATAACCCAACCCGTTGGCAACCAGCCCCCGGACCATCTCGTAGGAATGTACGCGATGCGCGACACGGGGTTTCAGCCCGAGGTTGCTGAACACCGAGAGGTAGTAATTTGCCGTGTTGGCCTGATCGAGCAAAATGAACGGTTCATCAATGACGTCCTTGAGCGCGGGTGCCTCGTGAGCGGCTAGCGGATGCGTGCCCGGCAGCGTGAGAAGAATCGGCATTTGCCGAATCGGCAGACAGGTCACGGCGCTTGACGCGTCGAAATCGTAAAGCAGAGCGAGTTCGAGCGCACCTTGCTCTAAGCCTGCAAACAGATCTTCCTGTCCGCCCTCGTGAAACCGAATGTCGACGTTGGGATAAGCCGCCTTGAAACGCCGGATCATGGGTGGAACGAGATAGGGCCCGACGCTTGGCAGACAGCCCAGTTCAAAGCGCCCCTCCATACGGTCCGAGCGATCGCGCCGGCGCGATTCGAGATCGCTAGCCTGGCTCAGAATATTACGGGCTTCCGCCATTACGTCACGGCCAGCTTCCGTCAAGACAAGGCCCCGGGCGTGACGACGGACGAAGAGCTCGACGCTCATCACCGCTTCCAAATGGGCAATCGCCGTCGAGACAGAGGGCGGCGAGACGTGGATCTCCTCAGCCGCCTTCACCACGCTCTGATGGCGCGCGGCGGCAACGAAATAGCCCAGCTGCTTGAGCGTGAAGTTCGGGTGCAGGACGGGCGCGCGGTCCGCTTCGCCCAGTCGATCGGGCGCTATCGAAAGCGATGGCTTGGCCACGGCTCTTCTCCTTTGGTCGTGCGCCGGCCTGCGCGCCACGGGCTTGACCCCCGACGAGCGCGACCATCGTTCGGCTGCGTCAGCGCGGACCGGCGTGTCAGGGTCGAATGGGAGCGGTTTCCCGCTCCCGTTTTTCCCCAAGCGCGATCAATTACTTCAGAACGCTCGTCCAGACCTTGTCGTATAGCCGCACGACCTCGTCTTCGCAGGCCGGCACGAACTCGGGATCCGGCGTTCCCTCGGGCGCGTTCAGCTCAGGCGCCGTGGCAAGCTCAGGATCGAAGTATTGGGCGGCCCCCATGATGCCACCGTTGACGCCCACATAGTTCGACTCGAGAGCGATATTCTCTGGCACCATCATGAAGTCCATGAAGATCATGGCGTTCTCGATGTTCGGGGCGCCTTTGGGCACGGCCAGGTTATCCATCCAGCCGGTATAGCCCTCCACGGGATGGGCAAACACGACCGAGGGCTTCTCGATCCGCGTGCGGATGGCGTAGCCGTCCCAGTTCATCGTGGCATCGACCTCGCCCGAGACGATCAGCTCCTTCGGGTCCATGGAATAGGACCTGACCCACTCTTTCTGCATTAGCAGCAAGTCCTGGACCTGCTTCATCTCCTCGGGGTTCCCGTTGCAGCGCGGGAACCCAAGGTAGCGGAGTGCCATGTTGATGACCTCGACCGGATCCTGGAACATGTTGATGCGTCCCTTGAGCGCGTCCGGCGGATCGAACAGGACCGCGAGAGTGTGAGGGTCGCCGTCATAGACGTCGGTGTTCACGTTGAAGCTCGTGGTGCCCCACATCCAGGGGATCGAGTAGTGACGGCCCGGGTCCCAATAGACGTCGACCCACCGTTGCTCGACATTCTTGAAGTTGGCGAGCTGGTTGGGTTCGACCCGCTCGATCAGATCCTCCTTGATCAGGATCTCGACCAGGTAATCGCCAGGCACGACGATGTCGTAGCCTGTAGTGCCGCCCGCCTTCAATTTGGCAAGCAGCGCGTCGTTGCTGGTGAAAAGGTCGATATTGACCTTGATTCCGGTCTCGGCCTCGAACTTTTCAATCAATTCGGGGCTGGTGTAATCCGCCCAGGTGTAGAAGTTCAACTCGCCACCGGCCTTGGCCTGAGACGCGCCGAACCCGGCGACGAGCGCAATTGCCGCCATCAGACAGAGCAGTTTCCTGAACATGGTTGTTCTCCCTTTCGTTGTGATCATTAATCCCACTTCCTCTCTCTCCTTCAAACTCGGCCCTCGTGGGCCGCCTGCTAAATGGATTCAGGCCTTCTCGCGCTTGCGCAGCAGGAACATCAGGCTGACGAAAACGATTGAGATGCCCAGCAGCATTGACGAGATGGCGTTGACCTCAGGCGTCACGCCCATGCGCACCTGGCTGTAGATGTAGACGGGCAGGGTCGTCGCACCAGCGCTCGCGACCATCTGCGTGATGATGAAATCGTCGAGCGAAATCACAAAGGCGAGCGCCGCGCCCGCCATGATTCCCGGCATCAGCAGCGGCAGGGTGACGTAGCGGAATGCGTGCACGGGATCGGCGTAGAGATCGGCCGCCGCCTGTTCGAGCGTCGTGTCCATGCCGTGCAATCGAGCCCGGATCGGCAGGTAGGCGAACGGGATGCAGAACACCGCGTGGGCGATCATGACGTTGCCGACGCCCAACTGTAGCCCGATTAGGCTCAAGAACGACAGCAGGGCCACGGCGGTGACGATCTCGGGCACCATCAGCGGCGAGTTGATCAGTGCGTAGCACGTGGTGAGTCCACGAAACCGCTGCCCACGGGTCGTTGCGATGGCCGCCGCGGTTGCCAATATCGTCGCCACGATCGTCGCAACGGCGGCAACGGCAAACGAATTTATGGCGGCTTGCTGGATTTCGTCGTTGGCGAGCGCCTTGGCGTACCAGTCGAGGCTGAATTCGCTCCAGTTCGACACCGAGCGGCGCTCGTTGAACGAAAAAAACACGAGTACGCAGAGCGGGAGATAGAGCAATCCAAGACAGATCGCGGCCATGATGCCGAAGCCTGGGTAGCGCTTCAGGTCGTAGGATCCGCGTGACAAGATTGCCATCGACTCAGACCTCCTGCTGGTTCCGACGCGCCGTCTGCCGGGTGTAGATCATCAATGCGATGAGCACGAGGGCGAGCAGGACCACCGCCGCGGCTGCACCGAACGGCCAGTTGCGCGCGGCGCCGAACTGCATGGCAATCAGGTTGCCGATCATCAAGTGCTTGCCGCCGCCCAGCAGGTCGGGTGCCAAGAACGAGCTTAGCGACGGGATAAAGACCAGGAAGCTGCCGGCCGCGATGCCGGGCAGCGAAAGCGGGATCAGCACCCGGCGGAGCACCTGCCAGCGGTTGGCGTAAAGATCGTAGGCAGCCTCGACGAGCCGGAAATCGATTCGCTCCAGGCTGGCATAGATCGGCAGCACCATGAAGGGGAGGAAGCTGTAGAGTAGGCCGATGCCGATCGCGAAGTCGGTATAAAGCATGGCGAGTGGTTCGTCGGTTATGCCGATGCCGAGGAACGCGGTATTGAGCGGCCCCTCGTCGCGCAGGATCAGCATCATCGAGAAGGTGCGAACAAGCAGGTTGGTCCAGAACGGCACGGTGACCAGAAAGATCCAGATATTGCGGGTCTGGGGCGAGCGGGTCGCGATGAAATAGGCGGTCGGGAATCCGATCAGCAGGCAACCGACGACGGCAAGGCCCGCCAGGATGACCGAGCGGGCGCCAATTTGCAGGTACGAGGCGTTGAACCCGAGCGTCTCGTCGAAAATGTCCCGCTCGAACAGGAACTGGATATAGGCCTCGGGCGAGAATTCCCAGATCACGCCGCCGTAGGTTCCCGGAACGAGGAACGAATAGACCAGAATCAACCCGAGCGGAGCGATCCCGAATAATCCGATCAGGGCAAAGGCCGGCGAGAGCAGGACCAGGCTGCGTCGAGCAACGGAGAGGTTGCTGTAGCGGTCTACCCACGTGGCCTTGGTGGTTGTGGCTTCGGCGGCCATGGCGCTCAATCGCTCAGCATGCGGGCCGCGCCCGGTGCGATCACGACCGTGACATCCTCGCCGGTCCCGAAACCATCGCGTTCACTGATCGCATTCTGAACGCGGGCCGCGACCTCCGGGCCGTTTTCAAGGGCAATCCGATAGGTCGTGTCCGTGCCGAGATAGACGCAGTCCGTGACCCGGCCTGCAAGTCCCGTGGCGGAGTCGTCGGAGAGAACGATCTTTTCGGGTCGGAGCGAGAGGGTGACCGGGCGCCCCGGCGTCGCGTCGCCGACCGGCTCGGCGAGGATCTCGGCGCCGCCGTCGAGCCGGCAGTGAATCATGTCACCGTCTGCGGCCCCGAGGGTCGCACGAAGCAGATTGGTTTCGCCCATGAAGTCGGCCACGAAATGGTTGACCGGGTGCTCGTAGATTTCCCCCGGCACCCCGACTTGCTGGATCCGGCCCGCCGAAACCACAGCGATCCGGTCGCTCATGGTGAGTGCTTCCTCCTGGTCGTGGGTCACGAAGATGAAGGTGATACCGGTCTCGCGCTGCAATGTCTTGAGCTCGAGGCGCATCTCTTGGCGGAGCTTGAGATCGAGTGCGGAGAGCGGTTCGTCGAGCAGGAGAACCCGGGGATGGCTCGCCAGCGCCCGGGCGAGTGCGACACGTTGTTGTTGGCCGCCCGAAAGCTGGCTCGATTTGCGGGCGCCGAGATCCTTCATTTTGACAAGCGCGAGCATCTCTTCGACGACGCGCACGATCTCGGTCTTGTCCCGGCGCAGCATGCGCAGGCCGAAGGCGACGTTCTCCGCCACGGTCATGTGGGGAAACAGCGCATAGTGCTGAAAGACGGTGTTGACCGGGCGCTTGTGGGGCGGCAGGCCCTGAACCCCGTCGCCGAACAGCAGAATCTCGCCATTCGTGACCTGTTCGAAACCCGCAATCAGGCGGAGCAGGGTTGTCTTGCCACACCCGGACGGACCCAGCAGCGTGAAGAATTCGTTGTCATGGATGTCGAGGGAAACGTCGTCGAGCGCCGTAACCGCCGCGCCGGTGCCCTCGCCGAACACCTTGGTCACGGATCGGACCTCGATCGCCGTACCGGTCATGTCCGTTCTGCCGAATCCTGGATCGACTTCGCTTCGAAGCGGGTCCGCGGAGCCGATCGCCAGTCGCAGTTCAGCCCTGCCGTGCACAGATTTCTGTGATGGGATTTTGCGCCGGCAGTCCCGTGCCGCGAAATACACTTCCGGCGAGGGACGGGTCGCCCCTGTTTCGGCTTTCGTAAAGTCGACGGTACTCTCCCTGTGGCTTGTCTCGTGGCCGATTCTCTCGAATACCGCCGGCCATCTGTTCGTTATTCGCACTGGCGGTCGAGCGATCCCGACCCGTCCATATTGCATCCCAGCTTAGGCAGGAGTGCGAGATGCAATCTATTAGTATTAATTCGTAATCAAGTTCAGAAATTTTGAACCAATCGACTGACGCGGGCAACATTATTCGGGGCCCGGAGAATTGTTCGAGGGCTCGGAGCGGTGTACGCCGACCGCCATACGATGAACGCGAAAGAAGCGTGCAAGGCGATGCCTGGCGACTAACAGGTAACTTTGGTTGCGCGCCTCGCAACATTCAAGGACCGCGCCTGCTTGTCCCAAGCCCGTAAATTTTCTCGGGCAAGGCGACCGGCCGCGTCCTGCGAAGAACCGACGACGCTCGGCCGGTTGCCCCGCACCATGCGATGCGCCAAGCTACGGTTTGAGCGATGCCGCTGCTCGTGCTGCCCCGCTCGGAAGGCAAGGCACAACGGCTCTTTCGGGAGGGTTGACCATGGCTGGTACCGTATTGACCGAGGACAGGAACGGCGTTCGAACCGTGACGCTCAACCGGCCCGAGCGCCTCAACGCGCTGAACCGGGAGCTACTCGACGATCTCTGCGCCGCGCTCGACGCGGCGCTCGCCGACGAGCAGGTCGGCGCGCTCGTCCTGTGCGGCGCGGGGCGGGCATTTTGCTCGGGCGACGACCTCAAGGACTTCGAGGATCAGACCGGCGGTGAAGCGGTGACGCGATCGTTTATCGAATCCATTCAGACGGTTACTCGCCGCATCGTGTTGGGTGACAAGATCGTGGTCGGCGCGATCCACGGCTGGGCGGTGGGCGGCGGGCTCGAATGGACGATCAATTGCGATCTCGCCGTCTTCGCCGAGAGCGCAAAATGCTTCTTTCCGGAGATCAAGTGGGGAATGTTTCCCACTGGCGGTGTCACCGCGATCCTGCCCCGTATCGTCGGGCTCGCCAAGACACGCGAGTTGATGTTGCTCGGCGAATCCTTCGGCGCGGCGGAGGCTCTGGAGATGGGGCTGGCCTGGAAAGTCGTTCCCGACGATGTCGTGTCCGAAACGGCGTACGAGGCGGCGGAGCGGATCGCCGCATTGCCAAGGGGTGCGGTGCGGGATCTCAAGCGGGTGCTCAACCGCGCGGGCTCACTGGACATCGAGGGCGCGCTGAAGCTCGAAACCGAGGCGACCATTCGGGGCTTTCTCGATCCGGCGACGATCGAGCGGGTGCGTCGGTTCGGCGATTGACGTTAATTCTGATCGATCCCGGACTGCCCTGCCTCGTCAAAGTGCCGCCTGTGGGCCGGCGGCCATTGCCACAGGCGTTGGCCCGTGACGTCCGGGGTCGGGAGACGGGATCGTGACATCGCAACGGGGCTGGAACGACGATGCGGGAACTCGACATGACCGGGCCGCGTCGTCGGCGCGCATCGTTTCGCTGGTGCCCAGCATTACCGAACTTCTGTTCGATCTGGATTTGGGTTCGCAAGTGGTCGGGCGCACGACCTATTGCATCCACCCGGCCGACCACGTGGCGGGCATCCCCAGTGTCGGCGGCACCAAAAAGATTCGCAGGGACCGGCTCCTGGCCCTCGAACCAAGCCATATCATTGTAAATATAGACGAAAACCCAAAAGAGCTATCCGACGAAATTGGCGCTGAAGGGATCGAGGTCGTCGTCACCCACCCCCTCGAGCCCCGGGACAATCTCCGACTCTTCGCGCTGATTGGCGGTATCTTCGGCAGGGAGTGCGAAGCCGGGCATTTGAGCGCACGGTTCGAGCGGATCTACGAGGAGACCACGGTGGCGCTCGAGGGCTCGCCCTCCCGCTCGGTGCTCTACCTGATCTGGAAAGATCCCTGGATGACCGTTTCGCGCGATACCTACATCTCGCGGATGTTGGCGCTCGCCAACTGGGAGACGGCGGCCCACGAGCCGGCAGTACGCTACCCCGAGGTTTCACTTGCCCCGGATCTGCTCGCCACCCTCGACCTCGTCCTGTTCGCGACCGAGCCCTACCGCTTTACCCAGGCAGACGTCGACGATTTTTCCGTCGCCCGATTAGTCCGTCCGCCCCGTGCCCGGCTGATCGACGGCGAGATGGTCTCCTGGTACGGTAGCCGGGCGATCGCGGGCCTCGGTTATTTGCGTACCCTTGCGAGTGGCGAAGGCCGTTAGACGACGAACGCCGGAGCCCCGGTCAGATCACCGGCGTCTCTCTGTAGGTGCCCCATAAATCGCGCAAGCTGTCGCAGATCTCACCCAGCGTCGCCCTCGCCTTGACCGCCTCGATGGTGACCGGCAGCAGGTTTGTATCCGGGTCCTGGGCAAGCGTTTTCAAGTCGTTCAGGAGTTTGGTGACGGTCTCGGAATCCCGCGAGGTCTTGACCTTTTCGAGGCGTTCGAGTTGGCGCTTTCCGGTGCCCGCTTCATAGGGGTGGGCCTCGAAATCGACGGGATCCTCCTCTTCGAGATACTTGTTCACGCCGATCATGACGCGCTCGCCATTGGCCTTGCGGAGTTCGTGGTCGTAGGCCGAATCGGCGCATAGCCGCTGGAAATATCCGTCCTCCAAGGCCTTGATCGTGCCGCCCCGTTCCTCGACCTCTTCGATGATCTTCCAGATTTCCGTCTCGATCGCACTGGTGAGCGACTCGACGAAATAGGAGCCGCCCAGAGGATCGACGACCGCAGTGACGTTGGTCTCGTCGGCGATCACCTGCTGAGTGCGCATTGCGAGCTTCATCGCCTCCTGGGTGGGGATCGTGAAGGCCTCGTCGAAGCCGTTGGTGTGCATGCTCTGGGCGCCGCCCAGCACCGCGGAGAGCGCCTGGAGGGTGGTGCGCATCAGATTGACCTTGTATTGCGGCCGGGTGAGCGTCATGGCCGCGGTCTGGGCGTGGAAGCGCAGGCGCATCGATTCCGGCTTCTTCGCGCCGAAGCGATCCTTCATGAGCCGGGCGTAGACCCGGCGAAGGGCTCGGAACTTCGCGACCTCCTCGAAGAAATCCTGCTGGCTGACATAGAAGAACGAAAGGCGAGGGGCGAATTCGTCGATCTCAACGCCCATCTTCGTGACCTCCTCCACATAGGCGATCGTGCTCGCCATGGTGAAGGCGGCCTCCTGAACCGCATTCGCGCCGGCTTCAGAAATGTGATAGCCCGAGATGCTGATCGGGTTGAAGCGCGGTGTGTGCCGGCTGCTGTAAACGATCGTGTCGCGCACTAGGCGAACCGAGGGCCGGATCGGAAAGATCCATTCTTTCTGCGCCATGTACTCCTTGAGGATGTCAGCTTGGATAGTCCCGGCAATCTGTGTCAGGTCGTAGCTCCGCTTTTCGGCCACCGAGATGTACATGGCATAGATGATCCAGGCGGTCGGGTTGATCGTCAGCGAGGTCGAAATCCCGGTCAGGTCGATACCGTCGAACAGCACCTCCATGTCGTCGATCGTGTCGATCGCGACGCCTTCGCGGCCGATTTCGCCGAACGCCATCGGGTGGTCTGAGTCGTAACCCATCAGGGTCGGCATGTCGAAATCGGTGGAAATCCCGGTCTGGCCTTCCTTGATCAGGTACTTGTAGCGGCGGTTGGTGTCTTCAGGATTGCCGAAGCCCGCGACTTGACGGATCGTCCAGGGCCGCGCCCGATACATGGTCGGGTAGGGCGCCCGTGTGAATGGAAACTGGCCGGGCAGCCCGATATCCTCGAGCGGTACGTCCATGGTATCGAGCGCTGTATAGACGCGCTTGAGCGGAATCCCCGACGCGGTTCGAAATTCCTCCTGGCTCTCCGGGATCTTCCTGTTGAAGGCTTCGACTTCATCGGCCTCCCAGTCGGCCAACTGTCCCTCGATCTGTTCCAGCTTCATCCCGGTTACGGGATCGTCGCGGTTTAACATGGTCCTCACTCCTCGTTTACGGCCATCAGCAGTTCATGGGCCGCCCTATAGGGATCGATTTCGCGGGCCACCACCCGGTCGAGCATGCCCGACAGCACGCCGTTACGCCGCGCGGCAAAGCGGCCCCGAATAATCTCTTCTGCAGTCTTGAGTATGCGCCGCTCGGCGATGATGCGCCGGCGCCGCTCGATCTCGCCCGATTGTGCGAGGAATTCGCGATGGGCGTTGATCGCGGCGAGCAGCTCGGTCACGCCTTCGTCCCGCGGCACGCTCGTCGGGATCACCGGCACGGTCCAGCCGTTCTGTTCCAGCGCCGAGGGGTCGAGCCGGAGCATTGCCTTGAGTGCGCGAATCGCGTCGTCGGCGTCGGGCTTGTCGGCTTTGCTCACGACGTGCATGTCGGCGATTTCGAGAATGCCCGCCTTGATCGCCTGGACGTCGTCGCCCAGGCCTGGGGCCGAAACGACGGCGACGGTGTGTGCCGCTTGGACGATCTCGACCTCGTCCTGGCCGACTCCAACGGTCTCGATGATAACGAGGTCGAAACCTGCGGCGTCGAGCACGTCGACCGCATCGAAGCTCGCCTTGGACAGGCCACCGAGCGCGCCGCGTGTTGCCATGCTGCGGATGAACACGTTCGGATTCGTTGCGACCTCGCTCATCCGGATCCGATCGCCCAGGATCGAGCCGCCGGAAAACGGGCTGCTTGGATCGATCGCGATGATCCCGACCTTGCGTCCCTGATCGCAGATCGCCTTGACCAGCGCCGCGACGAGAGTCGATTTCCCGCTGCCCGGAACGCCTGTGATGCCCACGACGTGGGCGCCCCGGGAGTTCTGGAACAGGGTCGAAAACGCGTCCCGGCACTCCTCGTTTCCGGCTTCTGCGCGCGACATCAGGCGCGCGATGGCCGTCACACGGCCTTCCAGCACGCCGGGGATGTAGTCCTTGGAAGGGCGCGCCGCCATGTGGTTACGCCTCGTTCCGGCCGTGCAGGGAATCGAACAGGTTACGGTCGTCGATCACCCGGCGCGCCTTGTGTTCGCTTCGTTCGAAGGTGCCGGGGTCGACGACCTCGACCACCGAACGCACGCCGATGCCGCGCCGCAGACCTGTCGCCGCCGTCTTGCGAAAGCCGTCGAGCGCCGCCTGGCCGGCGGCCTTGAGTTCCCGGCTGGGCTCGACCCGAACGGCGAGTTCGTCCATCGCGCCCTCGCGCGAAATGATGACCCTGTGCTCGCCGCCGTAGCCGTCGAGCCCGTTGAGGATCGCTTCGATGTCGCTGGGATAGACATTCTCACCGCGGATCGTAAACATGTCATCGATCCGGCCATAGAGCCCTTTGGGCAGAACGGGGTAGCTGCGTCCGCAAGGCGAAGGTCCGTCCTCCCACATCGACTTGTCGCCCGAGGCGAGGCGGATCATCGGCTGGGATGTCCGCTCAAGGTGCGTATAGACGGGCGTGCCTTCGCTGCCGTAGGGCACCCGCGCGAAGCTCTTCGGGTCGCAGACCTCGTGATAGACCATGTCCTGCCACAAGGTCATGCCGAGGTCGGATTCGGTTGTCCCGGCCGCCGAGAGCCACGGCGTCATCTCCGCCATGGTGCCGCTGTCGATGACCTTGACGCCGAAGATGTCCTCCAGCCGCTGGCGGATGGCGGGAACCGACGCGCCGGGTTCGCCCGAGCACATCATGATTTCCAAGCCAAATTCTCGGGGATCGATCTTCTCGTCCGCGGCGACCTCGGCGAGGTGAAACGCGTAGGACGGCGTGTTGTAGATCGCCCGGGGCTTGGTCATCTTGAGCCAGCGTGCCGCGATTGCGGTCTGGCCTGCGGCGCCCGCGCCAAACGGAAAGCACTTGGTTCGCATGCGCTCGGCACCCAGCATGATGCCCCAGGAGCCGATGTAGAGACTGAAGAGTGCAGCGACGAAAACCATATCGCCGGGCCGGATGCCGAAGCTCCACATCACCCGCGCATGGTTGTTCGCGATGACGTCCCAGTCGTCCCGCCCCAGCGCGAAGATCGTTGGCCGGCCGGTAGTCCCGGAGGTGCCGTGAATGTGGTGTACCTCGGAGTCGGGGATGCAGAGATAATCGCCGAACGGCCCGTCGCGAAGCTGCGCGTCACGCAACTCGGCCTTGGTCACCACGGGAACCCGCTCGTAATCCTCGAACGACTTGATGTGGTCGGGGTGGATGCCCGCTTCGTCCCACTTGTGGCGATAGAACGGCGCGTGCTCGCGGGCGTAGCGCATCACCTCGACGATCCGCTCGAGAACGGCCTTATCCCGGTCGGCGGGGTGCATCGTCTCACGCACCGGAAACCAGTGCTGCGCATCCCGGTCCGGCAGGTAATCCGGGTCGTAACGGGTGGGAAAACTCCACTCTTCCATTCTCCGCTCCCTGTAGCGACGACGCGGCCGCCTAGCGGGGGCCGCGTGCGTCAACGAGCTGGCGCAGGTTGCCGACGATCTCGTCGGGTGTCGAATCCTGACGCAGGATCGCGGCCACGCCCATCTCCTTGAGCTTGACGACATCGTCGTCTGGTATCAGGCCACCGCCTACCAGAATGATGTCGTCGGCCTCGTTTTCTCCGAGAAGTTCGATGACCCGTCCGAACAGCGGCATATGCGCGCCCGAAAGCAGGCTGATGCCGAGAATGTCCACGTCCTCCTGGATCGCGGCTTCCACGACTTCTTCGGGCGAGCGGTGCAGGCCCGCATAGATAACGTCCATTCCTGCATCGCGCAGCATGCGCGCAACCACCTTCACGCCCCGGTCGTGGCCGTCGAGTCCGACCTTCGAAAGCAAAACCCGGATGACCGGTTGTTGGTCTGCCATTATCCCGTCCTTCGGTTTGTCCCCCCTTGGTGCCGTCAGTCGGCGGCCGCCGCGGCCGCCGGGCGCATCAGCCCGGCCACCGTGCGACCGGTGGTTTCCGCTACGGTCAGTTCGTCCTGAAGCAGCCTCGACGCGGTCTCGACATGGGCGCCGGCCAGCCGCTCGGCCTGGTCGGCGTCGTGATCGAGGATCGCTCGAAGGATTTCGGCATGTTCGTCCCAGGTCTCGTCGGCCCAGCCTGAATGGCGCAAATAGGCGCTCATGGCGTAGCGCAGCCGGTACCAGAGCAGCTCCATGGTATCGCCGATGACCGGGTTGCCCGAAAGCTCGTAAATGAATCCGTGGAATTCGACATCTGCCGCGATGAGTTCCGCCACCGAACCCGCGGCGAGCGCAGCCCGGCCGCGGACGATGATCGCTTTTCCCCTTGCCGCGGGTTCCCGCCCGGCGACCGCCGCCGCTTCCCGGGCGGCGAGCTTGTCGAGCGCACCGCGCACCGCGTAAACCGAACGGACGACGTCTGCGTCGAGGGGTGCGACCATCAGGCCGCGTCGGCCGACCTCGCAGACGAAGCCCTGGCTTTTGAGTAGCGCCAGTGCCTGGATGACCGGCTGGCGGGAAACGGCGAGCCGCTCGGCTAGCCACTCCTGTGTGAGCCGCGTGCCTGGTGCAAGACTGCCCGAGGAGATCGTATCCAGCAGGCTCCGGTAGACCTGTTCGACGAGTCCCGGCGGTGTCGAAGGTTCGCGCATTAGACGAAAACCCTTGTAACGGTTTGGCAGCTCAATGTTATTATCCGTATACAGTTATTGTATACAAAAATGCCACCTATGCAACGTACTCACCGTACCCGGGGAAAGTTTTCGCACGCCATGGAGCCGCTGTGGATGAGGCCCTCGCCGCGATAGGGCGGATCGGTCTCCTGGGCTTGTCGTTACAGCGAATATTATCGCCGATCCAGCGCGTTGCCCGCGCCGTCTTCGCCGGGTCCGTCACGCCGGAGAGCGGGGCGGGGCAGGCAGCTTACGCCCGCGCGCCGGGGCCGTAGGCGAGATACATGGGTTCGCCCTCGGCGAAGCGCTCGAAGCGGAGCGGGCGAACGTCGAAGGCTGGTTCGTTTTCGAGCACGATGGCTGCTGTCACTTCGCCGATCGCAGGTGAGAGCTTGAGCCCGTGACCGGAAAAGCCGACGACCAGATAGAGCCCTTCGACGCCGGGTGCCCAGCCCATGATTGGGTGCCAGTCCGGCGTTATGTCGTAGGCTCCGCTGACCGCGCGGGTCGTCTCCGCATCCCGAAAATCAGGCAAGCGCTCCGCGAAGGCCTTTTCGATACGGGTGAGGTGATCCTCGTCGTCTTTCGACGTGGCGGGCGCGTTGGGGTCTTCCAAGAGGGGCATTTCCGGCGGATAGGCGACGGCGAGCAGGGTGCGGCCCATGTCCGGCCGGATGACGACATTCGAATTTCCGTCCGTGATGCAGGTACCGATCTGCGCCCCGTTCGGTGGTTGCTTCAGGTACATCATGTCGAGCCGGCGGGATTCCAACGGCAGATCGATCCCGAGGGGCGCGAGAAGCTCGCGCCCCCACGGCCCAGTCGCGTTAACCACGACGGGCGCTTCGATCAGGCCTTGGGCGGTCGAAACGCCATTGACCCGGCCGTTTTCGGTTTGGATTGCCTCCGCGCGCAAGCCGGTCATGCAGGTAAGTCCGTTCTCCTGGCCCGCGCAAAGCCAGCTCAAGACCATCCGGGTGACGTCGATATAGCCGCCCGCTGGGTCATAGGCGCCGCCCGCGAGCGTATCGGTCACGAGCGCGGGTTCGATAGCCTTGATTTCGTCGGGCCCGACGAAGCGGGTATCGATTCCAAGTTGTCGGGCGAGGTCGACGTTCCGGTTCAGGGCATCGAGCTGGTCCTCGACGACCAGGAGCAGATAGCCCATGGGCACGTAGCCAGGATCGCCGTAGCCGACCTCGCGCGACCAGTTGGCGAGCACGTCGTAGCCCCGCAGGGCGAGTTCGAGCATCAGGGTATTCGAGTAGTGCAGGCGAATCTGACCGAACGTCCGCCCCGACATTCCACCCACCGGCGCCCGCTCGTCGATGACGACGATCCGGCGGTCCGATTGCCGGTTGAGCTGATAGGCAATGCTAGCACCCATGATTCCCGCGCCGATCACGGCGATATCTGCCCGGGCCAAAGTGTCTCGTCTGCTCATTGATACGCTCCCTTCGCCGGGCCGCGACGCCGTCGTGGAGACCGGCCGCGCGCCACCCGGATGGCTATCCCGCTTTACGATGAATCTCAACACTCATTATCTCGATCGGTTCGCTTCAAAAACCCAAACGCACCTTCACAGGCTTCTTAGCGCGTCGTGGCGGCGACCGCGATCAACTTGGACCGACGTAAAAAGTGGTGCTAGCATACTGTCGAGACCGTCCAGAAACTGCGAATTGGGAGGGAAGCCATGGTGGACATGATCGTGGGTCGCGCGGCACTCATCGTCATTGATATGCAGAAGGGCGGGGGAATGTCCGATGAGGAGGCCGGCATTCCCCACATGCCCGGATTTGCGGACCGTGTCGCGAGAACGGTTCCGCTCGTCGAAGCGGCGCGTACCGCCGGCGTGCCTATCGTCTTCTTCCAGGAGGCCCACCGTCCCGACCACGTGGATTTCGGCCGCGAGCTTGACGGCGTGGAAGATGTTCACTGCATCGAGGGCAACACCGGCACCGAGCTCGTCGATGAATTGTTGCCCCAAGATGGCGACTATTTCATTCGTAAGCGCCGGTATTCCTGCTTTTTCGGCACGGATCTCGAAATTTTGCTCAAGGGGCTTGGGGCCGATACCCTGATATTGGCCGGCGGGCTTACGGACGTCTGCGTGCACTACACTTTTGTCGACGGCCATCAACGCGATTACTACATGCGCCTCGTCGAGGATTGTTGCGGCGGGTCGAGCGAAGCCCGCCACGAAGCGGCCCTCGACGCCATGGAATACCTCCAGACAGGGGCCCGCCGCAGTAGCGAGGAGTTCATCGCAGCGTTTCAGGCAATGGCCGAGGCGGCCTGAACGGGCCGCCGTGCAGCGGGCCACATTTCCTGCCGTTGTTGCGCCGCTTGTGCTTTTTCGCGGAATCCCCCACAGTGCCATCGCTATTGCCGGTTTTAAGGTGTTTTTTGGTCGCTCGTCGTGACTGCCAAACAACCCCCGAGATCGCGAAGTGTGAGTAACGATGCCGCTCGGGGAGATCGGCGTCGGTGGTAGAAACGGAAGGATTTGTTATGGCGACAGGGGTCGTGAAGTGGTTTAACCCGACCAAGGGATTCGGTTTCATTCAACCCGACGAGGGCGGCAAGGATGCATTCGTGCATATTTCCGCCGTGGAGCGGGCCGGCCTGACCGGTCTGCGCGAGGGCCAAAAGGTCGAGTACGAGCTGGTGCCGGGCCGGGACGGCAAGCAGGCGGCGGAGAACATCGTCGCGCTCGACTAGCGACGGCGTGAACCGCCCGGTTTTAGATCCCGATCAGATCGGGCAACGCCTCGAAGACGAGCGCGACAGCCTGTTGACCGTGGACGGCGCCGCGGCCGGCGAACGCCGCCCGGTTGAACTCGACCAGACACGGGTCGGTCGCCTGTCGCGGATGGACGCGCTTCAGGTTCAGGCCATGGCCAAGGCCGTCGGCGTCCGGCGCCAGGGGCGGCTCCGGCGTATCGATGCTGCGCTCGCGCGCTTGGCTGCGGGTGATTTCGGCTTTTGCGTCGACTGCGGCAAGAAAATCCCGATCGCGCGGCTTGAGATCGATCCCGTCGTGGAGCGCTGCGTGACCTGCGCCGAGGCCGGCTAATCCCGGCCGGCACTTGGCCGTCACGGACCGGTGCTAACGACGCCGCGGCAAATTCGTTCGAACGGCGTTGGCCAGCGCCTGGCCGTCGGCGCGCGGCTATTGGTCCGGGTCGTCGAGCCGAACCATCTTCCAGTACGTATCCTTCTTGGTGATCTTTCCGTCTGAGAATTCCCAGAAGTCGATCCCCCACCAGTCCATTGCATCGCCGTCGAGCGCCTTGCCCCGGACGGTCCAGGTCGATGTGGCGGTGTTGCCTGACACCCAGCTTTGGCCATTGACCCAACGCATGTCGGGAATTCGCTCGAAGCGAGACGTCAACAGCGCGCGAATCTCGGCGTGCCCCCTTAGGCACCGGCCGTGCGGCTCAGGGCCGCGGGCGAGAAACCATTCGCCGTCGGCGGCGAAGTGATTCACGATCGCGTCGACATCGTGACGATTGAAGGCGTCGACGATGGAGTCGACGAACTCGACGGTCACGGCGGGATCGGTCTCGGCAGTCATCTGCAAAACTCCCTGGATCGGAACGACCGTCGAGACCGGCAATGTCGGCCGGGCGGCTTGACGGTACACAGGGCAAGATATTAAAAGAGTAAATTGAATACAATCGAAAGGATCGACGCGCTTCCCTCGATCCGAGAAAGGTCGCCGGATGTCCCCTGTGCTCGCCGATGCCGCCTACCGGTTCGAGAACCTGCCGGACATCGTCCACGACCATCTCCGTCAGCGCATCTTCGCAGGCGCTGCGAAAGCGGGTGAGCCGCTTCGGCAGGAAAATATCGCCCGCGCGCTCGGCATCAGTCGAGTGCCCGTGCGAGAGGCGCTCAAGCGGCTGGAAGCAGAGGGTTTGGTCGCGTTTCGTCCTCGCCGGGGATATCTCGTCGTCGAGCTCGATCCAATCGAGATCACTGAAATCTTCGAAATTCGGGGATTGCTCGAGAAGCAGGCTGGCGGACTGGCCGCGAAACAGCGCAGCGACGATGAAGTCGGGGAGATCGAGGCCATTCTGCACGAGATGGATCGAATGCTCGACCCCACGCCCGAGAACATTGATGCCTTCGCCAGGATCAATCATGCGTTCCATAGCCGGATTACGGCCTGCTCGCGCCGTCCGCGCCTGTGCCGGCTCCTGGAGACCCTGGGCGATCAGGTCGAAAGCTATGTCCGAATCGACGCGGTCTCGGGAGGGCGGCTCGAAGTGGCGCAACGCGAACACTGGGATATATTCAAGGCGTTTCGCGCCGGCGATGCGCGGGCGACGGCGCGGTTTTGCGCGGCCCACCGTGAGCATACCCTCGCCAACCTCCTTAACAGCCTGCAGCGGCAGCGACCGACGCCACCAGGTTAATCGGCTACGGACGCCGGAAGTCTAATGCTCGCTATCCGGCACATCGAAGGGAAACGGCACATGAGTCGATATCTCATCCACAACGGCAATCTCCTCGACTGCACCGGAAATCCGGCGCGGTCGAATCACAGCGTCCTCGTCGACGGCAACCGAATTTCGAAAATCGGTCCGGCCCAGGCCGTCAAGGCGGCGGCCGAAGCCGGCGGTTCCTACAAAACGATTGACGCCGCGGCGCGCACCATCATGCCCGGCCTGATCGACACCCATGTTCATCCGTCCTATGGCGACGTCAGTTCGTTCGAACAGCTCGATATCTATACGAGCTGCGAATACCGCACGCTGAAGGCGGCTCACAATCTGAAAAAGTTGCTGCGCGCCGGCGTAACGGCGATCTGTGCACCGGGCGGCCTGTTCAACATCAACGTCGCGCTCCGGGATGCCGTGAACATCGGCATGATCCAGGGGCCGCGGATGACCGCGAGTGGGCGCTACATTACCACCTACAATGCGATCGGCTCGGCCTTCCCGAGTCACATGGAGCATCCGGCCTCGTCTTTTGCGGTGCTCTGCAACACGCGTGACGAAATGATCGTCGAGGCGCGCCGGCAGCTCAAGGACGGGGTCGACATCGTCAAGGTCGCAGGCGACGGTGATTCGCTGACGAGCACGGGGCTTCTCGCCGGCACCATCGGTCTTGGTGATCTGAAGGCGATCGCGGAGATCGCCCATATGATGTCCAAGACCTGCACGATCCACGCGCGCTCGGGCCAGGCCTCCAGGCTTGCCTCCGAAGCGGGATTCGACTGGATCATCCACGGCTCCTATATGACCGACGACGATCTCGCCGTGCTGGTGAGGAACCGGACCCCGATCAACCCGACGCTCTCGCTGCTCGTGAACGCGGTCGACTGGGGTGCGGATATCGGCATGAAGAAGACCGTAATCGAGGCCTGTAAGCGCGAGCTCGACGCCGCGAGCCGAATCCTTACCAAGGCCCACCGTGAGGGATTGACCATGTTCGTCGGCACGGATTCCGGCAACGGTCAGGTGCCTTACGGCGAATGGCACGCCCGCGAGCTCGAATCGATGATGACTTATCTGGGCATGAGCGCGATGGAGGTCTTAATTGCAGGCACACGCGATGCCGCCATGACCCTAAACATGGAAAGCGAGATCGGCACGCTCGAGGACGGCAAGCTCGCCGATTTGCTGGTCGTCGACGGTGATCCGCTCGCCGATATCGCTGTGCTCCAGGACAAGAAGCGCCTCAAGCTCATCATGAAGGACGGGGTCGTCGTGGATACCAGGAGCCCGTTGCCCGAGCTCGAAGCCTATTCCTGGGAGAAGCCCCAGATCTTCTGGCCGGGTGACCAGCTCATGACCCAGGATTTCGTGCGCAAGAAAGCCAAGAACAAGCCCGCCTGGATGACACGGAAGAAGTCGGAAAAAGCGGCCAAGCCCAAGAGTTCGCGGGCGGCCTGAGGTTGCAGACCTGGATCTGCGGCGGGTTCGCGGCACGGGCGAATCGCCGATGGTTACGCGTTGCTCGCGGCTCCTGAGCCGTCGTTGCGCATCTCGGGCGGTCGCCAGCGCGGATTTGACGCGGTGCCGTAGGGAACGGCCAGCGAGGGCCGCGCCCGTTGTTTAGCCACCCAAGGCCGAATTAGCGGGGCGTTGAACACGGCCCGCGCGACCATCGGCGGGACCCGGGTGAGCGGCCAGGTGGTCCACGACCAGAACTGGGTATGCTCGGTGAGTGGGCGCTCGCGTGCCTCCCAAATGGCAAGGGCGCGGGCGACGTCGGGCTCCTCGTCGAGGGTGACCGCCAGGCCCATCGCATTGCACACCGCCGTGCCGCAACCTTGGCCCAACCCCGGAACCATGCCGTGGGCGGCATCGCCGAGGATGGCGACCCGGCCCTTCGACCAGCGATGGAGATAGGCGCTTTCGAAGCGGTCCCAACGGGCCTCCCCGGGAATCCGCTCGATGAATTTGGCAAAGGCCGGAACCGAGCGTGCCCAGACCTCTTTGGGGACCGGTATGCTCAGCGCCTCACGGTCCGAAGCGACGCTGGTCAGGCAAAGATAAAGGGTGTCGCGACTGCAGGGTGTGTAGAGAACACGCCTGGGGCCGGTCGACCAGCGTTCCTCGATCCGCATCCAATCCGGATCGGCCAGATCCTCTGCGACGAAGGGAACCACGAGCCGGATTGCGCCGTCGCCATGAACCCGCTGCCGCTTCAGCAGGTTCAGCGAATCGCGCACGTTCGAATAGATGCCGTCGGCACCGATGACGAGATCCGCCTTGAAGCGTTTGCCACCCTCGATCAGCAACTCACCTTCCGGCGTCGCCCCTTCGGCATTCGAGTCCGTGACGATCTCGACACCGCTACGCGCGGCAGCGTTGTAGACCGCCTGATAGAGGGTCTGGCGGACGATGCAGTAAACCCGTCCTCCGTCATCGTGGTTGCCGAAATAAAACTGGTCGATAACCTTGCCGCGCGCGTCCAGGCTCCGCCATGACGGCGCCATGATTGCGCCCTCGAGCGCCTCGTCGCAAGCGCCGATTGATGACAGCACACGTAGGCCATTCTCCCAGAACCAGATGCCGGCTCCGAAGGCCCGGCACTCGGGCGAGCGTTCGTGAATCCGGACCGTCCATCCCCGTTGGGCAAGGGCCGCGCCGAGTGTGATTCCGGCGAACCCGCCGCCGGCGATTTCAGCGTGTCGTTTGTTCATTGTGCTGGTCGGTCTCGCTCTTGTTCTGGCACCGCTGTGGGGATTCCCGCTATATCGGATTTTTCGGATCGTATACAATCCTTTCAGTTTTGAATACAATTTTGCCCTTCTGGAGGCTCCTTGATGCGTTTCCCCACGAGGCCGATCGGGTTCCGGGGCGGCCCGGCGGCTCCTTGCACCCCGGGGCGGCGAAGTCTAGGTTTTATGCCCGTTGGTGGCCCAGTTTATGTAGGATCGGCTCATGGAATTGACCGGTGAATACGAACTGCCCGTCGTGCGCGAGGCGGTTTGGCAGGCGCTCAACGACGCGGCGGTGCTGCGCGCCTGTATCCCGGGCTGCGAAGAACTCGACAAGGTCTCGGAGGCGGAGTTCACCGCCACGGTGAAATCGAAGATCGGGCCCGTGAGCGCCCGCTTTGCCGGCCGGGTGACCCTCGAGGATTTGAATGAGCCCGCCTCCTACACCATCCGCGGCGAAGGCGAGGGTGGCGTCGCGGGCTTCGCGAAGGGATTTGCCACGGTCGTGCTTGAAGAGACGGACAGCGGCACGACCTTGCGCTATGTTGCGGAGGCCCAGATCGGCGGTAAGCTGGCCCAGCTGGGATCGCGCGTCGTCAAGGGCACCGTGCGCAAGCTTGCCGGGCAGTTCTTCGGCAATCTCGTGGATCGCTTCGGCGGCACGCAGGTTGAGATCGCGACTGGGGGGGAGACATGACGATCAAGGTGACCATGACGGTCAACGGCAGGTCCGTGGATGGCGAGGTCGACCCGCGCACCCTTCTCGTCGAGTTCCTGCGACGCAATCTTGGGCTCACAGGCACCCATGTGGGTTGCGATACCAGTCAGTGTGGCGCCTGTGTCGTTCATGTCGACGGCGAGTCCGTAAAATCCTGCACCATGCTCGCGGCACAGGCGGAAGGCGCCGCGATCACCACGGTCGAGGGTCTGGCCGACGGCGAGACGCTGCACCCGGTCCAGCAGGCGTTCAAGGAAAACCACGGGCTGCAATGCGGCTTCTGCACGCCGGGCATGCTGCTCAGCACGCTCGACCTCCTGCGCCGCGATCCCAATCCGTCGGAAGAGTCCATCCGTCGCTGGCTCGAGGGCAACATCTGCCGCTGCACGGGCTATCACAACATCGTCAAGGCCGTGCAGGCGACGGCCAAGAGCCTGAACGCCGGCGACGGCGCCTGAACGGTCTGCCGGCTGGGGCGGGGAGATGACGGAGCTGTTCACCGGACAGCCGGTCGAGCGGCGCGAAGACAAGCGTCTGCTTCTGGGTCGGGGACGCTAAGTCGACGATATCGTCATGCCCGATCAGATCTATGCCGCGTTCTATCGCAGCCCTCACGCTCATGCGCGCATCAAGGCCATCGACACGAGCGCTGCGCGTCGCCTTCCTGGCATGCTCCCCTGATCCTCACCGGCGAAGATGCGGCCAGGGACGGCCTCGGCCCGCTGGGTCTCCTGTGAGAGGTAAATTCGAGCGACGGCTCACCCATGAACGAGCAGCAGCGCCTGCCTTTGGCCCAGGGCAAGGTTTGCCACGTCGGCGATACGGTGGCGATGGTCGTGGCCGAAGATCCCGATACTGCCCAACTTGGCGTCGAGGCCCTCGACATCGACTTCGAGCGGCTCGACGCGGTGGCCGACGCGAGCGCGGCGCTTGAGCCCGGCGCTCCCCTCGTCCACGAGCGCTTTGGCACGAACCAGGTCTGCGACTGGGAGATCGGCGATGCGGACGCAGTTGCCCAAGCATTCACGAACGCGGCGCATATCACCGAGCTTGATCTCGTCCAGAATAGAATTGCGGGCTCGCCGATCGAGCCCCGTGCCTGCATCGGCCGATACGATCCGGGCACAGACGACTACACGCTCTACACGTCGAGCCAGAATCCCCATCTGATTCGCCTTCTCCTCGAGTCGTCGCTCAAGCTGCCTGAACACAAGGTCCGGGTCGTCGCTCCCTCGGTCGGCGGCGGCTTCGGCGTGAAGATTTACCATTACCCCGAAGAGCCGCTCGTGCTCTGGGCGTCGCGCCGATTGGGCCGTCCCGTACGCTGGACTGCGACTCGCTCGGAAGCCCTGATGGTCGATACCCATGCTCGTGGCCACCGCACCCGTTGTCGCCTAGCGCTCGACGCGGAGGGCCACTGCCTCGCGTTGGAGGTCGATACGATCGGTAACGTCGGCGCCTATCTCTCGGCGTTCGCGGTCTGCATTCCGACCCAGTATTACGCAGTCGTGCTTTCGGGCTTCTACCGGATTCTCGCGATCCATTGCCGGGTGCGGGTCGCCTACACGAACACGACGCCGGTCGACGCCTATCGGGGGGCCGGGCGGCCCGAGGCGATCTACGTCATCGAGCGGCTGATGGAAAATGCGGCCCGGGAGCTGGGTCTCGAGCCCATGGCGTTGCGCGAACGCAACTTGATTCCGGCCGAAGCTTTTCCCTATGCGACCCAGACCGACGCGACTTACGATTCCGGTGATCTTGTCGGGCTGGTTGGCAAGATCAAGGCACTGGCGGGCTACGACGAGCTGCGCGCCGAGCAGGTTCGGCGCCGGGCAAATGGCGAGTTGATGGGCATCGGGGTCGGCTGCT
The DNA here is from genome assembly GCA_965198325.1 of Alphaproteobacteria bacterium. Classification (GTDB taxonomy): domain Bacteria; phylum Pseudomonadota; class Alphaproteobacteria; order UBA828; family JAPUJA01; genus CBDAPE01. The sequence continues at coordinate 88,032 of CBDAPE010000015.1, read as the reverse complement.
TCTTCGACATCGGCGGCTTTGGCCCGAGCAAGTTGAGCGTCGAGATGGGCGGGCGCATAGGCTTCTGGGATTCCGCATCACTTCGCGTCCATCCGAGTGGCAAGGCGACGCTGTTTTGCGGCACTCACTCCCACGGCCAGGGGCACGGCACGACCTATAGCCAGATTGCCGCCGACAAGCTCGGCATTCCGCTGGACGACATCGAGGTCGTCGAAGGCGATACGGACCGGGTACCCTTCGGGCTCGGGACCTACGCATCGCGCTCGCTGACGATCGTCGGCCCGGCCATCCAGCTCAGCTGCGATAAGGTGCTCGCAAAGGGTGGTACTCTCGCCGCCCACCTGCTCGGCACCGAGGCCGGTGACATCGAATTCGCCGACGGCGTCTTTCAGGCCAAGGGCTCGAACCGGAACATTGCCTTCGCCGACCTGGCCTGGGCGGCTTATCACGCCGGCGATCTGCCCGAGGGAATGGAACCGGGACTCGAGGAAACCACGTTCTACGATCCGCCCGACTTCAATTACCCCTCGGGCGTGCATCTCTGCGTCGCTCTGGTCGACCCCGAGACTGGCGAGGTCCGGATCCGGGATTACGTTTGCGTCGACGATATCGGCATCGTGATCAACCCCATGATCGTCGAGGGTCAGGCCCACGGCGGCATCGCCCAGGGGGGGGCCGGGCAGGCGCTCTTCGAACAGGTCGTCTACGACGCTGCGTCCGGACAGCTTCTCAGCGGCTCGTTCATGGACTACTGCATGCCCCGTGCCGACGATTTGCCGAGTATCCTCCACGATTTCCAGGAGACGCCGAGCCCGAATAATCCGCTGGGCGCCAAGGCGATCGGCGAGTGCGGTACGATCGGCGCGCCGGCAACCATCGGCAACGCCGTGGTCGATGCCCTGTCGCCGCTTGGCGTGACCCACGTGGATATGCCCTTTACGCCGCATGCCATCTGGCGCACGATCCATGATGCTCGCGCCAAGACATAGGAGAGAGACCTGATGTACCCATTCGTCTATCACCGGCCGGACAGCGTTTCGGCGGCCCGCGCCATCATGGGTGAAGCCGACGATGGGCGCTACCTGGCCGGCGGGCAGACCATTCTGCCCTCTATGAAGCTGCGGCTCGCGGGCCCGTCCGACCTCATCGATCTGGCCGGCGTCGCGGAGCTTGGGGGCATCCAGGAAGACGGCGAGGTCCTGACCATCGGGGCGCTCACGCGCCATGACGACGTGGCCGCGCAGGATGCTATTCCGTCGCTTGCGGCCCTGGCGGGCTTGATCGGCGACCCCGCGGTGCGAAATCGAGGCACGATCGGTGGGTCTTTGGCGAACAACGACCCGGCAGCCGATTATCCGGCCGCGGTGTTCGGCCTGAATGCGACCGTGGTGACCGACACCCGCGAGATCGCTGCCGACGACTTTTTCGTCGACATCTTCGAAACTGCGCTCGAGGACGACGAGATTCTGACCGCGGTTCGTTTTCCCAAGCCGGTGCGTGCGGCCTACGCCAAGATGCCGCATCCCGGTTCCCGTTTTGCGCTCGTCGGCGTCATGGTAGCCGAAACGGGCGGGGCGATTCGCGTCGCGGTCACCGGCGCCGCCGCCTGCGTCTTTCGGGTTCCCGAGATGGAAGCGGCGCTGTCGGCCGATTTTGACCCTGGGGCCGTGGCGGATATCGCTGTCGAGCGCGAGGATTTCAACGAGGATATCCATGCAAGCGCCGAGTATCGGGCACATCTGGTTACCGTGATGGCGAAACGCGCCGTCGAGGCGGCCCGAGGAAGCTGACCATGGTCGGGCCGAACGAAAACCGGCTCACCGCCAACGAAGAAGACGTTCTCGAACAGGCGGCCGGCTGGCTGGCCGGAGGCGAGGGCTGCGCCATCGCCACCGTCACCGAGACCTGGGGGTCGAGCCCGCGTCCCGTCGGCAGCCAACTCGCCGTCGCGGGAGACGGGCGCTTTCTGGGCTCCGTTTCGGGCGGCTGCGTCGAGGGCGCGGTCGTCACGCTTGCCAAGGACGTTGTCGAGAGCGGCACCCCCCAGTCGATCGAGTTCGGCGTCACCGACACGGAAGCCTGGGCGCTCGGCCTGGCGTGCGGCGGGCGTGTCGAGATTTATATCGAACGGGCGGGCGGCCCTACGCTCAGCGAAGCGATCCTCTCGCGCCTGCTCGACGCTTATCGCGTACCCCGGCCCGTCGCCCGCGTCACCAATCTTGAAAGTGGCGCGGAAAGCCTCGTCGAGGAGAATGGCAGCGTGACCGGCGCGGTTCTTTCTACCGAGACGGTCGAGGCCGCGCGCGACGCGATTGCCGCTGACAAGGCCCGGGTCGTCGCCGACACCCGCCAGTTCGTCCGGCCCCACAATCCGCCGGCCCGGCTGATTATCGTGGGCGCGACCCACATCGCGCAATTCCTGGCTCCGATGGCCCGAACCGCTGGTTACGGGGTGAGCATCGTCGATCCGCGCAGGGCCTTCGCCACAGCCGAACGATTTCCGGACACCGCGCTGATGGTCGACTGGCCCGCGGAGGCTTTCGAGACGCTCAAGCCCGACAACCGCACGGCGGTCGTAACACTCGCCCACGATCCGAAGTTCGATGACGTGGCGCTCAAGCTCGCCCTGGCCGGGCCCGCGTTCTATATCGGTGCGCTGGGCAGCCGCAAAAACCACGCAGCGCGCCTCGACCGGCTTGAAGGGGAAGGGCTGGCGCCGACCGAGCTTGCGCGCATTCACGGACCCATAGGGCTCGACATCGGCGCGTTGTCGCCTGCCGAGATCGCCATCTCGATTCTGGCCGAGATAACGCGCACCCGCCGCCTGACGCCGGGTCGGTGACGCCCGGGCCCGCCTCTCGCGGCATCGCCGGACTGTTGCTCGGGGCCGGACTGTCCCGGCGTATGCCCGAGGGCAATAAGCTCTTGATGACTTACCAAGGCGTGCCTCTGGTTCGCTTCGCCGCCACTGCGTTATGTGACGCGGGGCTCGGCCCCGTCGTCGCCGTGCTGGGCCACGAGGCGGAGATCGTCGAGGCGGCGCTGTCCGGGCTGCCCCTGATCTTCGCATGCAATCCCGCCCCGGAAGACGGGATCGGTGCCAGTCTCGCCTGCGGCATCGCCGCCCTGCCGTCGGGCGTGGACGGCGTGGTCGTCGCTCTCGGCGACATGCCGAAGGTGCGGGCCGGTCATGTCTCGACCCTGCTCGATGCATTCGCTCCCGAAGCGGGCGCAGCGATCTGCCAGCCGGTGTTCGATGGCCAGCCGGGCCATCCGGTCCTGTTCGCCGCGCGCTTCTTTGCGGAGCTGGCCTCGCTTGTGGGCGACGTCGGGGCCCGCGAAGTCATCGCCCGTCATGCCGATAGCCTGCGTCTCGTGCCGGCGGACAGTGCGGCGGTGTTGCTCGATGTCGACCGGCCCGCCGATCTCGACAATTCTTGCGCATGACCCTTTGTGATAATTCGGTCTGTCAAATTTGCGATTGATCGCAATATTGTCGCCCAAGGCACAGGACGTCACCGTGCCGGACAACGAATCGGCGCCCCGGCGGCTAGACGGGGCGGAGGAATCACTTATGGGAGAGAACAAAGAATGTCTTTTAATTTCAGATCGTTAACGGCAACCGCGGCGGTCGGCGTTGCGGCTGTTCTGGGCTTCACCGCGGCGACGGTTTCACCGAGCCAAGCAGGCGGGGAAGTCCACGCGCTGACCTGGGAAGGCTATGCGAATGATAGCTGGGTCACCGTCTTCGAGGAGCAGACAGGCTGCAAGTTGAGCCGGACCTATGTCGGTTCCAACGACGAGATCGTTGCCAAGATGGCGGCGGGCGATCGTAGCTACGACGTGATCTCACCGGAATTTAGCTACGCCCAGATGATTATCGGCATGGACATGCTCGAACCGCTGGATCCCGCTCGCCTCGATAATTTCGGGAATATCCTGGAGACCTCGCGCAACCATCCGGGAGTTCAGCAGGGCGGCAACATCTACACCGTCCCGATGGCGTGGGGCTCAATCCCGTTGATGTACCGGACCGACAAGTTCGACGAGCCGCCGACCTCGGCGACCGTGCTGTGGGATCCGAAATATGAAGGCAAGATTGCGATCCAGGACGTCTCCATGAGCCTCTACCTGGCCGCCCGCATCCTGTATGGGCGGGATAAGGATGTCTACAACCTGACCGACGAGGAGCTCAAACAGGTCAAACAGAAATACGTCGAGCAGAAGCCTCTGGTGCGCGACTACTGGTCGTCGGCAGGGGAGCTGGTCGATCTCTACGCCAAAGGCGAGGTCTGGGTTTCCGAGACCTGGGGCGGCTATCAGGTCGGATTGCTCCTAGAACAGGGTATCCCCGTCGCAGAGGTGATTCCCACCGAGAAGGCCGACGGCTGGCAGGATGTCTGGGGCATCGTCAAAGACGCGCCGAACCTCGACTGCGCCTATGCCTGGATCAACTTCGAGACCGCCGTGGAGGGTCAATGCGGCATGGTCAATGAGGTGGGCTATTCACCGGCCAATCCAGTCGCCGTCGCGGACTGCCTCTCGCAGGAGCAGCGGGATTTTCACCATCTCGATGACAGCACCTACACCCAAGGGCTGGAATTTTGGCAATTGCCGCCCCGCAACGACAAGTTTGTCGACACCTGGAACGCGGTTAAATCGGCACAGTAGCAGGCCGACCGACGCCGGCTGTCGTTAGCCCGTCACCGTTCCCCGCCGCAGCTCGTCAGGGACTGCAGCGGGGAACAGTGGCGCGGTTTACGCATTGCGACCCACCCATCGGGATCAGCCGGTTCCGGCCAAACGAACGGTAGGTGATCGTGTCACAGCGCTGGAACGACGGAAAACGCTTTGACGGCCGGGTTGCGGTCGTCACCGGCGCCAATGGAGGGCCCGGCAGCGAGACCGCCCGCAGGCTCGGGCTCGAAGGCGCTGCGGTCGCGCTCGGTGTCCGAAATAACCGGGACGAGGCGGAAAAGGCGCTGGCCGAAATCGAGGCCGCCGGTGGAAGCGGGCATCTGGCAACCCTCGATGTCACTGATCGGGCGTCCATCGACGCCTTCATCGCCGATACGGTCGAACGCTACGGCGGCATCGACGTGCTCGTCAATTCGGCCGGCCGCATCGATCCTGCGGATATCGGGCGTCTCGACGCCATCGATCCCGACGTTTGGGACAAGCTGTTCGAAATCTATGTCAAGGGCACCATGCTGATGTGCCAGGCGGTAGCGCCGTCCATGCGTGAGCGCGGCGGCGGCGCTATCGTCAACTTCTCGGGCTCCTACGGCAACGGCGCCGATCCCGAAAACAACTCGAATTGCGTCCCGATCCAGTACTGTACGGCGAAAGGTGCGGTCCGGACCTTGACCATGACCGTCGCGCGCGATTTGGCCCCCTACGGCATTCGTGTCAATTCGATCTCACCCGGAATGATCGAGGCAAACTGGGCAGACGATTGGGGCATCGACATGGAGGGCGACGATATGGTGGCGGCCTTCAATTCGCTGTCGATTCGGCGTCTCGGCGTGCCGACCGAGATTGCCGAGACGGTGCTCTATCTGGCGTCCGATGGGTCCGGCTACATGACCGGCCAGAACTTGCTCGTTGACGGTGGCTGGACGATGATGGGTTAGATCGACTGATAAGCTGGACAATTGGAGTTGTGAGTTAAACCTCAGGGGGCTCTATTGATGAGTGTCAACGCTGTCAATCTGGCTGAGTTGATTCCGGGTGATATGCCCGACGGGCGCGAGGTCGCCGCCGAAGGCCGCGCTCTCGGCGACGCCGTCGAGGTCGGGCAGACGCTCTACTGCAAGGAGAAGGGCGTCGGTTCCGAGCGGGAATGACGCGAGATTGCCCGCGAGAAGGGCATTCCCTGCGGCAGTTTCAGCATCGGGCTGAACACCTGGGAGGAAATCCGGGAGGGGATGGTGAACATTTACGAGGACGCGCTCGCGCGAGGCGTGCGCCCGCCGGACCGGATTCAACTCATTGCTGAGCGGCGCATGGGCCTGCCTAAGGACAAACGCGCCGAGGCGCCGCAGGAGACGGGGCCTAGCCTGTGGACCGATCAGGATTGGTGGGAACTGGCCAATACGGTGCCGATCTATCCCGAAACGGCGGACAATATGATCGGCGGGCCCGGCTCGCTCGACAACGCCATCGACTCTCTGCGCGTCGGCATCACGACGATCGGGGCGCTCAGCCAGTTCACTTGGCGCTGGCCCTACTGGGACGACGACACCACCCAGATCGCCTCCGTCGTCAAGGCGACCGGCCTGTTCGCCTCGAAGCGGGATCAGGGCGTCGTTCTCGATACCTATCTCGAAGACGGCTACCCCGGCGTCTTTCACGATTACGCGAGCTACGTCGGCTGGGCCATGCTCGAATGTTACGTCACCCAGGACTTGATCGGTGCGGCCTATGCCAGCGCGGCATTCGGCTCGCTGACCCAGAATCCGATCATCAAGGCGGCGGTCGTCCTTGCGCTCTACGAGGTCAACCCCGAGCGTATCCCGATGTCCTATACCGCCGGCGACACCATCGGCTACACGCTCGATCACGACGCCAACATGGCGGCTCTGGTCAACGACCTGACCTTCTCGAAGTTGACCGATATGCGCTACAAGCTCGGCACCGCTCCGCTTGCGGTGCCCGTGACCGAACCGAGCGCATTCCGACATGGCAGGAGATCGCCCAGGTTCAGACGATTTCCCGGAAATGCGACGAATACGTCCCGATGCTCGAGCCCTATGTCGACTGGGGCAAGATCGAGACGATGCGCGATGAACTCGTCGCGGGCGGCACGGCGTTCTTCAAGACCGCGCTCGAGATCATGAGCACGATGGGCGTCGACATAAAAGACCCCTGCCAGGTGCTCGTCGTCATGAAGCGGCTTGGGCCCGAGATGATGGAGACGATGTTCGGTGCCGGCGCGCGCGACGACAGCTACATGCGCGGTCACAAGCCGGTGCTCCAGACCGATCTCGTCCGCCAGACCATGGAAAAGCGCGACGCCGTCCTGAGCGAGCCCGCCCAGCGGGCGCCGGACGAAGCACTCAAGAAGCGCAAGGTTCTAGTGGCCTCCACCGACGTGCACGAATTCTCCAAGTTCCTGCTCACCTCCACGTTCGATGCCTTGGGCAGTCGGGTGATCGACTGCGGCGTCAATTGCGATTCCGAGGATGTGGTGAAGGTCGCAGTCGAAACCGAGGCCGATGCCGTGGTGATTACCACCCACAACGGGGTCGCGCGCTCGTTTGGCACCAAGCTGGTCGACGAAATGCGCGCAGCCCACATCGATGCGCCGATCTATATGGGCGGTGTGCTCAACGAGGATGTCGAAGGTTCGGAAATGCCGGTCGATGTGCGCCAGGATTTACACAATCTAGGTATTGCGACGCCCGAACTAGGTATTGCGACGCCCGAATCGATCGATGAGATGATGGAATCCATCAAGGGCGGCAACTACCGAGCGGGCGCCGCCGGATCTGCTTGAGCGATAGAGCCGTGCCACGGGGTTCGATGTCGTCGTCTGATTATCGCGCCCTCAACGCGGATCGGTTTGCTTCGCTCGCAGATATCGTGCGGATTTATGGCCGCGAGCGGCCCGATAAGGCAGCCCTGATCCACGAGGACCGGATTTGGTCGTATGCGGCGCTCGATGCGGCGTCGAACCGGATCGCCCAGGCCCTGCTTGATCTCGGCATCGACCGCGAAGAATGTGTCGCGATTCTCGATAAGAACACGCCGGTCTATTTCGAGCTGTTCTTCGGCGCCTGCAAGCTGAACGCCACGACCGTCGGCGTGAACTGGCGCCTCGCGCCGCCGGAGATCGAGGCCGTCCTCACCGACGCGATGCCGAAGCTTCTCATCATCGGCGAAGAATTCCTGGATCATCTGGCCAAAATCGATTTCGATCCCGGCTGCAAGATCGTCGTCAACGGCTCAGCGGACGGCCTTGAGTCTTACAAAACCTGGCGCGATCGTTACCCGGCCGACGATCCGGCGATTGAGCCCGATGCCGACGCCAGCGTCTATCAGCTCTACACGTCGGGTACGACCGGCGTTCCCAAGGGAGTTCAACTGACCGGCCGGAACGTCTTGACGTTTGCCGCTGCCGGCACCGTCGAGTGGCGGTTCGACGACGACAGCGTGAGCCTCGTGGCCCTGCCGTTGTTCCACTCGGCGGGCAGCGCCTGGGCCTTGGTCGGCCTCGCGAACGGGGCGACAAACGTGCTCCATCGGGAGGTCGACTCGCGCGACATTCTGCGCGCGATTGAGGCGTATCGGGTAACCAACATATTTCTCGTTCCGGCGGTCATACAGATGCTGCTGGCCACCCCCGACGTGGACGAAACAGATTTTTCGTCGATGCGAGCCGTGCCTTATGGCGGATCGCCGATTTCGGAGACCGTGCGGGTTAGCGCGGTGGAGCATTTCGGATGCGATTTTCTCCAAATCTACGGGCTGACCGAGGCGACGGGCGCCGTAACGACCTTGCGGGCTGAAGACCAGGATCCCGGCGGCCCCCGCGCCGCACTGCTCGGATCGGCCGGCACAGCCTGGGGCGACGTCGAGCTGCGCATCGTCGACCCGAACAGCCGCGAGGATGTCCCCGCCGGCGAGGTCGGCGAGATCTGGGTTCGCTCGGCCCAGACCATGAAGGGATACTGGAAGAAACCGGAGGCAACCGCCAAAACGCTGACTGGCGACGGTTGGCTCCAGACCGGCGATGCGGGCTACCTCGTCGCCGGTTTCCTGTTCATCCGCGACCGTATCAAGGACATGTTCATCTCGGGTGGTGAGAACGTCTATCCTGCCGAATTGGAAAACGTCCTGATGCAGCATCCGGACGTTGACGATGTTGCGGTGATTGGCGTGCCCGACGAGGAATGGGGCGAAACGGGCAAGGCGATTCTCGTTAGGGCCGAGGGCGCGGGCCCGAACGATCGGGATCTGATCGAGTTTTGCCGGGAGCGGCTTGCTCACTACAAATGCCCCACCTCGATCGACTGGTGCGATACCCTGCCGAGAACGCCGAGCGGAAAAGTTCAGAAGGCCGAGCAGCGTAAGCGCTATCGGACAAGGGCACGCGAAACAGAAAGGCCGGGATGATGGCACGCGAGCCGTTAAAACATGTGTCGATCGAGCGGGAAGGGCGCGTTGCGGTCGTGCGCTTCGATCGGGGGGACGGCAAGAACGCCTTGTCGTTCGGGGCATTGCGCGAGTTGACCGAAGCCGCGCGCTCGTTCGAGGACGATGCGGAAACCTCGGCGATTGTGCTCACCGGCACCCTGAGCGTGTTCACCGTGGGCTTCGATCTGAAGGATCCGGAGACGACCGGGTTGGCGACGCTCGATCTGGCAGAGCGGCGCAACGTTCTCCAGACCGGCCCCCGGCTGTGTCGCCCCTGGGAAAAGCTCGAACCCATGACGATTATCGCGGTCGAGGGCTGGTGCGTCGGCGGCGGAATCTCGATCTCGGTCTCCTGTGACCTGCGGGTGGCGGGCGAGAGCGCGGTCAGCTTCGCGCCCGAAATCGAGCGTGGCATGAACATGGGCTGGCAGTCCGTGCCCCGCACGGTCGCTCTCGTCGGTCCAGCGCGGGCGAAACGGCTGTTCGTTATGGCCAAACGGCTAAGCGCCGAACAGGGCCTCGATTGGGGTTATTTCGACGCCGTGGCGCCGGATGGGTCCGCCCTGGAGCGCGCCATGGAGATGGCCCGTCGCATCGCCGCGATGCCGCCGGTTCAGGTGCGCACGGTCAAGCAGGGCGTCAACGCGGCGGCGTTCGCTCTCGGCGACGCCGTAAGCGCGCTCGATCGCGATCAGTACCTTGTCGCCCAGGGGTCGGAGGATTAGGAGGAAGGTTTGCGCTCGTTTCTCGAAAAACGCGCGCCGAAATACACAGGCCGCTGACGACGTGGGGCTCGCCTCCTTTCCAAATTATTGGAATGATTCCTGACTGCTGATTGATGATAAGCTGCCCGATGCACTGAAATCTCCGGGCCGGCGGCGGCTTGTGAGGGAAGAAAAGACAAGGAGGCCCCCATGGCGCTGAACGCTGCCAATCTTGGCGATTTGATCCCGAGCGACCTGCCCGATGGGCGCGAGGTCATTGCCGAGGGAATCGCGTTGGGCAATACGATCAAAATGGGCCGCTCCCTTTATTGTGAGGAAATAGGAGTCGGCTCGGATCGCGAAGCGCACGAGATCGCCAGGGAAAAAGGTACGCGATTATCACCTTGACATAAGGGGCGTGGCTTCCTATATTTAAGGCATAGGAGGTCGAGATGACCAGCTTTTACGAGTTTCAGCAGCAGTTCCCAGACGACGAAGCGTGCTTGAAGCGCATCATGACCGAGCGTTATGGCGGCACAGAACTGGATTGCCCGAAGTGCGGCGTGTTCAGCAAATTCTACCGCATGACGAAAGACCGAGGGTATGTATGCCAGCACTGCGGGCACCATCTGCACCCGACAGTTGGCACGCCGATGGAGCGGACTCACCTGCCTCTGCATAAATGGTTCTACGCAATGCTTCTCTTTTCGACTTCGCGTCATGGTGTGGCTGCGAAGGAATTGGAGCGCCAGTTGGATATTCCCTACAAGACGGCGTGGCGCATGGCGCATGAAATCCGCAAGTACATGGCCGATACGGACGGCGAGACGCCGCTGGGCGGGATCGTCGAGGTCGATGAGACCTACGTTGGCGGGAAGCGGCCGGGCGGGAAGCGCGGACGCGGGGCTCCCGGCAAGACGGTCGTGTTCGGGATGTTGGAACGCGACGGCGATGTGATGACGAAGGTTGTTCCGGACGTTCGCAAAAAGACGCTGCATCCGATCATCAAAGAGAACGTCGAGAAGGGCAGCACGGTCAACAGCGACGAGCTGGCGTCCTACAACGGTCTGTACAAGGCCGGTTTCGAGCATGAGACGGTCAACCACGGAGCCGGGGAATATGTAGACGGAGATTGCCACGTCAACGGCCTTGAGGGCTTTTGGGCGCGCTTGAAGCTGTCGATCCGTGGGACCCATGTTCACGTGTCGAAGAAGCACCTTCAGACTTACGTGAAGGAGTTTGAGTACCGATACAACCGGCGGAAGCAACCCGAGCGGATTTTCGGCGATCTGGTGGCGAGCCTCTAACCACCATCGCGTTAAGCAAGGCATCAAAGCGCGCCTGTGCGATCGCGGGCGGATAGCTGCCAGTCATGATTCCCCCATGTCGGAAAGCACCCTTTTGACTCCATACAACCTGACACGAGGGAGCAGCCTGCTTACACTATTATAGAGTCGCGGGTAAACTCGCTCATCATTGACCAATGGTAAATTGAACCCCATAGCCTTAAGTTCTTTTGTCGGTATTCTTATAGTCGCTCCGTTTTCTATGTGATTAATTCGCGTTCTGCCACTCAGCTCTGCGTTTATACGACCTTGCAGGTTTTCCAAGTCGTCGACCACCTGCTTGTTAATTTGTTGATCTCTGGCAAGCCGCTCCCCCTCCTCCCTCGCCCGCCTATCCTGCTTTCGCGCTTCACGTCTACTAGGCATTTGCCATGCCCTGTGCACCGCAGGCCACCCAAAATAAGCGAGTCCCCCTAGCCCAAGCACCGTCAGCGCAGAATAGAATGAGTGTGGGCTTATGATGTCGCCCAGCATGGCTATCGTCTTGTCAGGAGGAAGCGTAACAAGCTCCCGCCCAAAACCCACAATCCAGGCGCCACTGATTGTGGCGCCTCCGACTCGGCGTTTCGTGTCCATCCCGTCACACGATGCCCACCGGTGCTTCTTATGTCAAAGTGATAATCGCGAAAAGGTATTCCCCTCACCCGCATCAACATTGGCCTATCGAACTGGGGCGAAACTCGCCTCGGGCTCGAGATCATCTACGAAGACGCCCTGTCGCGCGGCGTACGCCCGCCGGACAGCTACAACCTGCTCGCGGAGCGGCGCATGGGTCTGCCCAAGAAAACGCGTGCCGATGCGCCTCAGGAGACCGGCCCCTGCCTTTGGACGGAAAAGGATTGGTGGGAGCTCAATCACACGGTTCCGATCCAGTGCGGGACAAACGACAATATGATCGGCGGGCCCGGCTCGCTCGACAATGTGCTCGATGCGCTCCAATGCGGCTCAACGACCGTCGGCGTTGTCAGTCAGTATTGCTGGAAATGGCCCTATTGGGACGACGAGACGTCCCAAGTGACCGCCTTCGTCAAGGCCGGCGGCGTGCTGGCCTCCAAGAAAGACCAGGGCGCAATATTCGAGACCTATCTTGAAGATGGCTATCCGGGCGTGTTCCACGATTATTCGAGCTATATCGGCTGGGCCATGCTCGAGCGCTATGTCGCTGAAGAGTTGATCGGTGCGGCCTATTCCTCATCTTGGGGCGGTTTGACCCAGAATCCGGCCATCAAGGCGGCCGTGACTCTTGCGCTGGATGCAGTAAATCCAGACCACGTGCCGATCATGTTCATCCAGGGCGACACGATCGGCAAGGAGATGGATTTCGACGCCAATATGGCCGGCGTGGTCAACGACATGATGTTATCGAAGATGGCCGATTTGCGTTACAAGGTGGGCTCGGCTTTCATCGCCGTGCCGGTAACCGAGGTCGCGCGCATTCCAACCTGGGAGGAGATTGCCCAGGTTCATACGATCAATCGAAAATGCGAAGAATACCTGCCGATGGTTGAACCCTATGTGGATTGGGGCAAGATCGAGGCGATGCGCGACGCGCTCGTCGTCGGCGGCAAGGCGTTCTACGAGACCGCGCTCGGCGCCATGAGCGAGATGGGCGTCGACGTGACGGATCCCTGCCAGGTTCTCGTTGTCTTGAAGCGCCTTGGCCCGGAGATGTGCGAGCAGCTCTTTGCCGCCGGCGAGCGCGACGACAGCTACATGCGCGGCCATAAGCCCGTGCTGGAGACCGACCTCGTCCGCCAAATCATGGAAAAGCGCGACACCGTGTTGCGCGAACTCGCCGCGAAGCCTGCCGACGACAGATTTAAGGAACGCAAGGTTGTAGTTGCCTCAACCGACGTGCACGAATTCTCCAAGTTCCTGCTCACCTCCACGTTCGATGCCGTAGGCAGCCGGGTGATCGATTGCGGCATCAATTGCGATCCCGAGGATATCGTCAAGGTCGCGGTTGAAACCGAGGCGGATGCCGTGGTGATCACTACTCACAACGGCGTGGCCCGTTCGTTCGGCACCAAGCTGGTCGACGAGATGAAGGCGGCGCGTGTGTCTGCGCCGATCTTCATGGGCGGCGTGCTCAACGAGGACATCGACGGGTCGGACGTGCCGGTCGACGTTCGTCAAGATCTGCAGAATTTGGGGATCGAGACGCCCAATTCGATCGACCAGCTCCTCGCGTCGATGAAAGGCTAGATGGGCCGTCCCGCGCAGTGACGCTTTCGATCGTCGCGCTCGCCGATTTCGGCAGCACCTTCACGAAATTGACGCTAGTCGAGGCGCAGTCCGGCCGCCTGTTGGCCACGGCCCAGGCGCCGACAACGGTCCATACCGACGTCATGGCGGGCTATGCGACGGCCCTGAAGCAGGCCGTCACGACATTTTCCGAGCCTTATGACATCGTCGAGAAGCTCGCGGCCTCGAGCGCGGGCGGCGGTCTGCGAGTCGCCGCGGTCGGCCTGATCTCCGACTACGCGGCTGCTGCGGCGCGTCAGGCAGCGCTCAACGCGGGCGGCAAGATCGAGCTGGTGCTGACCGGTCTCCTGGGTCCCGTAGACGTCGAGACGCTTGAGACAACTGCGCCCAAAATCGTGCTGTTCTCGGGAGGCACCGACGGCGGACAGCGGCGGCAGGTCCTGGACAACGCCAAAGCGCTGGCCGGGGCGCGTTTTACCGCTCACGTCATCGTTGCCTGCAACCGTGACGTCGCAAAGGCGTGCGCCGCGCGCTTCGAGGCGGGCGGCCATACGGTCGAGGTCGTAGGCAACGTCCTGCCCCAGATCCGCGAGATCGACATCGAGCCCGCCCGCGCCGCAATTCACGATGCCTTCATCGAGCGGGTGATTCGAGGCAAGGGGTTGAGCCAGACCGAGGAGTTCGGCCGCGCGGTGGTCATGCCGACGCCCGAGGCCGTGCTCGGCGCCGCCCGCCTGCTGTCCGACGGGCTCGACAGCCGCTCGGGCATCGGCAATGTCTTGCTCGTCGATATCGGCGGCGCGACGACCGACGTGCACTCGGCCGTGACCCTGCACCCGGCGACCCCGGGAATCACTGCCGAGGGTTTGCCGCCCCTGCCGGTCACCCGTTCGGTCCAGGGCGATCTCGGCATGTGTTGGAGCGCCAACGGAGTCTACGATGCGGACGCCGGCTGGCTCGATCAGGAGGCCCGTACGCTGGGTCTGGCCGACGGTGCCGTGGCCGACGGGGCCCGCCGGCGCCATGCCGCGCCGGAATTTCTGCCGGCCGGCGAGCCCGACGAGACGATCGACCGGTTGCTCGCGGTTGCCTGCATTGCCCAGTCCCTGCGGCGCCATTGCGGCCGGCTCTCGACGGTCTACGTGCCCAACCAGGGAACCAGTTTCGTCCAGGAGGGCCTCGACTTGCGCGAGGTGCCCCGAGTCATCGGCACCGGCGGCATGCTGGTCCACGCTGCTGAGGCGGAGCAGACCATGAGCCGGGCGCTTGCTCGCCGGGAAGACGGCTTCCTGACGCCCACGGCGCCGTCCGTCCTGCTGGATAAGCGCTATATTCTCGCGGCCGCGGGCCTGTTGGCGACGCGCGATCCAGCGGCCGCCTTCAGCTTGCTCGAAAGCGAGCTTGGGTTGCAGGCTTAGCACCAGTCTGGCTCTAGGCCGGGGTGGCATTTCGGATCGAGTATCGTATGATGGGTGCGCAGTCGGCGGGGGATGTCCCGGGGCCGGCTGCGGGGAGATGACAACCAACAATCGGATCGGTTGCTAGAAGACGATGTGCGGCGTTTGCGGATGTGGCAAGGGAGAGGTGCGGATTGACGGTCAGGAGACCGCCGGCGATCACGCTCATCACCATCACGACGATGCCCACCACGATCACGGGCACCATCATCACAATCACGACCACGGCGCGCCCGCTCTGGGCGCGCGCGAACTGGTCGAGGTCGAGCGGAGCATACTGTCGAAGAACGACGCCGACGCGGCGCTCAACCGGGCACGGTTCGCCGAGTGCAGCATTCTGGCGCTCAACTTCGTTTCCAGCCCGGGCGCGGGCAAGACCACCCTGCTGACCCGGACCATCGGGGCGCTCGGTCCCGACTTACCGGTCGCCGTCATCGAGGGCGATCAGGAAACCGCGAACGACGCCGAGCGTATCCGCGAGACCGGCGCGCGGGCGGTGCAGATCAACACCGGGCGGGGCTGCCACCTCGACGCCCACACGGTCGGCCACGCCTTCGACGAACTCGATTGCGAGCCCGGGTCGGTGCTGTTTATCGAGAATGTCGGCAATCTCGTCTGCCCCGCCGCGTTCGATCTCGGCGAGGCCTGCAAGGTCGCGATCCTCTCTCTCGCCGAAGGCGAGGACAAGCCGATCAAGTATCCCGACATGTTTGCCGCCGCCGACCTGATGATCCTGAACAAGGTCGATCTCGCTCCCCATGTGGATTTCGACGTGGACCGGGCCGAAGAGTACGCACGGCGGATCAATCCCGATATCGAGATCATCCGGCTCTCGGCGCGCACCGGCGAAGGCCTCGATGACTGGATCGCATGGATCCTGAACGCCCGTCCCGCGGCACCGGTCGGCGTGGGCGAGACCGGGGAAGGGGAGGCGGCCCGTCATGCATGAGTTGACACTCGCCAAGTGCCTGATCGATCTCGTGAGCGAGCAGGCGGCCGAGAAGGGGGCGTGCCGTATCACTCGCATCCACGTCCGGCTCGGTGTGCTTGCCGGCATCATGCGCTCGCTCTACACCTGCTACACCACCGCGATCCGCGGCACGATCTGCGAGAACGCCGTCCTCGAGCTCGAGGAAGTGCCGCTCACCGTCCGCTGCCCGACCTGCGATGAGGTCAAAGCGCCACCGGGGCTCTACAATTTCCGCTGCCCCGATTGCGGCACGGCCACCCACGAGGTCGTGACGGGGCGAGAAATGCAGCTCGTCTCCGTCGAACTCGACTACGGCGAGTCAGCCGTTCCGGTCGTCCCGGTTCGCGAGACGCCGGCCCGAGCAGTGACACCTTCTGGCTCTTGAAGAACGGGAGTAAGCCCATGGCCGCACCCAATCAACCCTGGTCGATCGTGCCCCATCAGCATGACGGCCCGGCCGCCCAGAGGGGCAAACGCGATCACATCTATTCGCCGAAGAACCACAACGGGACCTTCAAGTCGGGCGGCATCGTCACCTTCGCCGGCGCGCCCTATTGTCCGCCCAAGGCGCGTGCGATCAGGGCCATGGGAGCCAAGGTCTGTTTCCTCGGCGTACCCTGGGATAACGGCCAGATCGTGCGCTCGGGCACCTCGTCGGGCCCGGGCGGCATGCGCGAGGCCTCGACCCAGTACTTCCCCTACATGTTCGAGTACGACGTCGACATCCTGACGGCCTTCAATCTCGTCGATTGCGGCGACGTCCCGGTGATTCCCGGCAACAATGACGCGACCCACGAATACATCGAGGTCTATGTGGCGGAATGCCTGAAGGCGGGGGCGCGGGTGATTCTGTGTGGCGGTGATCACTCAGTGCCGATTCCGGGCGCCCGGGCACTGTCGAAACACATCAAGAAGCGCAAGATGGGCTACCTGCATATCGACTGCCATCTCGATTCCGCGCCCGACTGGGGCGGCAACCCGAACACCAACTGCTCCGGCCCCTCGCGCGCCCTGGACCTGCCGAATTGCAATGCGAAAAACATTGCTCACCTGGGTTCGCGCAACGGGCTCAATCCGAAGGACTGGTGGGATTTCTTCCGGGACAACGGCATTACGGTGATCCCGATGATGGAGGCGGTCGAGCGCGACGTCTTGACCTGCACCCGCGAGATCATGGACCTCGCCTCCGACGGCACCGATGCGATCTATTGCTCATGGGATACGGATTCGCTCGACGGCTCGTGCATTCCGGGCACCACCCTGCCGGAATGCTTCGGCATCAAGCCCCGCGAGGCGATCCAGATGGCCCGGATCATCGGTACCTACGGCCCCGATATCCTGGAGTTCTCCGAGCTCTGCCCGATTTACGACGTCAGCGAGATGAGCAAGAAGCTCACCTGCTGCCTCGCCTACCACTATCTCGGCAGCTTGGCCAAGACGCAGCGCGAACAGGCGAAAAAGCCCAAGGCTGCGCTCCGGGCTCGATGAAACACGACCGATACGATTGGGAGATTGACCGATGAATCCTGCCAAAGCCTACGCCCATCTGTTTTCACCGCTGGGCGGCGAGGGCGAAGAAAACTACCGGGGGCTCGCGCAGGTGAGCTTCCTGCGCAGCCCGATCACCGAGCTCAAGGCGAGTGCAATCAGAAAGTCGGGCGCGAAATACGCTTTTCTCGGGGTCTCTTTCGACGAAGGCGTCGTCGGCAAGCCTGGGACTGAGGAAGCGCCCCGGGAGTTCCGTCTCGCCTCACAGGAATATTTTCCCTACTGGTTCGAATTCGAGGCCGATCTCGAGGGCTGCGCCATCGATTGCGGCGACATCGCGCCCGTCAAGGTTAATCCGAAGAAGGCGCGAAAAGAGATTTACGACGGCGTGCGCGAATTGCTGAAAGGCGGCGTGACCCCGATCATCTGCGGCGGCGACCGCTCGATTTCGATACAGGCGGCCCGCGCGCTGTCCGATCACATCGGCAAGAAGAAGAAAATGGGCGTCCTCCATTTGGGTGCGCAGCTCGACATGGCGCAAAGCTGGGCCGGCGAGAAGGAACTTTCGACCTGCGCGATGGCCCGAATCACCGAGCTCTCGAACGTAAAACCGGGGAACGTCGCGATTGTCGGTGTGCGGAACTCCATGAATCCGAAGGATTATTTCGATCTCGCCCGGAAGCGGAAGATCGCGGTCTATCCCATGTTCGACATGATCGACCGGGGGATCGACGCCTGCTTCCAGGAGGCGGTCGACCGGGTCTGGAACGGCACGCAGGCGCACTATTTGAGCTTCAACATGAATTGCATGGACGCGTCCGCAGCACCCGGCGTCACCATGACCGAGCCCGGCGGCATCGAGTCCCGCGAGATCATGCGTCTCGTCCGCATGATCGGAAACAAGAAGAAAGTAAGCGTCATCGACATCACGGAGAATTGCCCGCTCTACGACATCGGCGGCACGACCTCGCGGCTCTCGGTCTGTGTCGTGCTCCGGCTGATCGCCGCGATCATGGCCGCCAAGGGCCAGACCGTCGATCCGAATATCAAGCGCTCCGACCTCTAGGAGCCGGTGCCTGAAGGCAAATTGAATATGGGATTGGGTGCGCGGTAGCATTTCGCCGGCTTGGCGGGCACACGACGCGGACGCCTGAGGAAGAATACCCATGAACGAGCTGTCAAAACGCCTTGCGAACGGCGACATTCTGATTCTCGACGGCGCCATCAGTACCGAGATCGAACGGCTCGGTGTGCGTATGGACGACGCCGCCTGGTCTGCCATAGCCAATAAAACCCGCCCGGAGATCGTGCGCGCGGTGCACGATTCCTATCTCGCGGAGGGCACCGATATCATCATGGCGAATACCTACGCGACCGCGCCCCACGTGCTGGAGGTCTGCGGTCTGCGCGACGAAGCGGCGGCGATTACCCGGCGCGCGGTCGAGATCGCCAGGCAGGCACGCGACGCAGTCGCCGACCGGCCCGTTTATATTGCCGGGTCCATTTCGCAGATGCCGGCGCTGTGCCAGTTGGGCGGCCACACCCAGGACGATGCGGTTGCCGGCTACGAGGCCGAATACATGGGCCGCACGCTGGGTGGCGAGCCGGCGAAAGTGAGCTACCGCGAACATGCCGAGGCGCTGGCCGAGGCGGGTGTCGACGTGATCATGACCGAGATGATGATGGATCTTGAAAACGCCACCATCGTGACCGAGGCGGCGCTCGCGACGGGCCTGCCGGTCTGGCACGGCTTTTCCGCCGAATTCGCCGCCGATGGCAAGACCATCGTGGAATGGCGCGGCGCGGAGTTCACCGAGATGGAACCGGGCCCGTTGGGCGAGCTAATCGCCGCCATCGTGCCCCTGGGCGGCGAGATCGCCGGCATCATGCATAGTCCGCCGTCGGTTACCGGCCCGGCGCTCCGGATCCTGCGCGAGCACTGGTCCGGGCCCATGAGCGCCTATTCGGAAACCGGCAAGTTCGAAAACCCGAAATGGAAATACGTCGACACCACCAAGCCGGACGACTATGCCGCGATGGCGCTCACCTGGATTGAGATGGGCGTCCAGGTCGTGGGCGGCTGTTGCGGTACGCTGCCCGACCACATCAAAGCACTCAAAGGCACGCTGCCGACGAACCTGCCCCGGGCGGCGTAGCGGAGATCGCCATGACCGAGCTCTCGGCCCGTCTCGCACAGGGTGAGATCATCATTTTGGACGGTGCGATCAGCTCCGAGATCCAGCGCCGCGGCGTGGCCCTCGACAGAACATCCTGGGCCAGCCGCGCGACGCTGGAGCATCCCGAAATCGTGCGCGAGATGCACGCCGATTACATCCGGGCCGGTGCCGACGTGATTACGGCGAACACCTACGGCGCGGGCTCCACTGTGATGGCGGCGGCAGGCTTGAGCGCGGATGAAACCGACGCGCTCAATCGACGTTCCGTCGAGCTCGCCGTCGAGGGCCGTGATCTGGCGGGCGTCGATCGGCCGGTCTGGATCGCGGGCTCGCTCTCCTCCATGCCGCCGATGGACGGCGAGCACGTGACGCCCAAGGGTCCAGAGGCCGCTGCGGGCTTTCGCCGCCAGGGCGAGGTGGTCGCGGGGGCTGGCGTCGACCTGATCATCACCGAGATGATGGTCGACATTCCCAACGCGGTCATCGTCACCGAAGCGGCGCTCGCGACGGGTCTACCGGTCTGGCACGGCTTATCCGCCGAGTTCGCGGAAGACGGCAAGACCGTCCGCGAGTGGCGCGAGACCTCCTTCGTCGACCCGATTGAGCCCTTCGACGAACTCGTCGCCACGATCGCCCGGATGGGTGGCGAGGCGGCGGGTATCATGCACAGCTATTGTCCCGTCACAGGACCTGCGCTCGATATCGTGCGTGCCCACTGGTCCGGCCCAACGCTCGCCTACGCCGAAACCGGGCATCTGCACGGTCCCGACTGGGTGTTCGAGGACGTCATCTCGCCCGAAGATTATGCCGCCATCGCCCACGGCTGGGTCGAGCACGGCACCCAGATCATCGGCGGCTGTTGCGGCACCAATCCCGACCATATTCGCGAGCTCAGGGAAACGCTGCGTCCCGCCGCGTAGTCGTAAATGGCGGTGCTCGATTATGAATGAACTGACGGCGCGTCTGACCGAGGGCAAGGTCGTTATTCTCGACGGCGCCATTAGCACCGAACTCCAGAGCCGCGGCGCCGTCCTCGACGAGCTGTCCTGGGCGAGTCGCGCAACTCTCGATCACCCCGGCATCGTGCGCGATATGCATGCCGATTACATTTGTGCCGGCGCCGATGTGATCACGGCGAACACCTACGGCGCCGGTCACGAAGTGTTACGAGCCGCGGGCATGAGCGCGGAGGAGGCCGACACGCTCAACCGGCGGTCGGTCGAGCTTGCCGTCGAGACACGCGATCTCGTCGCAGCCGATCGACCGGTTTGGGTCGTTGGGTCGATCTCCTCCAAACGCCCGAGCAATAGCGGGAACGTAACCCCGACAGGCCCCGAAGCCGCTGCGGGCTTTCGCCGCCAGGGCGAGGTGGTCGCGGAGGCCGGCGTCGACCTGATCCTCACGGAGATGATGCTCGATATTCCCAATGCCACCATCGTCACCGAGGCGGCCCTCGCCACCGGCCTGCCGGTCTGGCACGGATTTTCCGCCGAACTCTCCGAAGACGGCCTATCTGTCGTCGAATGGCGGGATGGATTCTTCGTCCATTCCCGCGAGCCGTTCAACGACCTCGTTGCGACGATTACGGGAATGGGCGGCGAGGCCGCGGGCGTCATGCACAGCTACACGCGAGCCACCACCTTGGCTCTCGAGGTGGTGCGCGCACACTGGTCGGGACCGCTGCTCGCCTATGCCGAGACCGGTCACCTGCACTACCCCAACTGGGTGTTCGACGAGGCCGCCTCGCCCGACGAATACGCGGCGCAAGCCAAACTGTGGGCGGCATCCGGCGTGCAAATCATCGGTGGATGCTGCGGCACCGATCCCGAGCATATCCGCGCGCTCAAGACTGCTCTGCCGCCGAATTTTCCTGCCGCCGTGTAACCCGCCGGCTTGCGCCTACTGCGCTGCGACCGGGGTGAGCGTTGCGGCGACCGCCTCGGCGGTTGCAATA
Source organism: Alphaproteobacteria bacterium (assembly GCA_965198325.1). Classification (GTDB taxonomy): domain Bacteria; phylum Pseudomonadota; class Alphaproteobacteria; order UBA828; family JAPUJA01; genus CBDAPE01. The sequence continues at coordinate 66,593 of CBDAPE010000015.1, read as the reverse complement.
CCCGAGAGATAGGCACCGTGGCAGGTCGCGAAATAATCGGGCGACGCAGCCTCGCCCGCAAAGAACAGGCGGTCGTCGATCGGCCTGGCGTAATCCGCCCGCAGGTGGGCGCAGCCGGGTTTCGCGATCGAGTAGGCGCCCCGAATCAACGGGTCGCCGCCCCACGCCGTCACCGTGCTGTTGACCAGCCGTCTCTCAAGATCCGAGCCGAATGCCCGCTTGAGCCCGGCCATGGCGAAATCGACCATCGCATCTGGGCCCGCCTTCTCGATCCACCAGGCGTGCCGGCCGCCGTAACGGCAGACCAGGAGGTACTCGCCTTCGCGGGTAAACATGACGGGTGTCTCGTCCTCCGCGATGACGGCGAAGCCCTCCTCGATGTCTGCGCCCGTGCCGACCGGCGCGTCGAGCAGCAGCGCGACCCGGTTGGCCAGGCCCAGCGGCAGGCCGTGGATGGCTTCGAGTTTCCAGTCGGGCAGGCGCGGCTCGAACAGCATGTCGTCTGCCGCCAACACCGAACTTGAACCCGTAACGATCGCCGCCCGGCCGTTGATCGTTCCTTTGGGCGTCGTGACCGCGACGCCTTTGCCACCCCAGTCGATCCGCTCGGCCTTGGTATTTAATTCGACCGGGACGTCTTTGCCGTAGCGGGCGACGAGCGCCCCATAGCCATTTGTGACGGGCCAGTTTTCGTCCGTATCGTCCTCCGCTTCGATGTCGATGACCGAGATTTCGTCCGGGCCGTGGGAGGTCCATAGCGACATCATGTAATCGCTCGGCGCGGTCCAGCGGCTATCACGCTCGGTAACGTCGGCAACCGAGACGTCTTCGCCCCGCTCCGCGGCGTCTTCGATGGCCTCGAAATAGCGGACCGCGAAGTCCCGGATTTCCGCCTGTTCCGCCTCGTCCGCCCAGTGGTCGCCCAGAAAATAATCCTTGCCGACGTCGGCAGGATATTCGAACCCCTCCTTGGTATAGGCGAAGCCGTAGCTCTCCGCGATCGCGACGAACGGATTGATGCTGCCCGAATGCATCCAGTGGCAACCCAGGTCGAACGGAACGCCGAGCGTCTCGGTGTCCGTGAAGGCTCGCCCGCCGATCCGATGCGAGGCCTCGATGACCGCAACGCTCAGACCCTGGGTGCGCGCCGTCCGGGCTGCCGATAGCCCGGCAGCGCCGGCGCCGATGATGATCAGGTCTACAGTCGAAGCGGTCTTCATGGTGCAACTCTCAAGCGTCGGTTGAGGCGGAAGCGGGACCCTAAAGGCCGCGGCTGCGCTTGTCCAGAACTGGTCACTAAATGCCGACGCTCTCCCTGCCCAGTCTGATCCCGAGGCCGTTGATCACCCGCACCCAGTAGGCGAAGGCGGCGCAGACCTGGTTGGCTTCCAAAATCTCGGCATCCGACGCCCCCGTTTTGCGCACCAGGTTCACGTCGATCTGTCGCATCGCCTGGGGCATCGCCGTGAGCTTGGCGGTATAGCGCAGAATCGCTGCGTGCTTCGGGCCCAGCGCATCGCTGTAGACCTCCCGTTCCATGGCGTCGATGATCGCCGACGCGCGTTCGGGGTCGTCGAGCAGGCGCTCAAAATCCGCTTGGTGATGAGCCCGCGCGTAAGCGCACTCTGAGAGCCAGGCGACCTGGGTTGCGATGAGTTCGAGAAACCAGCGCTCGAGCCTGGGTTTTGGGCCGTGTAGATGGATCTTGTAAAAAGCATCCGCTGAAACCATCGCAGCGGGCCAGAAGCTATACGCCTGGTAGAGGTTGTGCACGCCGCCGTCTTCCCGACGAACGGCGTCGTAGGCTGCCCTGAGCGCTTCGTCTGCGTCTGCGTCCGCGATCGTCTCGATCCAGCAAATCTGTTCGTCCGTCATCCGTCCTGCCCTTTCCGTCGGGTCCCGACTCCGTCAAATCCCTATTCCGGCGCAATGCGGTGCGCCGGTTTGCTAAGATGCCGCCGCGAGGAGGTCGTTCATGCCCGCCGCCACGGACAACATGCGCGCCGGTGCGCGCAATCTGCTGTGCAATTGCGCCGGTGTAAAGCCTGGTGAGAGCGTGCTTTTCGTGCGCGAGACGCCTGAGGCTGGCTATTACGACGAGGCCTCGCCGAATTGCGTCATCGCCGAAGCAGAGCGCCTCGGTGCGAACACCCGCTCGGTCTTAAGTCCCCTTGTCGTAAGTCCCGACGCGTTCCCGCGCGCCATCTACGATGCCATGGAAGAGGTTGATCACACGATCTTCTTCAGCCGGCTGGGCGACCAGATGCGCTTCGGCGACCTGCGGGAGATCCGCTCCGTCGCAATGTGCTACGCACTCGATGCTGAGATCTTGGGCGCGCCGGTCTGCCGCGTGCCCTACGAACTCAGTCTCCGGGTTTTGGCCAAACTCCAGGCCGAACTCGACGCGGCGCGTCGATGGCGCGTCACCTGTCCTCTGGGAACCGATGTCTCGGGCCGTTCGAACCCGCGCGAACCCGAAAAGGAAGCCAAGCGCGGGTTTTCGCTCCGGCTGTTTCCACTCGGTCCGTTTCGCCCGATTCCCTGCGACTCCATGAGCGGGACGCTGGTCACCCGGTGGTTGCCGCCGGTCGTCACCCGCCGCTACGAGCCGTATGGCATCGGGTTCGAAAACCCTGTCTCGATCGCCGTCACGAACGGGCGAATTACCGGCTTCGATGGCGATGAGCGGGCCGTCGAACGGGCGCGCAACCAGTATGAACGGGTCGCGGAGACCTTCGCCATCGCCGATCCCTATACGATCTTCTCCTGGCACGGCGGAGCGAACCCCCAGATCCTCTACCCGGGTGTGGCCGCCGACGATATCGCGCGCTGGAACGGAGTGGTTCATTCCCACCCCCGCTACACCCATTTCCACAGCTGTGGCGACACGCCACCGGGCGAGATCGCCATCGTCGCGATCGACGCCACCATCGAAATCGACGGCACGCTCTACTGGGATCGCGGCCGGCTGGTATTTCTGGAGCGCGCCGACGTGCGGGACATGCTTTCCGAGTATCCCGGTTCCGAGGATGCCTTCGAGGCGAGCCGGCCTTTCGGGCTCTGACCCCGCTGCCACCGTGTTGTCTTGCGATGAAGTGCCGCGGGTCGGAAAGGCCGAGGTGCCCCGCCGACCCGCAGCCGGGAACCGGCGACGGGAGGATTCGCCGGTGGCGCCTTAGTCGTCGTGATCGTCGTCTTTCCCATAATCGTCTTCGTGATGGCCGTACCCTTTGTCGCGGTGGTCGAGCTTGCCATCGTCGTTTCGATCCACGCGGGCGACAATTTCGTTTGTCGGCTGGCTGAATTCCGCCGCGGTCACCTGCCCGTCGCCGTCCGCGTCCAAATCCTGGAAGCGGTCGACCATATGCTCTCGGGTATAGCTCGCCCAGAGGCCTTCGAATTCGACCAGGCTCAGACGGCTATCGCCGCTGTTGTCGAATTCGACGAACCGCGCGGCACGGCTTTCGTCGATTTCGACCTGGGTGAGCGCCCCGTCGCCGTTGATATCGAACGTCTCGATCATATTGAATCCGCGGTGCTCGCCGTGGGAACCGAATACGCCAGGTCCGCCATGGTCGACTCGTTCGCCGCCGCAACGGCGATCGCCGGATGCATAGACCGTGTCGGCGGTGATCACGCCGAGGGTGAGGAGGGCCGCACCGGCAAGCGCGGTTTTCGAAAGCTTCTTCATCGGAATCTCCGTTTTCGACGTTGCAATGGAGAAAATGTAAGGGCCGAATGTCTCGAAAGTTCACCCGCGGAGAGCCGATTCTGTCGCGGGCTGTCGCGGTCGAGCGCCATGACATAATTCGTTACACTTTTGAGTCCTCGAATCCTCCACCCGCAGCCTATATAGCAGGGTGTAACGATAACGCGCGTCAGGACAATGGAATCGAACCCCCACATTCTCGTCGTCGACGATCACAGCGAGATTCGAGTCCTAATCGCGAAATATCTCGCGAAACACGGCTTGCGCGTGAGCGTCGCGGATGGCGGAGTCGAGATGCGCAAGATTCTCAAGATCGCGGCCATCGATCTCGTGGTGCTCGATGTCATGATGCCGGGCGAGGACGGCCTTTCGCTTTGCCGGCGTTTGCGCGAAACAACGGACATCGCCGTTATCCTGCTCACCGCGATGGTCGAGGAGACCGATCGGGTCGTCGGCCTGGAAATCGGCGCCGACGATTACGTCACCAAGCCGTTCAATCCCCGCGAACTGCTGGCGCGAATCAAGGCGGTGCTGCGCCGGGCCAACAGTCTGCCCAGGCCGCGCGACGAACTCCCGACCAGGCGGCTTGCGTTCGACCGTTGGATGCTCGATGTCGACCGGCGGGAGCTGGTCGGCGAGGACGGTGTGTCAGTCCCGCTCAGCACGGCGGAGTTCCGCCTCCTCACGACCTTCCTCAAGCGGCCGGGTGTCGTGCTCAGCCGCGGTCAGCTTCTCGACCTTACCAGAGGTCGCGCCGCGGAGGTTTTCGATCGCAGCATCGACAACCTGGTCAGCCGGCTACGCAGGAAAATCGAGGCGAATCCCAAGGCGCCGGCGCTGATCAAGACCGTATGGGGCGGCGGTTACAGTTTCACGGCCGACATACGCGAAGCGCCGTGATCCGGCTCGTTCCCAAGAGCCTGGCAGGCCAGCTTATCGTGCTGCTGCTCGCCGCGCTTGCGGTGGCGCAGGTCGTCACGATCATCATTATTGTCGATGATCGACGCGAAGTGCTTGAGGAGGCAGGCCACCAGCGGATCCTTGCCCGCACGGGCTCCGTCGCTCGTCTTCTCTAGGAGACGCCGGCTGAACTGCACGACCGGGTACTTGCCGCGGCGAGCGCGCCCCATCAGGTCTTCAGTGCCGATCCTGAAAGAATCCTCGAGACCGGGGGGAATGATCGCGTTTCCCGCTACCTTTCGAACGTCCTGAGCGAAATGCTGGGGACCACGGTGCCGGTCCGGGCCAGACTTGAAAAGATGCCTAGCGAAAACTTCCCGGCGCACGATCATGGCGGTGACGACGAACCCTGGGAAGAGGACGATGAAGATGACGACGACGACGAAAACGAAGTTTGGGACTTCTCGGGTCACAATCACCATCCGCGTCTTCAGTTGACTCTGGTTCTCTCCGTCCCGCTTGCCAACGGCGCCTGGCTGAATGTCCGAGCCCTGTTGCCTCGCCCGGCGGCGGGTCTCGCCTGGCCTGCAATAATCTCGACGGCGTTGATGGCGGTCGCAGTCCTCGGCATTGTCGCCCTTACGGTACGCCGGCTCACCCGCTCGCTCCGGGCCTTCGCCGGCGCGGCAGACCGGCTGGGCCGCGGCGAAAGCATTCCGCCGCTGGCCGAATCGGGGCCGATCGAGCTGCGTCAGGCGACCCGGGCGTTCAATGCCATGCAGGAGCGGTTGGCTCGCTTCGTTCAGGACCGCACCCGCATGTTGGCTGCAATCAGCCATGATCTTCGTACCCCGATCACGACCCTGCGGCTGCGCGCCGAGTTTGTGGAAGACATCGCGGTCCGCGAGAAGATCATCGAGACGCTGGACGAGATGGAACGGATCAGCGAGGCGACGCTCGCCTTTACCCGCGAAGATGCGGCGAGCGAGGAGACCCGCACGGTCGATCTGGCTGCGCTTCTGCAAAGCCTTGCGGACGACGTGGCCGACCTGGGCTACCCCGTCGCCTTCGCGGGTGCCGACAGATTGCCTTACGCCTGCAGGACCGTCGCATTCAAGCGGGTTATCCGGAATTTGATCGACAACGCGGTGCGCCACGGCGAGCGAGCCCGCATATCGCTCGAGGATCGCCCCGAGGGTCCGCGCATCGTGGTCGATGATGACGGTCCGGGGATACCCGACGATCGCCTGGCCGAAGTATTCGAGCCCTTCGTGCGCCTCGAAGAATCCCGCAGCCCCGAGACCGGAGGCGTTGGCCTCGGGCTTGCTGTCGCCCGGTCCATCGTCCGCTCTCATGGCGGCGAACTGACTCTGGAAAACCGGTCTGGCGGAGGCTTGCGCGCGATCGTCTCTCTGCCGCTCGAGGGCGCGCGCCCCCAACGATAGGGCTTGACGGCCGGCTCCGACTTCGCCTTGCCACGCGGCCTGCGATAGGCTATCGCACCAGCCTGTCCCGCAGGCTGTCGCGGACGGTTCGGGGAGGGAGATGCTCGACGACGGGTTGATCAAGTCACGCGATGATGACAGCGCCCGCCGGCTTGCCGACATGTTGGGTGAGGGCGATCTTCGGCGGCGCCATCGTTGAGCTTTGCGCCCAGCTCAGGGCAGACGGGTGGCGGAACTTCACCGCCTGGGTGGCTGAAATCGACATCTGTCCGACGGCCCACGCGGTAACCCACTGGGAGTTCGAGCGCTATTTCGCCTGGGTCTAGCCGAACCCCTTCACGACCGGCATCTCCCGGGGCGCGCGCCGGCTGAGCAGGCGGCAGCCCGTCTCGGTGATCACGAGGTTTTCTTCGTGGACGTGGATCTTCCCCCGCCCGTACATCGCGCCGGGCTCTATGGTCAGGACCATCCCCGGCGCCAGTTTCGTCTCGTCGCCCGGTTTATTCGAGGGCGGCTCGGTCATCACCTTTCCCAGCCCATGGCCGAACCGGCCGACATTGCCGACCGCGAATCCCTGGGCCTCGAGCGCCTGGGCCTGGGCGTGGAACACGTCCGACGCGCGGTTTCCCGGCCGGGCCGCGGCAATGCCGGCGTCGGTCGCGAGGAAGACCGCCTCGTGGACGCGGCGCGTCTCATCGGTGGGTTTGCCAATCGCGATGTTGCGGTCGAAATCGCTGAAATAGCCGCCCCAGCGCGAGCCCGTGTCGATGAGAAAGATATCGCCCTTGCGCAGCCGCCGGTTTGTTGGCCCCATGACGATGCTCGCATAACCGCCCTGTCCGGAGCCGATCGCGGTGTAGGGCGTCTTCTCCGCGCCCCGGAGCAGGATATCGGCCTGAAACTTGCGCACCAGATCGGCTTCCGTATCGCCGGGTTTCACCATCTTCGGCAACGCCCCAAAGGCGTCGGAGACGATCTGGCAGATATGCCGGATGCGGCGAACCTCGGCGGGCGACTTGACCATGCGGGCCTCGCGCATGACGCCGGAGCCGTCGGCCAAAGAAAGCGGCCGGATCGCGCGTTTGAGCCGCAGCAGATCGGCCACAGGCATGCCGATCCGGGTTTCAGGCCCCAGTTCGGCGCCGATCCGTCCGAAGCGTCGCCGGAGTTCGCCGATCACGTTTCTGAGAATGTCGAGGCCTTCGTTTTCGGGCCTGGGCGAGGGCCAGCTGTGGATCGCGGAAACCCAGGAGGTCGCGCGCCAGTTGGTCAGCCCCACCTCGGGAATCACCGCTTGCGCCTCGCCGATGCGCGGCAGCACGAGATACCAGGGCCGGGTTGGGCTGTTCCAGGCGAACTGGGTCGTAAAGCCCGAGAGATATTCGATGTTCGCCTCCGACGTGATCAACAGGCCGTCGAGCTTCGCCTTGGTCATCAGGCGGCGGACCCGTTCGACGCGCTGCTCGAATTCTTGGCGGCCGAAGGAACCGGGCTCATGCATCGCCATCGCTATTCACCTTTCGTCATAGAGAAAGCAGGAGACTTGGTGGCCCTGGCCCAGGTCGCGAAGCGCCGGGCGTTCCTGTCGGCAGCGCTCCATCGCGTGAGGGCAGCGAGTGTGGAAGGCACAGCCCTTGGGCGGATTGATCGGGCTCGGCACGTCACCCTCGATGCCGCCCAGCTCATAGGCACTCTTGGCGTCGGGATCGGCCAAAGGGATCGCCCGGATCAGGGCCTGGGTGTAGGGGTGCAGCGGCTCGCTATAGAGCTGTTCGCTCTCGGCGAGCTCGACGATCTTGCCGAGATAGAGTACCGCCGTGCGGTCGCAGACATGTTTCACGACCGAAAGATCGTGGGAGATAAAGACGTAAGTGAGGCCGAACTCATTCTGCAGGTCGAGCAGGAGATTGAGGATCTGGGCGCGGATCGAGACGTCGAGCGCTGAGACCGGCTCGTCGAGGATGAGCAGTTTGGGACGCAGGATGAGCGCGCGCGCTATGCCGACGCGCTGAGCCTGACCGCCAGAGAATTCGTGGGGCAGGCGGTCGAAGTAATCTCTCGACAGACCGACGATCTCGAGATAGTCCCGCGTCTGGGCGTAGCGCTCGGCCTTCTTGCCGATGCCGTGGAAGCGCAAGGGCTCGGAGATCGAGCGGCCGACCGACATGCGTGGGTTGAGCGAGGAGACCGGATCCTGAAAGACGAGCTGCATCTGGCGGCGTTCACGCTGCAGATCGGCCCGGCTGCTCTTGAGCACGTCGACGCCGTCGAGCGTCACTTCGCCCGCGGTCGATTCGATCAGGCGCAAGATGAGCCGGGCCGTGGTCGTCTTGCCGCAGCCCGATTCGCCGACCAGTCCGAGGGTTTCGCCCCTGGCCACGTCGAAATCGATATTGTCCACCGCCTTAAGCATGGGCGGTGCCTCGAACAGCTTCTTGGGCTTGAGCCTGAAATGCTTGACCAGGCCGCGGACCGAGAGGAGGGGCTCGCTCACGATGTCTCCTCGGGCCCGCCATCGATCAAATGGCAGGCGACGGGATGGTCGGGGTCGCGGGCGCGAAGCGGCGGAAAGGTCTGTGCGCAGATCTCGATGGCCCGGGAACAACGCGGCCGGAAGCTGCAACCCTGCGGCATGTCGACGGGGACTGGCGGCAAACCCTGGATCGAACGGAGCTCGGAGTCCGCCGGCTCGTCCAGCCCGATAACCGAATCGAGCAGGGCCACGGTGTAGGGGTGCTGGGGATTGCGAAACAGCGTCTTCACGTCGGCGTATTCGACCATCCGGCCCGCATACATCACCAAAACATCGTCAGCCATCGCGGCGACCACGCCGAGATCGTGGGTAATCAGGATCATCGCGCTGTTCAGCCGCTTTTGCAGGTCGGCCAGCAGGCGGAGGATCTGGGCCTGGATGGTCACGTCGAGCGCGGTGGTCGGCTCGTCGGCAATCAGCAGGTCGGGTTCGCAGGCGATCGCTGCGGCGATCAACACCCGCTGGCGCATCCCGCCGCTGAAATGGTGGGGGTAGTCCGTATAGCGATCTTCGGGATGGGGAATGCCGACGAGGCGGAGCAGCTCGACGGTCTTGGTCTTTGCTTCCCTTTTACTGACCTGCTGATGGGCGGTGATGCCCTCGGTGATCTGATCGCCGATCGTGAACGACGGGTTGAGCGAGGTCATCGGGTCCTGAAAAATCATGCCGATCCGGTTGCCCCGGATCCGTTTTGCCATCTCGGCCTCGGGCAGGCCAAGCAGGTCCTGGTCGCGATAGAAAATCCGGCCGCTCTCGATCTTCCCCGGCGGGTCGATCAGGCCGAGTATCGAAAGAGCCGTCACGCTCTTGCCCGAGCCCGATTCGCCGACGATGCCGAGCACCTTGCCGGGCTCCACTGAAAAGGAGACATCGTCGACCGCCTTGAGCACCCCCGTGCGCAACCGGAAATGGGTGCGCAAACCCTCGACCCGAAGCAGTGGCTCGCCCATGTCCCGGTCTCCCCGCCTCAGCGGCCCCGGCTGCGCGGATCGAGCGCATCGCGCAGGCCGTCGCCGATAAAGCCGAAGGCGAGTGCCGTGGTCACGATCGCGACCCCGGGGAAGATCGTCACGTGGGGCGCCTTGCGCAGCACGACACGGCCTTCCTCGACCATCGTGCCCCAGTCGGCGACGGGCGGCTGAACGCCGAAGCCGAGGAAACCCAAGGCCGAGCCCAGCACTATCATCAGGCCCATGAGCGTCGTCGCGTAGACGATCACGGGCGCGACGACGTTGGGGAAGACGTAGCGCGTAACGATCGCCCAGTCGCTGGCCCCGCCGGCCCGCGCGGCCTCGATATAGGGTTCGCTCTTGATTTGAATGGTCGTCGTGCGTACCAGGCGGGTAATGTAAGGCAAAAGCGCGATGAAGATTGCGATACAGACCGTGAGCAAACCGGGCTTGAGGATTCCGGCGACGACAGTCGCCATCAGGACGATCGGAAAGGCGAAGAACATATCGAGGATGCGCATGACGACCTGGTCTATCCACCGGCCGATATAGGCCGCGAAGACGCCGATCAAGAGGCTGACGATCATCGCGAGAAAGGTAGGTGCAACGCCCATGAGGAGCGAGATCCGCCCGCCCCAGATGACCCGCGAGAGAACGTCCCGTCCGTCACCGTCGGCGCCGAAGATAAGCCCCTCGACGCCGGGTGGTGAATTGCGCCACGCGATGTCCTCGTAGGGATCGTAGGGCGCGATGTAGGGGGCGAAGATCGCGACGATGACGACGAACAGCAGGTAGGCGAGCGCGGCGAGCGACGCTTTGTCCCTGGCGAAAGCCCGCCAGCCCCCAACCAGGGTGCGCCACGCCACGCGCAGCCGTTGGCCATGATCGATCTGGGTCGCGACGTCCGTCATCGGCCGCGCCCCCCCTCGGCCGCCCGGGTCGCAGGATCGAGATAGGCGTTGAGCACGTCGACCGCGAGATTGATCAGGACGAAGGCCAGCGCGATCACGATCACGGCTCCCTGAACCGTGGGAATGTCGCGTCCGATGATCGAGTTGTAGAGTTGGAATCCCAATCCGGGCCAGGCGAACACCACCTCGATGAAGACGACGCCGCCCAGCAGATAACCGAGTTCCATGCCGCCGACGGTAACGATTGGCGGCAGCGCGTTGCGCAGCGCGTGCTTGCGCAGGATGAGCCCGCGCGGGATGCCCTTGGCGCGCGCCACCCGGATGTAATTCTGGCTCAGGGTTTCGATCATGGTCGCGCGGGTCATGCGTGCAACCAGCGCCGCCGAGGGCAGGGACGCGGCGACCGCGGGAAGAATGAGATGGTTCAGCACGTCGAGCGCACCGCCGCCGCCGACGAATTTCATCATTCCCGTCGCCGGCAGCCAGCGCCAGGTCAGCGCGAAGATGAGGACGAGGATGAGGCCCGCCCAATAGAGCGGCATGCTGCCGATGACGAGCACGAAGGCCATGACGATGCGGTCGTAGATCGTGTGGGCCTTGGCGGCCGCGAAGATACCCGAGAAGAAACCGATGATGTAGGCGAGCAGCGCAGCCGAGCCGGCGAGCAGCGCCGTATTGGCGAATTTCGGAAGCACGATGTCGGCGACCGGGCGCTTGTGCACCCAGGAGGTCCCGATATCGCCTTGCAAAACGGAGCCCAGCCAGTGGCCATACTGCACGGGCAGGGAGCGGTCGAGACCCATGTCCTTGCGCAGAACCTCTTTCGCGCTCTCCGATGCCATGGGTCCTAGCAGCGTCGAGGTCACGTCGCCCGGCGCGAGCTGGACCAATAGAAAGACGATGATCGAGACCCCGAACAACACGGGGAAGACCAGAAGCAAGCGGGCGATGATGAAGCGTGCCATGACTCGGTTAATTCAAGCGCCGAATGTACGGTCCGCCGCCCCCATCGCCTCTGGAGTGAAAAGAATGTCTCCCGCTGGATGGAGAGCGGGAGAGGACCGCCACCCCGTAGCGGGTGGCGGTCCTCTCCCCGTTATGGGCTGCGCTGAGCGGCTTATTCCCCAACCGAGACCCGTGAAAAATCCCACCAGTTGGACGGGGAGTTGGTGAATCCCGTGACCGATGGGTGGAGCGCGATGGGGTTGAAGTAGTGATAGATCGGCGCGTTCGCGGGATCGTTCAGCATGATCCACGAATCCGCTTTCTGGTAGAGCGCCGCAGCTTCCGCCTGGTCGGCGGTCACGAGCGCCTGCTGGAAGATCTTGTCCATGTCCTCGTTGCAGTACCAGCCGATATTGTTGCCGGTCCATGGCGCGCGATCGCAGCGTAAGCCGAATGCGGTCCAACGGGGCAACTGTTCACCCCAGATCATTTCGTTCATGTGGACTTCCTCGGGCATGCCCGGGACCCATTTGTCGAGGTAGGCGAGCCATTCCATCTTGTTGAGATTTAAATTGATCCCGACCTTTTTGAGATCGCGCTGAATCCACTTTTCGAGCAGTTCACCGGTGCCGTAGATCATCACGTCGAAGTCGAGGTCGAGCCCGTCGGCATAGCCGGCCTCGACGAGAAGCTCGCGGGCCTTGTCCGGATCGTGGGTGTAGCTCACGAAGTCCGGATCGTAAGCGAAGGTTCCGGCGTTCAACATGCCGTAGGCGGGCTTGCCGTAGCCGTATAGAATCTTCTCGACGATCCCGTCCTTGTCGATCGCGTAGTTGATCGCCTGGCGCACCCGGACATCCTGCATGACCGGGTTTTTCATGTTGTAGCTGAGATACCAGATCGTGGGCGCGTTCTCGTTCTTGGTGATGATGAAGCCCTCTTCCGCCAGGCCCTCGATCTCGTCCCAGGGCGGATCCTGGATGGCGTGGACCTCGCCGGCAAGCAGCGCATTCACGCGAGTGGCCGGATCTTCGAGAATACGGAAGATGAGCGTATCGACCTTCGCTGGCTCGCCCCAGTAGTCATCATTGCGAACCAGCGTCGTGCTCACGCTCGGATCGCGTTCGACAAACTTGAACGGCCCGGTCCCGATCGGATGGAGCGGGATACCTTCGTCACCGTAAGTCTGCAGGGCCGTCGGGCTGATGATGTACATCGACGGACAGTCTTCCATGCCCGTCCGCAGGAACTCGTAGTTTGGCCCGTTAAGTGTAATTCTGACCGTGAAGTCATCGATCACGTCGACTGACTTGATGTCGGCCACGAAGCGGATGAAGTCAAAGTACGCGTTTGCCACATCGTAGAAATGCGACGCATCTGGGTTCAGGAAGCGGTCGAAATTATATTTGACGGCGTGGGCATCGAAGTCTGTGCCGTCGGAGAACTTGACGCCGTGCCGCAGATTGAAGGTGTATTCCGTGCCGTCGTCCGAGATCTCCCAGGATTCTGCGAGCTGTCCTTTCAATTTTGTCGGCCACTCTTTGCTGTGCAGGTCGATCTCCACGAGCGATTCATAAATTTGGTAGTTGACCATCTTTGCCATCCAGCCGCAGGTCACGTGCGGATCGAGAATGCTGTGATCGATGGGCATTCCGTAGATGAAGGTTCCGCCGGCGTTCGCGGGCTTGGCGGCCATGCCGGCGCCAAATGCCAGTGCGGCGCTCAGCGCGACGCACGCGGCGGCACGTTTGAACGAAAATTGAATCATCGGTTGGATCTCCCTTTTTAGACCGTTGGCGCGGCCAGCCTCTTCTTGGGCAACAATCGCCGTGCAACTCGTCTGATTTTCGCCCCTTTCCCTGCTCTCCCGCTTGGAAGAATAGACGCTGACGCGTTCGATCGAGAGGCGTTTGGAAGGGTTTAGCAAAGGCGGCAGCCTGTCAACCCCGATGCCAATGTGGAGACTGGCGTATCCCCCCGAAATCCGCCAATCTTGGCGCCCGTAAAATCGGGACAGGATAACCGAGACACAATCCCAATGACCCTGCATTTCTCCGAAGACGAATTCGCGTCGCGCCGGCTGAAAACCTGTGCGGCGATTGCCGGCGAGGGGCTCGACGGCCTGCTTCTGTTTCGCCAGGAGAGCATGTATTACCTCACCGGCTACGACACCTTCGGCTATGTTTTTTTCCAGTGTCTCTATCTGGGCGCCGACGGCCGAATGGTCCTGCTGACCCGTGCGCCGGATTTGCGCCAGGCGCGCCAGACCTCGGTGATCGGCGACATCCGCGTCTGGGTCGATAGTCCCGACGCCATGCCCGCGCTCGAACTCCGCGCAATTCTCGACGAGGTCGGCTGTGCGAAGGCCCGGCTCGGCGTCGAATACGAGTCTTACGGATTGACGGCGCGCAACGGCAGGCGGCTCGCCGCGGCGCTCGAGGGATTCTGCGAGACGGTCGATGCCTCGGAGCTGGTCAGCCTGCTCCGGCTGGTCAAGAGCGACGCCGAAGTCGCCTACGTGCGCACCGCCGCCGAACTGGCCGACCGGGCGCTCGATGAAGCCCAAGCGCTCTGCGCGCCCGGTGCCGACGAAGCTGCGATCCTGGCGGCCATGCAGGGCGCGGTGTTCGCGGGCGGCGGCGATTATCCGAGCAACGAATTCATCATAGGCTCGGGCTCGGGCGCGCTCCTGTGCCGTTATTTCAGCGGTCGGCGCAGGCTGGATGCGTCCGACCAGCTCACCCTCGAATGGGCCGGCGCCTACCGGCATTACCACGCGGCCATGATGCGCACGCTTTGCGTCGGCCCGCCGCCCGCCCGCCAGGTCGAGATGCACGGAGTCGCTCACGACGCGCTGCTCGCCGTCGAGGGCGCGCTCGCCCCGGGCCGCACCGTTGGCGAGGCGTTCGATGCCCACGCCGCAGTTTTGGACCGGGCTGGCTACCGGGTGCACCGCATGAACGCCTGCGGCTATTCCCTCGGCACCACCTTTTCGCCCAACTGGATGGACTGGCCCATGCTTTATCACGCCAACCCGGTCGTGGTTGGACCGGGCATGGTGTTTTTCTGCCACATGATCATCTTCGACAGCGACGCGGGCCTCGCCATGACCCTGGGGCGGACCAGCCTGATCACGGAGGCTGGCGCCGAGCCGCTGTCCGGGGCGTCGCTCGATCTGTTCGTCGCCTGAGCCGGGCGCGGCCGGGTTTTGCCTATGGCGCGGTCGTGCTCCGCGGGCGCCGGCTCGGCATCGTTACGAGCAAAAGTCCCGGCACCAGGCAGGCTAGCGCGCCCCAGATCCATCCCGAATGCTGCTCGCCGAAGAGAATCATGCCCCAGCCGAGTCCCGCCAGGACGTCGATATAGGCGACCGCGGAGAGAAACACTGCCCCGGCCCGGCGGACGATCTCGAACACGCAAATGATATCGAACGCGATCAACAACGTGACGATCGCCAGGGCCCAGTCCCCCATGCTCATCGGACCGGCGAAGAACCACCAGTCGCCCGTGGCGGCGAGAAACGGCAGGATGACCACCGCCGCCGCCAGGAGGAACCCCGCGCCGAGCGTGAGTGAATCGGTGTCGGGCGGGCGGTAGCACTCGATCCATACGTTCTGGAGCGCGATCAGCACCGCCGGGCTGATCCCGATCAGAACCCAGCCGACCATATCGGGCGAAGGCAGGCTGGCGTCGGGCAGGACGATGAGCAGGACGCCGCCCAGCCCCACGATCATGCCGATGATCTTGAGCGCCGAGAAACGCTCGAGCTTCATCAGTCCGGCGAAGCCGTAGGTCAACATCGGCGCAATGCCGACGCTCATGGCCACCACGCCCACGGGAATATTCGGTGCGACGAAGGCAAGGAGGACGAACGGCGCACCCAGGCCGATCGCGCCGGGCAGCACGTAATAGCGTAGATGGGCGGCGTCGAGCGGCAACCGGCGCCGCCGGATTGCGGCAATCGCGAGCAGAATGACCGCGCCACCGAACATCTGCCAGAAGGTGTAGGCGAGAATCGGAATGCCCTCTGTCATGGCGATTCGGTTGAGCGAGAGCAGCAGCCCCCAACTGACACCGATGACGAACAGCAGGGCGAGCAGGATGACCCAGGTTACGGCACTCAGCGGCGTTCGGGACATGGCGGCGCGGTGCTCGTTTACGGAGCGGCCGGGCGGTCAAATGGAGTTTCGGTCATATTAACGCCCCCTGCCGGCCGCGTCGGCCCGCTCCGGCTTGGTGACCATGAACAGGCCCGCCATGAGGCAAACGAGGGCGCCCCAGATCCACGCCGAGTGACTTTCCCAGAAGATTAGCATGCCCCAGCCGATACCCGGGAGAATATCCACGTCGGACACGGTCGATAGGAAGACCGAACCCGCGCGGCGAATGATGATGAATACGGCCATGATATCGAGCGGCAGCATCGCGGTCACGATCACGAGTGACCAGTCGCCATGGCTCATGGGTCCGGCGAAGAACCACCAGCCACCCCGGACCGTACCGTCGGCAAGGCGTTCGATGTCCACGCCGCGGCTTTGAACCGGGCCGGTTACCGGGCGCACCGCATGAACGCCTGCGGCTATTCCCTGGGCACCACCTTCTCGCCCAACTGGAGGGACTGGCCCGTGCTCTATCACGCCAACCCGATCGTGCCTGGACCGGGCATGGTGTTTTTCTGCCACATGATCATCTTCGACAGCGACGCGGGCCTCGCCATGACCCTCGGGCGGACCAGCCTGATCACCGAGGCGGGCGCGAAGCCGTTGTCCGGGGCTTCGCTCGATCTCTTCGTCGCTTGAACCGGGCGCGGCCGGGTTTTGCCTATGGCGCGGTCTTGCCGCGCGGGCGCCGACTCGGCATCGTCACCAGCAACAGCCCCACCGACAGGCAGACCAGCGCGCCCCAGATCCATCCCGAGTGGACCTCGTCGAACAGGATCATGCCCGAGGCGATCCCGGCCAAAACGTTGAGATAGGCGACCGACGAAAGAAACACCGCCCCAGCCCGGCGGATGACCTCGAACACACAGACCATATCCACCACGATCAGCAGGGTGACGATCACCAGGGCCCAGTCGCCCGAGCTCATCGGCCCGGCAAAGAACCACCAATCGCCCGTGGCGGCGAGGAGCGGAAAAATGACCAGCGCCGCAGCCAGCAGGAAGGCGGCCGAGAGCGTGAGCGTGTCGGTGGCGGGC
The DNA here is from genome assembly GCA_965198325.1 of Alphaproteobacteria bacterium. Classification (GTDB taxonomy): domain Bacteria; phylum Pseudomonadota; class Alphaproteobacteria; order UBA828; family JAPUJA01; genus CBDAPE01. The sequence continues at coordinate 50,003 of CBDAPE010000015.1, read as the reverse complement.
GGTCGGTAGAGCTGGATCCACACGTTCTGCAGTGCGAACAGCACCGACGGACTGAAACCGACCAGAACCCAGCCCACCATGTCGGGTGAGGGCAGGCTTGTTTCGGGCAGGACGACGAGCAGGACGCCGCCAAAGCCCACGATCATGCCGACGATCTTGAGAATCGAATACGGTTCGAGCTTCATCAGCCCGGCGAAGCCGTAGGTCAGCATCGGCACGATTCCGGCGCCGAGCGCGATCACGCTGATCGGAATCTTCGGCGCGACGAAGGCGAGCAGCACGAACGGTCCGCCCAGCCCGACCGCCCCGGGCAACAGGTAGTAGCGTAGATGGGCAGCGTCGAGTGGAAACCGGTGGCGCCGGATCACGACAACCGTAAGCAGGATCAGCCCGCTGCCCAGCATCTGCCAGAAGGTGTAGGCGAGGACCGGAATGTCCTCGGAAATGGCGACGCGGTTGAGCGAAAGCAGCCCCCCCCACACGATTCCGATGACGAACAGCAAGGCGAACACGATCGCCCAGCCGCCCATGGTCAAAGGCGTTCGGGTCGCGGGATTTGGCGGACTGGTCACGGGTTGAGGATCAGCTGTGACGGGTGCGCCGGTTCCGTTCCGGCTTGGTCACCATGAACAGGCCCGCCATGAGGCAGACGAGCGCGCTCCAGATCCACGCCGAATGCTGTTCGCCGAATATCAGCATGCCCCAGCCCATCCCGGTGAGGATATCGACGTAGGACACTGTCGAGAAGAAGACTGAACCCGCACGGCGAATGAGGATGAACACGGCCATGATGTCGAGGGGCAGGATCACGGTCACGCCCACGAGCGACCAGTCGCCGTTGCTCATCGGCCCGGAGAAGAACCACCAGTCGCCACGCATCACCATCACGAAGAAGAGGAAGATTGCCGTGATCAGCATGAATCCTGCCGAGAGGGCAAGTAGGTCGGAATTTTGGGGCCGGTAGCGTTCGATCCAGACAGTTTGCGCGGCGAGCAGCACGCTGGGGCAGAGACCGATCAATACCCAGCCGATCATGCTCGATGACGGAAGGCTGTGCTGGGGCACGACGATCAGCAAGACGCCCCCCAGGCCGAGAACCATGCCGCCCGATTTGAGCCAGCGAAACCGATCGAGCTTCATCATCGACGCGAACAGGTAGGTCACCATGGGCGAGATGCCGATCCCGAGCGCGAGGACGCCGACCGGGATATTGGGCGCGACGATAGCAAGCAGAACGAACGACCCGCCCATCCCGACTAAACCGCACAGCACATAACAGCGCAGATGGGCGAAATCGAACCGCGGGGGGGTACTGCGCACCAACGATATGACGAGAAGCACGGACCCGCCGCCCAGCATCTGCCAAAATACGTAGGCGAGGTACGGGATGCCGTCGAGCATGGCTACCCGATTGAGCGTCAGCATCAAGCCGAATCCGATACCGACCGCAAACAGCAGGACGAACGAGATCAGCAAGGAACGGCCCCCGACCGGGCGGGCCGCGCCTGGGTTGGGCGATGACGACAAGGGTGATACCCCCTAGAGCGGTCGCACGGGCGACCGGCGGCCGGCGGTCTGACTGAAGTGCGTCTCCGCGCGACCGATTCCTTTCGCGTTCTGCTATGATGCCTTCGCCACGACCGAAGCGAAAGGCTATAGGCGATGAGAGATTGGGCAGCCCGCTTGAGCGACCGCCTGGCGGCAGGCGAGAGCTGCGTACTCGTTACGGTCGCCGTCGCCAAGGGCTCCACGCCCCGGGAGAGCGGCGCAAAGATGATTGTCAACCGGGACGGCCTCGCCGGAGGCACCATCGGGGGCGGTCATCTGGAGCTGGTTGCCATCGACGAGGCGCGCAAGACGCTTGCCGGTGAGGGCGAACAGGGACCCATACTGCGCGACTACTCCCTCGGGCCCTCCCTCGGGCAATGCTGCGGCGGCTTCACGTCGCTCCTGTTTGAGCCGGTCGATGCCGCTGCCTGCGATTGGCTCGACCGGGTTGCCCGCTACGACGGAACAGAGACCCACAGCGTCGTGGTCACCCGGCTCGCCGACGGCGCCAAGACGGTTGCCGTGCACGACGATTCGAGCCTTGCGGCGCTTCCCGATGCGGTCTCCGATCTGGCCCGTGCGGCGCTCGACGGCGCGGCCGGCGCAGGGCTTGTCGATCAGGACGGAGACGGCGAGCGTTATCTGGTCGATCCCCAGATTCCCCGGGGTTTTCACGTCGTCCTGTTCGGCGCCGGCCATGTCGGCTCGGCGCTGATCGCTCAGCTCGCCGCGCTCCCCTGCCGGGTCGCCTGGATCGACAGCCGGGAGGATTTCTTTCCCGCGGATCTGCCGAGCAACGTGACCACCGAATATTCCGAGCTGCCCGCGCACGAGGTGGACGATGCGCCTCCCGGCAGTCTGTTCTTGGTCATGACCCACAGCCACGCCGTCGATTTCCAGATCTGCGAGCGCGTGCTCCAGCGGGACGACTTCGAGTTTCTGGGCCTGATCGGCTCGAATTCGAAGCGGGAGCGCTTTTGCCGGGATCTGGCCGCACGGAGCATTCCCGAGGCGCAGATCGGGCGCCTGGTCTGCCCGATCGGGATTTCCGGCATCACCGGCAAGCACCCCGCGGAGATCGCCGTCTCGACCGCCGCCCAGTTGCTTCAAGTTGCCGAAGCCGCCGCGGCACGGGTACGCGAGGAGGAGGCGGCAGAAGGCGAAACGGCCTTCGCCGCCGCCCAGGGTGCAGCCGAAGGCTAGAGCTCGGATAGTTACCGCCACCGGCCGGGATCCGTAACCGCTCGTCGGACAGTTCGCTGGACACGACCCGGGCGCCTTCGCGCGCCATGGCGGCTGCGGCCGTCTGGCGAGATCCGAGCCCGCCGCGGTCAAGATGACGGTCCGGTCCTGCACGATCCTCGGCCCGGTCGGTTCTCCGTGTCGCGGGGCTCGCCCTCTGAGTGCTCTCGAAACGGTTCTAGAAGCGCTTGCGGTAGAGCTTGCGACGCTCGTAGACCTCGGCCGCCTCCTCGATCAGCACCGCAATCGCCGGCGCGTCGAACTCGGTCCGGTATCGCACCGCCAGCGCCAGCAGCGCCGCCTTGTCCTTGGCACGCCCCGGGCGGAGAAGCTCGTAGGTCTCGAAGATGGTGTCCTGGGGCACATCGACGAGCTCGGCGGCGCGGCGCAGGTTTTCGCCCAGCTGGGGCCGCTCTGCGGCGTCTGCGACCTCGGCCTGGCGGCGCAGCGCGTCGGGCGTGATCGCCAGGTCTTCGGGCGCAAGCTTGCCCGCGCAGGCCGCATCGAGGGTCAGCTCCTCGAGCCGGCGGCCCCGTCGCGTGCGGATTGTCTCGGTCTGCTTTTCGCCGACCGGGTAGAGTGCGTCGAGCCTGTCTCTAGCGCTGGTCAAGGAAGGCCACCCTGAGTTCTTCGGGTTCCCGGTCCTGTTCGAGCATCGCCGTCTCGATGGCGTAGATCAGCGAGGTCTGCACGTGATAGCGCGAGCCCAGCGCCTGACCCTGATAGGGGATCGAGACCGGCTCGGGCTCCTCGCCCTTCGCATACGCCGCCGCGTTCCGGCCCATCTGCCGGTAATGCTCCAGCGCGGTGATCGGCGCCTGGCAGAACAGCTCGAGATTCATGTGAGGGTAGAAGTCCGCCTTGTGGATCACGGCGGTGCCCTTGGCCTGGATGCCGATGCCGATCCCCGAGTCCGAGAGCCGCGCGGCCGTGAGCCCCAGGAACGAGGTGTCCGCCGTGTGGTGCATGCGCACGATGCGCGCCTGTCCGCCGCTCTCCTCGATGCCGTCGATGAGCGCCTTGAGCCCCCCGGAGAGCTGTTCCTCGCCCGTTGTCCGGTGCAGCTTGACCCCGAAGGCGGGCGAAAGGCCGATCACCACCTCGGTGCCGTTCTCGCCGGGCGTGGCCGGCCCGCTGGGCTCCAGATGATAGCGCCGGCGCTCCTCGGCGGCGTCGGTCTCGGCGCGTGCAAAGATCTCCTCCTTGGAGAGCACATCGCGCACCGCGCCGATTTCCCGGCGGCGCGCCTCCGACATCGCATAACCCGTGGTCGGGCCCCTATAGTCGTTGGGATCGTTGATCGCGCTTAAGACCCGTCCGTCCCGGATGATCGCGGCGGTTTGCAGATAGTCCCCGCTCACCCGCTGCTTCATCAGATCGAGGATATTCTGGGCGACGTCGTCGAAACCGCGCTTTGCCAGTGCCGTAATCACGTCGAGGATGGTGATGTCCCTGTCCTGCAGGCCGGCGGAGATCCGCCGCACCTCGGCAAAGCTGAAGGTATCGGTGTCCTTCGAGCCGTGGGCGGTCAGCACGCTCGCCCTCTGCTCGGGCCGCAATTCGGCCAGCCCCAGCTCCTCGAAGACCGCCTCGAGCGCATCGATCACGCGTCCCCGAAGCGCCAGCAGTTCGTCGCCATCCACATGACGGATGCCGCCCTCGACCTCGAAATCGCGCTGAACCAGCAGGTAGTCCTCCATTTCCTCGGCGTTGAAGAGCGAGACGCCGAACGAGTTGTCGTAACCGGGAATTGAGCCCTGCCCCGAGCAGATGAAATCCGTACCCGCCATGAGGTAGGGCATGATCTTCGCGCCAACGCGGATTTCCGACTCGCTGATCCGGGTGTTGTTGCCCGAGGCGCACTCCAGATCGAGCAGGGCGGCCAGCACGTTTTCTGCCAGGATCTCACGCAGGCCTCCCGGCACCGAACTGGTCACGGGCGCGCCGTCGATCCCGCCGTTCTGGGTGCCTTGCACGCCCATGCCCCTCTGTACGCACAGGCAGCGCGTCTCCAGGTAGAGGATCGACTTCATCTCGTGAAAGCCCATGAGAAGCTCGGAGCCCGCCCCCGATGTGCAGCGCGCCTTGATGCCGCGCGAGGCATAGCCCGCCATCAGGAAGGCCTTCGACCAGGGCGTATCGTCGCCGTCGATGAACGAGCCTTCGCTGCCATAGACCGAGACGGTCTCGGCATAGGAGGTCATCCCCGCGATGCCCAGTCGCAGTTCTTCGGCCTCTTCGAACGAGCATTGAAAGAGCGTGCCGCCTTGCCCGACCGCCGCGCCGATGGTGCAGGCCAGTGCATTCGACCAGGCGTTTCGGCGACCCGCATGGTGGTCTCGATCTCGTCGAAGCCGATCGCTGACGCCGTCGCCGCGTCTGCGGCGAGCTGCACCGGGTCGTCTTTGGCATTGGTCACATGGGCCTGATTCGCCGGTGTCCGGCGCGCCCTGAGCTTGGCCTGGGCGAAGGTGAGATCGAGCGTCGAAAGCCGCATCATGACATTGGCAAGCTTGGCGAGTGTCATGCCCCGGGCGAGCTTGACCACGTCGGCGCGGGGCACGTGGATATCGACCAGCATGCGGGCTCGCCGGGATCGAGGGCCATCGCCTCGTCCGCCATGCCGGGGTCGATGTAGTGAGACGCGATGAAGGCGTCGATCATGTCGAATTCGTCGATCGCGAGCCCGTCCATGGCGACGACCTGGCCGCCCTCGATCGTCACCGACGGAGCGGGGTCCTGCGGGCTCGCGAACGCGCAAAAGCCGTCGGCCGGGTTCTCCAGCGCAAACCTGTCGAGCCGGAGCGGCCTGTCGTCCCAGGCGTCGTAGCGTTTCCAGCGGTTGGGCTCGCTGTCACTGGCCATCGTCGCGGGTCCATTCCGGGTTGCCGTGCACTCAAGCCGAAGATACCTGTCTCGGGCATGCTTCGCCAAGCGGCTTCCCATGATCGAGCGCTCGGGCAAGAATGATGTCTTCGACCCGATCGCCCCATCCGAGGGAATGAACCGCTGAGCCAGCCGAGCGAACCGCCGATCCGCAATCCCTGGTGGGCCGAGGAGGCCCTGCTCCTCGTCGGACACGGCGCGCCGTCTCATGCGGGTGTCGGCGCCGCGGTAGCCCGGCATGCGGAGACGTTGCGCCGCCTCGGTGTGTTCACCAATGTCGGACTCGGCTTTCTCAAGGGCGAGCCGGCGGTCGAGGACGCGCTCGGCACGATGCCGACCGGTCGGGTGGTCATCGTTCCCATGCTGATGAGCGGCGGCTATTTCGCCAACACGGCAATCCCCGGGCGTCTCAACCTTGCCGGCCACGTCACCCACCGCGACGGCCGCGAGCTGATCTACGGCGGTCCGGTTGGTCTCAACCCGGGGATGGATGCCTTGGTCCTGCGCGCGGTTCACCGCGTCGACCCCACGGCTGGGCGCGCGCTCGGCAAGACGGCGATCCTCCTCGTCGCCCACGGCTCCGAAACGGATCGCGCCGCGGGGGCCGCGGCCCGGGCGTTGGCCGACCATCTGACCGAGCAGAACTTCTTCCGCGAGGTTCATGCCGGCTTTCTCGAGGAAACGCCCCGGCTATCCGACTGGCTCGAGCGTGGCATCGATCCACCGGCGAGCGTGGTCGGGCTGTTCGCGGGCGACGGGGCGCATGCCGAAGACGACGTGCGGGCGACGCTCGATGCCCATGAGCGGGGCCGGTACTACGCCTATACGGGCTCGATCGGCGCCGAGCCCGGCATGGTCGCCCTCATTCTCGACGAAGCGCGCCGCGCCGGCTTGAATTTGGTGGGCTAGGGGCCGCCCCGGCCCGACGCGCCATGGTCGATATCCCGCCGCCCGATGGACCCCGCCCCGTCTCGAACGACGAGGCCGCAGCCGTCGCCTCCGAGCTATACGGCCTGGAGGCCGTCGCCACGCCGCTCGCGGCCGAGCTCGATCAGATTTTCCGGCTCGATGCGGCGGGTGGCCGGCGCTTCGTCCTCAAGATCGCCGATCCCGCCGCGGATCCCGCCGTCGCGGGCCTATATGTCGAGGCACTGGATCACATCGCAAAGACCGACCCCAGCCTGCCCGTCGAGACCGTGATTCCGGCGCAAAACGGGTCTCGTCTCGTGCGCCACCGCTTTGCGAGCGGAGACGTTCGGACCGTCCGGCTGTTCAGCTATCTCGACGGTGTGCCCCTTCATACGCTCGAGCGCACACCGGCCCAATGCCATGCGCTGGGAACGCTGATTGCAAAAACCGGCCTCGCGCTGCAGGGCCTCTCCCACCCCGCCGCAACCCGCGCGTTGCTGTGGGATATCCAGCAGGCCGGCGCCGTTCGGGATCGCACCGGTTACATCGAAGATCCGGTCCGGCGCGCGCTGGCCGAGAGCTATCTCGATCGCTTCGAAGCAGTCATTCTCCCGGCGCAGGCCGGGTTGCGCCGCCAGATTATCCACAACGACTTCAACACCAACAACATCTTGGTCGATGCCGCGGATCACGATCGAATTTCCGGCCTGCTCGATTTCGGTGACATGATCGAGGCACCGCTCGTCAACGACCTTGCCGTCGCGGTCTCTTACCATCTCCTCGATTCTGAGGCGCCGCTGGCCATGGCGTGCGGGCTCGTCGCCGCCTACCATGCGGTCCTGCCGCTCGAACCCGCCGAGCTCGACTGGCTCGCCGACATTGCCGCCATGCGCTGCGTGCTGCTGGTCGTCGTGTGTACCTGGCGCACGCAGCATCGGCCCGAGAACCGGGCTTACCTGATGCGCAACGTCGAACGATCCTGGGCGCGGCTCGGCCGTCTTGAAGCGCTGCCCGAAGGCGCCGCCACGCGGGTCTTGCGCGCCGCCTGTGGCATGGAGTAACCGACAATGGCCGTTTTCAATCAGTACTACACCGGGCAGTCCGACCATCTAGGCGCCGCAGAGCGGGCGCTGATCGAACGCCGCCAGTCGCTGCTGGGCCCAGCCTACCGTCTGTTCTACGCCGAGCCGATCCATGTCGTCCGGGGCGAGGGGGCCTGGCTCTACGACGCGGGGGGCGAAGCCTATCTCGACGCTTACAACAACGTTCCCTGCGTCGGTCATTGCCATCCCCGCGTGGTCGAGGCGCTCGCCCGCCAGGCGGCCCGGCTTAACACCCACACCCGCTATCTCGATGAGACCGTGCTCGCCTACGCCGAGCGTCTGCTCGAAACCTTCCCGCCCGGGATTGGCCACGTCATGTTCACCTGCACCGGCAGCGAGGCCAACGATCTGGCGCTCCGTCTTGCGCGCGTGGTCACCGGCGGCACGGGCGTCGTCGTCACGCGCAACGCCTATCACGGCGTCACCTGCGCCGTTGCCGAATGCTCACCCTCGCTGGGCGAGCACAACCGGCTGGGCGATCACGTGCGCACCGTCGCCGCGCCCGACGCCTTCCGCAATCCGGGCGAGGACATCGCTGCCCTGTTCGCCGGCGAGGTGGATCGCGCGCTTGCCGACATGACCGCGGCTGGCATCAAGCCGGCCGCCCTGCTGGTCGACACGATCTTTGCCAGCGACGGCATCCTGGCCGGGCCGGCGGGCTTCCTGGCGCCTGCCGTCGAGGCCGTGCGCAAGGCCGGCGGCCTGTTCATCGCCGACGAGGTGCAGCCGGGATTCGGGCGCACGGGCGATCACATGTGGGGCTTCGAGCGTCACGGCCTCGTTCCCGATCTCGTCACCCTGGGCAAGCCCATGGGCAACGGCCATCCCGTGGCCGGCATGGCGGCGAGGCCCGAGCTGCTGGCTGAGTTCGGCGCGCGAATCCGCTATTTCAACACCTTCGGCGGCAACACGGTTTCCTGCGCCGTCGGCCTCGCCGTGCTTGACGTCATCCGCGACGAGGCCATCCGCGAGAATGCCCGGGATACGGGCGCCTACCTGATGGCGGGCCTGCGCGATCTGGCAGCGGCCCATGCCGTTATCGGCGATGTGCGGGGCGCGGGGCTCTATATCGGACTCGAGCTGGTGCGCGATTCCCGGACCCGGGAGCCCGCGAGCGACGAGGCCGCCGCGTTGGTCGCAGGCATGAAGCGGCGCCGGGTTCTGCTCAGCGCCGCCGGGCCGTCCGCCAACGTGCTTAAAGTTCGCCCGCCGCTGGTGTTCTCGAAAGCCAACGCCGATACATTTCTCGCGGCAATGGATGAGGCGCTGGGCGAGTTGGAGGGCGGCCGATACCCTTGATCACCGCCGTCCTCTGCGGGCCTAGCCCCTCCGCGCCGCCACGGATTCGGCAAGCAGGCAGAGGATCTCGTACATCATTGTCGCGCCCACAAGCGCGGTGTTGCCGCTCGGGTCGATCGGCGGAGCGACCTCGACCACGTCGCCGCCATGGAGATCGAGCCCGCGCAGGCCCCGGAGCAGCGCCTGGGCCTCCCGGGTCGTAATCCCGCCGACCTCGGGCGTGCCCGTGCCTGGGGTATAGACCGGGTCGAGCCCGTCGACGTCGAAGCTGATATAGGTCGGCCCATCGCCCGCGATGCGCCGCGCCTCCGCGATCACGCCGTCCACGCCGAGCTCGTCGAACTCCTCCATGAAGACCACCCGCATGCCGTGATCGAGTGAATAGCGCCAGCCCTCTTCGGTATTCTGGGCGCCCCGGATGCCGATCTGGATGGTTCGCTTGGGGTCGATCAGCCCGTCCTCGTTGGCTCGGCGGAACGGCGAGCCGTGGCTGAATTTCGAGCCCAGAAAGTAATCCCAGGTGTCCGTGTGGGCGTCGATATGGACCAGCCCCAGGGGCCGCTCCGCCGCAATCGCCTGGAGGATCGGGTAGGTCACCGAATGATCGCCTCCGGCCGTGAGCGGCACCGCGCCCGCCGCGTGGATCTTGCGGAAGAACGTGCGCATGGCGTCCAGCGCCGGCTCCAGGTGGAAGACATCCTCGAAGAGCACGTCGCCCACGTCGGCGATCCGGCACAGCTCGTAGGGGTTCACCTTCGTCACGTGATGGATCGAGCGCATCAGGCTCGATTGGTTGCGCATTTCCCGGGGGCCGTGGCGGGCGCCGGTCCGGTTGGTCAGGCCGCCGTCGAACGGGATGCCCGCCAGCGCGATGTCGAGGCCTGCAGGATCGCGGCGCAGCGGGCAGCGCATGAAGGTCGCGATATCCGTATAGCGGGGCGCAAGCTTCGGGTCGTAATCCGCGGGCACCAGCCGGCTGCCCTGGTCGGTTTTCGCGTCCATTTGTCGTCTCCCGATGTTACGGGTCCATCATCGGTCTATCGCGCGCATCTGTCCACGCATCGTCGCGGTCGTGGACCCGAGATGCTAGGCTGGCGTCCGACCGAATTATTTCGAGAGAGAAGCGCCATGGACCGGACGATCGAAGTCGAGACCCGGGACCGGATCGCGATCATCCGGCTCAACCGAGCGAAGCAGATGAATTAGCTCAACTTCGAACTGATGGACGAACTGAGTGCGGCGTTGAAGGCCGCTGATGCCGACGACGCCATCCACGTCATCGTGCTCGGCCACCACGGCGAGCATTTCGGGGCTGGCTACGACCTCAACGCCGATTGGGCGGGCCGTTACGGTGCCGAATCGCCCTTGGGCGTGCGGGCCATGCTGCGCGACTGTCTGGCGTTCGAGTTCACGCCGTGGGATTGCGAAAAACCGGTCATCGCGATGGTGCGGGGCTATTGCCTGGCGGGAAGCTGCGAGCTCGCGATGATGTGCTGCGTCACCTACGCTTCCGGGACTGCTGTTTTCGGCGAGCCCGAAATCCGCTTCTCCACGTCGCCGCCGGTCGTCGTCATGCCCTGGATTGTCGGGCTCAAGAAGGCGCGCGAGCTGCTCTACACCGGTGATCTGATCGACGCCGCCGAGGCTCTGCGCATCGGCATGGTCAATCACGTCGTCGCCGACGACGAGCTCGAGGCGGCGACGCTGAAATACGCTCGGCGCGCGGCATCTATGCCCGCCTGGTTGCCCTCGCGCCCGGTGACCCCCGTGGTCACGCGGGCCTGGGTGTCGCGCTCGACGCCCTCGGCCGCCACGGCGAAGCCCAGGCCGCCTACCGCGCCGGGCTCGAAATTGCGCCGTGGGATACGGCGCTGCTCAACAATCTAGAGCTTTCACTGGCGCTTTCGGGCGATTACGAAGCCGCGGTCGAGTTGCTTCGCCCGCTCGCCGACGCGCCCGACGCCGCGGCTCGCACCCGCCATAACCTCGCCCTGGTCTATGGCCTGATGGGCGCACCGGACATCGCCGCCGGAATCGTCGCCGACGATCTCCCGCCGGAGGCGATCGCGGAGAATTTCCTCTATTACGCCCGGTTGCGCGAGCTCGTCGCGGCGAACGGCACGGCCAACGACGCCGGAGCCGAGGCCTCCGAGAACTGATCCCGGCCGGTCGATCGATCATCCACGTCTAGCCATCTCCCTATTAAACGAGCGCGCTGCGCCAGGTCCTCTTCCAGCTGCTTCAGATGGCTCTCGGCTGGACCGGAAAAGAATGCCTCCAGGAGAGGTCCGCCGGGAGCGCGGCGCGCCGCCTAGAGGCGGACGAACGCATCGATGATATCGAGAACGCCCGGGCCCATAACCACGATGAACAACGCAGGCAGCACGAAGATGATCAGCGGCACGGTCATCACCACGGGCAGGCGCGCCGCTTTCTCTTCCGCCGCCAGCATGCGCGCGTTGCGCAGCTCGGAGGCGATTACCCGGAGCGAGGCGGCGAGCGGGGTGCCGAACTTCTCGGTCTGCTGCAGGGTGTGGCCAGGCTGCGCACAGCCGGCAGGTCGACCCGGCGACACAGGTTGTCGAGCGTCGTGCGCCGTTCGGGAAGGAAGCCCAGCTCGAAGGTCGTGAGCGCCAGCTCGTCGGCCAACGGGCGGGACGAGGGCGCGATTTCCCGGGCCACGCGGTCGAGCCCCGCATCGAGGCTCAGACCGGCTTCCGCGCAGATCACGAGCAGGTCCAGCGCGTCCGGCAGGCTCCGCGCGATCAGGCGCCGGCGCACGGCCGCGCGCCGGCGGACGAAGAGGTCGGGCAGATAGCTCGCACCCAGCACGCCGGCCATCAGCAGGATCAGCCGGGTGGCCAGGCCGCTTTCAAGCGTGGGCATTAAAAACAGCGCTGCGCCGCCCGCACCGCCGGCGATCAGGAGGCTTGCGAGCTTGGCGAAGAGATAGACCACCAGCGCGTCCTTCGAGCGCCAGCCCGCATTGGCCAATTTGTCGGCGACCCGCTCCGCCTGGCGGCTACGCATCAGGTTGAGCCGTTCGACCACCCGGCGCATGACGGCGAGCGCGCCGGCCTTGGCCTCGGCGCGCGTCCCCGGCCCGTCCAGGCCCCGGGCTTCGAGGGGCAGGGCTGCCGCCTCGATGCGGGCCGCCAGCGGGTCCCGGCGAAGCAGGCCGGCGCTAAGCGCCAGCACCACCAGAAAGGCCACGAGCCCGACCCCGATGGCGAGCAGATCGAGCGGCGCCAGCGCGCCTATGGAGAACGCCGCGCCCGTCATATCTCGAACCGCGCCATCTTGAGCATCACGGCGAACCCCAGGAGCTGGCTCGCCAGCCCGGCGCCGACCAGCATCAGGCCCCGCGGGTCGGCGAACAGCCTGAGCACGTAATCCGGGCTGATCAGGTAGAGCAGGGCGAAGATCCCGAAGGGCAGTGCGCCCAGCACCAGGGCCGAGGCCCGCGCCTCCGACGACATCGCCTTGACCTTGAGCTTCATCTGGTGGCGCCGGCGGAGGATGTCCGAGAGGTTGCCGAGGGTCTCGGCGAGATTGCCGCCGGTCTCGCGCTGCACCGAAAGGCTGATCGCAAAGAAGTTGAATTCGGGAAGCGCCAGGCGTTCCGCCGCCTGCCACATTGCGTCTTCCAACGAGCGGCCGAGCTTCATCCCGTTGGCAATGGTCGCGAACTCGGGCCCGATCGGGGCCGAAAAATCCTCTGCCAGGGTCCGGATCGCTTCGCTCACGGGCAGGCCCGACTTGACGCTGCGCACCACGACGTCGATCGCGTCGGGAAAGCGGTCGAGAAATACCTTCGTGCGCCGGGCGATCAGCCGCCCGACGATCAGGTGAGGCAGGATCAGCCCGGCAGCGCCGCCCCCCACCAGCGCAGCCGGCGCGGGCAGATCGAGAACCAGGACCCCGGCGCCGCTGACCAGGAGCGCGAGAGACCCCGAGGCGAGCACGAAGTGAGCGAGCGAATTCCGTTTGCCCGTGCGCCGTAGGCGGCGGACCAGGCGGCGGCGGCAAGCCGGATCGCAGGCGGCGTGGGGAGGGGACCGGCGGGCAGGGTGCCCGCGACCTGTCCCAGGCGCCGGCGGGTCCGTTCCCGGGTTCTGGCACCCGCATTGCCGATCGCGAGCGCAAGGCTCCCGAAGCCCACGAGCGCCCCGGCGAAGACCGCGAGCACGAGCAGCATATCGGGGTTCAGGCTCGGCATCCCACGGCGTCCAGAAGCAGCTTGTGCAGCCCGAAATATTCCGCCTGGGGGGGTAAAGTGCGGGCGCAGCCCGCTGGCTTTGAACTGGCCGCTCAACCGGCCGTCGGGGCCTTCGCCTTCATAGGCGTAAGTGAAGAGATCCTGGGTCGTGATCACGTCGCCCTCCATCCCGACCACGTTGGCGACGTGGACGATGCGCCGCATGTCGTCGCGCATCCGGGCGATCTGCACGATGAGCTGGATCGCCGAGGCGATTTGCGAGCGGACCGCAGCCGCCGGCAGGGTCACGCCCGACATGGCAACCATGTTTTCGAGCCTCGAGAGGGCCTCGCGGGGGTTGTTCGCATGGACCGTGCACATAGAGCCGTCATGTCCCGTGTTCATGGCCTGGAGCATGTCGAGCGCTTCCGCGCCGCGCACCTCGCCCAGGATGATCCGGTCGGGCCGCATGTGCAGGGCGTTCTTGACCAGCAGCCGCTGGTTGATCTCGCCCTGGCCCTCGAGGTTGGGCGGGCGGGTTTCGAGCCGCACTACGTGGGGCTGCTGGAGCTGCAGCTCGGCGGCGTCCTCGATGGTCACGATCCGCTCGGCCGGATCGATCGTCTGCGACAGGGCGTTGAGCAAGGTCGTCTTGCCCGAGCCCGTGCCGCCGGAGATCAGGATATTGATCTTCGCGCGCGCCGCGACCTTGAGCAGGGCCGCGAGCGGCTCGGAGACGTTCTGCTGGCGGCCCATGATCTCCAGCGTGATCGACTTCTTGGCGAACTTGCGGATCGAGATCGCCGGCCCGTCGATGGCGAGCGGCGGGGTGATGATGTTGACCCGGCTGCCGTCTTCGAGCCGGGCATCGACCAGCGGCGTCGAATCGTCGATCCGTCGGCCGATCCGGGTGACGATCCGGGTCGCCACGTGCATCACATGGGCATCGTCCCTGAACGTCACCGGGGTCAGTTCCAGCTTGCCGCCCCGTTCGACGAAGATCCGGCCCGCGCCGTTCACGAGGATGTCCGTCACGCTCTCGTCGGCGAGCAGCGGTTCGAGCGGGCCCAGTCCCAGCATGTCGTTGAGCAGCGCGGTGACCAGGTCCCGCTGTTCCCGCCGATTGAGTTGCAGGCGTTCCTCGCCGAGGATTTCGCCGACCACGTCGCCGATCTGCAGGGCCAGCTCCGTTCGCGGTAGCTTGGAGGCCGTCGTGATATCGATCCGCGACAGCAGGATCGGCTGCACCCGGCCTTTCGCGGCCTCGATATCGGCCCGTGCCCCGTTGACCGGGGCGGCCGTTCCGTTCGCGCGGCCGGCCTTTCCGTTGGGTGGCAGCTTGCCGTCGGGCGGCAGGGCATCGACGGCGCGCCGGCCGTTCTCGCCCATGATCTCCACCAGCAGGCCGACGACGAGCTGGCGCTGGGCGGTCAGGTCGAGCGCGATGGCTGTGTCGGCGAGCTCGCGGCCGACCAGCTCGCTGATTTGGCGCGCAAGCTCGTGGCGCGGCGTTTCGGCCAGTCGCGCGGGGTCGAACCGTTCGCCGAGCCGGGTGGCAATCCGGCTCCGAACCCGGTCGAGCGCCGTCTCTCCAGCGTCCGGGCTATCCGCATCGTCGCGATCCATCGCGCGGGTTCCGCTCGGTATCGGGAGTGGCGCGGCTTGGTCGAGCGATTCGGGGATGTGGGGAAATTTCTGGCGAAGCGCTTCCAGAATCGCGTCGGCGTAAGGCCAATCCGACTGGATCGTCCCGGTCATTTTGCTGCCTCCCGCGCGGTCGCCTTCCTGGCGGTCTTGCCGTGTGCCGCCTGGGCGGGTTCGGCGAGCTCGCCGGCGAGCCGGCGGAGGACCTTGACCGTGCGGCGTGCGTGCCCCACCCGAGGGATCGGCTGGCCGACGTTCTGGCTCTTGGCCGCCGCCTTCTCGTCGAACGGGATGAGATGGGCAAGCGGCGCGTCGAGGGCGCGCTCGAAGGCGCGGGTCGGGAGCGGGTCCTTCGTCCGTCCCAGCGCGCGGTTCGCCGTGACCAGCAGGCGGGCGTCCGGGGCGCGATCGTGGAACAGTCGGATCAGCCGGTTGCAGTCTCGCAAGCTCGCGAGCGAAAGCTCAGTGACCAAAATGATATCGCTGGCCTGCTCGATCGCCGGAGCCCCGGTGGCCAGCCCATGGCGGGGCAGGTCGATGACTAGCCGGCCGAACCGGCCCTGCAGCACATCGAGCAGCAGGTTAAGCCCCACGGCCTCGAAGCGCGGCTCGTCGTCGAGGCCTTCTTCGGTGCCGAGCACGAACAGCCGTTCGCTCTCCCGGACCATGGCGCGTTCGAGGAACAGCTCGTCGAGGCGCTCGGGCTGCTCGAGTGTCTCGCGCAGGCCATGGCCCCCGTCGAGGTCGAAGAGCAGCGGACAGATGCCGAATTGGAGATCGAGATCGACCAGCGCCGTTTGCTTCTCGAAGTCGTGGGCGAGCAGCCACGCTACGTTCGCGGCGATGGTGCTGGCTCCCACGCCGCCCCGGGCACCGACGACGGCGGCGATGCGGCCGGCCCGCGCGGTTGCCGGCACGCGCGCGTCTGCGCGCTGCACGTCGGCGATCGCGGCGTCGAGCGCCTCTGTCGAGAGCGGCTTGACGAGATAATCACTGACGTCCGCGGCGATCAGCCGGCGGTAGAGCCCGACATCGTTGAGCGTGCCGATGGCGATGATCGTGGTGCCGTCCTGGAGCAGCTCGTCGAGTGCACCGAGATCGGCGATCGGCTGGTCGGAGTCCGAGATATCGAGGATGAGCAGGCGGGGCGGCGGAAGCACCGCGAGGGTTCGCGCCGCGGCCGCGAGGCCGCCGTCCTGGACGGCCTCGACGGGCCAGCCCTGGGCGCGCGCGGCCCGGACGATGGTCTGGGCGGTCACTTCGTCGGCGGTGAACGCGGCGAACGCATCCGCATCGCTCGGCGTGGCGTCGAGGCTGACGACGGGATCGACCGGCATGGCTGTGCGCTCCGGGAACCGGGTGCCGTGCTCAGGGCGAGGAGAGCAGGGGCGCAAGGGTGCCCGTGTCGTCCTCGCTCGTGAGCGGTGGCAGTGCGCCGGTGCGGTAGCCGTAGACTGCGGCGGCCATGCGCACGCCGTCGGCACCGCCCAGGTCCCGGCCGTGGTGCAGGTCGGCCGGATCGGCGACCATCAGGCTCAAATTTACGGCGGTGGCGCAGCCGAAATTGCTCGACGGCAGGTTGGTGAAGTCGGTCACGCTCGCCTTCGAAAAATCCGGACAGTCGGGCGTTGTGACCACATAGCGGGTCACGGTAATCGTCGCCCCACCCTGGGCATCGCCCCGTACGGCATCGAGTCCCCGGGTCTTGAGGTAGGCGATCAGGCTGGACGCCCGGCGTTCGGCCAGGCCCGGTCCCGTGCCGTCATCGGCCACGCCGACGCGCGCGTCGTCGCTTGCCCGAATCCCGATCTCGCCCAGGAATTGGTCGATTGCCCGATATTCGCTGGCGGGCGGTGCCGCGCTCGCGGTCGCGAACACGACGGCATGGTGCATCTCGACTGTCTCGACGCGGATCTCCTTGCGCTCGGCCTGGGTCGGCCAGTGTCGGCCAGTGTTCGGGCACCGGTGAACAGCTGGCGAGGAGCAGGGCGATCAGGATTGCGATGAGGCCGTGGCCGATCAGACTTGGCGGGAGTGGTTTCCAATGCAGCGTCACGTCCTTACTCCAGAATGAATCCGACCGAGCCCTCGAGCGTGGCGCCGTCGGGCCCGAGCCCGACCGTATCGGGTGTCCCGATATTCTCGCCGAGCAGGATGCGTTCGAGGTCGTTGGGCGGCGTCATGCCGTCGACCGGGGTTGCGAGGGCTGGTGCCGAGACCGGCCGGACGATGTAGGGCGTGATGATGATGACGAGCTCGCTCTCGTCGCGCTTGAAGGTGTCCGAGCGAAACAGCTGGCCGATGATCGGTAGATCGCCCAGGCCTGGGAATTTCGAGACGTCGTGATCGACGTTGTTCTGCAGCAACCCGGCAATCGCAAAGCTCTGGCCGCTGGCGAGCTCGACCATGGTGTCGGCGCGGCGGGTCGTCAGCGCCGGGATTACGAAGCTGTTGAGCTCGACCGCGCCGGTCGAGGTAAGCTGACTGACTTCCGGGCTCACCCTGAGGCTGATCCGGTTGCCGTCGAGTACGACCGGGGTAAAACTCAGATGGACGCCGAATTTCTTGAACTGGATGGTTATCGTGTCCTGGTCCTGGGGGACGGGAATGGGAAACTCGTCGCCGGCCAGGAAGCTCGCCGTCTCGCCCGAAAGCGCGGTCAGGTTGGGCTCGGCCAGGACCGAGAACATGCCTTCGTCGGCTAACGCATCGACCAGCCCGTTGATGTCGAGGCTGCCCGTCGAAACGCTGCCGAAAAGGTTGTTGGCCTCCGCTTCCCGGGTGATGAAGGCGCTGCCCGCCACCACTGGGTTGCCGGTTGCGAGCCCGATCAGGAAGTTGCTCGAGGAAAATGCCGCGTCCCAGTTCACCCCGAACTGCTTGATCGCCGAGCGCGAGACTTCCGCGACCCGGACCCGCAGGTTCACCTGGTTGGGCGCGTCCACGGCGATGCGCATGATGAAACCGTCGTCGTCGGCGACGAACTGGCTCGCCAGACGGCGCGCCTCTTCCGCGTCGCTGGTCGTTTCGACTGTGCCACTCATCAGGAGCGTGCTGCCAACCGAATCGAAGCGGATCTCGGCGTCGGGCAGGACATCGCCGACGATTTCCGCGAGCCGGTCGATATTGTGGCTCACCCGGACCGAGAGGTTAGCGAGAATGCCGTCTTCGCTGTCCACGGCGTAGAGCGTCGTCTCGCCCGACTTCTTGCCGAAGACGTAAATCAGCGTCGGCGATTTCACCTGGATATCGGCAATTTCGGGGTCCGCGATGAATAACGTTGCCGCCGGCTCATCCAGGCGCACGAGGCTGCCCTTGTGCAGCTCGAGCTCGAGCGTCGTGCCGTTCGAGTGGATCACTTCCACGGCCCGCGCCGCACCGGCGGTCGCGGCCCAGACCGCCGCGACGGCCAGCAGCAGGCCGATCAACATCGGCCGGATCCGGGTCCGGCTCATGGTGCGCTCCCGGCGGGTACGGCGAAGTTCAGCGCCTCGGCGGCCGCGCCGCGCACGACCTTGACCTCTCGGGACGCCGCCGGGCTCTCGACCCGGGGCGGGCTGATCAACGCGCTGACCTCGGCATCGAGCGTATAGCTCTGCCCGGCTTGCGCGAACGTCGGCGCACTGTCGGCCGCGTCGAGCTCCGCGGCCTCGGCCAGTACTTGGCCCTCCCAGGCGAGGCTGCGCAAGGACAGCGTGAGTCGCCCCATTTCCGTCAGCATGATGATCGTCTCGGCCTGCTTCGCGCTCACCTCGAGAGTCGCGGTCTTGGCCACTGCGGGACCGTCGCCGGTGTCGGCGATCCGCTGGTCGACCGCCAGCACCCGGACGTTGGTCAGCACCGTCTCGCTCGCACGAAGCGTCCTGCTCTCGGCCCGCTCGACGCTGTGAATTAAAATGACGTCGACCCGATCGCCCGGGAAGACGAAGCCCGCAATTCCGGTGGTTGCGGAGATCGGCACCGAGACCGCGCGCATCCCGGGCGTGAAAATCGCCGTAAGGAAACCCCGGTCACCCGGGCGCACGACGCGCCCCTCGGTCACCGGCTCGCCCGCGGTCATGCCGAGGCGCACGACGGCGCCCTCGAAGCGTGTCTCTGTCTCGCCGGCCTCGCGCTGGACATAGCTTTGGGCGACGCCGTCCTCGGGCCAGGCCTGCCAATCGAGATCGTCGGCGTGAAGCAGCGCGCCGGCGGCGAGGTCGCGCGCGGCGACCAGGACGTTGACGGTCTCCGCCGCCGGCGCCGCCTGGATCTGTTCGACCACGACGGGGCGCTGGTTTTGACTCCAGGTCTTGACGAACGCGGCCGTCCCCACTGCGGCCAGCAGCGCGAAAGTGACGAGGATGATATTTCGTGCGCGCATCGGGATCTCCGTGTTTGGGCTGTCTCAGCCGGCCAGGAGGGTGGCGCCCAGGAACTATCCGCCGCCGGCGATCGCGACGCCGTAGGGCGGGGCCTGCCGAGCGAGCGGCATGCGAGTGACCCCGTCGCCGATCACCGCGTAACGCCGGGGCCGCAGCACCCGGAGCCAGGTCATCATGGCGAGGCCGAGAACGCCGCCGGCGAGCCCGGTCAGGATCAAACTGGGTAATATCAGCGTCGGTCCCGCCCAGAGCGCCAGGACGGCCAGCAGCTTGACGTCGCCGCCGCCGGTCAGCCGCAGCAGGAAGAACGCGGCGCCCACGGCGAACACAGCGAGCGCCGTGATCAGTTCGCCGGTCCAGTCGACGGGCGCGCTTGCCGTGGTCACGTGGATCGGGTAGAGCGCGGCGACGGCGAGCGGGATCGAATTCAGAATGGTGTAGTTGCGAAAGTCGCTGATCGCCGCCCAGACCAGCAACCCCATGAAGAGGACGATGGCGAGCCAGTCGATCGGATCGGTCCAGGTCATGACGTCCCTCCTGCCTGTCGGGTCGCGCTCAGGAAATGGTGCGGTCTTGCGAGGGGCCCGCTGGGTCGGGCGGCGTCTACCTGACGGCCGCCCGACCCAACGCTATGCCGCGCGGATGCCTCTCACGCGCGGCGCAAGGAGCGCTACGCGCCGGCTCCGGCGTCGCCCGCACCGGCATCGCCAGCGCACGCATCGCCCGCGTCGCCCGCGCCGGCCGGCGCGTTTGCATCGAGCGTGGTCGAGGCGTCGGTAAACATGGTGTTCAGGCTGCCGCCCAGAAGCTGTACGCCGCCGATGATGGCGACGCCCACCAGGGCGGCGATGAGGCCGTACTCGATGGCCGTCACACCCGACTTGTCTTTGAGAAGCGTGAAGAGTCGTTTCAACATTTTATCGTCCCCTTTCCTGGATAACGAGGGCGCTACATTTACGCCTATTACTTTAAATCCAAGTGAAACCTAAAGTAAAAATTTCATCTATTTCGAAATTATTACACAAAGTTGTTTTTCATACTCGGAATATTGAGCTATAAAAATTGAAGTAACTATATCGTTATTGATCGAGTATTTACGTAAAATTTCATGAAATTCATCGCAATGAGGAAACGCGTCGGCTCCGGAGCTGCGCCCTTGACCGGCGGCGCATCACTTTCTACAAAGGCGCGAAGATGCACCGGCTAATCGCGCCAAGTCGAAACGGGAAAGGGGACGCCATGCGGTTCGGACATTTGAAATTCGGGGTTGCTGCGCTCGCGCTCGCGGTCTTGCTTGGCGCCTGCGCCTTCGTCGAACCGCCCTCGGACGCCGAGATGGCCGCCGTCGAAGCCGGCCAACAGACGATCGTGCTGGTGCGCGTTGCGGACGAGGACGAATTGGGCGAACCCTATTATCCGTTCGGCCACAATCTCTATTTCGAGAATGCCGGGCTCGCGCTGATCGGCGCCGGGACCGACGGCGAAGTGGCGCACGAGGTCTCACCCCTGCGCTTTTTCTCCAGCGAAACACGGGACGACGGCTGGACCTACCTGGTGCTCGAACCCGGAGACCATATGCTCGCGATCCAACCGACACTCTATACAGACGGCCTCACCTATCTCCGGAACTACCTGACCGCGCCCCGCTGGGCGATCGCGGTGCCCGACGGTGTGCCCATGGTTTACGCCGGGAGCCTTTATCTTTACGGCATCGGGAGGGAAACCAGCCTGGGCGGGACGGCCCTGGTCGGTTTCGATGCCGAGCGCTCGACGGTAAGCGACGAGACCGAGCGGGCGCGCGCGCTCGCGACCGCCCATCTGCCGGGGCTCTCACCCATGGAGACCGTGTTGATCGAACCGGCACACCCCTAGGAGCGGCGCGATAGAGCCGCGATTGACCTCGACACGGGATTGCCGCCGCCCGCAGAGGCGAAACCTGCTATGACGCCGCTTTCCGTTCTCGATCTGGCCCCGGTGCTTGAAGGCGGCGACGTCGGCCAGGCGCTTGCCAACGCCGTCGATCTCGCCGGCCATCTGGAACGCTGGGGCTATCGCCGGGTGTGGCTTGCCGAGCACCACAACATGACCGGCATCGCCAGCGCGGCGACGGCGCTGGTGATCGGTCGGGTCGCGGCGGCCACGCAATCCATCCGGGTCGGCGCGGGCGGCATTATGCTGCCCAATCATTCGCCTCTGGTCGTGGCCGAGCAGTTCGGCACCCTCGAGACCCTTCATCCCGGCCGCATCGATCTGGGGCTCGGCCGCGCGCCGGGCGCCGACCGGCCGACCGCCCACGCGCTTCGCCGCCAGGGCGATACGGATGTCAACGCCTTTCCCCGGGACGTGATCGAGCTCCGCTCCTACTTCGCCGATCCCGAACCGGGCCAGATGGTCCAGGCAGTGCCCGGCGCGGGGCTCCATGTGCCGATTTGGATCCTGGGCTCCAGCCTGTTCGGCGCCCAGCTCGCCGCGGCGCTCGGCCTGCCCTACGCCTTCGCGTCCCACTTCGCGCCCGCCGCCCTGATGCAGGCGATCGAGGTCTACCGCGAGCGCTTCGAGCCCTCGGACCAGCTTGAGGCGCCCTACGTCATGCTGGGGTTCAACGTCTTCGCCGCCGAGACCGACGAAGCGGGCCGTACGCTGCTGAGCTCCGCCCAACAGGCCCTGCTCACGGGCGATCGTCATCCGCTGCCTCCGCCGATCGAGGATTTCGAGGCCACGCTCGATCCCCGCGCCCGCCAGTTCCTGGAGCAGGGCCTCGCCTGCACCGCCACCGGCTCGCCCAAGACGGTCAAGGCGGGCCTGGAGGCCTTCGTCGCAAAGACCGGCGCCGACGAACTCATGATCCAGTCCCAGATCTTCGACTACGCGACGCGCCGCCGTTCCTTCGAGATCGCCGCGGAAGTCTGGGGCCTGACGGGATGAACGGCGGCGCAAATCGCCGTTGCGCCGCCCGTCGCGCTGGGCGCGTCTCGGTTCGTGAAATTGGTTGGAATACCGTAGCTCGCAAGGCGCTCGACAAACCCGCGAGAGGCTAAGCGACGATCAGGAGAGCGAGGCATGTCGATTTTTCGGGCGATTATGTGGCGAGTGGCCAAGCGGGCTGCGGCCGATCCACGGGTGCAGCGCGCCGCCCTCGATGTCGCGGTCAAGGTCGATAAGCAAATGGACAAGGCGGCTGACAAGGTCGTGCAGGCCGCGGCGACCAAGGATCCGGTGCGCGAGGCGGGCCGCATGCTGGGCCGCTTTCTCGGCGGATCGGGTGACGAGCGGCAGTAGGCCTTCGCTCGACCCGGCCCGGGTGGGGCTCGGCGAAGGTGGAGGATCGGCCAGGAAGCTCTCGAAGTCTCTGTCCGCTGATGCCCCGAAGCAGAGTGTCATGGCTTCAAGCAGACATCGTTCCCCCGCCGACCACCCCTCACCCCCGCCTCGTCCAGCAGTACCGACAGCTTACATCCGCTGGGAGCAGTCCAAATAATTATAGCTCGACCACCCGGTCGCCTCATTAACGTTGCCGGTGCCCCGGGGGTTGCATCGGAGGAGAATGGCGCATCCCGCCGGGGCACGTTCGGGCTTGGACCGTCATGCCGCCCAGGGCAGCAGCACGAGGTTACCCTTGACGGCGTTGTCGGCGACGAGTTGGTGCGCCTCGGGCGCCTGCTTCAATGGCAACGCCCGGTCGAGAAGCGGCTTGATTCTGCCGGCTTTGACCTGTTCGAGGCCCCATTCCAAATCCTCAATATCGCTGGCCATGGATCCGCGGAGTTGCTTCTGACCGAAGAACAGGCTGCGGATGTCGAAGGCCACGTCCGGCCCGGCGGCGAAGCCAAAGGCGACGATAACGCCCATTGCCTTGACGGCCTCGATGCTCTGCGCCAACACCTCGCCGCCAAGGTTGTCGACGACCACGTCTGCGCCGCTGCCATCGATCCATTCCCTGACCCGTTCGACGAGGTCCTGGGTCTTGGTGTTGATGACCAGATCCGCGCCGATTTCGCGGGCGAAGACGCCCTTGCCGTCGTCGCGGACGGTAGTGGCAACCTCGGCACCGAGCGTCTTGGCGACCTGGATCAACATGGAACCCGATCCCGAAGCGCCGCCGTGCACGAGTACTTTGTCGTCGGGTTTGACCGCGCTACGCCCTTGACGGCATGAACGGAGGTCGCCAGCACCATTGGCAGGGTCGCAGCCTCTTCAGGGCTGAGACCCGTCGTGTCCTTCACGACGGCGCGGGCGGAGGCCTCGATATATTGGGCGTAGGTGCCTCCGATATGCAGCCCGGGAAGCGCGAAGCTGGGTGCTGTGACCGTCGGGCGAATGTCGGCCTCGGCGTCATCGGTCGGATAACCGGGGACGATGGTGACCCGCTCGCCGATGTCCAGGCCTTCGACGCCTCGGCCAAGCTGAAACACCTCGCCGACGGCATCGCCGCCGAGGACGTGGGGAAACGGAAGCTCGGGCACGATCGAGCCCTCGCGAATGTAATGGTCGAGACGGTTGATGCCGGCGGCGAGAACTTTGACGACAGCGTGACCGGCCTTCGGTTTGGGGGCCGGAACGTCTTCCACACTGAGCACGTTGACATCTCCAAATTCATGAATTACGGCTGCTTTCATTGGTCCACTCCTTCAAAACCGGGCCTGCTCGGCCCTTAATTTTCATCGATAGACCACGATCCATCGTGGATGGACCTCAGATAGACTGAATTTATATTTGTGATAATCCGTCAATTTGGATAAAAGCTTTTGCGAATAACGCAATAATATGAGACGCAGATGGACACCCTCGGAGCCATGCGGGCATTCGCGCAGGTCGTGGACGCTGGAAACTTTTCCGCCGCGGCGCGGCAGATGGGGATGGCAATTTCCTCGGTGTCGCGCCAGGTGGGCGAACTGGAATACAGCCTCGGGGCTCGGCTGCTCTACCGGACAACGCGCAAGCTGAGCCTCACCGAGGCTGGGCAGATTTATTACGATCGTGTCACCGGCATCCTTACGGCTGTCGATGAAGCCACACTTGCCGTCGCACAAAACGATGGAATGCCAAGCGGAATTTTGCGGCTCACCGTGCCGACGGGGATCGGACGTTATGTCGTCTCGTCGGTTTTGCCGGAATTTCTCGCAACCTATCCAAATATCCGAACGGTCGTATCCATGACCGATCGGACGATCGATATCGTCGAGGCAGGTATCGATCTGGCAATCCGGGTCGGTCCGCAACGCGATTCCAGCTTGATTGCGCGTCGCGTCGGCGCCAGCCGCCGCGTCGTTTGCGGCAGCCCGGCGTATTTAAAGTCTGCGGCGACGGCGCTGACGCCATCCGACCTGGAACGACACAACTGCCTGACCTTCCGGGCGCATCCCGGCAGTAACACGTGGAAATTCACCGGCCCCGATAAGACGATCGAGGTTCGCGTGACCGGTAGTTTCTTCGCGACCAACGCCGATGCCTTGACGGCCGCCGCGGGCGCCGGTTTCGGCCTGATCCTTCTTCCCGACTGGAATATGGGCCGCGAGCTCGCCGAAGGTAAACTGACGGAGGTCTTGTCCGACTGGCGGGCCGTGCCCGAGACGAGCCCCATCTTCGCGGTTTATCGGCCTCAGGGGCAGCTGGCACCCAAAGTTCGCGCATTCATCGATTTTCTGGTGGATCAGGTCGGCGAGCCGTCATCCGGCGCGTTCCAGTCGTAACGGCGTTCGACTTGGGTGACCGATATGCGATACCAGGAGAAGATCTTTTCTTTCGCGAGCTCCTGAATGCGTCGGTGCTCCGCATCGTTCCGCCAGGTCGCCATCGAGTCTCGGTCTCGCCAATAGAAGATCGTGAGGACTTTTTACCCTCGCCGAGGCTCCGGCAGGATTCTTCACCGAGATAGCCGTCAAAGGTCTCGACGCGGGCCTGGATCCCGCCGAGCGCCTGCACGAAATCCGTTTCCGCGCCGTCCCGGATTCTGAACTCGGCAATCACGGCGAGCACTGTCAGCTCCTCTTCGAAGGACGCATCAAGGGGGGGATTGTCGCGCCGCCGCGTTGGGGGGTCAATTCGAGCCGCGATTCGATCCAGAAGCCCCGGTCGCAGGCGGTCGGACGCGATCTCGTACGCGGTGGGCGCCTGACAACACGACCCCGAAGTCTCGACGCTCGCTCGCGACCCTGAGCCGACCTTGGCGCCGCCTGCCGCCAACGCGAGCCACCACGCGTCTGGCCAGGTGAATCCGGAACGGGCTATCATCGCGGGCGGGGCAAACCCTGGGTACGGATCGACCCGGGAGAGGGCGCCGCCGGGACAACTTGGGAGGTCGTCATGCCAAACGCAGTCGGAACCGTCACGTGCCTGGGCCTGGGTCAGATGGGGGCGGCGCTCGCGCGTGAGAACGGCGGCGCAATAATCCCCCACTGAAGCGGCCGGTTGATCCGGCTGTGGCGGACCAAAATGGGACCGTCTATAGCGTTCTGTCAGGGCTGCTCTGACTGGAAGGCGGGGGGATGTATCGGGTGGATTTGTACGCGCGGGTTCGGCGGGCGTGTCGTGTCGAGGGAATGAGCACCCGCGAGGCCTCGCGGGTGTTCGGGCTGGACCGCAAGACGGTCCGCAAGATGCTGTCGTTCTCGGTGCCGCCGGGGTCTCGCCGCGGCAAGCCGCCACGGCGGCCGAAGCGGGGTCCGTTCACGGGGATCATCGATCGGATTCTGGAAGACGATCGGACCAGCCACCACAAGCAACGGCCCACGGCGAAGCGGATCTTCGACCGTCTCCGGGACGAGTACGGCTTTACGGGCGGCTACACCATCGTGAAGGACTATGTCCGTGAGCGGCGGCTTCGGTCGCGCGAGATGTTCGTGCCGCTCGTCCATTCCCCCGGCCCCGCCCAGGCGGACTTCGGCGAGGCGATGGCGGTGATCGGCGGCGTGGCGTGCAAGGTCCACTTCCTTGCCTTCGATCTTCCCCACAGTGATGCCTGCTTCGTGAAGGCCTACCCGGCGGAGACGACCGAGGCGTTCTGCGCTGGCCACAACGCGGCGGTTGCGTTCTTCGGCGGCGTCCCCCGATCCATCCTGTACGACAACACCAAGCTGGCAGTCGCCCGGATACTGGGCGATGGCAAGCGGCAGCGAACGCGCGTCTTCACGGACCTTCAATCCCCCTATCTGTTCGAGGACAGGTTCGGCCGGCCGGGCAAGGGCAACGACAAAGGCAAGGTCGAGGGACTGGTCGGCTTCATCCGGCGGACCTTCCGGGTCCCCGTCCCGCGGGCCGAGAGCTTCGAGGCGCTGAACGATGCTCTCGCGGGACAGTGCCGCCGGCGCCAGGCGGCGCGGCTGCGGGGTCACAAGGAGACCATCGGCGAGCGCCTCGCACGGGACCGGGAAGCCTTCTTGCCTCTCCCCCCGGCACCATACGATGCCTGCGACAAGCGCACTGGACGGGTGAGCTCGCTGTCGCTGGTGCGCTGCCGGGGCAACGACTACTCGGTGCCCGTGGCCTATGGCCACCGCGAGGTGCTGATCCGGTGCTCCGTCGACGAGGTCGTTATCTCTTGCGGCGCGGAGGTGATTGCCCGGCACCGCCGGTCCTACGACAGCGAGGACCTGATCTTCGACCCGCTGCATTACCTACCCTTGATCGAGCAGAAGATCGGCGCCCTCGACCAGGCCGCGCCGTTGGCGGGCTGGGACCTGCCCGAGGCCTTCATCACTCTGCGACGCCTGCTCGAAGCCCGCATGGGCAAGGCGGGCAAGCGCGAGTCCGTCCAGGTGCGCCGTCTGCTGGAGAGCTTCCGGCTCGAGGAGGTCGAGGGTGCGGTCGGCGACGCGCTCAGGCTCGGCGCCATCGGCTTCGATGCGGTGAAGCACCTGGTACTGTGCCGCATCGAGCGGCGGCCGCCCCGGCTCAACCTCGAGGTCTATCCGTACCTGCCGCGCGCCCGGGTCGCGACGACGTCTGCCAAGTCGTACATGAGCCTGCTGCCGGGGCTCCGTGCATGACCGACGCACCACAGCTGCTGCTCGTCCACCACCTCAAGAGGCTGAAGCTGCCGACGGTCCTGAGGGAGTACGACAAGATCGCCCGGCAGTGCGCCTCTGAAGGCGTCGACCACGTTCGCTATCTTCTGCGTCTGGCCGAGCTCGAGCTGATCGACCGCGAGCGCCGCATGGTCGAGCGGCGCATCAAGGCGGCGCGCTTCCCCGTGATCAAGAGCCTCGATAGCTTCGATTTCAAGGTCATCCCCTCGCTCAACAAGACGTTGGTCCTGGAGCTCGCCCGCTGCGCGTACATCGAGCGCCGCGAGAACCTCATCGCGCTCGGCAACAGCGGCACCGGCAAGACCCACATCGCCCTCGGTCTCGGCTTGGCGGCCTGCCAGAAGGGCCTCTCGGTCGGCTTCATCACCGCCGCCGCGCTGGTCCACGAGCTCATCGAGGCCCGCGATGACAAGCAGCTGCTGAGGTTCCAGAAGAAGCTCGCCACCTACAAGCTTCTGATCATCGACGAACTCGGCTTCGTGCCGCTGTCCAAGACCGGTGCCGAGCTCCTGTTCGAGGTGTTCAGCCAGCGCTACGAGCGCGGCTCGACCCTGGTCACCACCAATCTGCCGTTCGACGAATGGACCGAGGTGTTCGGCTCCGAGCGGCTTACCGGCGCTCTCCTCGACCGCCGCACCCACCACGTCAACATCCTCGAGATGAATGGCGAGAGCTACAGGCTCAACCAGAGCCGCAGGCGTCAAACCCCGACGGCGAACTGAACCGACCACCCAACCCACGCTTGACCCCATGGGCCCACAGGTCCCTCCCGCGCGCGCCGCCGCGTCGGCCTGTTGAGGGCACGCCGCGTCGCACGCGGGGCCCTCCCATGGACTACGGGGACAAGCCCGCAGCCGCCAGGTGGTCCCTTCTTACACCGCCACGGTGGTCCCTTTTTGCTCCGCCATTGACAGTCTCTTCCTCTTGGCTCTGGCCGCCGGGTTCCTCGGCACTCAAGACACGCTCAAGAATATTGGACCCACGTTCATTTGGATTATCTGGTGGGTGGGGCTCGCATATGTGGCGGCGTTGGTCGGCAACCTCTGGCCCGCCATCAACCCTTGGTCCATCTTCATTGGCGGGCTCGAGCGACTGATTGGCCTCTTCGAACCGCGAGCACGGCTCAGCTTGGGACTCGTCTACCCGTCATGGCTCGGGGTCTGGCCCGCAGTCGGGTTTTTCGGCCTCTTCGCGTGGTTCGAGCCGATTTCCGAATCGGCGAGAGCGCCCGGCACCCTGGCGACATGCATCCTCATTTATTCGGGTCTCACCTGGCTCGGGATGCTTTCATTCGGCCGCAACGTTTGGCTTGCCCACGGCGAAGCTTTCTCGCTTGCGTTTGGGGTGCTGGGACGTTTCGCGCCGATCGGCAGGCCGGACCGGGACCCTTCCAACGGCCGACCTAGACACTGGTATCTCAGGCCATATGCCGGCGATCTGGTCGTGAAGCGGCCCGGCCACCCCTCCATGACCGCTTTCGTGCTCCTTATGCTGTCGACGGTAACCTTCGATGGCTTCAAGGAAACGCCGCTTTGGGCCAGCCTTTCGGGAT
Organism: Alphaproteobacteria bacterium; assembly: GCA_965198325.1. GTDB lineage: Bacteria > Pseudomonadota > Alphaproteobacteria > UBA828 > JAPUJA01 > CBDAPE01. The sequence goes on along the minus strand of CBDAPE010000015.1, from coordinate 21,234 downwards.
GGATCGCGTTGGAGCCCTGGTTCCACCCATTGCTCCTCAAGCTCCACATGTTTGGTTTCGATCTACCCGTCGTACTCGGGACCATCATGCTCATCCTCTTCCCGATCCTGTTCTTCCTGGTCTATCTGGTGCTCTCTTGGCTCACCAAACTGGCGTCGGGCAGCGAGCGCTCACTCGCGGAGATCGCCGGACTCTTCGTGTTCTCGCTGGTGCCGATCGCCATTGCCTACCATCTGGCACACTATCTCTCGTACTTGCTCGTTGCTGGACAACTCATCATCCCTCTTGCCTCCGACCCCTTCGGGATTGGCTGGGACCTCTTCGGCACGGCCGGCTATCGCATAGATATAGGCATCGTCGGTGCCAAGTTCGTTTGGTACACCGCCGTAGTCTCGATCGTGGTCGGGCATGTCTTCGCGGTTGGAGTGGCGCACTTCATGGCACTCCGGGTCTTCGAGACGGCCAAGGACGTACTAAGGAGCCAGATTCCTTTCCTGGTCCTGATGGTCGGCTACACAATGGTAAGCTTATGGATTCTCTCCCAGCCAATAACGGGGAGCCCCAGTCCGACAATGCTGCTTGCGCCATCCGATGAACTGTCTCTGGGGCCTCTCGAGTTTCGAGAGTATTGTCTTGAGATGGAAGCGCTCGACGAGATTCGGTACGACTATCAGTCAGACCGGCCTGTTGAGTTCAACATCCATTACCACGAAGGAAATAGCATCTATTTGCCCGTCCAATTGGAGGGGGGCACGGCTCATGCCGGCATTTTCGTCGCGGAATCGGACCAGGCAATTTGTTTGATGTGGGAGAACAGGGGTCTCACGAGATCGACTTTGACGTACCGAGACGTCGGGCCGTGACATCCAGACAATCTGAATTTGCGTGATTTGGGCCCACGCAGCTCGTCAGATGCATGATCGGAAACTCTCGCAATTGACCGTCAGCACTCGAATCTGAGATGTCACAATGGGAATTATCGGTTTCCGCCTATGATGCGTGGACGGCTCCTTCCAACGGCATTGCGATGTGGCAAATGAGAATTACAGCATGAACCGCCAATGTCGCCTGTTGGCTATATGCAGACGTCGAGCACTCTCCTGCCGACCACCCCTCGCCCCAGACGATCCAGCAGCCCCAGCCGGGGGCGCTGGACAAACATGAGTCTCACGCGTCACGCCGCTCCAATCCGCTCGTCGAGCGCCCCGAGAGCGGCGTCGAACGCTGCGATGGCCGCGTCGATTTCGTCCTCGGTGATCGTGAACGGTGGCGCCACCTGAACGGTGTTGGGCGGCACGCCGCCCAGGAACACGCCTCGTTTCGCGCACTCGGTGGCAATGAGAACGTTGGGATTGCTCGAGATATCTCCCAGATAGCCGGTGTACCGGTCCTCCCGAACGATCGGCGCGCCGTCCGCGTCGACCAGGTCGACGGCGTAGTAGAGCCCCTTGCCGCTGACACGCCCGACGGAAGGGTGGCGCGCTTGCAAGCCCTTGAGCTTGTCTTCGAGATAGCGGCCGAGACGGGCCACGTCCGACACGATCTCGTCCTCGATGATGACTTCAAGGTTGCCGACGATTGAAGCGCAAACCAGCGGATGGGCCTCGTTCGTGCTGCCGCTCCACCAGCGGGCACCCTCGAAGAACTGACCGAGCTCCCGGCTCACCACCACGGCGCCGATCGGCAGGGCGCAGCCGTTCATACTCTTGCCCACCACCATCAGGTCCGGCTCGATACCGTCATAGAGCTGGTAGCTGAACCATTCGCCAAGGCGCCCGAACCCGGTGATCACCTCGTCGTCGATCCAGAGGATGCCGTAGCGCTTGGTGAGCGCCCGCAGCGCGGGCAGATAGCGGTCGTGCGGCATGTAGGCGCCCGCGCCGAACATGGTCTCGGTGATGACGCCGGCAATGTTTTCCGGGCCGATGCCCTGGATCAGCTGCTCCGTGGCGACCAGGGACGGTAGCTCGCCATCGCCCTGCCAGTCATTGAACTCGGGCGGCGGAATTGGCATGAAGCCCGATGATGTGAAGCCGGGCGTGTCCCAGATCGCGTTGAAATCGCCCGGGGGCGAGGTGTTGGCGCGAAAGCCCCGGAGCTGCGTCGCGCCGATGGTCATGCCATGAAACGAGTGGATCTGCGTGAGAATGATTGGGCGTCGCGTGTGGGCCCGCGCCATGGCCATGGCACATTCCGCGGCTTCGGTGCCCGAGCACAGGATGCGCAGGCGGGAGGCCCAGCCCGCCTCGCCGCCCAGGATATCTTCGATCACCAGCTTGGAGGCGCGGGCTCGGTAATCGGTCGCCAGCGCCATCATTACGTGGCCGTAGCGCTCCATCGCACGCCTGATTTCATCGTGCACGCGCGGGTGGCGATGACCCATGCTGTCGGAGACGAACTGGCTGCGGAAATCGAGCAGCCGTGTGCCGTCGGCGAGGTAGAGATAGTTGCCGTCCGTCCCCTCGATGCCGGCGAAGCTGTACTCGTCGCCCGCGATCCAGCTATGCAGGTAATACGCCCGGTCCCAGCGCTCGAGCTCGTCCCAGTCGAGGTTGGGTTTGGTGTAGCTGGGTGATGCGCTATCGCTCATAGGAATGTTCTCCCGTCTGTTCGTTATTTTTCACATTGAACCGACTCCAACGGTCTTGTCTCCCCTCTTTGTTCGGTCCGCCGGTACCCTCATGGCTGTCGGACGAACGAGAATTGCGGCTGGGGCGAGTTTGCATCACAATCAATTCAGCTGGAGAAGTCCATACGGGGAATGCCAGTTCGATGGACTTTCCGGCGGTTTGAATTTTCTGATCGACCCAGCCACGATCGGGTCGTTGATTCGGCAATGGAGCATTGCCCCAGGGGAGAGAGACGATGGCGCGAGATCCGAAATACGACATCCTGTTCGACGAGGTGAAGGTCGGCCCCAAGGTGATGCGGAACCGCTTTTACCAGGTGCCGCACTGTAACGGCGCGGGCTCGATCTATCCCGGCACGCAGGCCGCGTTTCGGGGAATGAAGGCGGAGGGCGGCTGGGCCGTGGTGTGCACGGAGCAATGCTCGGTCGACGACGAGAGCGAGATGACCCCGAACACGCTTGCGGTACTCTCGGACGAGGGCGACATGGTCAACCTGCGCGCGATGTGCGACGCGGTCCACAAATGGGGTTCGCTTGCGGGCGTCGAACTCGACCATGTGGGCGTCGTTGCGAATAATCTCGCAACCCGGGCACCCACCTTTTCGGCGTCGCAGTCGGGCTCCGACTGGATGATATCCTCGACCACCCATGAGATGAGCATTGACGATATCCGGCGCTACCAGAAGACCTACGCCGAGGCGTCGAAACGAGCGGTCCAGACCGGTTTCGACATCGTCTACATGATGGGCTCGCACGGTTTTCTGCCCGAGCAATTTCTCTCCAAGTTCTACAACAAACGAACCGACGAGTATGGCGGCTCGCTTGAAAACCGTGCCCGATTCTGGCTCGAGACCCTTGAGATAATGACGGAAGCAGTGGGTGAGGACGCGGCCATCGCCGCCCGAATGTCGGCGGACCACCTGTTGGGCAAGGACGGCATCCAATGGGAAGATGAAGCCTCCTATTTCGTCGAGACGGCAACAAAGAAGGACATCGTCGACGTCTGGGACGTGGTGACCAGCATTTCCTACGAGTGGGGCGAGAATGCCGGACCCTCGCGCTTTCACAAGGCAAACCACGAGGCGCCGTTTACCCGCGGGGTCAAGGCGCTTGCCAAGGCCCCTGTGGTCAATGTCGGCCGGGTCACCAGTCCGGACGACATGGTCGAGATGATCAAATCCGGCCAGTGCGACATCATCGGCGCCGCCCGGCCCTCGATCGCCGATCCGTTCCTGCCCAAGAAGATCGAAGAGGGGCGCAACGAGGACATCCGCGAATGTATCGGGTGCAACATGTGCATCTCGCATTGGGGGCGGGGCTCCCCGTTGGTGTGCACACAAAACCCCGCAGCAAACGAGGAATACCGTCGCGGCTGGCATCCCGAGAGGTTCGAGAAAACCGACAATCCGCGCTCGGTTCTCGTGGTCGGCGGCGGCCCTGCGGGCATGGAGGCGGCGCGGGTCGCGGGATTACGCGGCTACGACGTCCATCTGGCGGAGAAATCGGGAGAGCTGGGCGGCCACATGAAAGACGTGATGCGCTATCCGGGCTTGGCCGAGTGGGGCCGGGTGGTCAGCTACCGCCAGATCCAGCTTGATAAGGCGAAGAACGTCGAGGTTCATCTCAACACCGACCTGAGCGCTGACGAGATCCTGAGCTACGGCGCAGATGACGTGATACTGGCGGTCGGTTCGAGCTGGAATGCCGACGGCGACAGCTACAACACGATGGATTCGATCCCGGGCGTCGATGCATCAAAGGCCCAGTTCGTCACCCCCGAACAGGTCATGGAGGACAAGGACGTCGGCCAAAGGGTCGTCGTCCTCGATGCCGACGGTTATTTTTACGGCGTCAGCCTTGCCGAGCATCTGGCCGACCAGGGCAAGGATGTAACGGTCCTGACCTGTCATGGCGATGTTGCGCCGTTGACCCATACCACCCTGGAATACCCCAACCTGCAGCGGATGATGCATGAAAAGGGCATCAAGCAGATGACGACCCACTGGGTCGAGGAAGTCGAGGTCGGCAACAGCTTGAAGGTGAAGGCGTTCTACTTCTACCGCGACGGCTACAAGCGGGCGACCGAGCGCAAGCATGACAAGCTGCCCCGCGAGGCGAGCTCAGAGATCACCGAGGTCGAGTGCGACACCGTGGTTCTGGTCACCGGGCGCAAGGCGAGCAAGGCGCTTTTCGACGAACTTGAAGCACGTCGCGACGAGTGGGCGAGCAACGACATCAACGGCATCTATCGGGCGGGCGACTGCTACGCGCCGCGCCTGACGGCCGACTGCGTGTTCGACGGCCACCGGATCGCCCGTGAACTCGACGAGCCCGATCCCCAGAAGCAGAAACCCTTCAAGCGCGAGCGGATGATCTGGGGCATGGAACTGGAGCCCAAATTCCAGTGAGCGGGGCGCGCCCAGAGGCTATGCGGGCCAAACACGCCGAGAAAATCGCGTAGTACCGGAGGGGCCCTCAAAGTCAGTGGGGGACGGTCGAGGTTCCCGCCTCGCCTGAGTTGGGGTGCGTATCGCTCGGCGACGGCAGGACCAAGACGCATCACGCAATCGCGGTCCTGGCGAAAATTCCGTGCTTACAAACACGAACATTTTAACGTCCACACATGGTTATAAGCGGACGTCGAGCGCTCCCCCGCTAACCGGCCCTCGTCCCGGACGATCCGGCAACCCCTGCCGGGGGACGTAGAAGGCCGTCTTGCGCAGGCGGGCGCTTGGCAATGTCGATCGCCAAGTACGTCCTGGTGTGCTCGTTGATGATTGTCCCGAATGGGCGCGATTGGCCGGCACTGGACCTGATGGCAAAGGGGCACCAAGTTTATCCACCAGGCGCCTGCGCCGTCGACAGTTCCTCTCCTTCTTCATATTGAAGGGCGTCTCCCGCAATAATATGTGCCGCGCCCTTGAGGGCCTCCAGCAAGGACGGGTGAGGGAAAATCGATTCCAATATGTAGGTATAGGGGAAGTTCCGTTCGATCATGATCGAGGCGGCACCGACAATCGTGTCCGCGTTCGGGCCAACCACGCGAACCCCGAGAATCCGATCGTCGCCGGGGGGGCCGACGATAAGTTTCACGAATCCGATTGGTGGTTGAATGGCATGGGCCCGGTGATTTCGCGCAAACGGGTATTTGCCGACCCGCGCTTCGCCGAATTGTTCCCGAACATATGCTTCGGTAACGCCGGCACCAGCCAACATCGGTACGGTAAAAACAATATAGGGGATGTGATCCAGACCTTGCGGATACTCCATACCCAGAATGTGAGCGGCGGCGCATCGTCCTTCGGCCTCAGCGACATGAACAAGCGACAAGTCGCTCGGGACATTTCTGGTACCTACGTCACCGACGGCGTAGATATGAGGCACAGTGGTGCGGGTATTCGCATCGATTTGAATATAGTTGTGTCTATCCAGGGCAACGCCTGTGGCCTCCAAATTGAAGTTGTCCGAGCAAGGTATCCGTCCCACGGCCAACAATGTCATCTCGGTTTTGATATCCCCGGTGGATAGCTTCGTCTGGACGCCATCGTCCTGCAGCTCATGGCTTTGATAGCGGCTGGAGGGGATGACATCGATGCCCGTTACGTCGAAGGCATGTTGTATGAAGTCACTGATGTCTTCGTCTTCATTAGACAAAATATTAGCTCTGGAATCGACCAGGTGAACCTGGGTCCCGACGGCGTTGAACATGCTGGCAAATTCACAGCCGATAACCCCGGCGCCCAAAATCAGAATGCTTTTCGGGGAATTCGACAGGTTGATAGCCTCATCGCTGGTGATCACTTTTTCCCCGTCCACCGGCATATTCGGGGGAATTCTCGGTCGGGTTCCTGTGGCAATGATGATATGGTCTCCCGAGAATTCCTCATGACCCACTACCACCCTGTGAGGATCCACGAAGGTCGCCTTACCCTGAACCACCCTGACATTGAGACGTTGTAACCGGGTTTTCAACATCGACGTCAAGCTGGCAGCAGACCGCTCGATTCCCCTTTGCAGCACTGAAAAATCCATCACGGGAATCTGGCCAAAAACATCGTCACGGTATCTCACGTGCAGATATTCACGGGCAATCTCGTAGCCAGCTTTCGATTTGAACGCCCCCTCGATACCGTAACCCATCAAGGGTCCATCGTTGACGACGATCGCCTTTTTCCCCTGCAGTGCGACTTTGCTCGCCGCGCTAATCCCTCCGGGTCCGCCGCCAATAATCAAAACGTCACAATGGTTCGCATTCACGCGTAATCTCCTCGCCCTGTCCGCGTCGACATACTCCTGATCTTTGTACCAGTTGCTATGTTGCTCCTGGCACGGTTTCTGGGAAGGGCGGATTGAGGTTTGACGGTTTGGCGAAGCTGGCGCCGGTCCAAACCCGGCGGCTCGAACCGGATGGGCGCTTGCCTGATCGAGGATGATGGGGTGTCCGTACAGACAATGACATACTTGCAGACTGGAAGGACGCGCAAGCGGCTGCCGATCGATCCGATCGGTACAGCCGATCGGTAACGGAGGATGAAGCAATGGACGAAGAGCGTTTCAATTTGGAATTACGGAAATTCCTGAAGCAGGTCGGCATCACTGCCCAACGGGAGATAGAGCGGACCGTGCGGGACGCCATCGCGAAAGGCCAGCTCACGGGCAACGAGACGATTGAAGCCCGTGCAAGAGTGCAGATCGACAAGCTTGGTCTCGATCACGTTGTCGCGGGCACGATATCGCTGGAGTAGACAAGCTTCGTCGCCGCCCGGTGCCGGCGCCCGCCAGTCAAGCGTCGGGGGCAACGCAGAGAACGCGCCGAGACAATTAATCCGGAAATGTCTCGACCAGATCGTTGAGCCTAACCTTGGCATCCTGAAGCAAAGACTGGCCGTCGCCAAAAAGGAGGATGTCGAAGTCGAGATCCAGAAATTTGCCTACATTGCTCCGAAGCCTGGTCGGGTCGTCGATTACGCGTTCCGGCAGAAGCCCGCATCGACCCGGCGGGTTGCCGATGATTGCGTCGCCGACGATCAAGATCCCGCGGTCCGGCCAGAAAAGCGCCACCTCGCCGGGTGATTTTCCAGAGGCGTCGATAATCTCCAGCGGCCCGATCCGGCTTCCGACAACCAACGTGTCGTCGAGTTCGGTTCCCTGGCTTCGGGCATGGTCCGCATCATCGGGATGGATTGCCGTCCGCGCCTGCGTTCTTGCTCGTATTCGGTTCGACGCTCTCGAGTGATTACGGTTTGTCAGAATGATCCGGCTAACCCCTTCCTCGGCGATGGCACCGAGGCCATTCACGGTCGGCTCGACCGGATCGACACAGATATTGCCGCCGGAATCGCGAATCAGGTGACCATTGAAGTTGTAGCCGTGGGGTTCAGAAAACCACGGCCATGTGAGGATATCCCTAACGATCTCCCGCATCTCCCTCTCCCTTGCGATTCTTCGACCTAGCGAGACCTATCGTATTCAAAATGACGCCGAAAGGCGCTGATTAGGAGCGACGATCGGATTAATATCAAGTCCGGCGTACGAACCCGAAGATAGCCCGGGTCACTGGAATGGCCAAGAACCATGACCGCAACATTGAAGCCGCGGACGTGCTCCGCATGTTTCCCACATTTGTCTGGAAGGCCGAGCTCGAGCCGGAAGTCCACCAAAGAATCGACGGAATCGTCGTCGCGACGCTCGAACAAGCAAGACGGAGCCTGCCCGAACTCGCGCCCAGCCGGGCCTGGCAATCGGAGCACGCCTTGCACGATCTGGACGAACTTCAGGAACTGGTCGGTTACCTCAACGATACCGTCGGAGACGTGCTGAAGTTTCTAAAGGTCGGCTACGGCAGCTTCGAAATTACCGCCTGTTGGGCCAACATGAACGCGACAGGCGCCGGGCACAAAATGCACAGCCACCCAAATAATTTCCTCAGCGGCGTCTACTATGTACGGACCCAGGAAGGCGCCGACACGATCAACTTCCATGATCCAAGGCCGCAGACGGGAATTCTCAGGCCTCCCGTTACGGATCTCACCGCCGAGAACACCGATCAGGTCGTTGTGAAGATAAAAAACGGTACTGTACTTTTGTTTCCTTCCTGGCTGCCCCATTCGGTGGACGCCAACAGAAGCAGGGAAGTTCGAATTAGCTTGAGTTTCAACGTTATGCTCTCTTCGCACGCAATGGACCTGAGCAAACCACTTTGGTAGCGACATTTAAGCCTCGCCCCCTCAAACCTTTCTCACCGCCGGGTCGCGCCGCTTCTGACCCGAAGCAGTCATGGCCTGCTCCCACGCTTGGGTCCTGCGTGTTGGTCGGCGTGCCGCCGACATTCACGCAAGCTACCCGCTCACGGTCCTTCGGGAACGCCACCCTCGCCGACGACGATGAAGGGGGCCCAGAACATGGGGTGAGCGTAATGAGGGCTTTCCCCATCTTCCATCAGCGCGAGCATGGAGCGGCGCAGCGCTTCGCCGCCGCCGCCTGGATTGTTGGCGGTTTCCTCGAACATGCGCGTCGTCAGCTTTACCGCCGGGTCGGAGAACACCGGCCAGTGGGAGACCAGAAGCGCCCGGCTGCCGGCGTAGAAGAATGCCTTGGCCAAGCCCGACAGCCCCTCTGCGCCCGGTGTCCCGTCGGCGGCCGCGGTGTTGCAGGCCGACAGGATCACCCAGTCGGCGTCGAGCTCGAGCAGGGCGACCTCGCTCGCGGTCAGGAGGCCGTCGTCGTCCTCCGTGCTCGCCTCCGGCGGGGTCAGGACCAGCGCCGGTTCGGCCACACCGATCAGATTGCCTGCCACCAGGCCATGGGTCGCGAAGGCGAGAACGCGGTAGTCCGACAGGTCGAGCGCGCGCACGTTGCTCTCGGCCGCCCGCTCGCCCAGGTAGAGATTTGCGCCACTCGCCCCGAGGGTCGCCGCGATCGCGGCAAGCTCGCCTGCCGTTTCGGGCAGCGCCGGCAGGTCGCGCACCGCTTCGACGTCCGCGACGGCCCCGCGGCTGAAGAGCGCAGCAAGCTCGAGACCCCGTCCGGACCCGGGTGAGCCCTCGAGCACCGGATCGCCGAAGCCGATGAACGGTTTCGCCGCGTCCGCCGTTCCCGCGAACCGGCGGAGCGCCTTGAGCGAGGAGACCGACGGCAGCACGGTGAGCGCGTAGCGCTTCACCAGTCACGGTACCTGCCGGTAGTCCGAATAGTCGGCGATGGCGCGCTCCGGTGCCTCGGTCGCGAGCACGCCGAGCGGCAGGCTCCCGAGGCCGGCGTCGGGGACGATGAAGATGTGACGCACGCCTTCGAGCGCCGCCTCGGCGGGCGCGAAGAGCGTCTCGTAGAGTTCGTGGGCAAGTGCCACGTCGAACTCCGGGATGGTCTCCCGGCCGGTCGGATCAAGGCGGGCGCGAAGCAGCTCAACCTTGAGGTTGAGCTGCTCCCGGCCGATCTCGAGTCCGTAGGTTCCGATGCTCGTCCGCCGCACGACCCAGAGAAGTGTCTCATAGTCATCAACAAGGTAGGCCGAGCAGGGCTTCTTCGGGCCCAAGCAGCGCCTGGGTCTCGGCCAGCGCAAGCGGCCGGGGGGTTGCGAGCTCCGCGTAATCGGGAAAATCGCCGGCGAGCCGGGTGTCCAACTCGTCCAGCCGGCGATTGAGACCGGCAAGCTCGGCGCGCAGGCTTGCCGCCGCCGCTGAGAACGGCGGCGCAATAATCCCCCCCTGAAGCGGCCGGTTGATCCGGCTGTGGCGGACCAAAATGGGACCGTCTATAGCCTTCTGTCAGGGCTGCTCTGACTGGAAGGCGGGGGGATGTATCGGGTGGATTTGTACGCGCGGGTTCGGCGGGCGTGTCGTGTCGAGGGAATGAGCACCCGCGAGGCCTCGCGGGTGTTCGGGCTGGACCGCAAGACGGTCCGCAAGATGCTGTCGTTCTCGGTGCCGCCGGGGTTTCGCCGCGGCAAGCCGCCACGGCGGCCGAAGCGGGGTCCGTTCACGGGGATCATCGATCGGATTCTGGAAGACGATCGGACCAGCCACCACAAGCAACGGCCCACGGCGAAGCGGATCTTCGACCGTCTCCGGGACGAGTACGGCTTTACGGGCGGCTACACCATCGTGAAGGACTATGTCCGTGAGCGGCGGCTTCGGTCGCGCGAGATGTTCGTGCCGCTCGTCCATTCCCCCGGCCCCGCCCAGGCGGACTTCGGCGAGGCGATGGCGGTGATCGGCGGCGTGGCGTGCAAGGTCCACTTCCTTGCCTTCGATCTTCCCCACAGTGATGCCTGCTTCGTGAAGGCCTACCCGGCGGAGACGACCGAGGCGTTCTGCGCTGGCCACAACGCGGCGGTTGCGTTCTTCGGCGGCGTCCCCCGATCCATCCTGTACGACAACACCAAGCTGGCAGTCGCCCGGATACTGGGCGATGGCAAGCGGCAGCGAACGCGCGTCTTCACGGACCTTCAATCCCCCTATCTGTTCGAGGACAGGTTCGGCCGGCCGGGCAAGGGCAACGACAAAGGCAAGGTCGAGGGACTGGTCGGCTTCATCCGGCGGACCTTCCGGGTCCCCGTCCCGCGGGCCGAGAGCTTCGAGGCGCTGAACGATGCTCTCGCGGGACAGTGCCGCCGGCGCCAGGCGGGGCTGTGTCTCGAAAGTGGTGGAAATTGGTTTTGGCGCCTCTCCGAGCGGGTTGAGTTTTGCGGCGGTCAGGCTGCGCGGTCAAGGGTTTCGTCGGCGATTAGCTGATCGAGGGTTTCCCATCCATCGACTTTGCGCATCTGGATTTGGCCGGAAGCGAGGAGCGCCCAGAGGAGCATCGGCACTGTTTCGGGACACGGCAGCACGGTCTGTGTTTTGATCCGGCGCTTGAACTCCTCGTTGAGACGCTCAATGGCGTTGGTCGTTCGTCGTGGGCAGACAGCCGGGTCCGCAGGCGACCGAGCGCGTTGGGCAACTGCCAGCCCTTGAAGGGCGCGCCGTTGCGACAGCGCGCCGGGCTTCTTCGTCAGAACCGGCACGTAATGCCACGGATCGTAGACGAACCGGCCGCGCCCGAAGCTGCGGGGATGCTCGCGACGATCTCGCCGTCCTGGCGGATGACGATCCGAGGGCTGATTTCCATTGGCTCTTGGACAGGCGCGTGAAGGTAAAGAGCTTGTCGCCCGCTTCCGCGAGGCTGTCCGCGGCGGCCCTGCATTTCAGCCGCCACTTGCGGACAAGCGCCTTGCGGCGGGTTTCCACCTCGGAGGCAGTGTCGGCATAGATCATATCGCGGTAATCTTCGCTCAGCTCGTCATGCATGTGTTTGGGAGCATGACCCAGAAGGTTGCGGTGTTCTTCGTGCACGGTGCAGCGTTGAACGGGAAGGTCATCGCCCCCTCAAAGCGCCGACAGAGCCGCCTCCAGCCCCGGCGCGCCATCGACGATGACAAACCCGGGCCGTTTCAGTCCACGCGCATCAAGGTCGTCGAGGAACTGGCGCCACGCCGCCTGGCTTTCTCCGCCCATATTCCCGATCGAAAGCAAGACCTTCTGGCCATCCTGGCGCACCCCTATAGCCGCGAGAACCGAGATGTTGGTGGCCTTGCGGTCCAGTCGGGTCTTGATCACAGTGCCGTCAAGGATCAGCCGAACAATATCCTCATCCGCGAGGCCACGGCTGCACCAGGCGTCCCAATCGACCTTCACCTTGCGCCACGCCCGGCTCACAACGTCCTTGCTCACAGAACCCCGGAAGAGCCCGAACAGCGCGCGTTTCACCCGCCGCGTGTTGGTTCCGGACAGATACACCGAAGCGATCAGCGCCTCGGCCTTTCTGGTCAGCCGCTGGTAGCGCGGCAGCGCCCGCGAACGCCATTCCGACGCCCGACCGTCTTCCTCAACGATCCGCGCACGCGGCACGCTCACCCTCTCGGTCCCGAATGTCCCCGTCAGTTGCCGCTTCCGGTGCCCGTTCCGATACCCTTGCCGAAGCGCGTCCTCTCGACCGTATCGGCAGCGCCCGAGAAACTGCGCAAGTTCCTCCTCAAAAACGGCCTCGATCGTGGATCTGATGTTCTCCCGCAGCCGGTCCTCGATCGGATCATAGCCGGCGTCATTGGCCAGTAGCGAAAGCACGGAAGTCTCGGTAGTGTTCTTCATGGCGTGATCTCCTTGGCGGTGCTAGCCGCCGGTTGGGTGGTTGTCTTGTCACCCGGAGATTACGCCACCCTCAAATTTCCACCACTTTCGAGACACAGCCCCAGGCGGCGCGGCTGCGGGGTCACAAGGAGACCATCGGCGAGCGCCTCGCACGGGACCGGGAAGCCTTCTTGCCTCTCCCCCCGGCACCATACGATGCCTGCGACAAGCGCACTGGACGGGTGAGCTCGCTGTCGCTGGTGCGCTGCCGGGGCAACGACTACTCGGTGCCCGTGGCCTATGGCCACCGCGAGGTGCTGATCCGGTGCTCCGTCGACGAGGTCGTTATCTCTTGCGGCGCGGAGGTGATTGCCCGGCACCGCCGGTCCTATGACAGCGCGGACCTGATCTTCGACCCGCTGCATTACCTGCCCTTGACCGAGCAGAAGATCGGCGCCCTCGACCAGGCCGCGCCGTTGGCGGGCTGGGACCTGCCCGAGGCCTTCATCACTCTGCGACGCCTGCTCGAAGCCCGCATGGGCAAGGCGGGCAAGCGCGAGTCCGTCCAGGTGCGCCGTCTGCTGGAGAGCTTCCGGCTCGAGGAGGTCGAGGGTGCGGTCGGCGACGCGCTCAGGCTCGGCGCCATCGGCTTCGATGCGGTGAAGCACCTGGTACTGTGCCGCATCGAGCGGCGGCCGCCCCGGCTCAACCTCGAGGTCTATCCGTACCTGCCGCGCGCCCGGGTCGCGACGACGTCTGCCAAGTCGTACATGAGCCTGCTGTCGGGGCTCGGCGCATGACCGACACACCACGGCTGCTGCTCGTCCACCACCTCAAGAGGCTGAAGCTGCCGACGGTCCTGAGGGAGTACGACAAGATCGCCCGGCAGTGCGCCTCTGAAGGCGTCGACCACGTTCGCTATCTTCTGCGTCTGGCCGAGCTCGAGCTGATCGACCGCGAGCGCCGCATGGTCGAGCGGCGGATCAAGGCGGCGCGCTTCCCCGTGATCAAGAGCCTCGATAGCTTCGATTTCAAGGTCATCCCCTCGCTCAACAAGACGTTGGTCCTGGAGCTCGCCCGCTGCGCGTACATCGAGCGCCGCGAGAACCTCATCGCGCTCGGCAACAGCGGCACCGGCAAGACCCACATCGCCCTCGGTCTCGGCTTGGCGGCCTGCCAGAAGGGCCTCTCGGTCGGCTTCATCACCGCCGCCGCGCTGGTCCACGAGCTCATCGAGGCCCGCGATGACAAGCAACTGCTGAGGTTCCAGAAGAAGCTCGCCACCTACAAGCTTCTGATCGTCGACGAACGCGGCTTCGTGCCGCTGTCCAAGACCGGTGCCGAGCTCCTGTTCGAGGTGTTCAGCCAGCGCTACGAGCGCGGCTCGACCCTGGTCACCACCAATCTGCCGTTCGACGAATGGACCGAGGTGTTCGGCTCCGAGCGGCTGACCGGCGCTCTCCTCGACCGCCTCACCCACCACGTCAACATCCTCGAGATGAATGGCGAGAGCTACAGGCTCAACCAGAGCCGCAGGCGTCAAACCCCGACGGCGAACTGAACCGACCACCCAACCCACGCTTGACCCCATGGGCCCACAGGTCCCTCCCGCGCGCGCCGCCGCGTCGGCCTGTTGAGGGCACGCCGCGTCGCACGCGGGGCCCGCCCATGGACTACGGGGACAAGCCCGCAGCCGCCAAGCGGTCCCTTCTTACACCGCCACGGTGGTCCCTTTTTGCTCCGCCATTGACAGGACAACGACTTCTTAACCCTCTGCTAGGGAAGCCTTAATCGATTTGGGTACTAATTAGGGGTCATAGCGATAGGCAAAATTGAAAAATGGCTAAGCGAGTGACCTGATGTTCCAGTCCCTTCCCAAATCGTGGGGGGAAGAAATCCGCGGCGATGCAGCCGATCGGGACGGCCGCTCGAGCGTCGGGGAGCAGTTCGAAAATCTCTAGCGAGAAATACGCCGCCAGGCCGATATCTCTGTCGAGCCACAATCCTACAAATATCTTCTGTTATTGCGCTTCGGCGTGGTCAACTTGTGTGTGGCGGCGCTTGTCGTCGCTGCCTGGCTGCAGGGCTGGGTAGATGCCGTCGTGGCGGCGGATCCCACCGGGCTCTGTTTCATGATTGTCGGGGTCTTCGCCCTGGGTTGGATCTCCTGCGGCCTGAAAATAATGCGCGTCAGCCGAGAACTCAATCACGCAAAACGTTTCGATCCGTTCGTGACAAATTCTTCTCAGGCGCTTGCCTACGTCGCGGCCGTTTGCAGCCGTTCGGCGGAGAGCCGCGCGATATCGGCGCAGTCCTTGCGCTCGAAATATATGAGTCGGCTCGCGATCGTTCGGCAAATCGCAAACAGTCTGGTGTTCCTCGGCCTGATCGGCACCGTTATCGGCTTCATCATCGCGCTCTCGGGCGTCGAGCCAAACACGGTCTCCGACGTCAAATACGTCGGTCCCATGGTCTCGACCCTGATCCAGGGGATGTCCGTCGCCCTCTATACGACCCTTATTGGCGCCATCTTCAACCTCTGGCTCCTCGTGAACTATCGCATTCTGGCGACCGGCACGGTCAATTTGGTCAACGCGGTCGTGGAACTCGGGGAGCGGTATGCACGAGCCTGAGTCCTTCGAAGAGGATGCGGGCGGAACCGGCTTCCGCGACGTCATCCTGCTCGCGCTCTGCGGCTTTGTGGCGATCGTCGTGTTGCTCATTCCTCATCTCAATCCGACAGGCGAGGCCAAGGAAGCCGACGTCGATTCACCGGGCAATATCATCGTTGAAGCCTACTGGGGCGACGGTCTGGATATCGATGTGGATCTCTGGGTCGAGGCGCCCGGCGATATTCCGGTGGGCTATTCGAATAAGGGCGGCGTCGTCTTCAATTTATTGCGCGACGATCTCGGCAGCCGCGCCGACGCGACGCAGCATAATCACGAGGTTTCGTATAGCCGTGGAATTCCCGCCGGCGAGTACACCGTCAATCTCCACCTGTTCCGGAACAGCGACGGCCTCTATCCCGTACCCGTATCCGTGATTGCCAGCTCCAAGAACAACGACCGTGCCGCGACACGCCAGCTCGTGACGACGGAAGTGTTTCTCAATCGCGAGGGCGAGGAAGTCACAGCGTTCCGCTTTTCGCTGGATGCCGCCGGAAATTTGATCCCGGACAGCGTTCACAATATTCAACGCGACTTGCGTGCGGCTAGCCGCAAAGACTGATGGATAACCTGCTGATCTTTTTTACCATTTCGCTCGCGCTCATTGCGGGCTTGCTGACGCTTTGCGTGTGGACCCAACGCGCGGTCTGGCTCAAGGTCGTGGCCCTGGGATCGGGTGCGTTGCTTATTCCCGTCGCCTATGCGGGGTATCTTGATCTCCTGAGCCAACCCAAACCCGTCAGCCTCGAGTGGTCTCAACGGACCGCCGAGGAAGCGACCGTTCTGGGCTCGACCATCCAGGAAGATGAAGGCATATATTTGTGGCTCCAGATCGACGACGTCGAGGAGCCGCGGTCTTACGTCCTGCCCTGGAGCCGCGACGTTGCGGAGCAATTGCAGGAGGCGACGCGCCAGGCCGAACTGAACGGCTCGGGCTTGCGCATGAAGCTGCCTTTCGAAAATAGCTGGGATGACGGTGAGGAAAAATTCTACGCCCTGCCCCAGCCGGCCATGCCCTCCAAAGACGAGATTCCTGAGCTGGGCCCGCTCGAATACGAGCATCCCGGCCTCCAGACCTGAACCCACGATCCTCGACCGCGTCTGGTCGATTCCCGCGAACCGTACCGCTAGGCGTTACACCCTGCGCGGTGGTGACAGGCCCTTTCCCTCTCGCGCGCAGTACGCTAAAAGGAGGCCCGACGCACCAGTGAAGGGGGTTAAATGCCCAAAGAAGACTTGCTCGAGATGGGCGGGACAGTGATTGAAAAGCTGCCCAACGCCATGTTCAAGGTCAAGCTCGAGAACGATCACGAGATTATCGCTCATACCGCCGGCAAAATGCGAAAATACCGTATCCGGGTGATGGTCGGGGACAAGGTGGATGTCGAAATGACGCCTTACGACCTGACCAAGGGCCGCATCATCTTCCGACATAAATAATCCGATCCCGGTAGGCGAGGCCGCCGGACGTTGAACCCGGCCGTGCAATCGGCTGTTCGTCCCCGATGACTGTTAGCAGAATTCCTCGATCCCAGAACGGCGGGGCCTGAAGGGGAAGCGTCATTTATGTTGCGATGCAACATTTTCATTGACAATTGACTGAAATAACTTATATTCACCTGCAATGTCGCATCGCAACATAAGATAATTTGAGGTTTTGAGCGACAGCGGAATCGACAATTCGACGCCGGCCCGCCCGTCGCCGATAGCTTGAGCAAGACACGACCATTCACAGCAAAGGATTAGGAACCGGATCATGAAGCAGACCCAGTCGGACGCCCAGACCGCCTATGCAAAGAGCTTTGCAGACGCCGCAAAGTTGAGCAAGGAAACGCTCGATGCCGTCATCGGGAATATCGAGCTCGCGACCCAGGGCTACACCGAGCTTAGCACGAGCTGGCTCGAATTCACCAAGGCCCAGGTCGCCGACGGCATGGTCGTCGCGACAGCCCTCGGCGGCTGCACGAATCCCCAGGAGGCCGCCGACCTGCAGAACACCTATGCCAAGGCCTCGATGGAGAAGTACGTCTCAAAGGTGAACGAGCTTCAGGAAATTTCGGCGAAGACCGCGAGCCAGATGCGCTCACCCTTCGGCAATGGCCTCGAATCCGCGTTCGCCAAGTTTTGGTCGGCCAAATCCGCGGTCTGACCCGCTTTTCCGGATCAGCGCCCGGTAGACCAGATGGCCCGGCGGTCCTCCCCCGCTGGGCCATTTTTCGTCCGCTGCGCGGTCGATGGGGTCTGGCCTGAGAACGGCGGCGCAATAATCCCCCATTGAAGCGGCCGGGCCATCCGGCTGTGGCGGACCAAAATGGGACCGTCTATAGCCTTCTGTCAGGGCTGCTCTGACTGGAAGGCGGGGGGATGTATCGGGTGGATTTGTACGCGCGGGTTCGGCGGGCGTGTCGTGTCGAGGGAATGAGCACCCGCGAGGCCTCGCGGGTGTTCGGGCTGGACCGCAAGACGGTCCGCAAGATGCTGTCGTTCTCGGTGCCGCCGGGGTCTCGCCGCGGCAAGCCGCCACGGCGGCCGAAGCGGGGTCCGTTCACGGGGATCATCGATCGGATTCTGGAAGACGATCGGACCAGCCACCACAAGCAACGGCCCACGGCGAAGCGGATCTTCGACCGTCTCCGGGACGAGTACGGCTTTACGGGCGGCTACACCATCGTGAAGGACTATGTCCGTGAGCGGCGGCTTCGGTCGCGCGAGATGTTCGTGCCGCTCGTCCATTCCCCCGGCCCCGCCCAGGCGGACTTCGGCGAGGCGATGGCGGTGATCGGCGGCGTGGCGTGCAAGGTCCACTTCCTTGCCTTCGATCTTCCCCACAGTGATGCCTGCTTCGTGAAGGCCTACCCGGCGGAGACGACCGAGGCGTTCTGCGCTGGCCACAACGCGGCGGTTGCGTTCTTCGGCGGCGTCCCCCGATCCATCCTGTACGACAACACCAAGCTGGCAGTCGCCCGGATACTGGGCGATGGCAAGCGGCAGCGAACGCGCGTCTTCACGGACCTTCAATCCCCCTATCTGTTCGAGGACAGGTTCGGCCGGCCGGGCAAGGGCAACGACAAAGGCAAGGTCGAGGGACTGGTCGGCTTCATCCGGCGGACCTTCCGGGTCCCCGTCCCGCGGGCCGAGAGCTTCGAGGCGCTGAACGATGCTCTCGCGGGACAGTGCCGCCGGCGCCAGGCGGCGCGGCTGCGGGGTCACAAGGAGACCATCGGCGAGCGCCTCGCACGGGACCGGGAAGCCTTCTTGCCTCTCCCCCCGGCACCATACGATGCCTGCGACAAGCGCACTGGACGGGTGAGCTCGCTGTCGCTGGTGCGCTGCCGGGGCAACGACTACTCGGTGCCCGTGGCCTATGGCCACCGCGAGGTGCTGATCCGGTGCTCCGTCGACGAGGTCGTTATCTCTTGCGGCGCGGAGGTGATTGCCCGGCACCGCCGGTCCTACGACAGCGAGGACCTGATCTTCGACCCGCTGCATTACCTACCCTTGATCGAGCAGAAGATCGGCGCCCTCGACCAGGCCGCGCCGTTGGCGGGCTGGGACCTGCCCGAGGCCTTCATCACTCTGCGACGCCTGCTCGAAGCCCGCATGGGCAAGGCGGGCAAGCGCGAGTCCGTCCAGGTGCGCCGTCTGCTGGAGAGCTTCCGGCTCGAGGAGGTCGAGGGTGCGGTCGGCGACGCGCTCAGGCTCGGCGCCATCGGCTTCGATGCGGTGAAGCACCTGGTACTGTGCCGCATCGAGCGGCGGCCGCCCCGGCTCAACCTCGAGGTCTATCCGTACCTGCCGCGCGCCCGGGTCGCGACGACGTCTGCCAAGTCGTACATGAGCCTGCTGTCGGGGCTCGGCGCATGACCGACACACCACGGCTGCTGCTCGTCCACCACCTCAAGAGGCTGAAGCTGCCGACGGTCCTGAGGGAGTACGACAAGATCGCCCGGCAGTGCGCCTCGGAAGGCGTCGACCACGTTCGCTATCTTCTGCGTCTGGCCGAGCTCGAGTTGATCGACCGCGAGCGCCGCATGGTCGAGCGGCGGATCAAGGCGGCGCGCTTCCCCGTGATCAAGAGCCTCGATAGCTTCGATTTCAAGGTCATCCCCTCGCTCAACAAGACGTTGGTCCTGGAGCTCGCCCGCTGCGCGTACATCGAGCGCCGCGAGAACC
Organism: Alphaproteobacteria bacterium; assembly: GCA_965198325.1. Classification (GTDB taxonomy): domain Bacteria; phylum Pseudomonadota; class Alphaproteobacteria; order UBA828; family JAPUJA01; genus CBDAPE01. The sequence goes on along the minus strand of CBDAPE010000015.1, from coordinate 1,657 downwards.
TCATCGCGCTCGGCAACAGCGGCACCGGCAAGACCCACATCGCCCTCGGTCTCGGCTTGGCGGCCTGCCAGAAGGGCCTCTCGGTCGGCTTCATCACCGCCGCGCTGGTCCACGAGCTCATCGAGGCCCGCGATGACAAGCAGCTGCTGAGGTTCCAGAAGAAGCTCGCCACCTACAAGCTTCTGATCATCGACGAACTCGGCTTCGTGCCGCTGTCCAAGACCGGTGCCGAGCTCCTGTTCGAGGTGTTCAGCCAGCGCTACGAGCGCGGCTCGACCCTGGTCACCACCAATCTGCCGTTCGACGAATGGACCGAGGTGTTCGGCTCCGAGCGGCTGACCGGCGCTCTCCTCGACCGCCGCACCCACCACGTCAACATCCTCGAGATGAATGGCGAGAGCTACAGGCTCAACCAGAGCCGCAGGCGTCAAACCCCGACGGCGAACTGAACCGACCACCCAACCCTCGCTTGACCCCATGGGCCCACAGGTCCCTCCCGCGCGCCGCCGCGTCGGCCTGTTGAGGGCACGCCGCGTCGCACGCGGGGCCCGCCCATGGACTACGGGGACAAGCCCGCAGCCGCCAAGCGGTCCCTTCTTACACCGCCACGGTCGTCCCTTTTTGCTCCGCCATTGACACTAGCGGGTCTTTTCAGTCCGATTGGGGATTGAATAAGGTCGTGCTCGGCGCACGCTCGCCGTCGATGACCACCCGTTCGCCGTCGACGCTGACCCGGCCTTCGGCGATCAACTGTACCGCCAGGGGATAGCAGGCATGCTCCGCCTCGAGCACGCGGGCGGCCAGGCTGTCCGCGTCGTCATCCGCGAGCACGGGGACCGCCGCCTGCACGATGATCGGGCCGGCATCGAGTTCGGAGCGCACGAAATGAACCGTGCAGCCGGTAATTCGGGCACCTTCCGCCAGGACCCGCTCGTGGGTTTGCAGACCCTTGAACGCCGGCAGCAGGGACGGGTGGATGTTGATCACCCGATCGGTCCAGTTGGCTACGAACTCGGATCCCAGCAAGCGCATGAAGCCCGCTAGACAGATGAATTCGCCGCCCATGTCCCGGATCGTCGCATCGAGGGCCTCATCGAACGCTGCGCGATCAACAAACTCACGGTGATCGACAACGCGTGTCGCGATGCCCGCTTTGCCGGCGCGTTTCAGGCCCATTGCATCGGCATTGTTCGAAATCACGGCGACGATCTCAGCCGCGGCATCATCATCGGCAAACCGATCGATCAGGGCCTGGAGATTAGATCCCCGACCCGAAATCAGGGCCGCACATTTCAGACGGGCCACGCCGACTCGGTTCCATCGATGCGGACCGCCGGCTCGCCCGCTGTGGTATTTACGACAACACCGATCCGGTAGACCGTTTCACCGGCCGCCGTGAACGCGGCCTCGGTTTCCGCCACCCGGTCGGCAGCGACGATGGCCACCATGCCGATGCCGCAGTTGAAACCGCGGGCAAGCTCTCCAGCATCGAGTGGGGCTGCTTCGGCGAGCCAGCGAAACACCGGGGGCAGGGGCCAGACGCCTGCGTCGATCGCGACGCCCAGCATGGCGGGCAGGATGCGCGGGATGTTATCGATCAAACCGCCACCCGTGATGTGGCTGAGCCCCCGGAGCCGTCCTGCATTGGCTGCGGCGA
>CBDAPE010000014.1:0-429312 GCA_965198325.1 Alphaproteobacteria bacterium | reverse complement strand
CCCTCAACAGGCCGACGCGGCGGCGCGCGCGGGAGGGACCTGTGGGCCCATGGGGTCAAGCGTGGGTTGGGTGGTCGGTTCAGTTCGCCGTCGGGGTTTGACGCCTGCGGCTCTGGTTGAGCCTGTAGCTCTCGCCATTCATCTCGAGGATGTTGACATGGTGGGTGCGGCGGTCGAGGAGAGCGCCGGTAAGCCGCTCGGAGCCGAACACCTCGGTCCATTCGTCGAACGGCAGATTGGTGGTGACCAGGGTCGAGCCGCGCTCGTAGCGCTGGCTGAACACCTCGAACAGGAGCTCGGCACCGGTCTTGGACAGCGGCACGAAGCCGCGTTCGTCGATGATCAGAAGCTTGTAGGTGGCGAGCTTCTTCTGGAACCTCAGCAGCTGCTTGTCATCGCGGCCTCGATGAGCTCGTGGACCAGCGCGGCGGTGATGAAGCCGACCGAGAGGCCCTTCTGGCAGGCCGCCAAGCCGAGACCGAGGGCGATGTGGGTCTTGCCGGTGCCGCTGTTGCCGAGCGCGATGAGGTTCTCGCGGCGCTCGATGTACGCGCAGCGGGCGAGCTCCAGGACCAACGTCTTGTTGAGCGAGGGGATGACCTTGAAATCGAAGCTATCGAGGCTCTTGATCACGGGAAGCGCGCCGCCTTGATCCGCCGCTCGACCATGCGGCGCTCGCGGTCGATCAGCTCGAGCTCGGCCAGACGCAGAAGATAGCGAACGTGGTCGACGCCTTCAGAGGCGCACTGCCGGGCGATCTTGTCGTACTCCCTCAGGACCGTCGGCAGCTTCAGCCTCTTGAGGTAGTGGACGAGCAGCAGCCGTGGTGTGTCGGTCATGCGCCGAGCCCCGACAGTAGGCTCATGTACGACTTGGCAGACGTCGTCGCGACCCGGGCGCGCGGCAGGTACGGATAGACCTCGAGGTTGAGCCGGGGCGGCCGCCGCTCGATGCGGCACAGCACCAGGTGCTTCACCGCATCGAAGCCGATGGCGCCGAGCCTGAGCGCGTCGCCGACCGCTGCCGTCAGCTCCTCGAGCCGGAAGCTCTCCAGCAGACGGCGCACCTGGACGGACTCGCGCTTGCCCGCCTTGCCCATGCGGGCTTCGAGCAGGCGTCGCAGAGTGATGAAGGCCTCGGGCAGGTCCCAGCCCGCCAACGGCGCGGCCTGGTCGAGGGCGCCGATCTTCTGCTCGATCAAGGGTAGGTAATGCAGCGGGTCGAAGATCAGGTCCTCGCTGTCGTAGGACCGGCGGTGCCGGGCAATCACCTCCGCGCCGCAAGAGATAACGACCTCGTCGACGGAGCACCGGATCAGCACCTCGCGGTGGCCATAGGCCACGGGCACCGAGTAGTCGTTGCCCCGGCAGCGCACCAGCGACAGCGAGCTCACCCGTCCAGTGCGCTTGTCGCAGGCATCGTATGGTGCCGGGGGGAGAGGCAAGAAGGCTTCCCGGTCCCGTGCGAGGCGCTCGCCGATGGTCTCCTTGTGACCCCGCAGCCGCGCCGCCTGGCGCCGGCGGCACTGTCCCGCGAGAGCATCGTTCAGCGCCTCGAAGCTCTCGGCCCGCGGGACGGGGACCCGGAAGGTCCGCCGGATGAAGCCGACCAGTCCCTCGACCTTGCCTTTGTCGTTGCCCTTGCCCGGCCGGCCGAACCTGTCCTCGAACAGATAGGGGGATTGAAGGTCCGTGAAGACGCGCGTTCGCTGCCGCTTGCCATCGCCCAGTATCCGGGCGACTGCCAGCTTGGTGTTGTCGTACAGGATGGATCGGGGGACGCCGCCGAAGAACGCAACCGCCGCGTTGTGGCCAGCGCAGAACGCCTCGGTCGTCTCCGCCGGGTAGGCCTTCACGAAGCAGGCATCACTGTGGGGAAGATCGAAGGCAAGGAAGTGGACCTTGCGCGCCACGCCGCCGATCACCGCCAGCGCCTCGCCGAAGTCCGCCTGGGCGGGGCCGGGGGAATGGACGAGCGGCACGAACATCTCGCGCGACCGAAGCCGCCGCTCACGGACATAGTCCTTCACGATGGTGTAGCCGCCCGTAAAGCCGTACTCGTCCCGGAGACGGTCGAAGATCCGCTTCGCCGTGGGCCGTTGCTTGTGGTGGCTGGTCCGATCGTCTTCCAGAATCCGATCGATGATCCCCGTGAACGGACCCCGCTTCGGCCGCCGTGGCGGCTTGCCGCGGCGAGACCCCGGCGGCACCGAGAACGACAGCATCTTGCGGACCGTCTTGCGGTCCAGCCCGAACACCCACGAGGCCTCGCGGGTGCTCATTCCCTCGACACGACACGCCCGCCGAACCCGCGCGTACAAATCCACCCGATACATCCCCCCGCCTTCCAGTCAGAGCAACCCTGACAGAAGGCTATAGACGGTCCCATTTTGGTCCGCCACAGCCGGATCAACCGGCCGCTTCAGTGGGGGATTATTGCCCCGCCGTTCTCAGATCGCCCGGCACCGCCGGTCCTATGACAGCGCGGACCTGATCTTCGACCCGCTGCATTACCTGCCCTTGATCGAGCAGAAGATCGGCGCCCTCGACCAGGCCGCGCCGTTGGCGGGCTGGGACCTGCCCGATAGCTTCATCACCCTGCGACGCCTCCTCGAAGCTCGCATGGGCAAGGCAGGCAAGCGCGAGTACGTCCAGGTGCTCCGTCTGCTGGAGAGCTTCCGGCTCGAGGAGCTGACGGCAGCGGTCGACGATGCGCTCAGGCTCGGCACCATCGGCTTCGATGCCGTCAAGCACCTGGTGCTGTGCCGCATCGAGCGGCGGCCGCCCCGGCTCAACCTCGAGGTCTATCCGTACCTGCCGCGCGCCCGGGTCGCGACGACGTCTGCCAAGTCGTACATGAGCCTGCTGCCGGGGCTCCGTGCATGACCGACGCACCACAGCTGCTGCTCGCCCACCACCTCAAGACGCTCAAGCTGCCGACCTTCCTGCGAGAGTACGACAAGATCGCCCGGCAGTGCGCCTCTGAAGGCGTCGACCACGTTCGCTATCTCTTGCGTCTGGCCGAGCTCGAGCTGATCGACCGCGAGCGCCGCATGGTCGAGCGGCGGATCAAGGCGGCGCGCTTCCCCGTGGTCAAGAGCCTCGATGCCTTCGACTTCAAGGTCATCCCTTCGCTCAACAAGGCGCTGGTCCTGGAGCTCGCCCGCTGCGCGTACATCGAGCGCCGCGAGAACCTCATCGCGCTCGGCAACAGTGGCACCGGCAAGACCCACATCGCCCTCGGTCTCGGCTTGGCGGCCTGCCAGAAGGGTCTCTCGGTCGGCTTCATCACCGCCGCTGCCCTGGTCCACGAGCTCATCGAGGCCCGCGATGACAAGCAGCTGCTGAGGTTCCAGAAGAAGCTCGCCACCTACAAGCTTCTGATCGTCGACGAGCTCGGCTTCGTGCCGCTGTCCAAGACCGGTGCCGAGCTCCTGTTCGAGGTGTTCAGCCAGCGCTACGAGCGCGGCTCGACCCTGGTCACCACCAATCTGCCGTTCGACGAATGGACCGAGGTGTTCGGCTCCGAGCGGCTTACCGGCGCTCTCCTCGACCGCCGCACCCACCACGTCAACATCCTCGAGATGAATGGCGAGAGCTACAGGCTCAACCAGAGCCGCAGGCGTCAAACCCCGACGGCGAACTGAACCGACCACCCAACCCTCGCTTGACCCCATGGGCCCACAGGTCCCTCCCGCGCGCGCCGCCGCGTCGGCCTGTTGAGGGCACGTCGCGTCGCACGCGGGACCCTCCCATGGACTACGGGGACAAGCCCGCAGCCGCCAGGTGGTCCCTTTTTACTCCGCCACGGCGGTCCCTTTTTGCTCCGCCGTTGACAGTGGAGGAAGGGCAGGAAATCGAAGCCGGACAGATCCTCCTGCGAATCGACGACACTGAGTTCGCCGCCAATTACGGCGAACTGCGGGCCAAATATCTCAGCCTGCTCTCGTCGATCGCCCGCCTCGAAGCGACAATCCTCGGCGGCGAGCCTGAATTTCCAGGTGTCTTGCTGACCGAACGACCTTCTCTCGCCGACAGCGACCGGGCGTTGCTGGCTGCGCGACGAGCGGAACTAGAGTCGAGCCTCGACGTCCTGCGACGCCAGGCCGACCAAAGGGCTCAGGAATTCGCCGAAGCCGAGACCCGGCTGGCCCAAATTGAACGGAGCTACGCCCTCGCTCACGAGGAACTCGAGTTGACCGCGCCACTCGTCGACCAGGGCGTAATTTCGAAGGTGGAACTCCTTCGCCTGCAGCGCCAGGTCAACGATCTGAAGGGCGAAATGGATGCGACAGAACTCTCACTCCCCCGTCTTCTTAGCGCATTGACCGAGGCCGAACGCCGAATCGAGGAGCGGGATATCGCGGCTCAGGCGGAGACGTTGACTCAACTGACCGACGCCAAGAACGAGTTTGCGCAGGTCGAAGAGGCGCTTGTCGCCGAAGCCGATCGGGTAAAACGCCGGGAGGTAATTGCGCCAGTTTCGGGCATCGTCAAGAAGATATATGTTTCGACGATCGGTGGCGTGATCCAGCCAGGCGAGGATCTCATCGAAGTCGTTCCATTGGAGGACACGCTGATCGTTGAAGCGCGAATCGACCCGAAAGACGTCGCCTTTCTGCGTCCAGGCCAGGAGGCCACCGTCAAGATTTCGGCCTATGATTTCTCGATCTACGGCGGCCTCGATGCTCAACTGACGCATGTCAGCGCAGACACGATCCTTGATGAGGAGGGCCGCGCCTTCTACCAGATCCGGGTCCGGACCGAGAAATCCTATCTGGGTACTCAGGAAAAGCCGCTTCCCATTATCCCGGGTATGACGGCGACAGTGGACATCCTTACCGGTGAGAAAACGGTGATGGACTATATCCTCAAGCCTACTCTCAAGGCCAAACAAGCAGCCCTTCGCGAGCGCTAAGCACTTGTCACAGGTGGCAAATGAGAATTTCGGTTAATAATTTATCAAGCCTCTCCCCGTACTTCTTAGAGTGACCAGATAACGTCGCACAACGAGATAAGCGCGGGCACAGCCCATTCTACAATGTTTCGCGAGGTCACGCCGTGAAACCGAGGGAAACTGAACGGATCAATAGGATGATACTGGCGTCCACCGTTAAACGAGAGGCTGCAAGCGCAGGATGCTGAACACGTCGCCCATTTCGAGCCCCGTGGTAAGCGGCAACACTGTCATGCAATCCCGTCAGGAGATCATGCTACTCGACTACGTCGAGAGGCTACAGCGCTATCGCGACGACCGTTGCGCGATTCATCTTCACCTGTGTGCCCTGCAACCCCACAACCGGATTCGCAGCCGTATCCGAATTACCGCAAATTTGTTCGAAAGGCTGCTCAAGAAGTTCGTCGGGCAGATCTTCGAGCTCGAGAATGGTGACATCATTCTTGTTCTCAAGGAAGCGAGCTTCGAAGAAATCAACGAATGTGTTGCCAAAATTCGGACGCTATTTCGCAATGACCCGCTGGTTCGTCCGCCGGAGAGTGGCGTCGGCGACGCCTTGTGCACCTGGTACAATCTGACGACTGAATTCGGTGCCTTGCTGGAAGTTTGCAAGGATTTCGTGGCCGCCGAAACCTACGATGAAAGTGTTCTGCCAGAGTCGACCCCGGGGCTCGATACGGAAGAAGTCGCGGCGCTTCAAACGCGACTCGAATCCCTCGATCTCTCCTCGTTCCTGCGCCCGCATCAGGTCTGCGCCGTAACGCCAGGTCATGCGGCGAAACTCGCGTTCACCGAGCTTCGAATATCGATAAACGACTTGATCACACGTCTGTGGCCGGGTGTTGACCCGTTGAAGAACCGTTGGCTATTTCTTTATCTGAACGAGCTGCTCGCACAGCGGCTGTTCGAAATCTTGCCAGGCAACAAACTGATTCCGAACGCCGGGGCCTATGGCGTACACCTGAACACGGCGTCACTCATTTCCGAGGAGTTCATGCGCCTCGATCCTTCTCTACGGCAGAATCCGAAACAGACGATTATGATCGTCCTGCAGCTGGTCGACGTCTACGCAGACCTTTCGACCTACCAGTTCGCTCGTGATTTCGCCCGCCAACGTGGTTATCACATCTGCCTTGATGGGCTAGGCCACGACAATATCCATCTGATCGATCGCGCGCGTCTCGGCGCCACACTAATCAAGTTGAGTTGGCGATCGAACATGGAATTCGATTTACGCGGGAAGGCGGGCCGCGTCCTGCGTGACTCAATCAAGCGATCGGGAAAAGAGCGTGTGATCCTTGGCGGATGCGAGGCGAAGCGCGCGGTCGAGGTTGGGTGGTCGATGGGAATCACCATGTTCGAGGGCCCCTACATCGACAACATGTTGGCGTCGAACACGGTGCTACGGCTTCCCAAAAAAGCGGCGAGCTGGCACCCCGCGGACGGCGCCCTCTACGCGCCGTCGAACCCCGTATCGCCCAATCTCAATCATTCGCTAGGCGAGTGTTTCGATAGAATTCGCTGAAGCGTTAGACGGTGCATGTTAAGCCGGTGCGCGTCTCCGAGACATTCTGATCGCATTCCTGAAAGTCACGTTGGATTTGTTCTCAACGAACCAGGTACGCCGACATCGGATTGTCCGGTGGCGCTGGCAGAGGTCCGTCATGTGCCATGAGTGCCCGCTCGAATTCGTCGGTATCTGTCGGCTTGGCAAGATATTTGACGGCACCCACCTTGACCGCCGAATCTGACGTCGCCATGTTGCCATAGCCCGTCAGGGTAATGTTCCGCAAATCCGGCTGTTTGAAACGCATGCGAACAACAACGTCCAGACGGCTACCATCAGGCTTCTTCAAATCGACGACCGCGTAGTCGAGGCGTTCCTTCCGTGCCAGTGCGCAGGCATCCTCGACACCAGCGGCCGTAACGATGTCGAACCCACGTTGGCGCATGACATGCGCGAGCCGCGAACGAAACGGATCACCGTCATCGACAATCAGTAACCGCCGTTCGATCACACCTTCCCCTTCAACCATCCGGACACACCTATTCAAGTTCTTCGTCGGTGATCCCGGACAGACGTGAAGTCGGCTGCGCGTCCTTCCCCTCCAATTCCGCCCGAGGCCAGGAGACGGTCACCCTCGCACCCACGATCCGGCGGTGCCAATTTTCAAATCGAAGCCGGCTCCCGTGCAAAGCAGTAGAGTCCTGGAGATAAATACGCCGAGGCCCAGACGCCCGGCATCGCGCCGGCTATACAAATACGGCTCCCCCAGCCAGTCCAATATCCCGGTATCGAGTCCAGGTCCATCATCCAGAATGTCGAGACGCACCTCGCTGGAATCCCACCGCACACGCAGGTCGACGCGACGGCGGGCGAACTACGCCGCATTTTCAATCAATTTTCCGAGACCGTGATTGATTTCGAACCGTATCAAGACGGTCGGCTCCGGACTCGTCGGCATCGTATCTTCCGGTGCCGCATCGACTACAGCATCGATCCTCTCGCTGCGGTAGGGGCCCGCAATCATGTCGATATAATCCTTTATCGGTAGGTTCTGAACAGGCAAATTGTGATCGGTTGCGCCGCTCTTTGAAAGCCATGCCAAAATCTCGCGGCAGCGCGCCGACTGACTGATCAAGAGAGCAACATCGTCGACAAGCGGGCTTTCGGGTTCAAGATCGCGCTCAAACTCCTTCGCGACCATTGCGATCGTACCCAGCGGCGTTACCAGCCCGTGCGCCGCGGCGGCGGCAAGAGCCCCAAGTTCGGCGATTCGTTGCTCATGATCAAGGGCCAATCGGGTTGCAGACAATGCGGCGGCCATGCGACGGGCCTCGGCAGCGACTCGCCAAGCGTAGGCGGCAAGAAACAACGTGCCTATGACGATTGCCGCCCACAATCCGATCATATAGAGACGCGGAAGATGAAATGCCTCGCCCTTCCAGGGCAGATCCAAATGAAAGAAAGCCATCAAGTTGGCACAAGTGGCGACGAGCACGCAGAGCATTGCCGTGCTGCGCAGACCGAGCATCGTCGCCAAGATCGAGGCAGGGACGAGCAGCAGGATCGCGACCCATCGAGGGAGCACGAGAGTTCCAAGCCAAGCCGTACCCGGCCGCCGCCGTCGTCTTGGGCAAGCAAGGCGCTGACCGTGGATCTGATCGGATTTTGATGGTCCGTTTCGCTCATTGCCTTGCTCGGCAGATGACCATTGTCGGTCGGCAGGCCTGGATTGCTCGCGCAAGGTGAAGAATTCGGTTGTCGATGACAAGGGCTATCGCTCTCACGCGCGCGCACCAAGACGTCCGAATGTCTTGGTTGTGAACGCCTCGGTCCTATAACCTAAAGAGACCCATGCAAGACCCTCCGTCAAAGACCTGATGTCCCGACCCGACGATCCTCCGCCCACGGTGTTTGGCCCCGACCTGTTCAACGGTCGACTATGGGCGATTCAAATTCGCAACGCTGCCAGTTATCTGACACGAATTCCCGCGATCCGGCGCAGCATATCCGACGAAGCCGGCCTACCGGCCTCCGCGGCGCGGGCTTTCCCGATTGTGGGAGCAGCGCTCGGCCTTTTCGGCGGCCTAGCCTATGGTTTGGGCGCTCTTCTGGGCTTTCCTTCGCTCATTGCCGCGCTGCTCGGCGTTGGGGCTGCGATTCTGGTGGCCGGCGCCCGACCCGAAGAGGCCTTGAGTCGTCTTGCCGAGGGATTCGGACACGGCAGAGGTACCGAGCAAAAACTCTCGATTATGAACGAAACTCCGATCGGAACGGTTGGCGTCATCACCCTTTTACTCGCGGTGGGCGCAAAAGTCGGAGCGATTGCCGATCTGGCTAGCGTCGGTCTCGTTATCGCCGCCATGGTGACCGCGAGCACCGTCTCCCGAGCCGCCATTCCGTTCATGGCCCGATATCTCGACCCGGTCGAATCGGCCGACGACACGGGCTCGGCTGCGCGTCCCGCCTTTGCGGATCTCCTGGTGGGTGGCGGGCTCGTTCTGGTGCTCGCGCTCGTCGTGCTCGGCTGGTCAGGATTAATCGCGACCGTAGCGGCGGTGATCGGTGTGGTTGGTTTCTCTTTCTTGGTGAAGCGGCAGATTGGCGGCCATACTGATGAAGTGTTGGGAAGCACTCAGCAGGTCGCCGAAGTCGCTTTCCTCATCATCCTTGCGGCATTGCGATGACACAAGACTTACCAAACATCGTCACGCGCTGGTGGTGGGTCCGCCATGCCCCAGTCAGAGGCCATGGTGGTCGAATATACGGCCAAGCGGATCATGAGGCCGATACTTCGGATCTCGGCGCCTTCGAGACACTCGCCCAACGACTGCCGACGGATGCGGTGTGGATCGCGAGCCATCTGCGTCGCACGCACCAGACAGCTGAAGCCATAACGGCAGCCGGCGCCCCCGCACCGGACCTGATCGTTGAGCCCGGAATCGCCGAGCAACACCTTGGCGTTTGGGAAGGCATGACCCAAGCCGAGTTGACCGCTGCAAAAAAAGGCGCCTATCACCGCTTCTGGCTGGCTCCCGCCGCACAGCGCCCCGAAGGCGGCGAAAGCTTCGAGGATGTCGTCGCCCGTGTCAGCGACGTGATCACCCGGTTGACCGATGGCTACGCGGGACGTGATATCGTCGCGGTTGCACATGGTGGATCCATTCGGGCGGCGCTCAGCCATGTCCTGAACCTTGACCCCGAAGTTGCCCTGGGCATGGCCGTCGGTCACCTGTCGCTGACCTGCATAGAGCGCGTCGACGGACCCGGCGCCGGGCACGGGTGGCGGGTTGCCGTGGTCAATCAACCGCCTGTATAGGACCGAAATGACGGACCCTTCGAACTTGCGCATCGTCACGCTGATTCCATCCGCAACGGAGATCGTTGCGGCGCTCGGTTTGGGTGATTCCATTGTGGGGCGCTCCCACGAATGCGATTGGCCGGCCGGGGTCGATCAGCTACCAGCTCTGACGCGCGCGCGACTCAACCCGACAGCGCCTAGCGCCGAAATACATGAAAACGTGGAGGCGCTGCTACAGGCCGTGCTGGGTATTTACGACCTCGATACGGTGCGCCTTGCAGAGCTGGCACCCACCCATATCGTGACCCAGACGCAGTGTGACGTTTGTGCGGTCGGCCTCGATCAAGTCGAAGCGGCGGTGGCGACTCATTTTGGGAGGCGCACGGACGTCTTGGCACTCGCGGCAACCTGTCTTGCCGATGTAATCGGAGATATCCGGAACCTGGCCGGCCGGTTCGGCACCGGTGTGGGGATTGCCGACGAGCTGAATGCCCGAATTACGGCGATCGCCGGTATCAGCCAATCGATCCCCGTGGAAGAACGCCCGCGAGTGGCCTGTATCGAATGGACCGACCCGCTCATGGTCGCAGGCAATTGGGTACCGGAGATCGTCGAGCTCGCCGGCGGCCTCGATCTGTTTGGTATGCCAGGCGCGCACGCGCCCCGAATCAAACCCGAGACTTTGTTCGCTACGGATCCGGCGGTTCTTATCTTCATGCCATGCGGGTTCGACTTGGCCCGGACGACTCGCGAAGCCGCCCAATTGATCGACGACCCCCGGTGGCAAGCACTCAGTGCGGTCAAGAGCGGCGCTGTCTACGTAACAGATGGCAACAGCTATTTTAACAGGCCCGGTCCCCGGCTCGTCGAGTCGATCGAGATTTTGGCCGAGATCTTTCATCCCCGGCACTTTGCGTTCGGCCACGAAGGAACCGGTTGGCGCCCTCTCTCCACCTGATGTATCTCCGGGCCGTATCATTGATGAAGGAGGAACCACCTCATGACCCATCCGATCCGTATCGTTGTCGCCTTTCTAATCTTCGCCGCGGTGTCGACAAACGCGCCTGCACTGGCCCAATCGGATGACGAGCAACGCCTGATCAACAAGGCGCGCACGACCCTCGAGGCGATGCAGGACGATCCCGCCTTCGACGCCATGCGCAGAGTGATGGTGACCGCCAAGGGTGTGATCGTCGTACCCGACATGGTCAAGGCCGGATTCATCATTGGAGGAGCCGGTGGAGCCGGTGTAATTCTAGCTCATGACACCGCTGCAAACGACTGGACCGATCCGGCATTCATTAATATCGGCGCCGCGAGTTTCGGCGTTCAGATCGGCGCCGAGGTCTCCGAGCTGGTACTCGTCATCCTGACCGCAAAGGGGCTGAACGCGTTGATCACGAATAGCGTTTCTCTCGGAGCCGAGGCCGGTCTCGCTCTGGGTACAATCGGCGGCGAACGCGAGACGGCCACGACGACGACCGCGCTCGAAAAGGACATCCTGTCGTTCTCCTACAGCCGTGGGCTGTTCGGCGGCTTTTCGGTCGAGGGCAGCCTCCTGTTAGCCGACGAAGAGCGCAATGAACTGTATTACGGCCAACGCGCCGGTACCCGGGAGATCGTGATCGACCGAGCCCTGAGCCACCCGGGCGCGACAGCCTTGCGCAACGTTCTCTCGGACCTGTCGGCGAGCCAAAATCCATTGTAGGACCCTGGTGCAACGCGCGTTACATCAGGTGACGAGTCGCCGCGAGCAGAGCAACCAGCCCAGCGACCAGAAGACCGACTACCGAGAACAGCATCGCGGCCCAGCGAAGATCCGAAACGGCGGTGCGGGCGCGGCCCTCGCCAACCCAGAGAGCCTTGACGACTTTACCGTCTCGCCGGAGCGGCCCACCCAAGGCGAGATCGAGTGCCCCTGCAGCGGCCCCCAACGTCCAACGGGCATTGGGGCCAAGCGGCGTTCGCGGCGCGGTACGGATCGTCCTGAACGCGCGAGCCGGTGAGGCGCCGGGCACGAAGATTGCGGCGAAGCCGATCAGCAAGCCGCCAATACGGGCAGGAATATAGCTTGCCGCGTCATCGAGACGAGCCGATGAAATGCCGAAAGCCCTCCGCGCGGGATCGCGCCGGCCAACTACCCCTTCGACGGTTTCCACCGTGCGATAGGCGAGCAAACCCGGCAGACCGAGCAGAAGGTACCAGAAGACGACCCCGACCAGACCATGGACCAGATTGCGCGCTCCCTCTTCGATGACTGCACGAGCGAGCTCGTGATCGTCGGAGAAATCTCGATCCGTACGGTTCCAGGCCCCGAGCAGCACCCGCGCCTCTCCAGAGCGGCCCTGCGCGATCGCCCGGCCAACGCGAAGCAATGATTCGATGCCGGTCCGCTGGCGTAGCAAAATAATGACAAGGCCAAACTCCACGATCCAGCCAAAATGCAGTGGGTGAAGGAAACGAAGCACCCCCCAGCCCGCGGCCGCAGCGACACCCGCAAGAAGAATGAGGCTCACAAACCCGCGGGCAATTCGGGCACTTTCGCTACGCGTCTCCCGGTTGAGTCGACGCTCAAAGAAGCCGGCGTCATGCGCGACAACACGTACGGGTGAAATGCCGAGCGGGCAGAGAACCGCGCCGAACAGGCTGTCCGCGAGCACCGCCAAAAACAGCAGCAGGGTTAGATCAGGCCCACCTCGCCAGTCGAGCGCTGCGAGCCCCGCGAGCGACCAATTTTCGAAATCCCGCACGGCAATATCGGGCATGGCGCGAGAATGGCCGGGGCGGTCCGACCCATCAATCGCCGCTTCACGAGCTACTCAGCGCTTCGAGCATGAACGCACGCCACAGCCGGGCGGGCAGGCCGCCGCCTGTTACGTGGTCCATCGGTGCCGCGTCATCGTTTCCAACCCAGACCCCCGCGACGAGACCCTCCGCAAAGCCGACGAACCAAGCATCGCGAAAATCCTGGCTCGTACCTGTCTTGCCGAACACTGTGCCCACCGGTATGGCAGCAGCCCGTCCGGTTCCCGTCGCGACGACCTCCGCGAGCAGGGCGGTCATTGCGCGCACCGATTCTGCCGACGCGATGGGCCCGGTGCCCGATCCCTCCCGCCGGTAAAGCACGCGGCCATCGCGATCGTGAATTTCTCGAATCCCGTGACCAAGCACCCGTTCGCCACCGTTCGCGATCGCGGCATAGGCCTGGGTGAGTTCGATAAGCGAAAGACTCGCCGTCCCCAGGCTGATGCTGAGATCCTCTGGCAGAGCCGAAGTAATGCCGAGCCGTCGCGCGGTCTTGATCAATTCCGTAACGCCAATCTCCTGACCGAGCCGCACGGCGACGGAGTTGATGGATTTGGCGAACGCATCATTGAGCGTCACCGGGCCACGATATCGGTCGTCATAATTTCTCGGGCGCCAATCGCCCACCGTAATCGGCGCATCCTCGATCACGTCGAGGCTGCTGAAACCATTCTCGAATGCGGCGAGATAGACGACGAGCTTGAATGCAGAACCCGTCTGACGACGTGCCTGAACCGCCCTGTTGAACTGGCTTTCCCGGTAACTTGTCCCGCCGACCATGGCGCGCACGGCGCCATTGGACGAGAGTGCGATAAGCGCGCCTTGACTTGCCCGTCGCTCGACACCCTCGCCGACCAGTGCCGCCCGGATCGCTGCTTCCGCCGCCCGTTGCAGATTCGGATCCAGGGTGGTGATGACCGTGATATCCCCCTGGGTGGGGCCCACATAGCTCGGCACCTGTTCGAGAATCCAGTCGGCGAAATATCGCATGCCCAGTCCGCCAATTGCCGTCTCACCGAGTGTCGCGGGTGATGCCTTCGCAGCCTCGGCGTCGACTCGGGCGAGGCGCCCTGCCTCTACCATGTTGTCTAGCACTTGCGCTGCCCGGCGCTGAGCGAGACTGAGATCGCGGGTCGGCGCATAGCGCGACGGCGCCTTGAGCAGGCCCGCAAGCATCGCGGCCTGGGACAGAGTCAACGAGCGCGCCGATTGGCCGAAATAGCGCCGGGCGGCGGTATCGATGCCGTATGCACCTGCGCCGAGATAGGCCCGATTGAGGTAAAGCGAAAGGATTTCATCTTTGCTGAATTTCATCTCGAGCAGAAAGGCGAGCAGGACCTCCTGGATTTTGCGTCGGTATGTGCGCTCGGGACTCAGGAAGACGATTTTGGCGAGCTGCTGGGTAATCGTGCTTGCCCCCTCGACGACCTCGCCCGCCTTGACATTCGCGAACACTGCCCGGCCGATCCCCTTGGCGTCGACGCCGACATGGCTGTAGAAGCGCCTGTCCTCGGTCGCCAGAACGGCGTCAACCAGTGCGGCAGGGAGGTCTTCCAGCGCCACGAATTCTCCGGGAAGGCCACCCAGATCGGCCAACACCGTCCCGTCGACTGCGACGACCCGGACTCCCGGGTTTCGGGGCGGGCCCGCGATGCTGTCCGGATCGGGAAGGTCATAGGCAAAATAGGCAAGGATGCCTACACCAGCAACGATCAGCCAGATCAGGGCGACGGCCGACCATTTGACAATCCGACGAGCCGGTGAACGGGGCCTCGCGGGTTGTGAAATGGCGTCGCCATGACCTCTTGGGCGCGAAGTCCGGAAACGGGAACGTTTGGTCATGACGGCTGGACCCCCGAGCGGAGGAGGGGAACCACCCAGTCTCGCCTAGACTGCAGCATTTTTAGGACGAGCAGCCAGCTCAGACGTCCAGATTTGCAACCTTCAGGGCGTTGTCCTGGATGAACTCGCGACGCGGTTCGACTTCGTCTCCCATCAGGGTCTCAAACAGGCGGTTAGCCTCCTGGGCATCCTTCACCTGGACTTGAAGGAACGTGCGAATGTTGGGATCGAGCGTGGTTTCCCAAAGTTGATCGGGATTCATTTCACCCAGTCCTTTGTAACGCTGGATGGACAGACCCTTGCGGCCCGCGTCCATGACTGCGTCGAGAAGCGCGGTTGGCGAGCTGACATCCCTCTCTTCTTCCTTACGACGCAAGGTCGGCGGCAAGAGGTAGATTTCCTGCAGACCGCGCCCGTGTTCATGGCCAACTGTATAAGTATCGAGCCGACGGGCTTCGGGGGTGCTGACGAGGGCTCGATCGACAATGTGGGTTTCGGTAACGCCCCGAATCGTACGCGTGAACACGAACCCCGTTTCCGGATTGGCTTCGCCCTGCCAACCGCGCTCGGTTTCGGCGGCCAGCCCGTTCAACCGCTTCGCAATATAGGCGACAGCATCCTGAGCCTGCTCGGGATCGCCCATGATAAACTCGTTGAGAGCGCCGGCGATAGCCGCCTGTTCAACGACCGAGCGGTCGATCCGGCGTGTCAACGCGTTGACCAGCGCGGCAACCTCACGAGCCTTCTCGACAATGGCGCGTAAATCCGTGCCTGAACATTCCCGCTCGATGATCTCGCGCGGGCTCTCCGGGTTACGCCCGCGCACGACGAGAACCGCATCCTCAAGTCCGGTCTCGATCAAATACTCCTGATATTCCCTCTCGTCCTTGAGGTAGAGCTCGGAATTGCCCCGCTTGATCTTGTAGAGCGGCGGCAATGCGATATAGAGATGACCCGCTTCGATCAACTCGGGCATGTGGCGGTAGAAGAAGGTCAGCAACAACGTCCGGATATGGGCACCGTCAACGTCGGCGTCGGTCATGATAATGATCTTGTGGTAGCGTAGTTTCTCGAGGTTGAAGTCTTCGCGGCCGATTCCGGTCCCGAGCGCTGTGATTAGAGTGCCGATTTCGACCGAACTCAGCATACGGTCCAGCCGGGCGCGCTCGACGTTCAGAATTTTGCCACGCAAGGGGAGCACGGCCTGGAACGCGCGGTCGCGCCCCTGTTTTGCGGACCCGCCGGCCGAATCACCCTCGACCAGGAAGATCTCGGCGCGTTGGGGATCGCGCGCCTGACAATCGGCAAGTTTGCCCGGAAGGTTCGAGATGTCGAGAGCTCCCTTTCGGCGGGTTAGTTCGCGCGCCTTGCGCGCGGCTTCGCGCGCGGCGGCAGCCTCAATCACCTTGCCGATGATCGTCTTGGCCTCGGCGGGATGCTCCTCAAACCACTGGCCAAGCTTGTCGCCGACGATGCTCTCTACCACCGGCCGCACTTCGGAACTGACCAGTTTCTCCTTGGTTTGGCTGGAGAATTTTGGATCCGACGCCTTGACGGAGAGTACACAGGTGAGCCCCTCTCGCGCATCGTCACCGCTCATGGAGACTTTCTCACGCTTCGCCATACCGCTTTCTGCCAGGTAGCTGTTGACCGTGCGGGTCAGGGCGCCACGGAAGCCCGCAAGGTGGGTACCCCCATCTCCTTGGGGAATGTTGTTGGTAAAGCACAGCATCGTCTCGTAGTAGCTGTCGTTCCATTGCAGGGCGACCTCGATCACGATGTCGTCTTTCTCGCCGTTGAAGGTAATTGGCGGAGCGTGCAGGGGGGTCTTGCCGCGATCGAGATAGTCGACGAATGCCTCGATCCCGCCATCATATTTCAGTTCGACGACAACGGGCTCTGACGGGCGTTTGTCGGCGAGGGTAATGTGTACACCGGAGTTCAGGAAGGCGAGCTCGCGTAAGCGGCTTTCGAGCTTCTCAAAATCGAACTCGATCATCGAGAAAATTGTCGAAGACGGCATGAACACGACTTCGGTACCGGTTTTTTTCCCGGCATCACCCGTTTCAGCGAGCGCCTCGATGGGCACGCCGTCGTGAAATCGCAGGAAGTGCTCCTTGCCCTCACGCCAAATGCGCAATTCAAGCCATTCCGAAAGCGCGTTGACAACCGAAACGCCGACGCCGTGCAGTCCGCCGGAGACTTTGTATATGTTCTGATCGAACTTTCCGCCGGCATGGAGTCGGGTCATGATGACCTCGGCTGCGGAAACGCTCTCTTCCTCGTGAATCCCCGTCGGGATTCCGCGCCCGTTGTCCGTAACCGTGACCGATCCGTCGGGATTGAGGGAGACCTCAATGCGATCGCAATAGCCGGCAAGCGTCTCGTCTATCGCGTTGTCGACGACTTCCGTAACCATATGGGCGAGGCCCGATCCGTCATCGGTATCGCCAATATACATACCCGGCCGCTTGCGCACGGCATCGAGACCGCGCAATACCTTGATCGATTCGGCACCGTAATCGTCGACCGTCTCCGGAAGGGCCGAATGATCCGCTGGCTCAGGAACAGGATCCGCCACTCGTCTACTCCTCGATTAGGGTTGAGTCGGCGACCGTAAAGCGTCGCGCATCCGCGCCCAGAGCAACGAACGCGTCCATGTCGGTTCCGGATAGCCACGCCTGGCAGCCGAGGCCGCGGAGCTCTTCGAACAGGGCGGCCAGCCGTTCGGCATCGAAATGGGCGGCAACTTCGTCGATCAGTAAGACCGGTGTCACACCACGTCGACGCGCCAAAAGCCGGGCGTGCGCTAATAGGACGGCCACAAGCATCGCCTTCTGCTCACCCGTGGAGCATTGCGTTGCCGGCATGCCCGTAGCCGCGAATTCGATCACTAAATCGCTGCGATGGGAACCAACCGTTCCACCATGTTCAGCATCACGGTTTCGGGATTCTGCAAGCGCGTCACGCAGGTGCTCCTCGGCATCAAGAGCGGGCATTTCGCCCAGCAGCTCTTCGGGCGATCCCGCCACGCCGAGCCGCGGGCTCGGAAACCGTCCTTCTATCTCTTCGATCACCGCATTCAGCGAGACCACGAGGTCGAGCCGGGCCGCTGCGATCGCGACAGAGCGTTCTGCCATGCTCTGTTCGAGCGCGGCCAGCCAGGCGGGATCGGTGCGCCCTTCGCGCAGTAGCCGAGATCGCTCGGTTCGTGCACGGTCGAACGCAGAGACCCGCGTCGCGTGCGCCGGGTCGAAACCAACGACGAGTCGGTCCAGAAAACGCCGACGCGAGCCTGGCGATTCGACAAACAGGCGATTCATTTCGGGCGTCAGCCAGATAACGGAGAGTATCTCCGCAAGGGCCTGCTGGCTCGAGGCCGGCTTCCCGTCAATTCGAAGCAATCGCCGTTCGCGTCCTCGTTCGGACGCCCGGCCCGTACCGATTTCGACCGGACCCAAGGGGGTCTCGACCGTCGCAGCAACCGTCCAGGGAACGGTCGCGCCATCATCGCTGACATAGTGATCGATCGCCGAGAGCACCGCGTTCCGCAAGCCTCGGCCAGGACTCAACAGGGACACGGCCTCCAGAATGTTCGTCTTGCCCGCACCATTAGGTCCCGTCAGCAGAATTGGGCGCGCATCAACGTTTATCTCAAGTGCAGCGTAGGAGCGAAAACCGATCAGCCGGAGACGGGAAACCCAGAGGCTCGCCCTGGCAGCCTGGGAACCATTGTCACGGGCTGGCGTTACAGCCCTGGGACTTGTCAAGGACACTCCAACTCTCACACCCGCATTGGCATAATGACATAGAGCGCGCCGTCGTCGCCGGTGTCGCGCACCACCGTCGGCGAGGTGCCGTCCGCCATGACGAGTTGAACAGCATCACCTTCGATCTGAGACGTCATGTCGATCACGTAGCGCGAATTAAAGCCGATCTCGATCTGCTCACCCGCGTAGTCGGCGTCGAGCTCTTCGGTCGCCGAGCCTTCCTCCGGGCTGTTTGCCGCCAGTGTGAGCTTGTCGGAATCGATGATCAACTTAATGGCCCGGGATTTCTCCGTTGAAATCGTTGAAACACGATCGACCGCCTCAAGAAACGACTTGGTGTCGACCTTCATAATCTTGTCGTTCTCGGCCGGTACAACCCGTTCGTAGTCGGGAAAAGTGCCGTCGATAAGCTTAGACGTTAGCACGACATCGTTGAAGGCAAACCGTATCTTGGAATCCGATAATTGAATAGCGACATCACCCTCGACTTCGTCGATCAGCTTGCGAATCTCGGTGACGGTCTTTCGCGGCACAATGATGCCCGGCATACCCTTGGCACCATCAGGCAAGGCGGTCTCGACCCTGGCCAGACGATGACCATCGGTGGCAACAGCCCGAAGGGCGCCACCGTCTTCTTCGACCCCATGCAGATAAATGCCGTTCAAATAGTAGCGGGTTTCTTCAGTCGAGATCGCAAAGCGTGTCTTGTCGATCAGCCGGCGGAGTGCCGCAGCGTCGAGTATGAAACTATGAGGCAAATCTCCCTCTGCCATCACGGGAAAATCCTCAACGGGTAGACTGCCAAGTGTAAAGCGCGATCGCCCAGCTCGAACATCGATACGCCCGTCGTCACTCGCCTGACCGATTTCTACCTGAGCGCCTTCGGGAAGCTTTCGGACGATGTCGTAAAGGGTATGGGCCGGAATTGTGGCAGCCGCCGCCTGACCAACGTCCGCGGCCACGGTTTCGACAATCGCCAACTCCATGTCTGTAGCAGTGAGCCGGAGCGTCGAAGCTTCTGCCTCGAGGCGCACATTCGACAGTATCGGGATGGTATTACGCCGCTCCACGACGCTCTGAACATGGGCCAAAGCCCGCAAGAGCGCCGAGCGTTCAATTGTCAGTTTCATCGGCTCGTTTGCCTTGTTGACGGCTCAAGGTCGGTCTAGAACAAAAGTCGTACCCCTGGGCCTGCCAAGGGTGACCGTGACGGGCTCGGACGGCCTTATCGACACGGTCGTCTAGTGTACCAAATTTGCCGCCCAGATTTCAGCATTTTTCGGACCGCGCCGGGCCTGATTTCGGCCCCGAATCAGGGCCCGATATGTCAGGTTTCGAGAATCCGACGAAGCAATTCGATATCCTCCGAGAGTTCGGCGTTGGTCTCTCTCAGATGCTCGATCTTGCGCACCGCGTGCATCACGGTCGTATGGTCGCGGCCGCCGAAATTTCGCCCGATTTCAGGCAGTGAGCGTGCGGTGAGTTGCTTGGAAAGATACATGGCCACTTGACGCGGCCGCGCCACAACCCGGGCGCGACGGGGCGACGACATCTCAAGCAGCTTGATGTTGTAGTGTTCGGCCACCCGCTTCTGGATTTCCTCGATCGTGACCCGCCGGTCATTTGCCCTCAACAGGTCATGAAGAACCTCCTGCGCCATTTCGAGCGTGACCGCCCGGCCTATGAGGGTCGCGTGGGCCACCACCCGATTTAGCGCCCCCTCGAGTTCACGGACATTCGACGCAATTTTATGGGCGAGAAACTCGAAGACCGACTGCGGGATATCGACTCCCTCGATTTGTGTAGATTTGGACTGCAATATGCCGAGCCGCAGCTCGTAAGTTGTGGCATGCAAATCGGCGACCAAACCCCAGCCCAGTCGCGAGCGAAGCCGCTCCTCGAGCCCGTCAAGATCGGAAGGCGAGCGGTCGGCGGATATAACGATTTGGCGATTGCGGTCGACCAGTGCGTTGAACGTATGAAATAACTCCTCCTGAGTGCTGTCCTTGCCCGAAATGAACTGGACATCGTCGATCATCAGGACGTCGACGGAGCGAAACTGCTCCTTGAAGGCCATGGTGTCGCGGTAGCGCAGCGCCCGGATGAAGCGGTACATGAATTTCTCAGCGGAGAGATAGAGCACCTGGCGTGCGGGATCACGTTCGCGGATATGCCAGGCGATGGCATACATCAGGTGAGTCTTTCCGAGACCCACGCCGCCATACAGAAACAAGGGATTAAACGGCACCTGATCGGCCTCTGCCACGCGTCTGGCAGCGGCATAGGCAAGATCATTGGACTTCCCGACCACGAAATTTTCGAATGTGAAGCGCGAATCCAAAGGGGCGTCTACGCCCTTTTCATTGTCTTCTCCACCCGGGCGCAACTGTAACGGTCGCCGGGTCGCCTCGGAGTCAACGGTTTCGGGGCGTCCGCTTGAATCTCCGACGAATGCTGAAGTGCCGCCGGCCGAGTCAACGACGATATCAATGGCGCGTACAGCGGGGAGCTCCGCCTGCCACGAGACCCGGATGCGATCCGCATATTGCTGCATCACCCAGTCGCGCAAGAACCGGGTCGGCGCAGTCAAAGTGACCCGGCCGTCTTCGACGCCCGCAAAACCCAAGGGGGCCAACCAGTTGCGATAGGCGGCATCGCCAAGCTCGGCCCGCAGACGGGCGCGCGCCGCTTCCCAAGCACGATCGACGAGTTGCTCGGATCCCTTTCCGCTCATGGATTCCCTGCCCGTCGCGCATCCATCGACAGGGTGCGGTTTTCAGTCCTCGGACGGCTTGGAGTCTGGGCGATCCTGACAGACATGAGCCTCACCATACCCCTGCACCGCAGTGAGCAATCACGCGCATCGATTCTCAAGGAGTTTGACTCCATCTGCGCAGATTGCCCCTCTAGAAGATAGAATTTGAATTGTTCCAACCGGTTATGGATAAATATTTGTTTAGCCGGTTGAACCGTTTTCCCCTGTAATTCTCGTATTTGTCGAGCCGACAGCAACCGATTAGACCCGATTGGGCGTCGTCAACGGAAAGAAAACGTCGTCTCGTCACCTTGATGCCGGCCTCGGATGTGGCGCCTCGAAGCCGGTATTTTGAGAGTAATCCTAGGCATCGGATGAGACAACGGGTCCGAAAGCGGAACGTCGCATTTTCTTGCCAATTCCATTACATCGGCGTCCGACAGACTGCCATACGGTCGTCTCGACAAATTGGAATCGTTAGAAATTTGAGTGGTGCCGCGGGGGCGGCAGCGAATTGGATACTTAACCCAGGGCCTTAACACTCTTGGTGAGCCGTGACATTTTTCGGGACGCGGTATTGCGATGCAAGACGCCTTTGGTAACGCCTCGCATGAGTTCCGGCTGAACCTCGCGAAGCGCGGTTTCCGCTGCGGCCTTATCGCCTGATGCGATCGCCACCTCGACCCGTTTAGTGTAAGTGCGGATTCGACTTGTCCGCGCTCGGTTGGCTGCGGTCCGTTTGGCGATTTGGCGAATCCGTTTCTTTGCCGAGCGGATATTGGCCATGAATGTCCTCTGGCGAGCTGGACGCCGCCGCGCAGCGCGCGACTTGCGGAAGGCGCGTTTATAGCCCCCGCTCCGATCCGCGTCAACCGCGAACGAGCCGCCGCAAACCCTGATGGATCAAGGCTTTGCGATCGCCCGATGCCGGGTGCCTATGGTCTGCTACTCGTTCTTGAATTCCGGCGTGCGTTTTTCGATGAACGCGTTCATTCCCTCTTGCCGATCGGCCTGGGCGAATGTTGCGTAAAAGCTTTCCCGCTCAAACCGGACACCTTCGGCAAGCGTCGTCTCGTAAGCGCGGTTGATCGCCGCCTTGGCCTTCGCGATCGCAGGTGCGGAGAGCGACGCGATGCGGCCGGCGACCTTGACCGCTTCGTCGACGAGATCTTCGGCGGGTACGATCCGGCTGACCAGGCCGGCGCGTTCGGCCTCTTCGGCATCCATGACCCGACCGGTAAGGCACATCTCCATGGCCTTGGCCTTGCCCACTGCACGCGGCAGGCGCTGGGTGCCGCCAGAGCCCGGGATCGTGCCGATCGTAATCTCCGGCTGTCCGAATTTGGCATTCGGTGCCGCCAGGATGAAGTCGCACATCATGGCGATCTCGCAGCCGCCGCCGAATGCCCCACCTGCCACGGCGGCGATTACCGGCTTCTTCATCCGGGTAATCCGTTCCCAAGGCCCGATGAAGTCGCCCATACAGGCGTCGATGTAGTTTTTCGGCTGCATCTCCTTGATATCCGCGCCACCCGAAAAGATCTTCTCACTCCCAGTCACCACGAGACAGCCGACATCGCTGTCGTCCTCGAACAGTTCGAGCGCTTGGTTAAGTTCCGCGACCAATAGCGACGAGAGTGCGTTGACCGGCGGCCGGTTGAGCCGGATCAGCCCGATCGAATCGATCTTTTCAGCCGTGATGAAGTCATAGTCCATGCCGTGATCTCCTCTTGGATATCTTTGTTGGCTGACGGGCCGCTTAGAATGGCTCCGGCGTTATCGTGAAACGGACTTTAAGGGCCCCATCCCGCTCGGTTAGTTCGATGCGCAGTAATTCGCCGTCTCGCGCGAAGCCGTTTTCCTCCAGAGCGTGCCATCCCAGTTGCGGCAGGGTTTCCGCGTAGAAGGCCGTGACTTGCGCTGCGTTGAGCGTTCCCGTTGCACTCGCTTCGATCAGACGGCCTCCGGGAGTATCAAACACGAGAGCATCGTCTGCGGTTTCTTCGAGCCCGACCATCAGGGGTAGATCCTCGGCTCCGGAGAGGAACCGAGTTTGGCTTGCCGCGGACAATCCAAGCAGCGCCATCATTGCCAAGCCGAACAGCGCAACGATCAGGGGGCGACTGGTCATCGGCCGGACCCTAGCACAACTCCGCGCCGGCATCAGCGCTGACACCGCGGGCAGAAAAATGTCGAGCGGTTCGCCTGGACGATCCGCCGGATGGTGTTAGTACCACCGCAATTTGGACAGGACCGACCTTCACGGTCGTAGACAGAAAACCGATGCTGGAAATAACCCAACTCGCCTGAGGCTTGAACGTAATCACGCAGACTGGACCCACCCGCCGCTATGGCCTCATCGAGTACCTCGTGGATCGCCCGCGCAAGCCGCTCGGCACGGCCACGCTGAACCGTATAGGCCCGTCGACGGGGCGACAGGCGAGCACGAAACAACGCCTCACAGGCATAGATATTGCCGATCCCCACCATAACCCTCTGATCGAGCAAAGCGGCTTTAATCGGCGTGCGTTTACCCTTGAGCCGCCGGCCCAACTCCGATCCGTCGAACCCGGGATCCAGCGGGTCAGGCCCAAGATGGTGAAATAGCGAATGCTTGCTCAGCTTCGCCTCAGGACATAGCGTCAAGAGGCCAAAGCGCCGATGATCGTTAAACGTGACCGTCGTTCCGTCATCCGCCTCAAAGACGGCGTGATCGTGAAGGTCGACTTGGTTGGTCGGGCCATCCGTAATAGTCAGCCGGCCCGACATGCCCAGATGGAGGATTACGACCGTTCCATTGTCGAGATGGGCCAGGATGTACTTTGCCCGACGATCAACCCGCGTGACTCGCCGACCCTCGACCGTATCTACGAAACCCTCGGGAATTGGAATCCGCAGATCCGGCCGGCGCAGCGTAACCCGCTCGATTAAGCGTCCTTCCAGCCGCCGGGCGAGCCCGCGGCACACAGTCTCAACTTCCGGCAATTCGGGCATGGCGGCGTAAGGTAGCCTGCCCAGCGGGCGTGCGCTATGGTTGCGTCGCCATGGTATCCAAAGCGGCGGAAATGAAGGACCAGGCGCGAAAACCGACGGATTTCGGCTTTCGGGTCGTGCCGGAAAGCGAGAAACCGGCACTCGTGCGCGCCCTGTTCGACGGCGTCGCAGGCCGCTACGACTTGATGAACGATTTGATGAGCGGCGGGATTCACCGTCTATGGAAGAACGCGATGATCGACTGGCTTGCGCCGCGACCGGGGCTCGAACTGATCGATCTGGCGGGCGGCACCGGCGATATCGCGTTTCGGATTCTCGATCGAATCGGTGCTGCTGGACCGGGACGAATCACCGTCTGCGACCTCAGTCTCGAAATGATCGAGATCGGTCGAACGCGGGCATGGGACCGGGGCATCGTGACGGGAATTGACTGGATTTGCGGTGATGCCGAAAACCTGCCTCTGCGAGATGGGTCGGCTGACGCGATCACCATGGCCTTCGGAATTCGAAACGTGACCCACATCGACCGAACATTGAGCGAGGCTCGCCGAATCCTCAAGCCGGGCGGACGTTTCCTATGCCTTGAATTCTGCCCCGAGGTTCACCCCCTGCTAGCGCCATTATATGAGCGTTATTCTTTCCGCGTGCTGCCATGGCTCGGCGCTATGGTGCAGCGAGACAGGGAGTCCTACGAATATCTCGCCGAGAGTATCCGCCGGTTTCCCGAGCCCGATCGGTTCGCTGCCATAATCGCCGATGCCGGCCTTTCCCAGGTCAAGATCCGCCGCCTGTCCGGTGGCATCGCGGCGCTGCATTCGGCCTGGCGCATCTGAGAAAACCATGCGCCGGGCCGTGCGCAATATATGGCGGTTGCTCCGGATTGCTTGGATTCTGGCGCGTTACGACGCCCTGTTCTTGCTCGAGATGACCCACGCTGTACCGGGCGTAACATTCGTCGCACGCCTGGCGCCTAGGCGCCGGGGTCTGGGCCGGCGCGGTCAGCGACTCGCTCAGGCTCTGCAGCGGCTCGGTCCCAGTTTTATCAAATTGGGGCAAACTCTGGCGACTCGCTCCGACCTGATGGGCGAGGCGGTCGCGCGCGATCTTTCGGAGCTTCAGGATCGTTTGCCGCCGTTTTCCGGTGCGGTGGCAAGGGCCATCGTCGAGGCGGAACTAGGACGTCCGATCAGCGAACTGTTTGTCCGGTTCGACGACGAGCCTGTCGCGGCGGCGTCAATTGCGCAGGTCCACTTCGCCTTCACGACGGAGGGCGATGAGGTTGCCGTCAAAGTCTTGCGTCCCGGAATAGAGGACGCCTTCGCCCGGGATCTCGATCTGTTTTACTGGGTGGCCGACCTGGCGGAGCGATCGCTACCGGCCTGGCGCCGGCTCAAGCCCGTCGAGGTTGTCCGTACGATCGCAGATACAGTTGCTGTCGAGATGGATTTGCGGTTCGAAGCCGCTGCCGCCTCGGAACTGCGGATCAATTTTTCCCGCGAGCCGGAATTTCAGGTCCCTGCGGTCGACTGGCAACGAACCGCGCGTCGGGTGTTGACCCTCGAGCGGATCGCGGGCATCCGAATTGACGACCGTGATGGGTTGATAGAGGCGGGCCTCGAGCCTGCAGCCGTCGCCGGTATCGCGGCGCGCGTTATTTTTAATCAAGTCTTCCGCGACGGGTTTTTTCACGCAGATCTCCATCCGGGCAACCTCTTCGTCAATTCGGACGGTGCAATTGTCGCGGTCGACTTCGGAATCATGGGCCGGCTCGATGCGGACACCAGACGCTATCTCGCCGAAATGCTGCTCGGATTCCTGACGGGCGACTACGAACGGGTCGCAGAAGTCCATTTCGAGGCCGGTTATGTCCCGGCCTGCAAGTCGAAGGACGCCTTCGTTCAGGCCTGCCGGTCGATCGGCGAGCCGATCCTCGGCCGCCCACTCGGAGAAATCTCGATCGCTCAATTACTCGCTCAGCTGTTTCAGATCACCGAAACCTTCGAAATGGAGACCCAGCCGCAACTGTTGCTACTGCAAAAGACGATGCTAATTGCCGAGGGAATCGGCCGGACGCTCACGCCGGACGAGAATATGTGGGAGCTTGCCCAACCCCTTATCGAAGACTGGATGCGAGAAAATCTCGGGCCCGAGGCACGCACGCGGGAGGTGGCAGGAGAGATGCTTCGGGCGCTCCGTCGCATCCCCAGGCTGATCGAGCATGCGGACGAAACACTCCGAAAATTCGCGGTGGAGGGCGTAAAACTGGATCCCGAAACCGTCCGGGACCTCGCCCGTCGACGGAACCGGCCCTGGGAGATCGCCATTGCCCTGTGGATTATCGCCGGCTTGCTGGCGGCGCTCCTTGCGGTAAGCCTATAACCCCCTGAAAAACGCCACTCTTGCCAGCCTGCGCCGCCAGCCCTACATTAACCTACGGATTTACAACAAAAATCGGCTTGGGGACGGTGATCCTTGCTGAACGGCCGACGTGCCCTTCTCATCATTTCCGGCGGCATCGCGGCTTACAAGAGCCTCGAGTTGATCCGTCGGCTGCGGGAGCGCCGCATACGCGTGCGTACAATCCTGACCGCCGGCGGCGCCCGATTCATTACGCCCCTCTCGGCTTCGGCGATCGCCCACGAGACCTGCTATACAGATCTGTTCTCGCTAACTGAGGAACGCGAGATGGGTCACCTGCGCCTAGGCCGCGAGGCCGATCTCGTCGTCATCGCACCGGCCAGCGCGGACATCCTCGCAAAATTCGCCAATGGCATTGCCGACGATCTGGCAACAACCGTCCTGCTTGCGACCGATAAGCCGGTCTTGATCGCACCGGCGATGAACAGCCGGATGTGGGAAAGCGCCGCGACCCAGCGCAACGTCACGCGCCTCGAGGCCAACGGCGTGATGCGGATCGGTCCGGCAAGCGGTTCGCTTGCCGAGGGCGAGGTTGGACCGGGCCGAATGGCCGAGCCCATGGATATTCTCGCCGCCATCGAAAACCATTTTGCCCGGCCCGGCAGGCTGACCGGTCGACGAGCATTGGTCACGAGTGGGCCGACGATCGAACCAATCGACCCCGTTCGCTTCATCGCAAATCGGTCTTCGGGCAAGCAGGGCCACGCGATCGCTGCCGCCTGCGCCCAGCTCGGCGCCGGTGTCACCCTGGTTGCCGGACCTACGATCGAGTCCGATCCCGAGGGTGTGGAGGTTGTTCACGTCGAATCCGCCCGGGAGATGCTGGCTGCCTGCAATGCTGCGTTGCCCGTCGATATCGCGATCTGCGCCGCGGCCGTCGCGGACTGGCGTGTCCGCGAGACCAGCGACCGGAAGCTAAAGAAAGGTGCGCCAACCGAGGGCGCAAATCGTCTGCCTCGTCTGGAACTTGTGGAAAACCCCGATATTCTTGCTACGCTTAGCAGGAGGAGCATGTCCCGGCCCCGCCTCGTCGTCGGCTTTGCCGCGGAAACCGAACGCCTTGTCGAGAACGCGACGCGCAAGTTGGCCGAAAAGGGCTGTGACTGGATTGTCGCGAACGATGTCTCGCCTGAGTCCGGTACCTTCGGCGGCGAGACAAACCGGGTCCATCTGATTGCGGCCGATGGCGGAGCGCCGCAAATCGAAGACTGGCCGCCGTTGACCAAGATCGAGGTGGCCGAACGGCTTTCAGAACGTATCGCCGATGCGTTGTCGATCGCCGGAGAGGGATAATCGATGACCAACGTTACCGTTCAAATTCAACAACTTAGCCACGGCGCCGATCTCGACTTGCCGGATTATGCCACACCGGGCGCCGCGGGCATGGACTTGCGCGCCGCAATCGAGGACTCGATGACCCTCGTGCCTGGAGGACGCTCGCCCGTTCCTACCGGCATCTGTATCGCGCTGCCCGAGGGTTATGAGGGCCAGATCCGGCCACGCTCGGGAATTGCGCTCCGCAGCGGCGTCACGGTCCTTAACGCGCCCGGTACGATCGATTCGGATTTTCGTGGGGAAATCGAGATCATTTTGATGAACCACAGCCGCGAGCCCTACGATATCGTCCGCGGTCAGCGGATCGCCCAACTCGTCATCGCCCCGGTCAGTCGCGTCGAGTGGCAGCCGGGCACGGTGTTGCCTGGCAGCACTCGCGGCGCGGGCGGTTTCGGGTCAACTGGGAGCTGACGCCGCGATCACCGGGGCACTTTACGGTCTCGGTCCTGGCGGGTCCCGATCATGGAATTTAATTTCAGCGACAGCCAGCTTGAACGCTATGCGCGCCACATCATCCTGCCTGAAATCGGCGGCACGGGTCAGACGAAGCTGATCGCCTCGAAGGTTTTGGTTGTCGGTGCAGGCGGGCTGGGCGCTCCTCTGCTGCATTACCTCGCGGCGGCCGGCGTTGGCACGATCGGTATCGTTGACGACGATACGGTGAGCCTCTCGAACCTACAGCGCCAGGTGATCCATCGCACCGCGGATGTCGGCCGGGCAAAGACCGAGAGCGCAAAACGAGCGATTGCGGAGATCAATCCCGACGTCGCCGTCGTTCTCCACAAGAACCGCATCGACGCGGATAATGTCATGGCCACAATTGCCGGCTACGACGTCATCGCTGACGGCACCGATAATTTCGCGACCCGGTTCCTAATCAACGATGCCTGCTATATTGCGGGAAAGACACTGGTCTCGGCAGCAATCCTGCGCTTCGACGGCCAACTTTCCACCTTTAAGGCGTACCGCGATGGTGACAATCCCTGCTACCGCTGCATCTTCCGTGAACCGCCGCCCCCTGGAATGGTCCCGTCGTGCGCGGAAGGCGGTGTGTTGGGCGCCATTGCCGGTGCGTTGGGTTCGCTCCAGGCGACGGAGGTGATCAAGGAACTGCTCGATATCGGCGACAGCCTGTCGGGTACTCTCGTGATCTACGACGCGCTGAGTACGACGTTTCGGAACGTTTCGGTCCGGCGCGATCCCGGTTGCCCGCTTTGCGGCGAAATTCCAACGATTACGGACCTTTCGATTCACTGGGCGGCCGATGGCGACCTCTGCGAAACCGCCTGACACCGACCTCGACAAGCTGTCGATCATCGTCTTCTCAGGCAGCTATGAGAAAATTCATTACGCTCTGGCCATGGCGGCTGCCTCGATTTCGGTCGACCGGCCGGCTACCCTATTCTTCACCATGAAGGCGTTGCACGCGCTACGGCGCCCAAACCCTAATGGAGAACCGGCGTGGCACGCCCTGCCGTCCGACGACGAAAACGCCGCCGCACGTGACTGCGCGTTCGGTGAATGCGGGGTCGGACGGTTCGAAGAGTTGCTGGACGCCTGCCTTGCGCTCGGCGTCAAGTTCATGGTCTGCGAGATGGGTCTGCGAGCCGAAAATATCGTCCGAGAGGATTTGCGCGACGACATCGCGTTCGTCGAAGGCGGGTTGGTCAGCTTCTACGCCGACGCCACGGGTCGTGGTGCGATTATCGTGATCTGAACCCCATGACTACAAGGTGGGATCGATTACCCGATCCGGCGGCTGATGGCCATCGACGAAGGTCTTGATGTTGATCAGCACCTTTTCGCCCATGTCAATTCGACCCTCGATCGTCGCCGAGGCCATATGAGGCAGAAGGACAACATTTTCGAGCTCGAGCAGCTTGGGATTGACGGCCGGCTCGTGCTCGAACACGTCGAGCCCGGCACCTGCCAGCTCTCCCGCGCGCAACATGCGGGTCATGGCATTTTCGTCAATCACCTCGCCACGCGAGGTATTGACGACATAGGCATGAGCACGTAGCAGCTTGAGCCGACGCGCCGACAGAAGATGATAAGTTGCCGGGGTATGCGGGCAATGCATCGAAATGATGTCCATGCGTGCCAGCATCTGGTCGAGGCTTTCCCAATAAGTGGCCTCGAGTTCTTGTTCAAGCGCATCTGGAACGCGCCTTCGCGTATGGTAATGAATCGACAATCCGAAGCCGCGGGCGCGCCCGGCGACAGCTCGACCGACACGGCCAAGACCAATGATCCCCAGCCGCTTTCCCCATATCCGGTGGCCCAACATGGTCGTCGGTCCCCACCCTCGCCATTCACCGCCCCGAACCAGTCGTTCTCCTTCGGCGAGCCGGCGCGGCACTGCGAGGATCAAGGCCATCGCCATATCGGCCGTGTCCTCTGTCAACACGTCCGGCGTGTTGGTAACCGTAATTCCCCGTTGGCGCGCCGTCTGGAGATCGATGTTATCCACACCGGCGCCATAGTTGGCGATCAATCGAAGGTTGGGGTTAGCTTGAGCGAGCGTCGCCGAATCGATTCGGTCGGTGACCGTGGACACAAGCACGTCGGCGGTCTTTACTGCATTGATCAACTCGGTCTTGGTCATCGGCTCGTCGTCGTCGCGCAGTCGCGCGTCAAACAACTCCATCATCCGCGCTTCAATTTGGTCCGGCAGCTTTCGCGTGATGACGACAACCGGTTTTTTCTTCTTCTTCGATGCCATGAAACCAACTCGGACTTGGGTTCCGCAAAGCGGTAACCCGGGACAGGCGAATTAGCCCCTGTTTATCAAATGACCAGATGCGATACAACGAACTCCCCGTATTCGAAACGCGCGTATTGCATGATTGCCCCTTGCACCGATCGTTCTCTGACATAAACTGCGCCATCCGTGTCTAGGCTCTTCAAACTCATTCGCTACCGCCGCATCGACCATCTGGCTGGGCATTCCTGCCGGCTTGTTAGGCGTTGGCTAAGTGTGACGCTCGTCGTTTTCATGCTTGGGGGCGCATGGCCAGCAACAAGCGATACAGGCGGCGTGACGGAACTGCCCTTGCCACGCTTTGTGTCGCTTCGGGCCGACGAGGTTAATTTGCGTTCGGGTCCCGGCACGCAATATCCCATCGAGTGGATCTACACACGTCGCGGCCTGCCAGTCGAAATCACCGCCGAGTATGGCAATTGGCGGCGAATCCGCGATTTCCAAGGGACTACGGGTTGGGTTCACCGCAGCCTGTTGACCGGTCAGCGCACAGTCCTCGTAGTCGGTGACACGCGAATTCTCTACCGCGAAGCAGACAAAGCGTCTCGTGCGGTATTGCGGGCCGAGGCGGGTGTGCGGGGTCTTCTACTCAACTGCGAGGAAGAGTGGTGTCGGGTTGCGATTGGTGAAACCAAGGCCTATATCGAGCGCACCCACATCTGGGGTGTTTATGCCGGCGAAACGATCCCGTGACGGGGACGCCAGTAGCCCCGCTGGAGCGCTAATTCAGAACGAAATCCTCTGCCAGGGCGGCCCGAACCGATTCGGACAGGGTGGTCGTATGCGGATAGTTCTCGTGGTTAATGGCGAGACCGACGGGCATCGACGGATCGAGAAATACAGCGATTTGAATGTCGTTGAGCAGAAAGCGAAGGAAGTGGACGGAAGAAGTCTTACCGTCCATCGTCGTTCTCTCAACTTCGTCGGCTGGTTTGGCCGTAATCACCTCGTTGCCGACACTAAGCGTAACAGTGGTCTCGACGCCCCCTAACTGTTCAAGCTCGCGGTTCCGACGTTCGGGTTCGTCGATTTCGAACATAAGTGTCGCGACGAGCTCCTGGCCATTGGGCACGAGCGGTGCATAGGCATCGAGCTCTTCGCCAATCTGATCCTCGCCGCCTTTTTCGATGAACAGCATTTCATGGATTTGCAGCCACATGGTGTCAAAGTTTTCGAAATAGAACGTTGCGAAAGGGCCGACGGAGACCCGGCGGTTGCGCTTGATTTCACGAACTTCAGCACGCTTGACATCCCGCAAGGCCACATAGTCGTCGATCGGGAGAATGTCGGATCGGGTCAGCGAATTTGCGGGCATGGTTGGAAATCTTACCAAGCAAGGCCGTAGGCTTGAGCAAACAATTCTATAGGATGGCCGGCTCGGCCGCTTGCGGGAAGTCCACAGGTTTCTCCCTCGGCGAGCTGTTCCATACCCTGCACGATATGGCTGGCCGCAAGCGGGCATTCCGACGCGATATGGCGATTTGCATGCTCAAGTGCTTCTCGCGCGACTGGCTTACCCACCTTCATCGCAACATCGTGAAACTCGGCCTTTACGCCCCATGAACCGCCATGACCCGAACAGCGCTCGATGACATCGAGTTTGAGGTCGGGAATCAGACGAAGCAATTCGGCTGCCTTAATCCCCATATTCTGGGCGCGGGCGTGGCACGCGACGTGTAATGTCACGCCATCCGGCAACGGCTCCAACCCGTCGGCGAGTCCCTCTTTCTTTGCTATATCAACGACGTATTCGCTGATGTCGAAACTTGCGGCCGAGAGACGTTGGACCGCCTCGTCGTCAGGCACGATCAACGGCCACTCGAACTTGACCATCAGAGCGCAACTCGGCACGGGAATCACGACGTCATAACCTTTGTCGATCCAAACGAGGAGTTCGCGGCTTACCTGTTTGGCGCTTTCCGCGACCCTTGCAACGTTGCCTTGTTCCAGCTGGGGCATGCAACAGCACATCGGATATGCGGCGTCCGTTTCAACGCCGTTTCGCGCGAGCACTGCTTGTGCGGCCTGGCCGATGCCGGGATTGTTGTAGTTCACGTAACAGGTGGCGTAGAAAACCGCCTTGCGGCCGTGCGCCGGAGCGCGCCGGTCGATCTCGGGCGACGCTTTGCGTGCGCGGGCTTCGAATGTCCTATGGTGAAACTTCGGCAATTTGGCATCCGGATGGACGCCAGCGACCCGCTTCAGGACCCCGCGGGTAAACCGATTGCCACGCTTGCTTGCCCAGTTGGCGATCGGTGCGATATGGCCCGCGAGACGGCCGTTCGCGTCGGTTTCCGCCATCCGGCGATCAGCGATCCCCATCTTGCCCTCGTTAAATTCGCATGCCCGGTAGCGGACCATCAGATGAGGGAAGTCGATATTGAACTCGTGGGGGGGCACATAAGGGCACTTCGTCATGAAGCACATATCGCATAGGGTGCAAGCATCGACGACCGATTTGAAGTCGGCGCTGTCTACGCTGTCGAGCTCGAATGTCTTGGAGTCATCGATCAGATCGAACAGACGAGGAAATGAATCGCAGAGATTGAAGCAACGTCGGCAACCGTGACAAATATCGAAGATTCGCCGCATCTCAGCATCCAGCTTGTCGCGATCGAAGAACTCCGGATCGGACCAGTTCAGGGGATGTCGAGTGGGGGCGCCACTGTCAGATTCCATGGCGTTGCACTTTCGGTTCAATACTCGAACGGGGGACTTTCAGGGGCCCCCCATCTCTCGGCAATCGTCGTACTGTCGGAACCTAATCGAGGCTATCGAGCGCCTTCTGAAACCGACCGGCATGAGAGCGCTCGGCTTTCGCCAAGGTCTCGAACCAATCGGCAATCTCTTCGAAGCCCTCCTCGCGAGCCGACTTCGCCATGCCCGGATACATGTCCGTATACTCATGGGTCTCACCCACAATCGCCGCCTTAAGATTATCGCCCGTCGTACCGATGGGTTCGCCGGTTGCCGGATCACCGGTTTCTTCCAGATACGATAAATGGCCATGTGCGTGACCCGTTTCGCCCTCCGCGGTCGAACGGAACACTGCCGAGACGTCGTTAAAACCTTCGACATCGGCCTTTTGAGCAAAATAAAGATACCGGCGGTTAGCCTGGGACTCGCCAGCAAAGGCATCTTTGAGGTTTTGCTCTGTTTTCGAACCACTGAGAGCAGGCATCTGAAATTCTCCTCTGATTATCTGACGACGATTGATTTGGTGACCGCGTTGTTTCCCCGACGCGGGAACGTGGCGCTTACCATTTTTGAATTATGGCGTAGGCGTTGTTGGCTGTCAATAAAACTAGAATGATTCTAAATAATTAAGTTCATCGAATAGAATTACCCGACCGGTCGCCGACAGCTTACGTCGCAGTGCCCTCTTTTCGGCGCAACCGAACAATGACGTCCACGCGACTCACTTCGGTGCCCGCTGGAATTGGCGGCAGTTCGCCGACCTCGATCGCGTGACCGGGAACATCCTGGAGCCGATTTTCGTCTTCCAGCAAGAAATGGTGATGATGACCGGTATTCGTATCGAAATACGAGCGGTTCGAATCAACGACCAATTCCTTAAGGATTCCCAGCTTGGTGAACTGATGGAGCGTGTTGTAGACCGTTGCCAGCGACACCTTGACATCGCTGTAGAGAGCCTCGCCATGAAGCTGTTCGGCCGTGACGTGGCGATCACCGTCGCGGAAAAGCAAGGTCGCCAGCGCCATTCGCTGACGTGTCGGGCGCAGGCCCGCGCGGCGGAGTCGTTCCCGAGCCAATACCAAGTCGCCGTCCCGCAGGGTCACCGATAAGAACCTTTCTAAATATAATCCATAGGAACTATAAGGGTATTGTTCCCGCGATGTCAAAACCCATTCGTCTAATTCCCAGTTTCGATTCGCTCCACCAGCTGTTTAACCGACGGGATGAAGCCGTTTGCGTAGAACGGATCGTCCCTGAAATGGTCGGCGCCATGGCCAGCAAACATCAACTGGTTCTCCACATCGTCGCTGTGAATGATGGTTTGTAGAGTTTTTTGGATGCAATAGCTTCTTGGGTCTGTCTTCTTGCCCGTGGCCCCTTGGTCGTTGCACGCCCAGTTGCTGAACCGGCAGGCCGACAGGCACCCCATGCAACCGATTTGATCTTCGCGAATCTGTTCCGCCTTCTCAGCTGTCACGAAAATCAGTGTTGAATCGGGGGTCTTGAGAGCTGTCGAAAACCCTCTGGCAACCCAAGTATCGGCGCGCTCCTTGTCCGCCGCGGTCAGGTAGACCTCGCGGCGGCGTGCTCCGACGGGAAATGCCGTATCATGCTGGCCGTAGGGCTCGAGCGTGTAGGCAACCTGTCGCTCGTTTCGTTCGTGAAGCTCTTCGATGAACCGGTTGCGGACGCTGGACGAATAAAATCCCGTAGGGCTGAACCGATTGAGCGAGATATCGCCGTCGCTCAGCTTTAGCAGTTTTTGCTTCCAGGCGTCCGAAATGGGGCTTTCCTTCGTCAGCAACGGGCGGGTGCCGTATTGGAATACAACCGGGCCGATCTCCGGATTGTCGATCCAATCTTCCCATTCACGGAGATACCAAACGCCCCCAGCCATGAAGATGGGTGTGTCGTCCAGACCGAACTCTCGCATCTGTTCCCGGAGCGCCCGAACCCGCGGGTAAGCCGGTTCGGGCAAGAGCGGATCTTCAAGATTCGATAATCCGTTGTGGCCTCCGGCCCGCCAAGGATCCTCGTACACGACACCGCCGAGCCATTCCGAGAACCGATGATAGGCACGCTTCCACAATGCGCGGAAGGCCCGCGCCGACGAAACGATAGGGTAATAACATACATCGTAGCTGGCAGCGATCTCGGCGATCCGGTAGGGCATGCCCGCACCGCAGGTCACGCCGTGGATAACACCTTTCGCACCCTCCAGAATACCGTGCAGGACCCGCTCGGATGCCGCCATTTCCCACAGGACGTTCATATGGATACGGCCCTGGCCATTTGCCATTTCGTGCGCGATACACGCTTGGGTCAAACCGCCACGAATGGCCATGTCGACGAGCTCTTCGTGACGTTCCCGCCGTGTTCGACCATGATAAATCTGCGGAATCGGATGGCCCTGATCATCGCGCTCATCGGCATTCACTCCAGAGAATGTTCCCACCCCGCCGGCGGCGGCCCAAGCCCCGGAACTTTCCCCATTACTGATGGATATCCCCTTGCCGCCCTCGACGAGTGGCAGCACTTCCCGGCCGGACACGATGATCGGATTGAGCGTCTTCAAGCGAGACTCCTTGAACGACTGACTACGCCGGTGGCGCACACATATCGCCGCGATGCTCGTTCTGATTTAGGTGCTGTCGAGCGCCTTGGCAAGCATCCCGCGGGTTGCGGAACAGGGTCCACATATTGCCCGCGGGTCGCTCTGATCGCCATATCGGCTATTCCGATGTGGCCTCTGCCCGCTCGCGATTTTTGTCGCGGCGCGCACGCTTCTTTGCCTCGACTTCCTCGGTAATATCGGCGCCAGAGTCCTGATCGACAACCTTCATGCTGAGTTTGACCTTGCCACGGTCGTCGATGCCGAGGACCTTGACCTTGACCTGGTCCCCTTCCTGGACTACGTCGGTCACCTTCTCGGGCCGGAATTCGGCCGTTAGCTCGCTGATATGGACGAGGCCGTCGCGGGTCCCGATGAAGTTCACAAACGCCCCAAAGTCGACAACCTTCACAACCTTACCGTCATAAATTACACCGACTTCGGGTTCGGCAACGATATCGCGAATCATCTCGACCGCTTTCTCCGAAGCCTCGCCGTCGACCGCCGCCACTTTGACCGTGCCGTCATCGTCGATATCGATCTTCGTACCAGTGACTTCGCATATCTCGCGAATAACCTTGCCGCCGGTTCCAATCACTTCGCGAATCTTGTCCTTGGGTACCGTAATCGTGACAATCCGTGGCGCATGGGAGCTGACGTCGGCCCGGGAATGGTCAATCGCCTTCTCCATCTCACCCAAGATGTGCAGACGGCCCTCGCGAGCCTGGTTAAGGGCGATCTGCATGATTTCCTCAGTGATGCTCGTGATCTTGATGTCCATCTGGAGCGAGGTCACACCTTCGCCCGTTCCCGCGACTTTGAAATCCATGTCTCCCAGGTGATCCTCGTCGCCCAAGATGTCCGATAGCACCGCGAAATCATCATCCTCCTTGATCAGTCCCATCGCGATCCCGGCCACCGAGCGGGAAAGCGGGACTCCGGCATCCATCAGGGCCAGCGATGACCCGCAGACCGTCGCCATCGAGGATGAGCCGTTCGACTCCGTGATATCCGAGACCACTCTCAGTGTGTAGGGAAAGTCCTCTTTCTTCGGCAACAGGGGACGAATAGCCCGCCAGGCGAGTTTGCCATGACCGATCTCACGGCGCCCCGGACCTCTTAGGAAGCTCGCTTCACCGACGGAAAAGGGCGGAAAGTTGTAATGCAGCATGAAGTGCTCACGGTATTCGCCCTCGAGCACATCCATAATCTGCTCGTCCTGGCCGGTCCCCAAGGTCACGGCGACCAGCGCCTGGGTTTCCCCGCGCGTAAACAGTGCCGTGCCATGTGCCCTGGGCAGGATACCGACCTCCGCGACGATCGGACGGACAGTTTTCGTATCGCGGCCGTCGATTCGTGTTCCGGTCTTCAGAATGGTGCTACGGACGATATCTTTCTCGAGGCTCTTGAGCGAACTCTTGACAATGGACGAATCGCCGTCTTCCCCGGCCAAGGACTCGACGGTGCTCGCACGCACTTCACTCAGGCGGTCACTGCGTTGCTGTTTGACCGTCAGCGCATAGGCTTCCCGCAAGCCAGCCTCGGCGGTCTCGGCTACCTTGGCCTCAACGTCGGGCAGCTCTGCGGGTGGCGCTGGCGTCTCCCAGGGATCCTTGGCGCATTGCTCCGCGAGATCGATGATTGCGTCGAGCACCGGCTGCATCTGCTTGTGCCCGAACACGACGGCCCCCAACATAACCTCTTCGGATAGCTCGTCGGCCTCGGACTCGACCATCAAAGCGCCTTCGGCAGTGCCCGCAACGAGCAGGTCGAGCCTGGAATCCGGGCCTTGGTCGATATGGGGGTTGAGCACATACTCACCATCGATGTAGCCCACCCGCGCGCCGGCGACCGGCCCTAGGAATGGGATGCCCGACAGCGTCAAAGCGGCCGAACCGCCGATTAACGCCGGTATATCGGCATCGTTTTCCAAATCGTAGGAGAGCACTGTGCAAATGACCTGCGTCTCGTTTCGGAATCCGTGGGCGAACAACGGCCGAAGCGGCCGGTCGATCAGACGCGAAACGAGCGTCTCTTTTTCGCTGGGCCTGCCTTCCCGTTTGAAGAACCCGCCGGGTATCTTGCCTGCGGAAAATGCCTTTTCCTGGTAATTCACTGTCAACGGAAAGAAATCAATCCCCGGCTTCGGGGTCTTCTGCGCGACCGCCGTGCACAGCACGACCGTCTCGCCATAAGTTACGAGAACCGCCCCGTCCGCCTGCCGGGCGATCCGCCCGGTCTCAAGGGTTAGGGTCGAACCACCCCAGGTGATTTCCTTACGGTGAATATCAAACATTCCTGATTCCTTTTTTGTAGCGTGCCGACGGCCATCCATCGGCACCGAGCTGCACCCAAGAGGGTTCATCCAATCGATTTGGTGAAAAACCCGGCGTGCGCCATGACAAAATCATTCTCTACCAACCCGTTCTCACGCCGCCGGGTACGGCGAGAGATATTCCGACGGAACGACGGTCCTGCCACCGTTCGGGCGTTTATTTGCGCAATCCAAGCTCCTGAATGACCTTGTTGTAGCGGCCGTCGTCAACGCGCTTCAGATAATCCAGCAAGCGCCGGCGCCGGCTTACCATCTTCAACAGGCCGCGACGGGAATGGTGATCTTTCTTATGATCGCTGAAGTGACCCGTCAGGTTGGCGATCCGCTCAGTGAGAATCGCGACCTGTACTTCAGGCGACCCCGTGTCGCCGTCTTTAATACCGAACTGCGCAATTAACGCGCTCTTGCGATCGGGAGAAATCGACATCGTCCCCTCTTCGATGAACCGTTACAAATTAAACACCCGCACCGGGCGAACCTCACCGTCTGCAACTTCCGCCAACGCTACTGGCTGTCCTGCCGCCATCGCGCAGACCGGGCCATTTTCGATGCGCTCAACCCGCACGATACGACCGTGTCGCAAACCTTCTGCCTGGGTGTCCGTCAAGGCGAGGGCCGGGATGTCGACCAGCGCCGCCTTGACTGGATGCAGATGCGTCGTCAGCGCGGCACTATGCACCAGCGCTCCCAGTTTAGCTAGGGAAATCGCATCGCATTCAGCAAAGGGCCCAACCCGCGTGCGACGCAAATTTGCAACGTATCCAAGGGTCTGCAGCACACTCGCCAAGTCGCGAGCAAGCGCACGGACGTATGTACCCTTGCCGCACCGAAGTGTAAAGGTTGCCTCGCGAGCGCCGACTTCTAAAAGCTCAAAAGACTCTATGCGCACGCGACGCGAAGCGAGATTCAACACTCCAACGCGTCGCGCGATCGCATAGGCCCGCTCACCGTCGATCTTAATCGCAGAATAATCCGGCGGTACCTGGTCGATCTCCCCCCGAAAATCCGGCAACGCGGATTCGATCGCCTTCCGCGTCGGGATCACGTCCGAAGACCCGACGACCGAGCCCTCGCTATCGTCGGTATCCCGGGCCTCACCCCAACGAACCGTAAACTCATACTCCTTCAGGCCGGCGAGCACATAAGAGGTCGTCTTGGTCGCCTCGCCGAAGGCGATGGGGAGAATCCCGCTAGCCGCGGGATCGAGTGTGCCAGCGTGGCCAGCCTTTGCTGCCTCCATGAGCCAACGCACACGGCTTACCGCCTGCGCAGAACTTAGACCCGCCGGCTTGTCAAGCACCAACCAACCGTTAACCGAACGGCCTCGCCTAGCCATCGGCCTCGGGCTCGCGAAGCAACCGGTCGATCCGGCCAGCTTCGTCGAACGACGTATCCGCTTCAAAATGAAGTTCGGGAGCGAATTTCAACCGCACGAGCCGGGACAGCCGACCGCGCAAATGTGGTGCCGCCCGACCCAGCCCCGACAGGATATTGGCAATTCCTTCACCGCCAAGCGGCATGACATAAACCGTTGCGTGACGCAAATCAGCGGTGACCCGCACCTCGGTCACAGTGATCGAGGCATCGCGCAAGGCGGGGTCCCGCAGGCTGCCCGCCGCCAACAGGTCCGCCAGACCGTGGCGCAGAGCCTCGCCGACTCGCAGCTGACGCTGAGATTGTGTCTCCCGGAAGTATTCCGTGTGTTTCGCCATGTCGTTGAGCGCGAGCCGGCGTCGGGGCCCCGTATGCTATATGGAGCGCGCGACCTCTTCGATCTCATAAATTTCGATCGCGTCGCCGGGCTGGAAATCCTGATAATTCTCGAACGCCATGCCGCACTCGTTGCCCTCTCGAACTTCCTTGACCTCTTCCTTGAAGCGCTTAAGCGTGCTGAGAGACCCATCATGGACAATGACCCCGTCGCGTACGAGGCGTGCATGCGCGCCCCGACGAACGACGCCTTCTGTCACCCGGCAACCTGCCACCTTGCCGACCTTGCTGATGCTGAACACCTCAAGGATTTCCGCACTGCCCAACATTTTCTCATTCTGAGCTGGCGCGAGCAGGCCCGATAGCATTTGCTTAACGTCGTCGATCAGCTCGTATATTACGGTGTAAAACCGCATCTCGACACCCGCTTGACGCGCCGCATCACGAGCTTGTTTGTTGGGTCGAACGTTGAAGCCAAGGATCAGGCCGCCGGACGCCTCAGCGAGGCTGACGTCCGACTCGGTCACGCCACCAACCCCGGCGTGGAGTACTCGGGCTGCCACCTCGTCCGTTGCAAGCTTGGCGAGCGAACCGGCAATCGCCTCAACCGAGCCCTGAACGTCGGCCTTGATGACAACTGGGAACTCACTGACCTCGCCGTCCGCGATCTTCGCGAACATCTGTTCGACCGTGCCCCGCGCGCCCTCGGCAGTGCGTGCCGCGCGGTCACGGCCTTCGCGGAATTCGATGATCTTGCGGGCCCGACGTTCGTTCTCGACCACATACATTTCTGTCCCTGCATCGGGAACGGCGTTCAAGCCGAGAACTTGCACAGGCATCGAGGGGTGCGCTTCTTTGACCGTCTCGCTCTTGTCGTCGATCAAGGCGCGCACCTTGCCCCAACTATTACCAATCACAACGATGTCACCGACCCGGAGCGTGCCGCGGCCGATTAGAACGGTCGCGATGACGCCGCGCCCTAAATCGACCTTGGATTCGACAACGATGCCTTCGGCCGGCCGGTCGGGGTTGGTCCGCAAATCGAGCAATTCTGCTTGCAGCAAGATGGCTTCCTCGAGCTTGTCGAGATTCGTCTCATTCTTGGCGGAGACATCGACCGCTAGCGTGTCACCCCCGAATTCCTCGGGAATGATTTCGTGACTCAAGAGCTCCTGACGGACACGATTTCCGTCGGCGTCCGGACGATCGATCTTGTTCACGGCCACGATGATCGGAACGCCGGCCGCCTTGGCATGATCGATCGCTTCGACCGTCTGGGGCATGATTCCATCGTCTGCGGCAACCACGAGAACGACAATATCCGTCACGCTCGCACCGCGTGCGCGCATGGACGTAAATGCTTCATGGCCCGGCGTGTCGAGGAAGGTGATGACCGAGTCGTTGACCGAACGCACTTGGTACGCGCCGATATGCTGGGTAATGCCGCCCGCCTCACCAGCGGCGACATCGGTTTCACGCAACGCGTCAAGAAGCGTCGTCTTGCCATGATCGACATGGCCCATAACCGTGACCACGGGAGGTCGGGTATAAGTCTCGCCTTCTACGTATTCGATACCCTTGAGGCCAACTTCGACATCGGCTTCGCTTACGCGCTTAACTTTGTGTCCGAATTCACCAACCAGCAGCTCTGCGGTGTCGGCATCAATCGTCTGGTTGATCGTCGCCATCGTCCCCATGTTCATGAGTGTTTTAACGACGTCTGCGCCGCGCACCGCCATCCGGTTGGCCAATTCCTGGACAGTGATCGCCTCGGGCACGACAACTTCGCGCACCACTTTCTGGGGCGGCTCGCTAGCGGTCTGGTCCGCCCGTGCAGCGCGCTTCTCGCGCTCGCGAGCACGCCTGACAGCGGCCAGACTGCGGACACGCTCTTCCGTATCGAGCGCACGGGAGACCGTGAGTTTACCGCTGCGCCGACGGGGTTCGTTGCGCCGCGCCCCAAGCGTCGGGCGACGAGTTTGTTCACGGCCCCGGCGACCCTTGCCACGGGCATCATCGTCGTCCGGCGTTTCCTGCCCGGCAGCCGCACCAGCCGCAACTTGGTCCTCGCCTGGCAGCCGACGGGCCGCTTCCTCGGCTGCCTTTTGGCGCGCCTCTTCCTCGACTTTGCGGCGCTCTTCCTCTTCGGCCTTGCGCCGCTCCGCCTCGGCAAGCTCTTCGGCCTGACGTTGCTGCTCTTCGATACGCTGCGCGCGATTGATTTCCGCTTGACGCCGGGCATCCGCATCGGCCCGACGCGCATCGTCGAGCGCCCGAGCTCGGGCCGCCTTCTCTTCGTCGGTGAGAGTCTTGAGCACGATACCGTGCTGGGACGAGTCGTTTTCCGGGGCCATCGACTCTGGTGCTTCGGACTGACGCGGCAGCGGAACGTCCTGAGTAAGGGCGCGCTCCGGCTCCTGTTCGGTGACTTCCTTCATGCCGCCGGCATCACCGCGCTTAAACGTCCGTTTCTTCTTTACTTCAACCGCCACGGCCCGGCTCCGGCCGTGCGAGAAGCTTTGACGCACCTGGCCGCCATCAACCGTCTTCTTGAGCTCGAGACGGCCAGGCTTCGACAAGCCCAGCGGCTTCTTGGGCTTCTCTTCTTCCTGTTGGTCTTCGGTGTCGCTCATATTACTCATCACTGCCGCACGTTCGCGCCCGGATTACGAAACCCGGTCAAGCGCTCCGCGTCAAGGCGGAGGCGACGGGCCAGACCGCCGTGGCGGACGGCAGCGTGGACAACGTTCTCTCGGCCAAGAGTTCCCGCCATTTCCGCGTTCGTAAGCAGCGTCACGACGTGTGTTCCACCCGCCATTGCCGAGAGCTTGGCACGCCCTTCGGGAGCGCCGTCAGACGCACCCAACAAGACCCCTGCCAAACCATCGACGAGCATCGCCTTAACCTTCTCGAATCCGCAGACCGCTTCACCGGCCCGTCGTGCAAGCCCAAGAGAGTCGAGACAGCGTCGCACGAGAAGACTTTCGACATCGTCCGCCAAGCTCGGCGATGCCTGAACAGCGCGACGGGAAGCCGCAGCAAAGCGGCCCTTCGCGCAGGCCGTATGTACCACATCCCGACGGGCACACAACCATATTCCCCGGCCCGGTAGATCACCTGCCAGATCTGGCACAACGACATCACCGGGCCCAACGACAAAGCGGACCATCATCTGCTTGGGTTGACAGACGCCAGTCACGATGCAGCGCCGTTCTGCGGAATCGTCGGCCGATACCCGATGGATCATCGAATCGGACAACTCGGACGGTGCGGTTTGTGGCGTCACGCGGCGCTGTCCTCCCCATCGGTAGCCAGGTCCGAGTTCGCATCCGCAGCAGCGCCCGCATCCGCCGCATCCGCGACACTCTCCTCGGTAACCTCTTCGTCATCGAACCAGTGTGCTCGCGCCGACATAATGATTTCGTTCGCCTCATCCTCAC
The DNA here is from genome assembly GCA_965198325.1 of Alphaproteobacteria bacterium. GTDB lineage: Bacteria > Pseudomonadota > Alphaproteobacteria > UBA828 > JAPUJA01 > CBDAPE01. The sequence continues at coordinate 386,078 of CBDAPE010000014.1, read as the reverse complement.
TCAGCAGGCTAGGACCGACAATCTCAATCAACTCGTCGCTCGCTAAATCAGCGAGATCGTCGAGTGTCTTGACATCGTTTTCGCCAAGCGAAACGAGCGCCGCTGGGGCCAGTGCGGGCAGCGCCACCAAGTCTTCGGCCATCGTCATCTCGGCAATGCGAGCGTTCAATTTGGAGTTCAGATCCTCAAGCCATGACTGGGCCCTGTTCCGCAACTCCACGGCGAGCTCCTCGTCGAACCCTTCGATACCTGATAGCTCCTCGATCGGCACGAAGGCCACCTCCTCGATCGATGAGAAGCCTTCGGTCACAAGCAGGTGTGTAACCACTTCGTCGACATCAAGCGTATCGATAAAGGTCTGCGAGCGGGAATGAAACTCTTCCTGACGCCGATCGGATTCCTCTGCTTCGGTCAGGATGTCAATGTCCCATCCGGTAAGTTGGGATGCGAGCCGGACGTTCTGGCCACGCCGACCGATGGCAAGGCTGAGCTGATCGTCCGGTACAACGACTTCGATCCGCATGGCGTCTTCGTCTAGGACAACTTTGGTCACTTCGGCCGGCGCCAACGCGTTGACAATAAATGTCGCTGGATCGGGCGACCAGTTAATGATGTCGATTTTCTCACCCTGCAATTCGTTGACGACCGCCTGCACGCGCGACCCCCGCATGCCGACACATGCGCCGACCGGGTCGATGCCGGAATCGTTCGACAAAACCGCGATTTTCGCTCGGGAACCCGGGTCCCGCGCAACGGCTTTAATTTCGATGATCCCGTCATAAATCTCTGGGACTTCGAGCGAAAACAGCTTGGTCATGAACGACGGGTGGGCACGCGAAAGAAAAATCTGCGGGCCACGCGGCTCGCGGCGCACGTCGTAAATATAGGCACGCACTCGGTCGCCCAACCGATAGTTCTCGCGCGGCAAGGATTCATCCCGCCGCAGAATTGCCTCCGCACGACTGAGATCGACGGTCACGTTGCCATATTCGGTTCGTTTGACCAGCCCGCTGACCACTTCGCCGACCCGGTCGCGATACTCGTCATATTGCCGCTCGCGCTCCGCCTCGCGCACTTTCTGGACGATCACCTGCTTGGCCGTTTGAGCCGCGATTCGCCCGAAATCGATCGGCGGTAACTGATCGGAAATGAAATCGCCCGACTGGGCGGCCGGGTTGCGCTCCCGAGCTTCGTCAACCGAAATCTGCATCGCGTCGTTTTCGACGACGTCCATAACTTCAAGGTAACGCATCAGCGTTATCTCGCCGGTTTTCCGGTCGATCTGAGCTCGGATGTCGTGTTCCTGGCCGTATTTTCGCTTGCCCGCATGCTGGATCGCCTGTTCCATGGCGTCGATTACGATGTCAGGATCGATGCCCTTTTCGCGCGCGACCGCATCGGCCACCTGCAAGAGTTCCAGCCGGCCCGCGCCGGCATCTACATCAATTTCCATCTCGACTTAGTTCCTCAATTTTTGGGTTGCCTCGATCAATTCGTCTGTCAAGACGAGCTGGGCGGCCACAATATCGTCCAAGGCAATCGCCACGGAACCGGTCTCGATATCCAGTTGTACGGCCGTGTCCGACACGCCGAGCAATCGCCCCCTGAAGCGTTTCCGCCCGTCGACAGGTTCACGGGTTTCAATCCGGGCATCAAAGCCCGCAAAACGCTCAAAATCCGCCAGCTTTACCAGTGGCCGGTCAATACCCGGCGAACTCACCTCGAGCTGGTAGGGCCCGTGCACCGGCTCTTCGACGTCAAGCAGTACCGAAATCGCCTGACTTGCCACCGCGCAATCCTCGACTGTAATCTTGTCTTCGCCCGTCCGCTCGATCATGATCTGCAAGGTTCGCCTCTTATTTCCAGTCAAGCGCACCCTGACCACGCCGTAGCCCATGGCCCTTAGCGTGGGTCCGACCAGGGTCTCGACGCGAATCTCGGGCTTCGTCACGGCTCAATTCCACGTGCACAAATAAAAAAAGTGGGCGCCAGGCCCACCTTTGCGAACATTCAATTTTTTTGAGAGCCAGTATTCTACTGCCCTGAATATAGCGATCCCCAAATCCGCTTCAAGTGTTTTGTCAAAACGAAGTCATTGACTTGCTGTCGAATTGTATAATCATTCTAAGAAACAATTTTCTGGGAGGAGCGAACCATGATGCGCGGTACGGTAAAATGGTTCAACAACGCAAAGGGCTATGGTTTCATCGAGCCGAACGATGGGGGAGGCGACGTCTTCGTCCATTTCAGCGCGGTGCAAATGGATGGCTTTCGCACATTGGCGGGCGGCACGGAAGTCAGGTTCGAAGTCGTCGACGGTCCCAAAGGCCGGCAAGCCGCAAAAGTCGTGCCGCACGAGGGCGAAGAAGGGAGCGCGGCTAGCCCGCCGGCCGACGACATCGCCGCCGCCGGAGCCGCGTCGGCCGCGGACGACTAAGCTGAAACGGACGGAAATTTTCGTTTGGTCGTCTGGATCAAAATGTCTGTCAGCGTGGGATTCGCCGGAACGTGAGAAATATGCCCGGCCGGTTTTGACCGCGGGCCTTCGCCTCGTATCGGGTTTCGGGCCAGCCCGTCGGGCGAATTCGCCAATCTGCCGCAGAGCGAGCCGTCCATTCGAACGCCGCGTGACTTCGGCACCGGGTCAATATCCATCGGGCGTATGCTCCGTAGTCTGTCGCGAGACGCAGCTCGGCGTTGTCGGCGAGTACGCGGGCAAGCGCATCGAGCGCGCGCGCCTGGATAAACCGTCGTTTGTGATGGCGACTTTTAGGCCAGGGGTCGGGAAACAAAACGAACGCCCGGTCAATGCTCGCATCGACGAGCGAATCAATTAATGGCAGGGCGTCGTCGGGGTAGATTCGGATATTCTGCAAGCCACGGCCATCGATTTTCGAGAGCAGGCTGGCGACACCGTTGACGAACGGTTCGCAACCGATCAACCCGACCGTCGGGTGGATTTCTGCTTGCGCGGCGAGGTGTTCGCCCGCCCCGAAGCCGATTTCAAGCCAAACCGCCGTCGTATTGACCGGAAATAACGACAATGGTTTGAGCGACCGTGCGCCCGACTGAGGCAGATTGACGCGCAATTCGGGGAGCGACCCGGCCAGAAGTCGCGCGCGATGAGGTCGAAGCTTGTGGCCGTGTCGACGACCGTAGTGGGCAGATTGGTCCGGCGAAGACCGGGAATTGTCACGCGCGCGCGAAGACACCGCCCCGCGCCCACCATCCGTCATCCGAAGCGCGACAACAGCGCGTCGACGGAATCCGTCTTTTCCCAGGAGAACCCGCCATCGGCGTCCGGGTGTCGGCCAAAATGCCCATAAGCCGCGGTGCGTGCGTAGATCGGTTTGTTCAAACCGAGATGCTCGCGTATTCCCCGGGGGGTCAAATTCATCACGTCGCGAAGCGCTCCCTCCAAATCAGCTTCCGGCACCCGGCCGGTACCGTGAGTTTCCACGTAGAGAGACAGCGGCTCGGCCACCGCGATCGCGTAGGCCAACTGAATGGTACAGCGATCCGCCAGCTCCGCCGCGACCACGTTCTTCGCTAGGTACCGGGCGGCGTAAGCGGCAGAGCGATCGACCTTTGTCGGATCCTTGCCCGAAAATGCGCCCCCGCCATGTGGCGCGGCACCACCGTAGGTATCGACGATAATCTTTCGACCGGTCAGCCCGGCGTCACCGTCGGGACCGCCGATTACGAATCGACCGGTTGGGTTGACATAAAAATGCTCGTCTTCGCACATCCAGCCGCCCGGTAGCACATTGCCCACGTGAGGCCGCACGATTTCGCGTACATCGTCCTGGGAGAGTGCCTCATCATGCTGATGGGAAACAACGATCGATGTCGCACGGACCGGTTCGCCGTCAATAAATTCGAGCGTAACCTGGCTCTTCGCATCAGGCCCCAGCCCAGGCGCCGCGCCGCTATGACGCGCCTCCGCGAGCGACAAAAGAATTTGATGTGAAAAGTGAATCGGTGCCGGCATCAACGCATCGGTTTCGCGACAGGCATAGCCGAACATCAGACCCTGATCTCCAGCACCTTCGTCCTTGTTATCATGGGCGTCAACGCCTTGCGAAATATCGGTCGACTGTGCGTGAAGATAAATCTCGACACCCGCGTCCTTCCAGTGGAAACCTTCCTGTTCGTAGCCGATTTCGCGAATGCAACTACGTACAATCTCCTCAATCGCCCCGTTGTCGATCTGCTGGGAGCAACGCACCTCGCCGGCAAGCACAACACGGTTGGTCGTCACGAGAGTTTCGCAGGCGACCCGTGAAACGGGGTCTTGGGTCAGGTGGGCATCAACCACAGCGTCCGATATGCGATCGCACACTTTGTCTGGATGTCCTTCGGATACGGATTCACTAGTGAAAAGATAGTTACGCCGCGACAAACCTTTTCTCCCCTCATTACGCCGTTCGGCTCGCCCTGATTATCAATCGCGATTGTGCCGGATCCGCGATCTTTCAAATTCCTTGCCTGCCGAGGGACCGACCGCCCGCTGTTTCTGACAAGGATTGAAGAGAGGGTCAAGAGGGCCTCTCATCGGTCACGTCATGTTGTATATAGTGCCGCGGGGTTTTCAACTCGGCGGGTATGGAGTGACCCCCTAAAAGTGGTCCAGATTTATTGAAGAGTTTGGCGCATTTTGCCCCCTCGAAAGGAGGACGAAATGAGCCGTAAACGCTACACCTCAGAACGGATTATCAGCATGTTGCGCGAAGCCGAGGTGGCTTTGGCGCAGGGCCAGTCGGTTGGTCAAGCTTGTCGCACGCTCGGCGTATCGGAGCAGAGTTACTATCGCTGGCGCAAGGAATATGGCGGCCTTCGTACTGACCAGGCCAAGCGTCTGAAGGACCTGGAGAAGGAGAATGGCCGTCTCCGCAAGGCGATCTCGGATCTGACGTTGGATAAGCTGATCTTGAAAGAGGCGCTTGAGGGAAATTGCTAAGCCCCGCCCGTCGCCGGCAGTGTGTTGATCATCTCCAGGCCGAACTGGGGATCTCCGAGCGACGGGCCTGTGCTGTTGCAGGCCAACATCGCTCAACCCAGCGCAAGAGACCCCGTGGTCGGGATGATGAAGAGGCCCTCACGGCCGCGATCATCCGCTTGGCCAGCCAGTATGGCAGATATGGCGATCGGCGGATCACTGCCTTGCTCAGGACCGAAGGTTGGCACGTGAACGCCAAGCGGGTCCAGCGCATCTGGCGGCGGGAGGGGCTGAAGCTCCCACAGAAGCAACCGAAACGGGGCAGGCTGTGGCTCAACGACGGATCCTGCATCCGTCTGCGGCCGTGCTGGCCCAATCACGTCTGGTCCTATGACTTCGTCATGGATCGAACACACGATGGGAGGACGTTCCGCATGCTCACCGTGATCGATGAGTTCACCAGGCGGTGCATGGCCGTTGTCGTCGAGCGAAGATTGAACTCGGACAATGTCCTCCATTGTCTGACCGAGCTCTTCGTCCAACATGGCCCGCCGGATCATATCCGTTCCGACAACGGCTCAGAGTTTACCGCTCATGCCGTCCGCGACTGGCTCGGCAGGATCGGCGTCAAGACCCTCTATATCGAGCCCGGGTCACCTTGGGAGAACGGATACAACGAGAGCTTCAACTCAAAGCTCCGGGACGAAATCCTGAACACGGAGATCTTCTCTACACTGAAGCAGGCCAAAGTGCTGATCGAACGATGGCGCCATCACTATAATACCATCCGGCCGCATAGCTCGCTCGGATACAGACCGCCGGCCCCAGAAACCATCTTGCCAAACGTTGAGGGGCCAACCTACCCTGTTGAGGGGCTACGGGCGGCCCATCAACTTAATCCGCGCCAAACTCTAACTTAAGCGCTGGACCACTAATCGGGGGCAGGCCAGGTACGGTGCGCGCCGGTCAGTCCTTACTGCGCGGGCGGCGACGCTTCGGTACACCCAAGTCCTGATCGGAAAGCTCCGCCAGCGATTTGGTCAAATCGAAGACCCGCTTGCGAACGGCGGGGTCGGCTATCTTGTAATAGGCTCTGGCCAATTCGAGAGTCTCGCGACGGATCATAGGGTCGTGCCGGTATCCCACTGGGGGCTCTTCGGCGAGACCTGGCTGCCGCGGCGAAGCGGGGCCGGAGAACTCTTCGAAGAAATAGGTGATCGGAATATCGAGGACCTTGGATAGTTGATAGAGCCGACTCGAACCAATCCGGTTCGCGCCCTTTTCATATTTCTGAACTTGTTGAAACGTCAGTCCAATGGCTTCGGCAAGCTTTTGTTGGCTCATCCCGAGCAAGGTGCGCCGCAACCGCACACGAGAGCCCACGTATACGTCAACTGGGTGGGAAGCCCTTGACAAATCAACGACACCTCAATGGGCAATGCCCTAGCCGGGGATACCCGCCAAAAAGTCCGTCTCCTGACATTGTCATATGTAATTTTATTCCTTTGAATTTCAATTTTCTTCGTGCCCGTCAAGACCGTAATCATGGTCGTACTGCCGAACGGGACTCCTGTCTATAGGCCCTCGGTTGTTAAACTTTCGTTCTTATTCTTACTTAATTCTTTATGGGTAATACCTTGTTGCGCGCCAGAACGAAAATTGCGGCAACAACTAACATACAAAACAGCAGGCCGTCTCCGATCCTGGCATAGAGTGGCGGGCTCCCGAGGGCGACGGGAAGCTCACCGTCGAGTACGCCACGACGGTTGACGCCGAGTTTCCCCTTTACCCGGCCATGGGCATCAACTACCGCCGAGATACCCGAATTGGCAGCGCGGATCAACGGCAGACCCTCTTCCACGGCACGCAGGCGGGCACTGGCAAAATGCTGATAGGGGCCTGAGGTCGTCCCGAACCAGCCGTCATTCGTAACGTTGAGCAGCCATGCGGGTCGGGTCGCGCCATTCAACGCGACGACGGCACCCGGGAAGATCGCCTCGTAGCAGATGAGAGGGCTAAGCGGCGGCAATCCGGGCAACGCGAGGGTAACGGCACCGGGTCCATTGGTGAAATCTACCGTCCCATGCGTAAGTTTGGCTGCGCTGACCACGCTGCGAAACGGCATGAATTCACCAAAAGGGACGAGATGGGCTTTGTCATAGGTCGCGACGGGCACGCCCTGACCGTCGATTGCGAACACGCTATTCCAGTAGCGACGCAAGCCGCCTGCCTCGATGTCGCTGCGCACTGATCCCGTGAACAGAAGACCGTTCGCCGGAACCAGCTCGGCCAGGGCCTCCAGGAGAACAGGTTCATCCGCTACGCGGTAAGGAAGCGCTGTCTCCGGCCAGATCACGTGGCTGATGAGATCAAAGCCGGGATTTCGAGTTGTCGCGAAGTATTCGGCGACGATTGCATCTCGGGCTTCAGTTTGCCATTTCAAATCCTGAGGGACGCTGAGCTGTACGAGCCGAAGGCGAATGTCCGGAACTGTCCCATCAGGCGCACCTGCCAATCGGACGACCCCAAACAGGCCGATCGCCACGAGCAGGAGTCCCGCGGCACCAACTGGCAGCCATCGCTGCCGCAGGTCCCCCGTTCCGGCAAGACAGGCCGGCATCGCGGCGGCAAGAACTGTGATGAATCCCAGACCATAGACACCGACCAGCGAAACGACCTGAACCATTGCATCGCTGACCGTCCAGACAGTCCCGATCAGGCCCATCGGGAATCCTGTCAGGATATGCCCTCGCAACCATTCTGCGAGTGCCCAGGCTACTGCCAGGGCCACGACCCGTGCCAATCCGCGCGCCCGGGATACGTGGACCAGTGCAAGGGCTGCCCCGGTGAACAATGCGAATCCTGCGGCCAGTCCAATGACAGCGGGGACCACGACGGCGCCATAACGTTCCGGGTCCGTCAAGAGGGCGGCGCCAATCCAGTAAAACGCGGCGAGGAAGTGGCCGATACCAAACCACCAACCGGTCAGGAACGCTCGCCAACGAGTCCGACTACCCGCCGTCAACCAGGTTAGGCTCGTGAACCCGACGATGAGGAGTGGCAGGACATGCGTCGGCGGCAAAGCCGCCGCCACCGCCACACCCGATAGCACTGCAAGTAGGCTGCACCGCCACCCGGCCAGTCTCGCAATCCGGCCGCCGAGCCCTACGAGACCGGTTTCGTCGGCCGTCACGCCTCGGCGGCCGGCGCCGGTCGCCGGCGCACCCGAACCCGCTTGATACGTCTCGGGTCCGCTTCAAGGACCTCGAATTCGATGTCCGACGGGTGCGCGATCAACTCCCCCTTTACAGGAACCCGTCCCACCAGGGTGAAAACCAACCCGCCGATCGTATCGATATCTTCTTCGTCCGCTACGAGTGTAAATCCTATCGCGTCCTCGAGTTCTTCGAGACGGGTTCGCGCATCGGCGGTGATCGTGCCGTCGCCCGTTTGAACCAGGCCGGGCGGCTCTGTTTCGTCATGTTCGTCTTCGATCTCCCCAACGATCTCCTCGACAATATCCTCGATCGTCACCAGACCGTCGGTACCCCCGAACTCGTCGACGACAACCGCCATGTGAATTCGCGAATCGCGCATTTTGACTAGCAAATCGATGACCCGCATCGATGGTGGAACGAACAAAATGGGCCGCACCAGGTCTTTCAACCGGAATGATTCCGCTGAAGCCATTTGCCCGAGAACATCGCGGATGTGAACCAAGCCCAGTACGTCATCGAGCGACGTCCGATAAATCGGTAACCGTGAATGCCCTTTGTCCTTGACCAGGGCTAACAGTTCTTCGAGCGTTGCCCGCTCCTTGATGGCCACGATATCGGGTCGGGGCAGCATGACGTCCTCGACGGTCTGTTCACCGAACGCGAGCAGATTGGCCAATAACACACGCTCATGTTCGTCGATCTGCACCGCATCTTCGTCGAGATCCTCTATGGCTTCCTCCACGGCCTCGCGCCAGCTGGAATCGCCATTGCTGTTTCGGCCGACTCCTTTCAGCCATTGCCGAATGGTCTGTAACAGAGAGGTATGGTGGTGCTCGGCCCCATAGTCATGGGGCGGACTAGATGGAGGGCGTTCCGTCATGGCTCCTTCTACCTCGCGACACCGCAATCCGGCTGGGTGCTGCCCTGTTCGGCATCGGGGCCGTAAGGATTGGGATAGCCGAGGCGATGCAATGTCGCTGTCTCCGCCGCTTCCATACGGACGGCCTCATCCGTCGTGTCGTGATCGAAGCCCGAAAGGTGCAGAGTACCGTGCACAACAAGGTGGGCTAGATGGCCCTCCAGATTTTTTTGCTGGACACGCGCCTCGGTGCAAACCGTTTCATAGGCCAACACCACATCCCCGACCAGCTGGGGTGACGCGCCATCCGAACCAGCGGCTCCGTTCGGAAAGGCCAGTACATTGGTCGGACGATCGATGCCCCGGTAGTCCCGATTGAGATCTCGCAGCTCGACATCGTCGGCAAGCCTGATCGAAAGCTCGAGCCCGGCAGACGGTGGTCTCACATCTCCGGCGCGGAGCGCAGCGCGTGCTGCTTTGCGGCACACACTCCGCACGTCACCGAACCCTTCGCACCAACGTTCATCTGCCACGGCAATATCGATTCGACACTTGCTCATGCGTGGCGATTGTACCTCTATACTTCATCGTCGGAGCGATTACAGCGCTCCACCGAATCGTACGCCTGCACGATCCGCGTCACCAAAAGATTGCGGACAACATCCGCATCGGTGAACCGCAGCAATCGGACACCGTCCACGCCCTCAAGGACACGAATTGCCTGCTGGAGACCCGACGCGGTATGGGCCGGCAGATCGATTTGCGAAAGATCACCAGCTACGACCATACGCGAATTTTCACCGAGACGGGTGAGGAACATCTTCATCTGCACCGGCGTCGTATTCTGCGCTTCGTCGAGAATGACGAAGGAATTCGACAGGGTCCGACCGCGCATGAAGGCAAGCGGTGCAATTTCTATCTGTCCTGTCTCAAGTCCCTTGGCGACATGTTCCGCGGGCATCATGTCATGCAGCGCGTCGTAAAGCGGACGCAAATACGGATCGACCTTTTCCTTCACATCACCGGGCAGAAAGCCGAGCCGCTCCCCGGCCTCAACCGCGGGACGCGAAAGAATGATCCGGTCGATCGCGCCGGCCGCAAGCATGCTGGCGGCAACAGCGACCGCGAGATAGGTCTTTCCCGTCCCCGCCGGGCCGGTCGCGATGACCAGTTCGCTCTCTCTCTGAGCCTGCAGATAGGCCGCCTGAACAACCGAGCGCGCCTGGATATGACGGCGCGGCGTCTTGATGACTTCCGGGCTGCCTGCAATGTTCCCCGTTTCCCCGGCCTCTTGCGCAGCGCGCGCCAATCGGATCGCCCCGTCGACTTCGCCATCACCAACGGGCAAGCCGCGTTTCAGTTGATCGTAAATACCGGTAAGCACATCCCGCGCCAGCGCCACGGATTCACGGGGCCCGGATATCGCAACTTCATTGCCGCGCGAGTTGACGAGCACGCCCACCTCCTGCTCGATTCGCGCTAGGTTATTGTCGTATGCACCGTAAAGCTGGGGCAGCAAAGCGTTGTCGTCGAAACGCAGGACGAGCGGTGAATCAGTCTCCGCAGACGATTTGGACACCAATCTTTCGCTCAAGCGCACTCTCTCGCGGGCCGGTTGCCGTCATTGAATTCGACGAAAGTTCCGGCCAAGCTGTTGGGATGACTCGTCGTGATCCGAACGCGCGCCATCCGGCCAATCGAACTCGCGGGCGCACAGACGTGAACCGCCTGCATCCACGGACTGCGGCCAACGAACTGCTGGGGCCGGCGCCCCGCCCGCTCGAACAGAACATCCGTAGCGCTTCCCACCATCGACTCATTGAACCGTTTCTGCTGCTCATCCAGTAGAGCCCGTAAGCGGGCAAGACGCTCCCTTATTACAGCGTCGGGCACCTGATCCTCAAGCGCGGCAGCCGGTGTTCCGGGCCGCGCGCTGTACTTGAACGAATAGGCCTGGGCATAGTGAACGGCCTTCACCAGATCGAGTGTCGCTTCGAAATCGCTCTCCGTCTCGCCAGGAAATCCGACAATGAAATCCGACGACAGAGCGAGGTCGGGGCGCGCCGTGCGCAGGCGGTCGACAATGCGGAGATAGTCCGCCGCACTATGGCGGCGATTCATCGCGGCAAGAATCCCATCGGCGCCCGACTGCACCGGCAGGTGAAGGTGAGGCATCAATTTGGGCAAATCGCGATGCGCGGCAATGAGATCTTCCGTGACGTCTCGGGGGTGGGAGGTCGTGTAGCGAATTCTCGCTAATCCGTCGATCGCGGAAAGGTTCTCGATCAGGCTCGCTAGCGACGCCTCGTTCTCGACGGCAGTACCGTGGTAGGCGTTGACGTTCTGCCCCAGCAGAACGATCTCCCGTGCCCTGCCGTCAACCAGCCTGCGTGCCTCCTCGAGCACGGCATCCACCGGGCGCGACATTTCGGCGCCGCGGGTATAGGGCACGACGCAAAACGAGCAGAACCGGTCGCAACCCTCTTGAACCGTCAGGAAAGCGCTTGCCTTCCGATTCGAGACCCGATTTTCGAGATAGGCGAATTTTTCCTCGACAGGAAACTCTGTTGCCACGATCCCGCGACCTTCGGCAATCGCACGCTCCACGAGGTCCGGCAGGCGGTGGTAGGTTTGCGGGCCCATCACGATATCGACATGAGGCGAGCGGCGAACTATCTCCTCACCTTCCGCCTGGGCAACGCAACCGGCAACCGCGAGGATCATCGGGCGACCCATGGCCGCGCGACGCGTTTTGAGCAGGCGCAGCCGGCCAAGATCGGAATATACTTTTTCTGCGGCTTTCTCACGAATGTGACAGGTGTTGAGGATAACCAGATCGGCCGTTTCTGGTTCGGCAGCCAGCTCATAACCCAACGGCTCGAGCACGTCCGTCATGCGTGCCGAATCATAGACGTTCATCTGACAACCGAATGTCTTGATAAAGAGCTTCTTCGACACGCTCAGCGTCCCGCCATTTCGCCGGTTAGGCCCGCAGCAATGAAGGAAGCCTTTGGAAATACATCGAAATCACCGCCCGACTGTAGCACCGCGCGAGGCCCTGTCAAGTTAGTGTCCCACCGTTGCTGCAGCCTTACGAAGGCGCTGGAAGCGAATTTTCCTCTTCTGCACGCCGCGCCATGGCTCGCCTGCGATCGCGGTTGCCACACCGTCTGCGATCACGGAATGGCAATAGGTTGCCATGTCTTTACGTGACGCAAAACGCTCGATCGTTACCGGTTCGTGAAACTCGACCTGAATCGTTGTCGACCCCAGCCCAAAAACATTCCAAAGATGGCTCGGTAGTTCCATATCGCCATACCAAGCAAATTCCGGTCGGTAGCGTCGACCCATCGGCATGTGATCGAGTTTCGTATAGGCGATGGAGATGGGCTGCACCACGAGCGGGTGCCCTTTCACGGGTATTTCAGCAAGGCCGAAATATGCGCTCTTGAACGGTAGGACCCGATTGCCGTCATTGCTCGTGCCTTCGGGAAACAGGATGAGACGGTCGCCATTTTCGAGGCGCGCCGTCATTGCATCACGCTCACCCGCGGTCTTCGAGACCCGGCGATCGACGAAGACTGTTTCCTGCAGCTTTGCAAGGGTTCCGAAAAGAGGCCAATTGGCGACTTCCGACTTTGCCACGAACGAGCCTTCCACGATGCCGCCGAGCACCACGATATCCAGATACGAGGTATGATTGCTGACGAACAAGACGGGGGCCTTCGCCGTCTGGGTGCCGCGAATATCGACATGAAAACCGACAATTCGGCAGACTCCTCGATGATAGATCATCGGGATCCGCCTCGCTCCGAGGCTGCCTGTCGCGAGAAGCACCCGCTGCACCGGCACCAGCATCAGGGTCCAGGCGAGAAATCGCACGAGCGTAACGAATGCACGCATTGGTCTGTCCATGACTTCAGGTAAGGTGGTTACGATATTTTTCCGTGACCAGATCGGTCTTCACGACAATGGAGACATCGACGGAATTCCATTGGTGGTCGATCACTGCGCCGTCTCCCACGAATCCGCCGAGCCGCAGATAGCCTTTAATCAGCGGCGGTAGCGACTTCAACGCCGCTTTGGCATCGATGTCCTCGGGTGCCATCAGATCCATTCCCACGTAGCGCTCGGATAACGCGGTCGGACGTAGCTCCGGCGGCGCCAGATGATTGTGGTAGAGATAGGCGAGTGGCACGGTCAGGGACTCGGGATCGGTACCGGGCAGGCTGCCACAACCGAACATGAGCGTAATGTCGTAATAGTGTACATAGGCAGCGTTGCCTCGCCATAGCAGGGTCATTGTCGCGCGGTTGCGGTAGTCTGCGTCCACACAGGAGCGGCCGAGCTCGAGAATTTCGCCCGGATGGGCGATGATATTCGTTATATCGTATTCGTCCGCCGTATAGAATCCCTCGTGCTGATCGGCAACCGAACGGCGCAGCAGCCGATAGGTTCCGACCACCGCATCGAGTCCCTTACGTTCATGGTCGATTACAAGCAAATGGTCGCAAATTTCGTCGAAGCCGTCGAAATCCTGCTTTCGTGCAGCCATTTTGGGCGAGGGTTGTGCTCCCATCTCTTCATAGAAAACCCGATAACGTAGTGATTTCGCTGCTTCGATTTCCTCTGTCGTGCACGCCATTCGCACCTCTAGGCTTCCAGCCCGGATATCCTGAATCGGTTCTGACTGACTGAATGCCTCGGCCATCGGTATCACTCGTTTAGCTCCGAAACCGACTACGCCGGTCAGGTGGAGCCTGTCCCTCTGTCGTCATCATCGAGCGGAGTGCCGTAGAGCTCGAGCCGGTGATCCACCAGGCGGTAACCGAGCCGCTTGGCAACCGCACGCTGAAGCTCCTCGATCTCGGCGTTCTCAAATTCAATTACCTTGCCCGTCTTTACATCGATCAAGTGGTCGTGGTGGCTGTCACTGGCACTTTCATAGCGCGCCCGACCGTCACCGAAATCATGCCGCTCGAGCAAATCGGCGTCCTCAAAGAGACGGACCGTTCGATAAACCGTCGCCAAGCTAATTCTTGGATCGAGATTGGAAGCGCGCTGATAGACAACTTCGACATCGGGATGGTCATCTGAATCCGAGAGAACGCGGGCAACAACTCGTCGCTGCTCGGTCATCTTCAAACCCTTGCTGATGCAGAGTTGCTCTATCCGGGATGGCGCCGTTTGACGGCTCACCGCGTCCCCTTCGCCTTGCCGTTACTCCAATCGCTATAGGATAGAGTATAGACGCGGATTAGACGAGGTCCAGAAAGGTGGGCGGCAAAAAAACCGTATTTTAGTTAGCTCGCCGCCGCCGCCGGGGCTTGGTGCCGAGGCCGATCTTCTTTGCCAACTGACTGCGTTGCTTTGCATAATTCGGCGCCACCATGGGGTAATCGGCCGGCAGCCCCCAACGCTCGCGGTACTGCTCGGGGGTCAGGTCGTAGCTGGTTTTGAGATGGCGTTTCAGCATTTTGAGCTTCTTGCCATCCTCAAGACAGATCAAGTAGTCCGACGTGATAGACTTCTTGATCGGAACGGCCGGTTGCGGCCTTTCCTGCGCAAGCGATGCACCGCTCGCGCCGACCGCCAAGCCGGACAAGGTGTCGTAGACCTCCCTAATCAACTGAGACAAGTCGCCGACTGAAACGTCGTTGTTCGAGACATGCGACGCGACAATCTCCGTCGTCAACGCAAGAACTTCGCCTCTTTCAAGTTGTTCGGGCATCTTTATACTCGATCCTTCCGAATAGAACTTAAACAGCTATATATAAGGGAAGGCTCTCCCATTCAAACCGGAAATAACGAAATAAATTAGATTCGGAAATCCGGTCCGGGAAATTCGGAGTGAAAGCGTGGCGGACTCACCCAATAATTTCCTCGACATTACGTCGGACGTTTGCCCGATGACATTCGTAAAGACACGGCTTCGGATCGAAGCGATGGAGTCGGGTGACACGCTCGAGGTCCGATTGAATGCCGGGGAACCACTCGAGAACGTACCCCGATCGGTTCGCGAAGAGGGGCATGAAATCCTGATTCTCGAAGCGGAGGCGGGTTCCGACGGCGTCCATCGGCTGGTAATCCGAAAGGCCTAAGACTCGAGCGAGCACCGCATAATGACCGCGGATACGGTTTGCCCGCCGGGTCGCGAGTAGTAGCCCGGGCGCCAGCCCGTCACCTCGAATCCGCCAGCCGCATAAAGCGCCCGAGCGGCTTGGTTGTCGGCCGCCACTTCAAGAATGACGACGTCATCGCGTGCATTCCTGGCACGGTCTATCGCGTGCGCGAGCAGCGCTTCCCCAATTCCCTGTCGTCGCGCGGCGGGAACGACGCCGATTGACAAGATTTCGGCTTCGCGCAAGACCCGTCGGCAGAGCAGGAACCCGGCCGGACGGCCCGACTGATCGGCGACTAGCGCGAAACTGCCGCGGGGCTCCAACAACCGTTCGATCGCCGGCGCGCTCCAGGGATTATCGAAACAGACACTGTGGAGCCGGGCAATGGTTTGGTAGCCCTCCGGCGCCGCCCGAGTGATCGAGAACACCCCGTCTCGGTGCGTTCTCACGTTTGGCTCCGCGCTGGGCTGACCGGCTGTTCGGCACCCGCACCTCTCAGATAGACGGGGGCAACTTCGAAACCCGGACAGGCCCTTTCGTCATGAGACGCCGCCAGTGCTGCGACATGCACGGCGTCCGGAGCCTCGGATGCTTGGGACAGCGCGATCTCTGATCCCCGCTCACCCAGCGCGGCCGCCACAATCGACGCACCGGTTCCGACCAGCAGCACCGCCTCTTCGGTCCAGGGAAGGTCAGCCTCCAGAGGTAAGGCGGCAGGCGGTGCCAGCGATGCCAAGGCAGCGTTGAATGGTTGAATGTAGACTTCGCCCCGACGGGCATCGAGCGCTGCCAGAACCGTCCGGCCGACTCGTTCGTCGGGCGCGGTCGCCCAAGCCAACGCTTCAAGTGTGCCGACGCCGATCACCGGGCAGGCGGCTGCCAGCGCAAGACCGCGCGCCGCGGCGAGCCCGACCCGCAAGCCGGTAAAACTTCCCGGCCCCACGGATACGGCCACCCGGTCCAGTGATCGAAGATCGACTCCTGCTTCCCCCGCGACCGTGTCGACCATTGGCAGTAGTGCCTCGGCATGGCTACGTGCCATGGCCTCACAGCGGCTCGCCGGGATCGCGCCGTCGGTCCACAGTGCAACCGAGCACGCGCCGGCTGCGCAATCCAGCGCAAGCAGCCTCATGCCGCTGGCCTTCTAACCATGTTAGACTTTCCGTCCATCCAACCCCATCGTCGCATCACTCGATCCATGATCCTGACTCCCATCGCATCCCCGGAATACGATGTCGATGTAGATCTCGCCTATGCCGGACCCGACAATTTCACCAGCCGGGCCGTCTACGCCCGCACCGCTTGCTTTCTACACCCGGACGCCGCTCGGCTGCTGTCCCGTGCGATTGACTTGGCCGCGCGATTTGGGCTCCGCTTCCGTCTGTTCGATGGCTTTCGCCCCGTCGAGGCTCAATGGGCTCTATGGAATCACACACCGGACCCGAATTATATCGCCGATCCACGACGGGGCTCGCCACATTCGCGGGGCGTCGCAATCGACCTTACGCTCGTCGGCAGCGACGGAAAGGCGCTCGACATGGGCGCACCCTTCGATTCGCTCACGCCGCGGTCCCACCACGGAAACCCGGACGTTTCGCTTGCCGCCCAGCGCAACCGCCATCTCCTGCTGGGACTCATGAGCACCGCTGGCTGGGATTTCTACATGAACGAGTGGTGGCATTACCAGATGTTCCAACCGCGCCGTTATCCGACCCTGACTGATCAGGCCGCCGGCACCCGTCTGATGGCGGTCCATAGCGGATTGGATTATTCAAATCCTTGTTCCCATTGACTTTTTTACAATATAATAAGCGATCATGCTCCGCGGTTCACAGGCTCTTCAACGCGCGATGCGTAGACTTTCCGTCTTCGTTTTAGCGGCTTCCATGCTGACCGCTACGGTTTCAGTGCCCAAGGCAAACGCTGCGGATTCCGCCGTAATTCTGATGTATCACCGGTTCGACGACTCCACTTATCCGTCGACAAATATCCGCCTCGATCAATTTGAAGCCCATCTCGAACACCTCAAAGCAGGGGGCTATTCCGTATTACCCGTGCCCCATATCATCGCGGCGCTACGCGCGGGCAATCCACTGCCCGACCGCACCATCGGTATTACCATCGACGACGCCTATGTCTCGATTTACGAAGAGGCCTGGCCCCGCTTGAAGGAGGCAGGAATTCCTTTCACTTTGTTTGTCGCCACTGGCGCCGTCGACGCGGGAACCGCAGGCATCATGACTTGGGATCAGATTCGCGAACTCGCGGCGGCAGGCGTGACCATCGGTAATCACGGCACGAACCACGGCCATCTCTGGCAATTCGACGCAGGCGCCATACGGGCCGACATCGCGAATGCCCAAGCGCGTATTGAATCGGAGGTCGAAGTCAGCCCGTCTCTGTTCGCCTATCCGTACGGCGAATTCGATCTCACGGTGCGGCGCAGTGCCGCTGACGCCGGCTTCGAAGCCGCATTCGGCCAACATTCAGGGGCAATTTTCGGAGGCAGCGATTTCTTTGCCCTTTCACGATTTGCCCTGAACGAGCATTTCGGCGACATAGACCGGTTTGCTCTGGTGGCCGCCACCTTACCCCTCCCGGTCGCCGATCTTACGCCCGCGAATCCGGTGGTAGGCGCCAATAACCCGCCTGCCGTCGGTTTCACGGTTACCGATATTCTCCATGAAATCGGGGCGCTCGCCTGTTTCGCCTCTCATCAAGGTACGGCTGTAATCGAACAGCTAGGTCCGAGCCGCGTCGAGATTCGGCTCGATCAGCCCCTTCCTCCCGGTCGATCTCGTATCAACTGCACCATGCCGGGCCCCGACGGACGCTGGCGTTGGTTCGGGACCCAATTTATCGTCCCGGGATCGTGATGGCTCGCCCGGTCTCTGGCGAGCTGTTCACGCTGACGGAATTCGTCCCAAAAAATTACCGATAGGCAGGATCGAGATCGACGACAAGCTGAAGTCTGTTCAGCCTGGCGTGGTCGAATTGCTCGAGACGGTTTTCGCGGATCACACGCTTGAGAATCTTCAGATATTTTTCCCGCTCTTCGGAGTATGCAACCAGCTCGGCAATCAGGTCCGCGCTTTCGAGCCAACTGGCCTCGGCACGCATCATCTCACGGCGATCGCGAAATTCGTCATACGCC
The DNA here is from genome assembly GCA_965198325.1 of Alphaproteobacteria bacterium. Classification (GTDB taxonomy): domain Bacteria; phylum Pseudomonadota; class Alphaproteobacteria; order UBA828; family JAPUJA01; genus CBDAPE01. The sequence goes on along the minus strand of CBDAPE010000014.1, from coordinate 367,786 downwards.
CAGTGGGTGTTGAGGTTATGCAGATAGGCCGTCACCGAATCGCCCAGGGCCTCGAACGCCAAGACCTCATGGCCAGTACCTGCATCCCGTTCCTCGGGCACAATTCCGGCGCCTTCGCGGAACACGCGCTGGCCGAACAGCGCATTGCCTTCCCGAGCGAAACGCGAGGTGCCCCAACCGGACTCGACGGCTGACTGCGCCAGAGCCAGCGAGGGCGGCACGACGTCGACCCGCTTGAAGAGCTCTTCGAGATTGCCCGGGTCCGTCTCGTAGCGGGCTGCGAGCTGATCGAGCCAGCCCCGTTCGCTTTCGGAGAGCGGTAGGGCGGCGTGGATCCGCTCGGCGATGTCGATCAGAATATCGCGTGTGGCCCAGACCTTTTCGTTCGCTCGCAATACCAGTGGCAGCATGGTCTGGATAAAAAACTGCTTCCGCGTCACCACCGCCTCGATTTCGCGCAGATCGGCGGGCAGGCTCGCCAAATAGAGCCGGGGGACTTCGCGGATGCCGTCCCGCACATCGGCGAGTTCGTATTCGTTTTGCTCGAACTGCTCGAGCAGGGCCGCTGTCGTCAATTCGACGGAAACCAGCAAGGGGTCACCCGACCCGCCGTCATCGTTCTGGACTTCCAGGGTGGCCAATTTGGGTACGGTGCCCGCTGCCGCGATCGGCTGGGTACCGAAAATCAACCCCTGAGGATCAGCGAGCACCAACGCGAAGAGCGCCACAACGAAAAGACTGATTATGCCGACGCCCCAGATGGAGCGATGCGAACGACGACGCCGTAACTTCGTCACCGGAAACCCTCCGATCAAGTCCATCATCCCACCCAGGGGTTAGGCCCCCGGTCTCTCTGGATGGAGCCCTGCGCTCCTCCGAGATTGTTTTGGCGCTATTGCCGTTCGACGTTTTCCGCCGTCTTCTTCGCCGGTTCTTATGGCTTTATTGTGTCAAGCGACTGCTCGGACCTCGACCACCTCCGGTACGTAATGCCGAAGAAGATTCTCAATCCCCATCTTCAAGGTCGCCGTCGAGCTCGGACAACCGGAGCAGGCGCCCTGCATTTCAAGAAAAACCACACCGCGATCGAAGCCGCGATAGACGATATCGCCACCATCTTGAGCGACCGCGGGGCGAACCCGCGTCTCGATGAGATCCTTGATCTGCGCAATGATCTCCGTATCCGCCTCGTCGTCTGCCGCCAAATCGGAACCCTTGCCCGGTTCATCATCGACCAGCAGCGGCAATTGAGAAACGAAATGCTCCATGATGCCACCCAGGATCGCGGGCTTGAGCAACGTCCAATCCGCGTCATCCCGCTTCGTCACCGAAATGAAATCGGCACCGAAGAACACCGCCTCGACCTGCTCGATCTTGAAGAGCTTCTCGGCAAGCGGCGAGCGCTGGGCGCTTTCCGCATCCGCAAAATGTATCGTCCCTTCGATCATGACATCGCGGCCTGGAAGGAACTTTAAAGTCGCAGGATTCGGCGTCTGTTCGGTCTGGATGAACATCTCCGACGCTCCTCGAAACTCGGCTGATTAACCGTTCGTTAACTACCGGAAACATGGCTTACGGCCGGGGCGATATCAAGCCTTCCCGACAGCTTTTTTAAAAACCATCGCGACACAACAGCTTAGAAAGTTAATCGGGCTGTCGACACGCACGCACACACGCGGTGTTTACCAAGAATCGTGATCTTTCGAATCGTCTAGCCGTGCCGTCAGGTCAGGTTTTCGAGCTGCGCATCGGTCAGATTGCCTGGCACGATGACCATTGGAATGTTGAGATTTCCCGCGAGTTGTCCCGCGAGCCATGAAATGAGCTGGCCGTGCCCCTCACTGCCCGGCACGGCACCGACAACCAAAATGTCGACATCGGAATCGTCGTCGATCTGACGCAGAATTTGTTCGCCGATCTGGCCTTCCCGGACGTTGATCTCGGGCATGAAACCGAGTCGATCCTGAACCTCGCCCGCTACCTTCTGAAGCAATTCCTCCGCCTCCTCGCGGGTTTCTTCACGCATGATCTCACCGACCGCCACCCAATGCTGAAACTCTGGCGGTGGCAGGACATGAAGCAGGGCGACTCGCCCGCCTGTATTTCGTGCCCGGAGGCAGGCAAAATGGACCGCGACCCGCGAATGGGGGTCGTGGCCGACACAGACCAGAAACTTGACCTGGCCCGCAACATGACTTCGGGCGCTGCTTTCTGCAGTTTTCTTGGATTTTTTCGCCACCGCTCCCTATACCCTCCTGAACGCGACGCCGCCCAGCCATCCTGCCACCAGCGCAGAAGCGATAGCAAGCAGGCCATAAAGCCAAGGCTGACTGTGGGCGAAGTCGACGATACCAGCTGACAGACCGGTCTTGCGGACTTCGAAGCGCCGGGTTTGATGTGCGGTGATAACGCCGTCCTCGAAGACGTAAATTTCGATGTCGTAACGTCCGATTGGCAGATTCGGCGGCAGATCGATACCAACCCGGAATAGACGGCTACCCATGAACTCGACGTCGCCGACCGACTCAGGATACAGCCGGACCTGTTGTTCGCCGCGAAGTACCGCATCCCGGAACGGCCCGCTTCCGTCGGCGCTGTTCACGTAGAACGCCTGAAACAACACGTTCTCCAGTCCAATCTGATGCTCCGCCAGTAATTCGGCGGCAGCAATGTCGGCCAGCGGACGGGTCGCCGCGACAGCATAGAGCCGCGGAATCCCTGCGAACCCTACGGATTCCTGATTGACCCAGATACCAGCAATCTGGATTTTGCGGCGCACAACGACCCCCGCCCAGGGCCCACGCACGACGACCACGATATCGCCCGCGAGCTCGGTAGCGCCGAACAACAGCACGCGGGTACCCGCAAAGCGTGCGTCGATTTCAATCAGATCGTCCGAAAGGCCGGAGACGAGCGGCTCCGCCCGCACCGGCCCGATCCCCAGTACCAGAAGTAAGACGCCTGCCGCTAAGAGGATGATCAAGCCGCGCGACATCAGAACAAACCGAGAAACGTGAACGAGAATTCGTCGTCGGGCGGTGTAACCAGCAGGTAAACCAGCCGGCCTGCGACGATGAGAACGACCAGTGAGAGCAGTCCCCGGAGATATTCGGCACGCAGGCGAAGCCCCATCCGGACGCCGAACTGAGTACCGATAACGCCACCGACGGCGAGCAGCAACACCAGGAGGATATCCACCGTCTGGTTGTTTCCCGCGTGAAAAAACGCGGATACGCCGGCCACGAACGCGATCTGCAATAACGATGTCCCGACAACGAGAGCCGTCGGCATGCCGAGCAGGTAGATCATTGCCGGGATCACGAAAAAGCCGCCGCCGACCCCCATGATCGAGGCCATCAGTCCCATGATGAAGCCGATCGTGATCGGCGGCAGGGCGCTGATATAAAGGCGCGACCTGGGAAAGCGCATTTTCAGCGGCAGCCCGTGAATCCAGGTGTGGCTATGAGCTTTGCGCCGGGTGCGCCCCTCATATCGCCGGCGGATCGCGCGTAGGCTTTCGACGGCCATCAAAGCGCCGACGATGAGCAGGAAGGCGATGTAACAGAGTAAGATGACCAGATCGATCTGGCCGATGGCGCTCAAGCGCTCGAACAGCCAGACACCGAGCCACGACCCCCCCGCGCCGCCAACCAGAACCACCGCGCCCATCTTGAAATCCACATTGGACTGACGCCAGTGCGCAAACAGTCCCGAAAACGACGTCGCAACCAGCTGGGCGGCACCGCTCGCCACCGCAACCGGCGGGACGACGCCGATAAATATCAGCAAGGGTGTGATCAGAAAGCCGCCGCCGACCCCGAACATGCCGGACAGGAAGCCAACCGCGAGGCCGAGCGCGAGAAGTACGAACAAATTGACCGGGAGTTCGGCGATCGGCAGATAGATGTCCATTTCTCAGGTCGCCGCCATGGGTTGATTCTCGCTCAGGGCCGCAGCAATCCCATACGATCTTGGACCTCGGTGAGTGTCGCCGTCCCGAGATCGTTCGCCTTTTCGGCGCCGCGGCGCAGGATACCGTCGATATAGTCGGTATCGGCGGCGAGCCGGCGCATCTCTTTGGCGAGCGGGCCGAGCTTGGCCACGGCGAGCTCCGTCAGGGCCGCCTTGAAATTGGAGAACGACGAAGTCCGGTACTGGTCGCAGACCGCCTCGAGAGAATCGTCCCCAAGGGCGGCATAGATGCTGAGCAAATTCGAAGCCTCAGGCCGCGCCTCCACGTCGTAGGTCATGCCGATTTCAGAATCCGACTTCGCCTTGCGAATTTTCTTCGCAATCGTGTCCGCATCATCGGTCAGGTTGATGCGTGAAAATTCCGAGATATCGGACTTGCTCATCTTGCTCGCACCGTCGCGCAGCGACATCACCCGGGTGCCTGGGCCCATGATGATTGGCTCTGGCAGCGGCAGGGCTTCGTAGTCATAGCGACGATTGAACGCGGCCGCGATGTCGCGGGCGAGTTCGAGGTGCTGCTTCTGATCCTCGCCGACGGGAACATGGGTCGCCTTATAAAGGAGGATGTCGGCGGCCATCAGGACTGGATAACCGTACAAGCCCAGCACTGCGTTATCCCGGTGCTTTCCGGCCTTTTCCTTGAACTGCGTCATCCGGTTGAGCCAGCCCAAGGGCGTTAAGCAGCCGAGCAGCCAGGCAAGCTCGCAATGCGCCGGCACCCGACTTTGATTGAAAATTATCGTCGCTTCCGGGTCGATCCCCGCGGCAATGTAAGCAGCAGCCACCTCACGGGTGCTTGCCCGCAGATCCTCGGGGTCCTGTTCGTTGGTCAGGGCATGCAAATCGACAATGCAGAACAAGCACTCGTGATCCACCTGCATCCGCACCCAATTGCGAATGGCCCCAAGATAATTGCCGAGATGCAGATTCCCGGTGGGTTGAACCCCCGATAGCACACGACCCATGGTGAAGAATCCCGTTACGGCTCGCCGCTCGCCAGCGGCGCTGTTATCGCGCGGGCGCGCGGACCGGTCAAGCCGCTCCCGCCTCCTGGTCCGGCGGTCGGCGCATCTGCCGGCGTAGATCGTCGAAGCGAAATGCACCGCTCAGCCGCGCAACGATCCCGTAGACTGCCAGACCCGCAGCAACCAGGGCGATCAATCCGGCGATCCGCAAGCCAAGCCCGCCAGACAGAACGCCCTGCAGCTGCCAGTCAAGCAACCACAGAATACCCGCCATCGCAGCACAGGCCAGGACCATGCGGGGCAATCGGCCGATAAGCCGCGCATCGACGGCGAGGTAGCCGCGTGCGCCCAACGCGCGGTACAGCAGGGCGACATTGAGCCAGCCGGACAGGCTGGTTGCCAAGGCCACCCCGGCATGGCCGAGAGGGCCAATCAGGACGGCATTAAGCGCGACGTTGACCAACATGCAAGCGATCGCGATCCGGACCGGCGTCTTGGGCTCCTCCCGAGCGAAAAAACCAGGTACGAGAACCTTGATCAGAACGAAGGCGGGCAAGCCTCCGGCATACGCCACGAGCGCCCAAGCGGTGGCCGAACTTTCCGCAGCACCGAAGGCGCCGCGCTCGAACAGAACGGCGATGATCGGCGCGGCGATCACCATCAGGGCGGTCGCCGCCGGCAGGGTTAACAGGCAGGCGATCTCGATTGCACGGTTCTGATTCTGGGCTGCCGCCTCGGTATCGCCCGCCCGGAGTTGGCGGCTCAGCAGGGGTAGCAGCGCCGTGCCGATCGCCACCCCGATGACGCCGAGCGGCAACTGGTTGACCCGATCCGCGTAGTAGAGGAACGAGACCGCACCGTCGATCTGAGAGGCGAAGATCATGTCGACCAGAACGCTGATCTGCGCGACCCCGGCGCCTAGCGCGACCGGCGCCATCAATACGAACAGCTGGCGCACGCCCGGGGTGAGCCGGGGAAGGCGCAGCCGAAGCGAGACTCCCGCGCGCCGGCAGGCGATGTAGAGCCAAACGAGCTGGACCACGCCCGCACCCGAGACGCCGACGGCAAGCGCATGTCCCGATGTCTCCAGAATGCCGGTAAAGCCGAGCAGGGCTCCAATCAGGCAGATGTTGAGCAGGATCGGCGTTGCCGCTGGTGCCGCAAAACGGTGCAGCGAGTTGAGCACCCCACCCAGCAAGGAGACCAACGAGATGAACAAGATGTAAGGAAAGGTGATCCGGGTCAGCTCGACGGCGAGTGCGAATTTTGCTGGATCGCTGGCGAAGCCCGGTGCGAGGCCGTACATCAACCACGGCAGGATCGCTTCCGCCAAGCCGACTACCGCGACCAGCATCCACAGCAGAACGGCAAGCGCGGCTTCCGCGAACGCCTTCGCAGAAGCCTCGCCTTCCTTCTCCAGATGCCCCGCATAGAGCGGTACGAAGGCGAGGTTGAACGCTCCTTCGGCGAACAGCCGGCGCAGCAGGTTGGGGATCTTGAAGGCCACGAAGAACGCGTCGGCCACGGGACTGGCCCCAATCAGGGCGGCAATCAGGATATCCCGGGCGAATCCGAGTATCCGCGACACCATGGTGTAGCCGCCCACCGTGGCGGAGAATCGAAGCAACGCCATTATTGTGGTCTAAAGGATTTTTGCGCAGCGGGAAAGCGGCGCCACGGAGCTTAGCCGGTCGCTGACCGCACCCCGCGTCGTGGGGCCGGCGTTGGGACCTTGCTGCCCGGATCGTCGAGGGCCACCAGCAAGCGGGCACGAATCGTCTCGATCTTTTCCTCGTGAGTCACCTTCAGACCAAAACGATCCTTGACGTAGAAGGCATCGACGGCGCGTCCACCGTAGGTCGCGATATGGGCGGTCGCGATCGTGAGCCCCAGCCGGGTGAGCGCTCGGGTCACATCGTGCAGCAGGCCGACCCGGTCCGCTCCGTTAACCTCGATCAGGGTGTGCCGGCTGCTCGCCCGATTGTCGACCAGAACCCGGGGCGTCACAGCAACCGGGGCGCGCAGGCGAGCCCGCCTGCGGCGACGTTTGATCGCGTCATTAAAGTCCAGCGTACCGGCCAGGGCGGCATCGAGGGTGCTGCGCAACCGCTCCATGCGCTTCACCTCGGTCAGTGCATCGCCCACGGCGTCCTGCACCCAGAAACTATCCAACGCCATGCCGTCCGCGGTGGTGAAGATCTGGGCATAGACGATATTCGCCCCGCTGACCGCCATGGCACCGGCGACTTCGGCAAACAGCCCCGGGTGGTCAGCGGCATAGAGCGTGATTTCGGTGACGCCGCGGAATTCGTCGATCTGGGATTCGAGGGCGAAGCGTACCGTCTCGCTCAGGCTCGCATTTTGCAGAAGTCGTGCGTGGCGTTCCTGGCGATCAGCCTCCACGCTCAACCAGTAGGGCGGGTCAAGGCGAGCAAAGTGGGCGTCCACGGCTGTCCCGGACCAGTCCGCAAGCCGCTCTCGCAAGGCCCGCTTCGCGGCCGCGACCCGGGCGGACTTTGCTTCGGCTTGATGGCCGCCGGAGAGCAGCTCCTCGGCCCGGGCGTAGAGTTCGCGAAGCAGCGCACCCTTCCAGCCGTTCCAGCGTCCAGGCCCGGTCGCTCGGATATCCGCGACCGTGAGCACGAGCAGCAACCGCAGCCGCTCGACCGACTGCACGACGTCGATGAAATCGCTCACCGTTTTGGGGTCGTTGATATCGCGCTTGAATGCCGTGTTCGAGAAGCGCAGGTGATGGAGCACCAGCCACGAGACGGTTTCGGTCTCTTCCGCCAAGAAGCCAAGTCTGCGACCAACTTTGAGCGCAATGCGTGCGCCGACCTCGGAATGGTCGCTACCGCTGCCCTTGGCCAGGTCGTGGAGCAGGGTGGCGAGATATAGCGCGCGCCGAGAGATCACTTTGTGCACTACTTCACTGGCAAGTGGCAGGTCTTCTGCCAGGTCACCGCGTTCGATGTCCGCCAGCACGCCGACCGCCCGGATGCTGTGCTCGTCGACGGTATAAACATGGTATATGTCATGCTGAGCTTGGGCGACGATTCGGCCGAACTCCGGCAGGATGCGGCCCAGAACACCGGCCTCGTTCATCCGTCGGAGCGCCGTCTCGGGATCATTTGGCGAGGTCAGCATCTCGACGAACAGACGACCTGCCTCAGGGTCGGCACGCAGCCCCGGACCGAATTTCTTACGGATTTGCTGGATCAGGCGGAGCGCCTTGGGATGAATGTCGAGGCCCTGCTCCTGGGCAAGGTGAAAAAGCCGTAGAATTCGCACCGGGCGTTCGGCGAATGCGGTCTCGGTCGCCACCGTGACCCGGCCACCTTCGACAATGAGTCCGTCGGCATCCTTCAGCGCCAGCCCCTTGCCTTCGCTGTGTCCGGGCGCGGCCCGCTGATGTTCCGCTTCGAGCTGGGCCACGAAAATCCGCGTCAGATCGCCGACATTCTTCGCGGCGAGAAAATAATCCTTCATGAAATGCGAGACGGCGTCGTTGACACTCTCCTCGTCGTAGCCCATGCGCCGGGCGATTTCGGGCTGAACGTCAAAGCTCAGCCTCTCTTCCGCGCCCCCGCCAAAACGTGGAGATGGGCGCGGACCCGCCAGAAGAACTCCTCGGCCTTGGCGAACCGGCGGTACTCCGCGCTCGTGAGAACGCCGCGCCCCACTAGGTCTCGAAACCATTCCACCCGATAGAGATATTTGCCGATCCAATAGAGTGTATGCAGGTCGCGCAGGCCGCCCTTGCCTTCCTTGACGTTGGGCTCAAGAACGTAGCGGGAATCGCCTGTCTTGCGATGGCGCGCGCCGCGTTCATCGAGCTTGGCCGCAATGAACGCACTCTCGCTGCCCGCCACGATGTCTGCGAAGAAGCGCTCTCGCAGTGTGGCAAACAAGTCGTCGGCGCCCCACAAGGGGCGGGCTTCGAGCAAGCTGGTCCGGATCGTCATGTCGGCACGGGCCCGGGCGAGGCAATCGTCGAGTGTTCGGGCCGCATGCCCGACGGACAGGCCCAGGTCCCACAGGCGGTGCAAGGTGAATTCGACGAATTGCTCGCCGGCCGTATTGGGCCCGGCCTCGAAGAGGAACAGCAGGTCGATGTCCGAATAGGGCGCGAGTTCAGCTCGACCGTAGCCTCCGACGGCGATCACCGAGACCGACGCGGTCCCCAGTCCGCTCTCCCGGGCCGCGAGATCGAGCAGACAGACCAGCAGGCGATCGATCAGGTAGCTGTTCGCTGCGACGACCGATGCGCCCCGCTCACCCGCCTCGAGGCGCTGATGCACAACCACCCGGCCTTTGCTGAAGGCTGCCTTGAAAGCCGCCAATTGCGAAGCCCCTCCCTCGGCATCCACCAGGGCACGCGCGAGGGCGCGGGCGTCGATGATCTCTCGTTTGCGGAAGAGCCTGACCATACTTCATTAGGAGCGGATCGCCGGCGCATTGCAAGGAGCGGTCGCACCGCCGGCCTGCGCCGCGTTCCGATCTCTCTATTATATAGGGAGTCCAGACCGTTTGCCGCTTAATCGGCAGTCATGACTCCAAGCCGCCTCGAATCTCGCGGATTCAAAAGCAGTTTATCCAGGCCGCCTCAAGAACATGGCATAACATCCCGTCGCGACTCTCTTGGCTAGCCACTTGACTCGGTTTGGCAATTCTGTCCAGCCTCCTGGATCGCAAAAGTGCTTGCCTAACGTCACCTGCGATTGCACCGTATGGCGATGCGCGGCTATTTCGGTATCGGGGTCGAGCGGGTCAGCAAGGCGATGAACGTGGGCACCCTGTTTCGCTCAGCCCATGCCTTCGGTGCCAGCTTCGTATTCACCATCGACGCAAGCTACGCTCGTGATGACGCGATTTCCGATACCGCGAAGACCCCGGACCAGCTTCCGTTTTACGAGTTCGAGCGGGTTGCCGACCTGCGTCTGCCCGACGGCTGCAAGCTGGTCGGCATCGAGCGGGTCGACGGTGCGCAAGACCTTCCGGTCTTTCGCCATCCAGCCTGCGCTGCCTACGTACTCGGTCCCGAACGCGGTGATCTTTCCGACGCGCTGATCGCGCGGTGCGACCGTCTGGTCAAAATTCCGACGAAATTCAGTATCAATCTCGGAGTTTGCGGCGCGATCGTGATGTATGATCGCATGTTGACCCTGGGGCGCTACCCGGCCCGCCCGGTCTCGGAGTTCGCGATGCCCGAGCCCTTGCCCGATCACGAATTCGGCGAACCGCGCCGGCGCAGGAGGAAATAAGACCCCGATGACGACCGATCAACCCCGGTTCGAAGAGCTTCGCCAACTCGGCCATGGCGTCGATCTGCCGGCGTCGCCCGACGAGGCGACACTCGAGCGGGTCGCCAACGCCAACCCCGAAATGCCCTATCTGGTGCGTTTTTCCTGCCCGGAGTTCACCTCCATCTGTCCGGTTACCGGACAGCCCGATTTTGCCCATCTCGTGATCGATTACGCGCCCGCCGACTGGCTGGTCGAGAGCAAGTCGCTGAAGCTGTTCCTGGCGTCATTTCGCAACCACGGCGCGTTTCACGAGGACTGCACCCTGCTTGTCGCCAACCGCGTCACGGCGGCGATTGCGCCCCTCTGGCTGCGCATCGGCGGCTACTGGTATCCGCGCGGCGGCATCCCGATCGACGTTTTCTACCAGTCCGGACCACCGCCCGCGGGCATCTGGATTCCCGATCAGGGAATCCCCACCTACCGGGCACGGGGCTAGCTTGCCCGCTGAGCCGCGAGGTTATGGTACCGCCATGAAGAGCTTGAACCCCGCTTTCGTGCTTCGGCGCTGGCTTTTGGCCGCGCTCCTGCTCCCTGCGGCTGCGCTTCCGGCGGCGGCACAGGAATTCCTCGGCAGTTTCGGCGACTGGAACCTTATCGGCTATGCGGAGAACGACGAGCGCTACTGCTACATCCACAGTGTTCCGGTCAACCAGTCCGGCAATTACACCAAGCGCGGCGAGCCCTATCTACTGATCATTCGCCAGCCGGACGGCGCCGAGAACGTGAGCGTCACCTCGGGCTATCCCTACCAGGACGACAGTGAGGTCGAGGTCAGCATCGGTGCATCCACCTTCATGCTGTTCATCGACGGCGAAAAAGCCTGGACCAAGAGCACTGACGACGACGAGGATCTGATCAAGGCGATGGTGGCGGGTTCGACGCTGTCCGTACGGGGCACATCACGGAAAGGCACCTACTCGCTCGACACCTATTCCCTCTCGGGCGTGACAGCCGCGCTCAACGAAATTCGCTCCTCCTGCAGCGGCTAGTGCGGCTCCCAGACCGTTGGCACAATACGAAGCCGCGACAGCAGCGGGCCGATTAACCGGCTCATTGGCGTAAACGATTTATCCCGCGCCGGGTTTGGAAATCCGTCCGGGCGGGCGTATATCAGCACCATGACCGATGCATCGCCCGACCGCGCGCCAAACGATCGTAGGAACCTGATCGGACTGTCCCGCGCCGAGTTGGCGACGGAGATGGAGCGCCTCGGCGAATCGCCGCGAAAAGCGCGGCTTCGTGCGAAGCAGCTCTGGCACTGGCTCTATCATCGCGGCGCGCAGGATTTCGAGGCAATGACGACCATTGACAAGGGCTTGCGTGCAGAGCTGGCTGCGCGCTATCACGCCGAGCGACCGGCGATTGTCCGTACCCAGACATCGGAAGACAACACCCGGAAATGGCTGCTTCGCTTCGCCGGCGGCCAGGAAGTCGAGACGGTCTACATCCCCGAAACCGATCGCGGCGCGCTGTGCCTCTCCAGCCAGGTCGGCTGCACGCTGACCTGCAAATTCTGCCACACGGGCACCCAGCGCCTCGTGCGCAACCTCAGCGCAGGCGAGATCGCCGCCCAGATCCTCGTGGCCCGGGATGCCTTTGGCGAATGGCCTTCGCCTTCGGGGCAGCGCCGGATTTCGAACATCGTGATGATGGGCATGGGCGAGCCCCTCTATAATTTCGATAACGTCGCTGCCGCGCTCCGAATTGCCATGGACAATGAGGGCATCGCCATCTCGAGACGGCGGATTACGCTCTCGACCGCGGGTGTGGTACCCGGGATGGAGCGCTGCGGGCGGGAACTGGGCGTCCAGCTCGCGATTTCGCTTCACGCCGTGCGCGATGAGCTGCGTGACGAGCTGGTGCCGATCAACCGCAAATATCCGATTGCGGAACTGCTCGCCGCCGCCCGCGCCTACCCCGGCGCAACCAATGCCCGGCGTATCACCTTCGAATATGTCCTGCTCAAGGGCGTGAACGATTCGCCGGCCGATGCAAGGGAACTCGTCCGCCTGATCGCGGGGATTCCGGCCAAAGTCAACCTGATCCCGTTCAACCCCTGGCCCGGGGCACCTTACGAGTGTTCAGAGCCAGACGCGATCGAGGCCTTCGCCGCGATCGTCAACAAGGCGGGCTATTCGGCGCCCGTCCGCGCGCCCCGGGGGCGCGACATCCTCGCCGCCTGCGGCCAGCTCAAGTCGGACAGCGTGCGTGAGCGCCGTGTCCGCCCGGGAGCGGGGTCAACCCCCGCTCAGTCGCAGATCGCCTGAACCGCCTCCCACTCCCCCGTCGACATCGCAGACCCTCCGCCATCGCCGCCGGCCCGGGCCGCCGCTGCTCGATCCCCATGTGTGGGATGCGTCGAGAAATAATCCGGGACCTCGCCGTCGTAAGCCACTTCCTTTGACAGCCGTTCGAAGAATGTCGCGATGCCGTCGCGCCGCAAACCGGCCAAACCCAGCATGTCGAGCGCGAGCAGATCGGCGGCGCGCTCGTCCTGGCGGCTGTGGGAAAGGATTATCAGGCTTTCCGAAATACCGGTGATCGCGGTCGCGCCGCCCGATGCCCCGGCGAACAGATCGAACAAGGCGGCAACGCCCGCGGCTCTTATCCAACCCTCCAGGGGATGGCGCTCGATGACATGACCCAACTCGTGGGCCAGCACGCCGGCAACCTCGTCCGGAGACTGTGCCTCATCGATCAAGCCCCGCAACAGGACGACGTTGCCGCCCGGAACCGCCAGTGCGTTGACGAGCGATACATCGAGAATCCGGACCTTCAGGTCGTAGGGAAGCTCTCGCCCCTGCATCAACCGAGCTGTCAGTCGATCCAGGGCGCGCCTTGCCGGCCGGGATTCGCAGAACCGTGCCTCTTCGCCCTCTCTCGCCAGAAGTCCGCCAAGCGACTCGACGACTTCGCTGCCGACACTCTCCTCCCAATGAGGCGAGACAAGGCTTGCGATTCCCGATGTCAGAAGAGAGATCCCGAACAGCACCGCAACGGCAAGCGCGCCCAGACCCGCCGCCCAGATCGCGACGAACCGGAGCGTCTGGCGCTGGAACGGGCCGGGGGGGCGAAGCCGGGGGGCGCGCTCGTAAAGCGCAGCCAGCGCTTGGGGTGCGAGGATGTCGAGCCGAGCCCCGCTGCCCACATCCCTTGCTAGACATATCCGTTCGTCCAGGTGATTGCGATCGACCAGCCGCAACGCATCATAGGGCCAGGATTCTTGTGCTGGACCACCAGGTACGATGACCTCGAGACCGTCGGCGCCCAGTCGGATCCGCACGTCCTCGCCGACGGCCAGGCGGCCGGAGAAATATTGGCCCGAATAGTCCGCCATGCCCTCACACCCCGCCCAGATCGAGGGCGTCCGCGAGACCCTCGCCGAAACGCAGGCGGGTCTGCGGCCGGGCGGCCACGGTTCCGAAATCCTGGTCTCCCGTTATCATCAGCCGATGGCAGAACCGGCCAATGAAACGATGAACGACCAGGAGGCGGGCAATCCCGAACAGCGTGACGAAGACGATCAGAAAGGCTGCGTAGAGCAGCGATGCCTGAAGCGTAATGGCTTCGATTGAAAAACCGGGGAGCAACCAAACGAACAGTACGTAGGCGGCGACGCTGAGAAGGGCCGCGGGAACATAAGGCAGGTAGATCAGGATCAGATCCTTGACCCCGATCGTCGATCGGAATTCAAGCGTCCCGAAACGGGTTCGCTCCGCGAAATAGCGAATCTCCCGAGCCCTGTAAGCTAGATAGAGCAGTCCCAGTGTCGGTAGGGCCAGAATCCAGCAGCCGAGCCAGACCCAGAGGAGATCGAGACCGCGGGCGTCGCTCTCGAACGCCCGATCGCCGAACCAGCTGTGGTTCATACGGTAGCGGTAGAGGGCGGCGTTGCGGAACGGCAGCAACAGGCCAGCGGTCAAAATCGTGGCGAAACCCAGGGCCAGCCACAAAAACGCATAGGCCGTGGCCGAGCCTGTCTGTCCCGCGCGCACGCCTCGCCACAGAGTGCGGCTAAGGCGATAGCGGCGCGCCCGATAAGACGCGAAGGCCATGAGCCAGAACACGAGCGGTAGGTAGATAGTCTGCAGGGCGTAGAAAGTCAGCGAATGGCGGGCGGCGACCAGAGCGAGCAGTGTGTCGTAGAAAAAAATCACGGGCACGAAAATGACGACGACGATTAGTGCGCCGAAAAACAGCTCGCGGGCGCGCCCCGCATATTCCACCCGGTCGTCGAGAAAGCGAATGCCGCTCCATAGGAACTGCCGCACCCGGGTCCGGGCCCAAAACCGATAGACGGTCAGCGTCAGGGTCGCCAGGGCCAGATTGACGAGAACGATGTGCAACAGGGCGCCGGTCCGACCGTCATAATTGAGATCATGGGTCGGGACGGGGTAACTGGCGGAGGCTTCGCTCATACTCTTGGCCAAAACCGGAAATGAATCCGAGGCTTATAATGCGATGTCGCTGGGAAAAATTCTCGCATGGCGTCGCTCGGACGGCAACGCGGGCCAAAATTCGTGTCGATTTCGGGTCGTGCCGACCCTTGCCGGGAAGGGGCTTTGGCCTATACTGCGCGGCCTTGATTCGAGACGAAGGAGCGCAAGCGATGTCTGGCGACATCAAAAAAGTCGTGCTCGCCTATTCCGGGGGGCTGGACACCTCCGTGATCCTGCGCTGGCTACAGGAGACCTACGATTGCCAGGTCGTCACCTTCACGGCCGACCTTGGCCAGGGCGAGGAACTCGAACCGGCGCGGGCAAAGGCCGAGACGCTGGGTGCGGCGGGCATCCACATCGAGGATCTACGCGAGGAGTTTGTACGCGACTACGTTTTCCCCATGTTTCGCGCCAACGCGATCTACGAGGGTGTCTATCTGCTCGGCACCTCGATTGCGCGGCCCCTGATCGCCAAACGCCAGATCGAGATCGCCCACGAATGCGGCGCCGACGCCGTGTGCCACGGCGCCACGGGCAAGGGCAACGACCAGGTCCGCTTCGAACTCGGCTACTACGCCTGCGACCCCGATATCAAGGTCATCGCGCCCTGGCGGGAATGGGATCTCGATTCTCGGGCCAAGCTGATCGCCTATGCCGACACCCACCAGATTCCCGTCGCCCGGGACAAGCAGGGCGAAGCACCCTATTCGACGGACGCGAACCTTTTGCACATCTCCTACGAGGGCAAGGTGCTGGAGGACCCCTGGAAAAGTCCCGACGAGGCGATGTTCGAATGGACCGTCTCGCCCGAGGCCGCGCCCGATGAGCCGACCACGATCGAGATCGGCTTCGAGCGGGGCGATGCCGTCTCGATCGACGACAAGGCGCTATCGCCCGCGGCGCTGCTCACCGAGCTCAACCGCCTGGGCGGGGCCAACGGCATTGGCCGGGTCGACATGGTCGAGAACCGCTTCGTCGGCATGAAGTCGCGCGGCGTCTATGAGACGCCGGGCGGCACCATCCTCATCAATGCCCACCGGGCGATCGAGAGTCTGACACTCGACCGGGGCGCCGCGCACTTAAAGGATGAGCTCATGCCCCGTTACGCGGAGCTGATCTATAACGGCTTCTGGTTCTCACCCGAACGCGAAATGCTTCAGGCCGCGATCGACGAAAGTCAGAAACAGGTTTCGGGCGACGTGCGGCTCAACTTGTACAAGGGCAATGTCACCCTCGAGGGGCGGCGCTCGCCCGCCAGCCTTTATGACGCCGACCTCGCGACCTTCGAGGAAGACACGGTCTACGACCAGCGCGACGCCGAAGGTTTCATCCGACTCAACGCGCTCCGACTGCGCCTGCGCGGGCGGCTAGGCTCTTAGCCGGGCAGGGCTGAGATACCCAGCACCGGGCCATGGGCAAAGAGGAAACCGACGTAAAGCCCAAGCCCGACACCAACCCGCCACCAGCCGATCTCGCTCCATCTGAGGTTTGTCCGACCTGCGAGCAGCGCTGCGAAGGGAAGTTCTGAGGTCGCGCCGGCGAAGCGTTCCCAGTCAGCACCGAGCCGCCTACGCTTGCGGGCATCCATCAGGGGCATACCGATCAGCGCCAGCCCCGCAACGACGCCGAAGAAGATCACCGACGCGCCATCTCCGTTGCCAGGGATATGCGAGGCCGCGAACAGAGCGGCTCCCCACATCAGCGGGTGGCGGGTGATCTTGAGCATGCCCGGTGCCGGATCAGCCGCCTTGACCGCGTCTGCGTGCATCACCGCCGTGGGATTCTTCGTGGTGTAGCCCACGACCACCAGAATCAGTGCAAACGGCATCACGACGAGCGGGACGAGCCGGGACCAAAGGGCCGTGCCCCACAGATCGACGGATTCGGCGGCGGCGTAGCTGTAGGCGAACAGCCCGAACGTCGCAAGCGAGACGGCCACATAGAGACCCAGATAGATCCGCTCGCTCGAGATTCGGACCAGCGTATCCCGAAGGCCCGGAATCGACGGGATCAAATGGGTCGCGAGGAACAACCCGCCGGCACCCCCGATACAAGCAAGGCTCGTGCTCAAACGCCTGACTCTCGCCGGAAAAAGTTCCGATCCAGTGGCATCGTTCAGTTTTTCAAGCCTGCGGGCGTGGGCCGTCGGTTACCCGGCGCCGTCGCCTCGGCGCGGACCATAAGGAGCGCTGCCGCAAGCGTTCGCACGTCATCCTTCCGGCGGCACGGCGACGCCGTGCTGGCGGCACGCCGCGTGCAGCGTATTGCGCAACAGGCAGGCGATGGTCATCGGGCCCACGCCGCCCGGTACCGGTGTGATCGCGCCCGCGACCGCCTTGGCCTCCTCGAAGGCGACATCGCCCACGAGCTTGTTCTTGCCGTCGCGCTCGATCCGGTTGATGCCGACGTCGATCACCGTCGCACCCGGCTTGATCCAGTCGCCCCGCACCATCTCGGCGCGGCCCACCGCGGCGATCACGATATCCGCCCGGCGGCATTCGCCCGGCAAGTCGGCGGTCTTGGAATGAGCGATGGTGACCGTGCAGCTTTCCTTGATCAACAGCGATGCCATCGGCTTGCCGACGATGTTCGAGCGCCCAACCACGATGGCGCGCTTGCCTTTCAGGTCGCCGACGAACTGCCGCAGCATCAGCAGGCAGCCCAGCGGCGTGCAGGGTACCGCGCTGTCCTGCCCGGTCCACAGCCGGCCGGTGTTGATCACATGGAAGCCGTCGACGTCCTTATCGGGATCGATGGCATTGATGATTGCCGTCTCGTCGACCTGATCGGGCAGCGGCAGTTGGACGAGAATGCCGTGCACTGCCGGATCGCCGTTGAGCTCCTCGACTTTCGCCAACACCTCTTCGTGGCTTGAACTGGCCGACATGTCGAACTGCTGGCCGTTCATTCCCGCCTCGTTCGTCGCCTTGCCCTTGTTGCGAACATAGACCTGGCTCGCCGGGTCCTCGCCGACCAGCACGACCGACAGGCCGGGTGTAATGCCGTGAGCGTCCTTGAGTTTGGCAACCTGCCCACCCACCGTAGCGCGCAGGTTTGCGGCAAACGCCTTGCCGTCGATGATGGTGGCGTCAGTCATGGTTCTCCCTAATCCAACTGGAAATTTTGCGGGAAAGCTCGCCCGCGTCGCCCTTGATCCGCAGAGTCTTGCGCCGTGCCGAGGCGCCGGAAACCAGATTGATCGAGCTTGCGGGCACCTTCCATTTCTTGGCGAGCAGCGCAAGCAGCGCCCGGTTCGCCTTGCCGCCTTCGGGCGGCTCGCCGACCTTCACCTTGAGATAGGCTGCGCCCGCGTCGTCGCGGACAACTCTGTTGATTTCGGTTCGCGCGGCCCTGGGCACGAGCCGCACATTCAGCCTAAGGCCGTCTGCCGTGGGCGTGAACGGCAGGTCTGTCTGAACAAGACCCATCTGGACGGCGGCGGAACTCAAAACAGGTTATCGAGGATCAGGCTGCGTACGAAGTAGAGCAGCAGAATCAGAATCACCGGCGAGAGGTCGATTCCCCCCAAATTGGGAATGATCCGGCGAATTGGTCGGAGCGCCGGCTCAGTCACACGAAACAGGAAAGACGCGATCGTATAGACCACGCGGTTGCGCATATTGACCACGTTGAACGCCGTCAGCCAGCTCAGGATTGCCGACCCGATAAGCAGGTAGATATAGACCGAGATGACCGTGTCGATCAGCGTGGCAAGCGCGTTCATGTTCGAAAGCCATTTCGTGCGGTTGGTAGATTTGCGCGGCGAAGTATAGCCGATGCGGCGCCACGGGCCAGCCCAGAACGCGCATCAACGAAGTGGTCGGTTGCTGGGCCGATTCGAATTGCAAATTCGCCGCTTGATATATTTCAATATATCTTGAATTATTGAAATATGAATCATACTGTTGCCGTTGAATCGCTCGACGCATTGGCTCAAGATGCGCGCCTTGCGATCTTTCGCCTACTCGTCGAGGCGGGGCCTGAGGGTCTGCCTGCGGGTACGATTGCGAGAGAATTGGGGCTTGCCGCCAGCCGGCTCTCGTTCCACCTGAGCCGACTGGAACAAAGTGGACTGGTCCATGGAACGCGCAATGGGCGGTGGATTGTCTATTCGGCCGATTACACGGCGATGGATGCCCTGCTCGCCTATCTCCAGGAAAATTGCTGTCACAGGCCGGTCAAGGCCCTGCGACGGTCCGAGCCAGGCGTTAAATAGAGGAGAGCGTCGTGAAACGCATGCACATTGGCGTTGTGGTCAAGGATTTCGAGCGATCGCTGAAGTTTTATAGCGAACTGTTCGGCACGGAGCCCAGCTTGAGGAAAGACGGGTACGCCCGCTGGATGTTGGAGGATCCCAGGGTCAATTTCGTGATCAACATGCAAGGGCCGGGGCCGGGAATCGACCATCTGGGCATTCAGGTGGAGAGCGATGACGAGATCACCGAAATCGGCGCCCGACTCAGGTAGGCCGAATGCACCGTGAGCGATCAGGAAAGCTCGACCTGTGGCTATGCCCTGCAGACCAAGATGTGGGTCTCTGACCCCCAAGGCGTCGTGTGGGAGGCCTTCCGCACGCTGGCAACGCGCGACGAGTATGGCGAGAACGACTTGCCTGACGAGCTGATCGACGAGCTCCACAAGGGAGCAGGTGTGGACTGATCCACCGCTGCCTGAGCCCCGCGCCCCGACCGGCTCGGCGTTGATGGTTTCCCCGCCCCGAGGAGCTCGCAATCCTTGACAGGACGAAGCCGCCGCCCACATTATCCCGGCCACACCGGCCTCGTGGGGCAGTAGCTCAGTTGGGAGAGTGCGACGTTCGCAATGTCGAGGTCAGGGGTTCGATTCCCCTCTGCTCCACCACTCTTTCCCATTCGAAACGGTAGCCAGACTGGGACCCCGCGCAGAGTGCGCGGTTCCGGGGGCTTTGGGGTGGCCGGAGCCCGGTCGAGACCCGGGAACAGAGACAAAATCGTCGAAAGCAGGCAAGCGTCTCCGGTGGCCCTTTTCGGTAGCCAGACTGTGCGATCCCCCGATGGAGCCCGGCGGAAGACTATCCGAGATTGTCGAGCCGTTCGGCCTGTTCTTGCCAGGCGAAGGGCAGGGAAGACAGACGTCTCAGCCGATAGACGGTCACGTCTTCCGCCTGCCGACCCTTGAAAATGTCCTCGACAATTCTGGGTGACAGAAACGCCAGATGGAGAACCCGGGTGATCTCATGCTGGTTTATCTTCTCGCGCCCGGCGATTTCCCGAACCGTGCACGCCTCGCCCGAGGCCAGCCGGTCGAACCATAAATGGGCCTGAGCGATCAGGCGGCAAAGATCGGGGTCGACGTTACAAGTCCCGGCATCGGAGCTATCGACGATCGTCTTGGTTGCCACGCCCCGGCGCCGGAGACGGATGGGAACACGAATGGAAACGCAGCTCCGATCGTCAGGGTATGGGAGGTCGAGAAGCCGGGCCAATGCGATTTTATGAAGGATCGAGACGATCGAAGTCGGTGTGAGGTCGATGCGTTGGATAATGGCATGCAGGATGCCGCGTCGTTCTTCCAGTGGGCCATTCGACAGCCGATCGCTCAGGCCGCCCGCCCGGGCCTTCAACCCGGTCAATGCGGCGATGCCAGGTTCCTCCGGGCTCATGAGGTCCATCAATCGGGCCTCGCTCCGGCACAAGTCCGATAGATCCGATAGAGACGCCGTCACCACATGCTCCAACGTCCTGGCGGGTATACGCCACCCCTCGGCATTCCGGTGCGCCCCATGCATCAGATGCCTGGAGATGTAATCCCGCATTTCCCAAGTGACCGCTTCGCCTGATGCCTGATTGGCACGATTCTGCTACAAGAATCACTGGCTTGAGGGTGTCGGAGGGCGGCTCGGATGCGGAACCCGGAGGGTGAATCGGATCATGGGCCACTCCGGCCCCTTTTCGACCGCCGCCTGAAACTG
Organism: Alphaproteobacteria bacterium; assembly: GCA_965198325.1. Taxonomy (GTDB): domain Bacteria; phylum Pseudomonadota; class Alphaproteobacteria; order UBA828; family JAPUJA01; genus CBDAPE01. Next base: position 347,154 of record CBDAPE010000014.1, on the reverse strand, counting down.
GAGTTCCACGGATCGCAGGTGACCTCCGACGCGGGGTTGCTCGCTTATCGCGAACTGGACGACGCGCTCGGGCTGACCGCACTGGCGGGCGGCGTGCTCGCGGATAGCCGCACAGGCAGGAACGGCTGGCACGGCATCGTCAGTCTCCTTCGCCAGTCCGTCTATGGGCGTCTCGCCGGCTACGAGGATGTCAACGACGCCGACCGGCTCGGGCGTGATCCCGCGATGCGCTGGATCGTCGGCGGCAAGGCGGTCGAGCGCGGCGGGGCATCGACCAGCCAGATGGGGCGGTTCGAGACCGAGCTGCTGGCGAACAACGAGAACCTCGCGGCCCTTGCGGACCTGTCGGGGACGTGGATCGACCGGGTTCACGACCACGATCCGCCGAGGCGCGTGGTGCTCGACATGGACAGCTCCGTCAGCCCGACATTCGGTGAGCAGGAGGGCACGGCCTATAACGGCCACTTCGGCTGCACCTGCTATCACCCGCTGTTCGTGTTCAACCAGTTCGGCGATCTGGAGCGTTGCGCGCTGCGCCCCGGCAACGTGCACAGCGCCCACGGATGGCGTGATGTCCTGGTACCGGTGGTCGAACGTTACAAGGAACGAGCCATCCGCCTCTACTTCCGCGGCGATGCGGCCTTCGCCTCACCGGAGATCTACGACTACCTCGAAGCCGAAGGCATGCTCTACGCCATCCGGCTGCCCGCCAACAAGGTGCTGCAAGAGAGCATCGCTCATCTCCTGAAGCGCCCCGTCGGCAGGCCGCCCAAGGACGTGCGCCGGTATCATGCCAGCTTCAGTTATCAGGCCGGAACCTGGGACAAGCCCCGCCGCATCGTCGCCAAGGTCGAGTGGCATCCGGGTGAGTTGTACCCGAGGGTCGGGTTCATAGTCACCAACCTGGGCCGCCCTGCCGAGCGGGTGGTCGCGTTCTACAATCAGCGCGGCACGGCTGAGCACTGGATCAAGGAGGGCAAAAACGCGATCCGGTGGACACGCCTGTCGTGCCGCAGGTTCGACCACAATGCCGTTCGCCTCCAGCTTCACGCGCTCGCTTACAACCTCGGCAACTTCATGCGCACCCTCGCGCTGCCCGATGCCGTGAAACAGTGGTCACTGACCAGCCTGCGAGAGAAGCTCATCAAGATCGGAGCGAAGATCGTGCGCCACGGGCGCTACGTCACGTTCCAGATGGCCGAGGTTGTCATTCCTCGTGACCTGTTCGCCGACATCCTGCGCCGTATCGACCGGCTCAGACCGCCTGTCCCTCCCATTTATTCCATCTGCGGCAGAAACCTTGGAATCTTGGGCATCCCAGCGACTGGCTTCGCTGGTTGCGCCGACGAGGCGCGACGATCTTGAGCTGTCGCATGGTGCGACTGCGAAAGCCCGAGAGAACGCCGCGAAGCAGGATCGTGCGCACGCCACCAACGCTATCGGGCATCACCCGGAAAGGCCAGAATTTCTGCGCCGGACGGAATTTATAGGAGGAGGAACAGCTATGATGAGAAAGAGTTAGCGATGTTCTACCGGATCAGCGTTCCCCCCGTGGGAGCCGTTCTGGGTGAAGCTGAGCAGATGGCACCTTCGCGTAGCACGGAGCAACAGCCTTTGGCCCTGACCATTCGGAACGAACCCACCACCAACATATTTCGGCTGAACGGATCCAATGAGAACAGCGCGACCTACGCGATTGGCTGGGTTTTGGAGAAGAGTCCGTGGGTTCGAGATGCCGTGATCGAGGCTGTTTTCGGTGAGAAGCTTGAGATCACTACAGAGCGAGGAAGAGGATACCTGACAGAAACGCCGCCGTACCCTGCAGCGTCTCATTCGACGAATTCGACGAGATTCACTCGCCGCGTCCAGTCGAGACCGATTTCGGCACGCTGGCCGGGAACGCGCTGTTCCGGCGCGGGTTCCTGGGCGTGGGCGCCGCATTCGGTGCCGCGGCATTCGTCATGAGCACCGGCGCGCTCCGGCCGGTCTCCGCGCTGGCCGACACGCGCCGTTTCGGGTTCGACCCCGTCTCCGCGAACGGCCTCGACACGATCACCGTGCCGGAAGGATACGGCTGGCATGTCGTGGCCAAGTGGGGAGAGCCGATGTGGTCGCATTCCATCGAGTTCGACCCGGCGGCCCGGGGCACCGGAGAGAGCCAGGAGCTCGCCTTCGGCGACAACAACGACGGCATGGCGCTGTTCCAGGTCGGCGGCTGCAGCGTCCTGGCGGTCAACAACGAGTCGGTGAACCTGAGCATCATCTATGGCGGCGCGGGCGACGGCTCGCCGCACACCGCCGACGATGTGCGGAAGGGCAAGGCCGGTCACGGCATCTCGGTCGTCGAGATCGCCCAGCGGGGCGGCGTATGGTCGATCGTCAAGGATTCGCGATACAACCGGCGCATCACCGCCGACACGCCGATGGCGATCACCGGTCCGGCCTGCGGCCATGCGCTCCTCCGGACCGCCGCCGACCCCGAGGGCGCGGTCAGCCTGGGCACCTGGAACAACTGCGGCAGCGGACGCACGCCATGGGGCACGTATCTCGCCTGCGAGGAGAACTTCAACGACTACTTCTCGTCGAGCGATCCGGACATCGAGGTCGGCTCCACGTTCACGCGGTATGGCATCGGCTCCGAGGACTGGGGGTATGCATGGGCGACAGCGGACGAGCGGTTCGACATCTCGAAGCACCCCAACGAGCCCAACCGCGCCGGCTACGTCGTGGAGATCGATCCGCTGGACCCCGTCTCGATCCCGAAGAAGCGCACGGCGCTTGGACGCTTCAAGCACGAGAACGCGGAGCTGGTGCTCACCGCCGACGGTCGCGTGGTCGTGTACATGGGCGACGACGAGCGAGGCGAGTTCCTCTACCGGTTCATCAGCGGCGGGCGCCACGTCGAGGGGGGGCGACGACGTCGACGTCCTGGAGACCGGCGCGTTGTTCGCGGCCAGGTTCAACGAGGACGGCAGCGGCGCCTGGGTGGAAGGGAAGTTTCGGTGCGGCGATGCTCGGCACTAAACCAGCTTTTCGCTGACCTTCACCGGCGGTGCACGGCAGGCGAGCCGAAAGAGGTCCTGTATTCCTGGGCACCGGAGGAGACAGGCCGAAGGGACCAATACATCGAGGCCTATTTTGGGCGTGAATATGGCAACTCAGACAATCCGCGGGAGGTCCTGCCGATGGCGGTTCAAACTCTTTTCTACCCCCTCCACGGCGAAGAGTGGCTGGTGACATTGGCCCTCTACGATCCGGAAATGCTCGACTTTATCATCGGCGTGCTTTACCACTTCGACCCCTGATGGCCACGCACCTAATCACAATGCCGGATTGGATGCGCGGTAGAGAACCGCGCACGATCATCTGGGATGACGAGGCCTGGAGTGACCCCCTAAAAGGGGTCCAGATTTATTGAAGAGTTTGGCGCATTTTGCCCCTCGAAAGGAGGACGAAATGAGCCGTAAACGCTACACCTCAGAACGGATTATCAGCATGTTGCGCGAAGCCGAGGTGGCTTTGGCGCAGGGCCAGTCGGTTGGTCAAGCTTGTCGCACGCTCGGCGTATCGGAGCAGAGTTACTATCGCTGGCGCAAGGAATATGGCGGCCTTCGTACTGACCAGGCCAAGCGTCTGAAGGACCTGGAGAAGGAGAATGGCCGTCTCCGCAAGGCGATCTCGGATCTGACGTTGGATAAGCTGATCTTGAAAGAGGCGCTTGAGGGAAATTGCTAAGCCCCGCCCGTCGCCGGCAGTGTGTTGATCATCTCCAGGCCGAACTGGGGATCTCCGAGCGACGGGCCTGTGCTGTTGCAGGCCAACATCGCTCAACCCAGCGCAAGAGACCCCGTGGTCGGGATGATGAAGAGGCCCTCAGGGCCGCGATCATCCGCTTGGCCAGCCAGTATGGCAGATATGGCGATCGGCGGATCACTGCCTTGCTCAGGACCGAAGGTTGGCACGTGAACGCCAAGCGGGTCCAGCGCATCTGGCGGCGGGAGGGGCTGAAGCTCCCACAGAAGCAACCGAAACGGGGCAGGCTGTGGCTCAACGACGGATCCTGCATCCGTCTGCGGCCGTGCTGGCCCAATCACGTCTGGTCCTATGACTTCGTCATGGATCGAACACACGATGGGAGGACGTTCCGCATGCTCACCGTGATCGATGAGTTCACCAGGCGGTGCATGGCCGTTGTCGTCGAGCGAAGATTGAACTCGGACAATGTCCTCCATTGTCTGACCGAGCTCTTCGTCCAACATGGCCCGCCGGATCATATCCGTTCCGACAACGGCTCAGAGTTTACCGCTCATGCCGTCCGCGACTGGCTCGGCAGGATCGGCGTCAAGACCCTCTATATCGAGCCCGGGTCACCTTGGGAGAACGGATACAACGAGAGCTTCAACTCAAAGCTCCGGGACGAAATCCTGAACACGGAGATCTTCTCTACACTGAAGCAGGCCAAAGTGCTGATCGAACGATGGCGCCATCACTATAATACCATCCGGCCGCATAGCTCGCTCGGATACAGACCGCCGGCCCCAGAAACCATCTTGCCAAACGTTGAGGGGCCAACCTACCCTGTTGAGGGGCTACGGTTGGCCCATCAACTTAACCCGCGCCAAACTCTAACTTAAGCGCTGGACCACTAATCGGGGGCAGGCCAGTAGGTGGCGAGCTTCTTCTGGAACCTCAGCAGTTGCTTGTCATCGCGGGCCTCGATGAGCTCGTGGACCAGCGCGGCGGCGGTGATGAAGCCGACCGAGAGACCCTTCTGGCAGGCCGCCAAGCCGAGACCGAGGGCGATGTGGGTCTTGCCGGTGCCGCTGTTGCCGAGCGCGATGAGGTTCTCGCGGCGCTCGATGTACGCGCAGCGGGCGAGCTCCAGGACCAACGTCTTGTTGAGCGAGGGGATGACCTTGAAATCGAAGCTATCGAGGCTCTTGATCACGGGGAAGCGCGCCGCCTTGATCCGCCGCTCGACCATGCGGCGCTCGCGGTCGATCAGCTCGAGCTCGGCCAGACGCAGAAGATAGCGAACGTGGTCGACGCCTTCCGAGGCGCACTGCCGGGCGATCTTGTCGTACTCCCTCAGGACCGTCGGCAGCTTCAGCCTCTTGAGGTGGTGGACGAGCAGCAGCCGTGGTGTGTCGGTCATGCGCCGAGCCCCGACAGCAGGCTCATGTACGACTTGGCAGACGTCGTCGCGACCCGGGCGCGCGGCAGGTACGGATAGACCTCGAGGTTGAGCCGGGGCGGCCGCCGCTCGATGCGGCACAGTACCAGGTGCTTCACCGCATCGAAGCCGATGGCGCCGAGCCTGAGCGCGTCGCCGACCGCACCCTCGACCTCCTCGAGCCGGAAGCTCTCCAGCAGACGGCGCACCTGGACGGACTCGCGCTTGCCCGCCTTGCCCATGCGGGCTTCGAGCAGGCGTCGCAGAGTGATGAAGGCCTCGGGCAGGTCCCAGCCCGCCAACGGCGCGGCCTGGTCGAGGGCGCCGATCTTCTGCTCGATCAAGGGTAGGTAATGCAGCGGGTCGAAGATCAGGTCCTCGCTGTCGTAGGACCGGCGGTGCCGGGCAATCACCTCCGCGCCGCAAGAGATAACGACCTCGTCGACGGAGCACCGGATCAGCACCTCGCGGTGGCCATAGGCCACGGGCACCGAGTAGTCGTTGCCCCGGCAGCGCACCAGCGACAGCGAGCTCACCCGTCCAGTGCGCTTGTCGCAGGCATCGTATGGTGCCGGGGGGAGAGGCAAGAAGGCTTCCCGGTCCCGTGCGAGGCGCTCGCCGATGGTCTCCTTGTGACCCCGCAGCCGCGCCGCCTGGCGCCGGCGGCACTGTCCCGCGAGAGCATCGTTCAGCGCCTCGAAGCTCTCGGCCCGCGGGACGGGGACCCGGAAGGTCCGCCGGATGAAGCCGACCAGTCCCTCGACCTTGCCTTTGTCGTTGCCCTTGCCCGGCCGGCCGAACCTGTCCTCGAACAGATAGGGGGATTGAAGGTCCGTGAAGACGCGCGTTCGCTGCCGCTTGCCATCGCCCAGTATCCGGGCGACTGCCAGCTTGGTGTTGTCGTACAGGATGGATCGGGGGACGCCGCCGAAGAACGCAACCGCCGCGTTGTGGCCAGCGCAGAACGCCTCGGTCGTCTCCGCCGGGTAGGCCTTCACGAAGCAGGCATCACTGTGGGGAAGATCGAAGGCAAGGAAGTGGACCTTGCACGCCACGCCGCCGATCACCGCCATCGCCTCGCCGAAGTCCGCCTGGGCGGGGCCGGGGGAATGGACGAGCGGCACGAACATCTCGCGCGACCGAAGCCGCCGCTCACGGACATAGTCCTTCACGATGGTGTAGCCGCCCGTAAAGCCGTACTCGTCCCGGAGACGGTCGAAGATCCGCTTCGCCGTGGGCCGTTGCTTGTGGTGGCTGGTCCGATCGTCTTCCAGAATCCGATCGATGATCCCCGTGAACGGACCCCGCTTCGGCCGCCGTGGCGGCTTGCCGCGGCGAGACCCCGGCGGCACCGAGAACGACAGCATCTTGCGGACCGTCTTGCGGTCCAGCCCGAACACCCGCGAGGCCTCGCGGGTGCTCATTCCCTCGACACGACACGCCCGCCGAACCCGCGCGTACAAATCCACCCGATACATCCCCCCGCCTTCCAGTCAGAGCAACCCTGACAGAAGGCTATAGACGGTCCCATTTTGGTCCGCCACAGCCGGATCAACCGACCGCTTCAGGGGGGGATTATTGCCCCGCCGTTCTCACCCCTATGGTGAATTCGACCTGCCGACCCGTCAGGTCGTGCACGATTTCGGTTTCGAGGCCGCATTTGGTCAGCATTCGGGAACGGTTCACCCGGCCGCTGATTTCCACGGCCTGCCGCGCTTCGGGCTCAACCAGCGTTACGGTGAAATAGACCGATTCAGCCTGGTCGTCGACACGCTGCCGCTGATCGTCACGGATATCACTCCGGCCGATCCTCTGATTGCATCGCCCAACCCACCGGCCTTTGGCTTTACCGTCACGAAACATCTGAACGAGGTGGGGGCGCTAGCCTGCTTCGCCTCTCACCAGGGCGAGGCGCGGATCGAGCATCTCGGCTCCGACCGAATCGAGGTCAGGCTCGACGAGCCGTTGCCGAATGGGCGCTCGCGAATCAACTGCACCATGCCGGCCGGCGACGGCCGCTGGCGCTGGTTCGGCCACCCGTTCATCGTCGTCATGCCCTAGAGCGCGGCGAGTCTCGTGAACCTGTCGCTCCTATGAATTCCGCCCGGCGCAGAGATCCGGGCCTTTCAGGGCGATGCGGAAATCTCTGATGATGCAGAAGTCCGGTCGCTGAAGACCGCTCACCGCCATGAAATCTACCCGCTCCTCGCACCCCTTGGCTATCCGGCGCGAGGAATAATACCAACGGCGTAAATTTCTGACTCGCGGGGAATTCTTTTTTTTGGCTTGATGTGATTCAAGACTGGCGAAGGAGATTCGCCATGTCAGCATGCATCGCCCTTTGGGATGATTATGACAGCCTTGCGCTCGGGACTTGGCCAGGCGCGGTCGCGGTTCTCGCCAGGTTAGCCGGCTTTTGGCCTTGGCGGCGGCATACGACGGCATGAGCCGCACGGAAGCGGCGAAGGTCGGCGGTATGGATCGCCAGACACTGAGAGATTGGGCGCATCGCTTCAATGACGAAGGGCCAGACGGCCTGAAACACCGTTCCGGTGCGGGCCGTCCCCGGCTCTTGACGCAAGAACAGATGAGCGAACTCTCTGCGATCGTGGAAACCGGCCCCGATCCAGAGGTGGACGGCGTGGTTCGCTGGCGACGTATCGACCTGAAGCGGGTCATCGAAGAACGCTTTGGTGTGATTTACAGCGAGCGGACCATCTCCGATCTGCTGGCGGCACTGTCCTTCTCGCACATCAGCGGGCGTCCGCAGCACCCCGGACAGGACGCGCGGGTAATCGAGGCGTTCAAAAAAACTTTCCCCGCACGCCAGCGACCCACATAGGCGCTCTGCCCAAGACCAAGCGGGTCGAGATCCGGTTCCAGGACGAGGCCGGATTGGGACAGAAGAACGGCCGCGCGCGGATCTGGGCGAAGACAGGGACCCGGCCACGCCTACCTGCCGATCAGCGATACACCAACGCTTACTTGTTCGGCGCCATCTGCCCCATGGGGGCCAAGGGCGCCGCCCTCATGCTCCCCTTCGCCAACACGCGCGCCATGCAGATGCATCTCGACGAGATCAGCTGCAACGTCGCTGCAAAGGCCCATGGCGTTGTCCTGATGGACCGCGCCGGGTGGCACAGCACCGATAAGCTCAAGCTCCCTGAAAACCTCACCATCATCCTGCTGCCCTCGCGGTCGCCCGAGCTAAACCCGGTCGAGAACATCTGGCAATACCTCCGACAAAACTGGCTCTCGAACCGCGTCTTCGAAGATTACGACGCCATCATTGAGGCCGGTTGCCAAGCCTGGAACAAGCCCATCGATCAGCCCGAAAAAATTCATCTCCATCGGATCGAGAGAGTGGGTTCACAAAGGTCGATAATTACCGCCGTTGGTATTAGCCTCATGGAGAAATGCCAAAAACAGCCTACAATCCGTTAACTTGACAACGCCACCACAGCCCCGTTCAGGCTTTTCTTTGCATTAACGTCGCGGCTGCAAAAGCCCGAGAGAACGCCGTGAAGCAGGATCATGTGCATGCCACCAACGCTATCGGCCATCACCCGGAAAGGCCCGGATTTCTGTGCCGGACGGAATTTATAGGTGGGACAACATGAACGCGGCCATTGGCAACGCCATTCAAGCCCACTTGTCCCCACGTCACGAACCGAACGACAGGGCGGCATTCAGAAACAGCGTCCGCCCCATGACGGAATCGAGCCTCAACAGCGGATTGTTCGGGGCGGCAGGATTGGTGGACGGGCCCCGGCCGCCGACGTTGAGGATGCCGCCTGAGACGTCCAGCCCATCGATCCCAAAAGCGCCGCGCCAGTGGAGCGTGATGTCGTGCCCCGTCCACCCCTCGTAGCGGCCGGTCCCTTCATCGTTCCAAAAACCCGAGACCGCATGGAGGTTCCAACTCGCGGTCACGCCGCCGCAGCTCGCGTGAAGCGACGCGTGGACACGATCGCTCGGATAGTCGCCCGGCTGCTTCAGGCCAGCCACCCGGGTTTCGTGGCGGGTCGTGCGCAACCCGTGGACATCGAAAGCCAACTCCGCCCAGTCGGTCTCCCAGGCGGCACTCGCCCGTAACTCGATGCCCGCGATCTCGGCTTCCCCGCTGTTGTACAGTGGGCTCACGATCCTGTCGATGCGGCCGCTCTCGCGCACCACCCACGCACCGGGCGGCAAGTTCCCCGCCGCATCCAGATTGACGATGGATTGCGCGGATAGTTGCGCAGGCACGTCGGAGAGCTTGATCTCGAACCAGTCCGCACCGAGGGAGAAGGCGCCAAGGCTCGCCGTGGCGCCGACGCTGAAACTCTCCGCCTTGTCCGGCTTCAGGTTCGGGTTTCCGACGCTCGCACGTTCCACCTGTTGTGACGCGCTCGCGTCGTGGACATAGGGATAGTCGAGCGCTTCGACCGCGTGCAAGTCTCTCAGACTGGGCGGACTTCCGCCCTTGCTCCAGGAAGCACGGAGCGCGAGAGTGTCGTTCAACCGGTAACGGTTCGCCACCCGCCAGGAGAATACCTCGCCGACATCGTCGTGATCGTCGCGCCGCCCGGCTATGGCGAGATCCCAACCGGCGAGCAACGGGACGGACGCCTCCGCGAACGTCGACCAGCGGCGACGCTCGCCAGCCGCCGAATTGCCGCCGCTCCCGAGCACGTCACCCGCTTCGTGAAAGCCGTTCTCGGGGTCCCGGTAATCATAGATGTCCCGCCAGTCCTCGTCCGCAACTTCGATGCCGGCCGTCCATCGGACATCGCCGCCGGGCAGCGTGAACGCCGCGCCCTCCAATGCGGCGCGCGCCGTCCTGTGGTCCGTCACCGTGTCGTGAGTCAGATGAAGCCCGGTCTCCCGGATCGCCTCCAGGTGGCGTGGGTTTGTCGAAAGCGGGTTCGCGATGTCGTAAGCACCGCTCTCGATGGCCTCTTGGATCAGGCGCTCGCTCACGAAGGTGTCGCCCTTCTCGACGGCGTCGCGCCGGTAGTACCGGACATGCGTATCGTAGCCGAGGCCGTCGCCGAGCTGGCCTCGAACGCCCAGCGTGAAGTCGTATTCGTTCAATTCTGTCCGCCAGTCCCGGTTGCCGTGGCCGACGAATCGGTGGCTCACGGTGACCTCGCCATCGGTCGGGAAATTCGCATTCGTGAGATCGTCGACACTATCGATCAGACCGGTCCTGACGTCTCCCGTAGCGGTGAAGGAAAAGGTGCCTACTGAAGGAGCGTAGCGGAACGCGGTCTCGGATTGCGTGGCCCGGGCGTCTACATATATGTCCGCGCCGTCGCCGAGCGGATGGTCGGCATTGAGAAACAGGCTCTCGCGTTCACGACGGTCGTAGCCGTCGTGCCATTTGACATCAGCATAAGCGAAGCCGCAGCCCTCACCGGTGAAACCAAGGGGTTCGGTGAGGATGTCCGTATAAATGCTCGCGTCGCAATCGCCGAGTGGACGCGCGTCATCGGTATTTTCTCCGGAGGGAGTGAAAAATATGGTGTTGCCGCCGATCGAGACGCCTTGCGTATCGGCGAAGGAGCCGCCCGGTGTCCACTCGGCGCGGCTGTAATCCCGATCCGAGTCGCGAACTTCCTGGCGCCGGATGTGATCCGCTCCGACCGTCAGATGGCCACGCCCGAGTGCGCCGCCCCAAACGGCACTCGCATGTTCGGAATCGCCACCGGTCTGACCCGGGCGGGCGGCGCCCGCCGAGACCTCCCCGCCCTCGTGACCGCGCCTGAGCACGATGTTGACCGTCCCGGCGATGGCGTGCCCGCCGTGCCGGGCAGCGCCTTCGTCCAGGATCTCGATGCGTTCGACGGCCGAGACGGGGAGCGTGTCGAGATCGAGGGTCGAGTCCGATAGGCGCCGCCCATTGACGAGAACCGCGGCGCGGCCGGTTCCGAGGACGAACGGCCGATGCAGGCCGAAGCTGTTATAGACCGTCCGGCTCAGCACCAACTCCCGGACATTCGTCAGGCCCGACATCTCGATATCCCGCCGGTCGATCACGGCGATGGGGCGCGGTGCTTCCACTGCGATGCCAACCCCCGGCGGACTCCCGCCAACCGCCTCGTCTTGCGACGCCGCACGCGCCGGCGCCACGGCCATCATCGCTGCGATGGCCGGCCCAAGGGCCGCCGCAGCGCGGAACTTGTAGAACTTGCGGATCATCGAGGATGTCCTCCCGTCCTGGTGCCCGTGCCTTCTCCGCGCCGCGCGCTCCGTGCTCCCGCTACGTCTATCCCCGAATCATGATGCCAAGCACGGCCGCGCCGGAGGAGTCCTCCGGGCGTTCGCACTCGTGGGGGGACGACAGCATCGACTGTTCGCTCGGCGATATTGGCCATCGTGCGAAACCTCCTGTCACTAGTGGATAAAATCTAAGCAACGGTTCTTGATGCATCAACCCTTCTTTCGCTCGCGCCCTAGCGCCTGTTTCCATTGATTTCGTCCCCGCTGTGAGCGAGGTCTGTTTGCGGCAACGCTTGCACTGATTGAGGCTCCGCCTGGCCAGAACATTATGGCCGCGATGTCGGCACGCGGGGCAGACGAAGCCGTCCCGCCAACGCAAGCGCTCCAGCGCGGCACGGTGCTGCTCCTCCGTGCCAAATTTCAACAGCTCACCCGAGGGCCTTGTCAAGTTAACCGGATGGAGGATCGCGGAATCTACAAGGGGCGCGGGTTCTGGGCACTGGCGCTCCTGTGGCTGCCGGCCGGGGTGATGGCGCAGGCGCTGGTGCGGTTCCTGCCGGAGACGGGGCCGCAGGCGGATCCCGGCCTGTCGCCGGTTATGCTTCCGATGCTGGCGGGATCGCCGGTCCTGGTCGCGCCCCGCGGACTGCCGCTGGCGCTCGGATGCCGGCGCGTCTGTCGGCTCGGCTACCGGCGCGGGGCCGGGTGGACCTGGATCGCGCTCGGCGCGGTCACCGTGGCGGCGTCGGTGGTGGCCGGGTTGCTCGGCCCGGCCGCGATCGCACTCTATGCGGTGGTGCTCAGCCTGCCGGTGTGGGCAGCCTGGTGGTGGCTCGCGCACCGCGGCTGACGGCAGACGGCGGCGTGCCGGCGGCGCACCAGGGCGGCAGAAAAATGGCGGTCGGCTGGCGGCAGGTATACCGGTGAATGAAGGGCCGGCAGTACGGACAGAGCGTCGGCATTAGCGTGTCTGGTGACCCGGTGTGCGTGCTTGCAGGCCTCGCGGAGCCAGCGTGGTGGAGAATGAGGGGCGTTGTCAGACTAACTGGACAGGAACTGAAGAACCTGCAATCCAGGCCTCTCAGCAGCCAACTGACGCCACTCGGCCAGGGCGGCCGAGCGGTTCTGCTTGAAGATGTCGCGTCGGTTGAGATGGCGTTCGTGGTTGAAGTGGTTATGGATCGAGGCGTGGACGGCGGCGAGTTTCTGCAGAGTCTCGATGTCCCTGAACCTGGCCATCGCGCCTTCCCGTCGTCGGAACGGTTGATGTGAATCCCGGCTCGATCGTTGAGCCATCGTCCACGGTCCCGACGCTCCAGGATGCCAATCTCTTTACATCGCGGTGCTATAAGTGCGAAGCTGGTCCGTTACGATAATCGGTATCGTTTTGGGGATATGTTTTGGGCCTGATGGCGCCTTGTTACCAGCGTGTTTCTGACGTGTTTCCAGCGTGTTTTTGAGATCGGCGTTATCGACGATAAGTCTCTGTAATCAAGTGAAGAATCTAGAAATCTTGGCATCGGGACGCCCCCGCACCCTCAAAATTGCACAAAACACGTGGAATTAGACAGAAATCGACCGATTATGCCGATTATTATGGGCGAGACGAGTTCGCAGCAGACTGCGCCCACCACCACTCCTCCCGCCCGAAAATAAAAAAATCTGGACCGGATTTGCATCCGGCCCGGTCTGAAGGTGCTGAAAATAGATCAGCCGGATCAGTGGCCCATCGCGTTATCCATCCAAGGCTGCCAGCGGTTCTGGTTGGCATCGATCCAGGCTGTGACCTCATCGAGGATGTCTTTGCCGTCGAGGTCGACCGCCTTCATGATCGGCTCCTGGTCCGAATTGAAGAACCGGAACTGGCTGAGGAACTCATAGGCTCCCGGCCATTTTTCCTTCATTCCCGGCCAGACGGCGAGATAGATCTCGTCGTCGCCATGAGAGCAGTCATGGGTCTTGTCCGCAATCGGACCCCAGGCGGGATCGTCAAAGCAGGCGTCCTCGCGTACTGGCAAGTCGACGAGCTTCATATCGTAGACCGCGTGCACCCAATGGGGCCTCCAGAACATGATGAAGAGGGGCGTCTTCTGGACGTAGGCCGATTTGATTTCGGCCACCAGTGCGCCTTCGGAGCCGGCGGGGATCAGCATGTAGTCGAGCCCGAAGGCGTCGATCCGCTCCGGATTGCCCGTATCGCCCCAGTCCGCGGGATATTCGACGAAGCGCCCTTGCGGGTAGGTGTCCGGCGTCGCGAACAACTCCTGGCACTCTGCCAGCGCCTCCCAGCTTGGCAGGCCTGGGCAGGTTTCCTCAACGAATGCCGGATACATCCAGCCCTGCCCGGCTTCGATGCCGAACTGGCTGACGATCTCGATCTCGCCCGCCGCGACCATGTCAAAGAAGCCCGGGCCGACGTTGGTCTGCCAGACCTCCGAGCCGATATGCAGATTAGCCTCCTTCAGGGCTTGGAGCATCGGGTAATAGCCCGCCGTGACGTATTCGACGGTATAGCCCATTTTCTTGAGGAGCTCGCCCATCACGTAGCTGTCGATATGCTGGCCCGTCCACTCGTTCATCGCGATCTTGATCGGATTGTCGGTTTCGGGAACGCTGCCGGCCTTCGCCGGTCCTCCGAACCCGACGCCGGCCGCGATCGCCAAAGCGGCCAACGTAAGCGTGAGTTTTCGTGCTAGTGAAGTCATCGTTTTCTCCCTCTTGGCTTGCGCTTCGCATTCACATTTGGCGCGCCGCTTGACGCGGCTACGCCAGCCTGCCGGGGACGCCTTCTCGTCGGACGATTGGATTGAGGCCCCGGACTTGGCGCATCTGCGGCTGGGTCGCCGCCGCCGCCAAGCCGCGGACGCGAGCCCGAGGATCACGCCTGCGGAGCATTGCCTCTATTGAACACGAGTGCAGCAGGATTGACAAAACCCTATGGCTCGAAGTGTTAATCGCCACGCCCGCAGCTGGATCTCGATTTAGGTGCAACCGGTGCGATTTGGTCTGCTGCGCGGGCCCACTTGATGCTATGACAGGGTGTGGCGCAACGCGCTCCGTAGGGCCTCCCGGGAGAGGAGCATGCTCGCTAAGGTGGCCGGCGATAAGGCGGGTCATACCATCCATTCCCGCCACCAGCATTTCCACTGGGATAACACTGTCCCCCCGGCGCTCACCGTCGCGCCGGGAGAGATCGTCGAATTCCGGGATATCGACGCGGTTTGCGGCCAGCTCACGCCGGACTCCACTGCCGACGCGATCCCGGCGCTCGATTTCGACCGCGTGGCGCCGATCGCGGGGCCCGTCTATGTGGACGGCGCCGAACCGGGCGACGCCCTGAAAGTCACCCTGCTCGACCTCGATTGGCTGGGCTGGGGTTGGACGGCGATCATTCCGGGCTTTGGGCTGCTCGCCGACGAATTTACCGAGCCCCGGCTACATATCTGGCGGTTCGAACGGGATTTCGCTGCACCTGCGGCCTTCGGGAATTTTGCCCGGGTTCCGCTCAAGCCCTTCTGCGGCACAATCGGAACCGCTCCCGCCGAGCCCAGCCAATTCAGCACCATTCCGCCGCTCGAGACCGGCGGCAACATGGATTGCCGCGACATTGCGCTGGGCGTGCCCCTCTATCTGCCGGTCCGGGTGCCCGGCGCCCTATTCTCGCTGGGCGACCCTCACGCAGCGCAGGGCGACGGCGAAATGGCCGGCACGGCGATCGAGATGCCCGTGGCGTCGGCCACCTGCAAGATCGAGCTATCGAAGAGCGAAAACCTCAAGTTTCCGCGCTTCGAGACACCGGGTCCGGTTACCCGCCATCTCGACGCGAAGGGCTATGAGGCGATGACCGGCATCGGCCCCGACCTGATGGAGACCGCGCGTGACGCTCTTCGGGGCATGATCGAACGGATTGCGAAGACCGAAAAGCTCGCGCCCGAAGAGGTCTACATGCTGTGCAGCGTCTGTGCCGATCTGCGGCTATCCGAGGTGGTCGACCGGCCCAACTGGGTCGTCTCCTGCTATCTGCCCCGGATCGTCTTCGGCTGAGCCGGGCCTTTCATCATCAAGCGAAGGAGTGTTTAGGGATGTCCTATTACCTGCTGCAAGCAGTCTACCGGTCCGAGCAGTGGAAGTCGGTCATCGCGGACCCGAAAAACCGCGAGGCGGAATCGCGCAAGGTCTACGAGGCGTTCGGCGGCACGTTGCACGGCGCATATTTCGCGTTCGGCGACTGCGCGATCTTCGCGATCTGTGAGTTTCCCGACAACGAGACGGCCGCCGCAGCCTCGATCGCCCAGAACGCCACGCTCAATACCGCGGAATGGAAGACGATTCCCTTGATCCCGATCTCGGAAATGGTCGAGGTATTCAGAAGAGCCGGAACGACAGAGACCAGCTACGTGCCGCCCGTCGATTACGGCTAGGCGGCGACGCGAATCGCACGCCAGGCGACAACCCTGCCGCGGCGATCACACGCTCGCGATGTAATCTCGGAGCTGGTGGCTTTCCTCTTCCAGTTCTTCGAGCCGGTGCTTGACGATGTCGCCGATACTGATGATGCCGGCGAGCGTGCCCGCCTCCATGACGGGCAGGTGACGCACCCGGCTCTCGGTCATCTGGCGCATGATGTCGTGCACCTTGTCCGAGGGTTCGCATGTCAACACATCCCGGGTCATCAGCGCCGCGATCGGCTGTGAGGATAGATCCTCGGCGAAGTCGACGAGCGCACGCACGATGTCGCGCTCGGAGACGATGCCGACGACCTCGCCGTCTTCGGTCTCAACGATGATGGCGCCGACCCGTGCCGCCTTCAGCCGCGCCGCCACCTCGGCAACGCTCGTGCTTGGCGGCGTCGTGAGCACGCCGCGTCCCTTGTTCTCGATGATGCGGGCTACATCCATGGCTACCTGTCCCCCCTTCCCCGACGACCGCCACCGTCATGAGCACCGACCGCCGTCAAGCCGTTAGTCGGATCGTTGGGACCAACTTGGGTCAGCAACGGAAATCAGTATCGCACCGGTTCCGGAATTTGTCATCCACGCCGCTGCGGCGATGATAGCTGGTGTTCTTGACAACCCGTCTCGCGACGCGCAGGGTTTCCTGGCCGGTTTCGGCTCCGCCGGCCCGGGAGTGTCATGCCGAATACGGGATGTGAATTGAGCCAGAGCCGATGGACGAACGCTCTGCTCGGCGGCGAGTTGACTGCGGTCCATCAGAACTTCCTCCACGCGCTGGCCCTCAAGAAGATGGCGTTCGCCAAGCCCGCCGAACGCGGCTATGACGACGCCATTGAGGCGATGAACCGTGCCATGCGCTTGATGCTCGCCCTGATGGCCGACGGGGCGGCGATCGACCCCGGTGCGGTCAGCCGGGAGCCGGTGCTCGGCTGGCCCCGGCTTGCCCGGGACCTGCCGACCATCCTGTCGGCCGATCGGGGACTGGAAGTAGGCCTGCTTGCCCTGCTCGCGAACCCACCGGCCCCGGTGTCGGCGAAGTCGATGCTGGGCGGGATCCTCGCGGACTGCCGCCGGGATCACGAGGTACGACTGTCCTGGCTCGCGGCCGAGATCGCCCTGCTCGAGCGCGGCGGCGAGACCGATTACGCGACCGAGCGCGCCGACGCCGAGGCGAAAGGGTCGCTCGACGAGACCCAAGATCGCGCGGCATCCTACGATTCGGCCTGGACGGTCGCTGAAACCGAGGACGGGGATGCCGCCGGGCAGGTTCTCGCCGGGCTGTTGGGCCCGACGCTCGTCGCCATGACCCAAAGTTTCATGCACGCGTTCGTCCTGCGCCACTTCGGGCGCATCGATCTGGCCAACCTTGCCTTGGAACGCTCGATCACCGACATGAAGTCCGCTTACATGCTGGCACAGCTTGTGCTTCGCGGCGGCAGCCCCTTGCGGCTCGACCCGCCTGGGCCCGGCGCGGGATGGCAGATCGGGGCAGACGTCGAATCGATCCTGACGCACGAGCGCTGCGTGACCGATGTGCTGCTCGATTCGATGGACAGGGCCCGAAACGGCGGCGAGGGAGACGGTCTCGCTGCGTTGCTCGACCATCTGAAAGATGCCCGCAAGGCCTATGATCGCACCCTCGACGCCGTTCAATCGGCTAAGGCCCGCGGCCCCACCGATGTCGCAGCGGCGCCGGACGAAGTGGGCGCCATGCTCGGGCGCTGGGGAATTGCCGAAATCGCGACCGGCTAGTCCCGCCGTGCCCTACGGTGCAAGCTCGTTGATCAGCCCTTCGACCATCGCGTGGCTCTCACCATCCGGCGGCAGGATGGCGAGCAGTTGTTCAAGCAAGCCGAGCGAGCCAACGATATCGCCGCTCTCCGCCCGGGACATGGCGAGAATCCACAGCGCGTCCGGATTGGCCGGGTCGAGTTCGAGGGTTCGACCATAGATGGCGACCGCGTCGTCCGGCGGCGGGACTTCGGCGCCCGCCTGGTCCATCAGGACGTTCGCGTAGTCGAGCAGCACGCCGACGTCGTCGGGCGCCAGCGCCGCGGCGCGGCTATAGGCGTCGCTGGCCATCGCGAGCTCACCCAGCACCGCGTAGGAGCGGCCCAGTCTAAGCCAGCCCTCGAGATCGCCCGGCTCGTCCGCCAAACGCGCCGCCAGACCGTCCACCACGCTGCGAATCATGGCGTCGCGGTCCTCCTCGCCCATCTGGGCGGCAGCGGCCATATCTTCAGGGTTCGGACCCGCGGGTGCTTCCATCTCTGGCGCGGTGGCGGGTGGCGCCAGCGACGTGGCGAGCGCGGGCCCGCTCTGCTTCCGCGACGGTTTGAGCCAGAAGCCGGAGTTGGGCCATCCAGGGCGCCTCCGCGGGCGAGCGGTCCGCCAGCGCCTGCCAGACCTCCAGCGCGGCCGCGGGCTCGCCGTCCTGGGCGTGACCGAGGCCCATATAGAACGGCGCCACCGGATGATCGGGTTCGAGTTGAGCGAGTTCGGCGAAAATCGCGTAGGCCTCGGGCGTTACCCGACCGCCGGCAGCCATGACCATCGTCTCGCCCATCGCCGCAAGGGTTTCCCCGTCATCGGGCGCGAGCGCCAAAGCCCGACGGTAGGCTTCGACGGACTCGGCGTAGCGCTCCAGGACCTCGTAGGACTGGGCGAGCCTAAGCCAGCCCTCCCGATCGTCGGGGGTCTCGGCCAGCCGCTCCGCGAGGCGTCCGACCATGATCTCGATCATCGCCGCCTGCTCGTCAGCGGTCATCTCGGCAGCCGCGGCCACGTCCTCCGCGCTTGGGCCCGGACCCGGCGCGCCGGCGGGCGGCGCCGCGGGAATCTCCGCCAGTGCGACACCCGCACCGGTGGCCGCCTCCTCGATTGCCGCGCGGAGCTGCCCGAACCAGGGGGCGTCCGCCGGTGTGTCGGCGGCAAGTGCCAGCCAGATATCGAGGGCGGCGCCGGGCTCGCCGCGCTGGGCCTCGAACATCCCGGCATAGAAGCGCGCCGCGGGGTCGCCGGGCATCACGGCCAACACAGCGTCGAACAGCTCGAAGGCCTCGGGCGTGACCGTGCCCCCGGCGGCCAGCACGAGAGCCTCGCCAAGTTCCGAAGCGATCGTTGCGTCGGGTCCGGCGATGGTCTGGGCCCGGCGGAATGCGCCGACCGATTCGGCGTAGCGGCCGGTGACCATGTAGGACCGGGCGAGCAGCAACCAGCCGTCGAGGTTGTCGGGTTGGGCCTGAAGCTCCCGGGCGAGATTGACGATCAGCTCATTGAGGCTCTCGTCGCCGCCCCCGGCCATCATCGACGACGCCAACGGCCGCTCGGCGAAGGGCTGGCCCGGCAGGCCAGGCGTACCCAGCCCCAAATAGAGTGCAACCGCACCGGCGGGCAGCGCGAGCCCGACGGCGATCGCAACCGGCAGACGGGAGAGCGGGCGGATTTTCGGTCGGCGCGCGGCCGGCCCGCCATCCTCCTCGGCGGTCTTGGCGGCGGTCAGCATGTGGCGCTCGATCTCGGTTCGCGCTGTGGCCGCCTGCTCGGCCGGGACTACGCCGCGTTCGACGTCGGCCTCGAGCTCCCGGAGCTGGTCGCGGTAGATTTGCAGGTCGTAATCCAGCCGCTGGACCGCTGGGCCGCGACGCGCGATCAGCGGCAACAGCACGGCGGTGAGCGCCGCCAGCGTCATGACGGCGAGAACGATCCCGAGGATCATGACCGCTCGGGGTCGTCGAGCAGAGCTTCGAGACGGTGCCGCTCGTCGTCCGAAAGCGGCGTGCCGGGGTCGGCCGCCAGTCCCGTCCGGGGTCTGCGGGCGCGGCCGCGAACCCGACGGATATAGACGATAAGCACGCCGGCGCCGACGAGGAACAAGGCCGCCGGACCGAACCACAGCGCGTAGGTCGCGGGCTTCACGGGCGGCTTGAGCAGGACATAATCGCCGTAGCGTTCGGTCATGAAGGCGATGATTTCTTCGTCCGAGTCGCCCGCCGCCAGGCGTTCGCGCACGAGGCGGCGCAGATCTTTGGCGAGATCGGCGTTCGAATCCCCGATCGACTGGTTCTGGCAGACCAGGCAGCGCAGCTCCTCGCCGATGTCGAGCGCGCGTGCTTCGAGCGCGGGGTCGTCGAGGGTTTCTTCCACGTCGAACGCGACTGCGGGAAGGCTCAGGAGCAGGCCCAGCAGGGGGGCCGCAAGAAGCCGCGCGATCACGAGCCGAGCCGCACCAGCAGGGGCAGGATCGTCTCTTCGAGATCCGCAGGGGTCAGCACACCGACATGCTTGTAACGAATTCGCCCGGTCCGATCGATGACGAAGGTTTCGGGCACGCCGTAGACTCCCCAGTCGATGCCGACCCGCCCGTCGAGATCGGCGCCGGTCCGGGTGTACGGATCACCCAGCTGCGCAAGCCAGACCTCGGCGTCATCAGGGCGATCCTTGTAGTTGATGCCGTGGATCGTCACGGTCCCATCCTCGGCGAGTTTCATGAGGAGCGGATGTTCCGCCCGGCAGGGCCCGCACCAGGATGCGAACACGTTGACCAGTGACAGCTCACCCGCCTTGAGATCGTCGCTGGCCAGACCCAGGTCGCGGCCCTGCACCGGCTCCAACGCGAACCCGGGCACGGGTTTGTCGATCAGCGCCGAGGGCACCCGGCTGGGGTCCTTGGTCAGCCCCAGACCCAGACCCACCGCAATACCGACGAACACGAAAGCCGGGATCAGGAACTTGAGCCGGCGCGAGGTCGAGCGGCCCTGGCCGTCGGCTGGCTCCATATCGGTTACCGGCGTCGCCGGGTCGCGATCGATCTCCGTCATCGGCTCAGCTTTCCTGTGTCTGGGCCCGGGCCGCCCTGCGCGCGCGCCGAGCCGGTGCTCCGACCCGGTGACGCCGATCGCTGAGCGAGACCGCGCCGCCGGTCACCATGATCAGGACGCCCAGCCAGATCCACGGCACCAGCGGATTGTGGTAGATCCGCGTGGCGTAGCCGCCGGTCCCGTCGGGATCGCCGAGCACGGTGTAGAGGTCGGCCAGCACGGTGGTATGGATCGCCGCCTCGGTGGTGTCCTGGCCGGTTACGAAATAGCGCCGCTTTTCGGGGTAGACCGTGGCGATCGCCCGTCCTTCGCGGCTGATCAGAACCTGGCCGCGCTCCGCGGCATAGTTCGGTCCCTCGACGAGGTCGACGGCCTCCAGGGTAAACTCGTAACCTGCGACCTCGACCGTGTCGCCGGGACGCATGTTCTGGATACCTTCGGTCCGCCAGGCCGAGGTTGCGACGATTCCGGTGACCACCACGGCGACCCCGCCGTGCGCGAGGCTCATGCCCCACGCCTGGCGCGGCAACGCCCGGGCGCGGGCGATGCTTTCCGCCAGCGGCGCCCGGAACAGCTTGAGCCGCTCGGCCAGCTCCGTGAGCACGCCTGCGAACAGCCAGGTCGCAACGCCCAGTCCCAAGGCCGCCATGGCATCCGAGAAGGAGTGAATGGCGATCACCGCGATCATCACGGCGAGCGCTGCCAGGAAGGCGAATTTCAACCGACCCAGCACGCCCAGCAGGTCAGCCCGCTTCCACGCCAGCAGGGGACCCACCCCGGCGACGATCAGCAGCGGAAGGATCAGCGGGATGAACGTCATCTCGAAGAAGGGGGGCCCGACCGAGACCTTGCCGCCGCCCACGACATCGAGCAGTACCGGATAGAGCGTACCCAGCAGCACCGTCATGCAGGCAATCGAGAGCAGCAGGTTGTTGAGCAGCAGGCCGCCCTCGCGCGAGATCGGCGCGAACAGGCCGCCTCCCTTCAGACCCAGCGCGCGCAACCCGTAGAGCGTCAGCGAGCCGCCGATCACGATGACGAGGAAGCCCAGGATGTAAACCCCGCGCGTCGGGTCGGAGGCAAACGTATGCACCGAGGTGAGCACGCCCGAGCGCACCAGGAAGGTGCCCATCAGGGAGAGCGAGAAGGCGATGATCGCGAGCAGGATGGTCCAGCTCTTGAGTGCGCCCCGCTTCTCGCAGACGATTGCCGAGTGCAGCAGCGCCGTGCCCGCGAGCCAGGGCATGAAAGAGGCGTTTTCCACCGGGTCCCAGAACCAGAAGCCGCCCCAACCGAGCTCGTAATAGGCCCACCAGCTGCCCAGCGTGATGCCCAGCGTCAGCGACGACCAGGCGAGCAGGGTCCACGGCCGCACCCAGCGGGCCCAGGCGGCGTCGACCCGGCCTTCGATCAGCCCGGCAATGGCAAACGCAAAGGCCATCGAGAAGCCCACATAGCCGAAATAGAGGAACGGCGGGTGGAAGGCGAGACCAGGGTCCTGAAGCAGCGGGTTGAGATCGTTGCCGTCGATCGGCGCCGGGTCGAGGCGGAGGAACGGATTCGAGATCAGCAGCACGAAGAGCAGGAAGCCGATGCCGATCAGACCCTGGATCGAGAGCACCCGGGCGCGCAAGCCCGGCGGCAGATTGCCCCCGAACAAGGCGACGAGCCCGCCATAGAGCGCGAGAATCCAGACCCAGAGCACTAGCGATCCCTCATGGTTGCCCCACACGCCGGTGAACTTGTAGAGCAGCGGCTTGGCCGAGTTGGAATTGCGCGCGACGTTTTCGAGCGAAAAATCCGAAACCACGTAGGCGTACATCAGGCACGCAAACGCCGTCGAGATGAACAGGAACTGGGCGGCGGCGGCCGGGCGCGCAACGGCCATCCAGGGGAGTTCGTCCCGCTGGGCCCCGATCAGGGGCACGGTGCCCTGAACGATCGCGAGCACCAGCGCGAGAATGAGCGCGTAATGGCCGATTTCCGCAATCACGGGTTCGCGCCTTCCGTGCCTTGCCACTGGCCGGACGCCTTGAGCGCTTCGGCGACTTCCGGCGGCATGTAGTTCTCGTCATGCTTGGCGAGCACGTTCGAGGCTTCGAACACACCGTCGGCACGCAGACGGCCCTCGCAGACCACCCCCTGGCCCTCACGAAACAGGTCGGGCAGCAGGCCGGTGAACGTGACCGGCACAGCGGCGTTCAAATCAGTCACGAGAAAGCTGACCGTGAGTCCGTCAGCGCTTTTCTCGACGCTGTCCATCTCGACCAGGCCGCCCAGCCGGACCCGCTGTTCGGGCCCCTTCACCTTCCCGGCAATCTCGGTCGGGCTGTAGAAGAAAACGAGATTTTCGTCGAACGCGCTGATGACGAGCCCCGCCGCGATCCCGAGCACCGCCAAGCCGCCGACGACGTAGATCAGGCGGCGGTGCTTGCGCTTCACGAGGCGCCTCCCTCGCTGCCGGTGCCGAGGCGCGTGCGGCGGTCGGCCTCCAAGGCTTCGAGGGTCTCCTCGCGGGCCTTGAACGAACGCCGGCTGACCAGCAGCACGACGAGCATCACGACCAGCGCGATGCCGAAGGACGGCCAGACATAGGCGGCATAACCGCCCATCGCGAGGAATTCGGAGAAGGTCACGCTGGTCTCCCGACCTGGGTTAAGAAATCGCCAGCGCAGCGTCAGAAAGCGATATAGACCGGGCCGGGACCGAGGTCCAGCCCGGGCCGGCGCCGACGCGGCGTTCAGCCAAGCCGGGTAAGGTACCACATGGCGGAGAAACCAGGGCGATCAAGGGAG
This sequence comes from Alphaproteobacteria bacterium, assembly GCA_965198325.1. Classification (GTDB taxonomy): domain Bacteria; phylum Pseudomonadota; class Alphaproteobacteria; order UBA828; family JAPUJA01; genus CBDAPE01. Next base: position 323,708 of record CBDAPE010000014.1, on the reverse strand, counting down.
CGGATAACCCTCGGCGCGCATCTGTTCGAGGACCCGGGTCAGGATCGACTGGCCGATGGCGGGAAGGCGCCGCTGGAAGCCCTCGGCCATGGCCTCCCAGATCGCCGGGATCACGGTAATCGTCTTTCGCCCGGTCTCGGACCGATAGAAGGCGAGCAGAACGGTGAGCTCGTCGGCCGTGAAGTTCCCGGCCAGCACGGTCTCGACCATTGTGCCTGTTTCGTCGAACAGGGGTGCCAGCTCGTCCGCCAGCAGCGCCTGCGCCAGTGCCGTAGCCCGTTGATCCGGATCGGGTAACGCGGGATCGACCGGGCCGGTGAGGTCTTCGGAAACCGTCACTTGAAAACCCGAGACGGTCATGGTCATTCCCATGACGCTGACCAGTTCTTGTGCCAGGCTCGCCGTCGTTTCGCCCGCCCACCCTGGCCTGGGTGCGATCGCGAGAGCGAGCAGTGCGCCGATCAAAACGGCTATGATATTCAGTTGCCGCATCATGGGGTTCTACCGGCGCACAGTCTGCCCAAACAGACCCCGCGCGGGCGTGATGGCGGTCACAGCCGGTCAACGGGCCAACGGGGCGCGAATCAGTGCGGTCTGGTCGCCGTCCGCCCGGACCCGCTCGCGCGCGGCGAGGGCGATCGGCGGAACCGCCCCGGTCGATACCTGCCGTGGATTCAATCGAGCAGTGCCAGCGCGGCCTTGGCGCATTGAATGTCTTCGGCCACGAGGCCGCTCGAGACCCCGATGGCGCCGATCATCTGGTCGTCGACCATGATCGGAAAGCCGCCGCCGATCACTATCATGTCCTCGACATGGGCAATCGACAGCGCCAGCTCCGGTTCATGCTCTTCGATATAGCCGGGCCAGAAATCGGTCGGCTCTTCGCCCGCCACCGCCATGCGCGCCTTCTTGATCGCCACCCCGACCACCAGCAGCGCGGCGCCGTCCATGCGCAGGAAGGCCTTGGGATGGCCCGCCTCGTCGCAGATCGAGATCGCCATGGGAACGCCGATCTTTTCGGCTTCGGCGGCGGCGGCAACGACCATGTCCTGCGCGAGCTTCGCGGATATCGATTTCTTTTCGATGACCTTCGACACCTGTCTCTCCCTATAGAATTCTGCGGCACGGCACGCGACGCGAGGCGGCCACAGTGAGAGAAACCGCTGGACCGGTCAAGCGTGCGCACCGGCGGACAGGGCACGCTGCCGAACGAGCAGAAGACACAGCAATCGCCCGACCTGGGCTTGAGAACCGCGCCGCAACCCGCGCAGTCGTAGAAGAACCGGCAGGCACCCGTCGGAATGGTCTCATGGGCCGCATGTCCGCATTCCGGGCCGGTCAGGATCGAGACGGTTTCGAAGCCTGCCATCGCCGTCAGTCCGGCAGGCCGCGGAGCAGGGGACCGAATAGCGCCCGCCCAGCCTGAAGCGCTTCATCCAGGTCGAGCGCAACGCCCGGCATTGCCGCGTCGCGCTCTTGCCACGCTTCGAGGTGTCCGGCCGACCAGACGAACACGATGGCCCAGCACAAAGAGCGCGCCGCCTGGCCGTCATAGGGAAGACCTGCCCAAATGTGAATCCCGGCAGGCTCGGCCGCGGAAATCGTCTCACCCCGCGATGCCGTCTCGATACGGACGGCGCGATCGCAAACCGCACAGCTCGAGTGGATCGTCGCGTCCTCGCCAAGCATGGTCGCTACGCCCAAGGCGCCCACCGCGCACATCGCGTTCACGGTTCGATCCCCAATCCTTATACGATGGCCCGTCTCGGCATCGGTAAAAGGGTAGGCGCCCGTTACGTCGCCACTTTCATCGTCGCGGACGATCATATCCCGCCCCACCAGTTCCCGCAGCCCGCTCTCCAGGTTCATGCCCGATAATCCCGAATTCCGGGCCAGCTCATCGAGGTCAGGCGCGCGCCCCCGGTGCCCGTAACTCCGCAAAATTACCGCTCGCAGGCGATCCGCCGTTTCGCCGCAATCCGACCAGTCCGCGACCTCGCCCGTCGCGGCGACAATCCCGGCGACCGCCGCTCGTGCCGCGGATGCGCGTGTCGCAGCCCAGTCCGGATAGTCGACGCCCCGGCGCAATTCACCGGTCGGCAGGACTTCGCCCGGCACTGCAGCCGGCGGGCTCGAAGTCCGTATCGCGTCCTTGGCCATGATCCAATTGTCCGCTCCAGCGTCGGCGGGTACAAGGTCCGAGAGAGGCGCCCCGAACTACCGCCCGGTCTGGGCCATGCGCAGGGTTCGGATCTTGCGCGCGAGGATCTCGGTCTTGACCCGCATGAGGAGTACCGTGAAATAGAATGCGGAAAAGCCCAGGGCCATGAGCAGGAGTGCCGGCAGCATCGACGGATCGATCGACGGCGCGTCGAGTTTGCTGATGGTGGCCGGCTGATGGAGCGTGTTCCACCAGTCGACCGAGAACTTGATGATCGGCAGGTTGATCACCCCGACCAGCGCCAGGATCGCGCCCGCCTTGGCGCCCCGCTGGGGGTCGTCGAATGCGTTGGTCAGCGCGATATGGCCGAGATAGAGAAAGAACAGGATCAGCATCGAGGTGAGCCGGGCGTCCCACACCCACCAGGTGCCCCACATCGGCTTGCCCCAGAGCGAGCCGGTGACCAGGCAGATCAGGGCGAACGCGGCGCCCACCGGTGCGCTGCCCTTTGCGATCAGGTCGGCGAGCGGATGCTTCCATATCAGCGACATTGCGCTCATCACGGCGATCACCGCATAAGCCGCCATCGCCATCCAGGCCGCCGGCACATGGACGAATATTATGCGGTAGGCCTCGCCCATCTGATAGTCCGTCGGCGCGACGTAGAGACCGAGCACCAGCCCGGCCGCGAGCGAGGCGGCGGCAACGCCGGCGCACCACGGGAACACCGCCCGGGCAAAGCGCAGGAAGCGCGCCGGGTTTGCGAGCCAGTGGAGATATTTGGTCGAGCGGTCGGCCATGATTATTTCAGCGCGAGCCGGAGCGCCGCCGCGCCGGCCCAGGGGGTGAGCACGAGGGCGCCGAGAAGCAGGCCGCCCAGGATCAGGAGCGGGGCGGTACTGCCGTAACCGCCGATCGCCCCCTCGACGGCACCGACGCCGAAAATCAGGATAGGAACATAGAGCGGCAGGACGAGCAGGGCGAGCAATATTCCGCCGCGGCGTGCTCCCACCACGAGGGCCGCGCCGACGCCGCCGATCAGGCTCAAGGTGGGTGTTCCGAGCGCCATCGCGAGAAGCAACATGAGCAGACCATCGGTACTCATGTTGACGAGCAGCGAGAGCAGGGGTGCCACGATAATCAGCGGTAACGCCGTGGTCAGCCAATGGGCGAGGCATTTCGCGAGCACGACCAGTTCGAGCGGCAGGGGCGAAAGCGCCAACAGTTCGAGGCCGCCATCTTCGTAGTCCGCCTGGAACAGCCGCTCCATGGAGAGCATGGCCGCGAGCAGGGCGGCGACCCAGACGACCCCCGCCGCGATCCGCTCGAGCACCGCGAGTTCGGGGCCGACCCCGAGCGGGAAGAGCGCAACCGTGACGACGAAAAAGATCAGCGCCACCAGGCTGCCGATTCCGCCGCGAACCGTGAGCCGGATGTCGTGGCCGACGAGGAGCAGGAATCGGCTCACGGGACCTCCGGTTCGGGCGCCGTGAAATCCGCCATCTCCAGGGTTTGCGCGCCTTCGAGGGCGAGCACGCCGTGGGTCGCGACGACCACGAGCCCGCCGCCCGCTCGATGATCCTCGATGGCCGCAACCAGGGCGTCCACCGAGGCGTCGTCGAGCGTCACGGTGGGTTCGTCGAGCAGCCACAGCGCCGCCGGGCTCGCCAGCAAGCGGGCGATGTTGGCACGACGGCGTTGCCCCGCCGACAGATAACGTGCCGGCACATCCGCGAGATCGCTCAGGCGCAGCCGGTCGAGAGCAGACCCGACGCCCATGGTCGGACCCCTCAGACCGGTCCAGAACGCGACGTTTTCTGTGACCGTAAGGACGGCTTTCAACGCGTCGGGATGACCCACATAGTGAAGCCGCGCGCAGTGCAACTCCGGCTCTTCGCGGATCGGACCTCCTTGCCATTCGAGTGTGCCGCCCGTGGGCCGGAGCAGGCCGGCGAGGATCCGGAGCAGGCTCGACTTGCCCGAGCCGTTGGGCCCGCGCAGAACCAGCGCCGCCCCGGGGCCGAGCGCGAAGTCGAGACCCGCGAACACGGCGCGCCCGCCGCGCGCGCAGTCGAGCCCGCATCCCACGAACAGAGACTCTGCCGCCTCACCGTCCACCGCTCGACCTCTCCTCCCCGGCCACGCCCCCGCACCGTACCGATTGATAGCCCAGCACTGGCAGTTTCGCACGCGGCGAAGTAAAATTACCCTGATCGCCCCGCCGGGTCATGAGCGGGTGGAACGGGTCACGATTTAGCAACCTTCGTCCGCCATCCTCGCCGGCAGCGGGTCCCGACCGACCCAGGACGTGCCGTCAGGGCCGCCAGCCGGGCGAAGGACGCCAGAACAAGGAGACGATGTCGTGAGCGCGATGAACAGCTTCAATGCCCGCCAGTCGCTTTCCGTCGGCGGCACCGATTATGTCTATTACAGCCTGCCCGAGGCCGAGCAGGCCGGATTGGGCGACATCTCGCGGCTGCCCTTCTCGCTCAAGGTCCTGCTCGAGAATCTACTGCGCCACGAAGACGGCCAAAGCGTGACCACGAGCGACATCGCGGCGATTGCGGGTTGGCTCGCCCAGCGCCGCTCCGCGACCGAAATCGCCTACCGCCCGGCGCGGGTCCTGATGCAGGATTTCACGGGCGTGCCCGCGGTGGTCGACCTGGCGGCAATGCGCGACGCGATGACCGCACTGGGCGGCGACCCGAACCGGATCAACCCGCTGGCCCCGGTCGATCTTGTGATCGACCATTCGGTCCAGGTCGATGCGTTCGGCAATGCCGGCGCGTTTCAGAAAAACGTCGAGATCGAGATGGCGCGCAACGGCGAGCGCTACGCCTTCCTGCGCTGGGGTCAGTCGGGCTTCGAGAATTTCCGGGTCGTGCCGCCTGGCACGGGCATCTGCCATCAGGTCAACCTCGAATATCTGGCCCAGGTCGTCTGGACCAAGGCGACCGACGGCTCGACCGTCGCCTATCCCGATACCCTGGTCGGCACCGACAGTCACACCACGATGGTCAACGGCCTGGCCGTTCTGGGCTGGGGCGTGGGCGGCATCGAGGCCGAGGCCGCGATGCTCGGCCAGCCCGTCTCCATGCTGATTCCAGAGGTCATTGGCTTCAAGCTGACCGGCCAGCTCGCCGAAGGCGCAACGGCGACCGACCTCGTTCTGACCGTGGTCGAGATGCTCCGCGCCAGGGGCGTGGTCGGCAAGTTCGTCGAATTCTACGGACCGGCACTCGATGCGCTGTCGCTCGCCGACCGCGCGACGGTTGCGAACATGGCGCCCGAATACGGCGCGACCTGCGGTTTCTTCCCGATCGATGCGGAGACCATCGCCTATCTCGACTTCACCGGACGCGACCCCGAGCGGATCGCCCTGGTCGAGGCCTATGCCAGGACGCAAGGCCTGTGGCGCGACGCCGAGACCCCCGATCCGGTGTTTACGGATCGGCTCGAGCTCGACATCTCGACGGTCGAGCCCAGTCTCGCGGGGCCGAAGCGGCCGCAAGACCGGGTCGCGCTGTCGACCGCGGCGAGCGCGTTCGACGCGGCGATGACCAACGGCTTCGCGAAACCGACCGACTGGCGCGGCTCGCGCGCGGCCGTCGAGGGCGAAGCTTACGATCTGGGCGAGGGCGACGTCGTGATCGCGGCGATCACCAGTTGCACCAACACGTCAAACCCCACCGTCATGCTCGCCGCCGGGCTTCTTGCGCGCAAGGCGCGGGCGAAGGGTCTCGCCGTGAAGCCCTGGGTGAAGACATCGCTTGCGCCGGGCTCCAAGGTGGTCACCGACTATCTCGACGCGGCCGGACTCAGCGGCGATCTAGACGCGCTGGGCTTCAATCTCGTGGGTTATGGCTGTACCACCTGCATCGGCAATTCCGGCCCCCTGTCCGCAGCCATCGAGAAGGCGATCGAGGAGGGTGGCCTCGTGGTGGGCGCCGTGCTCTCGGGAAACCGCAACTTCGAGGGCCGGATCAGCGCCTTCGTGAAAGCCAGCTACCTCGCCTCGCCGCCTCTCGTTGTCGCCTATGCCATCGCCGGGTCTCTCGGCGCCGATCTGACCCGTGAGGCGCTGGGCACGGACGAGAGCGGCAGCCCGGTCTATTTGCGCGATATCTGGCCGTCGAACGGGGAGGTCCGCGAGACGCTGGGCGCAGCCCTCAGTCCGGCGATGTTTCAGAAGCAATATGCCGACGTCTTCTCGGGCGATGCCGCGTGGCAGGGGATCGAGACGGCGAGCGGGCTGACCTACGATTGGGTCGACGACAGCACCTATGTCAAGAATCCGCCCTATTTCGAGGGTATGGGGCCCGAGCCCGAGGCGTCCGGCGACATTCGGGGCGCCCGGCCGCTTGCCATCCTGGGCGATTCGATCACCACCGACCACATCTCGCCCGCGGGCGCGATCAAGGCGGACAGTCCCGCTGACGCCTATTTGATCGAGCGCGGCATCGAGCGGGCAGACTTCAACTCCTACGGCTCGCGCCGGGGGAATCACGAAATCATGATGCGCGGCACCTTCGCAAATGTGCGCTTACGCAACGAGATGGCGCCGGGTACCGAGGGCGGCGTGACCCGCTTCATGCCCGACGGCACCGAAATGCCGATCTTCGACGCCGCGATGGCCTACCGCGAGGCGGGCGTACCGCTCGTCGTCGTCGCGGGCAAGGAGTACGGCTCGGGCAGCTCGCGGGACTGGGCTGCGAAGGGGACCCGGCTGCTCGGCGTGCACGCCGTGATCGTCGAAAGCTTCGAGCGTATCCACCGCTCGAACCTGGTCGGTATGGGCGTCCTGCCCCTGCAATTCCCCGACGGCGTGAACCGCCAAAGCCTGGCCCTCGACGGCAGCGAGACGATCGATCTCGGCGGCTTGGCCGACGGGGTAACCCCGGGGATGAGTGTTCCCTGCCAAATCGTGCGCGCGGACGGCTCGAGCGAGAGCGTCGACCTGTTGTGCCGGATCGACACCGCCGACGAGGCCGCCTACTACCGCCACGGCGGGATCCTGAACTACGTGCTGCGATCCATCGCGGCGGCTTAGACCCGCGCCGCTTCAGGCGGTCGGGCTCGACGGTCCGTCCCCGCCGACGCTGACTGCCAGCCGCTCGGCACCGCCGGCCAGATGGCGGAGCAGGGTCGCGAAGAACAGCGATGCGCCCGCGAGCTCAAAGCTTTCCTGACAGGTCTGAACGATTCCGTAGACGAGGTTCGAATCGCCGTGGCGGGCCGCCCAAAACCCCAGCGGCACCTCGGTGCCGAGCGCACCCCCGACATAGAGCAGGCCAGCCAGCGCCACCCGCATCCGGATGCCGGCGGGCAGCGCCAGGAAAAACCGCCAGTAGAGGGCGAGGAAGATGGCGACCAGCAGGGCGGCGGGAAAGATCCACATGAAGTAGAAGATTCCGCTCACCAGATAGCCCTCGAGCCACACGTCGTTGAGCAACTCGTGGAGCACCGCCGCCTCGTCGACCGACATATAGAAGAAGATCACTCCGAGCGCGAACCACCGTCCCGGATAAGCCGCGCCGGCGAGCCGGCGTGCCGGGCGATGGCGAAGAGCGTAAGCGAAGAGGAGAGCAACAGGAGAGCGGCGTACTAGGTCTGGATGTTCTCCTCGAACTCATGGCCGAACTGGGGCACGAAGCCGTAGGCGAACTCCTCGTCCCAGACCCGATGGATCAGAAGTGCTGCGATTGCGAGTAACGTCGAGACGGCAAGCAGGACGACGAGCCAGCGCTCGACACGGCACAACGATATCGAAAAGCGGGCGGGCTCGGGCAAGGACACGTTCCAACGCGAATAGCGGAGGGCCGCATGGTACGCGGCGGACCCCGGAGCGTCGAGCCGGATGGCCGATATCTACCCGCTATAAAAAAGGGAATTACCCTATTACGTTGACGGCGACACATCCTGTGCATTGACGGGGTGAAACCACAAGGTGTAGATTTGTCATAGCCGCGACGCATCGCGGTGGCCATCAACGCAAAAGGCCAGGATAGGACCTGGCCCGAGCGCCCCGAGAGGGGAAATGATGGTCCGGTGTTGCAGTGTGAGAGCGCACCGCGGATCATATCTTAACGACTCCCGCGAATCCGGCCTCTCCTTATTCGGCCATCCGGTACGCGGCGGACCCCCACAAAGCTCAAGGAGCGTCGAGCCGGATGGCCGATATCTACCCGCTATAAAAAAGGCCGGGCGCGGCACCCCTCGGGCACGAGACCGGCTCGCGCTAGGGCGCGCACAATCCTGCCTTGTCGAGCGCCTCCATCAGCTCGTCCAGATGTTCGGGATGTTCGTAGGGGAAGGAGTGGTCGAAATAGGCCAGCCAGCCCTCGCGGTCCGTGCCCGGATAACCGGGCAGATCGAGCGGCATGAGCCGATGGAACTCGGTCATGTGACCCCGCGCCTCCTCGTCCCGCCCCATCCTGGCGTAGCAGGCGGCGAGCTAAGCGTAAAGCTCGGACGGCCGGTTCGCCATGCGATTGAACATGGCGGCCGCCTGGGCGTAATCGCGCAGACCGAAATAGGCGATACCGAGATTCCAGTAATCCCAGTCGGGCGCCAGCGGATTGAGCCGGCGCGAGCGCATAATGGTCTCGATCGCCTCGGCCCACTGGCCCCGGAAGATCTGGTACATGCCCTTCAAGCCGTGGACGATGGCGTCGTTGGGATTGAGCTGCTGCGCCTGGTCGAAATGAAACCCCGCCCAGTCGAACTGGCGGGCATGCAGGCAGGCATAGGCGAGCGCCGACTGGGTCTCGGCGTCGGCCTCGTCCAGCGCAACCGAGCGCGCGGCATATTCGAAACCCGTCTCGAGTGGTTTGGCGTCGGGCGGCACCCAGGAAAATTCCCGATCGTAGAGATGGGTGACGGCGAGATAGGCACAGGCCTGGGCGTAAGTCGGGTCGATCTCCAACGCCTTTTCGTAGAGCGCCCGTGTATCTTCATTCATCTGCGGCGTATAAGCGCTGTAGGGTTCGTTGGCGCGCAGCACATATTCGTAAGCCTGCAAATTGGCCGGGTGCTTGCGCTGGGCCTTTTCCTCGCCCGCCAGCCGCAGCCGCCGGGCCACCGTCGAGACGATCGACTGGGCGACCTCGTCCTGGACCGCAAAGACGTCCGCGAGATTGCGGTCGTAGCGTTCCGACCAGAACTGGTTGCGCGATCCGGTCTCGGCGAGTTGGGCCGCAATGCGCACCCGTTCGCCGGCGCGCCGCACACTGCCCTCGACGACATAGCCGACACCGAGCTCGCGGCCCACCTCCTGAAGATCGACGGACCGGTCCTTGTAGGCAAACGCCGACTGGCTGGAGATCACGAACAGCGAGCGGAATTTGGACAGCTCGTTGGTGATGTCCTCGGTGATGCCGTCGGAGAAATAGTCCTCGTCCGAATCGCCGCTGACGTTCTTGAATGGCAGGACCGCGATCGATGGCCGCTCCGCGCCGGTCGCCGGGCTCGGGACAATGATCGCGGACGCGGGAACCGGTGCTTCGCGAACCGTCTCGGCCGCTGCAGGCGCCGCATCTTCCTCGCCCCAAGCCTTCTGCAATCCCTCGCGGAAATGTTCACGGTCGGATTCGAGCAGGTAGGGCCGCCGCGAGACCCAGTCGGCAACCCTCTAGCCCGGGAAATCCGCACGGATCCGTGCGGCTAGCGGGCGCGCCTCGTCGAGCCGCCCCAACTGTGCATAGCTTGCAGCCAGCACCATCGTCGCCGCGGGACCGGCATCGACGGCCCCCTCCAATTCCGGGATGGCCTCTTCGTAGCGCCGCGCCGAATAAAGCGCAGCGCCCAGACACCATTCGTACCAGCCGGGATGGACCGGGTTCAGCACCATCGCCCTGCGAACGATCTCGATGCCCTCTTCCGCCCGGCCGAAGAAGATCAGATCGCCGCCCCAATCGGCCAGAATGTCGGCGGCGTCGGGGTTGATGGACAGGGCCCGCATGTATTCGGCTTCCGCGGCCGCGTGATCCTGCCGCAGATGCAGATGCACGCCCGCCATGGTCCAGTGGAGATTAGCATTGGCCGGATCGAGCGCGAGCGCCTGCCTGGCGAGCTCGATCCCGCGCGCAGCGGTTTTTTCGGGTGATTCGGTCCAACCGAAGACCCAGCCGTAGAGATGGTTCCAGGCAAGCGTTCCCATGGTGACCGCATCACCCGGATCGAGCGCGAGCGCTTTCTCGGCAAATGCGATCGAGCGCGCGATCCCCTCCAGCGTAATGTGGCTCTGCTCGTCGATGGCGAGCATGTAGTAATCATGGGCGGTGCGGGAGGAGTCGGACTTGCGCCGCGCGTCGTCGACCATCGCGCGGGATAACGGACCCTTGTCGAGGGTTCCCAGTTCGCCGGCAATGAAGCGCGTAATCTCATCGCGCGCGACGAAGCCGTCGTCGGCCGCCCGATCGAAGGCCTTGCTCCACACCTGCTCACCGCTTTCCGCATCGACGAGCCGGGCGGTGACCTTGAGGCGCCCATCTTCCCGGCGCACGGTTCCCTCGACGACGTAGCGTGCACCGAGCTCGCGCCCAATCTCTTGAACGGTCAGGGCTTTATCTTTGTAGGCGAAGGCCGAGCGGCTGGCGACGACCGCGTGAGAACGGAAACGCGACAGGCCATCTATGATTTCGTCGGTAAAGCTGTCGACAAAATCGGCCTGACCGTCGTCGCCGGTCTGGTTCTTGAACGGCAAGACGGCAACCGACGGTTTGCCCTGTTGGTGCTCTGACGGCTTCGGGTGACCGGCCTGCGGCGCGGCGCGGTGCTCGGTCACTGCGTCCCACGCCTTGTTCATGCCGTCCCGCAAATGCTCGCGGTCTGCATCGAGTTTGAAGGGACAGCGGCTCACCCAGTCATCGACCGATTGCTCCGGGTGATCCGCCCGAACCCGTGCCGCGACGGCCTGTGCCTCCTCGACACGGCCGAGCTGCGCGTAGCTGGCAGCGAGGTAGATATCCGCCAGCGCCCCCGCTTCCGTCGCATTTTCGAGCGCATGGACGGCATCGCCATATTGCCGTGCCGTGTAGGCAGCGGACCCGAAACACCATTCATACCAGCCGGGGTGAATCGGGTTGAGATCGATTGCCTTGCGTACGGCCTCGACCCCCTCGGCCGCACGGCCCAAATAGGGCAGATCGCCACCCCAGTTGGCGAGGATGTCCGCCGCATTCGGGTTCAGCGAGAGCGCCTTCTGGTACTCGGCTTCCGCCGCATCGAAATCGCCTCGCGCGTGGAGATAGACCGATGCCATGGTCCAGTGGAGGTCAGGGCTTTCCGGATCGAGATCAAGCGCCCTTTGGGACAGCTCGAAGGCCCGCTCGCGGGATGCAACAGAATCGGCACTCCAGCCGAATTTCCACTCGTAGAGGTAGTCCCAGGTGTGGTTGTCGAGCGCAATGGCGTAATCGGGGTCGAGTTCGAGGGCGTTCTCGGTCAATTCCTTCGAGCGGACGATACCTTCGCGCGTCAAGCGATTCTGATACTCAATCGCCAGCAGCAACCAATCATGGGCATCGCGTTCGGCAGCTGGCTTGCGCCGGGCCGTCTCCAGGATAGCGCGGGAAACCCAGCCGAAATCGAGGGTTCCGGCCTCGCTGGCTATGCCGCGAACGATGTCGCGGCGTGCAGCGTCCGGGTCATCCGCAGCCCGCTCGTAGCGTTCGCTCCACACCTGGCGGCCTTCGCTCCCTTCGATGAGCTGAACCGCGACCCGGAGGCGTGGGCCCGTTTCGCGGACCGTGCCTTCGAGAACGTAGCCGACGGCGAGCTCGCGCGCGACCGCCTCGACCGTGGCCGACTGGTCCTTGAAGGCGAAAACCGCACCGCTCGGTGCCACGGTCTGATGCCGGAAGCAGGTCAGACTGTCGATTATTTCGTCGGTCAGGGCATCGACAAACGCCTCCTGTCCGGAATCGCCGGTTTGATTTCTGAACGGCAATACGGCGATCGACAGTTTTTCGGTCGGCGCGGCCGGCGGTCGACCTGCGGAGGGTGCCGGCTGGTCGGCCGAGGCGACGGATTGATCGTCTCAGATCTTGCCCAGGACGTCGCGCAGAAGCGCCCTGTCGGCCTCGTTTTTGTAGGGCTGGCGATTCACCCAGTGATCGAGCGCGAGGTCGGGGTAGGCTCCTCGCAGGCGGGCAACAATCTCACGTGCGGCCTTGGTCTGACCCAGTCGGGCGTAGGCGGCGGCGAGAAAGATCAAGCTGTAGGGGCCGGCTTCGGTCAGCCGCCTGAACGCCTCGACGACCTCTTTGTCCTCGCCCAGGCTGAAGGCGACAATGCCCAGACACTCCTTGTACCAGTCGGGGTGTACCGGATTGAGCGCCATCGCCCTCAAGACGATCTCTCGCGCTTCCTGGGGCTGGCCCAGATAGGCCAGGGTTCCGCCCCAATCGGCCATAATATCGGCCGAGTTGGGGTTGAGATCCAGGGCCCGGCGAAATTCGGCCTCCGCCAGATCGAAGTCGAATTCCGCGTTCAGGGCGATGGCCGCCCGGGTCCAGTGGATGTCCGGGTTGGACGGCTCGAGTGCGAGGGATCTGCCCGCAAGCTCGATTGCGCGCTTGCGTGAGGCCTCGAAGTCGTCGCCCCAGCCGAACATCCACTCGTTCAGGAAATTCCAGCCGTAATTTCCGATCGGCATAGCGTAATCGGGATCGATTTCGAGCGCCTTTTCGACCAAGTCTTTCGATACTTCGTTTTCATCGCGGGTAAAGCGATCCTGTTTTTCCAACGCCAGGAGCATGTAGTCGTGAGCGCTGCGGGTTTCGGCGCTCCGGTGGCGGGCCTGGTGCAGCATAGCGCGGGAGAGCTGGCCCATATCGAGGGTGCCCAGCTCGGCGACGATCTGGGTCGCGATCGCGTCTCGTGTCGCGAACAGGTCGTCGGCTGACCGCTCGTAGCTCTGGCTCCAGACCTGATGGCCGTCGGTGGCGGCAACGAGCTGGGTGGAGACCCGAAGCCGGTCGCCTTCCGAGCGAACCGTTCCCTCGACGACGAAACCCGCGCCCAAGGCCCGGGCGACCTCCTGGACGTTCACGGCCTTGCCCTTGTAGGCGAAGACCGACTGGCTTGCGATCACCGGCTGATAGCGAAACCGCGAAAGCCCGAGGATGACTTCTTCGGTGAAGCTGTCGACAAAGCTTTCGGACGCCGCATCGCCCGCAAGGTTTTTGAAGGGCAGCACGGCGATCGCGCGGAGCGTGGCGGCCGGCGCCGCCGCGCTCTCCTCCGTCTCCGGCGACGTCTCGCCGATGTCCGCCGACGGGGACAGGGGCGCTACGACCTCGCCGTCGCGGATCGCCGCCGCGAGCGCTTTCGTCTCGGCATCGGGATCGACACCCAACTCCTTCATCAGCACGGAACGGCAGATTTCGAACTGCTTGAGCGCACCGGCCCGATCGCCGGGCTGGGCCAGAAAATGTATCAGGCTGCGATGGGCTTCCTCGCGCAGGGAATCGAGCGCGATCAGGCGCCGTGCCATCTCGATTGCCGACTCGAGATCGCCCGATGCCGCGTGAAGGTTGACCAGCTTGGCAAGACCGTCGAGCGCCAGCGTATGCAGGCGCGCCCGCTCGCCATCCAGCCAGTCCTCGAACGCAGCATCGCGCACGGTCAACCCGCTCAGAAGGTCGCGCCCGTAGAGCGCGACAGCGCGGCTCAGGCCTTCGAGAGAGCCTTCCGAGACGGCGGCCTGGAATTCCACGGCATCGACGGAAACCCCGTCGGCATCGAGCGAGAGAACGTCGCCGTCGGCGCGAAGCGGCGAGGGATCGAGACCCGCCAGGGCCTTGCGCAGCGCCGCGAGAACCTGACGCAGGCTGGCCCGTGCCTGGCTGTCGGCCCGGTCGCTCCACAACAACCCGACGAGGGATTCGCGGGCATAGGCCCGACCGGGGTTGAGCGCCAGGATCGCCAAGAGGGCGGCGGCCTTCTTGCCCGGAAGATCGATCGGCGCACCAGCGCTGTCTCGCGCCTCGACACCGTCGAGGAGCGTGATGTTCAAGGTCCCCATATCCCCGTTCTTTTTTTCCCCAGCGACGAGTATTCGACCCTTTTTACCGTCTTTTTTACGGTCGAACCACCGAATCACCTGTTTTTTCACGGCCCTCTCACACCGGCATCACGGGGGTTGGGTAGAACTGGAGCCATCGGAACGCGGGGATGACCCGCCAGAGACGCGAGGACAGGAATTTTCGAGAACAACCGTTTTTCTTTGAAACCACGAAGTCCAAGGAGCCAGACCCATGACCAAGATCATCAAGACCATCGCCGTCGCCACCATCGCCGGCGCCGCCATGGCGGTTTCCGTGAGCCGCGTAGAAGCCAAAACCCCGAGCCACGACGACACGGCCAAGGCACCCGCCCATGAGCAGATCGAGCGCGGCTACACGCCGGGCATCGACATCGACCGGGGCTGGAACCCTGCCGAGCCGGTGACCGCGCGGAGCACCCACGGCCAGGACGTTGACCGCGGCTATACGCCGGACACCGAGCGGGGCGCCAATCCCGCCCAGTTCGACGTCGCCCGCGGCGGCTCGCCGAAGACATTCGCGTAAACCACGATCCAGACCCCGATCGGACGTCTCCCCTCCAGCGGCCCCTCCCTCCGCACCCAGCATCCGACCGGCTTTACCGGCCTTCCCTTCACCCGGGAGGCCGGTTTTTTTGCGCGGGTCTCTCGGTTCGACGTGGAGATAAACCGCCTCGATTACGCTCGTCACCGCGTTGAACCAAGGAAATCAGACGCGAGAAGAACCCTGCTCCGTATCGTATTCGACTGCAGATTTGCCGAGAGACAACGGGGGCGCTCCGGTTTCACCAGACCCTCCCGAATTTCATTCGAAATAAATGCGATTTCTCTGCTGTTGAAGGGAAAAAACCCGCTTTTTCCGTTTTTTTACGTCTGACGACCGATTTTGCGCGGTTTTTTCACGCCCGCTCTCACGCCGGTCTCACGGGGGCCGCGTAGAACTGGGGTCATGAAAACGCGGGGCGACCCGCAAGATGCAACAGACCGGAAAGTTCGAGTTCAACTATTTTTTAAACCCGTGACCCAAGGAGCCAGACCCATGACCCATATCATCCCCCTGAACCAGATCGTCAACGCCGTCGTCGTTTCCACCGGTGCCGCCGTCGCCTTGATGGCCACGACCCTCATCGCCGGCGGGATCATCGTCGGCATCGTCAGCATCAGCAGCGCCCAGGCCAAGACCCTCACCAACGCCGACGCCGCCTCGATGCCCGCCCACGAGCAGATCGCCCGCGGCTACGCGCCCGCCATCGATATCGACCGGGGCTGGAACCCCGCCGAGATGGTCACGACCCGGAGCACAGTCGGCCAGGACCTCGATCGCGGTTACAATCCCAACAGCGATACCGACCGGGGCTACAACCCGGCCCAGATGGATGTCGCCAAGAGCACCGTCGGCCAGGACCTCGATCGCGGCTACAACCCCAGCAGCGATACCGACCGGGGCGCCAATCCCGCGCAGTTCGACCTCGCCCGCGGCGGCTCGCCTCTCGCAACCGCCTAAGGAGCAGGAAACCAGACGACCAACGGCCGGATAAACCCCCAGCGAACCTCCCTCCGCCCCTCCTATCCGGTCGTTGTCCCGCCGGCCGGTGGGTTGCGTTGCAGAGCCCCATCGAACGCGCTAGGGTCGCGACCCCGGACCCAACCGAGGCGTTGCCATGACCGACACGACCCAGGCGGCCCAATGGAAAGCGGCGCAAGCGGCCGTTTCGGACAACGTGCTGGCCAAGCTCGATGGACCGACCGAGACGGTGCGCGGCCTGCCCAATCAGGCGTTTACTAGCGAAGCGTTCCACGATCTCGAAAAGAAGCATCTGTTCCCCCGGGGCTGGGTTTTCGCCGGGCGGGCGGAGGAGATTTCCCAGGTCGGCGACGCTCGGCCCGTCGAAGTGGCGGGCCATCCGCTGATCCTGGTGTGCGGCAAGGACCGGCAGGTCCGGGTATTCCACAATGTCTGCCTGCACCGGGGCGCGCGACTGCTGGCCGAGCCTGTGAGCGGGGTTAGGGCGCTGACCTGCGTCTATCACCGCTGGGCCTATGAACTCGACGGGGCCTTGCGGGGCCGGCCCCACTATCACGGACTGAACAAGCACGACGCGGGCGAGGCGGGTGGTGGCGACGCTTGCCTGTTTTCCGTGCGCAGCCATGTCTGGCACGACTGGGTGTTCGTCAATATCGACGGTCAAGCGCCCGACTTCGAGGACTATCTGGGGCCGGCGCTCACGCGCTTCGAGGGCTACAACATCGGCTCGTTCCGCTGCGATCGCCACGAATCATACGAGTTCGCCAGCAACTGGAAGCTCGCAGTGGAGAACTATTGCGACTACTACCACGTCTACGCGGTTCACCCCGCCCTGCACCAGATGATGGACCACAACTATCGCCAGGCGATGCAGATCGAGGGCCGCCACCTGATCAACTTCTATCCCCTGGCCACGGAGGGCCACGGAATCACGCCGGAGAGCAACGCGCCCGGGCTGCCCGATCAGCCCGATCTGGCGCCGGACAAGAAGAACCTGATGACCTATATCGCGCTGTTTCCCAATACGGCGCTCAACGTGTATCCGAGCAACGCCCAGTTCGTGACTTTCGACCCGGTGGCACCCGACCGCTGCGTCATGAACATCTGGTTCTACTATGTGGGCGATGCCGCCCACGAGGCGGCCTACGCCGGCGCCCGCGACGAGGTTGCGGCCGAATGGGGCAAGCTCAACGCCGAGGACGAGGACGTCTGCGCCCGGATGCAGCTGGGGCGCCAAAGCGCCGCCTATGACGGCGGCCGGTTCGCGCCCTTCTGGGACGGGGGCACGGCGCATTTCCACAGGATGATCGCCCACGCGGTGCGCGGCGACGGACCCTTCGCACCGCTGAACTAAGCGCGGCGGCCTATTCGGCGGCCTCCCGGGGACGGCCGAACGTTCGCCCGTCGGCGAGACCGACTTCGGCGACCTTGGCCTGGGTGTAGACGTCCGCCCACATGGTGTAGGAGAACTCCGAGCGCAGGCGGCGTGCGTTCTCGTTGATCGCAGCCGTGACCGGCTCGCCCGCGAGGAAGATCTCGGCGATTCGCGAGCGGTCCTGGAGCACCGCAATGTCGGCCAGCGGGTCGCCGTCGAAGCACAGGATATCGGCCTCGCGGCCCGCCTCGATGGCGCCGATGGCCGCGCCTTCGCGGACGAAGCCCGCGTTGTTCACGGTCGTGGCCTTGAGGGCTTCGGCGTTCGACAGGCCCAGATAGCGGGTCATGTGCTCGAGCTCGCGGGCGTGCCATTCGCCATAGGGCGTGACCGCGAAGCCCGCGTCGGAGCCGGCGAGGAAGGTCACACCAGCTTGCTTCGCCGCAGTCAGGCTCTTCTGCGCCGCCTCCAGCTCGCGTTTATGGGCGTCGGGAAAGCCCGGATAACAGCCATCGCCCGGGCGGGTGAACTCGATGTCGTTGACCACCAGGCTGAGGGTGGGGCAGATCGCGCAATCGTTCTCGAGCACCGCGTCGAGCCCCTCGGCGTCCATCCAGGAGGCGTGCAGGATGACGTCGACCCCCGCGCGGGCGGAATATTTCACCGCTTCGGCGCCGCGGGCGTGGACCACCACCTTCTTGCCCAGCCGGTGGGCCTCGCCGATCATGGCCGTGGTTTCCTCCTGGTTGTAGCCCGAGACCAGGACGTCGGTCGACGGGTTCATGGAATCGCCGTCCATCGCGATC
This sequence comes from Alphaproteobacteria bacterium, assembly GCA_965198325.1. Classification (GTDB taxonomy): domain Bacteria; phylum Pseudomonadota; class Alphaproteobacteria; order UBA828; family JAPUJA01; genus CBDAPE01. Next base: position 305,795 of record CBDAPE010000014.1, on the reverse strand, counting down.
TTGATGAAATCGACGCCGTTCTTGACCTGCAGGCGGATCGCCGCGATCCCCTCTTCGGCGTTGCGCGCGAGCTCGCCGATCGAGGTTTCGGGCACGCCGATCCAGGAGGGATACCAGTCGGACAGGCCCTGGCGATTGGTGAGCTGCTTGCCCGACGCGGTAATCCGGGGTCCCGGAAACAGGCCGGCGTCGATGGCATCGCGGATCGAGGGCGTGACCAGCCCGGTCGTCGCGGGATCGGCCAGCGCCGTGTAGCCGGCCAGGAGCACCCGCTGGGCCGCCTCGAGACCGCGCAGCGCGCGGAACTCCACCGGCGAAAAGAGGTCGATGTCTTCCTCGGATTTCGCGTTGCCGTAGGAGAGGTGGACGTGAATGTCGATCAGCCCCGGCATGACGACGTGACCGGAATGATCGACGATCTCGTCGCCGGGGATGGGCTCAGGCGTCTCGCCGGTCGGCCCAACATGGCTGATCGCCGAGCCTTCGACGACGATGGTCTGATCGGCCACCGCGTCGTCTGTGAGGCCCGTGAACAACTTGCCACAGCGGATATGCCAACGCATGGATACCTCCCTCTTTATCGCTCATGGCAGCGGGCCTGAAGCCCGCCGGTCCGTTTTACCCGACGCGCTCATTCGCCGCGCGTGCTGGCGCGGGGGCGCCACAGTTATAGCGGGCCGCAGTCGCGGCCTCAAGCGGCTCAAATCAAGCTATCGCCGCTCGTGTTTCTCAAACCCGTTCACGGCAGCGGACCCGGGGGTCCGCGCCTAGTCCTGATCGTGGAGCGCGTCCCAGATCATCTTCTCGAAGTGATGGATGCCGTGCTCGGACCGCCAGCTGTTGTAGTCGTCGACGACGTAGCGACCCTGGCCGTAGCCCAGCGAGTGCGCGCCCCGCTGGGCACCCAGGATGACCTTGATGTCCTGCTCGTTCACCACGTCCGAATGGTACTTGACGACTTCGACCTCCTTCTTGGTCGGCGGATCGTTCTTGAAGTAGTAGTCGAGCGATTCGAAGGTGTGCTCGGGTCCCTTGGGATCGACCTTGAAGACGATGAAGTTGCTCGACGGCGGCCAGGCCATGAACAACGTGTTGGGCCACAGCGCCCAGATATAGCCGTTGACCATTTCGGCTTTCTCGAGATCGAAGCCGTAGGCGCGGTTCTTGGGCCGGGCGTTGAAGACGACGTGGCTGGAGTAATACTCGGACGTCTTGTTCTCCCATGCTTCGGTCGCGAACAGCGACGAGTTCGAGCCCATGAACGCGGGGTGCGCGAAGGGGCAGTGGTAGCATTCGGCGAAATTGCCGATCGCGATCTTCCAGTTGGCCTCGAGATCGAAGGGATCGCAGGCCGTGAGCACCAGATCGTCGTAGCCCGGCACCGCCTCGCGGAACTCGTCGACGATGCCGCCCGCCATGCTCTCGAGCGAGGGCCCTTCAGGGCTGAAATTCACGAACACCATGTGGGTGCCGAACTCCTCGACGCGCATTTCGGTCAGGCTGTAATCCTTGGGATCGAAATGGGGCATCAGGTCTGCGCCATTGGGATCCTTGAGCGCGCCTTTCGTATCGAAGGTCCAGTTGTGATAGGGACAGACGAAGGTCTTCTTCTTACCCGCCCCGGTCTCGCAGAGATGCGAGCCCCGGTGGGGGCAGACGTTGAAGAAGGCGCGGAGCTTCTTGTCCTGGCCGCGCACCACGATGATGTCCTGATCGACCAGCGTCGTCGAGACATACTGGCCGGGCTCGGCAACCTGGGAGGTATGGCAGGCGAACAGCCAGTTCTTGTAAAAGATTTTCTTCTTTTCCTGCTCGAAGATACCTGGATCGTAATAGTAGGTGCCCGGCAGGGTCGGACTGTTCTGGGCGTCCTCGGCGATCGGCTTGACGGTCTGATATTTCGGCGGCACGGCTATGGCCATCGCGAAGTCCTCCTACTGGAATCCCAAAGGCGGCGGCCACACTACTCCCGACGCGTACCACGCCCTCGATCGCTACAGATTATGTTAAGTTTAACGTGGGTTATGGCTTCCCACAAGCAAAGCCGGAGGCGCCGAACCCGAAGCGGAGACGACGATCATGACACCCGACGACTACTGGCGCACGACTCTCGGCAACAGCTTTCTCGACGCCACCCTGCAAATCTGCGTCGTGACCGGCGATCTCGATGCCCGGGTGCGCGACTACGCCGACCGGCTGGGGATCGGGCCCTGGTGGGTACAGGACGCAAAGGCGCCGGCGATGACCGAGACCAGAATTCGCGGTGTCCGGACGGCGTTTTCCATGCGCCTGGCGCTGGCCTGGGTGGGTGATCTGATGTGGGAAATCATCCAGCCCCTCGATGGGCCCACGGTCTACCGGGATTTCCTCGAACGACACGGCGAGGGCATGCAACACGCCGCGTTCGCCTATTCGGACCTCGGCTTCGAGGCGGCGCGCGAGGACTTCATCGCCCGAGGGTTTGCACCCATCCAGGAGCTGTTTTGGAATGGCGTGCGGGTCAACTATTTTGACACCCTCGACGCGACGGGCACGACCTTCGAAATTTGGAACTGGCCCACCGACATCCCGCTTGGCGAGCCCGACTACTGGTATCCGGCAAAGCCGTAGGATCGTGACCGGACCGGCCCGAAAGAGAGCCGCCGGCAAGGGAGGCAACATGGAGCTGACCGAGCGGGACATCGAAGTCGACGGCGTAACCGCACGAATCTACGAGGCGGGCGCGGGCTTTCCGATCCTGTTGATGCACGGCGCCGGACCCGGGACCTGCGTGCCGGTCAATTTCGGCCGGGTTCTCGAGCCCCTGGCCCGCCGCTATCACGTCTTCGGCACCGATCTGATCGGCTTCGGCGCTTCGGGCCGCAAGACCGCCGCGCCCTATTTCGACTACGCGCTCTGGCTCAAGCAGGCGGACGCCGTGCTCGCGAGCTTGCCCGAGGGACCGAAAGGCATCGTCGGCCACTCGATCTCGGCGACCCTGGCGATGCGCCTCGCCGGCCAACATTCCGATGTCGCCAAGCTGCTGCTGACCGGCGCCATGGGGACCCCGATCGGGGCCAACGCCGATCTGGAGACGCCGTGGACCTTCCCGGCCGATTTGGCCAGCTTGCGCCGCTCGCTCGACGTTCTGTTCTATGACAGCTCGTTCGTGACCGACGCCATGCTCGAAGACCGCCTTACGGTTCTGAATGCCGACGACTACCGGGCCTATTTCGAGGCCATGTTCGCAGGCGACAAGGCCGCGCTGATCGCGCCCACGGTCCTAACTGCCGAAGAGCTCGCGCGGGTCACGTGCGCGGTCGCGATTGTGCACGGCCGCTCGGACGCAGCGTTTCCCATCGAGAAGACCGCCGCGGTGCTGGCCGACGCCCTGCCCCAGGCCGACCTTCACGCGCTCGCAGCGTGCGGCCACGGGCCGGCCGCTGAACGCCCCGAGAGCCTTCTCGCCATCGCCTTCGACATGTTTGGATAACGCCCCAAAGCCACCAAGGAGCCTGCCATGAGCCTCGAGATCAATATCTACAACCCCGCCGCGCTGGGCGCGCCGCTCGGCCAGTACACTCACGTCACCCGGGTCAAGGCCACGGAGTTTCTGTTCATCGCCGGCATGCTTTCGGCCGACCCGGACGGCAACGTGGTGGGCGTGAACGATTTCGACGCCCAGGCGGATCAGGTGTTCGCCAACCTGGGCACCGCGCTCGAATCCGCCGGCGCGGGCTTCTCCAATATCGTGCAGTTCACGACTTATCTCGTGAACAGCCGCGACATTCCGAAGCTGATGGCGTACCGCCTGCGCGAATTTCCCAAATTATTTCCGGGCGGAGTCTATCCGCCGAATACGCTGCTCATGGTCGACCGGCTGGTGAAAGAGGAGTTCATCATCGAGGTCCAGACCGTCGCCGCGATCGGCTAGCGGGAGGGTCACGCGCTCAGCGCGGCATCCGTGTCCGAAAGCGGATGCTCGAGGCGATCGGCGAGCTCTTTGGGGCAGACCTGCCAGACCTGCTCGAGGTTGCGGGTCCAGTTGTTGAGGAACTTCTCCGCGAAACGCGAGCCCGTCTCGTCGACATGGGCCTCGACCAGGGTGCGCATGAGCCGCTCCCAATAGGCCGCCTCGATGCGCTGGTAGAGCACGGTGTCGTCGTTGACATGGCTCGCGAAGCTCTCGTCTGAATCGTAGATGAACGCCATCCCGCCGGTCATGCCCGCCGCGAAATTGTGGCCGACGGGCCCGAGGATGACGGCGACGCCGCCGGTCATATATTCGCAGCCGTTCGAACCGCAGCCCTCGATCACCGCCTCGGCGCCCGAATTGCGCACGCCGAACCGCTCGCCCGCCTGGCCGGCGGCGAACAGCCTGCCGGCGGTGGCGCCGTAAAGCACCGTGTTGCCGATGATCGTGTTGTGGTTCGTCACGAGCGGCGAGGAGACCGTCGGACGCACCACGATAAGACCGCCCGAGAGCCCTTTGCCGACATAGTCGTTGGCATCGCCGAAGACCTCGAGCTTGAGTCCCTGGACGGCGAAGGCACCCAACGATTGCCCCGCCGAACCCCTGAGCCGCACGGTGATGTGACCGGGTTGCAGCCCGGTCATGCCGTAGCGCCGGGTGATCATGGCCGAGAGTTTGGCGCCGACCGCCCGGTGCGTGTTGCGCACCGTATAGGAGAGCTGCATCTTCTCGGCCTCGTCGAGCGCCGCGCGGGCATCCTCGATCATCTTGGCGTCGAGCGTTTCGGGCACCTCGTTGCGGCCTTCGAGGGTGCAGTAGCGGGGCTCGTCGCCCGCGTCGGCCTGGGCCAGCAGGGAGTTGAGATCGAGGGCGTCGAGATCCTCGTGGCCCCGGCTCTTCTGGTGCAGCAGGTCGCTCCGGCCGATGATCTCGTTCAGCGAACGCGCGCCGAGCGCGGCCAGGATCTCGCGGACCTCTTCGGCGATGAAGGAAAACAGGTTGACGACCTTCTCGGGGGTGCCTTCGAACTTCGCCCGCAGCCGCTCGTCCTGGGTGCAGACGCCGACGGGACAGGTGTTCGAATGGCACTGGCGGACCAGGATACAGCCCATGGCGACCAGGGCCGCTGTCCCGACCCCGAATTCCTCGGCCCCGAGCATTGCGGCGATCGCGACGTCGCGTCCGGTCTTGATGCCGCCGTCGGTGCGCAGCAACACGCGGTGTCGCAGTCGATTGAGCGTGAGCACCTGGTTGGCTTCGGAGATGCCCATCTCCCAGGGCACCCCGGCGTATTTGAGGCTGCTCTGGGGGCTGGCGCCGGTGCCGCCGGAATGCCCCGAGATCAGGATCACGTCGGCCTTGGCCTTGGCGACGCCTGCGGCGATGGTGCCGACGCCCGCTTCCGCCACGAGCTTTACGCAGACCCGTGCCTGGGGGTTGATCTGCTTGAGGTCGTAGATCAATTGGGCGAGATCCTCGATCGAATAGATGTCGTGATGGGGCGGTGGCGAGATCAGGGTAACGCCGGGCGTGGAATGGCGCAGCCGTGCAATCTCGCCGGTGACCTTGAAGCCCGGTAGCTGGCCGCCTTCGCCGGGCTTGGCCCCTTGCGCGATCTTGATCTCGATCTCGCGGCAGTGGGTGAGGTATTCGGCGGTCACACCGAAGCGTGCCGAGGCGATCTGCTTGATCGCCGAATTCGCGTTATCGCCGTTGGGCCGCGGGTGAAAGCGCTCAGGTCCCTCGCCACCCTCGCCGGAGCAGGACGACGCGCCCATCCGGTTCATCGCGATGGCGAGCGTCTCGTGGGCCTCGGGCGAGAGCGCGCCCAGCGACATCGAGCCGCTCTGGAAGTGCTTGCGGATCTCGGTCACCGATTCGACCTCGTCGAGGGGAAGGGGCAGGCCCACGGGCTTGAACTCCAGGAGATCGCGCAAGGCGACCGGCGGCAGCGCCGCCACGCCCTCGGAATAGGCCTTATAGGTCTTGTAGGAATCGGTTGCGACGGCAGTCTGAAGAACGTGGATCAGCTGACCGTCGAAGGCGTGGACCTCGCCCGGCTTGCGGTATTTGTACAGGCCGCCGATGGGCAGCACCGTCGCGCCCTCAGCGTGGGCCGCTCGATGGAGCTCGAGCACCCGGCGCTTGATGCCGCTCGTGCCGATGCCGGAGATTCGCGTCGGCATGCCCGGCATGAACTCGGCGACCATGGCCCGGCTCAATCCGACCGCCTCGAAATTAAACGCGCCGCGATAGGAGCTGATCACCGAGATCCCCATCTTGGAGAGGATCTTGAGCAGCCCCTGATCGACGGCTTCCTTGTAGCGGCGTACGCACTCACCGAGCGAGCGCTCGGGGAACAGGCCCCGGGCGTGCCGATCGGCAATCGATTCCTGCGCGAGATAGGCGTTGACCGTCGTCGCGCCGGCGCCGATGAGCACCGCGAAATAGTGCACGTCGACACATTCGCCGGAGCGCAGATTGAGCGAGGTGAAGGTGCGCAAGGACTGGCGCACCAGATGGCTGTGCACGGCCGCCGTTGCCAGAATCATGGGAATCGGCGCGTGGCTTTCATCGACATTTTCGTCGCTCAGGATGATGTGGGTGCAGCCCCCCCGCACGGCGTCCTCGGCCTCGCGACAGATCCGGTCGAGCCCGGCGCGCAAAGTCGCGCTGCCCTCGACCTCGAAGATGGTGTCGATGAACACGGCGGTCTCGCCCATGTAGACACGCATCGCCTCGAACTCGGCGGTCGACAGCACGGGCGAGTCGAGCAGCAACAGGTCGGTAGTCTGTTCCGCGCTCTCGTCGAACACGTTGCCGAGATTGCCCAGCCGGGTATTCAGGCTCATCACCCGGCGCTCACGCAAACTGTCGATCGGCGGGTTGGTGACCTGGCTGAAATTCTGCCGGAAGAAGTGATGCAGGCCGCGAAGGTGATCGGAGAGCACGGCGAGCGGTGTGTCGTCACCCATCGAGCCGACCGGCTCCTTGGCATCCTCGACCATCGGGTGAAGGAGAATTTCCATCCCTTCCAGGGTGTAACCGAACAGCCGCTGGCGAAGGCGCAGCTCGTCGCGGGCGTAGAGCACCGGCTCGGGCGCGTCGGTCTTGATCAGGCTGTCGAGCTCGGTGATGTTCTCGATCCACTCGCCATAGGGCTGGGCCGCCGCGATCCGGTCCTTGAGCTCGCGGTCGCGATAGAGCCGCGCGTCGCGAAAATCGACCGCAACCATCTCGCCGGGCCCGAGGCGGCCTTTTTCGACGATCTCGGTTTCGTCGACGGGCACCATGCCGGTCTCGGAACCGACCAGGAGCAGGCCGTCGCCGGTGATGGTGTAGCGCATGGGACGAAGACCGTTGCGGTCCATGCCTGCGACGATCCACCGACCGTCCGTGGCCGCGATCGCGGCGGGGCCGTCCCACGGTTCCATGACACAGTTGGCGTAGGCGTAGAACGCCCGATGGGCCCTGGGCATGGTCGTTTTGTGGGACCACGAATCGGGGATCAGCAGGAGCTTGGTGAGCGGAACCTCGCGGCCCGCCCGCGTAAGCGCCTCGAACACCGCATCGAGGGCTTCCGAGTCGGACGCGCCCGGTGGGATCAGCGGAAACAGCGTCTCGTGCTGGCCCTCGAAGGCGGAGCTGATCATCCGGGTCTCGTGAGCCTTCATCCAGTTCACGTTGCCCTTGAGCGTGTTGATCTCGCCGTTATGCGCCAGCATCCTGAAAGGCTGGGCGAGCCGCCAAGTCGGAAAGGTATTGGTCGAGTAGCGCTGGTGGAAGATCGCGAAGTTCGATTCGAAGCGCGGATCGAGCAGATCGGGATAGAAGGCGGTAAGCTGTTCGGCTAGAAACATGCCCTTGTAGATCACCGAACGGCAGGACAGCGAACAGATGTAGAAGTCCGTGACGTGGGCGTCGCGCACCCGCTTCTCGATGCGCCGGCGGATCAGGTAGAGCTCGCGCTCGAAATCGTCGTCCGCAACGCCACGGTCGTTGGCGACCATTATCTGCTCGATCTCGGGCCGGCTGGCGTTGGCTTTTTCGCCGATCACGGCCGCGTCGATGGGCACCTGGCGCCAGCCGTAGATGCCGTAGCCAAACGACAGAATTTCGGTTTCGACAATCGAGCGGCAGGTCTCCTGAGCGGCGAGATCGGTCTTGGGCAGGAAGATCATGCCCACCGCGATGCGCTCTTGCTCAGGCTCGTGGCCGATCCCGGCAATCTGGTCCCGGAAGAACGCCTGGGAGATCTGGACGTGGATGCCGGCGCCATCGCCGGTCTTGCCGTCAGCATCGACCGCGCCGCGATGCCAGACGGCTTTCAGCGCGTTGATTCCCGCCTCGACGACATCGCGGCGCGGCGTGCCGTCGATCGAGGCGACCAGTCCGACGCCGCAAGCCGCGTGCTCGGATGCGGGATCGTAGAGGCCCTCGGCCGCAAGCCGCGCAGCCTCGCGAATCCAGCGATCAGTCATAACGCTCACCCCGCCCTGCCCGCTCACGAAGCCATGGCGAGGTTTGCCGCCTTGACCTGAAGGTAGGTGTCGATGCCCTTCGCGGCGTCGCGCCCGTCCTTGATCGCCCACACGACGAGCGAGGCGCCGCGCACGATGTCGCCCGCCGCGAACACGCCGTCGAGCCCGGTCATCATGGTCGTCCAGTCGATCTGCACGGTGCCCCAGCGGGAGACCGGCAAGTCGGGGGCGTCGAACAGGGTGGGCAGGTCCTCAGGGTCGAAGCCCAGCGCCTTGATGGCCAGGTCGGCCTCAAGCGTAAACGACGAGCCGGGGATTGGCTCCGGGGTCTGACGGCCACTCGCATCGGCGACGCCCAGATGAATCCGCGCGGTCCGGACCGAGGATATCGCGCCGTTGCCGTCGAACGCCTCGGGCGCGGTGAGCCAGACGAACTCGACGCCCTCCTCCTCGGCGTGGCTCACTTCGCGGAGCGAGCCCGGCATGTTGACCCGGTCACGCCGGTAGAGACAGCGCACCGAGCGTGCACCCTGCCGCACCGCGGTGCGCACGCAGTCCATCGCCGTATCGCCGCCGCCGATGACCGCGACATGCTTGTCGCGCGCATCGAGCCGGCCATCGTCGAATTCGGGCACCGCATCGCCCAGTCCCTTGCGGTTGCTCGCCGTCAGGTAGCGCATGGCATGCACGATGTTGTCGAGACCGATACCTGGGATCTGGATGTCGCGTTCCGCGTAGGCCCCGGTCGCGATCAGCACGGCGTCGTGCCTCTCGCGCAACTCGGCGAGCGAGGCGTCGCGCCCGACCTCGAAATCGAGGTGAAAGACGACGCCCGAGGCGACGAGGAGATCGGCGCGCCGCTCGACCAGCCACTTTTCGAGCTTGAAGTTGGGAATGCCGTAGACGAGCAGGCCGCCCGCCCGGTCGTAACGGTCGTAGATATGAACCTGGAGGCCGAGACGGCGCAGTTCTTCGGCAGCGGCGAAGCCGGTCGGGCCCGCGCCGACAATGCCGACGGAGTCCGGGCGCGCGGCGCGCGGCGCAATCGGCTTGACCCAGCCCCGCTCGAAGGCCGTGTCGGTGATGTATTTCTCGACCGAACCGATCGTGACCGATTCGAACCCCTTCTCGATGACGCAGTTGCCTTCGCACAGCCGATCGTGGGGACAGATGCGGCCGCAGATCTCCGGCAGGTTGTTGGTCGCGGAAGACACCTCATAGGCCTCTTCCAGGCGGCTCTCGGCGGTCAGCATCAGCCAGTCTGGGATGTTGTTCGAGAGCGGACAGTGGATCTGGCAGAACGGCACGCCGCACTGGGAACAGCGACCTGCCTGCAGGGCGGCTTGATCGGGCTCGTATTCACCGAAGATCTCGTCGAAATCCTCACGCCGGGTTGCCGCCTCGCGCTTTCCGGGCATGGCTTGGGCGTGATCCACGAATTTGAGCATTTTTCCGGACATGGCTCGAGCCTCGTGTCGTGCGTCTTAATTTCGAGTCGCCGCCGGTCGCCACGGCACGGCGCCGGTGTGTCGACCCGGGGACCAGCATGAAAAAGGGCTGAATCACCCCGGCGCCACGATCAAAAGGTCAGTATTCCTTACTTAAATTGGCGCTTTAGCAAAATTACAATGATATACCTGTATTTGTCCAGCCAAAACTCTAAAGATTAGTCTTATTTCAGGACTAATTGCCGGTATGGACCCTCGATCAGACCGTGGTATAAGCGGAAAAACTATTACAGGGCAGGGATTTGAGCTTACTTCAAATCGTCGTTCTGGCGGCCGTGCAGGGCATAACGGAATTCCTGCCGATCAGCTCGTCGGGACACCTGATCCTGGTCAGCCAAGTCGCCAACTGGCCCGACCAGACCCTGAAGATGGATGTCGCCGTGCATGTCGGCACGCTGGGCGCGGTGATGATCTATTTCTGGCGGGACCTCTGGTCGATCGTGAGCGATCCCTTACGGCCACCCAAGCGCGGTGCCCGGCGGGGCCGGCCCGGCGGCCGCCTGTTGTTTTTTCTCCTGATCGGCACCGTGCCCGTGCTGCTGGCCGGCGGGCTGGTCCATCTTTACGCCGGCACCGACTTGCGCGATCCGACCCTGATCGCGGCGACCACGATCGGCTTCGCCGTGCTGCTCTTCCTCGCCGATCGCTTCGGCATCACGGTCCGGCGGATCGAGCACATGACCCTCGGCTCGGCGATCTTCATCGGTTTCGTCCAGGCGCTGGCTGTCGTTCCCGGGACCAGCCGGGCAGGCATCACCATGACCGCGGCGCGCATTGCGGGCTTCGAGCGTCAGGCGGCGGCGCGCTATTCCATGCTGCTCTCGATCCCGGTGATCGTCGCCGCGGGGTCGGTCGCGGGCTGGGATCTGCATCAGGCGGGCGAATTCCGGGTCGCCAGCGACGCGCTGATCGGCGTCGCGCTTTCGTTCGGCATCGCGTTGCTCTCGATCTGGTTTCTGATGCAGTTCGTCAACCGCCTGAGTTTCACACCGTTCGTGATCTACCGGCTGCTGTTGGGCGTCGGCCTGCTGGTCTGGATCTATATCTGAGCGGCTTATCGCTGCGCGGCGTTTTCGGGCGGCCGCGGGGGACCGCGGCGGAATCGGTCCAGATAACCCGGCGTAATGGCCTCGACCGCGCTGGGCGAAATTCCGAGATCGGCGAGGCCCGGGGCACCCTCGTGCACGATGTTGTCGAGCCGTAGCAGCTTGACCTGATCGCGCGTGAGCAGGGGGGCCGGATACTTGCCGATGAAACCCAGCGGTTTGACCGCCTGCTCGAAAGCGAAGCCCATGAGATGGGCGAGCCGGTAATGCACGGGAACGAGCCATCCCGACCGGCCGGCCTGTTCGAGCACATAGGTCATCAACTCGGCCATCGTGTAAATGGTCGGCCCGCCGAGCTCGTAAGTCCGGCCGGCGGTTGCGGGCTCGTCGAGGACACGGCAGATCGCCTCGGCCACGTCGCCCACATAGACCGGCTGCATGCGGCTGAGCCCCGCTTTGAAGTCGACGCTGGGCCAGGGGAAGGTCGCGAACAGGTCGACCTTGGGAAGGCCCTCGAAAAACACCGGCAGAACGGGCACAAGGCGCACCAGTGCGCCGAACCGGTTGAAGAAGTCGTCCTCCGGCCCGAACACGACAGAGGGCCGCAGGATGGTGGCGCGCGCGAATCCTGCGCGGAGCGCGAGCTCACCTTCGCCCTTGCTCCGGGCATAGGCCGAGTCCGAAGCCGGATCGGCACCGATCGCAGAGATCTGGACCAGTCGGCCGACCTGCGCCGCGGCACACGCCCAGGCGATCTCGGCGGCAGCCCTGACGTGAATCCGCTCGAAGCGCAGATGGGGCCGTTCCCACAGGATGCCGACCAGATTGATCACCGCGTCGGCACCGTCGACCGCGCGATCGATGGTCGCCGGGTCGCGCAGGTGGGCGTGAATCAGCACGATCTGGCCGACATCGCCGACGGGCTTGAGGAATTTCGCCGCCACTGGATCCCGCACCGCGACCCGGATCATGGTGCCCGTCGGAGCGAGACGGCGGATCAAATGACGGCCGATGAACCCCGAGCCGCCGAAGACCGTGATGACGCGCTGCTTCATGGCGCAAGGTCTAGCGTCGGGTGCGTCGGCCCGCAAGCATTTGTTGACATCGCGGCGCCCAGGTCAGGCACCCGCGCGCTCCGCAGTTGACATCGGTGCTTGCGATGACTACTCAAAGCCACGCACCAGCAACGCCCAGGTGGCGGAATTGGTAGACGCGCTAGATTCAGGATCTAGTGGCCGCAAGGTCGTGGAAGTTCGAGTCTTCTCCTGGGCACCACTCTTGACGCGCGGCCGGATACGGAGCCGGATTAGCCGATGACCATCGATCTTCACCACGGCGACCTGCCGGACGGGCTCGATCTCGGCCCCATGGTCGCGGTCGATACCGAGACCATGGGGCTCGACCCCGCGCGCGACCGGCTCTGCCTGGTCCAGCTCTCGGCGGGCGATGGCGCGGTCCATCTCGTCAAGGTCGCCAAGGACAGCGTCGCGGCGCCGAACCTGATCGCCCTGCTCGCCGATCCGGCCGTGCTCAAGCTGTTTCACTTTGCGCGCTTCGACATGGCCACGCTGCGGCAGCATCTCGGCGTCGATTGCGGGCCGGTCTATTGCACCAAGATCGCCTCCAAGCTCAGCCGCACCTTTACGGACCGTCACGGACTCAAGGATCTGTGCCGGGAGCTGCTCGGCATCGATCTCTCCAAGCAGCAGCAGTCGTCGGACTGGGGCGCGGACGAGCTCACGGACGCGCAGATGGCCTATGCCGCCGGGGACGTGCTTCACCTGCACGCGTTGAAGGACAAACTCGACGCCATGCTCGCCCGGGAAGGCCGGGCCGCCCTGGCGGACGCCTGCTTTTCCTTCCTGCCGGACCGGGTCGCCCTCGACCTGGCCGGCTGGGATGATGTCGACATCTTCGCCCACTGAGGCCGCCGGGCGGCGGCCGGCAAGAAATTCGGGAGCCTTCATTGACCTTTATCCGGTGCCGTCACATACTCCGACAAGCATCCGAACACACTTGCAATTCGCGGAATCTTTCGGACTCCGATGGCTGACCCCGCGGCAACACCCACCGATGAGGCGCGCGAACGCCGGGCCGACGACCTCGATGCTGCGCGCGACGTGTTGCGCTGCGAGGCCGGCGGTATCGCCGCGCTCGCCGACGCCCTCGACCAGCGCTTCGTGGCCGCGACTGATATTCTCTCCGGGATTACTGGCCGGCTCGTGGTGACCGGTATGGGCAAGAGCGGTCAGATCGCACGCAAGATCGCCGCGACCTTTGCCTCGACGGGCACACCGGCGATCTTCGTCCACCCGGGCGACGCCAGTCACGGCGATCTCGGCATGATCACTGCCAGCGACGCCGTGCTCGCGCTGTCGAATTCGGGCGAGACCGAGGAGCTGACCGATCTCGTCGCCTATTCGAGGCGCTTCGCGATCCCGCTCGTCGCAATCGTGGGGCGCGGGACATCGAGCCTCGTCGAGGCCGCCGACGTCGCGCTCGTGCTGCCCGATGCACCCGAGGCCGGGCCGATGGGCCTGGCGCCGACCACCTCGACGACCATGATGCTAGCGTTGGGCGACGCGTTGGCGATCTGCGTCCTTCGGCGCAGGGGCTTTTCGGCCGACGATTTTCACATTTTGCACCCGGGCGGCAAACTCGGGCGTCTGCTGACCCGAGCGGGCGAACTCATGCATGGCGGTGAGGCGATGCCGCTGGTCGCCCCGAACGTCGCAATGACCGACGCGCTGATCATCATGACGAGCCGCCACTTCGGCTGCCTCGGCATCGTCGACGACACAGGCCGACTTACGGGTGTCATCACAGACGGCGACCTGCGCCGACATATGGACGACGGACTGCTGAGCAAGACGGCGGGCGACATCATGACGCCCGAGCCCAAGACCGTCACCGAGGGCATGCTAGCGGGCGAGGCGCTGCGGCTGATGAACGAGGCCAACATTACGGCCCTGTTCGTCGTCGATTCGGCTGGCCGACCGACCGGCATCCTCCACATCCACGACTGCCTTCGGGCGGGCGTGGCGTGAGCAGCGCGGGTACGGTGGCGGACGGCGAGAACAAGCGCGAACGGCTGGCCGGGATCGACGTCCGGGACCGCCGGGCGGTCACCGATATTGGCGAGGGCTATTCGCTGTTCGCCCGGCTGATGCGCTACGCGTTGCCCGGGATCGCCGTCGTTCTGCTCGCGATCGTCGTGATCTGGCCGATGATCTCGGGCAAGGAAGACGGCTTCCGTTTGGGCTTTTCGCCCGCGGAACCAACTGACTCCGGCCCGCTGACCATGGAGAATGCGCGTTACATCGGGGTCGATTCCAAGAATCAGGGCTACACGATCGTCGCCGATCAGGCGATCCAGGAAAACGCCGACGCCGATCTCATCGAGTTGCTGGCGCCGAAAGCGGACATCATTCTTTCGGACGACAGCTGGCTCGCGTTGACCGCCGAGCGCGGCGATTATTTTCGCGGCAACGAGATTCTCGATCTGGAGGGTGCGGTCAACGCCTTCTCGGATACGGGTTTCGAGATGCGCACCGCGCGCGCGCGAATCGAACTGGCGCTCGGGCGTGCGTCGGGCGAGGACCCGGTCGAAGGGCAGGGTCCGCTCGGGGTCTTGAGCGCGGTGGGGTTCGAGTTGCTCGACAGGGGCGAACGGATTCTGTTCGGCGGACCGGTCCATCTGGTCATTTATCCGGACCAGGAAAGCGCGCGGCCATGACTGCGGCACACCCGGATCGCCTCGCTCGCCGGCGCGCAAGCCTCTGCTTGGCCGTCCTGCTGCTCGCGGTCACGCCGGCACTGGCCCAGACCAGCACCGCCACGGGACATGATTCGTCCCTGCCGATCGAGGTGACGGCGGACAGCCTCGAAGTCCAGCGCGACAAAAGCATCGCGATTTTCAGGGGCGATGTGCTGGCCGTCCAAGGCGAAATGAACCTCTCCGCCGAGACGCTGGTGGTGCATTACACGGAGAGCGACGGGACCGACGAGGGCACCACGATTTCACGCATCGACGCCCAGGGTAACGTGTTCGTCTCGTCGCCCAACCAGACCGCCCACGGCGATGTCGGGGTCTATGACGTCGAGCAGGGGATCATCGACCTGAGCGGCGCGGATGTCGTGCTGACGCGCGACCAGAACGTTATTCACGGCAACCATCTGGTGATGAACCTCGAGACAGGGTATTCTCGGGTCGAAAGCGCCGCCGGGACGACGGGAGAAGGCGAGCGCGTGAAGAGCATCTTCGTTCCTGAGGCAACGGAGTAACGCGCGGACCGCGCGACGAGCGGAGCAAGCATGGACGATATCCCCGTCACCCCCGAACCCGATCCCGGTGCGCCCCGCCTCGTCGCTGAAAACGACGGCTTGGCGGCGCTTAATTTGGGCAAGCGCTTCAGGAAACGCCCTGTCCTGCGCGATGTCGGATTCTCGGTGCAGCGCGGCGAGGTGGTTGGACTGCTCGGCCCCAACGGTGCGGGCAAGACGACTTGCTTTTATTGCGTGACCGGGCTGCTCGCGCCCGATTACGGCACGATCACGCTCGACGGTCACGACATTACGGAATTGCCGATGTATCGCCGCGCCCGGCTCGGCATCGGGTACTTGCCTCAGGAGGCGTCGATCTTCCGGGGCCTGACCGTGGAGAACAACGTCCGCGCGGTGATCGAGGTCGTGGAACCGATCGCCGAGAAACGCGAGGCCCTGCTCGACGACCTGCTCGCGGAATTCTCCATCACCCATCTGCGGCGCACCCCGGCACTGGCCCTCTCGGGCGGCGAGCGGCGGCGCGTCGAAATCGCCCGGGCGCTCGCTTCGAAACCAAGCTTCATGCTGCTTGACGAACCGTTGGCCGGGATCGACCCGATCGCCGTCGCCGATATCCGCGATCTGGTCAGCCACCTCAAGGACCGGGGCATCGGCGTGCTGATCACCGACCACAACGTGCGCGAGACCCTCGACATCGTCGACCGGGCCTACATCCTCCACGAAGGCACCGTGCTGATGGAGGGCGCGCCCGACGACATCGTCAGCCACGAAGAGGTCCGCCGGGTGTATCTCGGCGAGCGCTTCAGCCTGTAGACCTGCGCCAGACACGACTATCCCTTAACAGGCTTTTAGTCATTTGGGCGCTAGGGTCGGCGCCATGACGCTTCGGAACCGTCTCGAACTCCGTCAGGGCCAGGGCCTTGTTATGACGCCCCAGCTCCAACGGTCGATCAAGCTCTTGCCGCTCTCGAATCTCGAACTCTTTGACGTCGTGACCGAAGAGCTGCGCAACAACCTGCTGCTGGCCAGTCCGGGCGAGGGCGCGCTCGCACCTGCCTACGACGAATCGGAGACGGCACAGTCGGCAGACTCGGACTCCGAGACCGCCGGCTACGACGACGGGGAAACGGACGCAGAGGATTACGGCGAAAGCGCCCCGGCCGATCACGCGGCCGCCGGGCCCGGCGACTGGGACGGACGCAGCGGCAGCGCCGCAGCATCCGACGACGGGATCAGCCGGCTCGAACAGACGTTGACCCGTCCCGAAACTCTGCGCAGCTATTTGGTCGACCAGCTCACGCTTGAAATTGCCGACCCGATCGACCGCCTAATCGGGCTTCACTTGATCGATTCGCTTGACAGTTCCGGCTATTACACGGATGACCCCGCCGACGCCGCAACTCGTCTCGCCTGCGACCCGGCACGCATCGAGGCGGTTCTCGCCACCTTGCGGCGTTTCGATCCGACCGGCCTGTTCGCCCGCGATCTCGCCGACTGTCTCGCCCTTCAGCTGGCGGAGCGAGACCGGCTCGACCCGGCGATGGTCGCCTTGCTCGACAACCTCGGCGCACTCGCGGCAGGCGACTTCGCCAAGCTCGAGTCTCTTTGCGGCGTCGACCGCGAGGACCTGAGTGAAATGATCGGCGAGATCAAGGCGCTCAACCCCAAGCCGGCTCAGCTTTTCGAGGCGGAAATCGCCCAGACGATCGTGCCCGACGTTTTCCTCCGCCAGGATCCCGGCGGAGCCTGGCATGTGGAGCTCAACAACGACACCCTGCCCAAAGTGCTCGTCGATCGCCACTATCACGCCGAGATTCGCAAGACCGCCTGCAGCAAGCAGGACCGCGACTATATCGCCGGCTGCCTGAGCCAGGCTAACTGGCTGGTCAAATCGCTCGACCAGCGGGCTCATACCATTGTCAAGGTCGCCAGGGCGATCATCCGCCAGCAGGAAGCGTTCCTGACCCACGGCCTGCAGCACCTCAAGCCCCTCATCCTGCGCGACATCGCAGAGGCGATCGAGATGCACGAGAGCACCGTAAGCCGGGTCGTGAACAACAAATACATGGCGACTCCCCGGGGGACCTTCGAGCTCAAATTTTTCTTCAGTACGGCGCTCGGCAGCTCCACGGGCGGCGATGCAATCGCGGCCGAAGCGGTCCGGGAGCGGATTCGCCGGCTCATCGAGTCGGAAGACACAAACCGCCCCCTATCCGACGACCGGCTGGCGGAAATCCTGCGCCTGGCGGGAATCCACATCGCGCGCCGAACGGTCGCGAAGTATCGCGAAGGGATGCGAATCCCATCTTCCGTCGAGCGTCGCCGCCAGAAAAAGAGAGTGGCCATAATGACCTAGCCGGGACCCGTTCCGGGGCCCTTGACTTCGTTTCGTCACAGACCTATTTTCCAGCCCTTCGCCGCGCCCGGTCGCGTCTGCAAACCGCATCAGTCGCGGCTCATCGAGTACATTACCGAGAGACGTCGCACATCCATGCAGGTCTTGGTCAAGGGCAAGCAGGTCCAAGTAGGCGACGCCCTACGCAAGCATGTGAAGGACCGCCTGAGGGCGGCAGTGAGCAAGTATTTCGGCGACGCGATGGAGGCCCAGGTGGTATTTTCGCGGGAAGGCCGCGGCTTCGAGACAGCCATCTCCGTCCACGCCATTGCCGGGGTCACGCCCCAGAGCCATGCCCGTAACAATGATATCTACGCGAGCTTCGACGCCGCGGCCGAGCGGGTGGAGAAGCAGCTCCGCCGTTACAAGCGCCGGCTTCGCAATCACCACCAGGGCAGCGGGGCGCCGACTTCGCAACTGACCGCCCATCTTTACACCCTGGCGGAAGAAGCTCACGATCGCGAGGACGACGAGCCGGAGACGCTCGCCCCCGTTATCGTCGCAGAGACCACGACCGCGATCGAGTCGTTGACTGTCGGTGAGGCGGTCATGCACATGAACCTGACCGACCTGCCGGCATTGATGTTCCGAAACAGTGCGCACGGCGGTCTTAACATGGTGTATCAGCGCCGGGACGGCAGTATTGGCTGGATCGACCCCCAAGCGCCCACCGCCACACCGTGAGGGAGAATCCATGGAAATTTCGGATCTGATCGGCCTCGAAGGGGTCGTCCCCGCGCTCAAGGCGACAAGCAAGAAACAAGCCTTACAGGAACTCGCCCACGCGGCATCGGAGACCTACGGCCTTCACGACCGCGAGATTTTCGACGTTTTGCTCGAACGCGAGCGGCTGGGAACCACTGGCGTCGGCCAGGGCATCGCGATCCCTCACGGCAAGCTCGGCGGCCTCGACCGCCTCTACGGACTGTTCGCCCGGCTGGACACGCCGATCGATTTCGACGCCATCGACGAGCAGCCCGTCGATCTCATCTTCCTCCTGCTCGCGCCGGAATCCGCCGGTGCCGACCACCTCAAGGCCCTCGCGCGCATTTCGCGATTGCTCCGCGACAAGGCGACCTGCAAAAAATTGCGCGCATCCGCGGACGCGGAGGCGCTTTACGCCTTACTGATTGAACCCGCCGCCAGCCACGCGGCCTAGGGCCAGACCCCGATCAGTCGGGATTAACCGGCGCCAGATAGGGCGCATCGGGTGTTTCGCCCGGGCCGAACGGTCCGGGCACGGTATAAACGATGGCTGGCAAAGACTTCAGGTACAGCGCAAGCGCCCGCGCGTCGCCGTCGTTCAGCACGGCGTAAGAGCGCCAGGGCATGATCGGCGCCAACTCACGCCCATCCGGCTGCACTCCCTCGGGCACCGCTTGGATAATCTCGTCGACGCTCCAGTCGCCCAGACCCGTTGCCCGGTCGGTGGTGAGGTTGGGGGCAAAGAATGTCCCGAGCCCCGGGATCTGGATGCCGACATCGCCACCGCCAAGAAACCGCGTGGGATCGGGTTGTCCGCGAAGCGCACCCGGCGTATGGCAGCCGGAGCAATCCATGATGCGGACCAGATATCCACCCTGCGAGAGGCCATTTTCAGCCGCCCGAACCTCCGAGGCCGAGGCCATGGCCGAAACCAGAATAATTATTGCGATTGAGAACAGGGCCGCGGGCCGCACCGGCGTCTCCTTCCTGGAATGGGGCGCGAAACATCGGATCATTCAAACAAATTATTCACCGGACCAAAAGCGCCATCTGGCCGCCGATGCCGTTGACAGGGCGCGGCGAGCGGCCCACCTTCTGCACCGACATGACAGCGTCGATCCATGCAAGCTGCGTCGAAATCGACGGCGTGGGGGTTCTGCTTCGCGGACCGTCCGGCGCCGGCAAATCGGACCTTGCGTTGCGCCTGATCGATGGTGGCGCGCAACTGGTCGCTGACGACCGCGTGGCGCTGACAGCCGTCGACGGCGGGTTGGTCGCCTCCGCGCCAGAGTCCCTCGGCGGCCTGCTCGAAGTACGCGGGCTGGGCATTAAGCGGTACCCGGCCGCAGACGCCGCCCGTATCGGGTTGGTCATCGACCTGGTCGATCGGGACGCCGTCGAACGCCTGCCCGACGATGCGCTGACGGCGGAACTCGAGGGTGTCTCGCTGCCCCTGCTGCGGCTCCATGCGTGCGAGTCCTCTGCGCCCGCCAAAGTCAGGCTCGCAGTGCGCCGGCCATGAACACAGTGCCCCCGACCCCGGTCGTCATCGTCACGGGCCTGTCGGGCGCAGGCAAGTCGACCGTGCTCAAGCTGCTCGAGGATATCGGCTACGAGGCCGTCGACAATCTGCCGCTCACTTTGCTCGAACGCGTCGCGCGCTCGCATGACGGCGAGCGTCAGGCGCTCGCCGTCGGTATCGATATCCGGACCCGCTATCTCGATATCGAACAATTCAGCGCCGTGTTCGATTCGCTGGTTGCCCTCCCTGAGCTTGCTGTCCGCCTGCTTTTCCTGGATTGCGACGACGAGATTATCCAGCGCCGCTTCACGGAAACGCGGCGGCGCCACCCGCTGGCCGCCGACCAGCCGGTGATCGACGGCATTCGCCTCGAACGCGAGGCACTGGGTTGGTTGCGCGCGCGCAGACCGGGCGATCGATACGTCGCGCCTCGCAATCGCCGATCTCAAATGGCTGTTGGGCGGCGACTATCTGCTCGAGTCGAGCACGGGTCTTACCGTCTTCGTGAGCTCGTTCGCCTATCCGCTGGGTCTGCCGCGCGACGCCGACCTGGTCTTCGACGTCCGGTTCCTCGCCAACCCCCATTACGAGGAGAGCCTGCGGCCCCTAAACGGGAAGGATCCGACCGTCGATGCCTTCGTCACCGGCGATTCGGCCTTCACGCCTTTTTTTGATAGTCTCGCCGCCATGCTGGAGCAGCTGCTTCCCGCCTACGAGCGGGAGGGCAAGTCCTATCTTACGATTGCGCTGGGCTGCACGGGCGGGCGCCATCGCTCCGTGGTCGTGGCCGAACGTCTGGCGGCCGCGTTGGGTGAATCCGGCTGGCGTATGAGCCTGCGCCATCGGGAACTTGACCCGCCGCCGGACGGGGCGGGCTAGAGGGAGACAATGATGATCGGTCTCGTGCTGGTGACCCATGGCCGGCTCGCCGAGGAGTTCGTCGCCGCCACCGAACATGTTGTCGGGCACCAGAAAAAGATTCGGTCGATCTGTATCGGTGTCGACGACGATATGGAACGCCGGCGGGCCGACATCCTCGAGGCGATCGAAGAAGTTGGCGGCACGGACGGCGTCATCCTGCTCACCGACATGTTCGGCGGCACGCCCTCGAATCTCGCTATCTCCGTGATGGAGCAGGCGAACGTCGAAGTTATTGCGGGAGTCAACCTGCCGATGCTCATAAAGCTTGCCGCGCTCAGGGACAAGGCAAGTTTGCCCGAGGCCGTGGCGGGCGCGCAGGAAGCCGGCCGCAAATACATAAATGTCGCAAGCCGCCTGCTCGAAGGCGACGACGAATGACGACCGCACAGGCGGGGACCGATGCCGCCCAGCCGCTGCGCTGTCGCGTAATGATCGGCAACCGGCTGGGCCTGCACGCCCGGGCCGCCGCCAAATTCGTCAAGACGGCTTCGACATTCGACGCCGAGATCGAAGTCGAGAAAGCCGGAACGACGGTCTCGGGCGAATCGATTCTCGGTCTGATGATGCTCGCGGCCGGTCCCGGCAGCGAAATCGAGCTGTGCGCCGTCGGACCAGAGGCACAAGCGGCGCTCGACGCCCTCGTCAGCCTGATCGAGGACCGCTTCGATGAAGACTGATCGGGCCACGGAAGCGCCGCCAGCAACGAACGAGCGGGTTTTCGAGGGCAACGGAGTCGCGCCGGGTATCGCGATCGGCCCCGCGCACGTGGTCGAACGGGGCCTGGTCGATATTCCCGAATACAAGATCCGCGCAAACAAGGTGGCCGACGAGCGCGAGCGCTTCGCGCGGGCGGTTGCAAAATCGCGCAACCAGATCAAGACGCTGCGGACGAAATCGAGCGCCCTGCCCGGCGCCGCCGCAGAGGAGCTCGGCTATCTGCTCGACGCCCATCTCCAGATGCTCTCGAATTCGCGTCTTGTCCGCGGCGTCGACGAGCGGATAGCGGCGGCCCGGGTCAACGCCGAAGCCGCGGTCTATGCGGAGTTCGCGGAAATCTCCCAGGCTTTCGAGGCGATGGGCGATTCCTATCTGGCCGGCAAGGTCGACGACGTGCGCGAAGTCAGCTCGCGGCTGGTTCGCAACCTGACCCAAGCGCCCTATCAGGCGTTTTCGAACCTGCCCAAGGGAACCATCATCCTCGCGGAAGAAATCACCCCGGCGGACACGGCCCTGATGGATCCCCGGCGGATCGGCGGTTTTGCGGCGGCCCTTGGCGGCGCCGAGGGCCACACGGCCATTCTTGCCCGCTCGCTCGGCATTCCCGCGGTGCTTGGAATTCCAGGCCTCGGCCAGCAGGCGGGCGCCGCCGAGACCGTGATCGTCGATGGGCTCTCGGGTCGGGTCGTCCTCGACCCGAGTGCAAAGACAGTGGCCAAGTACCGTCAGAAACTTGCTGACTACGAGCGCCAGAGACGTCAGCTTGCGCGCCTGCGGGATGTTCCGGCGCAGACCCGGGACAGTATTGCGATCTCGCTCCTCGGCAACCTCGAACTGCCCATCGAGTTCGAAATGGCCCGCGATGCGGGTGCGGAGGGGATCGGCCTGTTGCGGAGCGAATTCATGTACATGAATCGCGAGGAGCCGCCGAGCGAAGAGGAGCAGTACGTTCTACTGCGCCAAATCGTCGAAGGCATGGACGGACGAACCGTTACCATCCGAACCCTCGATGTCGGTAGTGATAAGCTCGCCTATTCGCTCGGCGATCACGTTACGCCGTCCGTCAACCCGGCCCTGGGCCTACGCGCCATACGCTTGTCGCTTAAGGTTCGCCCCCTGCTCGAGACCCAACTCGCGGCTATGTTGCGCGCCGGCGCTCACGGGCCGATCCGCATCCTGCTACCGATGATTACGACCCCCGGCGAGGTCAAGCGGGTGCGGGAAATCATGAAGACGGTCGCCAAGCGGCTCAACCGCAAGGGTATCGCGATCGCCGACCCGGTGCCACCGATCGGCATCATGATCGAGATCCCCGCGGCGGCACTGGCGGCCGATGGACTGGCCAGGGTCTGCGAGTTTTTCTCGATTGGCACCAACGACCTGACAATGTACACGCTTGCGATTGACCGTGGCGACGAACAGGTCGCCTCGCTCTACGACCCGTTGCACCCCGCCCTGCTCCGGCTTATCCAGTTCACCACGGAAGCCGCACGTCGGGCCGATATTCCGGTCAATCTATGCGGCGAGATCGCGGGCGATCCGCGGTTCACGGCCCTGCTCCTGGGTCTCGGCCTGCGCAGCCTGTCGATGGCGGCGAACAGCATTCCACGGGTCAAGCAACGTATCCTGGGGCTCGACATGACCGAAGCCATAAAACGCACCCAGACCATCATGGAGCAGTCGGATCGGGGCCGGATCGCGGCGTTGCTCGACGACTTCAACGCATTCACCTAGCGCGAATCCGGTGGCGGCCCGAGGAAGTCGTGGACAAAGCCCCCGGCAGCCGCAATGATCGATCCACATAAAGACTCGTGCATATTCCCCGGGACGAGTGGGCCCGACGCCGTCGGGGGGCGCGAAATCGCCCGAATCCCGGAGGACGACATGGCCACCAGCAAGACCCGGCGTCCGAAACGGGCCGACGAGACTGTCACCGATATCGGGGATCCCAAACAGACGCGCCATTTCCGGTTCGTCGACAATCGGGAGAAATATCTCCTGTTCGTCACAACCTGCAGTGAAAAATCGGTCGTTGCGGAACGGATCGGGCAGGAAATTCGTCATCTCCACCCGACGCCGCCGGCCCTCACCATGTTCGACGCCGGCGTGGGCGATGGCACGGTTCTCACCCGCGTCATGCGCCACGTACACGTTTTCCGACGGTACCGATGTTCGTCGTCGGCAAGGAGATCAGCCTCGAGGACGTTCGCCTGTGCCTCGACAAGCTCCCCGATCGCTTCATCGAGCATCCCCAGACGGTGTTCGTGGTCACCAACATGTATTACAGCGAAGCGCCCGCGCTGATCCCGGTGCACGCAGCCTCGGACGCGGCGTTGAACTGGTATGACGTGCCACTCCGGGGCACCACGTCCCATGAATTCGACGAGCAGATCCTCGGCCTTCAGCCGCAACTTTCAGAGGGCTGGCGCTCGCGGGCTAGCAAGAAGACGGGGAACCCGATTTATCTGCGTCCCTCGGTGATGGTGATCTATCGCGAAGATCAGGCGTTTTCGATGAAATCCTTCATCCCGAATCGGGGCGGCATCAACGCCGCTTATGATCTGGTCATCGCCTCGCAACCCTACCGCGCCCGGATGCCCGCCGAGATCAAGGCGCGCAATGTTCTCTCCCCGCTCGCCCAAGCGCTCGCTCCGAGCGGGCGCATGATCGTGATCCAGGGCTACGGCAACGATCCGGGGATGGAAATCATCAACCGGATTTGGCCCGACGAGGACCCTTTTCAGACGGGGCGCCAAGTCATGCTCGAGGCGCTGCGCAAGCAGATCGGACGATCCGGGCCCGATCTGAACTATCAGGCCCTGTCGAACAAACGCTCGCTGTTCCGGTACAACCTGCATACCCTGCCCTCGGAAGTCGACGCGTCGATCGGCACCTCGACCCTGATGGCGGCGTGGAACGCGGCGGTCTATGTCGCCCAGATCGAGGACGAACGGCTCGGCCCCGTGCTCGCGGACGGCCGCTACCTGGAGGCGACCCGCGAGGTCGTGCAAAAGCACGGCGGGCTGTGGTTTACCGACGAATCCTATGTCGTCTCACGCAAACGGCCATAAATCACGTTGCGTGAACCCGGGCCTTGAGGGAATCACCGCCGCCTGCTATTAGAGCGCCGGGTTTTCATTCGACACGCCGCACCCCATCTCTTCACCAGGACGACCAACGGGCGCACGCCGCCAGGAGATAAGAACCATGGCTGACTTCACGGATTACAAGGTCGCGGACATCGGCCTCGCCGACTGGGGCCGCAAGGAGATCACCCTGGCCGAGGTCGAGATGCCCGGACTGATGGCCCTGCGCGAGGAATACGGCACGGACAGGCCGCTCGACGGTGCGCGTATCGCCGGCTGTCTGCACATGACAATCCAGACCGCCGTGCTGATCGAAACCCTGATCGCGCTGGGCGCGACCGTGCGCTGGAGCTCGTGCAACATCTTCTCGACCCAGGACCAGGCGGCCGCCGGGATCGCGGCAGCGGGGATTCCCGTGTTCGCCTGGAAAGGCGAAACGGAAGACGAATATGAATGGTGCATCGAGCAGACGCTCGAAGGCCCGGACGGCTGGAAGCCCAACATGATTCTCGACGACGGCGGCGATCTGACCCGGGTCGCACACGAGAGCCATCCCGAGTTGCTGGCCGATATCCGCGGCCTGTCCGAAGAGACCACCACGGGAGTGCACCGGCTCTACGACATGGTCAAGGACGGCTCGCTCAAGGTTCCCGCCTTCAACGTCAACGACTCGGTCACGAAATCGAAGTTCGACAATCTCTATGGCTGCCGGGAGAGCCTGATCGACGGCATCAAACGGGCGACCGACGTCATGGTTGCGGGCAAGGTCTGCGTCGTGGCGGGCTATGGCGACGTGGGCAAAGGCTGCGCCCAGAGCCTGGCCGAACAGGGCGCCCGGGTGAAGGTGACCGAGATCGATCCGATCTGCGCGCTCCAGGCGGCGATGGAGGGTTACGAGGTTACGACCATGGACGAGGCCGTCGCGGCCGGCGACATTTTTGTCACCGCGACAGGAAATATGGACGTGATCACGGTCGACCATATGCGAGCCATGAAACACGGTGCGATCGTCTGCAACATCGGTCATTTCGACAGCGAGATCCAGATCAACGGCCTCGCCAACATGAAGTGGGAAGAAGTCAAGCCCCAGGTCGACGAGGTGGAATTCCCGGACGGCAAGCGAATTATCGTGCTCGCCAAGGGGCGGCTGGTGAACCTGGGCTGTGCGACGGGCCATCCGAGTTTTGTCATGAGCACCTCGTTCTCGAACCAGGTGCTGGCCCAGATCGAGCTGTGGAACAATCATGAAAAGTATGACAACAAGGTCTATGTTCTCCCCAAGCAGCTCGATGAGAAGGTCGCGGTGCTTCATCTGGAGAAGCTCGGCGTGAAGCTGACGACGCTCACCAGGGCGCAGGCCGACTATATCGGCATCAGCGCGGACGGCCCCTTCAAGCCGGATTATTACCGGTATTAGGCGCAGGCGCCGTCGGCGAGGCGAACGGTCGACGGATTGAACGGATTGTAGCCCAGGACTTGGCGAGCCGGTTTGTGCGCCGGTGTGATGGCGTGGCCGTTGCTGGGCCTCCTCGCGCCTGCCGGAGCCCAGGACGCGGCCGGAACCGGCCTCGTCGCCAGCCTTGCAGCAATCACGGGCTTGAGCGTCGTCGCCGTGCTGACCGCAGCGGTCCTGCTGGCGTGCGCACGGGGGCGGCGCGAGAGCGAAGCCCGAGGCCGCGAGCTCGCAGAAGCCGAGCTCGACGCCCTGCTCGACAGCCTGCCGGGTGGTGCAATCGTGTGGCGAGGCTCGCCGCCGGTCGAGGCGGTCAGTCCGGGCCTGGCGAGCGTCTTGGGCGCGCCCGATGCCACGATTCAGGGCTTCGACGATCTTGCCGACCATCTGGCCACGGCGGATTTCGCCCCCCTGGTCGAAGAGCTCGACGCGTTGCGCAGCCACGGCACGCCGTTCTCGGGCATGGTCGTGGACAAGGCGGACGTCCGAATTGCGGAGGTTCACGGCACGCCACTCGCGGGCGTTGCAGATGGCGGCGTCGTGCTATGGTTTAACGACATCAGCGCCCGCGCGCTTGAAATCAAGACTCAGTTCGAGCAACTTCGCCAACGCGCCGATGAGATCGCCCTGTGGCGCACGATACTCGATTCCGTCGACGCCCCGATCTGGCAGCGCGACGCCGAAGGTGTGCTGATCTGGCGCAACCGGACCTACGCCGACTGGACCGAGAGCACGCCCGAAGACGCCGTCGCCGCCGATATCGAACTCGCGCCGGTCTACGCCCCCGAAGGCGCGGCACCCCTGGCCCGCCAGGCCCGGGCGAGCGGCGAGATCCAACGCGGCCGGCGCCACGCCGTAATCAGGGGCGCACGCCGGCTGCTCGAGGATAACCCAGACCCCGTCGCCCCATGACGGCGGCACGCTGGGTTTTGCGGTCGACGTCACCGAGCTCGAGGACGCCCAGACCGAGCTCGCCCGCCATATCGCGGCACACGCCGAGGTGCTCGAGACTCTCGGCACGTCGATCGAGGTCTATGCCGCGGATCGCCGGTTGATCTACTTCAACAGCGCGTTCGTCAAAATGTTCAAGCTCGATGAAGCGTGGCTCGAAAGCGAGCCGCCGATCACCGAGATCATCGACGCCATGCGCGAAAACCGGCGGATCACCGAACAGGCTGATTTCGCCGCCTTCAAGCGCGACCAGGGTAAGCTGTTCACCTCGCTCACGGAGCCGCGCGAAGATCTGCTGCATTTGCCCGACGGTACGGCGCTCCGCGAGATCGTCACGCCCCATCCCTTCGGCGGCCTCATGTACATCAGCGAGGACGTCACCGACCGGCTAACGCTCGAGCGCTCGTTCAACACGCTGAACGCGGTGCAGCGCGCGACGATCGACAACCTCTACGAGGGCGTCGCCGTGTTCGGCGGCGACGGCCGGCTCAAGCTCTCCAACCCGGTCTATGCCCGGCTCTGGAACCTGCCGGACGGGATGGTCGAGGGCGAGCCCCATATCGCGGAGATCGTCGACGCGAGCCGCGCGCTGCTCGACGGCGGCGGCGACTGGGAGAGCTACCGGGACACGCTGATCGGCCGCACGATCGACCATTCGCGTCAGGCCGAGCGGATCGAGCGACAGGACAGCACGGTGCTCGATTTCGCCTCCGTCCCGTTGCCCGACGGGGCGACGCTGAATACCTATCTCGACGTGACCGACAGCATCCAGGTCGAACGCGTGCTGCGCGAGCGGAACGAAGCCCTCGAGCATGCCGACCGGCTGAAGTCGGAGTTTATCGCCAACGTTTCCTACGAACTGCGTACGCCGCTCAATACGATGATCGGCTTTACCGAGATCCTCGCCAACCAGTTCTTCGGGCCGCTCAACGAGCGTCAGGCCGAATACGCCAAAGGGATTCTCGAATCGTCTCAGCAGCTGCTCGCCCTGATCAACGACATGCTCGACCTCGCCTCGATCGAGGCCGGCCATGTGGTGCTCGAGATCGAGCCGATCGACGTGCGCGAGATGCTGGAAGGCGTCAGCAACCTGTTCACCGAGCGCGCGCGATCGCAAGCCCTCAATTTACTCGTCGAGTGCCCCGAGACGGTGGGTGTGCTCCAAGCGGACAAGCGGCGCGTCAAGCAGGTCCTGTTCAACCTGGTGAGCAACGCCCTCAAGTTCACCTCGCGAGACGACGAGGTCGTGCTCGGCGCGACCCGGGCGGCGCACGGCGTCTCCCTTTGGGTCGCGGATACCGGCATCGGCATTGCCGCTGACCACCTCGACCAAATCTTCGATAAATTCTATACCGCCGAGCATCGCAGCCGAGGCCGATCGGGGCCCGGCCTCGGACTCTCGCTGGTGAAGAGCTACGTGGAGCTGCATGGCGGTCGGATCGAGCTCGATTCCGTGCCCGACAAGGGGACCCGGGTGACCTGTCATTTTCCCCTGCGTCCGCCCCAGGGCGAATCCGTTGGCTCTCCGATCCGCCTGGTTTCCGGAGACGAGACGTGATTGGCGCTTCGCATCGTCGGACCGACGCGAAACAGCGTTTGCGCGCCACGCCCGCGGGCGGCGCATAAGCGGCGGTCCGCGGCCGCGGGATTCGCAATTGCCGGGCCATGGCTTGCCCGGACGTTACTCTAACCGCCGGGCTTTCCCTTCATCGTGGAATATTCGAAATGCAGCGCCTGGTCGGGATGGATCAGCGGATAGATGGCGTGCGCCGCCATTGCGGCCTCGGAAAAGCCGCACAGGATGAGCTTGAGCTTGCCGGGATAGGCCGCGATGTCGCCGATCGCGAATATGCCCGGTCGGCTTGTCTGGCAGGTGGCCGGATCGACGGTGATCAGGCCGCCGTCCAGCTCGAGTCCCCAGTCGGCGATCGGACCCAGCTCCATGGAGAGACCGTAGAACGGCAGCAGACAATCGGCCGGCAGATAGCGCTCGTCGCCGTCGAGCGTCGCGACGACGACGGTCTCGAGGACGCCGTTGTGACCCTCGACGCCGGCCAGCTGGTAGGGCACCACGAGTTCGACGTCGCCCGCATCGGCCAGCGCCGTCAACCGGGCGACGCTGTCGGGCGCGGCGCGAAACTTAGGCCGGCGATGGACGATCTGCACACTCGCCGCCACTTCGGCCAGCGAGATCGTCCAATCGACCGCTGAATCGCCACCGCCGCCGATGACGACGCGCTTGTCGCGGAAATCCTCCCGCCGGGTGACGAAATAGAACACGCCGGAGCCCTCATAATCGGCGATCCCCGGGAGCGGCGGGCGATTGGGGCCGAACGCGCCGCCCCCGGCGGAGACGATCACGACGCGGGCCTCGAGCACAAGCCCCCGGTCATTCTCCAGCCGCCAGCCGCCATCGGGCAGCGCTATCACTCGCTCGACGCGGTGGCCCTGGTGGACGACCGGATGAAACGGCTCGATCTGACGGCGGAGTTCCTCGATCAGGCCCAGCGCGTCGATCTCGGGGATCGCCGGAATGTCGTAGATCGGCTTCTCGGGATAAAGCGCCGCGCATTGCCCGCCGGCTTCGTCCAGCGCATCGATAACATGACAGGAAAGGCCGAGCATGCCCGCCTCGAACACGGCGAACAGCCCGACGGGGCCCGCGCCGATGATCGCGATTTCGGTGGTTTCGGGCTCGACCATGACGGCCACTCTCCTAGCATGGCGCCCCCGTCCCGTCCATAAACCGGAGCGGGCACATCTGCGCCTTGATGGCGCGCGCGCAGGGGGCTACAAGACCGGAACGATGACACGCTCTCCGCCCACGGTCGCGAGCCGCGAGATCGCGCTCGAAGACCTCGCCGCAACTCAGCGGTTCGCCGCCGTAATTGCCGATCGGCTTGTCCCGGGCGACGTGGTCGGCCTAGCGGGCGAGCTGGGCGCCGGCAAGACCGCGGTGGCGCGGGCGATGATCGCGGCACGGGGCGGCGGCGAAGAGGTGCCAAGCCCGACCTTCACGCTGGTCCAGACCTATCCGTTGGATGGCAACACCCTGTGGCATTTCGATCTCTACCGACTCGCCAAACCCGATGACGCGATCGAGCTCGCCATCGAGGACGCATTCGCAGGCGGGATCAGCCTGATCGAGTGGCCCGTAAGGCTGGGTGACCTGATGCCGCCGGACTGGCTCGAAGTCGAGCTGTTGCCGGGGCCGACGCCCGACGCCCGCCGCGCCCATCTGACCGGCCATGGCCGCTGGGCGGATCGGCTCGACGCCATGCTGGACGGATACGCAGCGTTGACATGACCGAGCGGGCCAAGAAGATCGCGGATTTCCTCGGAACCGAGGGCTGGAGCGAGGCGGTTCGCGCACCGATCGCGGGCGACGCCTCGTTTCGGCGCTATGAACGGCTCACTCGCGGTGCGGACCGCGCAATCCTGATGGACGCCCCGCCGCCCCAAGAGGACGTCCGCCCGTTTGCCCTGATCGCCCGTCACCTGAGCGCTCTGGGCTACAGTGCACCGGCTATTCTGGCGGCGGACGAAGCGGCGGGCCTGCTGTTGCTGGAGGATCTCGGCGATGCCATATACACCCGCGTTCTGACCGGGCCGGGCGCGCCCGACGAAGCCAAGCTCTATGACGCTGCCATCGCGCTGCTGGCCGACCTGCACCGTCAGACGCCACCCGCCGGCGTTGCACCCTACGACGAGGCGGCGCTGCTCGAGGAGGCCGATCTTCTGGTCGACTGGTATATTCCCCGCCAGCGGGACGCGACTCCCGATCCGGCGTTACGAACATCCTACGATGCGATATGGCGAACCCTGCTGCCGCTGGCCCAGATCGGACCGTGCGTGCTGGTCTTGCGCGATTATCATGCCGACAACCTGCTCTGGCTGCCCGAGCGCGGCGGGCTTGCCACGGTGGGGCTGCTGGATTTTCAGGACGCGCTGATTGGCGCCGGCGCCTACGATTTGGTCTCGCTTCTCGAAGACGCGCGGCGCGACGTCGAGCCTGCCATGGTCGAGGCTGGAATTGCGGTCTATCTGGCAGCCATGCCGGAGCTTGACGCCGACGCCTTCCGCACGGCCTACGCCGTCCTCGGCGCCCAGCGCAATTGCAAGATCGTCGGCATCTTCAGCCGGCTCTGCGTGCGCGACGACAAACCCGGTTATCTCGACTACCTGCCCCGGGTCTGGCGCCTTCTCGAAGGCGACCTCGCCCATCCCGCACTCGAGCCCATGCGCGCCTGGATCGACCGGGAGATCCCTCCCAAGCACCGGGAACGCCTGCCATGAACACGACCATTACCGGCGCCATGCTGCTCGCGGCCGGACGGGGCACCCGGATGCGTCCACTCACCGACGAACGGCCCAAGCCGCTGATCGAGGTGGCCGGTCGCGCGCTGATCGACCACGCGCTCGACCGGCTTGTCGAGGCGGGCATCGAGCAGGCCGTAATCAATACCCACCACATGGCCACAATGCTGCAGGCCCACCTTGCGGTGCGCGACGACATCGCGATCGTGCTTTCCCCTGAGCCAAAATTGCTCGAGACCGGCGGCGGTGTCGCCAACGCCCTCGGAAATCTCGGCAACGGACCGATCCTCGTCGCCAACTCCGACATCCTCTGGCTCGACGGTCCGTCCAATACGCTGGCCCGTCTCGTCCACGCCTGGGACGACGGCGCGATGGATGCGCTGCTGCTGCTTCACGAGATGGTCCGCGCCGGCAACATCGAAGGGTTCGGCGACTACATGCTCGATTCAGCGGGTAACGCCTGTCGACGGCTGGAAACTCAAGTCGCACCGTTCCTGTTTTCCGGGGTTCAGCTGCTCCATCCCAGGCTGTTCGAAGGCGCGCCCGAGGGGCCGTTCTCTCTCAACCGTCTCTATGATCGAGCCCAGGACGCCGGCCGGCTCCACGGGATCGTCTATGATGGGCTGTGGCTTCATGTGGGAACGCCCGAAGGCGTCGCCGAGGCGGAGCGGTTCCTCGCCAATCGGCGCACCGGATGAGCGTGCCCGGGCGCCTCTATACGATCGCCCCGGGACGCCCGTTTCTCGATCAATTGGCCACCGGCGTCCTCGCCGAGCGGCCCGACGATCCCCTGGCACTCACCGAGACGACCATCCTGCTGCCCACCCGGCGTGGCTGTCGGTCCTTGCGCGAGGCCTTTCTGCGCCAGAGTGAGCGTCCGGCCCTCCTGCTGCCCGCCATGCGTCCGCTGGGCGAGGTCGAGGACGATGACTTCGCGTTCGACGCGCCCGTCGACGCCGCTTTGCCGCCCGCCATTTCGTCCCGGCGGCGGCAATTGCTGCTGACCCGGCTGATCCATGCCCGTGGAGAAAAACGCACGACCGACGAACCCCTGACAGCCGACCAAGCGGCCCGACTCGCCCAGGCGTTGGCTCGGCTGATCGACCAAGTGGAAACCGAGCGGCTCTCGTTCGACGGCCTTGCCGACCTCGTACCCGAGGATTACGCCGCCCACTGGCAGATCACGCTCGATTTCCTGGCGATCGTCACCGAACACTGGCCGGCGATCCTGGCCGAGGAAGGCGCTCTCGATCCCGCGGCGCGGCGCAACGCGCTGCTCGACGGCCTGACCCGCCGCTGGCGCGAGAGCCCGCCCGACACGCCGGTCATCGCGGCGGGCAGCACAGGCACCGTGCCCGCGACTGCCGATCTGCTCGAGGTTGTCGCGCAACTGCCGAAGGGCGTGGTAATTCTGCCGGGCCTCGACCGCGACCTCGACGATGCAACCTGGCAGACCCTGGAGCCGAGCCACCCGCAATTCGGCCTGAAGCGGTTGCTCGACCGGCTGGATGTCGGACGGGACGCTGTGATCGACTGGCCGGAGATCGGCGAGGCGGCACCGCCTCCGGGACGCGTGCGGCTAATCTCGGAAGCAATGCGCCCGTTACCGCGTCCGGCTCTGGATGAGGCGAGCGTGGCGGATTTTCGCGACGGTGTCGCCGGACTCTTGCGGATCGATTGTCCCGGTCCCCGGGAAGAAGCGGCGGTCATCGCCCTGCTCCTGCGCGAAGCCCTGGAGGTCTCGGGCAAGCGGGCCGCCCTGGTCACTATCGACCGGGACCTGGCCCGCCGGGTCGGCGTCGAACTGGGGCGCTTCGGCATCGCGATCGATGATTCGGCAGGCCGGTCGCTCGGCGCCACGCCACCGGGCGTGTTTCTCCGGCTGACCGCGGAACTTACAGCCAGCCGGGCGGCGCCGATTCCCCTGCTCGCCGCGCTCAAGCATCCCCTGGCGGCACTTGGAACCAGTCCGGCCGCCTTTCGCAGCCAGGTGCGTCGGCTCGAGCGGGCGATCCTGCGGGGGCCGCGGCCCGGGCCGGGATTTACGGGCCTGACCGACGCGCTCGCCCGGACCCAGGGGGAAATCGGCCTGAGCCGCTGGCTCGCGAACCTGGCTGCGGCCGCAGAGCCGTTCGAGGACCTGGTCCGGAAGGAGCGGGTCGATCTCGAAGCCCTGCTGTGCGGCCATCTGGAATTTGCCGAAGCGCTCGCGGCCAGCGACGAGGACAGTGGATCCGAACGCCTGTGGGCGGGCGACGCGGGCGAGGTTGCCGCTCTGCTGTTCGCAGAGTTGATCGACGGCGCGCCAGGTACCGCGCCGCTCCGGGGCACCGATTATCCCGCGCTGCTCGACGCCCTGATGGCCGGCGAAGTGGTCCGCCCCGCCTACGGCGGCCAGTCCCGTCTGTTTATCTGGGGCCCACTTGAAGCCCGCCTGCAGCATGTCGATCGAATGATCCTGAGCGGGCTCAACGAGGCCGGCTGGCCCGCCGAACCCGAGGCCGACCCGTGGATGAGCCACCCGATGCGCAAGGCCTTCGGCCTCGCTCCGCTCGAGCGCCGGATTGGCCTGTCGGCCCACGATTTTGCCCAATGCTTCTGTGCACCCGAGGTCGTGCTGACCCGTGCGCGCAAGCACGAGGGCACACCGAGCGTGCCGTCGCGCTGGCTGACCCGGCTCGACATCGTGCTCGACGCGATCGGCGCGCGCGCCGAGATCAGCGAAGACGCAAGTCTATGGCTCGCCTGGCAGGACAAGCTCGATGTACCTGAGACGATCGCGCCGATGCCCCCGCCCGCACCCCGGCCGGCGCTT
This sequence comes from Alphaproteobacteria bacterium, assembly GCA_965198325.1. Taxonomy (GTDB): domain Bacteria; phylum Pseudomonadota; class Alphaproteobacteria; order UBA828; family JAPUJA01; genus CBDAPE01. The sequence continues at coordinate 271,642 of CBDAPE010000014.1, read as the reverse complement.
GCGCTTCGCCCCCGCCAGCTCTCGGTCACGGCCGTCGAGACCTGGATGCGCGACCCTTATGCGATCTATGCCCGCCACATTCTGAAGCTTCGCCCGCTCGATCCGATCGACGCCGAGCCCGGCGCCGCGGAACGCGGCAGTTTCATCCACCGGGCGCTCAACCTGTTTCTTTCGAGCCATCGCGAGCGCCTGCCGAGCGACGCGCGCGCGCAGCTGCTCGCCTGTGGCCGCGGGGCGTTCGGCGGGGCGTTGGAACGTCCCGGGGTCGAGGCATTCTGGTGGCCCCGCTTCGTGCGTATCGCCGAATGGTTCCTGGCCCAGGAACGGATGCGGCGGGAAACCATCGCCACGCTCGCCACCGAGGCGGACGGCCGGCTCGTCATCGAGGCGCCGGGAGGCGAATTCCTGCTCACCGCGAGGGCCGACCGGATTGACCGGCAGACTGACGGCCGTCTCGCGATCATTGATTACAAGACGGGCACGCCGCCGCACGCGACCCTGGTCGCGCGCGGCCTGTCGCCCCAGCTGCCGTTGGAGGCCGCGATCGCGCTTGCGGGTGGTTTCGAGGGACTCCCGGCCGCCGCCGTGGCCGAACTCGCGTTCTGGCGGCTTTCGGGTGGCGAGCCCGCAGGGGAGATTTACCCGATCGACGCGGACGCCGCGCGCCTTGCGGCCGACGCGCTCGACGGTCTCGGGACTCTGGTGGCGCGCTTCGACGACCCCGAAACGCCCTATCTCGCCCGGCCGAGACCCGAGACGCCGCCAGCGGGCGACGATTACGATCATCTCGCGCGCATCGGCGAATGGCTGACCCGGAGCGGCGGGGGCACGCCATGACGCGTGCCCAGCGCGACGCTGCCGATCCCGCCGCCTCCGCCTGGGTCGCCGCGTCCGCGGGAACCGGCAAGACCAAAGTGCTGACCGACCGGGTGATTCGTCTGCTGCTGGAGGGCAACGACCCGAAGCGCATCCTCTGCCTGACCTTTACCAAGGCGGCAGCGGCCCAAATGGCGATCCGCCTGGGGGAGCGGCTCGCCGGCTGGACGGGGCTTGACGACGGCCGGCTCAACGCCGAGATCGGAACGCTGATCGGTGGTCCGTTCGACCCGGTGCTGACGGAGCGGGCCCGGGGCCTGCTCGCCCGGGTTCTCGACGCGCCGGGCGGTATGACGATCGCCACGATCCACGGTTTCTGCCAGTCGCTACTCCGGCGATTCCCGCTCGAAGCAGGCATCGCGCCGCATTTTGCCGTCGCCGACGAACGCGACACCGTCGAGTTACTTCGGATCGCCCAGAACTCCGTGCTGCGCCGGGCGCGCGAAACGGGCGGCGACGCGACTCTTGCGGCGGCCTTCGATGAAGTGAGCTCTCACGTCAACGATCTGGATTTCCTCGATTTGCTGGCGGAGCTGGCACGCCACCGTGCTCGCCTGCGGACCTTGCGCGAGAGCTATGACAGCGAGGCGGAATTGATGGCCGCGCCCCATGGCTGGCTCGGGCTCGAACCCGACGAGACCGAAGCCGCCCTGATCCAGGACGCCTGCGCGCTGGGCGGAGCGGACCAGACGGCGCTGACCGGCGCCTGCGAGGCGCTCGACACCGGCTCCGACGCGGACCGGGCGCTAGGCTCTCGAATCCGGGCCTGGCTCGAGGCGACAACCGCGGACCGGATCGGGGCTTTCGCCGATTATACCGGCGTGTTCGTCACCAAGGCCGCTCCGCCCGAGCTTCGAAAGACGCTCATCACCAGACAGGCGCGCGAGGCGGACGAGGCGGCCCTGCCCGCTCTCGAAACCGAGCAGGCCCGCATCCACCAGGTGGTCGGGCGGCTCGCAAGCCTTCGGGTCGCGCGCAGCACGGCGGCCCTTCTGGTCATCGGAATTCGGCTGGTGAGCGCCTACGACCGGGCAAAGGAGCGGCGCGCCATCCTCGACTTCGACGATCAGATCCTGCTGGTGCGCGACCGCTTGCTGGCCGAGAGCGCGGCCTGGGTGCTCTACAAGCTCGACGGCGGGATCGACCATGTGCTGCTCGACGAAGCACAGGATACCAGCCCGGCCCAATGGGACGTGGTGGCCGGGCTGTGCGAGGAATTCTTCACCGGCGCCGGCGCCCGGGAGACGGGGCGAACCTTGTTCGTCGTCGGCGACGAGAAGCAGTCGATCTTCAGCTTTCAGGGAGCCGAGCCCCGTGCGCTCGATAGCATGCGCGAGAATTTCCGGAGCCGCGTTAAAGCCGTCGGCGCCGGCTGGCGGGACGTGCCGCTCGAACTCTCGTTCCGCTCGACCCGGACCGTGCTCGACGCGATCGACGCGGTTTTCGCGCAAGGCGACGCCGCGGACGGGGTGTCGCTCTCGGGCGCTGCAATTCGCCACGAAGCCCACCGTGCGGGGCAGGCGGGCCGGGTCGAGTTATGGCCCACCGTCGCGCCCCGAGACGAGCCCGACGGTCCGCCCTGGGAGATGCCGCTCGCCCAGCAGCGGGGCGACGATCCGTCGGGCCGGCTGGCCCGGCGCATCGCCCGACAGATCCGAAGCTGGCTCGACTCCGGTGAACGGCTCGACGCCCGGGACCGGCCAATCCGCCCGGGCGACATCATGCTGCTGGTCCAGCGTCGGACGGGATTTCTCGACGAGCTCGCCCGGGAACTCAAGACGTTGAAAATCCCTGTCGCCGGCGTCGATCGCATGGTGCTCACCGAACAGATCGCGATTATGGACCTGCTGGCGTTGGGCCGCTTCCTGCTGCTGCCCGAGGACGATCTCTCGCTCGCCGGGCTGCTCAAGAGCCCGCTGATCGGCCTGTCCGAGGATGAGCTTCTCGAGCTTGCGAGCGGACGGGAGGGTCAGAGCCTGTGGCGCGCGCTGAGCGAGCGAAGCGGGGGATCGGCACGCTTCGGAGCGGCCCGGAATACTCTTGCGGCCCTGCTCGCACGCACCGATTACGTCTCGCCGTTCGAGCTCTATGCGGAGGTCCTTGGTCCGCGCGGCGGCCGCCGCGCGCTGATTGGCCGGCTCGGCCACGAGGCGGGGGATCCGATCGACGAGTTCCTGGGTCTTGCGCTCGACTACCAGCGTCAGCATGCGCCGTCGCTCCAGGGCTTTCTCGCCTGGGTCGAGGCGGGTGCCGCCCAGATCAAACGCGATCTGGAGCAGGGCCGCGACGAGGTGCGCCTGATGACCGTGCACGGCGCCAAGGGATTGCAGGCGCCGCTCGTGATTCTGCCCGACACGGTGTTCAAGCCGACCCGGCTCTCGCCCGTGTTCTGGACCGACCACGAGGCACCCCGGCCGCTCTGGCCCGGCCGGGGTGCGCGAGACGATCACCACGCCCAAGCCGCCCGGGAGAGGGCCAAGGCCCGCCGGGACGAAGAATACCGCCGGCTGCTTTATGTCGCCCTGACCCGGGCCGAGGACCGGCTCTATATCTGCGGCTACGAGACCCGCCGGGCGCGCCCCGAGGGCTGCTGGTACGACCTCGTCAGGCGCGCGTTGGAGCCGATCGCTAAAACCGTCGGCTTCGATTTTACGGGCGAGGGCGCGCATGGCTGGTCAGGCGACGGCCTGTGCCTAACGGCACCCCAGGAGGCGGCGCCTTCGCCGGACGGCCTGCTCGGCGAGGGCGCCCCGAGCGAGGCGGCGCTGCCCGCCTTCGCGAAGGAGCCTGCGCCGCCGGAATCGCCGCCGACGCGCCCGCTCAGCCCCTCGCAGAGCGCGTTTGTCGAGCCCGCGCCCCGCTCCCCCCTCGAAATCGGCCAGGTGGACCCGTTCGCCCGGGGACGGCTGGTCCACCGCCTGCTCGAGCGGATTCCCGCGCTGGAACCGGCGGCGCGCGACGATGCGTTGCACCGCTATCTGGATAATTCGGGCCACGGCCTCGAAGCCGGGGAGACCGTGGAGATCGCGGCGGAGATCCGCCGGGTCATGGCGGATCCCGAGTTCGCGGCGTTGTTCGCACCCGGGAGCCGCGCCGAGGTGCCGATCGCGGGCCGTGTTGGCAATATCGTCATCGCCGGCCAGATCGACCGGCTGGCGGTCACCGAAAACGGCGTCCTGATCGTCGATTACAAGACCAACCGGCCACCGCCCGAGAGCCCGGCGGAGGCGGCGCCCGCCTATCTCGCCCAGATGGCGGCCTATCGGGCGGTGCTCCGGCAGGTCTATCCGGAGCAAGCAATCCGCTGCGCTCTGCTCTGGACCGACGGCCCCCGCCTGATGAGCTTACCGGATGCCCTTCTCGACGGCTTCGTACCTTGACGCTCCCCGAGCCCCCGACTACATTCCAAGCAACACTCCTGTACGATAGTCCCGCGACGCGTCAGGGCCTTCCAGCGACCTCCGAGAACGGAAAAGGACCCCATCCGATGGCGATCTCTCATGTCACCGACACTTCCTTCGACAGCGATGTGCTGAACGCCGACGGCCCAGTGCTGGTCGACTTCTGGGCCGAATGGTGCGGGCCCTGCAAGCAGATCGCGCCGGCGCTCGAAGAGCTGGCAAGCGAGATGGAGGGCGAGGTCACGGTCGCCAAGGTCAATGTCGATGAAAATCCCGGCACGCCGGGCAAATACGGCGTGCGGGGCATTCCGACCCTGATCCTGTTCAAGAACGGCGAAGTCGCCGCCACCAAGGTCGGCGCCCTGCTCAAGACTAAGCTCGTCGAGTGGGTAAGGGGTTCGATCTAACGCGTTCGAGTCCAAGAAAAATTATGAAAGCCCCGCCCCGCGGCGGGGTTTTTTGTCAGTAGTCGACGGTAAAACCACCGTATCCCGATGGATTTCAGGGCTTTGCGCGCGGTCGCTGAGTCCCGGACTCAGCCAGCCCCTGATTGGAATCGAGCCGGCTCAGGGCCTTGAGACGGAGTCTTCGTTTTCCGCCAGAACCGTGCCCAGAAGGTAGAGCGAGCCGCACACCAGAACCCGCGAGGGCGGCGCACCGGACACACCGTTCGCCAGGCTGTCTAGCGCCTCGCCGACGCTTCCCGCGCACTGCACCGTGGTGTCCAGAGCGCCGAGCCGATGGGCGAGCTCGTCGGCCAACAGGCTCGCCGGTTCCCCGGCAACCGGAACGCAGGTGATGCTGTCGGCATGTGCGGCGAGCGGGGCGGCGAACTCTTCCGGTTGCTTGCTGTCCAGCATGCCGATCACCAGATGAAGCGGCCGATTCGACCAGGGACGCACCGCGGCAGCCAGCGCCGCGCCGGCGGCGGCGTTGTGGCCGCCATCGAGCCAGAGCTCCCATTTCATCGGTAAAATATTGAAAAGACGTCCACTTTTCAATTTCTGGAGTCGCCCAGGCCAGTCCGCCGCAGCCAACCCGGCCGCGATGGCGTCGGCATCGAGGGCAAACCCGTCGAGCCGGTTGGCGCAGACGATTGCAAGACCCGCATTGTCGAACTGATGGGGACCGGCCAGACCAGGCGCGGGGTAGACGCTCTGGCTCTCACCGTCGCGCAGGACTAGGCGACCGTCCCGCTCGCCGACATCCCAGTCGCGCCCGATCAGGGCAAGAGAGGCGCCGACGCGTTCCGCCTGGACGCGGATCGGGGCCAGGGCTTCGTCTCCCTGCCGGCCCACGACGGCCACGACGCTGGGTTTGAGAATTCCCGCCTTCTCAACCGCGATGCCGGCCAGGGTCGTGCCCAGATACTGGACATGATCGAGGGATACCGGGGTAATCGCGGTCAGCAGGGGACGATCGATCACATTTGTGGCGTCGAGACGACCGCCGAGCCCGGTCTCGAGCAACAGAATGTCGGCGGGAACCCGCGCGAAGGCCAGAAAAGCCGCTGCCGTGGTGATTTCAAAGAAGGTGATCGGCCCGCCCTGATTTGCCCGCTCACACTCGTCGAGCAGGGATTCGAGCCGGTCGTCGTCGATAATCTCGCCGGCCAGACGGATGCGCTCGGCGAAGCGGACAAGGTGAGGCGAGGTGTAGACGTGGACCCGGTAGCCAGCCGCCTCGAGGCAGCTTCGCAGAAAAGCGATCGACGAGCCCTTGCCATTAGTACCCGCGACATGGACGGCCGGCGGAACCGCGCGGTGGGGCGCACCCAGTCGCTCGAGAAGGAATTCGATCCGGCCCAGGGTCAGATCGATCGCCTTCGGATGAAGCGTCTTGAGGCGATCGAGGGTCCGGTCAATCGGCCGGTGATTCGCCATCGATCCCGGAATCCGGTGGAGGCGCATCGAAACCCGGCCGGGGCATGCCCGACGGCGTCCCCGGTGCAATCCGCGGTGCACGCAGAAAGCCGATCAAGCGGGCCAGGGTCTCGCGCAGCTCGGGGCGTGCGACGACCTTGTCGATCATACCGTGCTCGAGCAGGTATTCGGCGCGCTGGAAGCCCTCGGGCAGGGTTTCACGGATGGTTTCCTCGATCACTCGGGCACCTGCGAAGCCGATCACCGCGTCGGGCTCGGCCAGCGCGATATCGCCCAGCATAGCAAATGAAGCGGTCACACCGCCAGTCGTCGGGTTGGCCAGCACGACGAGGTAGGGCAGGCCCGCTTCCTTGACCTCCTCGACGGCGATCGTCGTGCGCGCCATCTGCATGAGCGAGAGCATACCCTCCTGCATTCGCGCGCCACCGGTCGAGGGAATCGCGACCAGGCCGGCCTCTTCCACAATCGCGCGGCGCGCAGCAACGAGAAAGCCCGCTCCGACGGCGAGCCCCATCGAGCCACCCAGGAAGGCGAAATTGAGCACCACACAGACCGTGGGATGGCCGCCGATGCGACCCAATGCGGCGACCAGGGCGTCGGCCTCGCCGGTCGTCTGCCTGGCTTTCGAGAGCCGCTCGGTATAGCGCGAGCGGTCGCGGAACTTGAGCGGATCGGCGGGCACCTCGGGGAGCGGGATGAGCTCGAAGGAACCGTCGTCGAACAGCGAGGCCAGACGCTTGTCGGGCGGCATCTGCATGTGGTGGGCGCAACTCGGGCAGACGAACAGATTCGCCTCGAGATCCCGGTGGAACACCATCTGCTCGCAGGCCGGACATTTGTCCCACAGATTCTCCGGAATATCCGACTTGCGGACGAAGGCCCGGATCTTGGGCCGGACGAAGCGCTCGAGCCAGTTCACGAAGCGTCTCCGGCGCGGGCCCCGCGAACGCCTTCGGCGAGCTTCCGGACCAGGCTCAGAACCCGCTCGGCGCAATCGGGCGCGGCCGCGCCCGGTCCGCCATAGCCTTCGGCCACGAGCGAGACCAGCGCCGAGCCGACCACGGCACCGTCGGCCACGGTCGCGATCTCGGCGGCGTGTTCGGGCGTCTTGATGCCGAAACCGACAACGACAGGAAGCGCGGTGTGGCGCTTGATACGGGCCACGGCGTCCTCGATTGCCGTCGTCCTGCCCAGGGCGGCGCCGGTGATCCCGGTGATCGAGACGTAGTAGACGAAGCCGCTGGTATTTGTGAGCACGGCCGGCAGGCGGACGTCGTCGGTGGTCGGCGTCGCCAGCCGGATGAAGCGGACGCCCGCCTCAAGCGCCGGCAGGCAGAGCTCGGCATCCTCCTCGGGCGGCAGGTCGACGATGATCAGCCCATCGACGCCCACTTCGAGCGCCTCGGCCAGGAACGCGTCGACCCCGAAATGATGGATCGGGTTGTAGTAGCCCATGAGCACGACGGGCGTCGCGGTCTCGGTCTTGCGAAAATCACGAACCTGGACCAGCAGCTTCCTGAGCGTCGTACCCGCCGCCAGCGCCCGCTGGCCCGCGACCTGGATCGCCGGCCCGTCGGCCATGGGATCGGTGAACGGCATACCGAGCTCGATGATGTCGGCGCCCGCCGCGGGCAGGCCTTCGAGGATTGAATAACCGGTCTCGAGATCGGGATCGCCGCCCATGACGAAGGTGACAAGCCCGGCCCGGCCCTCGGCCGCGAGCGCGGCGAATCGGGTTTCGATGCGGCCTGGCGCGCCCATCGTCAGATCTCGACCCCCAGATGCTGGGCGACCGTGAAAATGTCCTTATCGCCCCGCCCGCACATATTCATCAGCAGGATATGACCGGCCGGCAGGTCGGGTGCGATCTTGGCGACATGGGCCAGTGCGTGGCTCGGTTCGAGTGCCGGGATGATGCCTTCGAGTTGCGAGCAGAGCTGGAAGGCCTCGAGGGCTTCGGCGTCGGTCGCAGTGGCGAATTCCGTGCGCCCGACGTCGCGCAACCAGGCGTGCTCAGGGCCGATGCCCGGATAGTCGAGGCCGGCGGAGATCGAGTGCGTCTCGACGATCTGGCCGTCGTCGTCCTGGAGCAGATAGGTCCGGTTGCCGTGCAAGACCCCGGGACTGCCGCCCGAGAGCGAGGCCGCGTGCTTGCCGGAATCGAGCCCGAGCCCGGCCGCCTCGACGGCGATGATGCGTACGGTTTTTTCATCGAGGAAGGGATGGAACAACCCCATCGCGTTCGAGCCGCCGCCGATGCAGGCGCACAGCGTATCGGGCAGGCGGCCTTCCGCGGCCAGGATCTGCTCGCGGGCCTCGCGCCCGATGACCGACTGGAAATCGCGCACCAGTTCGGGATAGGGATGGGGACCGGCGACCGTGCCGATGATGTAGAAGGTCGAGTCGACGTTGGTCACCCAGTCGCGCAAGGCCTCGTTCATGGCATCCTTGAGCGTGCGCGAGCCAGAGCTGACCGGCTCGACCGCGGCGCCCAGGAGCTTCATGCGGAATACGTTGGGCTGTTGGCGCTCGATATCGACCTCGCCCATATAAACCGTGCAGGGCAGCCCGAACAGTGCGCACACGGTCGCCGTCGCGACCCCATGCTGGCCCGCGCCGGTCTCGGCGATGATGCGGGACTTGCCCATGCGCCTGGCAAGCAGGATCTGGCCCATGCAGTTATTGATCTTGTGGGCGCCGGTGTGGTTGAGCTCGTCGCGCTTGAAGTAGATTTTCGCGCCGCCGAAACGCTCGGTGAGGCGCTTCGCGAAATAGAGCGGGCTCGGTCGTCCGACATAGTGAGCGAGATAGTCGTCGAGCTCCTTCTGAAACGCCGGGTCGGCCTTGGCGGCCTTGTAGGCCTGTTCGAGCGCGAGGATTAGCGGCATCAGCGTCTCGGCTACGAACCGGCCGCCGTAGCTGCCGAAACGACCGTGATCGTCGGGCCCGGCGCGATAGGAATTCAGACTGTCCGTCACGGCGTTCTCCTTGAGCCCGATCAATTGCGCGCCGCGCCCGCGACGGCAAGGAAGGCGCGGATCCGATCGAGGCTTTTTACACCCGGTTTGTCCTCGACCCCGGACGAAACGTCAACCGCAAGCGCACCGCTGATCTCGACCGCATCCACCAGATTGTCGGCGGTGAGACCGCCGGAGAGCATCCAGGGCCGCTTGCCCGCGGGATCTCCGCCTGTCTCGGATTTTTGCAGCAGCCGCCAGTCGAACGCCACGGCGTTGCCGCCGGGCAGCGCGTTGACGAGGGTCTTCGGCGGCTTGGCATCGAACATCAGCCAGTCGGCCACCGCGAAATAGGGCGCCGCCTTCTCGATATCGCCGTCCTGGGCGACGGAGATTACCTTCATCACCGCCAGGTCGAAGCGCGCGCGAATCTCGGCGACTCGTGCAGGCGGCTCGGCGCCGTGAAGCTGCATCATGTCGACCGCGGGCCGGATCGCGGCAATCTCGGTATCGCTCGGATCGACCGTGACCGCAACCTTGGTGACATCGCCGGGCACGCGCGCAGCCAGCGCGGCGGCGCGTTCAGGCGTGACGCAGCGGGGCGAGCGAGGATAGAAGACGAAGCCCACGAAGCGCGCACCGCCGTCGACGGCCGCTTCGAGCGTCTCGGGCGTCGACAGCCCGCATACTTTGACATCGACCTTCATCGCCGCGTCCTCCGGGGCGTCAGCCCGCGGCCCCCGCCATCTCGCCGACGATACGCCGGGCGGCGGTGGCCGGATCGTCTGCCATGGTGATCGGTCGGCCAACCACGAGAAAGTCGGCTCCGAGGCCGATCGCGTCGCCCGGGGTTACGATCCGTTTCTGGTCGTCGGCGGACGACCAGGCGGGTCGGATTCCCGGTACGACGAGGGTGAAATCCGCGCCGCATTGCCGGCGCAGCGCTTCGATTTCGTGAGCCGAACTAACCACGCCGTCGACACCGCAGTCTTTCGCCAACGCCGCCAGGCGGGCCACCGCATCGCTCACCGGGCCTTTCAGGCCCAGCGCCTCGAGATCGGTCCTGTCCATGCTGGTGAGCACGGTCACCGCAACCACCTTGGGACGCGGGGTCCCCGCGGCATCGCCCAACCGGAGCGCGCCGGCCACCGCGGCACGCAGCATGGCCGCACCACCCAGAGCGTGAACCGTCAGCATGAACGGCGAGAGAGCACCGCACGCGCGCACCGCGCCGGCAACCGTATTCGGGATATCGTTGAACTTGAGATCGAGGAAGAGCGGCGAGCCTTCGGCGGCAACCGCCTCGACCCCGGCCGCCCCGTGGGCGGTGTAAAACTCAAGACCCAGCTTCACGCCGCCTATTTCGCCCGCCAAACCCGTCGCAAGGTGCCTGGCGGCGTCAAGATCGGTCGTATCAATGGCGCAAAGAAGCCGGCGCGCAATGTCGCGCTTGCTCATAACTCCGTCTCCCGCGGTTCGTCTCGCTGATCGGTCGCTCGCGCGGCGAGCGCGGCGTGAGTGTATCCCAGAACCGGGTCCGCCGGAACACGGGCGGCCGATGTCTGTTATCGATGCTCGACGGCCTCGTCTTTGTCATCGGGCGGCGGCAGGGGGATTTGGATATCCTCGGGCGCCGCCGTGCGCCGCTCAAATTCGTCACGAAGGCCCGCAACCTCCTGCTCCAGCGCGGTCACCCGGCGCTGGCGCTCGCGAGCCCGGTGGCGCCATTTCGCGCCCAGCAGCCACTGCACACCGCCGCCCAGGAAAAAGCCGACGCCCAGGGCACCCAGCACGATGGCGTAAAGCGGGATGTCGAGCGCGAAAGGCAGCGGATCAAAGCGAACACTCACGCCGTCCCGGTTGGCGACCGCGAAGGCGACCACGACGACAACCGCGACGAGCGCGGCAATCCAACGGATAATTTTCATGGGTCTCCCGGTTCGAGGCGCGCCGCGGTCACGGCCCGGCCACGCCAGATCGCAGGCAGGTGACTAGCTGCCCTTGCCGTTGAGCCGCTCGCGCAGCTCCTTGCCGGTCTTGAAGAAGGGAAGATACTTCTCTCCCACATGGACCGCCTCGCCGGTTCGGGGGTTGCGCCCCATACGGGCCGCACGCGGCCGTACGGAGAACGCTCCGAATCCCCGCAACTCGACCCGGTTGCCCCGGGCGAGCGCTGCCGAGATTTCATTGAAAACGGCACTGACAATGCGTTCGGCGTCCTGATGCTTGAGGCCAGGATTCATTTCCGCCAAGTGTTGAATGAGTTCCGACTTAGTCATATTGACAAACCCTCCCCCGCGAGCTTCGCGATGCGACGCGTCCCTTTCCGGCCCGCCAGGGATTTGGCGCTCCCCCGTCTCACGCAGCCTTCAGGCTCGATTAATTGGGCCCAAGGGTGCCAAAGGGAATTCGGGCCGTCAAGCCCAAGTCTTTCTTTAAAAAAGATTTTTTTGATGTCAAGTCCACCCGATTCCCGATCCGTTGCACGGTCTGGACCGATCCAGCGGTCAAACGGCGAAGGCTCCGGAGCCGATCGGGTCGCGCTGTCGCATACCGATTGCCCCATACCTTGGGCATCCGGCCGCGCCAGTTCGCTAATCCAGTGCCCCTTTTCGGCGGGACCGGCTGGCGGAACGGAATCGGAATCAGGATGTTTCGGCCTCGTCGGCCTTCGCGGCGTCTTTCCCGGTACCAGACTCGTCCTTGGCCGTTTTCGCCTTCTTGGTCGTCTTCGTACTTTTTGAAGCCGTTTTCGTCGCTTTCTTGGCAGTGGTTTTCTTCTCGCCGTCCGCCTTGGGCTTGGGCTTGTTGGGCTTGGCCTTTGTCTTCGGTTTGGCCTTCGGCTTTGGCTTGGCTTTCGTCTCGACTTCCAAAGGTGCCGCGACATCGACTTCGGGCGTTGCTTCGGCCTCTGCGGGCGGCTCCTCGACGGTCGCGCTTTCAGATTCCACCGTCGTCTCGGCGGGCTCGGGTTCCGCGGGCGCTCCGCTCGTCGTCTCGCCGTCGACCTCAGCCGCCGGTTCGGCGCCGTCGGTCTCCTCGGCTTTCTTATTGATCGCCGCGCCAAGGATTTCGCCCAAGCTTGCACCGCTATCGGCGGAGCCGTATTCGGCCATGGCCTGTTTTTCTTCCTCGACCTCGAGCGCCTTGATCGAAAGGGTGATCTTGCGGCTCTGCCGATCAATATTGGTGACCTTGGCGTCGACCTTATCGCCCTTGGCAAAACGATCGGGGCGGTGCTCCGAGCGGTCACGCGCCAGGTCCGACTTGCGGACGAATCCGGCCGTGCCGCCGGCAACCTCGACTTCAACGCCGGAATCCTGCACACCCGTCACCGTGCAGGTCACCGTCGCGCCCTTCTTAAGTTCGCCGACCGCGCCCGCGAAGGGGTCGTCGGTGAGCTGTTTGACGCCCAGCGATATGCGCTCCTTCTCGACCTCGATATTCAGGATTTTCGCCTTGACCTTGTCACCGACAGTGTAATCGGCCAAAGCCTGTTCGCCCGAGCGGTTCCAGTCGAGATCGGACAAATGGGCCATGCCGAAAATCTCGCCCGGCAGTTCGACAAACAGGCCGAACTCGGTGATGTTCTTGACCTCGCCCTCGATTTCGCTGTCGACGGGGTGCTGATCCGCGAAGCTGTCCCAGGGATTGGGCATGCACTGTTTAAGGCCCAGACTGATCCGTCGCTTTTGCGGATCGACATCGAGCACCATGACCTCGACTTCCTGGCTGGTCGAGACGATCTTGCCCGGGTAGACGTTCTTCTTGGTCCAGCTCATTTCCGAGACATGAACCAAACCCTCGACACCCGGCTCGAGCTCGACGAAGGCGCCGTAGTCGGCGATGTTCGTGACCCGGCCCTTAAACACGGTGCCAACCGGATATTTCGACTCGACGCCGTCCCAAGGGTCGGTTTCGAGTTGTTTCAGGCCGAGCGAAATGCGCTGGGTTTCGGAGTTGAAGCGAATTACCTGTACGTTGATGGTCTGGCCGATAGACAGCGCTTCGGTCGGATGGTTGATTCGCCGCCAGGCGATATCCGTGACGTGGAGCAGACCGTCGATCCCGCCCAAGTCGACGAAAGCGCCGTAGTCGGTGATGTTCTTGACCACGCCTTCGAGCACCTGGCCCTCGCGCAGACTGGCGATCAACTCACCTCGCTGCTCGGCCCGGGAGTCCTCGAGAACCGCGCGGCGCGAGACGACGATATTGCCCCTGCGGCGATCCATCTTGAGAATCTGGAACGGCTGCTCGGTATTGAGCAGCGGGGTGATATCGCGAACTGGGCGGATATCGACCTGACTGCCCGGCAGGAAGGCGAAGGCGCCGTTGATGTCGACGGTAAAGCCGCCCTTGACACGCCCGAAAATTACGCCGGTGACCCGCTCGCTGTTCTCAAACGCCTGTTCCAACATCGTCCAGGCTTCTTCGCGGCGGGCCTTCTCGCGGCTGAGCACGGCCTCGCCCCGGCGATTCTCGACGCGCTCGACGAAGACCTCGACATTGCCGTCGACCTCGGGCGGACTGGCGCCGAATTCCTTGAGCGACACCCAGCCCTCGACTTTCAGCCCGACATCGATCAGCACCATGTCGTTTTGAATGGCCAAGACCCGACCCTTGACGACGGAGCCCTCGAAGCGCGGCGTCTCGCCGAGTGATTCCTCGAGCATGTCGGCAAAGCTCTCGGTGATCACCGGGGGGGCGTCCTCGCCCGTTGCGCCGGTCGCGGTTTTGTCATTCATTCTGCTCGGTCCTTTCCGACCGGTTTACAGGCGCATCACCAACCCCGCCTTACTCGCGGGGTGTGAGCGGGCGCGCAAAAATTTCGATATGCGAAAGCGCGGTCTGGAAAACCGCGTCGGCATCCAAGTCCGTCGTATCAATCTCTTTCGCGTCTTCGGCAGGCTTCAGGGGGGCGACGGCCCGTTCCGCATCGCGGCGGTCGCGCTCCTCCATCTCCCGCAGAAGGCGGCTATGTATACTCTTGGCCCCGCGATCCTGCAACTCCTTAAGACGCCGACCAGCGCGGGCCTCAAGGCTTGCGGTCACAAAAAATTTCACGTCGGCGTCCGGGCAGACAACGGTCCCGATATCCCGCCCGTCGATCACGGCTCCAGGCGGCGTCTCCGCAACCTTGCGCTGATAGGTGAGCAGCGCCGCACGAACGGTCGGTATCGCGGCAACTCGGGAGGCCGCCTGTCCGGTCTCTTCATTGCGCAAAGCCGGGTCGTCAAGGTCCGCCGGGCCCAGTTCCTTTGCGGCAGCAAGCGCATCGTCGGGTGAAGCCGGATCTCCACCGGCGCGCAAGACCCGGGCCGCGACGGCGCGATAGAGCGCGCCTGAATCCAGGTGGATCAGACCGAAATGCCTTGCCAGGTGTCGGGCGAGCGTCCCCTTGCCGGCGGCGGCCGGGCCGTCGATCGCGATGATGAACGAGACGTCGCGCTGCTCAGTCGGCGGCAATGTCGGCTCCCAGACCGTTCATCCGCTCGATGAAGTCGGGAAAGCTGGCGGCAATCATCGTCCCATCGTCGACCCGTACCGGCTCGCGCGCCGCCAGACCCAGGGTAAGGAACGCCATCGCGATCCGGTGGTCCTGGTGGACGGCCACGGTGGCACCGCCCGCCGGCGGGCCACCTGCTCCCTCGATCGCCAGAGCATCCTCGTGCTCCTCGACGGCGACCCCGCAAGCCTCCAGACCGCGCGCGATCGCCGCCAGACGGTCGCTTTCCTTGACCCGCAGCTCCGCCAGGCCGTGCAGCTCGGTGCGACCCTGCGCACACGCCGCCAGAACCGCCAAAACCGGGTATTCGTCGATCATCCGGGGAGCCTGTTCCGCCGGTACGACGACACCCGTCAGCGGCCCGGCGCGGGCTTCGATATCGGCGACAGGTTCACCCGCCTCTTCGCGCCGGTTGACCAGCACGATCTCGGCACCCATCGCCTCCAGAGTTTCGAGCAGACCGCTGCGCAGGGGATTGACGCCGACCCCCGTAAGTCCGATCTCGGCGTCGGGCACCAACAGGGCCGCTGCTAATGGAAAGGCCGCCGAGCTGATATCACCGGGCACTGCGACCCGCTGCGCGGCCAGCTCGGGCTGGCCGCTCACCGTTACCTGATGTGTCCCGTTATCCAACGTTTCCGTCCGGATGGCCGTGCCCAGGCTTCGCAGCATGAGTTCGGTATGATCGCGGCTTTGGCTCGGTTCGATCAGGCGGGTCTCGCCCGGTGCGTTCAGCCCGGCGAGCAGAACCGCCGACTTGACCTGAGCCGAGGCGACGCTCGAGCGATGGGTTATCGGCATGGGTGAATTCGCGCCGACAACGCAGAGCGGCAGACGGGTGCCGGAGCGGGCCACGATCCGCGCGCCCATCGCGGTCAGCGGCTCGGCGACGCGGGCCATCGGACGGCCGCTCAACGACGCATCGCCCATAAAAAACGTGGTGATCGGCTGGCCGGCCACCGCGCCCATCAGAAGCCGTACGCCGGTACCCGAATTGCCCATGTCGAGCACGCCTGCGGGCTCGCCGAGTCCGCCAATGCCAACCCCAGACACCCGCCAGAGCGGCGCCGCGCCCGCGGGTGCCTCGCGCGTCACGCGGGCGCCCAGCGCCTCGATCGCACCGAGTGTGCAGAGCACGTCTTCACCCTCTAGCAGGCCGGTGATTTCGGTGGTGCCGACGCAGAGCGCGCCCAGGATGGCGGCGCGGTGGGAAATCGACTTGTCGCCCGGCATATCCGTTCGCCCACCAAAGCGGCCGACGGGGCGAGAGAGGAGCGCGCTCACCGCGCCCTCGCCGGCTCGGCCAAAGGCGTGCATCTCGCGATCATGGTTTCGTGTCCTTTTCACGCGCCCGGCGGCGAACTCAGGATTCTGGTGCCGCCGGTTGATTTTGGTTTTGACAGGGAGTTGGGTTCATGGCAATTGGGCGATCACATTTTTTTCGAACGGGCACTCACCAGGCGGAGGTTTCAAAGGTTGGCCAAACCGGAGTGGGGTACCAAGCGGACCTGCCAAAATTGCGCGGCCCGATTCTACGATCTCAAGCGAGATCCCATCGTCTGTCCCAAATGCGAGACTCTGTTCGAGCCGCCGCCACCGCCAAAACCGCGTCGCGCGCGGGCTGCGCCATCTGCACCCAAAACCGTAGTCCCCGCAGCAGCAGCGCCCGCGGCCGCGGTTGATCCGCCCGCTGATCCGTCGGACAAGGATGAGATCGAGAGTGCCGCGGCGCTTAAGAGCCCCGACGGCAAGACGCTGAAGGTCGAGCCGGCGAAGACCGAAAACGACAAGGACAACAGCGTCATCGAGGACCCCTCGGAACTCGGCGAAGACGAGGACGACATGGCCGAGGTGATCGAAGGCATGGAGGAGGACAAGGACAAGACCGAGAGTTGATCGAGCCTCGCCTCCGGTCCGTGGCGCGGGCGAATTCCCCTTGTGCCGGCCGGGGTGCGACCCTAGGTTTCAGGTAGTACGGGCCGCCAGGCGAGGTCTGCGCGGTTCGCGCGTTTCCGGGGCCATAGCTCAGTTGGGAGAGCGCTTGAATGGCATTCAAGAGGTCGGGGGTTCGACTCCCCCTGGCTCCACCAGACAAAGGGAGGCCCGGTCCGGACGGATCGGGCCTTTTTCTTGTCCGAACAGCTAGAGCCCGGCGAAGCGGGCCACCTGAAAGCCGATAAACCCCAGGCTGACGAGAAAGCCGGCTGCCGGAATCCAGCCCGGGACGATGCGGACACCCGCCAGCTTCGGATCGCGACGCTTGATCCGCAGGAGCGCGAGATTGACCAGCGCAAAGATGACAAGCGTAATCAGGGTCGTCGCCTGGGCAAGCGCGACCAGCGAGAGCAACAGCGCGAACAGCAGCACGGCGCCGGTGACCAGCGCCGTTGCGACCAGCGGTGTCCGGGTTCGCGGATTGACGCGAGCCAGCGCGCGCGGCATCCAGCGCGCCGACCCCAGGCCGTAGAGCACGCGGGCGGCGAGGATAACCTGGATCAGCGCGCCGTTGAGCACCGAGACGATCCCGATCAGGCTGATGAGCGTGGTCGAGCCACCTGTCGCGTGGCCGTAGAGCGCGGCCATGGGCGCCTCGGCGGCGGCCAGGTCATCCAGGGGAAGTGCCAGAACGGCGACCAGGGCGACGGCGAAATAGAGCAGCGTGGTGACCGCCAGGGTCATCACGATGGCCCGGGGCATGGTGCGGGGCGCGTCCTTGACCTCCTCGGCGACATTGACCATGTCCTCGAACCCGATGAAGGCATAGAAGGCCAGCACCGAGCCGGTCAGAATGCCGAGCCAGGCGACGCCGTCTGCGGGCGGCACCAACTCGCCCAGGCGAATCGGCAAATCGGCGTAGGCGTCCCGTGCGACCCAGATGACCAGGAAGAGACCGGCGATTTCGGCAAGCGTTATCACCGTGGCGAGGGCGACGGACTGGGTGATGCCCCACGCCGCGATGAGGCCGAGGACGACAACCAGACCGAGCACCGCCGCCCAGTGGGGCAGATCGACGAACTGGTGAAAATAGCCGACGAAGCCGCTCGCCAACGCCGCGCTGGAGACCAGGGCTGCGAACACGACCAGCAGCCCCACGAGCATCGAAAGATAGCGCAGATGGAACCCCTCGAAGACGTAGACCGCCTCGCCGGCGCTTTTCGGATAGCGCGAGACCAGCTCAGCGAAGGAGAATGCCGTCGGGGCGACCAGAAGGGCCGCGATCAGGAAGGAGACCGGAGCAAAGAGACCGGCGCTGTCAGCACATAGATCCCGGCGCCGAGCGTCGTGCCGAGCCCATAGAGCGTGATCAACGGCAACGACAGGCTGCGTTTCAGAGTCTCTGGCTGGGTCATCACGAAGCAGCCCGAACTCTAGCCCAGCCACGCGGTAGGGTGCCAAGCAGGATATCGCACAACCCGGGCCCATACCCAGCGCCGGGAGCGCGACCAGCGCCCCCGGAACGACGGCTCGTGCGGGGAATCGCTAGCGCAGACCGAGCCAGCGGGAGACCGAGGGTCCTAGCAGGGCATCGATCGAGATCACGCCGGACCCGCGGATTAGCAGGAACAACAGCATTGCGAACCAGATCAGGTGCTCTGACCAGTTCAGCGGATAGACGAAGATCTCGATGATGAGTGTCATGCCGATCAGCGGCAGGGCGGCGAGGCGGGTGAACAGTCCGATGCCGATCAGGATCGGCATACCGAGCTCGAAGATGGTCCCGATATAGGCCGCGGTTTCCGGGCCCAGGATCGGCACGTCGTATTCGAATTTGAAGAGCATGACGGTCGAATCCCAACTCTTGATCTTCACCAACCCGGATTTGAAGAAGACGCTGGCGATCCCGACCCGTATCAGAAGCTGGGCGATCGACAGGGGAAACGCCTCGAGGAGCGAGACGATCGAGCGATAGAGGGAGGCGAGGCCCGAAATCACGGGCAGGCCCGGTGCGCCTTGGTTCATGTCGGTGTCTCCTCCGGAGCAGACGAGATGGGATCGAAATTGGGGCGCGCGAACGCACCGAGAGCCAGGAACCGCATAAAGCCCGCCCCCGGCTCATAATCGGGTTCGGCCTCGACGGCGGTCTCGAACGCGCAGCCCAGGTCCAGGCCACGATCGAGCGCTGCGAGCAGGGCGGTGTCGCCCTCGCCCAAAGCGGCGAATTCGACGTCGTCATCGGCGCGGCGGACCAGCAGACGGGCCGCACCCGCCGCCAGGTCAATTGTCTCCGTTACAGCCGCCTCGCCCCGGTGGGCATGCCAGATGCGGTCGATCGGGTAGGGCGAGACGACGACGCGGTAGAAGGGACGAAGCGCGAGCCTCAGGTCATCGAGCGCTTCGGCCTCGAAGGCAGCCAGCGCCGCGGTTTCGAAGGCCAGGGCGTCGGGGGCGTGGTAGACCGCATTGACGGCCCATTCGAGGCGCGCGACATCGGCCAGGTAGACCAGCGTCCGGCAGGGCTCGTAGGCCGCGAGAAAGGCGGGAAACGCCGAGCCGTATTCGAACAGGCAGGGCCGGGCCGGCGGATCGGCACGGACATGGGCTTTTGCCGCCTGGCGGAAGAATGTCTCCCCCACCAGCCGGCGAACGACGGGAAACGTCGTTTCGAGCGCATCGGCCAACGTCGTGTAGAAATGGTTGCGGTGGATCTCCAGCCGGCGGGGATCGCCGAGCGCCGCCGCCAGACCTTCGGGCAGGCGTGCGCCAGGCCCGGCCTGAATTGCAGCGCCGATCGCCTGCTGGAGTTCAGGCAACGCCGGCATGACGCACCTCCTGCCCCCGCCGCGCCGCCCAGGCATGGGCATCGGCCTTGGCCGCCTCCGCGACCAGCACGTCGAGGGACGGGATCCGGGTGTCCCACTCGATCAAGACCGGGGTGTCCGGAAATTTCGCGGCCGCTTCGGCGAACAGCGACCAGACCGGGTCCGCGACGGCCGACCCGTGATCGTCGATATAGATCTTTGCTCCGTCATCCAGCTCGTTGATGTGATGGCCGGCCAGATGAATCTCGCCGACCAGCGCCGCCGGAATCGCCGCCAGATAGGCGCGCGGATCGAAACCTAGATTCTGCGCGCTGACATAGATATTGTTGACATCGAGCAGGATGCCGCAGCCGGATCGCTCCGCAAGCGCCACGAGAAACTCCCATTCCGGGATCTGGGCTTGGGCGAATGTCAGGTAGCTCGACGGGTTCTCGACCAGGATGGTCCGGCCCAGCGCGGTTTGTACGATATCGATATTGCACGCCAGCAGCGCCAACGCCTCTTCTGTCCAGGGCAGGGGCAGCAGGTCGTTCAGAAAAACGCCGCCCGCCGCGCACCAGGAAACATGCTCGGACACGAGCGCCGGCTCGATCGCGGCGATCAGCGCGGCAATCCGTGCGAGATGACGGGACTCGGGCCGCTCGGCACCGCCCAGCGAGAGGCCGACGCCATGGAGACTCAAGGGGTAGTCGGGGCGAAGCTGCTCGAGGACGGCGACCGAACGCCCGCCCGCGAGATAGTTTTCGCTATGGGCTTCCAGCCAGCCCACCGCGGGCCTTTGCTCGGCCATCGGCCGATGATGGGGCGCACGCAGACCGACCCCGGCCTTATCGGCCGGGATCGGCTGCGCGGAAATCGGATGGAGGGGGGGTGCCATCGCGTTTTCCGGGTAGATGGTGAGGGACGCCGGCGCGACCTTAGCCGGACGTGGTGCTGCCTCCAGCGATCTTGCCGCAGGTGCCTTCGGGAATGAAGATCCAGGCGTCAGGCTGATTATCGACTTTCGACGTGCCCGCGCACGAGGTCGTCGCGGTCTGGCAATCGTTTTGGCCCGCTGCGGCCACGCCGTAGCATTTCTCGAATTCGACATCGGCTGCCTGGGCCGAGCTCGAGAGGACGGCGCCGGTGCTCGCGGCCACGAAAGCGGCGAGGGCGGTTGCGGCAACTAATTTGCGACGGGTCATAATGGGTTCTCCTTTTCAAAATCATTGGGGTCTAAATAATATTCACGCGGCGCGTGTGACACTCGATATACCCAAACGATCCGGCAATTTCATCACAAATGCCTTCAACTGTGCGTGATCGGACTGTGTGCTGCGCCTTCGACCCATGCCACGGGTTTCGACGTCGGCGCCCCGAGCCTCCCCCGGTGGAGCGTTTCCATGTTAGAATCGTCAGGACATCCGGTCGACCCAGAGGCCGCTAAAGCCGGGAACGTTGTCATGGCTCTTCAGATCGCCGATCACTGGTTCGAGACAAGGCGGATCGACGACGCGATCACGCTGATCTACGAACCACATGTGGACCCCTTCATCCGGTGCAACATCTGGCATGTGCGGGGCCGGGACCGCGACTTGTTGATCGACACCGGCCTGGGCATTTGCAGCCTCGCCGAATTCGCCAACGACATTCTGGACAAGCGCGTGTGCGCGGTTGCGACCCACTATCATTACGATCACACGGGCAGCATGAGTGAATTCGACGAGCGGATCATCCACCGCCGCGAAGCCGCCCTGATGGCCGGCGGCGAAAAATTCGCCGAGCTGCGCACCGCCGCGTTCGGCGAGGACTTCGTGAGTAAAATGACCGACGCGGGTTACGACTTGCCCGCGTTGCTGATCACCGCGCTGCCCCGCGCGGGCTACGACGTCGACGCCTATGGCATCGAGGGCGCCGCCCCGACCCGCACGGTCGAGGCGGGCGACGCGATCGAGATCGGCGATCGCGCCTTCGAGATCGTCGACCTGCCGGGTCATTCGCCGGGCAGCATGGGGCTGTGGGAAGCGGCGACGGGAACCCTGTTCTCGGGCGATGCGCTTTACGACGGCCCGCTGCTCGACGAGCTGGAGGATTCCGACATCGCGATCTATATCGAGACCATCCGCACTCTACGCGACCTGCCGGTCAGTGTGGTTCATGCCGGCCATGAACCCAGCTTCGGGCGCGCCCGCATGATCGAGCTGTGCGACGCCTATCTCGCGAAACGCGCCGCCTAGGCCGCGCAAGCGCGATCGTCACATTTCGGCCGCTCCGGCTTTCCCGTCATGCCCCTCGTCGACCCGCTGTTCTACGTCGTTGCCGTGCCCGCGGTCCTGCTGATGGGCATCTCGAAGGGCGGCTTCGGGGGCGGCATCATGGTCACCCCACTGCTCGCCCTGGTGATCTCGCCGATCAAGGGCGCGGCCATCCTCCTGCCGCTGCTGTGCGTGATGGACATCGCCGGGCTCTACGCCTACCGGGGCCAGCGTCACTGGCAAAACCTCAAGATCATGTTGCCCGGCGCCATGCTCGGCATTCTCGTGGGCGCGCTCACCTTCCGCTATCTCGACGAAAGCCTGATCCGCCTGCTGATCGGCGGGCTAGCCATCGGGTTTCCGCTCTACCGCCTGCTCACCCCCGCTCTCGCCGCGAAGACCACCGCGCCTCATGCTCTGACCGGCGGCCTGTCGGGCGCGGCCTCGGGCTTTACCAGCATGGTCGCCCATGCGGGCGGCCCGCCGGTGCAGTTTTATCTGCTGCCCCAGCGGCTCGACAAAGACATCTTCGTCGGCACGACGGTGGTGTTCTTCTTCGTCGTCAACTACGTCAAGCTGATCCCCTACAGCCTGCTCGGCCAGTTCACCGCGGAGAACCTGCTGACCGCGCTCGTCCTCGCCCCCCTGGCCCCCGTCGGCATCTGGCTCGGCGTACGCGCCCAGCGGCGTATTCCCAAGGACCCGTTCTATCTTGTACTCTACATCCTGCTCTTCCTGGCCGGAATCAAGCTGCTCTACGACGGTGCCTCGGGCCAGGGCTGGATCGGCTTCTAGGCGCGCCTCACACGATCGGCAAGACCCCGCCATGACCGAGTCCGAACTTTGCTATCTCTCCGCCACCGAAGCGCTCGCGCGGTTCAAGGCGCGCAGCCTTTCGCCGGTCGAACTGATGGATGCGGTGATCGCACGCGCGGAGGCTGTCGAGCCCACGATCAACGCGTTTCCGATGACCTATTTCGACGAGGCCCGAGACGCCGCGATGCGGGCGGAAGCCAAATACAAGAAGATCGATGGCCGGCTGCGCAAGCTCGAGGGCCTCCCGTCGCGATCAAGGACGAGACGCCGATCAAGGGCAAGAGCACACCCAACGCCTCGCTGCTGAACGAGGGCATCGTCGACGCCTACACCCATCCTGCGCCCGAGCGGATTCTGCGGGCGGGGGGCATCGTTCATGCCCGCACCGCGACGCCCGAATTCTCCTGTGCGGGTTTTGCCTATTCGAAGCTTTGGGGGGTCACGCGCAACCCGTGGAATCCAGCCTTCACGCCTGGCGGCTCCTCGGGCGGCGCCGGCGCGGCGCTCGCTGCGGGTTCGACAACGCTCGCCAACGGGACCGATATCGGCGGCTCGATCCGCATCCCGGCGTCTGCCTCGGGCGTGGTGGGTTACAAGCCGCCCTTCGGGCGCAACCCTGATCTGCCGCCCTACAATCTCGACTGGTACTGTCATTCGGGACCGCTGGCCCGCTCGGTCGCCGATTGCGCTCTGCTGCAAAACGTCATGACCGGGCCTCATCCGATGGACATCGTCTCGCTCCGGCCCAAACTGCGCATCCCGGCGTCGCTCAAGGAGATCACCGGTTGGCGGATCGCCTACTCGGTCGATCTCGGGGTCTATGCGGTGGATCCGGAGGTGCGCGCCAACACGCTGGCGGCCGTGGACGCGTTCCGGGAGCTCGGCTGTGTCGTCGAGGAGGTCGAACTCGGCTGGCCCCGGGAATTGCTTACACGGGTCTACGATCATTTCGGCGCGATCATGGGCGCGGACAGTTTGCGCACCCTATCACCCGACGACGAGCGGCTGTGCAGCTATACCCGGGAGTTCCTGCGCCGCTCCGCGGACACGACGGCGGCCGACCTGGTCGACTCCATGGAGCTCGAGGGCAGGATGTACGCCACTCTGGGCCCGCTCCTGCAGAAATACCGCCTGCTGCTCTGCCCGACGCTGGCGGTTCCTTCGGTGGGTGTCGAACACGACGTGACCGACCCCGGCTTCGCGATCGACGGAGTCAGGGCCGACGCCTATCTCGACTGGGCGATGACCCCGCCCTTCAACATGCTGGCGCGCTGCCCGGTGATGAGCGTGCCCTCGGGCCGGGCTAAAAACGGCGTGCCGACGGGCCTGCAGATCGTCGGGCGGACCTACGACGACGTCTCGGTATTTCGCGCAGGCGCGGCGTTCGAGCGGCTCGGTCCCTGGTACACCGGACCGGACAACCGTTCGGCGCTCTAGACCAATCCCGACCGCGCCGACTGGGGGCTTTTCAGAGGCCCACTAGCTCCGGCCCGCCTCGAAGGATTCACAGGATTCGCCGAACGCGTCGAGCCCGGCCTCGAGACAATTGGCGAGCAGCGGAAGGCCGGTCATGTAACGCACGAAGCGTTCGCCGATGACCTCCTGGGCGCCGTCGATCGCCTCGTCCCAATCGTCTTTCGTGAAATCGTTCCGGCCGATCCACGCGAGCACCACGAGCTCGGCGCGCTGGTCGGTGTTGAGGTCGCGCAGGGCCTCGGCCAGTTCGTCGAAGGTGGGATCGCCGGAGAAGTCCTCGAGGATGTCGCGTTCGGCGTCATCGTGGTCGATGTTCTCGGCCACGGGCTCGACCTTGGCCTGGTATTCCCGGGTCTTGATCACGATGAAACAGACCTGATCGACGCTGATATCGCGCATGGCGGCGCTCTCCTCCCCGGCATTCCGATGTGCACAGGATCAACCCGGGCGCCAGCGCCCGCCTTGACCTGAATCAACAACCACGACGGCGCGTCAGTCCCACCACAGCGTGGGTGTCTTGGTGACCAGCTCGACGCCGTCCTCGCCGAGGATGTAATTATTTTCGAAGCCCGCCGCGCCGACGCCCTCCTTGCCCAGGAAGGATTCGGTGGCAACGACCATGCCCGCCTCGTAAACGTCGGCCTCGTCACCGAGCTGGTTCGAGATGATCGGATGCTCCCAGAACAGCCCATTGGCGTGGCCGTAGAGCGGCCATTTTTCGGAAATCGAATCCTTTCCGCCACCATAGTCCGCCGTCATGCGATCGCCGATCTTGGCGACGTCGCGCACGACGACGCCCGGACGGATCGCGGCGGCGCAGGCCTCGACGATATTCGCGCAGGTCTCGACGAGCTCGCGCTTGGCGTCGGACGGCTTGCCGCCGCACACGGTGGTCCGCCCGGGATCCAGCCAGTAACCCTGCCAGATCGGGCCGTAGACCCAGCCGCGAACGAGGTCGCCCGGCGCCGGCACGTCGGTGGAGAAGCCGGAGAACGGCTCACGGGCGAAATAGTCGATGAACTCGCCATGGCTGCACGGCACCATGTGAAAGCGCCCGCCATGGCGGCTGATTTCGGCGATCGCCTCCGCCGCGGCCTCGGCCTCGGACTTGCCGGACTTCAGGCCGCCGATCAGCAGATCGAGGGAACGGGTCACCATCTCGCCGCCCTCGCGCACGCAGTCGAGCTCGCGCGGGCTCTTGATGCGCCGTACCGTCTCGACGAGATCGTCCTCGAACACCCAATCGATGTTTACTGTGCTGGTCTGAAACTCGGGCCAGTACTTGATCGGAAGGAAATCGCTGCCGACGAGTGCCACCTTGCCGCCTATATTGCGCTCGCGAAGCGCCTGGGCGACCTCGTCCAGGGGCCGGGTGCTCCAGCGGGCGCGATCGGTCGCCACCAGATCGGCGCGCGGTGCTTCGTCGGCAACCAGCTCGGGCGTCTGTCCCGCCTGAAGGATTACGCCGCAGAACCCGACGCCCCGATGAAGAGCCGTATCGGGCTACTGGCCTGAATTCGCGCCGTAATAGTTTGCCAGATAAAGCTCGTCGGCGTAGCGCTCGAAGCCGCCGGCCATGCGCCCCCAGACAAGAGCCGCGTCATAGCCGCGACGCTTCATCTCTTCGTCGACCCGCGCCCATCGCGCCTCATATTCCTCGATCGGAAAATATCGGCTGACCATCGTATTGCTCCCTTCCTGCCCTTCCGACGGGTCTTTCATGACCGGTCTCGATGGTATGGTTGCACGGGGCAGCCGTCCAGAAGCCGTTTCGTCTGCCGCCGTTATTCGATATAGTCCCGCGGATAAACAGAGGATTGCCGTCATGACCCCGTCGCTCGCCGACTTCATCGGCCCCGACGCCCGCGAAGCGCTGGCCCGGCCCGTCGAACAGGCCAAGACCCTGCCCAACATCATCTACACCAGCGAGGACTTCGCCCGGTTCGAGGACGAGCGGCTGTTTCCCCGGCTCTGGGTGGTCGCGGGCTATGCCCACGACATCGCAGGCGTGGGCGATGTCCAGCCCGTCGCTGTGGCGGGCCGCTCGGTGCTCCTATTGCGCGACCGCGAGGGAGGAATCCGGGCCTATCTGAACAGTTGCCGGCACCGGGGCATGGAATTGTTCAAGGAGCCCTGCAAGAACGCCAAGGTGATCTGCTGCCCCTACCATTCCTGGACCTACGAACTCGACGGCCGGCTCAAGGCGACGCCCCATTTCGAGGGCTACGGGACGAACAGGATCGGCGGGAACGGCGCCATGGACGAGCTTGGCCTGATCCCGGTTCGCTGCGCCGTCTGGCATGACTGGATCTTCGTCAATCTGGACGGCGAGGCGCCGCCCTTCGAGGATTACATCGCGCCGTTCGCCGCACGCTTCGCGGACTACGACATGAGCACGCTGCGCCATTACAGGGGCTATACCATCGATACGGCCGCCAACTGGAAGCTGATCATGGAGAATTTCATCGAGCCCTACCATATCGGCACGGTGCATCCGCTCTATAACAAGATCGGCCCGTTCCAGGACTACGAAATCGGCGTCGACGGGCACTGCTATATCGTCTCGATCGACAAGGGCTATCCCGAGGGCTGGGAGGCCCCGCCGCCGGCCTTCTCCAACCTGCCCAAGGATCGCTGGTTCGGCACCGAAAACTGCTCTCTGTTTCCGACCTTGTGGATTACCGCCGCCCGGGATGTCGTTCTGACCTCGGCCGCCATACCCGTCGCCGCCGACCGCACCGACTGGCGCTGGGATTTCTATTTTGTCGGCGACGACCCTGATTTCGAGGCCGCGCGCAAGGAAGTCGCCGACTATCACGACGGGGTCGTCGCCGAGGATCCGCCGATCATCGAGGGCTGGCAGCGGGGCGTGGCGGGCTCGGACACGGCGCGGGGGCGCTTCTCACCGGCTTACGAGCATCACGTGCAGCGCTGGCAGGAGATGCTCGTCGAGACGATGTCTTAACGACCCGACGGCGGCGCGGGCCCCGGCCTCCAGCGCCACCGGCCCGGATTTCGAATTCGTCCCGGGACGCCACGTTGACGTCCTTGCTGCCCTCGATCGACAACCGCTAGGAGCGTTTCGCCGTCCGCCGGGGTGTCAGGAACGTGGACGACTTAGTGTTCGTCCAGGCCCAGCACGCTCCTCGCCCTCTCCCGCACCGCAGACCGGTAGCGACTGAGCGCGCCATTCTAGGCGTCCAAGCTGGGATAGGCGTCCTGTCCCCAGATCTGGCGTTCGCGAATATAATCGAGCGGCTTTTGCGGGTTGGCGGTCTCGAATTCACGCGCCATTCGGTGGGCCTCGAAGATCGACATCTGGATGAAGCGCGGGGTTTGGCCGTCTCCGGTCTCGTAGACCGCCTGAACCCCATTTCCTTGCCAGTCGGCTTTTCTGGCCTTGAGCTCGCTGAACAGCTCGCGATTCGAAACCCGCGAGGTCACGAGCACCACAGTGTCGCATTGCACCTTGGTCACCTCCGTCCCGGCGCGCCTTGGAAGCACTCCGGCCTTGGGCGGTAACGTGAACTCGGCCCCGTCGCGATAGGCGTAGGCGAGGGAAAGCTCGACACCGTTGGTGAGATCGATTGCCTCGACCCAGTAAAGGAGATGGGTCGCGACACCCTTATCGTGCAACATACGCTGCAGGTTGGGCGATTCGAGCGTCAAGGCCGTATAGGGCGCGACCTCGCCGAACTGGGTAACCATTGAGACGGTCTTTCCCTGGTCCGCCAGATATTCCGCCATGCCGGCACCGGTGAAGTAGCCGTCGCCGTCGACCACGACGACCCGCTCGCCGGTCTCCTTGCCCGCCATCACCTGCTCCGGGGTGCAGAACTGGGGCAAGGACGCATCGGCACCGGTCAACGCCGGCCCGTAATCGTTCAAACAGACGCCATCGGTGGCCCAGTGGGCACCGACCGCGACGACGATCTTGTCCGCCCCGTAGCTCAGGATATCGTCCGCCGCCATCTTGCCCACGCCCGTGTGCACCTCGACATTACCGAGCTTGGCGATCTGATTCTCCCGGTAGGAGACGACACGGCCCCATTCCGACAGGCCGGGATAGCGCGAGACGTATCGGATGTGCCCGCCGACCTCGCTCTCCGCCTCGCGCAAATGGACGTCGTAGCCGCGCATCCCCAGGACCCGCGCGCATTCCAGCCCGGCCGGCCCTGCGCCGACCACGAGCACCGAACAGGGCTCCTTCGTTTGAGCGAACTTTTCGGGGTGCCAGCCGCGGCGGTATTCCTCCATCGCCGTCGCGTTTTGCGTACAGACGAGCGGCGGGCCGTCGAGAGCGAATTGCGAGATACAGATGTTGCAGCCGATGCATTCGCGAATATCGTCCGCCCGCCCCTCTTCGATCTTTCTCGGCAGGAACGGATCGGCGATCGAGGGCCGGGCCGCGCCGATCAGGTCGATCTCGCCGCCTTCGATCATGCGCACCATGGCATCGGGCTCGGTGACGCGGTTGACCCCGACCACGGGAACCTTCGCCACCGCCTTGACGGCTTTGGTCGACCAGGTCTGATAGCCCGCCTTGAAGAAGCGCGAGGGGCCTGCGTCGTTGCCCCATTCCATGAAGAACGAGAGCTTGATGTTCCACAGGTCCGTTGCGCCCTCGCGGGTGATTAGCTCCACGAAGGGCAGGCCCTCGCCCTCCAGTTCCAGGCCGGCCGGGCCCATGAGGTTGTCGATCGCGATACGGGTCCCAATCGCCGCGTCGTCGCCAACGGCGCGCTTGATCGCCGAGAGCACTTCGAGCCAGAAGCGGGCGCGGTTTTCCAACGACCCGCCCCAGCGGTCGCGGCGCTTGTTGTACATCGACATGAGAAATTGCGCCGGCAGCGAGGATTCCGAGCCGATGACCTCGATATAGTCGAAGCCCGCATCGACGGCGCGCTTGGCCGCGAGAACGTACTGCTCGATCAGTTCAGCGATATCGTCTTCGTCGCACTCGTAGCAGTTGTTCTGGTAGGCCGCCTCCGAGACGTAGGCGCTGGGCCCCCGGGTGATGCAGAGCGAGTCCCGGGCCTGGACATGGCCGCCGCCGTGCCACAGCTGGATCCCGGCCAACGAACCGTGCTTCTGAACGCTCTCGGCCGTATGGCGGAGGTTGATCACGTCGCCCTCGTCCCAGATCCGGGCACAGACATGGGGCGAATCGTCGGTCTCGGGCGAGATCGCGGTGAATTCGATACACACCGTCCCCCAGCCCCCTTCGGCCTTCATCGCCCGGAATGCGGCCTGCGCACCTGGCCGAATGGTTCCGGCGTTGTTGCAGTGCGGCACCTGAAAGAACCGGTTCGGTGTGACCTTGGGACCGATTTTCACCGGCTCGAACAACACGTCGTGGCGTGGATCACGCGTCATGATTGATTTCTCCTCCCGTGCTTTGCGCCGCAGTATCCGCGCCACCTGGCAACGATCTTGCAGTCATCCGGGCCGGGATAGCGCAGGTGCGGCGTCGGCAAGACCACTCTAGTTAAACGCCTCATCCGCATCGAGCGGGTAGATCGGCCGGCGCAGCTTCTTGAAATCGAACAGCGAGGTATCCGACGACGTGACGCCCACGCCGGCGCACTCGACGCTGTGCTTCGCGATCGGCGCGAAGCCCGCGCGGTAGTGGATGCGCGATTTCAGCATGAGGTAGCGCTTGTGGGTCGGCTCGATGCCGACCGAGCGGAAGCAGCCGAGATCCCAGGGCTCGTGGTTGCGCTCGATGACGACGATCTCGACCTGGCCGGTGTCGAGCACCGCCGAGCGGCCCATCGCCGCCCGCACGCCGGTATACATCGGTCCCCGCACGATGAACTCGCCGTCCGCGATGTGGCGGACCCTGCCCGTAACCTCGAGCGGCTCGCCGGTCCGTCCGATCGCCGGCATATCGACCTTGCCGCCAAGCATCACGGTGATTTCGGTGCCCACACCCGCCTCGATCATCCGGGCAACCGCTTCGGGATCGCAGATCGCGAAGACGGCGACATCGTCGAGCTCCTGGCGCAGGACCTCGGCGAGCACGGCGGTCGTGTCCTGGGTTCCGCCCGACGCGCAGTTGTCGGCGTGGTCGATGAGCAGGATCGGCCCGTCGCTGAGTGCCTTCGCGTCCGCGATCGATTCGGCCAGGGGCGGCGAGCGGTAGACGAACTCCGTGCGCATCGCCCAGGCCTCGTCGAGCAGGGAATCGCGCAAGGTTGCCGCACCAGCCGCGTCACCGTCGGCGACGACGACGCAGGAGAGCCCGGCGGTCTCGATGTCGGCGATGGGAAAGCCGCCGAACACGGTTGCCGCGGGCAGGCCCTTGGCCTCCTCCGACCGGCAGCGCTCGACGAGCGCGGCCATGGGGCCCGAATCGGTGCCCATGCAGAGCGTATGGGGCATGAGCGGCCGGTTGCCCCAGGCCATGACCGGACTGCACACCCCGTCGAGCGAGCGGATCAGGATCTTGCCGGCGCGCTCGCCCGCTTCGTACATGTCCACGTGAGGGTAGGTCTTGTAACCCACCATCGCCGTGCAGTTGTCGACCATGCGCTGGGTCAGGTTGGTGTGCAGGTCGAGCGCGACCGCGATGGGCAGGCCAGGCGCGAGCTGACGGATGCGTTCGAGCAGGTAGCCCTCGCCGTCGTCGTTGGTTTCGGTCACCATCGCGCCGTGCAGGTCGAGAAAGCAGCCATCGCAGCCCGCCTCGATCGCCGCGATAATTGCGTCCGTAATCATCCGGTAGGCCTCGCTCGAGACCGGCCCCGAGGGCAGCGCGTCGGCGGCAACCGGCGTGATGATGTCCGAGCCCGCGCCGGTCGCGAGATCGAGAAAGGCCGCCATCGGTGTGTTGGTGCCCTGGAAATCGAGGCGCGCCGCCGCGCCGAAGCGCGGCCCGTCGGTACCGAAGCGTTCGGGCGGCGTGGGCACGGGCGAGAAGGTGTTGGTCTCGTGCTTCATCATCGCGATGACGAATCGCCGGGTCATGCTCTCCTCCCGCACCCCACAGCCGGCAAGCGGCCTAATCCCAGAAATACATGGGCGTGTTGGTCAGCAGCTCGTTGCCGTCCTCGTGGACGATGAAGTTCTGCTCGAAGCCCGCCGAGCCGACGCCCTCGGCCATCAGAAAGTGCTCCGAGCTGCACACCATGTTGGCCTCGATCATTTCGTCGTCGTCGCAGGTCTCCTCGCCGTAAACCGGGCGCTCGAAGAACAGGCCACAGCTATGGCCGTAGAGCGGCCACTGTTCGCCGGCCTGGTCCGGCGGGAAACCCACCTCGGCGTTGAACGCATCGCCGATGCGGGCGACCTCCTTCGCCTTCATGCCGGGCTTGATCGCGTTCATCACCTTCTCGACGATGCCGCCACAGGCCTCGATCAGGTTGCGCTGCTCGTTGGTCGGCCAGCCCAGCACGGTGGTCCGTCCCGGATCGAGCCAGTAGCCGTGGGCCATCGGGCCCATCAGCCAGGCGCGCACCATGTCGCCTTCGCTGGCAGCGTCGCCGCTGGCACCGACGATCGGCTCGCGGGCGAAGTTGGTCATCTCCTTGCCGACGCCGTGGGAGACGCGCAGCAGAGTGGGAACGCCGCCCCGCGAGATCACGATCTTCGCGCCCTCGCCGGCGGCCTCGCGCTCGGTCTTGCCCGCGAGCAACAGCTCGAACATCTTGTTCAGGCCGAGCGTCACCGTCTCGCCACCCTCGCGGAAGGCGTCGAGCTCGCGCGGGCTCTTGATCAGGCGGGGTTTCTGGACGAGATCGTCCTCGAACACCCATTCGATGCCGGGCGTGAGCTCTTCGAGCTGCTTCATGTATTTCGCACCGAAGAAATCGCTGCCCGCGAACGCGACCTTGCCGGAAACACCCCGGCTCTTGAGCTCGCTCGCCACACCCTCGACCGGGTTCATGTGCCAGTTGACGCGGTCGGTCGAGAGCAGCTCCATCCGGGGCGCCGGCTCGTCCATGTGCAGATGGGGTGTTTGACCCTTCTGCATGATGACCGCGGCATGGGCCCGTGCGCTCCAGAGCGGCACCTCGGGCTCGTGGCCCGAATGGCAGGAATACCAGTTGGTCAGGTAAAGCACGTCGGCGCAGCGTTCGTGGGTGCCCGCCGAGCGGCTCCAGATCACCGCCGTCTCATAGCCCCGCTTGGCCATCTCGGCCTGCACGGCCTCCCAGCGCGCCTCGTACTCGGCTTGCGGAAAATACATCCCGGACATGGCTTCTCTCCCTCTCTGCCGGCAGGGATGCCCCCGTCGGCCGTTATGCGGCGATTTCTTTGTTTTGCCGAGGCCGGCCGATTTCGGCCGCTCCGCTGCCCTGGTCCGGTCGGGACGCGCCGCCTAGTCCCACCAGTACATGGGCGTGTTCGTAATGTATTCGATGCCGTCGGCGGTGACGATGAAGTTCTGCTCGAAACCCGCCGAGCCGACACCCTCGCGTGAAAGGAAGGCCTCCGTGCTGGCGACCATGCCCTCCCGATAGACCAAGTCTTCATGACCCAGATCCTCGGCCAGCCAGGGCGGCTCCCAGAACAACCCGTTGCCGTGACCGAACAACGGCCATTTCTGGTGCGCCTGATCGAGCGTGCCGCCGAATTCGGCTTCGATCTCGTTGCCGCGCCGCGCCACGTCGCCGACCCGCACGCCGGGCTTGATCATTTCGGCCAGCTCCGTGATCAGCCCGCCGCAGGCTTCGACCAGCTCTTTCTGCTCAGGACTCGGCTTGCCGCCGCACACTGCCGTGCGCCCGGGATCGATCCAGTAGCCCTGCCAGATGGGTCCGTAGACCCAGCCGCGCACCAGATCGCCCTGCTCGGGAACGTCGGTCGAGTAACCGTCGAGCGGGTTGCGGCAAAAGAACTCGATCAGCTCGCCGTGGTTGACCGGCATCATGAAGACCGAGCCGCCTTGGCGGGTCACCTCGGCCACCGCGTCGGCGGCCGCCTCGGCCTCGCTCTTGCCCGCGACCAGCCCGCCGATCAACAGGCCGAGCGCCCCGGTCACGATTTCGCCGCCCTCGCGAAACGCATCGAGTTCGCGGGGGCTCTTGATCAGCCGCGCGTTCTCGGTCAGGTGATCCTCGAACTGCCAGTCGATGTTGGGCAGCCCCGCCTTAAGCTCGGCCCAGTATTTCATGGGAAACAGTTCCGTGCCGCAGAACGCCACCTTGCCGCCGATATTGCGCTCGCGCACCGCGTCCATGGCCGCCTGGATGGGGTTGAGGCTCCAACGGTGACGCGTGGTCGCAACCAGATGCTCGGGCGGCGGCTCGTCGCAGATCAGTTCCGGTTCCTCGCCGATCTGGAGAAGCACGGCGTTGAAGCCGATGCCGTGATGCTTGGTCGAATCGGGCTGGGTTCCCGAGTTGGTCGAATAGAAGTTCGCAAGATAAAGCGCGTCGGCGCAGCCGTCGTGCGTACCCGCCGAACGGCTCCAGACGATGGCCGCGTCCAGGCCTTTCTTCTTCATCTCGTCCTCGACCTTGGACCAGCGGGCTTCGTATTCCTCCAGCGGAAAATAGCGTTCGACCATAATCTCCCTCTCTCCGTCACACGGTTTGATCTTTGCCGTATTTTTTAGCCCGAATCCGGGTTGGGGTCACCTACCGAATCCGGCAGGCCCGGACGGTCGGCGTGGCACCACCGGTTTGTGCATGACCTTCAGGCGCGCTAGATTGAATGGCCTGCACAAGAGAGGATGCCATGGGTGCCCGGGCTGAGGATCGGCGGCCCCGCCGAAACGCCAACCCCGACGAATACCGGCTCGACGACGAACAGCTGGGCCATCTCCGCCATTTCACGCGCCTCGCCGACCAAATTCCCGGTGACTGGGCCCATATGGGCAGCTTCGAGCCCGGCCAGGAAGGCGACGACGCGCTGCGCTACCAGCTCGCCATGATGAGTTATGCCGTGGCGGCCGCGCAGTATCACCGCACGCCCGCCTGGCGCGAACTCTACCGCGGCATCTTCGAGAAGCTGATCGAGAAGATGCTGCGCTTCGACGTCTGGGGCTACTGGGAGACCGCATCGCGCGGCAGCAAGGTGTTCGACCCCGACCTCGAGGAGCTGGGCGAGGGCTGGCTCGATCCGGTGGTGCGCCAGAACATCATGTATAGCGGCCATCTGTTCAAGATGGTCGGGCTCTACGAGATGCTCTACCGCACCGGCCGCTACAACGCGCCCGGCTCGCTCTCCTTCGAGTTCAAGTCGGTCTTCCGGGGCATCGGGCCCGAAACCTTCGCCTACGATCACAAGAGCCTGGGCCAGGCGATTCTCAAGGAATTCGAACGCAACAACTATTTGGGTTGCGAATGCGAGCCCAACGCGATCTTCGTGGTCTGCAACCAGACGCCGCTCCTGGGCTTTCACCACTACGATCATGTCCACGGCACCGAGATCGCCCCGGTCCTCACCCAACGCTTCGAAGAGGCCTGGAAGAAACGCTCCAACCTCTTCACTTCGACCTGCTGCGAGGAGCTTCCGGTCTACATCACCGTGCGCCGGGAGGAGGTTCTCGAGGGCGGGCTGACCGACGCCTGGTGGTGCGCCATGATGCATCCTTGGAAGCCCGACTATACCGAGAGCGTCTATCCCAACGTGCGCAAGCGGCTGGTCCGCCCGATGCCCGACGGCACGCTGGGCGTTGACGACACCGCCTATAACCGCTCGCCTGACAGCGAGGTGGGCGACCTCGCGGTCGATCCCATCATGCTGGGCGTGCAGACCTTCGGGCTGATGGCGCTTGCGGCCTCCGAGATGGGCGACGCCGAGACGCTTGCCGGAATGCTGGCCTATGCGGACAGGTATTTCGACCCGGATGGGCGCGAAGGCTGCCTCTATTATCCGCGCAACGACGCCATGGGCACCGACAACTACGTCACCTGCCTGATCGGCAACGCGCTCATTCCCTGGGCGCGGCTCAATGTGCCGGACGGCATCTGGCGGCTCTATAACGAGCCGTGGGACGACGCCCATTTCGCCGAGCCGTATGTCGAGGGCATCGACTTTCCCGTCATCCTCGTGCGCCGGGCCATCTTCGACGCCCTCGCCGAGCGGCTCACTCTCGTCATCGAGCCGGGCCCGGGCGCGCCGGGCGAAACCCGCTTTCGCGTCGAGCAGCTCGACCGCTCGAAAGCTTGGCGGGTGGTGCGCGACGGCGCCACCCTGGGCGCGTTGGGCGCAGACGGCTCGTCGTCCCGCTGGATCGAAGAGGGCACGCTCGAGGTTTCGACCGATATTGCCGCCGAACGGTGCATCGTGATCGAGCGCGCCTGAACGGCCCGTGCCCTACGCGTCCAGGGTCTTGAGTTTGCGGCGCATGATCTTCCCGGTGCTGGTCTTGGGCAGATCGGGAACGAACTGCACGGCGCGCGGCACCTTGTAGGCGGCCAGGCTCTCGCGGCAGTGGGCGATGATCTC
Organism: Alphaproteobacteria bacterium; assembly: GCA_965198325.1. Classification (GTDB taxonomy): domain Bacteria; phylum Pseudomonadota; class Alphaproteobacteria; order UBA828; family JAPUJA01; genus CBDAPE01. The sequence goes on along the minus strand of CBDAPE010000014.1, from coordinate 236,333 downwards.
GTCCGCCGAACAACTCACCGCCTCCTTGAGCACCACATAGGCCTTGGCAGTCTCGCCCTTGGTCTCATGGGTCTGCGGTCCGGCCGCGACCAGGGCGACCGCCGGGTGGCCGGCGATGACCCGCTCGATTTCGGCGGGATAGATGTTGTAGCCAGCGGTCAGGATCATGTCCTTCTTGCGGTCGACAATGAAGACGCGGCCCGCCTCGTCCATCGTGGCAACGTCGCCGGTGTGCAGCCAGCCGTCGGGCTCGATGGTCTCCCGGGTGCCCGTCTCGTTGCCGTAATAGCCGTCCATGACGATCGGGCCCCGGACCATGAACTCGCCCACCTCGCCCGGCGCCAGCGTTGTCGTCGCGTCGTCGACGGCGGCGATGCGACATTCGACGCCGGGAAGCGCGACGCCGATCGAGCCGTGCAGCCTCGGCCCGTAGGCCGAAAACGTGGTGCCCAACCCGGCAAGTTCGGTCATGCGCCACAGCTCGATCAACGGACAGCCGAAGCGCTCTTCGACCTCTTCCATCTTGGCAATCGCCATGGTCTGGCCGCCGACCGTGCATTTGACCAGCGACGAGAGGTCGTAGTCGTCGAAGGCAGGGTCCGCCAGCATGTAGAGAAACATCGTCGGCACGTCCTCGAACATGGTGACCCGGTGCTCCTGAATCGAGGCCAGCATTGTGGCCGCGTCGAACATCGGATGAAGCACCAGGGTCATGCCATAGAGGAAACAGCCGTTCATCACGACATTGCCGTAAACGTGGGCGCAGGGCAGCGCCGAGACAACCGAATCGACCGCCGTGCGGACATGCATGGTCGCCGTCATCGCCGTGTTGTAGATCACCGCCCGGTGGGAGAGCATCGCGCCCTTGGGATGCCCCGTGGTGCCCGAGGTATAGCAGATGGTCGAGAGGTCGTCGGGCGCGACCGGTACGGGCGTCAACCCCGGTGCGGGCCGCTCGATCAGGGCGTTGAACGCCGTAACGCCCGCGGGCAGATCGTCGCCGAACAGGACAAGCTCCCGAACTCCGGTCTTCTCCTTGATGTCGAGGATGCCCTCGCCCTTGTCCTTCGAGGCCAGGATCACCTTGGCGCCGCAATCGTTCGCCACATAGGCGACCTCGTCGGGTGTCAGCATGACGTTGATCGGGTTGAGCACGGCGCCCAGCTTCGGCACCGCGTAGTAGCTCACGACCCACTCCCAGGAATTCGCCGCGTAGATCGTCACCCGGTCGCCGGCGCTCACCCCGATCCCGGCGAGCCCGCCGGCCAGCCGGTCGGCCAGGTCGTCGAGCGCGGCGAACGAAAAGCGCAGCTCACCCACAATCAGCGCGGTCTTATCGCCGAACCGCGCGCCGCGGCGGGAAGGACCTGGCCCAGGCTGTCGAGCATCGGTTCCAGCCCTCTTCTCTAGTATCCCTTGGCGGGTCTAGGGTCCGGACTCATTACAGCCACCAGATGACGGCGGCGGCAAGGGCGATTGCTGCGATGAAGTTTTTGATGTTGCGGTCGAAGCGGGTGGCTATACGGCGCCAGTCCTTGAGGCGGCAAAACATGCGCTCGATGATGTTGCGCTGCCTGTAGACGGTCTTGTCATAATGGTATTGGACCTTGCGGTTCTTGCGCGGTGGGATGACGGCCGTGGTTCCGCGTTCTGCCAGCCAGTCGCGCAGGGCTTTGCTGTCATCGCCCTTGTCGGCGACGAGTTCGGCGGCGGGCGGCATGGCTTCGATACAGCGCTGGGCGAGCTTGCAATCATGGACGTTTCCTGGTGTCAGGAGCAGGACGAGGGGCCTGCCTTTCGCATCGCAGACAGCGTGGAGCTTGGTGTTGCGGCCCCCCTTGGTGCGGCCGATGCCATGGGCCAAGGCCCCCCTTTTCCGCCGCCGGCGCAGCGATGAACCTTGATGCAGGTTGAATCGATGAACAGCCGGTCGGGGGCGTCTTCGCCGCCCGCCAGCGCACTGAATATCCGTTCCCAGATGCCGCGCTCCGCCCAGCGTACAAAGCGGTTGTAGAGCGTCTTCTTCGGTCCGTAGACCTCACGCGGACAGTCGGCCCAGCGCCCGCCATTCCTCAGGGCATGGACGATCCCGCTCAGCACCCGGCGATCGTCAACGCGCGCCATGCCGCGCGTATCCGTCGGCAAAAGCGAAGCCCAATCCGAGCCCATTGCGCATCCGAAAACCAAAAGAAATCCGACATTTCCATCGCCTCCTCGCTGGAGACAATGAATCATGCCAGCCCCGCTTTGGGAATCCCCTTAATGGGTCCGGACCCTAGTATCCCTTGGCGGGATCGACCCGGTTGACCAGCGGTTCGCCCGCCTCCACGCGCCGGATGTTCTCGACCACCTGGGGCGCGCCCGACCAGGGCGTTGCGATGCCCGCCGTGTGGGGCGTGACCTGGATTTTCGGGTGATCCCAGAACGGATGATCGCCGGGCAGCGGCTCGGTGCGAAAGACGTCGAGCGCGGCGCCCGCCAGTTGGCTGGTCTCGATCAGCGGAATGAGATCCTCCTCGACCAGATGGTCCCCGCGCGCCACGTTGATGAGATACGCGCCCTTGGGCAGCTGGCCCAGTGTTTCGTTGTTCAGGATGCCCTTCGTCTCGGGCGTGCGCGGCAGCAGGCAGACGAGGATGGCGCTCTTGGCCAGGAACGGCGCCAACCCGTCCGGGCCGTGGAAGCTTTCGACGCCCGCGATGGATTTGGCGCTCTTGCTCCAGCCCGCCACCTTGAAGCCGAGCGGCAACAGCTTGGCCGCCAGATCGCTGCCGAGCTCGCCCAGTCCGAGGATGCCGACGGTGCGCTCGCCCGCAAGCGGCTGAGACAGGACCGTCCAGTCATGGGCGCGCTGTTGCGCCTCGTACTCCTCGACCCGGCGGTGAAAGCGCAAGGTATAGAGCAGCGAATATTCGCTCATCATGGCCGTGAGTTGAGCATCGACCATGCGCGTGATCGGCACGCTCGCAGGCAACTCGGGATCGGTCAGCAGGTGATCGACGCCCGCGCCCAGCGAGGCGATGAGTTTCAGGTTCGGATAGCGCGCGAGCTCGCCCTCACCCGGCTCCCAGACCAGCGCGTAGGCAATTTCCTCGACCGGGCCGGTCTCGGGCCAGACGCGGACCTCGAGATCGGGCGCGATCTCGGCCAGCGCCGCGCTCCAGTCCTCGGGCGAATCAAGATGGCTCTTGAACAGCAACACCATAGTGGCAGGGAGCATAGCGCGGACCGCAGCGGCGATGAATTCTCTTTTCCGAATACCGCGCCGCCCGTAGCCTTGCAGCCATGGGACAAGATGAGGCCTGCCCGGTCTGCACGGGGCCTACCCGCCTGTGGGCGCACAAGGGTGAATTTGCCGTTCGCAAATGCCGGCGCTGCGGCCACGGTTTCGCGCTTCCCCGCCCGTCGCGAATCAAGACCAACCGGTTCTACATGGACGTGGCACTGGACGATGCGCTCGACTCCGAAAGCTACCGGCGCCGCGCACTGGCGGGGACGGATGAGCCGGTATTGGTCGCCGACCGGCTCGCCCGGGCCGGGGTGCGCGGGGGACGGCTGCTCGACGTCGGCGCGGGTGTGGGACGCTTCTCCGCCCATTTCCAGGCGGCGGGCTTCGCGGTCACGCCGCTCGAAATCCACCCCCTGCTCGCCCGGCGAATCGAGGACGAGACCGGGCTATCCGTCGTGCGCCAGCCCTTCGAGGCTTGGCGCCCTGAAACGGCCGGCTGTTTCGATGCCATCGTCATCTCCCAGGTCCTGGAGCATGTGGTCGACCCCGGCATCTGGCTCGAGCAGTGCCGCCGTCTACTGGCACCCGGCGGCGTGCTGTTCGTCAGCATCCCCAATTTCGGCTCTCTGCTGGTCGCCGTCATGGGCGCGCGGGAAGGCAATATCTGTCCGCCCACCCATATCAACTTCTACACCCGGGCGTCGTTTACGAAGGCCGCCGCCGGGCACGGCCTGTCGCTGGTTCGCCTCGAAACGCCGAGCGTGCTGCCGGCCGGTCCGGCGATCGATGCCGTGGGCGCCTATCTTCGCCTGCCCGGGCCAGTTGCCATGCCTGCGGGAATGGTCGTCTGGGCGCTGCTGGCGGCAACCGACCCGTTTGGGCTGGGCCGCTTCCTGCACGGTTACTCCCGGCTCGCCTCAACCGCCTGAACCGTCGCCTTCCGCCAGGAGCTCCTTGAGCCGGTAGATCAGCTCGAGCGCGTCCCGGGGGCTCAACTCGTCGGCGTTGACCTCGGCCAGCAGGGCTTCCGCCGCCGAGGGCCCCCTGGCGGCGGCGGGCTGGGGCGCGGCGCTCGCGAACAGCGGCAGGTCGTCCGCCAGCGCGGCGAGGCTGCCCGCTTGCTCGCCCTTCTCCAGGGCTCCCAAGACCTCTTCGGCGCGCACGATCACCGTGCCCGGCAGGCCGGCGAGCTGGGCGACATGGATACCGTAGGAGCGATCCGCGGTGCCCGGCGCGACTTCATGCAGGAAGACCACGTCGCCTTTCCACTCCTTGACCCGCATGGTGTGACAGGCCAGTGCCTCGAGCGAGGCGGCGAGCGCGGTCAGCTCGTGATAGTGGGTCGCGAACAACGCCCGGCAGCGATTGACGGCGTGCAAATGCTCGACGGTGGCCCAGGCGATCGAGAGCCCGTCGAAGGTCGCCGTTCCCCGGCCGATCTCATCGAGGATGACCAAGGCCCGAGGCCCGGCCTGATTGAGGATCGCCGCCGTCTCGATCATCTCGACCATGAAGGTCGAACGCCCGCGGGCGAGATCGTCCGCCGCACCGACCCGGCTGAACAACCGGTCGACGACGCCGATATGGGCCCGGGACGCGGGCACGAACGAGCCCATCTGGGCGAGGATGACGATCGATGCATTTTGGCGCAGGAACGTGCTTTTGCCCGCCATGTTGGGACCGGTCAGCAGCCACAGGCGCGCGTCCTCCCCCAGATCGCAGTGGTTCGCAACGAAGGCCGCGCCGCTTGCATCGCCGATCGCCTCGACCACCGCGTGACGCCCGGCTTCGACCTCGAAGGCGAGGCTGTCGTCGACGACGGGCCGGACGTAGTCGCGTCCGACGGCAAGCTCCGCCAGAGCCGTTGCGACGTCGAGCGCGGCCAGCGCAAGGGCCGCGAGCGCGATTTCATCGGCGCGCGCGGTCACCTCGCCGACGAGATCGGCGAACAGCTCGAGCTCGAGCGCCAGTGCCTTCTCGGCCGCCGAGCGGATTTTGTCCTCGAGCTCGCCCAGCTCGACCGTCGCATATCGCACGGCGGACGCCAGGGTCTGACGGTGAATGAACGGCTCGGCAATTTTCTCCGCGTGAGTCGGCGTGACCTCCACAAAATAGCCCAGCACGTTGTTGTGGCGGATCTTGAGCGACGCGATGCCGGTTTCCTCGCGGTAGCGGGCCTCGAGGTTGAGGACGAAGCGGCGGCTTTCGTCGCGCAGGACCAGCAACTCGTCGAGCTGTACGGCATGGCCCTTGGCGATAAAGTTGCCGTCCCGTGCAAACAGCCCCGGCTCGGGAACGAGGGCGTTCGCGAGGCGATCGGCAAGCGGCTCGTGATGACCGAGATCGACCAGCGCCCGATCGACGGCCGGCGCCAGGGTTCCCATCCCGCCATCGTCCGAGATCAGGCGCCGAAGCCCGGGAATCCCGGCCAGACCGTCGCGGATGGCGCCCAGATCGCGCGGCCCCCCACGACCGACCGTGAGGCGCGAGAGTGCGCGTTCGATATCGGGAACCCGGGCGAGAGCCTCGCGCGAGCGCTCGCGCAGGGCGGGTTTTTCGACGAAGAACGCGACGCCGTCGAGCCGCTCGTTGATCGAGCCCGGATCGGTAAGCGGCTGGGAAAGCCGGGCCAACAGCAACCGTCCGCCCGCGCCGGTGACGGTTAGGTCAATTACGGCGAGCAAGGACCCCGTGCACTCGGCAGAGAGCGACTGGGTCAGTTCCAGATTGCGCCGGGTCGCGGCGTCGATCGAGAGCGTCGAGCCGGATTCAACGATGCGCGGCGGCGCCAGTCTGGGACATTTTCCTTTTTGCGTGAGGTCGACATAATCGACCAGCGCGCCGCAGGCAGCGAGCGCGGCCCGCCCGTAGGCGCCGTAGGCGTCGAGCGAGGCAACGCCGAAGAGTGCGCTCAAGCGGCGTTCGGCCCGCCCGCTGTCGAAGCGGGATCCAGGCAGAGGCGTGAGCGCCGCCGTCCACTCGGCGAGCAGCTCGAACAGCGCGGGCTCCTCGATCAGCCGCTCGGAGAGAAGCAACTCACCCGGCGAGAGGCGGGCGAGTTCCGCGCCCAGCGACGCCTGCTCGAGGGCGGTGACCGCGAAATCCCCCGTCGAGATATCGAGCCAGGCAAGCGCGAGATCGCCTTGCGCTCCGGCGAGGGCGGCGAGGTAGTTGGGTGCCCGGGATTCGAGCAGGGCCTCTTCCGTCAACGTTCCCGGCGTGATGATGCGGACCACATCGCGGCGCACGAGCGCCTTCGCGCCCCGCTTCTTCGCATCCGCGGGGGCCTCGACCTGCTCGCAGATCGCCACCTTGAAGCCCTGACGGATCAGCCGCTGAAGGTAGGCTTCATGGGCATGCACGGGCACCCCGCACATGGGGATATCTTCGCCCGCCTGCTTACCCCGCTTGGTCAGCGTGATGTCGAGTGCCGCCGCCGCGGTAATGGCGTCCTCGAAGAACAGCTCGTAGAAGTCGCCCATCCGGTAGAACAGGAGGCAGTCAGGGTGGGCTTGCTTGATCTCGAAATACTGGGCGAACATCGGCGTGGCCGCCGCCGGCTTGCGTGGAATCGGCCCCGGCGCGCGATTGTCCGCACCGGGCTCGGTCAAACCCGGTGTCGCCGCCGCGCTCGTGAGCTCCTTGCCGCTCATGGCGGCAACCGTACCACAGCCGCCCGGCCGACCGGAGAGCCCGTTTTGGGGCCGTCGTAAGCGGCTTCGCGATGTTGGCCGCTTGACGCGGGAACCCCTTCGGGCTTGTCTAGGCGCCCCGTCACCACGCAGGATCGAGGGCCTATGGGTCGGGAACCCCTTCATATTGGCCGCGCCGTCGGCCCGAGCCTGACGATCGCCTTGCCCGCCGCGGTGCTGTTCGCCGTCCTGGCCGGGCTGGGTCATTTGCCCGCGCTGACGGCGCTCGTCGCCTTTTTCGCGGTCGCCTTCTGCGGCTTCGCCGCCATGCTCATCCGGCAGACGGACATCGACGGCCTTGGCGCCTATATCGACGAGTTGCTCCGCCGCGATCAGGCCGACCCGCCGAGCATTCGGTTCTCGCCCCTGACCCGGGAATTTGCGCACGGCCTCGACCGGCTCAACCGCAGCCGCATGGACCGGATCGATCGGCTCAGCTCAGACGCACAGGAAATCGGGCGGGTTCTGGACGCGCTGCCCGATCCGTTTTTTCTCCTCGATGGCGACCGCCAGATCCTTCGAACCAACAATGCGGCGCGCGAACTGTTTGGGTCCGAGATCGAGGGCCGCGACGTGGCGACCGCACTTCGCAACCCCGCGGTGCTCGAAGCGATCGACTCGGCCCGGGACGCCCAGGTCGAGCGGGCCGTGGACTTCAGCGTCGCAGAACCCGCGGAGCGCCATTATACCGCCCGTATCGACCCCCGGGGATTCGGCGCGGGGGGCGAGGCAGCCATGCTCCTGACCCTGCACGACGTGACCGCGATGAAGCGGAGCGAACAGATGCGTGCGGATTTCGTCGCCAACGCGAGCCATGAGATCCGCACGCCGCTCGCCGGCCTGATCGGGTACATCGAGACCCTGCGCGGCCTGGCGAAGGACGATCCCGTCGCGAAGGATCAATTTTTCGAGATCATGGAGCAGAACGCCCGGCGCATGGCTCATTTGGTCGATGATCTTCTCTCGCTCTCGCGGATCGAGATGAAGGAACATGAAACGCCCGAGGGCGACGCGGACATTCCGGCGCTGCTTGATGCGGCGCGCGGCGATCTTGCCTGGAATGCCGAACAACGCGGTATCGCCATCACACTCGAGACGGAGGGTCGGCCGCTGATCGCCCGGGGCGACGGCGGAGAACTCTCACAGGTGTTTCACAATCTGCTCGACAACGCGATCAAGTATGGCGATGCGAACGGCGCAGTGACGATTACGGCGCGTCCGGTTTCGCCCGTGCCCGCGGAGCTGGGCTGGCCGGCTGATGCAATCGGCGCCATCGCCGTCAGCGTGGCGGATCAGGGCGAGGGAATCCCCCGGGAGCATCTCGCCCGGCTGACCGAGCGGTTCTACCGGGTGGACACCGCGCGCTCGCGGGAGCTGGGCGGAACCGGCCTCGGCCTTGCGATCGTCAAACATATCGTCGCTCGCCACCGTGGTTCGCTCGCGATCGAGAGCGAGCTCGGCGACGGCAGCACCTTTACCGTCTTCCTTCGTCCCGCGCCCCAAGAGGAGAATGAGCCGTGACGTGGATCCGGTCAGCCCGTAACGATGGCGCACGGCGGGGACCGGTTTTCTACCCCGTCGCTCTGCTGGCCGTCCTCTTGATGCTCGCCGCTTGTGGCGGTCGCGAATTCGCGGATGGCGAGATCGACGATCCCGACGAGATCCCGTCCGGACCCGGCCTCTTGAGCGGCGAGGACGGCGCCTGGACCATCGGCATCGACTAATCCCGGACCGGGGGCATCGCCCCGACGCGGATCCCACCCGGCCGGCTCGGCGACATCCCATTGTCAAAAAACCGTCACGGAACGGACCCGATCCCGTCACATGGCCTCCTTAGGCTCTCGCACGAGCGTAGCGCTTGCCGCACGAAGCCGGGATTTCCCGGGCCTTCCTTTTCGAGCAGGAGAGCGGGAACCGTGTTCAGGAAGATCTTGGCTGTTGCGGCGATTGCCGGTCTCGCTACCGTCGTCGACCGATTTTCCGGTCTTTGCGGCCGTGGCGAGGGAAAGCCCCGACGGCAGCGGGGACTATATCGCAACCCCCAACGTTTACTGGAACGACGTCAAATCAAGCCCGCCCAGCGTCAAGATCGAGGTGCGGGGTCCGCCACCCGCCTTGGGTCCGCGTCGTCACCGAGCGGACCCAGACGAAGAATTGGCATATGAACTCGAAAAATAACGTAAATTCATTGGCACTCATGTCCGTCGGCTCGGGGCCGGCGGCAAGGAATTCAGCGGATGGGGAGAAGGAGATGACGATGGGAGCGTTCTCGAAATGGCGGTTCGTCGCGGGGGCCGCGCTGGTGGCTCTGGCGCTGGCCTGTGCGCCTGCCGAGGCCGACGAGATGGACGATCTCAGGGCCCAGAACGACCTGCTTGCCCAACAGCTCGACGCCGTGATCGCCGAAATCGCCCGGCTCAAGGAGCAGATGGCGGCGAACCAGAGCGTGCTCGACAGCTATGCGAGCCAGCCCGCCGCGCCCGCGCCTGCACCCACGCCGGCTCCCGACGCTGCCGGCAACGTGGCGGCGGGCAGCCCGAACGCCAAGGTCGATCTCTCGGGCCAGGTCAACCGGATGGTGCTCTACAGCGATGACGGCCGGGACTCGCGCTTTTTCCACGCGGACAACGACAACTCCTCGACCCGCTTCCGGATCATCGGCGAGGCCGTGCTGGGCGCGGTAACCGCGGGCGCCCAGTTCGAGTTCGAGTTCCGCTCGAACAATTCCCAAGACATCAAGATCGACCAGGATGTAGAGGACAACACCAGCGCCTCGCTCGAAGAGCGCAAGGTCGAAGTCTATTTTGCCGAGGACGATCTGGGCCGCCTGTGGCTGGGCCAGGGCCAGACCGCTTCGGACGGCAGCGGCGAAGCCGACCTGTCGGGCACGGGCGTCGTGACCAGCGTGGATGCCGAGGATCTCGCCGGCGGGCTCGAGTTCCGCAATACGGCGACCGGCGCAAGCTCGGGCATCGCGATCGGCGATTCCTTCGACAGCATGGACGGCAACGGGCGAAAGGACCGGATCCGCTACGATACACCGTCGGTCTACGGCGCGACGCTCTCGGCCTCCCACGCCGACGGCGACGCCTGGGATCTCGGACTGTCCTACGGCGCGGCCTACGGCGAGACCAAGGTCAAGGCCGGGCTCGGCTATCTCGACAGCAGCGCGACGGGGTCCAACTTCGAGCGGGTCAATGCCTCCGCCTCGATCCTGTTTCCGTTCGGCGGCAATATCAGCGTCTCCTGCGCCGGCGATTCGTTTACCGACGAGCTCGCCGGGCGCGAGGACCGCAACCTCTATTACGTCAAGCTGGGCTATCTGACCGATACGATCACCCGCTTCGGCCCGACCGTTTTCTCGGTCGACTACTACCTGAGCAACGACCAGGGCGCGGCCGGCGAGGAAAGCACGGCCTACGGCGTGGCCGCGGTGCAGAAGGTCAGCAAGATCGGCACCGACCTCTATCTGGGCCTGCGCAACTATGAGCTCGAGCGCACGGGGCTCTCGCTCGAAGACATTTTCGTCGCCACCGGTGGCGCCCGGGTCAAATTCTAGGGCCACGCCCCACGGATGTCCTGCCGAAGCCGCCCGGCGCGGTCCGGGCGGCTTTATTCCGCCGCGTCCCGTCTGACATCCGCGTTGTCATAAAACGGTCATCGACCGGTCGTAGTGTGGGGCCGGTCGCCGTTCCGCTGTTTTAACCGGCTTGGGGACAGCCCTTCATGTCACGACCGTTTCCTGTCTTTGCCGCTTTGGGCCTCGCGGTCTGTCTGGCCTGTTCGGCGGCGGCGCTGGCGCGCGACCAGATCCGCATCGTCGGCTCCTCGACGGTGTTTCCCTTCTCCGCCGCCGTGGCCGAGGAATTCGGCCGGACAACCGGACACAAGACGCCGGTGGTCGAGAGCACCGGATCGGGCGGCGGACTCAAGCTGTTCTGCGCCGGGATCGGAGTCGAGCACCCGGACATCGCAAATGCCTCACGGCGCATCAAGCCCAGCGAGATCGCCGCCTGCACCGAGCACGGGGTCGTCGCGATCACCGAGATCAAGATCGGCTACGACGGCATCGTGCTGGCCAGCAGCAAGAAATCGCCGCGCTTCGAGCTCGGCCTTGCCCAGATCTTCCTCGCGCTTGCCAAGGACGTTCCCGACGGTGACGGCGGCCTGATCGCCAATCCTCATAGGCTGTGGAGCGACATTGACGCCGCCCTGCCCGCGACCCGCATCGAGGTGCTCGGCCCGCCGCCGACCTCGGGCACGCGCGATGCCTTCGTCGAACTCGCCATGGAGGGCGGCTGCGAGACCTTCGGGCAGCTCGAAGCGTTGAAGAACGCGGACAAGGCGGTCTGCCATGCGGTCCGCGAGGACGGTCTCTTCGTCGAGGCGGGGGAGAACGACAATCTGATCGTCCAGAAGCTCGAGGCGAGCCCAACCGCGCTCGGCATCTTCGGTTTCTCCTTTCTCGACCAGAACCTCGACCGCATGCAGGGCAGCGTCGTCGACGGCGTCGAGCCGGATTTCGAGACCATCGCGGACGGTAGCTACCCGATCTCACGCTCCATGTATTTCTATGTGAAGAACGCCCATCTGGGCGTGATTCCCGGCATCGAGGATTTTGTCGAGGTGTTCACCCGCGAGACCGTGTGGGGCGAGGACGGCCTGCTCGTCGATCTGGGGCTTATCCCGCTGGCCGACGACGAACGAACGGCTATGGCCGCGTCGGCCCGGGCGTTCACGCCCCTGGACTAGACGGGCGCCGGGCGGGAGGTCGCAACAGTGCCACCAAGCCGGTCTCCTGATCCTGTTGGCGTCCGGGCCGCGCACCGGGACCCCGATGGATGCCGTACCAGCGTAAAACGACCAGTCTGTCCCAGCCCATGAGTGTCGCCCTTCTGATCGGGATCCTGCTCCTGCTCGCTTCGGCCGGCTACTGGCTGGGCCGTCGGCGCGCCGTGGCTGCAACTGGCGGGCGCAAGCGGGTGCTTCATTCACTGCCCAGCTATTACGGCTATTACGTCGCCCTGTGGTGCGGCCTGCCCGCGCTGCTCGTCCTGATCGTCTGGACCGTGCTCCAGGGCCGCATCCTCGAGGGCCTCGTCATTGCCGCGCTGCCCCCCGAGATCGCGAGCCAGTCGCCCCAGATGATCGGGCTGTTCATGAACGACGTGCGCAATTTTGCCGCCGGCATCGTGAGCGGTACGATCACGCCGCCCTTGGAGGAGGCCGCGAACCGCTATGCCAGCCTGCGCGAAACAGCCCACTGGAGTCTCGTCGGGATCGGGCTCGCGGTCGGCGTGGCCGGGCTCATGTTCAGCACGCGGCGTATTTCGGCGGACTTCCGGGCCCGTACCGCCGTCGAACGGACAGTCCGAATCCTCCTGATCATCGCGTCGACGGCGTCGATCTTCACCACGGTCGGCATCGTGCTCTCGGTGCTTTTCGAATCGATCCGCTTCTTCTCGATCGTGCCGATCCACGAATTCCTGTTCGGCCTGCAATGGAGCCCCCAGACCGCGCTGCGTGAGGATCAGGTGGGCAGCTCGGGCGCCTTCGGCGCCATTCCCCTGTTCACGGGCACGCTCTTGATCACCGCCATCGCCATGATCGTGGCAATTCCGATTGGCCTGTTTGCCGCAATCTACATGGCGGAGTACGCGCGCCCCTGGGTGCGCGATATCGTCAAACCGATTCTTGAAATCCTGGCCGGCATCCCGACCGTGGTTTACGGCTTCTTCGCCGCGCTCACCGTTGCGCCTGCCTTACGTTCACTGGGCGCCTCGCTCGGTCTCGATGTCGCCTCGGAAAGTGCACTTGCCGCGGGTGCAGTGATGGGAATCATGATCATTCCCTTCATTTCGTCGCTCTCGGACGACATCATCGTCGCCGTTCCCCGGGACTTGCGCGACGGCTCTCTCGCGATGGGCGCGACGAAATCCGAGACCATCCGCAAGGTCGTCCTGCCCGCCGCCCTGCCGGGAATCGTCGCGGCGTGTCTGCTGGCGATCTCGCGCGCAATCGGCGAAACCATGATCGTCGTCATGGCGGCGGGCCTCGCCGCCAAGCTGACCGCCAATCCGTTCGACGCGGTCACGACCGTTACGGTCCAGATCGTCACTCTCCTGGTCGGCGATCAGGAATTCGACAGTGCCAAGACCCTCGCCGCCTTTGCGCTGGGTCTCGTGCTGTTCCTGATCACGCTCGGGCTCAATGTCGTGGCCCTTTACGTCGTACGCAAATATCGGGACCGTTATGACTGATCGGTCCGCAGTTCCCGAGATCTGGCAAACTTCGGCGCGCGCTGCCGCGCGCAACCGAAAACGCCACCGCGCGGAGTGGCGGTTCAAGACCTACGGTCTCGCCGCCGTCTTGGTTGCGCTCGCCGTGCTCGTGCTCCTGCTCGGCAACATCGTGGTCAAGGGCCACACGGCGTTCGTGCAGACCCATGTCGGTCTCGAAATCTATTTCGATCCCGGGATCGTCGACCCGCAAGGAACCGACGATCCCGCGGTGATTGGCGACGCGAATTTCGCCAAGCTGATCAAAGCCGGTCTCGTCGAGATTTTCCCCTATGTGACCAAGCGGCGCGACAAGCGCGATCTCGCCAAGCTGGTGAGTCAGGCGGCCCGCTTCGAGCTGCGCGAGATGGCGATGGAAGACCCCTCGATCGTCGGCAGCCGCGTGACCCTCTGGCTCCCTTCGTCGGGCGATCTCGACATGTTCATCAAGGACCAGATCCCGCGTGACGTTCCGGAATCCGACCGCCGGTTGAGTGATAAGCAAATCACCTGGATCGATGCGCTCGACGCCCGGGACGCGATCAAGACCCGGTTTAATGCCCGATTCTTCACCAGTGGCGACTCGCGCGATCCGGAAATGGCCGGAATTTGGGGTGCCGTCGTGGGATCCTTCTTCACCCTGCTTATAACCCTCGTGCTTGCCTTCCCCATCGGCGTGACGACGGCAATTTATCTCGAGGAGTTCGCACCCACGAACCGCTGGACCGACTTCATCGAGGTCAACATCAACAATCTGGCTGCCGTGCCGTCGATCATCTTCGGACTGCTCGGCCTCGCGATCTTCCTCCAGGTCTTCAATCTCCCCCGATCCGCGCCGATCGTCGGCGGCCTGACCCTGATGATCATGACCCTCCCCACCATCATCATCGCGACGCGCGCCGCCATACAGGCGGTTCCGCCCTCGATCTGCGAGGCGGCCCACGGGCTCGGCGCCTCGCCGCTCCAGGTCGTGCTTCACCACGTCCTGCCACTCGCCATGCCCGGCATTCTGACGGGAACCATTATCGGCATGGCCCGTGCGCTGGGCGAAACGGCGCCGCTCCTGATGATCGGGATGGTTGCCTTCATCGTCGAGATCCCCGGCGGGCCGTTCGATCCCTCGACCGTCCTACCGGTACAGGTCTATCTTTGGGCGGACCGGCCCGAGCGCGCTTTCCCCGAAAAAACCAGCGCCGCGATCCTGGTTCTCCTCGTCTTCCTGATCGCCATGAACGCGTTTGCAGTCTATTTGCGGAAACGGTTCGAAAACAGATGGTAGAAAAATCCGGTCGAACGGAGGATAAACGATGTCCAAGCTGAGTTAGCCGATGGTTGGCACGCTCGCTGCCTCGAAGGGTTCAACCGTGGTCGAAATCCCTCCTCAGGACAACGTGGACGCCATCGCCGGGGAACAACTCGGGGACCCGTCGATCGTCAAGATGTCGAGCCGTGGCGTCGATGTTTTCTACACTGGCGCCCAGGTTCTCTTCGGGATCGACCTCGATATCCACACGAACATGGTCACCGCCCTGATCGGTCCTTCCGGCTGCGGCAAGTCAACCTTCCTGCGCTGCCTCAACAGGATGAACGATACCATCGAGGGCTGCCGGGTCGCGGGCACAGTGCGGCTGGACGGCGCAGATATCTACGATAACGTGGTCGACGTTGTGCAACTTCGGGCGCGGATCGGCATGGTCTTCCAAAAGCCCAACCCGTTCCCTAAATCTATTTATGACAACGTTGCCTACGGCCCCCGCATCCACGGCCTGGCGGCGAGCAAGAGCGAGCTGGATGAGATCGTCGAGGCGAGCTTGAAGCGGGCCGGACTGTTCGACGAGGTCGTGGATCGCCTGGGCGAGCCGGGGACGAGCCTATCAGGTGGGCAACAACAGCGGCTGTGTATCGCCCGCGCGATCGCCGTGAGCCCTGAGGTGATTTTGATGGATGAGCCCTGTTCGGCCCTCGATCCGATCGCAACGGCCCGCGTCGAGGAGCTGATCGATGAGCTGAGAGAGCGGTTCACCATCGTGATTGTCACCCATAACATGCAACAGGCGGCAAGGGTTTCCCAGAAGGCGGCCTTTTTCCATTTGGGTGACCTGATCGAATACGACGATACGGAAACGATTTTTACCAGCCCGAACCGGGAAAAGACCCAAGACTATATCACTGGCCGGTTCGGCTAGGCCGGGCGGCTATGAAGCGGAGGACGGCCTGATGGCCCAGGAACATACAGTCAAGGCCTACGACGATGAGCTCGATCAGCTCTCGAATACGATCGTCCGCATGGGCGGCGCCGTGGAGGCCCAGCTCGCGAACGCGATCCAGGCCCTCGTGCGGCGCGATACGGAGCTCGCGGTGCAGACGATCGAGGACGACGACCGGGTCGACGAGCTTGAAGACGAGGTCGATCAGCGCGGCATGCGACTCTTGGCGCTCCGCCAGCCCATGGCAATCGACCTGCGCACGGCAACGGCGGCGCTCAAGATTTCGAGCGATCTGGAGCGGATTGGCGACTATGCGGCAAATATCGCCAAGCGTGCCGTCGCGATGAACCAGATGAGCCCGGTTCGTCCGGTCTATACGATTACCCCGCGCATGGGTGAATTCGCGCAAGGCATGATCAAGGCCGTGCTCGATGCCTATATCGAGCTCGATACCGACAAGGCAACCGCCGTCTGGCAGCGCGACGAGGAGCTCGACGAGATCTACAACAGCCTATTCCGCGAGCTACTGACCTACATGATGGAAGATCCCCGCCACATCACGCCCTGTACACACCTTCTCTTCGTCGCCAAAAACATCGAACGGATCGGCGATCACGTGACCAACGTTGCCGAGATGATCCATTTCCTGGTCACCGGGTCCCGCTCCCTCGGCGATCGGGCGAAGGCCGACATCACCTCGACGTTCCCGGCCGAGCCGGTTCAGACATCCGATGGACACGATTCGTGAACCCGGCCCCCTACATCCTCGTCGTCGAGGACGAGGCCGCCCTCGTCACCTTGCTGCGCTATAACCTCGAACAATCCGATTTCGAGGTCGGCGCGGCGCTCGACGGCGAAGAGGCCCTGACGATGATCGCCGAGCGCGTTCCCGACCTCGTCCTGCTCGACTGGATGCTGCCGTCGATCTCCGGCATCGAGATTTGCCGGCAGCTCCGCCGCTCACCTGCGACCCGCAATCTGCCCATCATCATGCTGACCGCCCGGAGCGAGGAGACCGACCGGATCCGGGGCCTCGAAGTGGGCGCCGACGACTACGTCCCGAAACCCTTTTCGCCGAGCGAACTGATCGCCCGGATCCATGCCGTGTTTCGGCGAATCCGGCCCGCCCTGGCCGAGGAGACTCTGGCCGCCGGCGATGTCATTCTGGACCTCGCGCAGCATCGGGTGAGTCGTGACGGCGAGCTCATTCATCTGGGTCCCACGGAGTTCCGTCTGCTTCGTCATTTCCTCAAACATCCGGGCCGCGTGTTCTCCCGCGAGCAACTGCTCGACGCCGTCTGGGGCTCCGACATTTTTGTCGATCCGCGGACCGTCGACGTCTCTGTCAGGCGGCTGCGCAAGGCGCTTAATGCATCCGGCCGGCCAGACCCGATTCGCACCGTCCGGGCGGTCGGATACGCCTTCGATATGACCGCCGAGTCAATCGCCTCCTAACACCCTCCCCAAATGCCTGTCGGTCCCTGTATGACAAATTTCGTCATACAGGGGCGCCTGCTAGTCCTACAGGGTTAGCTCTGTCATACACAGAAATGCACTAATATTTACAATGACTTATGTTACAATTGATTTTCCTATTTCGAGGATCAGGTGACAAATTGGCGTTTTGTCCTACAATTTTCGGCGTTGATGACGCTCTGTATGACCGCGTCGGATTCGAGCCCTGATCGGGCTGTATGACACGTGGAAGACAGATCGTAGGGACCGCTCTTAAATCGATGACCGCGAGAACTGGAAATTGGTTTGATGAGGGGTCGCGACAGACCCGGGGGAACGGATCGTTCTCCATTGAAAGCCTCACCGAGGAGTCGGATTTTACCTCGGGGGGCTAAAAGCCACGCCCCCGGATTTGAGAACCCGAGACTCGGTACCAGAGGCAAGTAAGACAGATGTCAAACAAACAAAAACTCCCTTCCCCCTAGTCGATCAGGGGCGTCTCTTTGGAGGCCCGCGCGAAAGCCGCGAAGGCTGCCCAGCGGCGTCGCATGACGATCGGCGAATGGGTCGACAGCGCGCTCACGGCAGCCGCCAATGAAGAACTCGGTAGCGGTCGCGGCCAGCCTCAGCCGGCGCCCTCTCCGGAGCCCGCCATGCCGGCGCCCGAGACAGGTTCAGAAGACATTATCCAGCTCAAGACGATGGCCTCGGCAGCCCCCGAATCGCAGTCACAGCAGACCCATGCACTCGTCGATTCGAACGATCTCGAGCGCCGAGACACGCAGGTGATCGAAGAGATCGGTGAGTGAGAAGGTCGCCGAGATCGACAAGCGGAGCCAGGCGCTGGCTGACCTCGCGAACGACTTTGAAGCGCGTGATCGGCGCGAGCGCAGCATGCTTCTCATCATGCACAATCTCGCGGAACGGTCGAAGGCGAATGAGAACAAGCTGACGAACGTGCTCGACATGATGGCCAACGTAGTCAACCGGGCGCTGCCTGCGCCGGTCCAGGAAGCCCCGATACCCTATCCGGCCCAGCCGGGCCCGCAACCCCAGCAGCCGGTTTACGGCGCGCCCTATCCGCCGCAACCGGGATACGGTGCGCCCGCCTATCAGCAGCCGTCGCCGTATGGCTACGGACAGCAGCCGGGAATGATGCCGCCGGGTTATACCCCGCCGCCGGCCTATACCCCGCCGCCGCCGCCCGGCGCGCAAACGGCGCCCGCTCCCGAAGCGGCGCCCGGTACCCAACCCAGCCAGCCCACCGCGCCCACGGCCGAGGCCCAGCCGCCCGGCGCCGAGCCTCAACCCATGACGCCGCCACCGCCACCTGGCGCAGAGATGCCGCGGCCGCAGCCCGCCACAGCGCCCGAACAGGCGCTGTGCGGACCTGCAAAGCAGAAACCGGCGATTAAGAAATTCGACGTCGATACCCTTAACAAGCGGGCAATCGAGAATACCAAGCGGGTCGCTGAAGATCCGGCCATGGCCGTCGCCGGCGGAATGGCCGTAGCGCCAGCGGCAGCGCCCGCGCAGCCGGAGCCGATGGCCGAGACCCAACCGGCGTCGTCGGCACCCGAGCCTCAAGCGGCAAGCGCGGCGCCACAGCCCGAACCGGTCGCATTGCGGCCGCAGCCCCAATCCGCGCCGCCCGGGTCGGCGGACACGCCGCGCGCGGCTCAGACGGAGCCCGAGAGAGAGCCGGAAAGTGGCCCGATGGCCAAGACGGTCGGCCAAGAGGATGCGGACCCCGAATTCGCGGCGGCACCGGAGCCCTCGATGGCAACACCGGCGCCCCAGCCCCAACCCGCGACACCGGGTCCGGCGGTCGCGGCGCCCGCAGTTCTTGTGGAGTCTAAGCGGAAGAAACCCTCCGGCCTGATGGCCAGGTTGTTTGGCCGGGAAGACGCGACGCCCGAAATCGCAGCATCATCGGAGCCCCCGGTGGCAACGCCAGCGCCGAAGCCCCAGCCCATCCCCGGCCCGCCCAAGGCCGAGAAACGGAAGAAGGGCGGCCTGATGGCCAGATTATTCGGACAGGAAGACGAAATGCCGGGCGACGAGTTTTAGGCGGGATTTCGCCAACCGGATGCGAGACAGGGCGGTCCCGGCGGGACCGCCCTTTCCTTTGGGTCGCCCACGACGCCGGGCTGATTAGCCCCAGACCGACTCCGGTGGGTGATAGTCGTAGCCCAGATCCCGTGCGACCGCCTCGTAGGTGACCTTGCCCTGGAAGACGTTGAGCCCGTTCTTGAGATGCGGGTCGTCCATCATCGCCTGATGGTAGCCCTTATCCGCCAAGGCAACCGCGTGGCGCAAAGTGGCGTTGTTGAGCGCCATGGTCGACGTGCGGGCCACGCCACCCGGCATGTTGGCGACACAATAGTGAATAACACCATCGACGACATATGTCGGCTCCGAATGGGTAGTCGCCTTGCTAGTTTCGAAGCA
Organism: Alphaproteobacteria bacterium; assembly: GCA_965198325.1. Lineage (GTDB taxonomy): Bacteria > Pseudomonadota > Alphaproteobacteria > UBA828 > JAPUJA01 > CBDAPE01. The sequence goes on along the minus strand of CBDAPE010000014.1, from coordinate 217,021 downwards.
GCCGCCCTGGTCGATCGCAACGTCCACGAGAACTGAACCACGCTGCATCCGTGAGATCATGTCTCGGGTCACGAGCTTCGGCGCCGCGGCGCCGGGAATCAACACTGCGCCGACCACCAGATCGGCCGCGAGGACATATTCGTCGAGCGCCGCGCCGGTCGAGAAGATCGTGTTGAGTTCGCCGCCATAGCGGAAATCGAGTTCTTCGAGCCGCTTCTGGTTGTTGTCGAGCACGGTCACGCGCGCACCCATGCCGACGCACATCTGGAGCGCGTTGGTGCCGACCACGCCGCCGCCGATAACCACGACGTTGGCAGGCGCGACGCCCGGCACGCCGCCCATCAGAACGCCGCGTCCGCCCTGGGCTTTCTCCAGACAATGTCCCCCGACATGGGCGGCCATGCGACCGGCCACCTCGCTCATCGGCGCCAGCAGAGGCAGACGGCCGTAATCGTCGGTCACCGTTTCGTAGGCGATGGCGATGCAGCCGGAGTCGACCAGATCCTTGGTCTGCTCGGGGTCGGGCGCCAGATGGAGGTAGGTGTAAAGTACCTGGCCATCGCGCAGCATCGCACGCTCGTTCGCCTGGGGCTCCTTGACCTTGATCACCATCTCGGCCGTCCCGAAGATCTCTTCCGCGGCATCGATGATCCGGGCGCCCGCGGCGACATAATCCTCGTTGTCGAAGCCGATTTCGTGACCTGCGTTGTTCTCGATCACGACGTCGTGGCCGCGCCGGACCAGCTCGCCGGCATTCGCCGGCGTCAGCCCGACTCGGTATTCATGCACTTTGATTTCCTTGGGAACGCCGATAAGCATTCTCACATCTCCCCTGACCTGTCTTGTGGCTTTCCGTACCGCCCGCGCACACGGCCCGGACAAACGTGACTTCTCGCCGGGAATTCAACGCAGGCCCGGCTCAAAGTCAATCGGAATTCTTGGAATCTCCCGCAGCCCCGTTTGTCCCGGTCTGAACTGCCGGTTCGAACCCCGCACTCGTCCCGTATGTCCGGCCGAGCCAGAGAAGGAGGATGAGACCCGGTACGGCAAGCGCCGTGGTCGCCACGAAGAAGACCACCCAGTCGAGATTCTCGGCCAACCAGCCGCCTGACGAGGACAACATGGTCCGGCCCCAGGCAGTAAAGGACGAGAACAGCGCGTACTGGGTCGCCGTAAAGGCGACGTTGCACAGGCTTGAGAGATAGGCGACGAAGGCAGCCGAGCCCATACCGCCCGAGAAGTTCTCGATGCCGATCGTTGCGGTCAGCAGCCCGACATCGTAACCGACGCTGGCCTGCACCGCGAACATCAGGTTCGAGAGCATCTGGAGCACGCCGCAAGCAAGCAACCCCTTGAACAGACCGTAGCGCACGCAAACGACGCCGCCAGCCACCGCGCCGGCGAGCGTTGCCAGCAGGCCGAATATCTTGGAAACGCTGGCGATCTCGGTCAGCGAAAAGCCCATCTCGATATAGAACGGGTTCGCCATGACGCCTGCCACGGCGTCACCGAACTTGTAGAGCAGGATGAAGAGCAGAATGACAATCCAGCCCTGACGCCGGGAAAAATCGGCAAACGGCTCGATGACATGGGCGCGCATCCATCGGGTCAGCCGTTCCGCCGCCGGTGCACCGGGGCGGACAGGGCCGATATCAGACACCGGGCGGGACGGCTCGGGGCTCAGCAGGATGGTTGCGAGCCCAATGGAAACCAGCCCCGCCATGACGACGAAGGCAGCGAACCAGCCCAGATGATCGGCGATGAACAGCGCGCCAGCGCCCGCCGCCAGCATGCCCAGCCGGTAGCCGATCTGGATCGCCGCGGCGCCCGCACCCTGTTCCTTGGTCTGGAGAATCTCGACCCGGTAGGCGTCGATCACAATATCCTGGCTCGCCGAGCAGAAGGCGACCAGCAGCGCGGCCAGCGCGGTCAGAAGGGGGTCGTGCGCAGGATCGGTCAGGCCGAGGAAGAGCATCGAGCCCATCAGGGCGATTTGTGTGACGACGGCCCAGCTCCGCCGCTGACCCAGGAGCGGGCCCAGTACGGGCAGCCGGACGCCGTCCATAACGGGCGACCAGACGAACTTGAAGGAATAGGGCAGACCGACCAGCGCGAAGAGACCGATCGTCGTCAGGCCCACGCCGAGCGTGGCGAGCCAGGTGGACAGCGTGCTGAGCGTCAGCAATAGCGGAAGGCCGCTCGAGAACCCCAGCAGCAGGATGCGCAGCATCCGCGGGTCCTTGTAGACGGCCAGGGCGGTGCGCCAGCGCTCCATCGGTGCGCTCCCAGGGGATCGGTCAGCCTAAACGGGCGCGCCGATCATAAGCGGCGCGCGCCGGGCTTGGCCAGCCTGCCGGAGCGGGGCGGCTTCGCGGTTCGGCGCGGGTGTTAGAGGTGGTCGCGGCCGGGGACGGAGTCCAGACCGAGGACTGGGCCTTTGGGCACGATGCCCGTCGGGTTAACCGCCCTGTGGCTCTCGTAATAGTGCCGCTTGATATGTTTGAGGTTGCAGGTCGCCGCCACGCCCGGCCGTTGATAGAGCTCGCGCAGGAAGCCCGAGAGGTTCGGATAGTCGGCGACGCGCCGCAGATTGCACTTGAAATGGCCGACATAGACCGGATCGAAGCGGAGCAGGGTGGTAAACAGCCGCCAGTCCGCTTCCGTGATCTGCGGTCCGCACAGGTAACGCTGGCGGCCCAGGCGTTCTTCCAGCCAGTCGAGGCTTTCGAAGAGCGCGTCGAATGCCTCCTCGTAAGGGCCTTGCGCGGTCGCGAAACCCGCCTTGTAGACGCCGTTGTTCACGCTGTCGTAGACCCGCGCGTTCACCTTGTCGATCTCCGGTCGCAGGGCCTCCGGGTAGAGGTCGATCGCCGTGACGCCCGGCAGCCCGTCGAAGGCGCTGTTGAACATGCAGACGATCTCAGAGGATTCGTTGTTCACGATGAGGCTGCGCTGCTTGTCCCACAACACCGGCACGCTGACCCGCCCGGTATAGTCCGGCTTGGCGAGCCGGTAGACGTCGCGCAAAAATTCGGCGCCGTTGACGCTATCGGGGCGGTTGCCCGGGCCGTCGCGAAACGCCCAGCCGTCCTCACCCATGAAGGGATCGACCACGGAGAGCGATAGGCTGTCTTCGAGGCCCTTGAGCGCCCGGACGATCAGCGTGCGATGAACCCAGGGACAGGCGAGCGAGACGTAGAGGTGGTAACGTCCGGCCTCGGCCGGGAAGCCCGACGAGCCGTCGGCCGTGATCCAGTCGCGAAACGGAGCATCAGTCCGCACGTAACGGCCGTCGGGGCCGCACCAGCTATCCTCGGTCTGCCACCGGCCCTCGATCATCACGCCCATAATCGTCTCCGTTCGCAAAATCGCGCATCGGCGGCCCGCCCCATCACCGGGGCCTCGTCGGGATGCCCGTCTATTTTCCCATCGTCTCGTTGCCCGGCTCAGATTTCCGCCGCGACGGCGCGCACCTGCTCGATCGCCGCCTGCTTCGCCGCCTCGACCGCCCGGGGTTCATCCATGGCCGGCGCGACGTGGATGTCCCGGACGTCGGAGATGCCCACGAAACCCAGCCACAATTTAAGGCCGGGCTTCTGAAAGTCCATCGCCTCGTCCCACGCCGCCTGCTGATCTGCCGAATGGGCTTCTGTCAATGGCGGAGCAAAAAGGGACCACCGTGGCGGTGTAAGAAGGGACCGCTTGGCGGCTGCGGGCTTGTCCCCGTAGTCCATGGGCGGGCCCCGCGTGCGACGCGGCGTGCCCTCAACAGGCCGACGCGGCGGCGCGCGCGGGAGGGACCTGTGGGCCCATGGGGTCAAGCGTGGGTTGGGTGGTCGGTTCAGTTCGCCGTCGGGGTTTGACGCCTGCGGCTCTGGTTGAGCCTGTAGCTCTCGCCATTCATCTCGAGGATGTTGACGTGGTGGGTGCGGCGGTCGAGGAGAGCGCCGGTAAGCCGCTCGGAGCCGAACACCTCGGTCCATTCGTCGAACGGCAGATTGGTGGTGACCAGGGTCGAGCCGCGCTCGTAGCGCTGGCTGAACACCTCGAACAGGAGCTCGGCACCGGTCTTGGACAGCGGCACGAAGCCGCGTTCGTCGACGATCAGAAGCTTGTAGGTGGCGAGCTTCTTCTGGAACCTCAGCAGCTGCTTGTCATCGCGGGCCTCGATGAGCTCGTGGACCAGCGCGGCGGCGGTGATGAAGCCGACCGAGAGGCCCTTCTGGCAGGCCGCCAAGCCGAGACCGAGGGCGATGTGGGTCTTGCCGGTGCCGCTGTTGCCGAGCGCGATGAGGTTCTCGCGGCGCTCGATGTACGCGCAGCGGGCGAGCTCCAGGACCAACGTCTTGTTGAGCGAGGGGATGACCTTGAAATCGAAGCTATCGAGGCTCTTGATCACGGGGAAGCGCGCCGCCTTGATCCGCCGCTCGACCATGCGGCGCTCGCGGTCGATCAGCTCGAGCTCGGCCAGACGCAGAAGATAGCGAACGTGGTCGACGCCTTCAGAGGCGCACTGCCGGGCGATCTTGTCGTACTCCCTCAGGACCGTCGGCAGCTTCAGCCTCTTGAGGTGGTGGACGAGCAGCAGCCGTGGTGTGTCGGTCATGCGCCGAGCCCCGACAGCAGGCTCATGTACGACTTGGCAGACGTCGTCGCGACCCGGGCGCGCGGCAGGTACGGATAGACCTCGAGGTTGAGCCGGGGCGGCCGCCGCTCGATGCGGCACAGTACCAGGTGCTTCACCGCATCGAAGCCGATGGCGCCGAGCCTGAGGGGTGTGTCCGATTGTCTGTGTAAGTGACGCCGTGGGCGACATTGTTTCCGGCCTCAGCGCGCTGAGGCCGGAAAGCGATCCTCGAACAGGATCGCAAACTGCCCCATTGCGGCGGTCCATTCAATAGGCCGTTTCCAGCCGACACCGGCATTGCGGATCGCCAGGAACAACAGCTTGACCGCCGCCTCGTCGTTGGGGAAGCTACCGCGTGTCTTGATGATCTTGCGCAAAGATCGGTGCAGGCTCTCCAGCGCGTTGGTGGTGTAGATCATCTTGCGGATCGCCGGCGGGAACGCGAACATCGGCACCACCTGCTCCCAGGCGCGGCGCCAGCTGGGCGCGATCGCCGGATAGCGCTCGCCCCATTTGGCCTCGAACTCGTCGAGCTTGGCCGCCGCGGTCTCGGCGGTTTCGGCGCGGTAGATCGCCTTGATATCGGGCATGATCCTCTTTCGGTCCTTCCACGACACGAACGCCAGCGAACTGCGGATCAGATGCACGATGCAGGTCTGCACCGTGGTCTCGGGGAACACCGTTGTTATCGCCTCGGGGAAGCCCTTGAGGCCGTCGACCACGGCGATCAGGATGTCAGCGACGCCGCGGGTCTTGAGGTCGTTCATCACCTTGAGCCAGAACTTGGCGCCTTCGGTCTGCTCGATCCACAGCCCGAGAACCTCCTTCTCGCCTTCAGCGGTGAGGGCCAGTGCAACGTAGACTGCTTTGTTGCGCACCAGGCCTTCGTCGCGGATCTTGACCCGCAGCGCGTCAAAGAACACCACCGGATAGACCGCATCGAGCGGTCGGTTCTGCCATTCGCGGACCTCCTCGAGTACCGCGTCGGTGACCCGGCTGATCAGGTCCGGCGAAACCGCGACCCCGTAAAGCTCCTGCAGATGACCACGTATCTCGCGCACCGTCATGCCGCGGGCATACAGCGACACGATGCGATCGTCGAAGCCCTCGAGACGGCGTTCGCCCTTGGGCACGATCAGCGGGTCGAACGTGCCGGTGCGGTCGCGCGGCACGGCGATATCGATCTCGCCATCCTCGCTCAGCACCGTCTTGTCCGAGTAGCCGTTGCGGCTGTTACCCGTGCCGCGACCGGCCGGGTCACCCTTCTCGTAGCCCAGGTGATCGCTCAGCTCGGCGTCAAGCGCCCGCTCCAAGAGCACCGCCTTGAGCTGCTTGAACAGCCCGTCTTCGCCCAGCAGGTCATCCGGCTTCTCGTAATCGGCCAGAAGTTCGTCCAGAAGTTCAGGTCTGATAGTCCTCATCGTAGGTCCTCCCATACTAAATATTGGACCCACGGCACTCATTTACACAAGATATCTGACACTCTCGGGCGATGACCTTCCCGTTCAACGCTGCACCGTGCACAAGCACCGCAACCTTCTGGGTCATGCTCCCAAACACATGCATGACGAGCTGAGCGAAGATTACCGCGATATGATCTATGCCGACACTGCCTCCGAGGTGGAAACCCGCCGCAAGGCGCTTGTCCGCAAGTGGCGGCTGAAATGCAGGGCCGCCGCGGACAGCCTCGCGGAAGCGGGCGACAAGCTCTTTACCTTCACGCGCCTGTCCAAGAGCCAATGGAAATCAGCCCGAACGACCAACGCCATTGAGCGTCTCAACGAGGAGTTCAAGCGCCGGATCAAAACACAGACCGTGCTGCCGTGTCCCGAAACAGTGCCGATGCTCCTCTGGGCGCTCCTCGCTTCCGGCCAAATCCAGATGCGCAAAGTCGATGGATGGGAAACCCTCGATCAGCTAATCGCCGACGAAACCCTTGACCGCGCAGCCTGACCGCCGCAAAACTCAACCCGCTCGGAGAGGCGCCAAAACCAATTTCCACCACTTTCGAGACACAGCCCTTCGGCAGAGGAGTTGGATACTGGCGATCAGAAGCCAGGCCTCGGCGCTTTCGATGGTTTTCTCGAAATCCTTGGCCAGGCGTCGGTTGCGGCCGAACCAGGCGAAGGTCCGTTCGACGACCCATCGACGAGGCAACAGCACGAAGTCTTTGGCCGCATCCGAGCGCTTGACGATTTCCATCGTCCAGGTGCCGAGCTTGGCAAGAGCCTGCTTGAGCTTCGGCCCGGCGTAGCCGCCATCGGCGAACACATGGCGCAACCAGGGAAAAGCCGTGCGGATCGAGGCCAGCAACGCCGGGGCGCCATCCCGGTCCTGGATATGGCCGCCATGGACCATGGCGCCGACCAGCAATCCAGCGGTATCGGTGATGATGTGGCGCTTGCGCCCGTTGACCAACTTGGCCGCGTCAAAGCCCCGCACACCGCCGCTTTCCGTGGTTTTCACGGATTGGCTGTCAATCACACCAGCCGACGGGCTGGCCTCGCGTCCCGCCGCCTCGCGGGCGGCCATGAGAAGGTGATGGTTGAGCGCCCGCAACGTCCCATCGGAGCGCCAAGCGTAGAAGTATCGCTGGATCGTGCTGCGCGGCGGGAACTCCTTTGGCAACATCCGCCACTGGCAACCCGTGCGCGCCATGTAGAAAATCGCGTTCAGCACCTCGCGCAAGTTCGTGGTCCGAGGGCGTCCCAAGCGCTTCGTCGGCGGCAGAAACGCCATGATCAAGTTCCATTCCTCGTCCGTCAGGTCGCTTGCATAGCGAAGCCCAGACCGCTCATATTGCGGGCGAGTGATTTCGGTCCACATGTTGTCTTCCCTCCTTCGTTTCGACACAAACGAGAGAATCACAACCGACTGAAATCACTCAACTCTTTTCGGGCCAGACACTTAGAGATTATTCAATTCTTCAGCCTGGCGACCTGAAAGCGTTTTCATTGGAATTCCGTGCTGCCGTTCGAGAATTTCTAGATAAGCCCCAAAAAATGCGGCGAGCGCGTCAACCGTAGGTTCTGAGTTGTCGAAGGACATGGTCCTACCACCCATGATGAACTCTCCTTCTGTGGGTTGATGCCCCGCCCGGCCTGTCCGGGCGGGACTCGTCTTGATCTTTCATCCTCCATATCTGGCAGAACATGCTACCTCGTTGACGGCGAGGTAACTGTCAATGAACCGGTCCAAGTGGCCCTCCAGAACCCCCATGATATGGTCGCGCGTTCCACCATGGAAGCCAGCAGAGTCATCTTCCCAAACGACCGCGAACCCATATCTCCCGCTGCCGAAATCAACCACTCTCCTTAATTTCAGCGTTGCGATATACGCGTCGTTAAGAATATGGACTTGTACGATGAGGGTTTGGGATCCGGGATCGGACTGCTCAAGTAAGCGAGCGTCCCTGAATTGCTCTTTGGCCATACGGTTCATTGCAAACACGTCAAGGCCGATTTCAAGAGCATTCCCCCGCGGTATGGTAGCGATTACTGCTACGGGTGCACAGTTGGCTGCAAGTCCTGCGTCGTCTGATAATACGTAACCTGCCCTCGCTTCAGTCACCACGACAACAAGAATCATCAAGCCGCTCGCGATACAGGCCACGAAGTATCCCATCCAAGTTTTCATGGTGGTTGTTTTCTTCAGGAGGCCGGCGACGGCGGGTGCCGGGACGGTCGCCAAACAACCGTTGAACGGGTGGCTTAGCGATGAGGAAATTGTCCGGTTGCTTGCGTCGGGAGTCAAATGGTGTTTAGAATCTCTTTAGATTGCTCAGCGCCAGAAGAGACGGAAAGACCGATGGACCATGAACAGAAGCCCAAACCACGCGGCCGGCCAGTCAAGAACATCATGCCTGAGCCGATTCCAGACACACCGGAAAATGTTGCTTTAGCGCTTGTGACCACGCCGCCTAAGAAAGAGGACGAGTGGGAATATCTCAAGGATCGTGAGGTTGAGGTCGCTGGCGCATTGCTGAGAAGGCCAGCCAAGCCCAAGTAGCGCAGCCCCCACAAGAAGGGAACAAGAAGTTGGTGAAGCAGAAGCCCGCCGACGAGAAGGTGTGTCCTGAGTGTGGCCATGTTTTCCAGGGTAACGGGGGGGGGTGGCATCGACGCTCATTGGCGATCCAAGCACAAAGACATCATGCCTTACGAAGATGCTTGGCCGTTGCTCCGAGACGGCAAATACACCCTTCCGCCGCCCCCAAATTCAAACTGATCCACACTCGTCATCCGGCCCGCTGGTCACTTTCGTATATAAGTCCCATTAAAAAAGGCCGAGGGCAGCCGCCCGGGGTCCGTCGACCATGGGCGCGACCCGGCTGTCGAGGGGCTGGCGCGCTCTGCGCCCGGAGGGAGCCGACCCGGCCTGGGATCGGGGCCTGAAACGACAAACCCCCGGTGCGTCAGCACCGGGGATTCGCGTTAGAACTGGGTCAAGCGGACGATGCCGCCCGTGGCGTCCAGTCCGGTTTAGAACCAGACCCACGCACCGGCATGCATGACATGGAAATTGTCGTCACCGCCAACCCCGAATAGGGGGTTGCCGACCGGGTTGTCCGGTATGTGGACCGCGTAGTTCGCCGTGATCGACATGTTGTCACCGAGCGACAAATCGGCAATGAAATTCAACTCCTGCCCGAACTTGTCGTCCATACCAAGGCTAGGCTCATCGGTCGTGAAGTCGAACCCGGCCACCGTTACGAAGAGGTTATCGTAAGGCGAAGCCTGAACCATGAGCATGTGCACGTCGAAGTTCTGGTTGAAGATCATGTACTCGCCGGCAACCTCGCCGATGAACCATGTACCCCAGTTCGTGAAGCCGTAGAACAAGCCATCGTAGAGTTCGTTCTCCGCAGTGTTCGGGTCGTCGCCCGAGAAGTGAGCAAAGCGATAGGTCACATCCGGGGCCCACGGCCAATCGACAAACGTATAACCGATGTCGAAATAATACGCGACGGCATCGACTTCCGCCGCTAAATCGTCATTCGTTTGATCGACATACTCGACCGCGAAGTGCCAGTTGGGCATCTGCGACGCCATCGGGTTACCGTGGTAGCGGAGATCCAGGACTTGCATTCCATCACGGGTAGGAAGGTCGGAGCCGGTGCCATCCAGATACATGAAGCCAACATCGCCGCCGAGATCCTCGTCATGGTACTCGACGTTGACGCCGGCAAATTCGGTATTGTATTGGGTTTCATCGGATGTGATGTGGAAGAGATCCGCCCGCAAGCCGTCAACGGCCACGCCCTCGAGGCTCAGGATGCCCGCCCGCTCGAATGCGTATGACGGTCCCGTCCAGTATGCCCCTTCATTGCCAGAGGCGAAGTGACCGATTCCGATGACGAAATCGGTACCGACATGGAATTCTTGCCGACCGTATGAGACGTTGACACCCGTGCCGCCCATCATGTCTCCAGACCAGCCGAGGTAGTAGGTTTCGGCGTCGATCGTCTCGGACCCTGAGACCAGGAAACCGGACACATCGCCATCGCCGCGCGTTGCGGAAGCGATAAACGATGCATTCAAATAAGCTTGGCCATCGCCGAGGTCGTAGGTCGCACCAGCCCAGGGCTCGATATAGGATTCCTGCCATGTGGTATCGGTTTCCTCCGGATTCCCTCCGAAATCGCCGCCCGATCCAAAGTAGGCGTTTCGGGTGGTGATCCAGGCGACGGCAGCCGTCGCCCCCATATCAACATTGAGGCCCTCGCCGCTGTATACGTTGACTTGTGCCTGAGACGCAGAGGCCGCGAGGCTGATTGCGCCAACGACGCCGCCCACCAAGCCCCAACGCAAAAGGCTACGCGATTTAGTCATCTCTGTACCCTCCGCCTTCCTGTTTAGCATGGAACAGATTTCATTTTTATCTTCTTCACCTCCAACTCTAGCTCTAGCCGCACGGAGGTCACTTCAGAACCCATTTAACATGCCTCCCCAACCCGCACAAGACTATATTTCAGTTCCGTGGCAAGCCGAGCGACCCAAGAGCATCTCAAAACCGGCCACCTGGAAAAATTGCCTCCCCAAGGCGAACGTTTTCTTCGTACTACCGAAGATTTCACCGGGTCGGAATCCAAGGTGGACAGTCAAGCGATCCGGAGAATTCATCGAAAGTGTTAAAAAATTAAGAATAAAATCCCGTTCTGTAAAGATAAAAATTTCAACGGCGTCAAATGTTTGCCCGTGCGGATCGTTCGTGAAACTGGTAAACGAGGTTTATCAGCAGAGCCGGGTTCGCCCGGTGGCGGCGCCTTAAAGCGCTTATCTCGCAGCGCAATAAAGCGGTTTTAAATTCTTCGCCGTCGACCCCTAACGACTTAAAACGATGACCAAAAATTCACCCTGACGCGAATTATCCGAATCACGATAAGCCGCGGTCAATGCAGTAAACCGGGATTCCCCATATGGAACCCTCCCAGCCCGTTGAGTGTGGCTCGACACCGCTCGACGTGCAATTTGCCTTCGAATGACAGCCATCTTCGCGGCGAGCCGGATGATTGAGGACCAATTGGCGGCGTTGGTGGCGCGGAATGGCATTTTTGCCGGCGATCCGGGCGCACCGATCCTGTCGGCGGCGACGCGAAGGAACGGGGTGCCGTCGCTCATGCCGGGGCTGGCGGCGGCCTGAGCCGGTCGATACGGCGCAGGATGTCGGCGAACAGGTCACGAGGAATGACAACCTCGGCCATCTGGAACGTGACGTAGCGCCCGTGGCGCACGATCTTCGCTCCGATCTTGATGAGCTTCTCTCGCAGGCTGGTCAGTGACCACTGTTTCACGGCATCGGGCAGCGCGAGGGTGCGCATGAAGTTGCCGAGGTTGTAAGCGAGCGCGTGAAGCTGGAGGCGAACGGCATTGTGGTCGAACCTGCGGCACGACAGGCGTGTCCACCGGATCGCGTTTTTGCCCTCCTTGATCCAGTGCTCAGCCGTGCCGCGCTGATTGTAGAACGCGACCACCCGCTCGGCAGGGCGGCCCAGGTTGGTGACTATGAACCCGACCCTCGGGTACAACTCACCCGGATGCCACTCGACCTTGGCGACGATGCGGCGGGGCTTGTCCCAGGTTCCGGCCTGATAACTGAAGCTGGCATGATACCGGCGCACGTCCTTGGGCGGCCTGCCGACGGGGCGCTTCAGGAGATGAGCGATGCTCTCTTGCAGCACCTTGTTGGCGGACAGCCGGATGGCGTAGAGCATGCCTTCGGCTTCGAGGTAGTCGTAGATCTCCGGTGAGGCGAAGGCCGCATCGCCGCGGAAGTAGAGGCGGATGGCTCGTTCCTTGTAACGTTCGACCACCGGTACCAGGACATCACGCCATCCGTGGGCGCTGTGCACGTTGCCGGGGCGCAGCGCGCAACGCTCCAGATCGCCGAACTGGTTGAACACGAACAGCGGGTGATAGCAGGTGCAGCCGAAGTGGCCGTTATAGGCCGTGCCCTCCTGCTCACCGAATGTCGGGCTGACGGAGCTGTCCATGTCGAGCACCACGCGCCTCGGCGGATCGTGGTCGTGAACCCGGTCGATCCACGTCCCCGACAGGTCCGCAAGGGCCGCGAGGTTCTCGTTGTTCGCCAGCAGCTCGGTCTCGAACCGCCCCATCTGGCTGGTCGATGCCCCGCCGCGCTCGACCGCCTTGCCGCCGACGATCCAGCGCATCGCGGGATCACGCCCGAGCCGGTCGGCGTCGTTGACATCCTCGTAGCCGGCGAGACGCCCATAGACGGACTGGCGAAGGAGACTGACGATGCCGTGCCAGCCGTTCCTGCCTGTGCGGCTATCCGCGAGCACGCCGCCCGCCAGTGCGGTCAGCCCGAGCGCGTCGTCCAGTTCGCGATAAGCGAGCAACCCCGCGTCGGAGGTCACCTGCGATCCGTGGAACTCCAGTTTCAGGCGGCGGTCGAAAAGGGGCCGGAGTGGCCCATGATCCGATTCACCCTCCGGGTTCCGCATCCGAGCCGCCCTCCGACACCCTCAAGCCAGTGATTCTTGTAGCAGAATCGTGCCAATCAGGCATCAGGCGAAGCGGTCACTTGGGAAATGCGGGGTAAATGCCCGAATCCCTTTCCTTCGCCGGGCATTGCAGCCCTCGCGTCGACCGGGAAGTCGAGGCGACGCCGGCCTGCCCCGGGCCGCGGACATTTGCCGAAAGAACCGATGGACCGGCCGCCCTGAGCCAGCCCGGAGAGCGAACCGGCCTCGGCTCCGTGGTCGCACATGCGTCGCGGGCTCGCAAAATTCGGGTGATTCCATCTCGCCGGGTTTCGCCCTAGTATCGGCGCTCAATGAAAGCGGCGATGGCCGCAAGCACTTATCGGAATCGCGCCGCCGTTTCTCAGGAATCGATCATGAACAGAGCCGAACGCCGGCGCCGGCAAAAGCTGGAGCGCAAAGCCCAAAAGAAGATCATCAAGAATGTGCCGGGCGCGATGCGCGAGGCGCTGGGACATCATCAGGCGGGCCGGTTCCGCGACGCCCAGCGGATCTATGGCCAGATTCTCCAAATCGAGCCAGACCATGCGGAAGCGCTCCATCTTTCGGGCGTGCTCAGTTCGCAGATGGGCGATCACGAGGCAGGCGCCGAACTGATCGGCCGGACGATCGGCGTGCGCCCGGATTATGCCGAAGCGCACCATAATCTGGGTAACGTGCTCTTCCAGCAGGACCGGCGCGAAGAGGCCATAGCCAGCGTCGCCCGCGCCATCGAACTCGACCCCGATTACGGCGAAGCATATTTCAATCTCGGCCAGCTGTTGCGGCAGGAGGGCCGCGTCACGGAGGCGACGACGAGCTTTCGGCGCGCGGCGGAACTCGAACCGGACGACGCGGCGGTCCATGCGAGCCTCGGCCATCTGCTGCTCGAACAGGGCCACGTCGACGACGCCGCCGCCTGTTATCGGCGCGCGCTGGCGCTCGATCCCAGCGACGCCCAGGTTCATCGCCAGCTCGCCCGGGCGAGCGCCGGCGCTCCGGGCGAGTCGGATGTGACCGCGATGGAATCACTCTTCGAGACGGCGGGCCTTGGGCCTGAAGACCGCATCGAACTGGGTTTCGGCTTGGCCGAGGTCTACGAAGCGGCCAGCGATTATGACGCCGCCTTCGAGCGGCTGGCGGACGCCAACGCGCTGGCGCGCGCGTCGATCGACTACGACATCGCCCACGACGAGGCGGCCGCAGATGAGATCATCTCGGCCTGTGACGCGGATTTCTCGAAGCAGCACGCCAAGGCGGGATACGAATCCGAAATCCCGATTTTCGTGTTCGGCATGCCCCGCTCTGGCACCAGCCTGGTCGAGCAGATCATCAGTTCGCATCCCGACGTGTTCGGCGCCGGGGAGGTGAACCTGTTGCGTCCGGCGCTTTTCGCCGACTTTCCGCGCGCGGACGGGCAATCGCTCAGCGCCTTCATCGCGGCGCTCACGAACGACGACTTGACGCAGGCCGGCGCGGCCTACGACGCCCGGCTGAGTGCGCTCGCGCCCGAGCAGCGCTTCATCACCGACAAGTACCTCAACAATTTCTGGTACGTCGGTCTGATCGGATCGATGCTCCCAAAGGCCAGACTGGTGCACTGCGTTCGCGACCCCATGGATACCTGCTTTTCGTGCTATGCCAACCTGTTCAGCGGCGAGGGTCGCTTCGCCTACGAGCTGGGTGAGCTGGGCCGTTATTACCGGATTTACGACCGGCTGATGGGCCATTGGCGCGACCGGCTGGGCGACCGGCTGGTCGAGATTCGTTACGAGGATCTGGTCGGCGAGCCTGACGTTCGAATTCGCGATCTGATTGGCGCGCTCGGCCTCAACTGGGATGAGGGTTGTCTGCGATTTTTCGAGACCGAGCGCTTCGTGGGCACAGCGAGCTCGGCCCAGGTGCGCCGGCCCATTTATCACAGCACAGTGGGACGCTGGCGGCACTTCGCGGACCGGCTCGACCCGCTCATCGAGGCACTGGGAGGGCTGGGCTCCGGCGGCGAGCCGTGAGCGGCGCCACGGCGGGGAAACTGGCGCAGGCGCTCCGGCTTCACGAGGCGGGCCAGCTACCCCAGGCCCAGACACTCTACGCCGAGGTCTTGAAAGCCGAGCCCGACAACCCCGAAGCGCTTTACTATATGGGCGCCCTGGCGATTCAGGGTAGCGCCCCGGACCAAGCCGAGAAGCTGTTACGCCGGGCGATCGCGGCGATGCCGGACCACGCCGAGGCGCACAACAATCTGGGTTTTCTGCTGCGCCAGGTGGGACGAACGTCAGAAGCAATCGAGAGCTATCGTCGTGCGGTCGCGGCAAAGCCCGACTACGACAAGGCGTTCTACAATCTCGGCACCGCGTTGAAATCTCTGAGCCGTCTCGAGGAGGCGCGCGAAGCCTTCGAACGCGCGGCCGTACTCAACCCCAACTATGCTCCGGCCCAAAACAATCTGGGCAACACCCTGCGTGAACTGGGTCGCTACGACGAAGCGGCGGCGTGCCTGCGACGGGCAATCGAAATCGACAACGCGTACGAAGAAGCCCATTGCAACCTGGGTAACGTCTTGCGGCTCATCGACCGGCCGGACGAGACCCTTGCCTGTTATCAAAAAGCATTGGCGCTCAACCCCGGCTATTCGCCGACTCTCGAGAACATCGGCAACCTGAAGAAGGAGCGGGGCGAGATCGCCGAAGCGGTCTCCTGGTATCAGCGGGCTCTGGAGATCGACCCGAGCAACGCCGAAGCGTTCCGGTCTTTAAGCCGGGTCCATCGCTTTAATGCGGCAGACTCGGTTATCGGCCAGATGACCGCGCTGCTCGGGAAGGAGAACGTGCCGGACGACAAGGCCATAAGCTTGGGCTTCGCACTTGCCAAGGCCTACGAGGACGTCGGCAGGGACGACGACGCCTTCGCCATGCTGACGTGCGCAAACCGGAAAAAACGGGCGGCGCTCGACTACGACATCCGATACGACGAGGCTGTGGCCGACGAGATCATCGGCTGCGTCGATGGGGCCTATCTAGCGGCACGAACCGGCGCCGAGCGCGGCCCGGCACCCATCTTCGTTCTCGGTATGCCACGCTCGGGGTCGACGCTCGTCGAACAGATCTTGAGCACCCATTCCGCGGTCTATGGCGCCGGCGAGGTCGAATTTCTTCGCCCGACGCTGCTCGACGGGTTTTCCCCAGACAGGGGCGGGACCCTCGGCCAATTCCTGACCGGGTTGGGCGGGGCGGATTTGGCCCGCCGCGGCGAGGACTATATGGGGTTGCTTTCGGGCCGCCGGCCAGACTCAGAGCGTTATACCGACAAATATCTGACCAACTTCTGGTATGTCGGCCTCATCTCCCTGATGCTGCCGGGCGCCAAGGTGGTGTATACGAAGCGGAATGCCGTCGATACCTGCCTGTCCTGCTACAAGAATCTCTTCGCCGGCGAACTGGCCTTCACCTACGATCTCACGGAGCTGGGCCGTTATTACCGGATCTACGACCGGCTGATGAACCATTGGCGGGCCCTGCTGCCGGACTTCGTGCTCGATCTCGCCTACGAGGACTTGGTCGCGGATCAGGAAGGCCAGAGCCGCCTGCTCGACTTCTGCGGGCTCGACTGGGACGACGCGGTGCTGGCCTATCACCGGACGGAACGCTCGGTGATCACGGCGAGCGCGGCCCAGGTGCGCGAGCCGATCTTTGCGAACTCGGTTGGGAGCTGGCGGCGCTACGAGCGCCATCTGGGCCCCTGATCGAGGCGCTGGGCCCGCTTGCACGAAATGGCGCGACCGGCTGAGAGCGGGGCAACGACAGGCCGCCCCAAGCCCCGGGATCTCTTGAAAAACGGGCGCTGGTGACTAATATACCGGGCAACAGACCGGCATAACCGTCACAACCGCAGAGAGGATTCTCATGGCGACGCGCGCGCAACGCACCTACGCGGGCAATCTGACCGACGCCCAGATCGATCAGGGCCTGCGCAGCTACATGCTGCGGGTCTACAACTACATGGCCTCGGGCCTGGCACTCACCGGCATCGTCGCCTATATCGTGGCGCATACCGGGCTGTTCGCGGCAATTTACGGCTCGGGCCTCGGCTTCGTCGTGATGCTGGCGCCGCTCGGCATCGTGTTCTTCATGGGCTTCAAGATCGAGAAGATGCAAGCGCGAACGGCGCAAATGCTGTTCTGGATTTTCTCGATTCTGATGGGGGCCTCACTCTCCTACATCTTCATCGTCTATACCGCGACGGACATCATGCGGGTGTTCTTCATCACCGCGGCGATGTTCGGCGCGATGAGCCTCTATGGCTACACCACCAAGCGCTCGCTCGCGAGATGGGGCAGCTTCCTGTTTATGGGGCTGATCGGCGTTGTGATCGCCATGGTGGTCAACATCTTCCTGCAATCGAGCATGATGCATTTCGTCATCTCGGTGATCGGCGTGATCGTGTTCACGGGGCTCACCGCTTACGATACCCAGCGGATCAAGGCGGTTTACGCCCAGAGCGACGGCACCGCGGTGATGACCAAGAAGGCGGTGATGGGCGCGCTCTCGCTCTACCTCAACTTCATCAACCTGTTCATCATGCTGCTTCACCTGTTCGGTGGGCAGCGCTCCTAGAGCGGTTCCATTTTGATTGGAACCACTCTGGGCATTTCTCGCTCACGACAGCGCTCCTAACGGTCCGCGTCTGCGCGGGCGCGCCGCAGTAGCGGCGGGCCGCATTCGCGACCTCAAGCGATTCCACACGATCTTGAATCGCTCTTAGAGCGGTTCTCTTTTGATCGGAACCACTCTAGGCCTTTCTCGCTCACGACAGCGCTCCTAACGGTCCGCGTCTGCGCGGGCGCGCCGCAGTGGCGGCGGGCCGCATTCGCGACCTCAAGCGATTCCACACGATCTTGAATCGCGCGTAGAAAACCGGTCACTATTCCAACGCCAAAATCCCGGCGGGCCGCTCCGCCGGGTTTATTCGTGCCGGACCGCCGCTCACGTCCCGCCGTCGCGCTCGACGAGCAGACGGTAGAGCGCGGACCACAACGCGCCGGTATCGAGGCGTGCGTCGGGATCGACATGGTTGAGGCCTTCGACGGGGTAAAAGCGCGCAACGCCCTCGGGCGCCGCGGCGGCGAGCGCCAGGCTCTGCTCCGGCGGCAGGATCGGATCGTCGAGACCGTGGATCAGAATCAGCCGGGTGCGCAGGCCGGCCAGCCCGTGGGCCGCGGGATCGAGGCGATCGAAGCGGGCGCGCAAGGCCCCGGGCAGCGCTTCGATCAGCCGATCGACACGCTCGGGATCAGTATTTTCCGCCAGCGCAAGCGCCGCCAGCCCGCCCGCGCCCAGAGCCGCCCGCAAGTCGTCGATCGGGGCAGCCGGGGCGACGATCCGGCGCTCGGCAATGGCTTCGAGCAACATCCCGTCGGCGCTCGACTCCAGCGCATCGGCGTTGTTGCGCACGAACAGCCAGGTGCCGAAGGGGTTGGCCGGTGCCGCCCGCCACCTGCCGTCGACGCCTCTGACCTGCCCGGTCGTGACCAGGGTTAATGCCGCGCGCAGATCGTAGAGTCCGCCAAGCGCAACGAGGAAGGCCGGCCGGGCCTCCGTCGGCGCCTCGAGCACGGCGATCAGGGCCGGCCCGGCGCCGTAGGACAGCGCCGCGATACCAAATCGGCCCTCGGGCGCGAGCGTGGGCCGCTGGGCGAGATAATCAAGGGCGGCCCTGATCAGCACGGGATCGTCGGGCGCAAGGCGCAGATCCCGCCAGCCCGCAATCTCGGGCACCAGCACGGCGAAGCGCGCCCGGGCGAGACTTTCCGCCAGCGCGATGAGGCGGGGATGTTCGCGGCCCTCGGGCGCGAGACCCGGAAGCAGGACGAGACCCGCCTTGGCGCCGCTTGCGGGCCGGTAGAGGTCGGCGGCAATTGATCCGTGCACAGCGGCGAGCGAGACGGCCTCATGGATCGGCGCGGCCGTTACGAGCGACCACGGACCGGCTCCGCCGTCCGCGACCAGGTCCCAGCCGAGCAGGCCGGTCTCGACCGCGCGGCGCGGCGCCCAGCCTGAGGCCCAGTCGGCGACAAGCAGGGCCGCGAGGACGAGCAGCAGGATGACGAGGCCGCGCGCGCGCCGTATCATGGGCGGGATTATCCCCGCAGGGCGGCGCCGATAACAAGCGCCGCGCGAAGACCCGAGATATCATGGCGACAACGATCCTTGCCGTGCTGGGCGCCGTCGTCGCCGGCTATGGCGTCGTGCTTCTCGGCCTGTGGCTTGGCCAGCGCCGGCTGATCTACCTGCCCGACCGGGTGGTGCCTGAGCCTGCGATCGCGGGTGTGCCGGAGATGGCGGTCGTGGAGCTTGCCACCGCAGATGGGCTGAGACTGTCGGCCTGGCACCGCCCGCCGGCGCACGACGGACTTGCAACCCTGGTCTATTTTCACGGCAACGCAGGCCATCTGGGCATGCGGGGTTCCAAGATCCGCCCCTACCTCGACGCCGGCTACGGCGTGCTGTTGCCGGCCTATCGGGGGTTCTCGGGCAATCCCGGGCAGCCCACGGAAGCCGGGCTTTATGCCGACGGCGAGGCGGCGCTCGACTTTCTCGCAGGCGCGGGCTCGCCTGCCGGGCGGCTCGTGCTCTACGGCGAATCCCTGGGCTCCGGCGTTGCCGTCGAGCTGGCGACGCGCCACCACATTGCGGCGCTCGTGCTGGAGGCGCCGTTCACCTCGATCGCCGATGTGGGTCAGCATCGCTTTCCGTTGTTCCCCGTGCGCCGGATCGTCGCCGACCGCTTCGGCTCGGCGGCCAAGATCGCCCGCATCGAGGCGCCGCTCCTGCTGGTCCACGGCACCAGCGACGGGATCGTGCCGACCCGCTTCGGCCAGGCGCTGTTCGAGGCCGCGGCTGAGCCCAAGGAGGGCCATTTTATCGATGGCGCCCACCACAACGATCTCTATGATTTCGGCACGGCGGAGCGGGTGCTCGAGTTTCTGGCCCGCCGGGTCGAGGGGCGCTTGCCTTGAGCGCAGCTTTGGTTAGGGTGTGCGCCACCGATCCGCCGTCACCCTGGCCGTGGCGGCCTCCTGGGGCGAAGTTGACGCCATGACCGATCTTGCGCTCGCCGACGGTTTTGCATTCGACGATCTCTACGACGCCGACGGCCTGGCACGGCTCGACGCCCGGTTCATCGCCTGGCTGGCGGACGACGACGGTGCACTGGCCAAGCGTCTGGCGGCGGCCCGCGCGGCACCCGACGCGCTCGACGCCATCGCGCTCTCCCAGCTGCTGGTCGACCTCGCGCCCACGCTCGAACGCTTTGTCACCCGCCTGTTCGGGATCGAGCCGGAGGCGAGCGCGCTTGCCGGGGCCCACGACGCGCTGGGCCCGCTCTATGACTGCAAGCGGCTCTTCGTCCAGCGCCGCGCGGCCAAGAAGATCAAGGCCGACGAGGCCGAGACGCTCGACGGTGCGGCGCTGCAGGCGGCTCTCGAGACGCACTTCGGCGAGCCGCTCAGCGAGACCGTGTTCGCGGCGCGGGTGATGGACTGGCTGGCCGATGAGGACGCCAACGCGGAGGCGCTCGATGCGGCGCTCAAGTTCGCCGCCTGGGCGGCCCAGAGCGAGGCCGGCAAGCGCCGCTTTGCAGGCGGCCTGCTGTTCAAGGCGCCCGCCAAGCGGGACTACGAGCATCTCATCCCGGTCGAGACCCACGCCGAGGACGGGCTCGCGGTCTTCCGCCTGCCCGATCATCACCTGCGGGCGCGCGACGGCTTCACGCTGACCGATGAGGGCGCCGACCTGCCGCGGGTTCTCGACCAGGTGAACTACTGCATCTTCTGCCACGACCGGGGCAAGGATTCCTGTTCCCACGGCGTACTGGCGAAGGACGGCGGCTTCGGCACCAATCCCTTCGGCGAAGCGCTCATCGGCTGCCCGCTGGACGAGAAGATATCCGAGATGAACATGGTCAAGGCGCGGGGCTTTGCCGTCGGTGCGCTCGCCATCGTGACCCTCGACAACCCCATGTGCGCCGGCACCGGACACCATATCTGCAACGACTGCATGAAGGGCTGCATCTACCAGAAGCAGGAGCCCGTCGACATCCCCCAGATCGAGACCCGCGTGCTTAAGGACGTCATCGCCCTGCCCTGGGGCTTCGAGATCTACAGCCTGCTGACCCGCTGGAATCCCCTCGACCTCGAGCGCCCGGTGCCGCGACCCGCGACCGGGCGCCGCGTGCTGGTCTGCGGCCTCGGCCCGGCGGGCTATACGCTGGCTCACCATCTGCTGAACGACGGCCATGGGGTGGTCGCGATCGACGCGCTCAAGATCGAGCCCCTCGACTCCGGCCTTTCGGGCGTCGACGCGGCGGGCGGACGTGTCCCGTTTGCGCCCGTGCGCGATGTCGACGACATCTTCGAGAGCCTAGACGAGCGCACCATGGCGGGCTTCGGCGGGGTCGCCGAATACGGCATCACGGTGCGCTGGAACAAGAACATGCTCAAGGTCCTGCGCCTGCTCGTCGAGCGCCGGGCGCACTTCGCGATGCATGGCGGGGTGCGGCTCGGCAGCCAGCTCACGGTCGAGGGCGCGTTCGAGGCGGGTTTCGACCACGTCGCCCTGGCGCTCGGCGCCGGCCGGCCGACGATCCCGAACGTGGCGGGCCGGCTGGCGCGCGGCGTGCGCGCGGCGTCCGACTTTCTGATGGCCCTGCAGCTGACCGGCGCCGCCAAGGCGGAGTCGCTCGCCAACTGCCAAATCCGCCTGCCCGCGGTGGTGATCGGCGGCGGCCTGACGGCGGTCGACGCAGCGACGGAATCCGCCGCCTATTACCCGTTCCAGGTCGAACGCTTCCTGGCGCGCTACGAGACGCTGGCCGAGGCGGCGGGCGAAGACGCGGTGCGCGCGGACTGGAGCGCCGAGGATGAAGCGATCGCAGACGAGTTCATCGCCCACGCCAGGACGATTCGCGCCGAGCGCGAGGCCGCCGCGGCGGACGGGCGCGAGCCCGGGCTGCGCGCGCTGATCCAGAGCTGGGGCGGGGTGACCATCGCCTACCGCAAGAGGCTGATCGATTCGCCGATGTACCGGCTCAACCCCGAAGAGGTCGAATTCGCGCTCCAGGAGGGCTTCCGCTTTGCCGAGTGCCTCTCGCCCGCACTGATCGAGACCGACGATTTCGGCGCCGCCCGGGCGATTCGCTTCGAGATGCAGATGCGCGACGAGGACGGCCGATGGCAGGGCACGGGCGAGACACTCCGCCTGCCCGCCCGGACCGTGTTGATGGCGGCGGGCACCACGGCAAACAGCTCGATCGCCCGGGACGAGCCCGCATCGCTGGCGCTCGACGGCGACTATTTCCAGGCGGTCGACGAGGCGGGCGCGCCGATCACCCCGGAGCCGCTCGCCAAGCCCGGGACGACGGAGATCTTCACGGCCCGGCGCGCCGACGGACGGGCGGTGAGCTTCTACGGCGACGTCCATCCGGGCTTCGCCGGCAACGTCGTCAAGGCGATGGCCAGCGCGAAGCAGGGCGCGCCCCGGGTGAGCGCGCTCATCAATGCCCGGGCGCCGGCGGACGGGACGGACGATGCCGACTTCATGGCCCGGATCGCGGACGGCCTGCGCGCCACCGTCGAGCGGGTAACCCGGCTGAACCGCCGAACCGTCGAGCTTGTCGTCAAGGCGCCGGCGGCGGCCCGCGGCTTCGCCCCGGGCCAATTCTTCAGGCTGCAGAATTTCGAAGGCACGGCACCGCACGACGGTGGCGGGCCAGCCGCCTTCGAGGGACTCGCGCTGGCCGGCGCCTGGGCCGATCCCGAGGCGGGATTGATCGGCGCCGTCGTGGTCGAAGCCGGCGGTTCGGGCCGGCTCGCGGCAACGCTTGCGCCGGGCGAGCCGGTCGTCTTCATGGGCCCGACCGGTACGGCGGTCGAGATTCCTGAGGGCGAGAGCGCACTGCTCGCAGGCTCCGGCTACGGTCTCGGCCCGCTTGCCGCGATCGGCGCGGCGATGCGCGCCCGGGGGTGCCGCGTGGTCCTTGCCGCCGGCTACCGCGCGCGCGACGACCGCTATTGGCCGGAGCGCCTCGAAGCCGCGGCGGACGTCGTGCTCTGGGCGTGCGAGGAGGCGCCGGGATTCGAACCCGGCCGCGGGACCGACAAGGCTTATGCGGGCGATCCCGTCGCCGCGCTCGCGGCCTATGGCCGGGGTGAGCTGGGCGATCAGCCGGTCGTTCTCGAGCAGGTCGACCGGATTCTCGCCATCGGCTCGGAGACCATGATGGCGGCGCTGGCGGCCGCGCGCCGGGATACCCTGGCCGACCTCTTGGGCAAGGCACCGATCGCGATCGCCGGTATCAATTCGTCGATGCAGTGCATGATGAAGGAAGTCTGCGCCCAGTGCCTCCAGCCGCAAACCGATCCCGAGACCGGTGCCGAGCGGCTGGTATTTTCCTGCTTCGATCAGAACCAGCCGATGGACGCGGTCGATTTTACCGCGCTCGGCGACCGGCTGCGCCAGAACGCGCTGTCCGAAAAGCTCACCGCCCGCTGGGTGGAGCAGATGCTCGCAGCGGGAAATTGACTGGCGCGAACGCGGGTTTGGCCTGACGATGCCGGGACGCGATCCCGGCTAATCCAGGGTAGCCGGCTTTCCCCACCCGCCGGCAAAGACGACGTCGCCCTGCGGCAGGCGGGTCCGGGGGGCTCGCTCGGCTTCGCGCATGGCTTCGGGCAGCGCGTCGGGATCGCCGGGCCAGCCCACGGCGATGGCCGTGACCGGCTCGACGCCGTCGGGCACGCCAAAAATCTCGACAATTTTCGCGCCGTCGATTCCCGCCATCTGGTGGCAGACGAGGCCCAGCGCCGTCGCCTGGAGTGCCAGGCTCATCGCGGCCGCCCCGATGACCCAGTCCACGCGGGCGCCCGGGTGGCGGTCCCGGCGGCGATTGCGACGGCAGCGGCCGACGGGAAACGCTCACGCCGAGCGTCTTATCCTATCGCCTGCCGACTTTCCCACCTTTCCCGTGACCGATTGATTACGTTATGACCGCGATCACAGCCGATGCCCGCCCAGATGGACAATACTTTCCCACCGACCCGCGACTTCGTGGACGAGCCGCGCGATTGCCCCGATTCTCTGTGAAGAAATTCATGATTTATATATTATATTTCAATAGGTTGAGGAAAACACACGAATGCCGATTAAAATTCGGGAATCGTGCGAAGTTGACTCGAAATTTTGGGCTTGAAGTGCTAATCTGAAGGATGATCAATAGTTATAATATTTCAATGAATCAGAGGCCCCTCAGGAATGGCAAAACGGCTGACCTTATAGATTCAGATCGTAGCGGGGCCCGGCAAAAGTCGAAATGTTGGTAAATAATTCGTAAAAAGAATTTTATTTGACATAAATATGCTAGTGACGCATATTTCAATTCGTGCTCACAGGTAGTGGGCGATTTGGAAACATGGGCCAGCTATGGCGGACCCGCTGTTCACATCAGGCAACGACCAGATCGATTTCGATACGATCGCTGCCGGGTCGTATGAGGAAGGGACCCAATACGACGCCCTTGCGGGCGACGACCAGGTCACCCTGCCCTCGACGGTCGCGGCCGCCGCGGCGAGCGGATACCTGGTCGGCACGACGTTCTTCGGCGGCACGGGCAATGACACCATCACCGGCGGCGAAGGCGACGACAGGCTGATCGGCGCCGCCGGCAACGACCTCCTGATCGGCGGCGAAGGCAACGACGTTCTGGTCGGCGACGGCGGACCCTTGCGTTTGATCTTCGAACCCGACCGGTTCGACGAGTTCCGGGTCAATTCGACGACCAGCAGTAACCAGGACAGCCTGTCGATCGACAGCCTGGCGAACGGCGGCTATGTCGTCGTCTGGGAATCGGCGAACCAGGACGGCAATCGGGACGGCGTCTTCGGCCAGCGCTACGACGCGAGCGGGCTCAAGGTGGGCGGCGAATTCCGGGCCAATACGCGCACCAGCAACCACCAGGACGACCCCGACGTGGCCAGCCTGACCGGCGGCGGGTTCGTCGTGGTCTGGGAATCGACCGGGCAGGAAAGTGGCGACGGAATCTACGGCCAGCGCTACAACCCGAACGGCAGCAAGAGCGGCGGCGAGTTCCGGGTCAACTCGACGACGAGCAACAACCAGCGCGACCCCGAGGTCGAGGGTCTCTCCGACGGCGGCTACGTCGTCGTCTGGAACGGCAAGGGCACGGGCGACGGCTCGGGCGTTTTCGGCCGGGTCTATAATTCCGAGGGAACGGCCCAAGGCTCCGAATTCCTCGTCAACACGACGACGTCGAGCGGCCAGGGCGCCGCCGAGGTGTCCGCGTTCGACGACGGCGGCTTCGTGGTGACCTGGGAATCCCGGTCGGGCGACGGCGACGGGCGGGGCATCTTCGCCCAGCGCTACGACAACAGCGGCACGAAGATCGGCAGCGAAATCCTTGTCAACGCGACGACGGCGGGAAATCAGCAGCGTCCCGACATCGCGACCCTCGAAGACGGCGGCTTCGTCGTCGTCTGGCAATCGCCCGATTCATCGGGAACCGGGGTGTTCTATCAGATCTTCGATTCGAACGGGGTCGCGGAAGGCGCCGAGCGGCGTGCGAACGCGACCCAGACGGGTAACCAGGACAGCGCGACAGTCGCCAGCCTGCCCGACGGCGGATTTATTATCTCGTGGGAATCCGACGGACAGGACGGCGCGGACGAGGGGATCTTTTCCCAGCGCTTCAATTCCGCCGGCAGCCCGGACGGCAGCGAAGTCCAGGTCAACCACACGACGGCGAACGACCAGGCACGTCCCGATGTCGCGACCCTGACCGACGGCAGCGTCATTAGCGGCTGGGATTCCAAGGGCCAGGACGGCAGCGGACGGGGCATCTTCGCCAAGCATTTCGAGCTGACCACCAACGCGGCGGGCGCCGATACGCTGCTGGGCGGCGGCAGCGACGACACCCTGATCGGCGGCGCGGGCAACGACGTGCTCGACGGCGGCGCCGACGCCGATACCCTGATGGGCGGCACGGGCGACGACGATCTTTCGGGCGGCGCCGGCAACGACGTGCTGATCGGCGGCGACATCAAGAGCCGCCATCTCGAGGTCAACGCGCTCAACCCCGTCTCGTTCTGGCGGCTCGAGGAGACCTCGAGCGGTACCGCGGTCGATTCGACGGGAACCCAGAACGGCAGTTTTCAGAACGGTGTCTCGCTCGGCAACGAGGGCATCTCGGCGGCGAGCAAGGCGGCGCGTTTCGACGGCTCGAACGATCACGTCCTGATCAATCACAACCCGGCTTTTGCGTTGTCCAGCGGCACCGTGCAGGCTTGGTTCAACACCGACAGCACGAGCAAGAACCAGACGATCATTTCGCGGGACTCCTCGGGCTTTGATGACGGCGGGCATCTCAACATCAAGGTCAATTCGAGCGGCGGCGTCGAGGTCCGGCTGCAGAGCTCGACCGCGAGCTTCGAGGTCAGCTCGGCCAACGACAGCCTGACCGCGGGCCAGTGGCACCACATGGCGTTCAGCTGGGGCGTCGGCGGGAGCTTATATACTTAACTTGACAGGCGGCAATCCCGCGCTCGCGTCTGTCGGCACGAACGTAACACAACGGCCCATGACTGGAAAAAACCACGCTTCGGCGACCGCATTGCAGCTAAAATGGGGCTACGGCAGCCGGCGAACCTGCCCGTCAAGCTAAGTATATAAGCCCCCGTCGGCGGCATGCCAGCTGACGCTCTTCCGCGACGACGGCGTAGTGGCGTCGATACGGGCGCCTTTACCGGCGGCATCGACGGCCAACAGACGTCGCGTCCTTTACGATCGACCCGGGCGCAGGCGTCACCGTCAACCTGGCGTCCGGACAAGGCACCGGCGGCGACGCCGAAGGCGACACGCTGGTCGGCATCGAGAACCTGATCGGTTCGGCCAACAACGACACCCTGATCGGCGACTTCGCGGCCAACCGGCTCGAAGGCCGGGGCGGCGACGACATCCTGATCGGCGGCGCCGGCGCGGACACGCTCGACGGCGACGGCGGCACGGACACGGCATCTTATTCGAGCTCGACCACGGCGTCACCGTGAACCTCGCGACCGGCGCAAATACAGGCGGCGACGCCCAGGGCGACGTGCTCAACCATATCGAGAACCTGGTCGGCTCGGCCAAGGCGACACGCTCACGGGCGACGGCACAGCGAACCGGCTCGAGGGCGCCGGCGGCGACGATACGCTGGCCGGCGGGCTGGGCGACGACACGCTCGTCGGCGGCTCGGGCGGCGATGTGCTTCAGGGCGGCGGCGACGACATCCTGATCGGCGGCGGCGTGCCGAGCCATGCTCTCGAGGTCACCGCGCTGAACCCGCTCACGTTCTGGCGGATGGAAGAGACCACGGGCTCGCTCGCCAACGACTCGGCGGGCGACGAGGACGGCATATACAAGAACGGTCCGGAGCTCGGCGGTCTCGGAATTTCGGGCGAAAGCAAGGCGCCCAACTTCGACGGCTTGAACGACTTCGTCGAGATCGCCCACGACGCCGCGTTCGAGCTCGCCAGCGGCTCGGTGCAGCTGTGGTACAACACCGACGACGAGAACGACGAGCAGGGCATCTTCTCGAAAGACTCGAGCGGCTTCGACACGGGCGGTCACCTGACCGTCACGCACAAGTCCAACGGCAGCGTCGAGGTCCGGCTCCAGAGCACGACGGAAAGCTTCTTCGTGACCTCGGCCGCAGAAACGGTGGGCGAGAACGAGTGGCACCACGTCGTCTTCACCTGGGGCACCGGGGGCATGAAGCTGTTCCTCGACGGCACCCTGGTCGATACCAACGCCTTTACGGGCGGCCTCGAGGGTAACCTGGAACCCATCGCAATCGGCGCCTCGACGGTCAGCAGCGGCAACTTGACGACGAGCGGCGCCAACCGCTTCTTCGACGGCGAGATCGACGAGGTCGCGATCTTTGCCAGCCAGCTTTCGGCGGCCCAGGCGAGTC
Source organism: Alphaproteobacteria bacterium (assembly GCA_965198325.1). Taxonomy (GTDB): domain Bacteria; phylum Pseudomonadota; class Alphaproteobacteria; order UBA828; family JAPUJA01; genus CBDAPE01. The sequence continues at coordinate 189,392 of CBDAPE010000014.1, read as the reverse complement.
AGCTGTTTTCCAGCGGCCCCGGTTCATCGGCTGCGACCATCGACACCCTGGACGGCGGCACCGGCACCGACACGATCGACCTGACGGGCACGGGCGGCCTCGACCTCTCGGCGGGCTGGACGATTACCTTATCCTCGGGTGCGATCGTGAGCGTCGATTCGGGCGTCGTCACCATGACCGACGGCTCGGACGGCACAGTCAGCGTGACTGGCGGCCCGACCTTCAGCTTCGTCGACGTCGAGCGGATCACCTTCGCGGGACCGGACCCGACGCTCTCGCTCGCCGGCGTCACGCTCAATGGCACGGGCGGCGACGACGTGCTGATCGGCGGCGCGGGCGCAGACGTGATCAGCGGCGAAGGCGGCGGCGACTATCTCGCCGGGCGCGCCGACATCGATACGCTCGACGGCGGCTCGGGAGAAGACGTGCTGCTGGGCGAGCTGGGCAACGACACCCTGTCCGGCGGCAACAACGACGACTTCCTGAACGGCGGCGCGGGCGCGGATACGCTCGACGGCGGCAATAACGACGACCTGCTGCTGGGCGGCACAGGTAATGACACGCTCGACGGCGGCGCGGGCGGCAACATGCTCGACGGCGAGGCGGGCGACGACACGCTCTCGGGCGGCACCGGCGAGGAGCTGCTCGTCGGCGGCGCGGGCAATGATTTTCTGAGCGGCAACGGCGACGAGGACAGCCTGTTCGGCGGCGCCGACGACGACGAAGCCCATGGCGACGACGACAACGATCACCTGTTCGACGACGCCGGCGCCGACACCCTGTTCGGCGAGAACGGCAACGACCTGCTCGATGGTGGCGCGGGCAACGACCTGCTCGAGGGCGGCGCGGGCAACGACCTCGGGCTGTTCGGCCCGGGCGGCGGCACCGACAGCTTCGACGGCGGCGCGGGCTTCGATACGCTTCACCTCGCAGGGCTGACGGGCGGTCCGCTGGGCGACGGGGTTTGGGCGACGGGGTTACAGTCGTTTCCCTGACCGGCACCCAGACCAGCTCGGGCGACGATTTTGCCCAGTTCAACGACGGCGCTTCGGGCACCCTCGAGTTCGCGGACGGCAGCCGGATCAACTTCTCCAACATCGAGCGTCTCGACTCCGATCCCGACGACGTGTCGTTTTTGGGCGGCACCGTGCGGCTTGCCGACGCGAGCGGCCAGAGCATCTCGACGGGCTCGGGCGAAGATCACATCATCGGCGGCGGCGGCAACGATACGCTCACCTCGGGCAGCAACGAAGACATCATCGTCGGCAAGGGCGGCGACGACACGATCACCGGCGGTAACGACACCGACATCTTCTCTGGCGGCGACGGCAATGACGTGATCAGCAGGCTTGCCGGCGACGACCGGTTGTTGGGCGACGCGGGCAACGACACGATTACCGGCGGCAGCAACGACGATTTCCTGTTCGGCAGCACGGGCGACGACAACCTGCAGGGCGACTCGGGCGACGATTTCCTGCTGGGCGGCCTGGGCAACGACAGCCTGCAGGGCGGCACGAACGACGACGTGCTCGACGGCGGCGCCGGGACCGACACGGCGGACTATTCGGAAGCGTCCTGCGGCCTGACCGTCGATCTGTCCACCGAAGGGCCTCAGAGCGTCGGCGGCGGACGGGGCACGGACACGCTGATCGAGATCGAGAACCTCATCGGCGGCGGCTCGGCGGATAGCTTCACAGGAACAGCGGGCGACAACCGGTTTACCGGCAACGGCGGCAACGATGCCATCGACGGCGGGCTCGGAACCGACACCGCCGCGTTCACCGACGCGATACTCGACGCGGGCACCACGATCGGGCTGACCGGCGGCAACATCACCGTGACGACGGCCGGCGGCGGAACCGACACCCTGACGAGCATCGAACAGCTCGACTTTTCCGATTTTACCGACGTGCGCATCGTCGGGACGGGCGCGGGTGCCCATTTCTCGACCATCCAGAGCGCGATCGACGCGATCGGCTCGAACGGTGCGATCTTCATCCTCGACGGCACCTATACCGAGCAGGTCGTGATCGACAAGAGCGTCACCCTGATCGGCCAGAGCGAGGCGGGCGTCATCATCCAGGCGCCGCTGGCGGCAAGCCAGGTGACCGAGACCCTTGGCGTGGGCAGATTCACGAAGGACGTCAACGCCGCCTTGCTGGTCAACTCCGGCGCGACGAACTGGCAGATCCGCAATCTGACGGTCGATGGCGCGGACCGCATGGACTACGACACGAGCGACCAGCTCACCGCCGGGATTGCGATCGAAGGCGCGGCGGGCGGCACGATCCGCGACGTTACCGTGAAGGGCGTCACCGACGGCGCCCTGTCGAACAGCCAGGACGGCGTCGGCATTCTCGGCTATTTCGAGAACGACACCGATGCGCTGACGATCACCGAGTCGACGGTGCAGGGTTTCAACAAAAACGGCTTCGCGCTGACCGGCGGAAACCTGACGATCACCAACAACCAGATCACCGGCGCGGGGCTGACCGGCACGGTCGCCCAGAACGGCATCCAGATCACGACCGATGTGGCGAGCCTCGATCCCGCCATGGGCACGATTTCGGACAACACGCTGTCGAACCTCGCCTTCTCAGGGGCGTCCACGGTTGCGACCGCGATCATCATGTTCGGCTCCGGCGATTCGTCGCTCGACGGGCTGACGGTCGAAAACAATACGGTCGTGAGCGGCAACTCGGCAGTGTTCAACAACGCCGGCGCGATCGTGCAGAACAACGAGGTGACCTCGTTCGATGCCGGCGTACAGAACGAAATTACCTATGACGGCTGGAGCCTCGACGGCATCACGGTGAGCGGCGGCGACGGCACCGACGACACCATGTTCACCGACGACGGCGACGATTTCGTCAAGGGGCTGGGCAGCGACGATTTCCTCGACGGCCTCGATGGCAACGACACCCTCGAAGGCGGCGCGGGGGTCGACACCCTCGATGGCGAGAGCGACGACGACCTGCTGCTGGGCAAAGCCGGCAACGACGACCTGTTCGGCAATGACGGCGACGACACGCTCGACGGCGGCGCGGGCAACGACGAACTCGACGGCGAGGATGACGACGACACGCTCGACGGCGGGCTCGGCAACGATATGCTCGACGGCAGCGACGGCGACGACGTGCTCCACGACAAGGGCGCCGGCCTCCAATCCGAAGAGGTTACAGCGCTCAACCCGGTCGCATACTGGCGGCTCGAGGAAATCACGGGGCTGAGCGCATTGGATGCGACTGAGACCGAGAACGGCGTCTACAAGAACGGTACGGCACTGGGCGCCGAGGGCTTCGACGGTGTCAGCAAGGCGGCCAGCTTCGACGGCTCGAACGACTTCATCGAGGTCGCCCACGATTCGGCCTTCGCGCTCGCCTCCGGCTCGCTGCAGGCCTGGTTCAACACCGACGACCGCGACGAGTTCCAGGGCATCGTCTCCAAGGATTCATCCGGCTTCGACACCGGCGGTCATCTGAGCATGTTCGTCGACGGCCGCGACGTCGAGGTCCGTTTGCAAAGCACCAACGAGAGTTTCACCATCGAATCGAGCGGAGACCTGGTTTCCAACAATACCTGGCACCACGCCGTATTTACGTGGGGCGCACTGGGCATGAATCTGTTCGTCGACGGCGTCCTGGTCGACACAGACGCCTATACCGGCGGGATCGATTCGAGCTCGGGCGGAAGCGGCAATTTCGAGCCCATCGCGATCGGCGCCTCGACGGCAGGCAGCGGCAACCAGACGACGAGCGGCGCAAGCAGCTTCTTCGACGGCGAGATCGACGAGGTCGCCTTCTTCGACAGCCAGCTCACCCTGGAGCAGGTCCAGACGCTTTTCGACACCCGGCTCGACGGGGGTAACGACGTGCTCAACGGTGGCGCGGGCGACGACTCGCTCACCGGTGGCACCGGCAACGACACGCTCGACGGCGGTGCCGACGACGACGTGCTTGACGGCGGCGTGGGCAACGACAGCCTCGACGGCGCCGCGGGCAACGACACACTGACTGGCGGCGCGGGCAACGACACGCTCACTGGCGGCGCCGGCGACGACGTGCTGAGCGACACCGGCTCCGGCATCCAGCACACGGTCAGCGCGCTCGACCCCATCTCCTACTGGCGGCTTGAGGAAACCTCGGGCACCACCGCCACAGACTCTGCCGGCACCGAGAACGGCGTCTTCAAGAGCATGCCGACCCGCGGCGTTGCGGGCTTCGACGGGACGAGCCTCGCGACCCGGTTCAACGGCTCGAACGAATTCATCGAGGTCGCCCACGATCCGGCCTTCGCGCTTGCCAGCGGCTCGATCCAGGCCTGGTTCAACACCGACAACCAGAGCGCGACCCAAGGCATCTTTTCCAAGGACTCCTCGGGCTTCGATACGGGCGGCCATCTGAATATCCAGATATCGAGTGAGGACATCGAGGTCCGGCTCCAGAGCGTCAATAGCAGCTTCGAGGTGGAATCCACAGGCAATCTGATCCACAGCGACACCTGGCATCACGTCGTCTTTACCTGGGGCACGGGCGGGATGAAGCTGTTCCTCGACGGCACTCTTGTCGATTCGGACGGCTACGGTGGCGGACTCGATACGAGCTCGGGCGGGACGGGCAACTTCGAGCCCATCGCAATCGGCGCTACGACGACCGGCAGCGGCAATCTGACCACCAACACCGCAGCGAATTTCTTCGACGGCGAAATAGACGAAGTCGCGGTTTTCGGCACCCAGCTTACGGCAAGCCAGGTCGAAGACCTCTACGCGACGCGCGAGCCGGGCGGGGTCGATACCCTTGCGGGCGGCGCGGGCAACGACACGCTGACCGGCGGCCAGGGGCGCGACGTTTTCGACTATAACGATCTCGCGAACGAAGGCGTCGACACCATCACCGACTTCGACCCCGGCGCAAACGGCGACCAACTCGACCTCTCCGATCTGCTGACCAACCTGGGTTATGGCGGCGCGGACCCCGTGGCCGACGGTTTCGTGCGCTTCACCGCCGCGGGCAGCGATACCCAGGTCGAAATCGATGGCGACGGCTCCGCAGGCGGCGCCCTCGACTTTACCGCACTCGTTACGCTCGAGAGCATCCTGCCGAGCCAACTCGATACCACGAACAATCTGATCTTCTAGGCCGTCGGTCGACCGGCCGGCCCGGGCCTAGCGCTTCCGCAAATAGACGAACCAATAGACGGCGCCAACCAGCAGGCCGCCGCCGATGACGTTGCCGATGGTCACGGGCAGAAGGTTCATGCCGAATCCCGCCGGCGTGAGATGGGGGTAATCGGCGGCGCTTCGCCCGATCGACTCCCAGAACGAATCGGGCGCGGAATATTTGATGAATAGCCCCATCGGGATAAAATACATGTTTGCGATCGAATGCTCGAAACCGCCCGCGACGAAGGCCGAAATCGGCCCGACGATGGCAACGATCTTGCTCACGACGCTGCGCGCGGAGTAGCACAGCCAGACGGCGAGGCAGACCAGGGTGTTGCACACGATGCCGAGCGCCAGGGCCTGACCGAAACCGAACTGGCACTTGGCGTCGGCGATCGCCAACGCCGTCGCGCCAACCGCGCCGCCACCGAAGCCGTGGTGGTCGCCGGCATAGATTATGGCGGCGGTGCACACCGCACCGACGAAATTGCCCAGCAGGACGATCGCCCAGTTACGAAGCAGCTGAAGGCTGCTCACCAATCGGGCCGCCCAGGCCATGACGATCGGGGCGTTGCCCGTGAACAGCTCGGCTCCACCGATGATCACCAGAACCAGCCCGAGCGAGAAGACGAGCCCGGCCAGCAGACGGGCGACGCCGAAGGGCAACGCCTCTGCTCCCGCGCCCACGGTCGTGGCGAACATCGCGCCGAACCCGATGAAGGCACCCGCGAGCACAGCGAGGGCGAACAGGCGGATGGTGTCCATCGTCGCCTTGCCGATGCCGAGGACTTCCGCCCGGACCGCCATGTCCTGGGGTATCAGGGCATCGATCTCGCGGCTCCCGGGCGTGGCCGTCTCCCGAGGTTCGTCGCGCAGGGGCGGCATGACATCTCCTTACGCAAATGTTGGCAACCGGACCGGGTCATGACCCGCCGGGGTTGATTTGCCGTGCGGGCTCGACGAAACCCGCTCCGTCCTGTCGGCGCGGTTTTCGTCCCAACGCCGGATTACCATGAAATCGTGGCGGGTTTCCAGCCGTGCCTGGTGCCGGGAGACGGCATTATCTGCTCGGCTGTGCGCAGACTCTGGCCTTTGCGAGCCCCACATGTCCCATCGCCACGCCACCTATCTGCTCGTCTTCATCGTTATCGGCGTGATTGCCGGGGTCCTCACGGGCTGGTTCGTCGGCGAACCGATGGCGTCGATTGCGTGGATCGGGAAGCTGTTTCTCAACGCCCTCAAAATGATGATCATTCCGCTGATCATCGCCGCCGTGATCAGCGGTGTCGCGGCGCTGGGCGATATCCGGAAACTGGGACGGGTCGGCGGTATCAGTCTCGCTTATTACGCCGCGACGACGATTACCGCGGTGCTGATCGGCCTGCTGATGGTGAATATCATCCAGCCCGGCGCGGGGCTGAATTTCGAGGCGCCGGAGATGGTCGAGTCGGTCGCCGCGAAGCAGGACGTGGGCGTCGTCGACATCCTGCTCTCGCTGGTCACTCCCAACCTGATCGCCTCGGCCGCCGAAACCCAGCTTCTGCCGCTGATCCTGTTCTCGATCCTGTTTTCGGGTGCGCTCACGACCCTGGGCAGGACGGGCCTGCACGTCATCGAGTTCTTCAACGGTATCAACGAAGCCATGATGGAACTGGTGACCTGGCTGATGTATACGGCGCCGCTGGGCATCTTCGCGCTGATCGCCTCGCGTCTCGGGCAGGCCGGGGGCGGCGATGCGTTTGTTTCTGAAATCCAGGCGGTTGGCCTGCATATCGTGACGGTCCTGAGCGGTCTGGGGATCCATTTCGTGGTCCTCGTCGTCATTATGCTTCTGCTCGGCGGTCGCGGCTTCGGCTATCTTGCAGGCTTGATGCGCGCCCTGCTCACGGCGTTCGGCACCGCGAGCAGTTCGGCGACCCTGCCGCTCACCATGGAGTGCGCCCGCGAACAGGGCATCGACCGGCGCGCGGTGCGCTTTGTCCTGCCGCTCGGGAGCACGGTCAACATGAACGGCACAGCGCTCTACGAGGCGGCCGCCACGATGTTTATCGCTCAGGCCTACGGCATCCAGCTAGGCGTGGGCGAGCAGGCCATCATCATGATCACGGCAACCTTGGCGGCGATCGGCGCGGCGGGCATCCCCGAGGCCGGGCTGGTGACCATGGTGATCGTCCTCAAGGCGGTCGGTCTGCCGCTCGAGGGCATCGGTCTGCTGCTCGCGGTCGACTGGTTCCTCGACCGCTTCCGCACCTCGGTCAATGTCTGGGGCGATGCAGTGGGCGCCACGGTGCTCGATCGCTTCCTGCCCGACCACCAAACACCCGAGCAGCCGATCATGGAAGAGCGCTCACGCTAGTTCGCCGGGCCGCACCAAGGGGGTGACGTGCGAAGCCGAGTCAACGCGCGCGCCGGAACAGCGATGTCGGTTGTGCACCGCCGGTTGGCCGCCAAGCGACCGATTCGAGACGCCTGCTGGAAAGAAATCGCGGCCTGGATCAAGTGTCGTCCGACTCGCGCCCGTAAGTGTCCTCGATACGGACGATGTCGTCCTCGCCGAGATAGGCGCCGGTCTGGACCTCGATGACCTCGAGCGGCACGTCGCCGGGATTCTCCAGCCTGTGGGTCTCGCCCAGGGGAATGTAGGTCGACTGATCGGGCTCGATCTCGAAGCTCTCGTCTCCCCGGGCAATCCGCGCCCGGCCTCTCACGACCGCCCAATGCTCCGCTCGATGATTGTGGTATTGCAACGAAATCCGCGCACCCGGATTGATGACCAGGTGTTTGACCTGATAGTGCGAGCTGGCCTTGACGCTCTCGAAGGAACCCCCGGGCCGATAAACGGTGGGCGGCAGGCTGGCTTCGGACCGATCCGCAGCGAGCAAGCGATCCACCAGCTGCTTGACCGCCTCGACCTTGTCGCGGGAAGCCACGAGGACGACATCGCCGGTGGCCACGACGACCAGGTCTTCGACCCCGAGCGCGGCAATCAGCCCCGATTCGCTGCGCAGGTAGTTGCCGTGGGAATCGAGCGCAACCACGTCACCGACCGTCAGATTCTCGTCGGCATCGCGAGGCGCGAGCCGGTAGAGAGCCTCCCAGGACCCGACATCGCTCCAGCCCATTTCGACGGGTATGACCGCGGCCCGATCGGTTTTTTCCATCACCGCATAGTCGATGGACTCCTTTTCGCAGGCTTCGAAAGCAGAACTCTCCAGACGGGTGAAATCCAGATCGTCGGCGCCGTTTTCGAGAGCCGCGCGGCATGCCTCGACCATGCCCGGCTTGAATCGGGTCAACTCGTCAAGATAGGTCCGAGCCTGGAACAGAAACATCCCGCTGTTCCAGCAATAGCCGCCCGCGGCCAGGTACTGCCCGGCCGTGGCGAGATCGGGCTTTTCGACGAAGCGCTCGACACGCCGGCCCGGCCCGCCACCAGCCGGCCGTTCGCCAGCCTTTATGTAGCCATATCCCGTATGGGGCGAGGCGGGCGGAACGCCGAACGTAACCAGATCGCCTGCCGCCGCCCGATCCGCCGCCGCTGCCAGCGCCTCGTGCATTGCGGGCCGATCGGCGATGACATGATCGGCCGGCGACACCAACATCAGGGCCTCGGGCTCGGTCCGGCTCAGCAACAGCGCCGCCAGGGCGGCCGCGGGGGCCGTATTCCGCCCGACCGGCTCGAGCAGGATACGGGCCGGCGCGATCCCGATGGCGCGAAGCTGCTCGGCAACGATGAAGCGATGCTCATCGCCACACAACAGGATCGGCGCGCCGAACAGCGCCGGATCTTCGAACCGGCGCAGCGTCTGCTGCAACATGGTCTCGTCGGCGGCCAGGGGAAGGAATTGCTTCGGATAAAGCGCGCGGGAAAGGGGCCACAGCCGGGTGCCCGTACCGCCGCACAGAACGACCGGGTGGATCACCTTTCGGGTCTCCGGATCCGCAGCCATGGGTGGGTGTCCTCAGTGCGCAGCGGGCGGGCGATGCAAGCGGCGACCGACTGGGTATAGGGACCCGCGCCCGCCGCCAAGACCGACCGGTCAGGATGCCTCATCGCCGCCTTCACGAACCACCGGCAGACCGAGAAGCGTATGAAGCGGCGGCCTGAAGAGGCCGCCCACGCGCCGGAGGTTGCGGAAAAGCGCGGTTTCCGGGGAATCGTAGAGCCGGAACTCAAGGGCGAGCTTCATCGAATCGGGCACCGAAAGCGAGTGGAGGGATCGAAAGTTGGCGCTCACGGCATCGAGCAGCCGCCGCTGGCCGGGTCCGAGGTTTCGTCCCTCGAAGAGTGGCGGCCGGGGCGCCGCGCCGAGCTCGCGTAACAGCTCGCGGTAAAAGACGAGGCGACGCACGAATCGGCCGGCCGATGCCATGCGTTCGATATCAGCCCAGTCGAACCCGCCCCGCTGAATCAGCAGGGCCGCATCGACCAGGGATTTGAGCCCGCGCGGTTCGTAGAGATCGCGAAACCCATGAAGCGCCAGGATTACGAAACTATGCTCGGGACAAGGAATGGGAACGGTCGCAGGCCCCGCCGCCGGCGCGACTGCCCGCTCGAACACGGCGGCCCTCGGGATCCCGCGGCTCGCGGGCGGATCGTCGATTTCACGGTGAACATCGAGATAGACCGCTCCGTCGTCGGGCGCGACCGGCGCAAAGCTCGCACCGGTCAGTGCGCCCCAGCGGCGTACCGTGCCGGGGTCGAGCCGGGTGGCGAACCCGCGGGACAATAGGAATCCGGCCAGAGCATCGAGATCGCGGTCATGAAACAGCAAGTCGACGTCGGGCACCAAGCGGTAGTAGGGCCGGGGGTAGAGATCCAGGCTTGTCGCCAGACCCTTGAACGCGACGAACCCGAATCCGGCCTCGTGAAGCGCCGCGCAGAATTCCACGGCCGCCGCCCGATCAGACTTGGCGGTGATCGCGGCGCGCTGGGCCGCCCGACGCAGCGCGGTCGCATCGAGCACGCCGCCTCCGAGTGCCGTTTGCGCGGCGTGGGCGAGGGGCGCGCCGAGCAGGTTGGCCGCAAGCAAGGCCCGCTCCCGGTCTTGCGTGAACAGGGGCCGGAGCAACCGGTCCAAGAACGCGGACGGAAATTCGATTGCCGCCGCCGCGCCTGCTGGTTCGCCGTCCGCGGGGTTGTCTGGGGTGGAGGGCACGGATGTCGGCATGGTCTGGCTTTCGGTCGGCGGCGTCGAACCGCTCAGAAGGCGTTGCGGTCCATCAGCACGGAAAACACGGTCATGATCAGGATGCGCATATCGAACAGCAGCGACCAGTTGTCGATGTAGAACAGGTCGTGTTCGATGCGCCGTTGCATCTTGTCGGCGGATTCGGTGGGTCCCCGCAAACCATTGACCTGCGCCCAGCCGGTGATTCCGAGCTTCATTTTATGGCGGCCCAGGTACTGACCGATGATCGCGGCATACTTTTCGTTATGGGCGACCGCGTGTGGCCGCGGCCCGACGATCGACATCGTTCCTTCCAGCACGTTGAAGAGCTGAGGTAGTTCATCGAGGCTCGTACGCCGCAAGATCCGCCCGATCGGTGTAACGCGAGGATCGCTCCGCCGCGCTTGCGGCACATCGGGCTCCTCGGCCCGATCGGAATACATCGTACGGAACTTGTAGACGGTAAAGATGTCGTTGTTGAAGCCGTAGCGCTGTTGCCGGAATAACGCCGGTCCCCGGTTGGAACTCTTCACGGCAATTGCAAGAATCAGCATGAGCGGCGCCAGCAGAACGACGAAAAACAGGGCCAGGATCCGGTCCTCGATCGCCTTGACGACAAACGGCCAGCCGGACAGGGGTTTCTCGTAAATCCGCAGAATATGCGCACCGGCAATATCACTGACCCCCCTGATGCGCATCTCGAATCCTATCCAGTCGGACCATACCGAGACCCGCACGGGGATCGTCTTGAGCTTGCTCAGATAGTCCGGCACGCGGTCGACGCCGGCGGCGGGCAGAGCGACGAAAATTTCGTCGACCGAATTATCACGGGTATAAGCCGCGAGGTCGTCGATCGTTCCCAGCACGGGACAATCCTTGACCCTGTCGGGCACGCGCGAGCGCCGATCGTCGAACAGACCGAGGAGGGCGATTCCACTATCGGCGTTGTCCTACAAATGCTCGACCAGGCGGCGTCCGGTCTCCCCTGCTCCGACAACGACGACGTTACGGATCAGACGTCCCTGACGATGCCATCGCTCCATGAGAACGCGCACGCCCGTCCGCATGAGAACGAAACCAGCGAACGAAAACGTGAACCACAGTCCGATCCAGATACGCGAAGACTCGACGGAGGTCTTCGTGAAGAAGCCTAGTCCGATGAGCGCGACCGCGATCAACGGAACGGCGACCAGTAGCTTGTTGATCTGGCCGGTCAGGCGGGGCAGCGCGTCGAACCGGTAGAGCCGCGCCACGTGCAGCACGTAGGCGGTCAGCAGCACCGCCAAGCCGATGACGATATCGTGACGGCCCGGCACGATGAAATCGTCGTGCCGGACGAAATAGGCAAGCAACGCGACGACGACGACGATCACCAGATCGAGGCCCCGCATCACGCCGAGGACAATGCTGGGCGAGATCGCCCGTCTGCCGCTCGTCCGGCTCATTGGCCGCCGCCCCCATTGCAAGTGTCCGGCCTCGCGACTAGGGTCCGGACTCATTACAGCCACCAGATGACGGCGGCGGCAAGGGCGATTGCTGCGATGAAGTTTTTGATGTTGCGGTCGAAGCGGGTGGCTATACGGCGCCAGTCCTTGAGGCGGCAAAACATGCGCTCGATGATGTTGCGCTGCCTGTAGACGGTCTTGTCATAATGGTATTGGACCTTGCGGTTCTTGCGCGGTGGGATGACGGCCGTGGTTCCGCGTTCTGCCAGCCAGTCGCGCAGGGCTTTGCTGTCATCGCCCTTGTCGGCGACGAGTTCGGCGGCGGGCGGCATGGCTTCGATACAGCGCTGGGCGAGCTTGCAATCATGGACGTTTCCTGGTGTCAGGAGCAGGACGAGGGGCCTGCCTTTCGCATCGCAGACAGCGTGGAGCTTGGTGTTGCGGCCCCCCTTGGTGCGGCCGATGCCATGGGCCAAGGCCCCCCTTTTCCGCCGCCGGCGCAGCGATGAACCTTGATGCAGGTTGAATCGATGAACAGCCGGTCGGGGGCGTCTTCGCCGCCCGCCAGCGCACTGAATATCCGTTCCCAGATGCCGCGCTCCGCCCAGCGTACAAAGCGGTTGTAGAGCGTCTTCTTCGGTCCGTAGACCTCACGCGGACAGTCGGCCCAGCGCCCGCCATTCCTCAGGGCATGGACGATCCCGCTCAGCACCCGGCGATCGTCAACGCGCGCCATGCCGCGCGTATCCGTCGGCAAAAGCGAAGCGATCCGAGCCCATTGCGCATCCGAAAACCAAAAGAAATCCGACATTTCCATCGCCTCCTCGCTGGAAACAATGAATCATGCCAGCCCCGCTTTGGGAATCCCCTTAATGGGTCCGGACCCTAGTAGCTCTTATGGAGCCACCACGCCTCCTCGTTGACCGAATAGAACGGATGATAATGATAAATCTCGTGCGCGGGGACAACCTGACCAAGCTGATTGTCGAGGATCAGGGCCTGATCGGACGTGTAGACCGCGAGTACGGCGTGCGGAATCTGGAGATTGAGATCCTGCAAGACGACAACCCGCAGTTGGTCATTGGAATAGCCGAGTACGCGCAGGGACATGAACTTGGCGATCGCATAATCCTCGCAATCGCCGTAGACCATGAAGAACTGGCGTGGGGTTTCCCAATAATCCTTGATGCCCCAGTTCACGAGATCGGTGATATAGGGCGCCTGATTCATGTAGCGGTTGACGGCATCGAGCTGCCCGGCAGCGTCATAGCCGCTCAGCGTGTCGAGAAAGGCGTCCCACTCCCGGTAGTAGCAGCGGTTGAATTCGGTCCCGAGGCATTCTCCTTCACCAAGCGCCCGCTCGTCCAAAAAACGGCCGAGCGAATCGGTCCATATGGGAAAGGGTTTGAGGTTGTCGGAGCGAACTTCGTTGGTATTGAAAAGCGGCGGGTAGTCGATCGCCCGCGCCGGACCAACCGTCCACAGGACGGCGAGCGCCGTTCCGAGGACCACCAGGGCGCACCGAAGAGAGTGCAGGGTCAACAGCAGTCCGCTCCCCTTCGTCCGTGTTGCCGCCCATACACCGGCGGCCTAATTCGTCGGTTCACACCTCTTATGTAGCAAGCGCCCTTAAACGGGCGTTAACGATTTTATCAGCCGTTCGGCGGAAATCTGTCTGGGTTTGGATCGACCTGCGCGGATTGCACCCGAATTCACGGTTGCCGGACGTGCGACAGCCGTCCTAAGTTGCCCACACGGAATGACAGAGCGGACACTGGAGAACGCGCTTGAGCGATACCGATTTCATCGAACGCGTCGCCGCTCGGGGCCGTAGCCGGGGTCGCCTGTACTTCGCACTCGGCGCAGGTGTACTTGCGGTTGCAATCGGACTTGGCGTGTTGTTTGCCTTCAAGTTTGCGGATGCGGAGCGGGAGCGTGACCTGCAAAGCTGGCAGGTTCGCCTTGGCATCGTCGCGGACTCCCGCCTCGACGACATCAACGATTGGCTCGAATCCCAGTTCAGGCATCTGCGTGCCGTCGCCGACAATGCATCGCTACAGATTTATCTGACGCAGCTCGATCTTGCCGAAGGCGATCCTGCGGATATCCTCGACGAACCCGCCCAGCTCACCTTTCTGCGCAATCTGCTGATCGCGGAGGCGGAGCGGGGGGGGCTTTACGGGCCCGGTCCTGGGCGCCGAAATCAACGCCAACGTGCAGCGACTCGGGATTGCGGGAATCGGGCTGCTCGATATGAATCGCCGGCCCATGGTGGCGATGGCCTCGATGCCGCCGGTCGACGAACGGCTTGATCGGCGCTCGCCAACACGGCGCGTGGCGAGCGCGGTCTGATCGATCTCTATCTGGGCGTCGCCCAGACACCGACGATGGGATTTATCGAGCCGATCTTCGCGATCCAGAGCGAGGGCGAGGCGAGTTCGCAGGTCGGTTGGGTCGTCGGCATCAAGGAAGTTGGCGACGAGCTCTATCCCCTGCTTGCCCAGCCAGGTGCCGCGGAGGAGAGCGCCGAAGCGATGCTGCTCCGTGAAAGCGGGAACGCCGTCGAATATCTCTCGCCCCTGATGGACGGCACCGAACCGCTCAAGCACACCCTCGCGCTCTCGACCGCCGATCTGGCGGGTGCTTGGGCGCTCGAAACGCCCGGTGGCTTCGATATCCGCAAGGACTATCGGAAACAATCCGTTCTCGTCGTCTCGCGTGGCGTCGCCCTTGCACCCTGGATGCTCGCCTACAAGGTCGACATGGACGAGGTGTTCACCGGGACCGAAAGCCGGCGAACCCGCCTGATCACGGTCTTCCTGCTGATCATCGGGGTCATCACGGTCGCCATCGTCGCGGCATGGCGTCACGGCACCTCGCGGCGCGCCGCCGAGGCGGCCCAGCTCTATCGCGCGCTCGCCGAGCGCCATCGCGATCAGCAGCACTTCCTCAAGCTCGTTGCCGACAGCCAGCCCAACGAGATCGCAATCGTCGACGAGGATTCACGCTACCGCTTCGCCAACCGCAAGACGGCGGAGAATGCCAACATGACAAGTGACGACATGGTGGGCAAGACGCTGACCAGCGCGCTAGGCGCAAGCGAGGCGAAGCGCTTCGATCCGATCAACCGCGAAGCGCTGGTGAGCGGCAGCAATCTCGTTCGGCTGCACCGGATCGAAGGCGACGATGGCGACCGGGTTCTGCAAAGCGAGCATATTCCCCTGCCCGAGAGTCAAGACGAACCCAAACGTGTTCTCATGGTCGTCCAGGACATCACCGACGCGATCCGCGAGCGCGAGAAAAGCGAACGCATTCTGCGCCAGACGGTCGATACGCTCGTCTCGGTGATCGACCGGCGCGATCCGTTCTCGGCGCACCATTCGGCGCGGGTCGCGGAGGTTGCCAAGGCGATTGCCGACGAGATGGGGCTCGACCCGGTCGGCAGCCGCACCGTCGTGATCGCGGCCGAGCTCATGAACCTCGGCAAGATCCTGGTGTCCGAGGAGCTGCTGACCAGCACCCGCAAGCTGACGGACGCCGAGCGGCGTCAAGTGCGCGAGAGCATCCTGACGAGCGCCGATCTGCTCGAGGGCATCGAGTTCGAGGGGCCGGTCGTCGAGACCCTGCGCCAGATGCTCGAATTCTGGGACGGCTCGGGCATGCCTCGCGGGCTGGCCAGCGAGGATATCCTGCGGAGCTCGCGGGTCGTGGCGGTGGCCAACTCTTTCGTCGGCCTGGGCAGCGCGCGCGCCTATCGCGCGGGCATGGCGTTCGACGCCGCGATCGACATCCTGCTCGAGGAATCGGGCCGACAGTTCGACCGTAGGGTCGTCTCCGCCCTGATGAACCATCTCGACAACAAGGGTGGCCGCGAGAAATGGGCCCATTATCGCGAGCGTCCGCCGGGTGCTCCGGCCGACGGGGACGACGAGTCTTAAACCCGGCCCCTAGAGCCGCTCCAGAAACGCGGTCAAGGCCGAGCGATCGGCGGCCGGCAGCTGGTGGAAGGCGTCGCGCGCAGTCTGGGCCTCGCCCCCGTGCCACAGGATAGCCTCGGCAAAGCCGCGGGCGCGGCCGTCATGGAGAAGGAACTGACGCTTCGTCACGGTCGACAACAGGCCGATCGCCCAGAGCGGCGGGGTTCGCCACTCGCGCCCCGTGGCCAAAAATTCGGGCCGGTGATCGGAGAGGCCCTCCCCCATATCGTGGAGCAGCAGGTCGGTATAGGGGTGGATGACCTGGCCGGCAAGAGCCGGCGAGACGGCGTCGTCGCCGGTCACCAGCGTCGGAATATGACAGGCCGCGCAACCGATGTCGTGGAACAGCTGCTCACCCCGCTGGACCCGCGGATCATCGACGCCGCGTCGTGCGGGCACCGCCAGTGTGCTGGCGTAGAATGTCAGCGCATCGAGCATCGCGTCACTCAGCTCGAGCACGCCCCCATCACGCGCGGCGGCGCACTGATCCTGACCGCGACCGCAGCTCTCCACCGGGTACAGCCGGTTGGTCACCCCCATATCGATCAGCGCAGCGGCGGCGCTCTGCTGGCGGATCGAGGGGACACCCGCCTTCCAGCCGTAGCGCCCCACCGCCGGTGCGTTCGATTCCACATCCCAGACGATATTGATCCGACCCGAGATCCCGTCGCCGTCCAGGTCCCGCGGGTCGGCCAGCGCATACACGGTCTCGAGCGGGACCGCGTCGAGGAGCCCCAGGCCGATGATCGGAAGCGCGACCCGAACCGACATCATGGTATCGGGCCCGAACTCGCCGAACGCAAGGTCGGATATGACATAGTCCGGAACGAACAGCTTGTAAGCCCAGCCGTCCGGATAGCGGCCTTCGATCTCGTGGCCGCGAACGTAGGGGTGACCCTCCGCCGGAACGCCCGGAACCGAATGATTCTGAAGCTGCGCGCCGTAGACCGGATGGGGTTTAGGTCCGCCGACCGCATCGGTTCCCGGCACGCTGAGACGAATCAGCATGGCGTAAATCTCTTCGTCCGGGAAGACCGGGGGCCAGCCCCGGCCATTTCGGAGATGACAGCCCGAGCAGCGCTCGCGATTGAAGGTCGGTCCCAGTCTGCCGGCGATTTCCGCGTCCCGCGCATCCAGCTCCCAGCCGGCGAAGAACAGCCTGCGGCCGTCGTAGAAGAGCGCCCGCTCGATCGAATCGAGCGCCGGCACGGGACGGGAATAGGCGTTGATGCCGGTCGCGAACACAGTCGCTGCACCGCCCGAAAGGCGGGGATCGTCTGCCTGGGCCGGCGTGGCGAAGAGCGGACCGAGGAGACCCGCAACCGCCAACAGACAGACCAGGGCTTTGCCGGTTCGCCGGCCCCCGGACCGTCGTTTATACCGCAGGGCGGTCGGACTGCTGACTCGGATCGAGCGCATCGGGCTCGCCTGTCCGATGTGATGGCGCGCCTGACTGCGGTCACCGCCCCTTGGCCGGCGCCCGCGACAGCGCGTCGATAGAGCGTCATTCTAAAGCGACGACGGGGTCCGCTTCAATGGCCCGGGATGGCACTTTCCGGGGTCCGTCGGGCCCAGCCTTGAAGAGACCCCGCCAAGCCAGTATGTCTAGGCCATGTTCGAACGATGGTTCGGTCGCCGCGAGGAGGCGCCGCGGCCTGCGGCGCGGGTGCCCGAGGGCGTGCGCGTCTATGCGATCGGCGACATCCACGGCCGCCTCGATCTGCTGAGCGCCCTGCGCGCAAAGATCGTCGATCATGGCCACGACTTCCCCGGCCGCCGGACGATCATCTATCTCGGCGACTACATCGACCGCGGACTCGACAGCCGTGGTGTGATCGAATTGCTCAGCACCGAACCGATGGAAGGTTTCGAACAGGTATTCCTGCGCGGCAACCACGATGACTGGCTGCTCCATTTCCTCCAAGACTCCGCCCAGGGAACGGGCTGGCTGCTCAATGGCGGCGACGCGACGCTTTATAGCTACGGCGTGCGGTCCGACGATGCGGAATCCAAGAGTTCCAGGATGTCCGAAGAACATTTGCGACAGGCCCAGACCCAGCTGCGCGCGGCGATGCCGGCCCATCACGTAAAATATTTCAACGCCCTCGAACTGAGTCACGTCGAAGGCGGCTATTTTTTCGTCCATGCAGGCGTACGTCCGGGCCGGGCGCTCGAAGAGCAAAGCCCCGATGACCTGATCTGGATTCGCGAGGATTTTCTGGGCTCGTCCGCCGATTTCGGCAAGGTCGTCGTGCACGGCCACTCGATCAGCTACGAACCCGAAATGCGCCCGAACCGTATCGGCGTGGATACTGGCGCCTATTTCAGCGGCGCCCTGACCAGTCTGGTGCTCGAAGGCGAGCACCGAACATTGCTCCAGACCGGGAGCGACGCGGAACCTCTCTGGGCCACGGACGGCTGAGCAAGCCGGCCCGATACCTGGCATGGCCACCGACCCGCCTCTCGTCTGTATCCTGTCCTCGGGCGACTGGCCGCGGACCAACCGGGCCGCCGCGTCGGCGCGCCGCTTCGGACTGGCAATTCGGATCGGTCTGACCCGCGGCACCGAACGGGGCGCGCCGGACGGCAAGGCCGACATCGTCCGGATCGCCTGGAGCGACGACTTCGCGGCCGCTCGCAACGCACTCGCCGAGGGCGCCGAAGCCGACTACCTGCTCTGGCTGGATTCCGACGAAACGCTGGCCGCCTATCCGGAGGCCGGCGGCGACACGCTTACCGCGCCCTGGTACGGCGTGACGATCCGGGATCGCGCCGATCTGAGCCCGCGCCTGATCGCCCGGATTCAGCGCAACGACGGCACGGTGCGCTGGCAGCATGCGATTCACGAGGAAATGGCCCGAACCGGCGGCGAAGCCCCCGAGCCGCTCACCCCGCTCGCAGGCGCACGGATCGAACATTCTGGCTATGACGACGATGCGACGATTACCGCCAAGCTCGCCCGGAACGCCCGAATCGTCGCGGCGGAGCGTGCCAAAGGCCACGATTATTACGCCCTCGCCCTGGAAGAGGCCCGCACGGCGGAGGCCGGGGGCGGCACCGCCATTCCGGCCTGGCTGGCAGCCTTCGAGCATCCGAGCGGAGCGCCGGCGGCGGCGGGCGGATTCGACCGGCGCGTCGAGGCGGCCCGCGCCCTCGCCGAGGCCGATTACCCCGCGCCCGCGCGCAGCCTGCTGGCCGAGAACCCGCGGCTCGTCGATCTCCACTTCGCCCTGCTCGCGTGCGAGCGGCGCCAGACGGGTTCGATCGATGCCGCGCGCCTGGACACGCTTTGCCGGCTTCTCGCCACCGGGACCGCCGATTCCCGCTACAGCTACCCTTCGGCCTTGCAGGGTGCCAGCCGGGCCCGCATCATCGAGGTGATCGGGGAAGCCGCCGGCAATATGGAGGGCGGCGCTCCCGGGGGTGGAGAACTTGAGATGACCGAACGCTACCGCCGGGTCGGGCAATTCGACACGGAGACCCTCGATGAAGACCTCATCCTGATGAACACCGAGACCTTCGAAGTGGTCACCCTGAACCCGACGGCCCGCATTGTCTGGGAGTCCTTCGCCGCCGCGGTTACGATCGAAGAGATCGCGACCACGTTCGAGGAAGCGTTCCCCGATGCCGACCCGGCGACCCTTCGAGCCGACATTTTGCAGACCGTCAGGACCTTGATCGAGGCCGAGCTCGTCGAACCGTCCAAGACCGACGACGGCGGGACGTGAACGCCGGGCGTGGGGCCGCGATGCGCTATCGCTTCGGCTGGGCCGACGCGCTCTAGGTCGTCGAGACCGACGAGCCGGAGATCGCAACCCTGCTGGGGCGTTTTCTCGCGCTCGACCCCCTGCCGACGGACGCACCGGCCCAAATTCGCGTGGCGCGGGATGCGGAGGGCTACCGGGTTCGCACGCCATATGGTGACGGCCAGGCCGCAACCCGGGGCGATCTGGCCTATCTGATGCTCGAATGCCTCGCCTACGGCTTTGTCGAGGAGACCGGCGAGACAGTGGCCCACGCCGGAGCCTTCGAAACGGCGACGGGTGCGATCGTCTATTTCGGCGGTCCCCATGCGGGCAAGAGCACCCTCTCGTTCGCCGCCTGGCTTCGGGACGCACGGATCATCGGCGACGACCGGATCGCCCTGAACCCGGCCGCCGGGACGGTCGCGGCGTTCCCGAAATGCATCAAACTGCGGGTCGATCCTGCAGATCCGCCGCCCCTGCCGCTGGCCGGAAAGGTGCCTGCCGACAAGATCATCGCGGGGCAAATCCATGGCGATCACCGCTACATCCTTGCCCGCAGTCTGCCCCGCATGGCGAGCTACGGCGCCGCCACGCCGATTCGCGCGCTCGTCTGCCTGGAGCGGCGCAATCTGGAACGGCGCGCGCGCGCGGAGCCCCTGGACGTACGTGCGGCATATGAAACGATCCTGCCCCAGGTCATTTCACCTCACCTCGACGCCCTTGCGGTCCTCCGCCTCGTCAAGGCGCACGCCGCCGGCCACAGCCTGCTGCGACTGATCGTCGGCGAAGATCAGATCGAGGCGGCACTCGAACGCCTCGACGAACTCGATCGCTAGGTCGGGGGAGAGGCTACTCCGGCAAGGGCACCGGCAAATCGCTCATC
Source organism: Alphaproteobacteria bacterium (assembly GCA_965198325.1). Taxonomy (GTDB): domain Bacteria; phylum Pseudomonadota; class Alphaproteobacteria; order UBA828; family JAPUJA01; genus CBDAPE01. Next base: position 169,009 of record CBDAPE010000014.1, on the reverse strand, counting down.
GAGCGAATGTAAGCCAGGAGATCGGCCCGCTGGCCCGGCTTCTTGATCCCCGCGAAACTCATCTTGGTGCCCGGCACCGACTCCTTGGGATTCGCCATGAAGTCGTCGAGCGATTCGAAATCCCAGACGCCGCCTTTGCCGGCCATCGCATCGGAATATCGGAACTCGGCCCCCGCCGCGACGGCGCGCCCGATCACGTCCCACAGATTGGGACCGACCTTGTCCTTACCGCCCTGCTCGAAGGTGTGGCAGGTCGTACATTTCTTCGCGACCTTCTCGCCAGCGCCGGGATCCGCGGCGGCCGGTGGGGCAGCGTCCGCGGTCGCGGCCATCTCGCCCATCGCGTCGTCGTGATCGGCCGTGGCGGCATGTCCCGTCGACGCGTGCTCGACGTGATAGACCTCTTTGGCGATCAGCATTGCGCCGAGAACGATGAGCATCGTGCCGAGGATGGCGCCGGCAATCTTGTTCAGGAGAAAGCTATCCATCGGCGAACCCGGCTCAAGAGCAGTGGAAATCGACCGGGAGATTAGACCCTTCCCCGGGACCTGTCCAACCCCTATAAGGGAGAAAATCAGAAGGCAGGCGGGGCGTGACGGATCGCTCGATTCACGGGGCCGTGCGATGAGCGCGCCCCGCAATCCCATCGTCGTTATTCCGACGCGGCTGTCGGCCACCCGGCTTCCCGACAAGCCGCTGGCCGACATCGCGGGGGAGCCGATGATCGTCCATGTCTGGCGACGGGCCGTCGAAGCCGATCTTTGGCGCGTCGTGGTCGCCGCCGAAGACGCGTCGATCGTTGAGGCCATCGAAGCGGCGGGGGGCGAAGCGGTGCCGACCCACGACGCCCACGCCTCGGGCTCGGACCGGATCTTCGAGGCCCTTGAGACGATCGATCCCGACGGCCGCTTCGACGGCGTGATCAATCTTCAGGGCGACCTGCCGACACTGGAAGCCACCTTGCCCCGGGCCGCTCTCGCTTTGCTCGGCGACGAGGCCGTCGATATTGGCACCATCGCGGCACCAATCACCGAAACCCAGGAGCGCAACGACCCCAACGTCGTCAAAGCGGTCGTCTCGGCCGCGACCGGGGCACGGTCGGGGCGCGCGCTCTATTTTACCCGGGCCACCGCGCCGGCAGGCGACGGGCCGCTCTATCATCACATCGGTCTCTACGCCTTCCGGCGCGCCGCGCTGGCCCGCTTCGTCGCCCTGCCGCCCAGCCCACTGGAAACCCGCGAGAACCTGGAGCAACTGCGCGCGTTGGAGGCGGGCATGCGGATCGACGTGGCGTTCGTTGACACGGTTCCACTCGGCGTCGATACTCCCGCCGATCTCGCCCGGGCGCGCGACGCGCTGGGCGGATAGCTCCCCTTTCCCGCAAGGCCGCCTTCTCTCATGGCCCGACAACCCCAGAGCCCAGAGCCGACCACCCTGATCGCCTTTCAGGGCGCACCCGGCGCCTATTCCGACCTGTGCTGCCGCAAGGTCTATCCCGACAGGACCACCCTGCCCTGCGAGACCTTTGCCGACGTCTTCGCGGCGGTGCGCGAGGGCCGCGCCAGCCTCGCCATGATCCCGATCGAGAACTCGGTCGCCGGGCGGGTCGCCGATATTCATCATTTCCTGCCCGACTCCGGCCTGCACATCATCGCGGAGCATTTTCAGCGGGTGGAGCATGCGCTGCTCGCCCCGAAGGGCGCGGCGCTGGACGATCTGACCCGGGTTCATTCCCATGTCCACGCGCTCAGCCAGTGCCGCAAGCTAATCGAGGCGCTGGGCCTGAGAGCGGAGGTTCACGCCGACACGGCGGGCGCCGCCGCGGACGTTGCCGAAACCGGCGATCCGGGCCAAGCCGCGATCGCGTCGACGCTCGCCGCCGAGATCTATGGCCTCGATGTTCTGAAAACCAACATCGAGGACGCCGAGCACAACACGACGCGCTTCGTCGTCATGGCGCCAGACCCCGCCTGGCCCGAGCCCGGGGCGGGGCGGGCCATGACGAGCTTCATTTTCCAGGTGCGCAACGTCCCGGCGGCGCTTTACAAGGTTCTCGGCGGCTTCGCCTCGAACGGCGTAAACATGGTCAAGCTCGAGAGCTACATGGTCGACGCCTCATTCACCTCGACCCAATTCTACGCCGAGGTCGAGGGTCACCCGGAGCAGGCCAACGTCAAACTGGCATTCGAGGAGCTCGACTTCTTCTCGCGCTCCGTGACGATCCTCGGCGTCTATCCCGAAAACCCGTTCCGCCACCAGGGTTAGGTCGCGGGACCGGTCCGCCAGTCGTCGATCAGCCGGCGTGAGATCGAATCGCGATTGGGCAGACGAAGCGCCCCGTCGCCGGCCTGGGCGAGATCGAGCTCGGCCAACCAGTCGCCGGCTTTCGCGAGTTCGTCGCGGGTAAACCAGCGGGCGTCCTCCAGCTCTTCGGCCTCGAACGCAATCGACTCAGAGAGCGCCTGGCCGTTGAATCCCAGCATGAGCGACGTGGGAAACGGCCAGGGCTGGGACGAGTGGTAATCGACCCGGCCCACGTCGATGCCGGCTTCTTCATAGACCTCGCGACGAACCGCGTCCTCCAGGCTTTCGCCCGGCTCGACGAAGCCCGCGAGCGTCGAATAAAGCCCCGGCGCCCAGCTCTTCTGGCGTCCCAGAAGACAACGTCCGTCCCGCTCGATCAGCATGATGACCGCCGGATCGGTGCGTGGGAAATGGGGTGTCGCGCACGTCTCATCGGTGCAGATCCGCAGATGCCCGCCCTCTTCCACGTCGGTGGGTGCACCGCAGGAGCCACAGAACCGATGCCGACGATGCCAGTAGAGGATACCCCGGGCATAGGCAAGCAGGCCCGCGTCGTTACCGGGCAGAAGCGAGCCGTACTGGCGCAAATCGCAAAATCCGGCGTCTGTGCCAAGGGTCTCGGCCAGCCCCTCGTCGATATCGGACAGATCGAGCGCGAAGCACGCTGCGCCATCCGCCAGACCGAGCAGAACCGAATCGGCAAGCCGCTCGGCGGCATCGTCGAGATGGGCTTCGAGCGCCGCTCGGGAGAGCACCGCCGCGCGCGGATCCGCACCGCCATTTATCAGGTTGCGCGCGCGCCAGACGGGGACGAACCGGGTCGGCGGGTCGACAAGCCGTTCCGCCAGCCAGACATCGTCGCGGCGAAGATGGGCGGCGCGATCGAGCCCCGCGCCCGAATAGGTGTTCGGCTCTGTCATGGCGCGACCCTGACACAGCGGACGGAATGCGACAACCGGCAGGCGAAGGGGTTGCACGCACCGCTCCCAGGGTCGATATTGGAGGTGGGAGGTTGGCGGCGGACGACTCCCTCGCTAACCCGGTCAGGTCCGGAAGGAAGCAGCCGTAACGAGTTTCGAGTCGGGTTGCCGTTCAGCCTCCCACCCGGGTCCCGGCCCCGCGCCGCAACATCTTGCCCCCGTTTACGAGTCCGGAGGCCCACCGAGAGCCCCATGAACGCGACAGCCCGATGAGCGAGACCCTCTCTGCCGACACCTACCGCGTCCTGGCCCGCAAGTACCGGCCTGCGACCTTCGGCGAGTTGATCGGACAGGACGCCCTCGTCCGCACCCTAACCAACGCCATCGAGAGCGGCCGACTGGCCCACGCCTTCCTGTTGACCGGCGTGCGCGGCGTCGGCAAGACGACGACCGCCCGGATTATCGCCCGGTCGCTGAATTGCGTCGGTCCCGACGGCGCGGGCGGGCCGACCGCAACGCCTTGCGGGGTTTGCGAGAATTGCACGGCGATCGCTGCGGACCGGCATGTCGACGTGATCGAGATGGACGCCGCCAGCCGGACCGGGGTGAACGACATTCGCGAGCTGATCGAGGGCGTTCGCTACCGGCCGACCAGTGCGCGGTTCAAGATCTACATCATCGACGAGGTGCATATGCTCTCGGGCGCAGCGTTCAACGCGCTGCTCAAGACGCTCGAAGAACCCCCGCCCCGTGTGACATTCATCTTCGCGACGACCGAAATCCGCAAGGTGCCGGTGACCGTGCTCTCGCGCTGTCAGCGGTTCGACCTGCGCCGGGTCGACATGGCAGTGCTCACCGCCCATTTTGCCGCGATCGCCAAGCAAGAAGCCGTCGCCATCGACGATGCCGCGCTGGCGCTCATTGCCAGGGCCGCCGACGGCTCGGTCCGCGACGGTCTGTCGCTGCTCGATCAGGCGATCGCCCACGGCGCGGGCACCGTCGAAGAGCCGGCGGTTCGCGACATGCTGGGACTCGCCGACGGGGCCCGGATTTTCGATCTGTTCGACGCCCTGATGAAGGGCGATGCGGCGGATGCCATGACCCAGGTCGACCAGCTTTACGACGCCGGCGCCGATCCCGTCGCGGTGCTCTCCGACCTTCTCGAACTCGCCCACTGGCTGACCCGGCTCAAGGTGACGCCCGGCGCGGGCGACGCAATCAACCACGCGGAAACCGAACGGGTCCGTGGTGGCCGGATGGCGGACGCCCTGTCGTTCCCCGTTCTGGCCCGGACCTGGCAGATGCTGCTCAAAGGCCTGGGCGAAACCCGCACGGCCCCGCGCCCCGTGATGGCGCTGGAAATGGCGTTGCTGCGGCTGGTTTACGCCGCCTCCCTGCCGACGCCGGCAGAAACGATCCCGGCGCTGGAGTCGGGTGAGGCGACCCCGGGGCGGGCTGCGCCCCCGACCAATCCGACAACGCCGGCGGTCCCCGTCGAGAGCCCGGCCGTCGATCCTGTGGCGGTGGCGGCGCCAGGTCCGGTTCCGATGGCCGCGGAAGCCCAGCCCGCGCTGCTGCCGGAGGATGCGCCCCGCGCCGACCGCGACCCCGAGCCCGCCGCGCCACCCCGCGCCGCGGCAGCGCAGCCCGAGAGCTTCGCGGATGTCGTCGCGCTGGTCGAAGCGAAACGCGAAATCGTCCTTCTGGCCGCGCTCGAGTCCAACGTCCATCTTGTGCGTTTCGAGCCGGGCCGAATTGAGCTTCGTCTCGACAACGCCGCGGAGCCGAACCTGGTCCAGCAGCTTGGCGAGCGGCTCAGCCAGTGGACGGGCAGCCGCTGGGTGATCGTCGTCTCCCAGGAGGGCGGCGAACCGACGCTCAAGGAACAGCGGGAGGCCGCGCACGCCGCGCAATGGGCGGCGGCGGAAGCGACACCCCGGGTACAGGCCGTGCTTGCGGTGTTTCCCGACGCCACCCTCGAAGACGTGCGCGCGCCGGCAGACCCAATTCCATCCGATCCAGACGGAGGTGACGATCCATGACCAATCTCGGGCAGATGATGAAACAGGCCCAGCAAATGCAGGACAAGATGGCCGAGCTTCAGGATCAGCTGGGCCAGATCGAGATCTCGGGCGCGGCTGCCGGCGGTATGGTCGAGGTGACGGTCAACGGCAAGGGCGAGGTCCGCCGGATCAAGATCGATCCGTCTCTCGTCGATCCCGAGGACATCGAGGTCATGGAGGACCTGATCGTCGCGGGCTTCAACGACGCCAAAGCCAAAGTCGAGACCCGGGTGTCCGAAGAGATGGCGAAGATCACAGGCGGCCTCGCGCTGCCGCCGGGCATGAAACTGCCGTTCTAGGGTCTCTGCGCCATGGCCGGACGCGAGATCGAGCAGGTTATCCAACGCCTGAGCAAGCTGCCGGGGCTCGGGCCCCGCTCGGCCCGGCGCGCCGCCTTGACCCTGCTTAAACGGCGGGAAACCCTGATGACTCCGCTGATCGAGGCGCTGAGCCTGGCCGCCGAGCGAATCGCCGCCTGCTCCGAATGCTGCAATCTCGACACCACCGACCCCTGTGCCGTGTGCGCCGATCCCGAGCGCGACCGCGGCATGATCTGCGTCGTCGAGGAGGTCGGCGATCTCTGGGCGCTGGAACGGTCCGGCGCCTATCGCGGCCTCTATCACGTTCTGGGCGGTACGCTCTCGGCGCTGGACGGGGTGGGACCCGATGACCTGAACGTCGGCAGTCTGCTCCGCCGGGCCCGGGACGGCGCCGTCCAAGAGGTCATCCTGGCACTTGGAGCGACCGTCGACGGTCAGACCACGGCGTATTATCTGGCCGACCGGCTGGCCGACATGGAGGTCGAACTCTCCCGCCTCGCCCAAGGGGTCCCCGTGGGCGGCGAGCTCGACTATCTGGACGACGGGACTCTGTCGGCCGCGCTCAAGGCCCGGCGTCCGGCCTCGTAACCCCTAACGGGCTTGAACGGGCTTGTGAATCGACAGACCCGGCCGGCCGCGCGTTAGCTGGGCGCAGGCGGCCTCTCTTCGAAAGGACGGACCGATGACCGATTTTACGCTGCACACCGCCGCGAGCGCGCCCGCGGGCTCCAAGGCCACGCTCGAAGCCGTCAAGGAGGCCTGGGGCATGGTGCCCAACGCTCTCCGCGTGATGGCGGAATCGCCGGCGCTGCTCAATGCCTATTGGGGACTCGAGGAGACCATCGACGAACATAGCGCGCTCGACCGGACCGAAAGGGAGATCGTGCAAATGGCGGCCAACGTCGAGAACAACTGCACCTACTGTATGGCCGCTCATTCAGCGACCGCCAGGATGGACGGGGTGCCCGACGACGTGATCGGCGCGATGCGCGAGGGCCGCCGGCTCGCCGACGCAAAGCTGGAGGCTTTGCGGGATCTGTCGAGCAACATGGTCGCGACCCGGGGCTGGCCGCTCCAGGAGAAGGTCGACGTCTTTCTGGCGGCCGGCTATTCGAAGAGCCAGCTCCTGCAGCTGGTCGCCGAAATCGCGCTCAAGACCGTGACCAATTACACGAACCACTTGGCGCTCACGCCGCTCGACGACGCCTTTGCGCCCGAAACCTGGTCGAAACCCGACGCCGCAGAATAGCGCTTCGCGGGACTAGGGTCCGGACCCATTAAGGGGATTCCCAAAGCGGGGCTGGCATGATTCATTGTCTCCAGCGAGGAGGCGATGGAAATGTCGGATTTCTTTTGGTTTTCGGATGCGCAATGGGCTCGGATCGCTTCGCTTTTGCCGACGGATACGCGCGGCATGGCGCGCGTTGACGATCGCCGGGTGCTGAGCGGGATCGTCCATGCCCTGAGGAATGGCGGGCGCTGGGCCGACTGTCCGCGTGAGGTCTACGGACCGAAGAAGACGCTCTACAACCGCTTTGTACGCTGGGCGGAGCGCGGCATCTGGGAACGGATATTCAGTGCGCTGGCGGGCGGCGAAGACGCCCCCGACCGGCTGTTCATCGATTCAACCTGCATCAAGGTTCATCGCTGCGCCGGCGGCGGAAAAGGGGGGCCTTGGCCCATGGTATCGGCCGCACCAAGGGGGGTCGCAACACCAAGCTCCACGCTGTCTGCGATGCGAAAGGCAGGCCCCTCGTCCTGCTCCTGACACCAGGAAACGTCCATGATTGCAAGCTCGCCCAGCGCTGTATCGAAGCCATGCCGCCCGCCGCCGAACTCGTCGCCGACAAGGGCGATGACAGCAAAGCCCTGCGCGACTGGCTGGCAGAACGCGGAACCACGGCCGTCATCCCACTGCGCAAGAACCGCAAGGTCCAATACCATTATGACAAGACCGTCTACAGGCAGCGCAACATCATCGAGCGCATGTTTTGCCGCCTCAAGGACTGGCGCCGTATAGCCACCCGCTTCGACCGCAACATCAAAAACTTCATCGCAGCAATCGCCCTTGCCGCCGCCGTCATCTGGTGGCTGTAATGAGTCCGGACCCTAGAGAAAGTCCGCGTGATAGGCGAGTAGGCGATCCGCCTCCGCGCCCCGGAGTACCCAGGTAAGACAGCGCACCGCGCCGCCCATATGCGCAACGCCGGCACACGGCACCGGAATGACCGGCTTGTCGGTAAGCGCCGCGAACGCGGCCACGGCGTCATCGTCGGCCGGCATGTCGTAGACGGGAATGAAGACCGAGTGGGCGGTCGCAAAGCCGTTGGCGTAGATCCCCGCCGCCGACGGCCAGCCCCGCCACATCCGACCGGTCGGGGCGTCGGGAATCTCGACCTTGCGCACGCCGGGCAGCGCCGCATCGAGCAGGGACAGCACCGTGCTGCGGACGGGCTCTTCATAGCTCGCCACCGCGAGGGTGGAGGGGTCGAGCCAGGCGACCATACCGTCGGCATGGCCGGTGATGTCGCCCGCAATCTGTGGCAGCACGGCGACCCGCTCGAGGGACAGCAGGCGCTTGAGCGTTTCCACCAGCTCGTCGGGTGAAGCGTTCGGGTTGTCCTCGTACAGCCGCTCGGTGGTAACGGCCTGGGAGATATCGTCACAGACGAGATTGCCGCCATCGAGCACGACGTCGGTCGTGACCGGCTCGAAGCCGATTTTACGCTGCCACTTCAGGTACGAGCTCTCGACCCAGCCTGCCGTCGCCGCGCTCAGATATTGCGGCCGATAGGAGAACTTGACCGAGTTGGCGGCGCCTCCGACCGGTCCGAAATCGCGAATCCAGATATCGCCGATGTTACCCGTCAGCAGGTTCTCGCCGGGAATGCGGCTGACGAGCTCGGTGCGGGTCTGGCGGTCGGCAACGACGATCACCCTCTCGGGCCCGGTCACCGCGGCAACGAACGTGGCGCAGTAGCTCAGCAAGGCGCGGCGCACCTCGGCGTAATAGGGGTCGCCATGCTGAGGCGCGACGATGACGATAACCGTCTCGCCGCCCAAGGCCGCGGCCCTCTCGATCGGGGACCCGGCAAGTCCCAAAGCGGAAGCGCCGAGCGCGGCTGTCCCGAACCCCTTGAGCAGAGTGCGGCGGGTCAGGCGAGTCATGGCAGGACTTCCCAACTCGAGTGGATTGCACAAAAATCGAGGTCAGGGGTCACTATATTTAAATTTTTCATCTATTGTATTTCGTCATATAATATTAGGTTATCTCCAAAACCCCTTTTCTAAAAACATTTTTGTATGACCAGCCACAGGGAATCAAACGAAAATAATTTACTATTTTAAAAAATTTTATTCATGTATAATCTAACCTCTTGAAATGCTAAGGCGTTTACCCCCCTTGAGCAGTCTGCGCGGGTTCGAGGCCGCCGCCCGCTTCGAAAGCTTCTCGGCTGCCGCGCGAGCGCTCAACCTGACCCAGTCGGCAATCAGTCACCAGGTCAAGGCGCTCGAAGACTCTCTCGGCCAGTCCCTGTTCAACCGGATCAACCGGCGGGTGGTCATGACCGACGCGGGATTCGAGCTCTACGGGCTGGTCCACGAGGTTCTCGACCGGCTGGAGACCGGGGTTGCGCGGCTCGACACCTACAAGAAACCCGGTTCGTTGATCGTGAGTACGAGCCACGCCTTCGCCACCTGCTGGCTGGTGCCCCGGCTGGCCGCCTTTCGCGCCTTCGCACCGGATATCGAGCCTTGGCTGTATGCCACCGACGAGCTGGTCGAGTTCTCGACCGACGAGGTCGATTTCGCGATTCGCGAAGGTGAGGGCGACTGGCCGGGGCTTCACAGCGAGCTGCTGTTCCGCGAGACGCTCGCGCCGCTTTGCCATCCCGGGCTCGCCACCGGCCGCCCCCCGCTCAAGACGCCCGGCGACCTTGCGCACCATGTCCTGCTCCACGACGAGCGGCGGGAGGATTGGCAGCTTTGGCTCGCGCTCGTCGGCGCGACCGCGGTCGATCCGCTGTCCGGGCTCAACTTCTCGGATTCCGGGCTCGCGCTCCAGGCCGCAAACCTGGCCCAGGGGGTCGCGTTGGGACGCAGCGTTCTGGCAGCCCAGGATGTGGCGGCGGGCCGTCTCGTCAAGCCGTTTCCCCTCGCGATCAAATCCGCGCGGGCCTATTACCTGGTGGGCCCCGAAGACAGTTTCGCCGTGCCGATGGTGCGCCGATTTCGCGACTGGCTGACGGCCGAGGCCGCCCCCGCGATCTAGTCGCCGCCGCTGACCAGACGGGGCTTGGCGGGCTCGCCCGTCTCGCCGTCTTCGATCTCGACCGCTTCGATCCGGCGTCCCCGCTTGAGCACCTTGTCCGCCGAGGTCTCGATTTCGCCGATGTCCCGGCCGGCCTGATCGAAATGACCGCGCAGGTTCGTAACCCGCTTGGACAGGCGCTCGACGTCTTCAAGCAGGGTGAGCACCTCTTTCTGGATCAGCGCCGCCTGTTCGTGCATCCGGGTGTCCTTGAGGATGGCGCGGACCGTCAGCAGGGTGGCCATCAGGGTGGTCGGCGAGGTGATCCAGACCCTGGCCCGGTGCGAAGTCTCGACGATATCGGGGAAGTTCGCGTGAAGCTCCGCATAGACGGCTTCGCTGGGCAGGAACATGAGCGCAGACGGCGCGGTCTCACCGGCAATGATATACTTGGTCTCGATATCCTTGATGTGGGTGTTGAGCGCCGCGCGGAAGGCGCGTGCCGCGACCGTCCTCGACGGGTCATCCTCCGCCGCGCGAAGCGCCTGGTAGCTCTCCAGTGGAAACTTGGCGTCGACGCCGATCGGCCCTGGCGGATTCGGCAGATTCAGCAGGCAATCGACCCGCTTGCCCGTCGACAGCGTCTTCTGGAAGTCGTAGGCCGAGGGCGGCAGGGCGTCCTTGACCAGGTCTTCGAGCTTGAGCTCGCCGAACGCGCCGCGCGCCTGCTTGTTGGACAGAATATCCTGCAGACCCACCATCTGGGCGCCCAGCTCGTGCAAGTGCTTTTGGGCCTGATCGATGACCGCCAGACGGGCCTCGAGCTTGCCCATGGTCTCCAGGGTCGTGGTCTGGGATTTTTCCAGGCCGTCGCCCACCCGCTTGGTGATCGCCGTAAAGCGGGTCTCGAGGGCACGGTCGAGGAAGCGCTCCTGGGCGTGCAGCCGCTCGGCCACGGTCTGCTGCTGAGCGGTCTGGCTTTCGGCCATCTGGCGGAGCCGGCCGTCCATCGCGTCGGCCATGCGGGTGAGCTCGTCAGCCAAGCGATCGGACCGCACTTGGGTCCGCCGCCCGGCAGCAATCAGCCAGAGGGCGCCAGCGCCCAGCATGGCGGCGATCACGATGGCAACGATGAGCAGGCTGTCCATTCCCCGCATATGACACGCATGCCCCCGCCCCTGTCAAAGCGCGGTGGCTGGGACGCCTGGACCGGGGGCGGACTTGACGCGCCCAAGGCCGCGTAATACCTACAGTCCAACGCAGTTTTGGCGCTTTCCCGCCGAGGTAACATGGCCCACCTGCCGCTCGTCATCGCGCCCGATCCGGTGCTCAAAACGATCTCCTCTCCCGTCGAGTCGGTCGACGACGAGTTGCGCGCGCTGATGGACGACATGTTCGAGACCATGATCGCCGCCGACGGCATCGGGCTCGCCGCCATCCAGGCCGGCATCCCGAAGCGGGTGATTGTAACCAACGTGATCGAGAGCGAGGACGAGGAGCCGATCCCGCTTCGTCTCGTCAACCCGGAGATCCTCTGGTATTCGGACGAGGAAACGACCACCGAGGAGGGTTGCCTGTCCCTGCCCAAGCAGCTTGCCGAGGTCGTCCGGCCGGTCGGGGTCCGGGTGCGCTATGTGGACGAGACCGGCAAGCTTAGGGAAATGGAGGCCGACCGGATGACCGCGACCTGCATTCAGCATGAAATCGATCATCTCGAGGGCGTTCTTTTCGTCGATCACCTTTCGCGCATCAAGCGCGGCATGATCATCCGCAAGCTCGTCAAGCAGCAGCGGGCGCGCGCGACGGCCCCCGTCTGAGCATGGAGCGGCTGCGCCTGGCGTTCATGGGAACGCCGGCGTTCGCGGTGCCGGCGCTGGACGCGCTGCGGGCCGCCGGACACGAGATTGCCGCCGTCTATTGCCAGCCGGCCCGGCCCGCCGACCGGGGCCAGGCGGTCAAACCCTCGCCCGTACAGCAGGCCGCCGAAGACGCGGGTCTCGCCGTGCGCACGCCCGCAAGTCTCGACGACGCGAACGAGCAGGCGAGATTTGCGGGCCTCGGCGCGGATGCCGCGATCGTGGTCGCCTACGGCTTGATCCTTCCCGCCGGCATCCTTGAAGCGCCCCGGCTGGGCTGCCTCAACGCGCACGCCTCGCTGCTACCCCGCTGGCGGGGCGCCGCCCCGATCCAGCGCGCACTGCTCGCCGGCGACGCCGAGACCGGGGTCACCATCATGCAACTCGATGCCGGGCTCGATACCGGCCCGACGCTGCTGGCCCAAAGCCTGTCGATCGGCCCCGATGCGACCGCCCAATCCCTGCACGACGGGCTGGCGGCGCTCGCGGGACCGCTCCTGCTCCGGGCGCTCGACGGGCTCGCGGCCGGCACGCTCGAACCGATGCCCCAGCCCGACGAGGGCGCGACGCTCGCGCCCAAGATCGGGAAGGCGGAAGGCCACATCGACTGGCGCCGGCCGGCGGTCGCGATCGAGCGACAGGTCCGCGCGCTGGGCTCCTCGCCCGGCGCCTGGTTCGACCACGGTGGCACACGGATCAAGCTGCTTGCCGCGGAACCGGCCGGCGGGAAGTCTTCGGCCGAGCCGGGCACGGTGTTGGATGACGCGCTCGGCGTCGCCTGCGGGCCTGACGGGCGGGACACGATCCGGCTGCTCCGGCTGCAGCGGGCGGGAAAGAAACCGGCGGACGCGATCGCCTTTTTGCGCGGCTACCCGATAGCCGCCGGCAGCCGATTGGGCGGGTCGTGACCCGCTACAAGCTCACGCTCGAATATGACGGCACCGGCTTCGTCGGCTGGCAGCGCCAGACCAACGGCCTTTCGGTGCAGGAGGCGCTGGAGGCCGCTATCGAGGCATTCTGCGGTAAGACAGTCCGGGTGCATGGTGCGGGGCGGACCGATGCCGGGGTCCACGCGCTCGGGCAATGCGCCCATCTCGATCTCGCAACAGAAGCGGAGCCCGACACGCTGCGCGACGCGGTGAACGCCCATCTGCGGCCCCATCCTATCGCGGTGCTCGTGGCCGAACCCGCCACCCCCGATTTCGACGCCCGGCGCGACGCTCTGATGCGGACCTATCGCTATCGCATCGTCAACCGGCGCAGCCCCTTGACGCTCGATGCGGACCGGGCCTGGGCGGTCGCCCGTCCGCTCGACGCAGCCGCCATGGCCGACGCCGGCGCCCTGCTCGAAGGCGATCACGATTTCTCCAGCTTCCGCTCCGCCGACTGCCAGGCCGCCTCTGCCTTGCGCACCCTCGAGACGCTCGCGGTCGATCGCGACGGCGAGGAAATCCAGATTACCGCGCGAGCGCGCGCATTCCTGCACAACCAGGTGCGGATCATGGCGGGCTGCCTCGCACTGGTCGGCGAGGGTAAATGGTCGAGGGACGATCTGGCAGCCGCGCTCGAAGCCCGCGACCGCACCAAAGCGGGGCCGACCGCCCCCCCGGCCGGCCTCTATCTCGTGGCGGTGGACTACTGAGACGGCGATGAGCCGCTAGGCCGCGCCGAACTTCTCGACCAGACCCTTGAAGCCGGTTTCGTAAATGAAGCGCCAGAAGTTCTGGCAATCCTCGTCGGTGTGATCGCCGACAGGCTCGCCGGAGCCCTCCCACGTGACCGTGCAGCCGCCATCGGCATCCGGGACGACTTGGATCGTCGAGTGGTAGTTCGTGAACGGAACCGCGAAGTCGACGACGTCGATGATGGTGTAGCTGTAAGTGCGCGCGGCATCGTCGAAATGGAGCAACCGCTCGACGAGTTGGCCGGGGCTGTCAGCAATATGGAGACGGCGGACCGAGCCGCCCTCCTCCAGATCGCAACCCGACGTCGCCGCGTGGAACTCCGCAACACCGCCAAACCCGCCGACCAGCGCCCAAACGTCATCGGCCGAAGCGTTCAGTTTTTGCGATAGCGCTAGGCTCGCCATGGCTTCGTTCTCCCTGTCGTGGCTCCCCGCCGCCCAGTATCGATGCTGAAGGTAGGAGGCGGCTCCGCTCGGAGTGTGCCGGGATCGCGTGGGGGACGCAAGACGGAGAGTGGCCGAGGCGGACCTGTCTGCGCGGGGCGTGCCTACGCCTTCTGCACAGCCTCCATGCAGGCGTCGTAGAAACCGTGCATGTCGTCGAGCGCATCGGCTTCGGTGAACCCTTCGGCCTCGTATTCACAGACCAGCTCGAAGATGCAGCTCTCGCCTGGCACGTCGTCGATCACCCGGTAGGTCCCGACGTAACGGGAAAACGGCAGGTCCACGCCCACCGCGCCGGTGATCTCGTATCCGAAAAGTCGCGCCGCCTCGTCACGCGCGACAAGCCGCTCGATGAACTGGGAGCCATCGGCAAACGTAAGCCGGCGGATCATGCCGTCTTCTTCCAAATCGCTCGCCACCACGGCGGGCGAGACCTTGTGCAAGGCGCCAAAATCACCCATCAAGGCCCAGGCTTTTTCGGCCGGCACGGATAGGGTCCAGGTTTCGGTGGCTTTGACCACCGGCGCTCTCCCCGGTGACGCGACTGAAGTCTCGACGCCCGAACAACTACAGGCTAAGGGCCGGCGGCGCAAGAAATTGGCGGATTCTGTTCAAAGGCCCAGCTCGCGCCGGATGCCGGCGAGGCAGGTCTCGTAGAAGTCGGGCGTCTCACGGCGGGCCTGCTCTTCCAGGCCGGGTTTCGCCTCGTACTCGGCCTCGAATTCGCAGATGCAACTCGTCCCCGGCTGGTCGTCGAGAATGCGGATCGTGTCCACATAGCTGCCCGTGACATAGGGCATCTCGGTGCCGACGAGTTCGGCGATGCGGTAGCGGAAGGTACGGCGGGCCTCGTCGAAATGAAGCACGTCTTCGACCAGTTCGCCGCCGCCCGCGTCGGTCAGCCGCCGCCGTCGCCCGCCGGCTTCGATGACGCTCCTGACATAGACGCCCGTTATCCTGGGCAGCTCGTTATAGGACGCGAAAAAGCGCCACACCCGATCGGCGGGCGCGGCCAGCTCAAAGCGGTCGAGCGAGCTTGTCATGACGGCATTGTTCCGGCTCGCCGGACCCTGCGCAAGCCGATTCGCCGCTAGTCCGCGAGCCGGGCCGCGATTTCGGCGCGGGCCGGCTCGACGCCGCCCGGCGCCGGCGGCGGACGGCGTGGCAGACCGAGCAGCGCATCGAGCGGCCCGATCAACTCGCCCCCCGTCAGGGCATCGCGCTCGATCTCCCGGGCGGGTACGGCTCGGCTCAGTCACGCGGTCAAGCCGGGCTCCTCGGGCCAGTCGCCCCGGCGCACATAAAGCACGGGCACGCCGTTGCAGCCGGCCTCGACGAAGCCGCCATAACCCGGCTTGGTCACGAAGGCGTCGACCGAGCGAAGGATGTCCATGAACGAGAACCCCTGCGCCTTCAACGAATCGATTGCGCAAATATCGCGCCGACCCGGCGCACTACCCGGCGGCACGATCCAGCGCCAGCCTGGGGTCGACGGCCAGGCCGCAAAATCGAGCGGAAAATCCATGCCGCCGAGGGTAACGAGAACGAGTCGCTCGCCGGCTGGACAGCCCAGCGCCTCATCCAACGCGGCGCGCCGGTTCCCACCCAGCCGCGCGACCGGGCCGACCACCGTCGTATCGAGATCGGCCATCGGCAGGCACGGCTCGGGCGTGAGGAAGGCCTGCGCAGCGCCATAAGCCGACAGCATCTGGTCCAGAATGCGCGGCGCCTCGGGCCGTTCGCCGCAATAGGCCCTGTAGATATCGGCCCAATTCAGCGACGACAGCGCGATCGCCTGCTGTCCGAGCCGCGCGGCTGCGGCGAGCGGCAGATAGGGCACGTCGGCAACCAGAAGATCGGGCGCGAGCTCGGCCAGCCGGTGCGCGGCGCGGTTCACCCGCAGGTCCCAATGCTCGTGGGACGCGGCATAGGCCTCTGCGCTCTCGTGGGCCAGCACGTCGATCGCCGAGCCCATCACCATCGTCACCTCTTCGAACGGCGGAACGATCGTGATCGCGGGGCCGAACAGGTCACCCAGGAGGGCCGAGGGAAGGTCGCTCGCCACCGTGACATGGACCGCAGGCACATTCTCGGTGATGCCGGCGACGACCGGCGCGAGCTGGCCCGCGTGGCCGTAGCCGTGGGAGCTGATGGCGAGGAACAGGTGATGGGGCACAGTCAGGTAGAAAGCAAAATTCGCCTCCCGGCGCCAGCGGAAATTTACCGATTAGGCGTTGATTGCCGGCGCGATCCCTCCAAAGATGACGCGACCGAGCGGAGGACGTTCATGGCGACACTGGCGGGAAAGACCCTGTTCATTACCGGCGCGAGCCGGGGCATCGGCCTTGCGATCGGGCTGCGCGCGGCCCGAGACGGCGCCAACGTGGCGATCGCGGCAAAGACCGACGAACCCCACCCCAAGCTTCCGGGCACGATCCACAGCGCGGCCGAAGAGATCCGCAACGCGGGCGGCCAGGCGCTGCCTCTCGTGGTCGACGTGCGGGACGAAACGCGGGTTCAGGAAGCCGTGGCCGAGGCCGCAGCTCATTTCGGCGGGATCGACATTCTGGTCAACAACGCCAGCGCGATCAGCCTGACCGGCACGATGGAAACCCCCATGAAACGGTTCGATCTGATGTTCGCGATCAACGTGCGGGGCACCTATGCCTGCTCCCAGGCCTGCATTCCGCATCTGCGCAGGGCGGATAATCCCCACATCCTGACCCTCGCCTCGCCGCTCAACATGCGGCCGGGCTGGTTCAAGAACCACGCCGCCTACACGATGGCGAAATACGGCATGAGCATGTGCGTGCTCGGCATGGCCGAGGAATTCCGCGACGAAGGCATCGCGGTCAATGCCCTGTGGCCGCGCACGGTGATCGCGACGGCGGCGATCCGGTTGCTTGAAAGCGATATCGACGAAACGGTCTGCCGGACGCCCGCGATCATGGGCGACGCGGCGCACGCCGTCCTGTGCTGGGACTCGCGCACCTGTACGGGGAATTTTTTCATCGACGACGAGGTGTTGGCCGAGGCGGGCGTGAGCGATCTCACGGGCTACGCGGTTTCGCCCGGCCACGAACTGATGAGCGATATCTTCCTCGACGATCCGCCGCCCGGCATCAAGCCGCACCCGGACTAGACCGCGTGACGTGATCGTCCGGCGCTCAACCGTAATGCTCGATCGCGAAGATCGACGCATCGGCAAACACCGTGTCGAGCGCCTCGACCATGATCGCGGCCCAGCGATCCTGGCCCGCCTCGGTGTCGATCTCGTTCTGGCGGATCTCGACCAGAACGTGGGGCAGGCCGCGGCCGGCGGCGTGGATCGGAATGCCGTAGTCGGAGTCGAGATCGATGGCGTAGGGCTCATTGTCGCCGACGCTGAGCTCTCCAGTCTCCCGAAGCGCGGCCAGAATGGGTTTCGGAATTCGCGGGTCGTGCTCCCAGCAGATCCCGATATGCCAGGGCCGCTCGAATCCGTCCATGACCGGCGTGAAGCTGTGCATGGCCACGTAGGCCGGCACGATGCCGGCCACCTGCATGGTATCGAGCCGGACAATGATTTCATCGTGATAGGGCCAGAACAGGGTCTTGGCCCGGTTTTCGGCGTCCTCGGCCGATATTCCCTTGTTCGCCGGAATCTCGATGTGATCGCTGACCTCGGGAATCGAGCCCGGCTGGCGGGACGAGTCGTGCGGCCGGTTCAGATCGATCACGAGACGGGAGTAGCCGGCGATGATCGCCGGCGCGTTCATCATCGCCGCCATCCGGCGAACCACCCCCTCGATCCCGATATCCCAGCCGATATGCTTGGTCAGATCCGCCGTCGACAGCCCGAGCGTGCCCAGCGACGCAGGGACCACATGGCTCGCGTGGTCGCAGGTCAGGAGAACCCGGGAGTCGGCATCCTTGTTGAGCCATTCGAACGGCGGCGGGTCATCGGGACCCAGAAGAGCATCGCTTGGCATGAAACCGTCTCGTCTTGGAGAGTTAAACGGGGTTGTCCGGAAGGGGATAAATGCGCCGGCTGTTCTGACGGCTGATGAACTCGACGATCCGGTCGGCGTCGCCGGCGGTGCACTCGTCTTCGTGGATCCAGCGGTCCAAATGCCGCTTGAGCGCGGTGCGGAAGCGCAGCGCGCCGAGATAGTAGAGCTCCGCGTGGGCGTAGGCATCGGAGCTGTAGAGTTGCTTGGTGAAGGGTACCAGCTCGAGCGCCTCGCCGAGGATGCGCGCAAAGCTCGGACCCACCCAATTGAGCACGAAGCCGACGTCGAAGTAGACATGCGGGAAGTTCTCCGAAAGCAGGCCGGCCTCGCGGTGGAACGGGTAGCAATGGAGCAGGGTGAAATTCACGCCGAGCGGTTCGATCTCGATGAAGAACGGCGTAAGGTGCGAGGGATCGCACCGGTTGAGCGTGATGTCGGGGTCACCGATGCCGATATGGAATTGGATTGGAAAGCCCCGCTCCCGGGCCAGCTCGACGCCGGTCCAGACTAGGTGCCGCTCGAGCACGGGATCGGTGAGCCGCGCTTCGCCACTGTGTTCGACTTCGCCGAGCCAGCGTCCGGCGGCTGCGGCGACCTCGGCCTTTGACGGCGCCGCCAACTCGAGCGCCAGCGTCGCCCGGTAGGCGAGAATCGACTTCAATCCGACGGCCTCGACCGACGCTGCGCGCAACGCCGCCTCGAAAGCGTCTGCGAAGCCGTCCGCCGACGTCCCCGCCGTGGCAACCGCTTCCGCGATCGACTCCATCCGGACGATCTCGTAGGCCGGAGCGGCCGAAATCTCCGCCATGCCGGCGACATCGAAGAGGCGCTCGGGCTTGTTGCCGGAATCGATGAGCAGGGCCTCGAGTCCACTCGCCTGCATGAATCGCCGGTTGACCTCGTCGGCGCCCAGGTCGAGCCGGCGTTCGATATAAGCTTCGGGCGAGCAGAACGGCTCGAGATCGAGGACCGACGCGCACCGGCTCCGGATCGACAGGCCGACCGGCTTGTCCCAATGGGTCGTGCCCGCCGGTGCGGGCGCAAAGGCCTCGCTGAGGCCGTCCTCGAATTCCTCCCAGGGCTGATCCCGGGGGACGATGCCGTGGCAATGATGGTCGATCAGCGGAACGTCGATCAGCGACTCAGTAGACATTGCGGTACCTCTCACAGAGATCGGCGGGACCGAGCCCGTCCAGAATCCGCATTTCGCTTCGTTTGAGCGAGATGTAGGCGTCCCAGAGATTGGGTGCGAACCAGAACTTGACGAGCGCGTCCGCTTCCATCGCGGCAAGCGCCTCCTCGAGCGAGCCCGGCAGGCGGTGAACGCCCAGCGCCTCGCGCTCGGCATCGGAGAGATCGGCAGGCATCTGCTCGAGCACGGGCGGCGTGGGCAGCTCGTCGCGGATGCCCTGCAGGCCGGCGTGCACGATCAGCCCCAGCACGAGATGAGGCGAGGCCGCCCCGTCGGCGGTGCGCAACTCCATGTTGAACTGCCGGGCCGGATTGGCGCCCGCGCCCCGCCAGTTGGGCGCAATGCGCATCGCTGCCTCGCGGTTGCGCAGGCCGAACGCATTATAGCCCGCGCTCCAATGACCCGGCACCAGACGCAGATAGGAAATCAGGGTCGGCGCCATCATGGCGACCATCGCGGGCAGCTGGCGGAGGACCCCGGCGACGAACCGATCGGCGAGATCGCTGACATGGCCCGGCCGGCTCTCGTCAAAACCCGCCGGTTCGCCCGCCTCGTCGAGCAGGCTGAAGTGAACATGAACGCCGTTGCCCACGGCGTCGGGTCCGATGATCGGCGTGAAGCTCGCGCGCCGGCCCTCACGCCGGGCAACCTCGCGGACGACCTCCCGAATGTTGGTTGCCCGGTCAGCGCCCGCCACACCGATTGTCGGCCGGCAGGTGACCTCGTATTGGGATTCGCCGTATTCGGGTTCGAAGGTCTCGGGCTCGAGCCCCGCCTGGCGCATCCCGGCCATGCAAAGCGAGCCGAACGCCGCCTCGAGACGCAGGGACTCGAGCGAGAAATCGGGGCCCAGGATCCCGTCCGAGAGATGAAACTCCTGCTCGAAGGCGGAATTGACCTCGAGGCCGGTCTCGTCCTTCAGATCGTCGAGCGCGGTCCGCAGAAAATGGCGCAGGCATCCCTCCCAGGGCCGGCCATCGAGATCAACCGCGTCGGAGAGGTAATAATGCAGCGGCGGCGCGTCGTCCCAGAGATCGACCCGGACCTTCGCTTCGGGATCGCCGATCAGGTGAATATCGTCGATCGCGCCCCAGGGGTTTGGCTCCGCCAGTTCGTGGAACGGCGTCAGGACCTGGCAAACCGGCAGCCAGCCGATACCCTTCACGAGTCGCTCATCGATGTCCTGCGCCGGAAACAACCGGCCGCGAACGAGGCCCGCAAGGTCCGACCAGCAGAACATGTTAATCTCTTCGCCGCGCATGGCGGTTGCTCTCCCTCGGTTCGGCAGGCGCGCGCCGGCTCGTTCGCGCCGGACGTGACCGGATCGGTCCGAGCCACGCCGACGGGTGCGCGCGCCTTGCACCGCGATGCGATCTTAATTGCCGAGACAGGCCGATGCGTCAAGGGCCGATCGGGGCTTGATGCCTTCGGCGCAGACCGAAACAACGGCGCGCGCGACGACCTGAAGTTTTCTGGCCGCAGTTACCCCCCGGACCATCACCTTCGACCATGTCCTCTATTCGGCCATGGGTCTCGGGCGCCACCACCGGCCGGTGGCCGGACCGGGCTCGCTCTAGGGGCAGACATCGGGCACGCGGTGTTTGGTGCTTGAAACCGGGCCGCGCTCCGGTAACCATGCCCGCGGGCCGCTAACGGGGATCGGGAGTAGAGACGGTGAGCAAGGCGGGGCGCGGCAGCGATGCCACATTCGACCAGATCGCGCAAATCGGGGCGAGCGAAGAGGAAAATACGCGCGCCGTGGCGAAGGCCAGGGCAGTGCCGATCTGGACGGGCGAAATCGAGCCGGAAAACCTGAGCGGCGGCCTGTCGACGGTGAATCTCGTCGTCGAGGACGGCGGCGAGAAATTCGTCGTTCGCGTCGGCGGCGACGTGCCGACCTATGGTGTCGTGCGGGCCAACGAGCTGATCGCGATGAAGGCCATGCACGCCGCTGGCGTCGCGCCGGAAGTGGTTTACGACGAGCCGGGCCTGATCGTCATGCGCTTCATCGAGGGCAAAACCTGGAAGCCCGAGGACGTGCGCAAGCCCGAGAACCTGAAACGCCTGGGCGCTACCGTCTGGCGCTATCACGACGAGGCCTACAAGCATGTCGAGGGCCCCGGTTTCATGTTCTGGCCCCACCATCACAACCGCTGGCTGATGGACCAGACCGAGGCCCGAAAGGATCGGCTCGATCCCCGCTGGGCGGCGGAGATTCCCGCCATGCGGGCACTGATGGACGAGACCGAGCAGGTGGTGGGCGATGTCCACATCGTGTTCGGCCACAACGACATGCTGCCCCAGAATATCCTCGACGACGGAGAGAGGCTCTGGATCGTCGATTGGGAATATGCCGGCTTCGATTCCCACCTGTTCGATCTCGCGGGCATAGCCATGAACGCCGAGATGAACCGGGAGGAGGCGGGCATCTTGATGGCAGCCTATGACGGCTCGCCCCTGGGCGATACGGCCTACAAGCGGCTCATGGCGATGGTCCTCGCCGCCTCGGTGCGCGAGACCGTGTGGAGCTACCTGGCCGAGGTCACGCCCCGCCCGATCGCCTTCGACTACAGCATCTATTCGGTCATGAACACCGAGCGGCACCATCGCCTGCTCGAAACCTACCGGCAGCTCTAGTGCGGAATCCGACAATCGTGAATCAACCGGATTTCGCGAGCCCGCAAGCGTGGGCCGCCGCGTATGCGGCGAGAGCCTGCGCGGCGCTTGAGCGCGACCGAGCCTTCGTGGCGACTGAACGCCGTTTCGCTTTACCGGTTAATGCGAATCGGGAAGGAAATTAGGATGGCCGATCTGCCGATCGTCGAGGTCTGCCCGCAAGAGTTCATCGGCTTCGCGGAATCGCTTGCCGACGCCAACGGCGAGCATGCCCTGCACTACTTCCAGACCCCGATCGAGGTCATCCACAAGGCCGACGACAGCCCGGTCACGGTTGCGGACAAGGACGGCGAGGAACTGATGCGCCGGATGATCCGGGAGCGCTTTCCCGAGCACGGCATCATGGGCGAGGAATTCCCGCCCGAGGGCGCGGACGCGGAGTATGTCTGGCTGCTCGACCCGATCGACGGCACCGCGGCGTTCGTCGCGGGCATGCCCATGTTCGGCATGCTGATTACCCTGCTCCACCACCGCCGGCCGATCCTCGGCATCATCGACCACCCCGCGCTTCGCCAGCGCTGGATCGGCGCCCGGGGCCACGTCACCAGTTTCGACGGCAAGCCCGCCCATGTCCGCCCGTGCGCGCGGCTCAAAGACGCGACGCTGCACTGCGCCTCGCCCAACTACCTCAAGGGCGCCGACCGCGAGCGCTTTCTGGCACTCTCCGAAACCGTACGGCTGATCACCTACGGCGGCTTCGCCTATGCCTACGGCCTGCTCGCCGCGGGGCTCTGCGACCTGGTGGTAGACGGCGGCATGAAAGCCCACGACTACATGCCCATGCTGGCCGTTGTCGAAGGCGCGGGCGGTCTGGTCACCGACTGGCACGGCCGGCGCATGGACTGGGGCTCGATGGAGGAGGTGCTGGTCGCCGGCAACCGCGATATCCTCGAACAGGCACTCGACATCCTCCGTCCCGACCGGCCGCGCTAGGGAAACCTTTCGATAACGTGGCGCCCGTCCACGCGGGCGAAACCGGCGACCCGTCACTCCCCCCAGACGTGGTCCTTGAAGGCCTCGCGCAGGGTTTTCTTGGAGATCTTGCCGGTCGCCGTGTGAGGCAGTTCGTCGACGAAGACGATATCGTCCGGCAACTGCCACTCGGCGAATTTGCCGCGCAGCAGGTCGATAATCTCCGCTGGCGTCACCTCGGCCCCCTCCGCCTTGACGACGACGAGCAGCGGCCGTTCGTCCCATTTGGGATGAGGCAGGCCAATCGCGCCGGCCTCCGCGACGCCGGGATGGGCCAGCGCGGCATTTTCGAGGTCGATCGAGCTGATCCACTCGCCGCCGGACTTGATCACGTCTTTCGAGCGATCGGTAATCCGCATGTAGCCATCGGTATCGAGCGTGCCCACATCGCCGGTGTCGAGCCAGCCCTCGGCATCAAGGATATCGCCCCCCTCGGCGCGGAAATATCTCGAGACCACCCACGGGCCCCGGACTTCCACGTGGCCGGCGGTTTCGCCGTCCCGGGGCAGCTCGACGCCGTCGTCGTCGACGATGCGCAGTTCGCAGCCGTAGACCGCGCGGCCCTGGGTGGTCATCCAGTCGAGCCGTTCGGTCAGCGGTAGCGCCTCGTGCCTGGCCTTGAGGTGGGGCGTCGAGCCGACCGGGCACATCTCGGTCATGCCCCAGGCATGGAGCACCTTGACGCCGTAATCGGTCTCGTAGCGCTCCATGATCGCCCGCGGCATGGCTGCCCCGCCGGTCAAGAGCCGCTCGAACCCGTCGAGCCGCTTGCCGCTCTCGTCCAAATAGCCGAGCAGCCCGAGCCAGACGGTCGGCACGCCGAGCGCGATATCGACCCGTTCGGATGCCAGCATCTCGTAGAGCGATTCGCCGTCGAGCTTGTTACCCGGAAACACCATCTTGACGCCGCACATGGCGCCGACATGGGGCGTTCCCCAGGCGTTGGCGTGAAACATGGGCACGATCGGCAGGATCGTGTTCGCCGTGGTGTAGGCTGTGCTGTCGGCGCTCGCCAGCATGAAGGCATGAAGCACGATCGCCCGGTGGCTGTAGAGCGCGCCCTTGGGAACGCCGGTTGTGCCCGAGGTGTAGCACAGCCCGGCCGCGTCATTCTCGTCGAGCCGGGCCCATTCGTAATCCGGGCCGTGATCGGCAATCAGGCTTTCGTAGCAGCGCACGTTCCGCAAGGCGGTGTCGGGCATATGGGCCTCGTCGGTGAGCACGACGAAGGTCTCGACCGTCTCGAACCGGTCCTGTAGCTCTTCGAATCGCGGGACCAGATCGAGATCGACGAACACCATCCGGTCGCCCGCGTGATTGACGATGTAGACGATCTCGTCCGCGTACAGCCGGGGGTTGACCGTATGGCAGACCGCCCCCGCGCCGGGAATCGAGAAGAACAGCTCGAGATGGCGATAGCCGTTCCAGGCCGCCGTCGCGACGGGTTCGCCGGGCGCCACGCCCAGCGCCCCCAGCGCGCCGGCCAGCTGCTTTGCGCGCCGGCCCGCCGCACCCCAGTTCGAGCGATGGATCGGCCCCTCGATGCTGCGCGAGACAATCTCGACGTCGGTGTGGTAGAGCGCCGCGTAATCGAGCAGCGTGGGCACGAGCAGCGGCCAATCCTGCATCAATCCACGCATGGTCTTCTCCCCTCGGCGCGCGCACCGCACGCCGCCTTATCTTGCCGAGGCGGGAAGCGGGGTCAAGCCCGGTCGGGACCGATCCGCACCACCGTCTTGCCGAGATGAGCACCCGTCAACATGCCGGCGAAGGCCGCGGGCGCGGCGTCGAAGCCTTCGACAATGTGCTCGCGGTAGAGAATGTCGCCAGCCGCGAGCCAGCCGCCCATGTCGGTCGCGAAGGCATTCCAGCGGTCGTAATGGTCTTCGACGATGAAACCCTCAAGCCTCGCGCGCTTATCCAGGATCATGATCAGGTTTCGGGCGCCGATGAGCTCCGTCAGGTTGTACTCGGCGATCATGCCGCAGAGCGGGATGCGGGCCCCTCGATTGAGGTTGAGCAACGCGGCGTCGAGAATCGGGCCGCCGACATTTTCGAAATAGATATCGATGCCGTTGGGGCAAACCTCGCGCACGGCATCGGCCAGGGGCTCCGCTATCCTGTAGTTGATGCAGGCATCGAAGCCGAAACTGTCCCGACAGGTGGCAACCTTCTCGTCCGAGCCCGCGCTGCCCACGACATGACACCCCTTGAGCTTGGCAATCTGGCCCACCAGGCTGCCCACCGTACTTGCTGCCGCCGAAACGAAGACCGTCTCGCCCGCTTTGGGCCGGGCGATATCGAGCAGGCCGACATAGGCGGTGATCCCGGGCATGCCGAGCACGCCCAGATTGTAGGACAACGGTGCGGCGTCAGGATCGAGCTTGGACAAACCCTCGGCCTTGGACGCGGTGAAATTCCGCCAGGGCAGAAAGCCCATGACATAATCGCCGGCGGCGAACGTCGCATCGTCTGAGGCGATCACCTGTGCCACCACGTCGCCGTCACATGGCGCGCCCGGTTCGAATCCGTCGATGTAGGTCGTGATCCCCGTCATGCGGCTGCGCATATAGGGATCGAGAGAGACGTGGATCTCCCGCAAGAGCAGCTCGTCCGCGCCCGGCTCGGGCATGGCCACGTCGGCGATCTCGAAGCACTCGGGCCCAGGAATGCCGTCGGGCGGCGCCACATAGCGAAGCTCGCGGTTTGTCTGGGTCATCCTTCCGACTCCTTTGGCGACATGAGAGGCGGGGTCAAGCCCGGTCGGGACCGATTCGCACGACCGCCTTGCCCAGGTGCGAGCGCTTCAGCATGTAGACGAAGGCGGCGGGTGCGTTTTCCAGACCGTCGGTGACGTGCTCCGCATAGGTCACGCTGCCGTCGGCGAGCCAGCCGGACATGTCGGGGACAAAATCAGGCCAGCGGTCGTAATGATCGAAGATGATGAAGCCCCGGATCGTCGCCCGGTTGATCAACAGACTGACGAGGTTGGTGATGCCTTCGGGCTTGGCCAGGTTGTACTGGGAGATCATGCCGCACAGCGGGACGCGCGCACCGACGTTGATATTGAGCAGCACGGTATCGAGCATGGCGCCCCCGACATTCTCGAAATAGACGTCGACGCCGTCGGGACAGGTATCTCTCACCGCCTTGTGCAGCTTGCCCGCGGTCTTGTAATTGAAACAGGCGTCATAGCCGAAACGCGTCAGACACGCCTCGATTTTCTCGTCCGACCCGGCGCTGCCCGTCACGCGACAACCCTTCAGTTTGGCGATCTGGCCCACCGCGCTGCCCACGGCGCTCGCCGCCGCCGAGACGTAAACCGTCTCGCCCGTCTTGGGCTGGCCGATATCGAGCAGGCCCACATAGGCGGTAAAGCCCGGCATGCCAAGCACGCCGAGATGGGTGGTCAGGGGCGCCGCGTCGGGATCGATCTTCAACATCCCCCTGCCCGAGGAGACGGAATATTGCTCCCAACCCAGAAGGCCGCTAACATAGTCACCGACCGAGAACTTCTGGTTGCCGTTCGTCGCTATCACTTCGCCGACAACGCCGCCCTGAAGCGTCTTGCCCAGCTCGAAGCCCGCCGTATAGGACTTGCGATCGCGCATCCGCCCGCGCATGTAGGGATCGAGAGAAAGCACCACGTTGCGCACCAGAATCTCGCCGTCGCCGGGCTCCGGCAGGGGGCTTTCCGTCATCTCGAAGGTCTCGGGCCCGGGCCATTCCGCGGGCCGGGTCGCGAAGAGAATCTGTCGATTCATCTCGGCCATCAGGGCCCTCTCAGATCAGTGTTCGATCTTGTCTTCGTAGAAGCTGACCGGCGGGTAGGCCTGCGGGTCGGTAATGACGTCGATCAGGGTCGTGCAATCGGCCGCCAGCGCGTCGGCCAGCGCCGCGCCGTAGTCCGCCCCGTTTTCGACGCGCACGCCGT
The DNA here is from genome assembly GCA_965198325.1 of Alphaproteobacteria bacterium. GTDB lineage: Bacteria > Pseudomonadota > Alphaproteobacteria > UBA828 > JAPUJA01 > CBDAPE01. Next base: position 142,400 of record CBDAPE010000014.1, on the reverse strand, counting down.
ACAGGCCACAGGCCCGGGCCACCGCCGCGTGATCGATCGGCTCGAGATCGACCGCCGTGGTGTGGTCGCTGTAGAGAACGTCCTCGGCGTCGCGCTGATAGCCGAGAATGCTGTTATTGAGCACCGTGAGCACGACGCAAAGCCCGTGACGCCGGCTGGTTTCCAGCTCGGACCAGACATGGGCGAAGCCGCCGTCGCCCGAGACGCAGAAGACCCGGGCATCGGGCCGGGCAAGCTTGGCGCCCATCGCCATGGGAAAGCCCCAGCCCAGCCCCGCGATGCCCCGGGGTGTGAGGAACCGCTGACCCGGTGTGCGGGCGTGAAGATAGTTCGCGACCCAGATCGAGGAATAGCTGGCGTCGGCGACGACAATATCGTCGGGTTTCAGGACCGCGTCGATTTCGGCCATAAGCCGCTCGGGCCGCGCGGGCGCCGCGTCCGATGCGCAAACCGCGGCCGCTTCCTTCTCGTGTTCCTGCCGCGCCGACGCGATACGGCTTTCGAGCCCGTCCCGCGCTTCGGTGCGCGCCGCGAGATCCCGCCCGGCCAGGGCGTCGGCGAGCGCGGCCAAGGTCAGCTTGGCGTCGCCCACGAGGCGGAGCGCTTCGTAGTTGCGCCCGACCTCGTTGCCGTCGATATCGCAATGGATGAGCCGGGCGCCCTCGGGCAGCAGACTCCAGCTATCCGTGCCGTTCTGGTTGGTCCGGTTGCCGACCAGCAGAATCACGTCGGATTCCTCGATCAGCGGGCGCATAAATTTGGTCGCGCTCCGGGTCCCCATGAAATAGCCGATCACGCCGACAGAGAGGGGATGGCCCTCGTCGACCACGCCCTTGCCCATCGAGGTCGTCGCGGCGGGGAGCGCCGCCATTTCCTGGAGTCTGGCGAGCTCGGCCGAGGCGCCCGAGAGGTGAACCCCGCCGCCCGCATAGATCAGAGGATGGCGGGCCGCGGCGATCAGATCGGCGGCCGTCTCGATGGCCCCGGGATCGGCGAGCGTGCGATCGAGCGGAAAGCCGCCGAGATCCGCCTGGCGGACGGCGGCCGGCGCGCTCGGTTCGTCGATCAGATCCCAAGGCAGGAGCAACACGGCCGGGCCCGGCCGGCCCGTCGCGGCCGCCGTGAACGCCATGTCGACATAATCGTCGATCCGCGCCACGTCGCCGACGCGGCGGATCCATTTGGCGACACCCTGGAAGAGCGCGATATGGTCGAGTTCCTGAAAGGCGTTCTTGTCGATCCTTGAACGAGGCACGTCCTGAACCAGGGCGACGATCGGGATCGACGCCGCGTAGGCCTCGGCCAGGCCGGGCACCAGGAGCGTCGCGGCGGGCCCGTTTTGGGCGGTCACCACAGGGACCCGGCCCGAGATTCGGGCATAGCCGTCGGCCATGACCGCGCCGGCATTCTCGGTGCGATAGGTGACCTGGGGCACGCCGAATTCTTCGGCTGCGAGAAACAGGGAAATCGGGTTGCTCTGGCCGAGCATGAATTCGACGCCGTGGCGCTGAACCGCCGTCACGATGGCCTGTGCGGCCGTCAGATTCGACGCGCGCGCTGCACTCATGGTTCGATCTCCCCGTCCGACCGTTCCGGGGCCCTTGTCCTGGACCGTCGCAAGGCCTTCCCGGTCATTCCGACCATCGCACCTGCGCTATACCGGGTCAATTGGATTGTGGATTTTTGACGTCTTTTGACCCGATTTTGGGTGACTTTTGACAAATTCGCCCCTAAAATTATTGCAAGTTATATAAGTAACCCGCATGAACCGGGCTTTGAGAGACGGCGGGACGGAGCGAAAGGGAGAGCCCCGTGATCGAGCGCGACTGGCCGCGATCGCGGATCGAGGATCATATCCGCGATCTGCCCGTCTGGCGGGGCAAGCCCGTTCTCGAACCGCTGGCGGGCGGCCTGCAGAACGCGAGCTATATCGTCTCCGATGACTCCGGAAAACAGGTGGTCCGCCTAGGCTTCGACAACATCCAGCTCGGCACCGTGCAGACATCCGTACTCGCCTGCGCGCGCGCCGCGGCCGAACTCGGCATCTCGCCCCCGGTTACCTATACCGAGCCCAATCTCTTCGTCATGGATTTCATCGATGGCCGAGTCCTGACGGAGGCGGAAATCGCCGAGCCCGCGATCGCCGGCCGGATCATCGACGAGCTGTTTGCGCCGCTTCACGCCGGCTCCCATGCGGTGCGCGACCCGGTGAACTATTTCAACGGCTTCCTTTGCGTGCGCAATCACGCGCGCTACGGGCTCGAGACGGACTCGCCTCATCGCGGCCGGATTCCCGACGCCATCGCGGTGATCGACAAGATCGAACCCGTCGTCGAGCCCTACTTGCCGGTTTTCTGTCACAATGATTTCGCCCATGTGAACGTCATGCTGGACGGCGACGACCGGCTCTGGCTGATCGACTGGGATTTCGGCGGCTTCAACCATCCCCTGTGGGACATCGCCGAGCTCTGCACCTACGCGGTGTCCGACGAAGCGCTCGACCGCTTCGTGATCGAGCGAAGCGTCGGGTCCCTCGACGACGCAACCATGACCCAGCGGCTCCGCGAGCACCGGGCGTTCAAGCTTGCCTCCTACCTCCGGCAGGTCACCTGGTGCATAATCCAGGCGCAACGGGGCTCCCGGACAGATGACGACGCCGCCCAAAGCATGGCGCGGGCCTTCGCCGACGATGGCGTCGAGGACAGCTACGAAGGCTTCATGGAAATGTCCTGGGGGCGTTACCGCGACCTGTGGCAGAGCTGTCACGACGACTATTGAGTGGACTTGAAAGACGAACGAACGGGGACATTGGATGCCGTCGATGAACGAAGTGGAGTGGAGCTGGACCATTGAAGAGGTCGAAGCCCATGTCCGCGCGCTGCCGATCTGGCAGGGCGAAATCGAGCTCGCGCGGCTGTGGGGCGGCCTGCAGAACCGCAGCTGGACCGCGATCGACGAAAGCGGCAAATACGTCGTCCGCCAGGCGGCGGACCTGCGCGACATCTGGGGCACGGCGTCGGCGACCCGGACGGGCTCGAACATGGGCTCGGAGATCGGCATCAGCCCGAAGGTCGTCTATGACGAGCGCCTGCTCTCGGTGACCGACTGGATCGAGGGGCGGAACTTCGAGCCCGACGACCTGCTCGACGAGAAAAACGTCTCGGCCGTCATCGGCCTGATCAAGATCCTCCAGGAAAAAGGCGGCGCGGCGGCGCACTACCCGATCGACTATTTCTGGCCCTTCGAGGCGACCCGCCAGGCGGGCTGGATCGCCGATCGCCTGCGCTGCAAACACATGGCCGAAGCCAACAAGATGATCGAGACCTGCAACCGCCTGGAGCCGATGTTCGGCCCCTACATGCCGGTCATCTGCCATGCGGACATGGCCTTCGTGAACATGATGCAGGAGACGGCCACCGGCCGGCTCTGGCTGATCGACTACGATCTCGTCGGCTGGGGTCTGCCCGAGTGGGGCATCGCCGAGATGTGCGCCTATGCGAAGTCGCCCGACCCAATCGACGAATTCGCCGTGCGCAGCTATTTCGGCGCGATGTCCGACGTCGCCTTCGAGGACCGGCTGCACAGGCACCGGGCGCTGCGCCTGACCTCGTCGGCGCGGATCGCACTCCTGTGTTGGATCATCGCCTGCGGCGCGAGTCTGTTGAGTCCCGAAGAGCTCAACAACAGCATGGAGGCCCTGTTCGGCGCGACCGGCAGCGAGGCCACCATCGACGGTCTGGCGGATTATTGCGTCGAGGCTTATTACGACATCTGGGACAAATATGGCGACAGCTATGCATAACGCGGCCCGCGCGGAAGAGCGCGGCGGCTATCCGGGCTTCGCCGGGATGGTGCTCGCAGATCTCGATTCGATGAAGGCCGCGCGGCGCGGAGACGGCGGCATGTAGACGCTGGCACTCGCATTCACCAACCCACCGGTTCCATAATAGGGTGCGCAGGCGGCGCACCGATCGATCACAAAGGGAGAGAAGCATGTCGACCATGCTGGCTCAGGTTCAATGGAAGGACAAGGCGGATCACCTGTCGTTCCAGAACAAGGCGTTCATCGGCGGCGACTATGTCGCGGCCGCATCGGGCGAAACCTTCGACTGTATCAGCCCCCGCGACGGCAGCCTGCTGACCCAGGTCTCGAACTGCGGCGCGGAGGACGTCGACCGCGCGGTTGCAGCGGCGCGCGCCGCCTTCGAGAAGGGCGACTGGCGCACCATGGCGCCCAAGGATCGCAAGGCCGCCCTGCAGAGATTCGCCCAGCTCATCGAGGACGACATGGAAGAGCTCGCCCTGATGGAAACCCTCGACATGGGCAAGCCGATCAAATACAGCATGGCCGCCGACATTCCCGGCGCGGTCAAGACGCTGCGCTGGTACGCCGAGGCGATCGACAAGATCTACGACCGGATCGCACCCACCCGCACCGACGCGCTGGTCCTCGTCACCCACGAGCCCATGGGCGTTGTCGCGGCGGTGATGCCGTGGAACTTCCCGCTCTACCTGTCCTACGGCTGGAAGGTGGCGCCGGCGCTGGCGGCGGGCAACTCGGTCATCCTCAAGCCCGCGGAGCAGTCCCCGCTCACGGCGCTCCGCGCCGCCGAGTTCGCCGTCGCGGCGGGCATTCCCGAGGGCGTGTTCAACGTCCTTCCGGGGGTCGGCGAGGTGACCGGCAAGGCTCTCGGGCTTCACATGGATGTCGACTGCATCACGTTTACGGGCTCGACAGAGATCGGCAAGAAGTTCCTCGAGTATTCCGGCCAGTCGAACATGAAGCACATCTCGCTCGAATGCGGCGGCAAGAGCCCGCACATCATCATGGACGACTGCCCCGATCTCGATAAGGCGGCGAACGTCGCGGCGTCGGGCATCTTCTTCAACCAGGGCGAGGTCTGCGACGCGGGCTCGCGCCTGATCGTGCAGGACGGCGTGAAGGACGAGATGCTCGAGCGCCTCGTCGCCGAATCCAAATCCTACCAGCCCCGCGACCCGCTCGATCCCGAGGCCGAGAACGGCGCCATGGTCGACGAGACCCAGATGAACCGGGTGCTGGGCTATATCGATTCGGGAAAGAGCCAGGGTGCCAAGCTGGTCACCGGCGGCGAGCGCGTGCTCGAGGAGACCGGCGGCTTCTACCTGCCGCCGACGATCTTCGACAAGGTCGACAACAAGATGACCATCGCCCAGGAAGAGATCTTCGGGCCGGTCCTCTCGGTGATCTCGTGCACGGACGTCGACGACGCGGTGCGCATCGGCAACGACACCACTTACGGTCTCGCCGCTGCGATCTGGACCCGGGACATCACGGTCGCCCACAAGGCGGCGCGCGCGCTCCGGGCGGGCTTCGTCAACGTCAACACCTACAACGGCAGCGATCTCTCGGCACCCTTCGGCGGCTACAAGCAGTCGGGTCTCGGGCGGGACAAGTCGATCGACGCGATCGACAAGTACCGCGAGGTCAAGACCACCTGGGTCGAGTTGAGCTAGACCGGCGAAGGGAGCGCGGCAACCGATGATCGACCCGTCGATATTCACCGGGGATTTCAAGACCGACCCCTACTGGTGGGACGCGGTGCCGCGCTCCGAATCCGGGGGGGACCTGCCGCTGCCCGAGCGGGTCGACGTGCTCGTCGTCGGCTCCGGCTTCGCGGGGCTCAATTGCGCACGCGTCACGGCCGGTGCGGGGCGCGACACCCTGGTGCTCGACGCCGGCCCCGCGGGCTTCGGGGCAAGCACTCGGCTTGCCGGCTATATCGGCCGCTTCCTGCACTACTCGATCCAGAAGCTCGAGGCCAAGGTGGGCAAGGAGAAGGCTCACCGGATGTGGAAGGAATCGGGCGATGCCCAGTGGGTCCTGCTCGAGCTGATCGAAAAGGAGCAGATGGACGTCGGCAAGCTCTATCGCGGGCGCTTTACGGGCGCCTGCTCGCCGGCCCATTACGACGCGATGGGCGCGAACGCGGAGTACATCAACAAGAACGTGCCCTTTGAATTCTCGATGTGCCCGGCCGCCGAACAACACAAGGAGGTCGGCACGGATTACTGGCACGGCGGCATGATCCTGCACGAGCACGGAACGCTCCATCCGGGCCTGTATCACCAGGGGCTGCTCGACGCGGCCCGGCGCGCCGGCGCGCGCGTCGAGGGCCACACGCCGGTGATGAACATCTCACCCGAGCGCGAGGGCTTTACGGTCCGAACGCGGAGCCACGTCATTGAGGCCCGCGACGTGGTGATCTGCACCAACGGCTATACCAACAGCCGGTGGGACTCCCTGCCCTGGGTGCGCAACCGGATCGTGCCCGTCGTCGCCCACCAGATCGCGACCGAACCGCTTTCGGTAGAGCTGATGAAAGCCATCAAGCCGAGCGGGCGGGCGGTACTCGATTCCAAGACCAATATTTTCTGGGATCGCCCCGCGCCCGACGACAAGCGCATCATCTTCGGCGCGCGCACCGGCCACGACGACGGCGATCTGCGGATCACCGCGCAAAAGCTCCGCGATCTCATGATCGGGGTCTACCCCCAGATGAAAGACATCCGCCTCTCCCACGTCTGGCGGGGCGTGATGGGCTTTTCGTTCGACAAGCTGCCCCATATCGGCCAGACCCCCGACGGGGTCTATTTCGCAACCGGCTTCTGCGGCTCGGGGCTCCCCCTGGGCACCTATTTCGGCCAGAAGGTGGGCCACAAGCTGGTCGGCAATGCAGAGGGTGAGACCGACTGGTGGAATCACGGCTTTCCGACCTGGCCGTTCTACAACGGCAACCCCTGGTGGATGCCGCTGTTTATCGCCTGGACCGATTTCAACGACCGGCTGGGCAGCCGTGGCCATATCGTGCGCAGCGGATAACGCGCCAGAGCCGGAATGCGGGATCAAGAAGCCCCATGAGCACGCTCTTCTCCGACGATTTCTCGACCGACCCCTGGTGGTGGGAGGCGGTGCCGCGCGCCGAGCCCGAACCGGGCGAGGCGCTTCCCGGAGCGGTCGACGTGCTCGTCGTGGGCTCGGGTTACGCCGGGCTCAACTGCGCACGCATCACCGCTGCTGGGGGGCGCGACACCCTCGTGCTCGACGCGCACGTGCCGGGCTTCGGCGCCAGCACCCGGCTCGCGGGCTATATCGGCCGCTTCCCCCATATCCCGCTGAACAGGCTCGAGGCCGATCACGGTGCCGAGACCGCCCGGCGCATGTGGCGGGAATCGGGTGATGCCCATTGGGCGGTCCTCGATCTGATCGAGAAGGAGCAGATGGAGGTCGGCAAGCAGAACCGCGGCCGCTTCACCGCCGCCTGCTCGCGCGCCGACTACGAGACGCTGGCGCGCAAGGCGGAATACATCAATGCCCGGGTGCCCTTCGAATTCTCGATGTGCCCGGCGGCCGATCAACGGGGCGAGATCGGCACCGACTACGGCCATGGCGGGCTGATCCTTCACGAGCACGGCACGCTCCATCCGGGCCTCTATCACCAGGCGCTGATGGGCGCGGCCACGCGCGCCGGCGCACAAATCAGGGGGCGTGCACCGGTCACCCGCATCACGCCCGACGCGGACGGCTTTACGGTGCAGACCCGGGCGCACACCATCCAGGCGCGCGACGTCGTGATCTGCACCAACGGCTATTCTGCCAACAGCCGCGGGGCCGCACCCTGGGTGCGGCGGCGGATCGTGCCGGTTTATGCCCATCAGATCGTCACCGAACCGCTGGCGGGCGATCTGATGAAGGCGGTTTCGCCGAAAGGCCGACCGTGGCTCGATTCGAAGACCAACATATTCTGGTGCCGCCCGACGCCCGACGATGCGCGCATCGTCTTCGGCGCCCGCACCGGGCATGACGACGGGGATCTGCGGATCACGGCGAGGAAACTGCGCGACCTTATGATCCAGGTCTATCCGGCCCTCGCCGGTGTGCGCCTGGCCCGCGTCTGGCGGGGCGTGATGGGCTTTTCGTTCGACCGCCAGCCCCATATCGGCCAGACCCGGGACGGCGCCTATTTCGCCACCGGGTTCTGCGGCTCTGGCCTGCCCATGGCGACCTATCTGGGCCAGAAGCTGGGCCACAGGCTTCTGGGAAACTCGGAGGGCGAGACCGCCTGGTGGGGTCCCGGCTTTCCCACCTGGCCGTTTTATGCGGGCAACCCCTGGTGGCTGCCCGCCTACATTAACTGGGTCGATTTCCGCGACCGGTTGACGACCCGGCCCCACGCCGCCCGCGGGGCCTGAAAGGAACAACGCCGATGGAGGATATCCTCACGGGCGACTTCAAATCGACGCCCTTCTGGTGGGAAGCGGCGCCGCGCGCCGATCACGATGAGGCCACCTTGCCCGAAGCGGTCGACGTGCTCGTCATCGGCTCCGGTTTCGCAGGCCTTCACTGCGCCCTGGAAACCGCGCGCGCCGGGCGCGGAACCCTGGTGTTGGACACCTACGATCCGGGCTTCGGCGCAAGCACCCGCAACATGGGTCATATCGGGCGCTATTTGCATTACCCCTTCACCAAGCTCGCGGCCAAGTTCGGAAACGAGAAGGCGCGCGCCATGTGGGCCGAGGCGGGCGGCGCGCATGCAGCGTTTCTCGCCATGCTCGAAACCGAGCAGATGCAGGTCGGACAGCGCTTTCGCGGGCGCTTTACCGGAGCCTGCTCGGCAAGCCATTACGACGGTCTCGCAAAGGAATACAGCTACATCAAGACCATCGCGCCCGAGCTCGAATTCTGGATGTGTCCGAAAGAGGAGATCCACAAGGAGGTCGAATCCGACTACTGGCACGGCGCGCTCATCGTCGAGGGCAACGGCATGCTTCACCCCGGGCGCTATCACCAGGCGGTGCTCGAGCGCGCGGTGAGCGCGGGCGCCCAGGTCGTCGGTCACTCCCCGGTCACCGCGATCACGCCCGAAGACGACGGCTTCACGGTGCGCACCCGCCAGCACGCGGTGCGGGCGCGCGACGTGGTGATCTGCACCAACGGCTATACCCGCGAGACCGGCTATACGCCCTGGACGCGCCGGCGCATCGTGCCCGTGCCCGCGCATGCGATCGCAACCGCGCCGATGGAGCCCGAAACCCTGAAACTGATCAAGCCGAAACTCCGCTCGATGCGCGATTCGAAGAAGAACGTCTTCTCGGACCGCCCCTCGCCCGACGACCGGGTTCTGATCTTCAGCGCACGGACCGGTCACCTCGACGGCGATCAACGGATCACCGCGAAAAAGCTCCACGACCTCCTGAGCCGGGTCTACCCCCGGCTCAAAGAGACCAAGATCAGCCATTGCTGGACCGGCATGATGGGCTTTCCATTCGACAAGCTGCCCCACATGGGCAAGACCGGGGACGGGGTTCATTTCGCCACCGGCTTCGCCGGCGGCGGCGTGGTCCTTGGCACCCATTTCGGCAAGACCATCGCCAAGGCGGTCATCGAGGGCCGCGCGCCCGACACCGCCTATTGGAATCTGGGCTTTCCGACCTGGCCGTTCTACAACGGCAACCCGTGGTTCCTGGCCCCGATGATCGCCTGGATCGATCTGCGGGACCGCTTCACCCTGGGCAAGCCCTATTGAGCGGCGGGGCGGAAGAACAACGAGACGGAGTGGACAACGACATGGAAGACATCTTCAAGCCTGACGCCTTTGCCGGCACGGTGGCGTTGATCACGGGTGCCACCTCCGGGCTGGGCGCGGAGACCGCGCGCCAGTTCGCGGTCCATGGCGCGAGCGTCATGCTGGTGGGGCGCAACGCCGAGCGCGGCGAAGCGCTGAAATCCGAGATCGAGGCCGCCGGCGGCACGGCGGTTCTGCTGCTGGCCGACGTCTCCCAATCGGCGGCCTGCGACAAGGTGGTGGCCGATACCGTCGAGCGTTTCGACCGCGTCGACATCCTGTTCAACAACGCGGGCATCGTGGTGACCACGGCGATGGTCGACACCACCGACGAGGATTTTGAAGGGGTCATGCAGACGAACCTGTTCGGCAGCTTCTACATGGCGCGCGCGAGCGTCCGCCAGATGCTCAAGCAGGGCTCGGGCTCGATCGTCAACATGGGCTCCGACGCGGGCCTGCAGGGCTACGCCGGGATGTGCACCTACGGCACCACGAAGGCGGCGGTGATCCACATGACCAAATGCATGGCGCTCGAGACCGCCGAGCGGAACATCCGGGTCAACGTGATCTGCCCGGGCGACATCGACACGCCGATGCAGGACGCGGGCTACGGCGACTCGGACATGTCCCGCGAAGAGATGATGGCCGAGGTGGCCGCCACCATCCCCATGAAGCGCCACGGCGAGCCCGTCGAGATCGCGCGTACGGTGATGTATCTCGCCTCCGACGCGGCGAAATTTCTCCACGGCACGATCTGCTCCGTCGACGGCGGTGCGGCGGCCGGGCGGAGCTTTATCATGGACGAGGATTCCTGATGGCAAACCACACCACATACCCCGACTTCGACTCCCAATCCCATAAACTCTGGCAGCGCGCCTGCGAATCCCTCCCCGGCGGCAGCACCCGACATTTGAACTTCTATTCGCCCTATCCGGTCTTCGCGGCGAAGGCCCACGGCTGCCGGATCACCGATGTCGACGGCAATGAGCGGATCGACTTCGTCAACAACTACACGGTGCAGATCCACGGCCATTGCCATCCCGAGATCGTCGCGGCGGTGCAGGCCCAGGTCGAGAAGGCGATCTGTTTCACCATGCCCACGGAGCTCGAAATCGAACTCGCCGAGATCCTCTGTTCGCGGACCGAATCGATCGAGAAGGTGCGCTTCGCCAATTCCGGCACGGAGGCGGTGATGAACGCCATCAAGGCGGCCCGCGCCTATACCGGCCGGCCCAAGATCGCGAAATGCGAGGGCGTCTATCACGGCTCCTACGATTATGCCGAGGTCAGCCTCGATCCCGATCCCCAGAATTGGGGATCGAACGATCCGGTACCCATTGGCTTCGCCAAGGGCGAGCCCGAAGGCATGCTGCGCGACGTCGTCGTGATCCCGTTCAACGACGTGGAAAACAGCCGGCGCATCCTCGAGGCCCATGCGGGCTCGCTGGCCGGTGTCATGTTCGACATCGTGCCCTCGCGCTGCGGCGGCGTGCCCGCCACCAGGGGTTATATGGACATGCTGCGCGAGGTCACCCGCAAGATCGGCGCTCTGCTGATCTGCGACGAGGTCGTGACCTATCGCCTGCACGAGGGCGGCGCCCAGACCCTTTACGGTCTCGACCCCGACATCACGACGCTCGGCAAGATCATCGGCGGCGGCCTGCCCATCGGCGCCATCTGCGGGCGCGCCGAGGTCATGCAGGTCTTCGATTGCAGCAAGGGCAAGGCGGCCTGCCCCCATTCGGGGACGTTTACCGCCAACCCGCTGACCATGGCCGCGGGCATCACAGCCATGCGGATACTGACGCAACGTGTGATCGACGACCTCGACGCCAGGACCCGGCGCCTGCGGGATCAGATCAACGAGACCTTCGAGATCGCCGGCATGCCCGGCCGGATGATGGGCGAGGGATCGCTGATGAAGCCCTATATGAGCGACGAGCCGCTGGGCAGCTACCGCAAGGCCTTCATGGCCGAGAACGACGCCGCCCAGGCGTGCGAAGAGCGCATGTTCTTCCATCTGCTGAACAACGGCGTGTTTTACAGCCTCCACCTTGCCTGCACCTCGACACCCATGGGCGAGGCCGAGTTCGACCAGACCACCGAGGCGTGGCTTGCGGGCCTTCGGGCCATGAAGGAGGAAGGTACAATGGAGGTCGCGTCATGAGCACCAACTCCAATTCGCCGCCGGCGCGGGACCTCGAATCGGTCGTGCACTGCTTCGCGAACCTCGCGGATTTGCCCGAGCATCCACCCACCATGATCACCCACGGCAAGGGGATCTACGTCTACGACGACACCGGCAAGGAATACATGGAGGGCGCGTCGGGCATGTGGTGCGCGTCGCTCGGCTTCGGCGAGGAGGCGCTGATCGAGGCCGCGATCGAGCAGTTCCGGAAATTGCCCTACTACCATGCCTTCGTGGACAAGACCGTCGAGCCCGTCGGCATCCTGGCCGAGAAACTCAAGGCGATCGCGCCCGCGCCGATGGCCCGCGTCCTGCTCGTCAATTCGGGCTCGGAAGCGAACGACACCATGATCAAGCTCGTCTGGTACTACAACAACGCCCGGGGCCGCTCCGAGAAGAAGAAAATCATTTCGCGGATCAACGGTTTTCACGGCCTGACCATCGCCGCCGGCAGCCTCACGGGCATCCCGGTCATGCACGCCGATTTCGACCTCCCGATCGCGAATATCCTGCACACCGAGAACCCCTACTATTACCGCCGTGCCGAGCCCGGCGAGAGCGAGGAGGACTTCGCAACCCGCATGGCCGGCGCGCTCGACGCGCTGATCGTGGCCGAGGGGCCCGACACCGTCGCCGCCTTCGTCGCCGAACCGGTGATGGGCGCGGGCGGCGTGATCGTTCCGCCCGCCACCTATTTCGAGAAAATCCAGGCGGTGCTGAAGCGTTACGACGTGCTCATGCTGGCCGACGAGGTGATCTGCGGCTTCGGGCGCACGGGCAACATGTTCGGCTGCGACACCTACGACATCAGGCCGCACATGATGTCGATGGCGAAGGGCCTTTCGTCCGCCTACCAGCCCATCGCGGCGCTGATGATCTGCGAGGAGATCTGGGAGGCGATGGTCGAGCAAAGCCGCAAGCATGGCATCTTCGCCCACGCATTCACCACCTCGGGCCACCCGGTCGCGGTCGCCGTGGCGACCCGGGTCGTCGAGCTGTTCGAGGAGCGCGACATCCTGGGTCATGTCCGCCGTGTCGCGCCCGTCTTACAGGACGGCCTGCGCGCGCGCGCCGATCATCCCTTGGTGGGCAACGTACGCGGTGTCGGCATGATGGCGGGGGTCGAGATCGTCGCCGACAAGGAGAGCCGCAGGCCGTTCGATGCCGACCACGGGGTCAAGAAATATGCCGTCGAGCGCCTGCTTGAGCTGGGGCTGATCACCCGCGCGGGCGCGGCCAGCGACACCTTCGCCTTCTCGCCGCCCCTGATCATCACGGCGGAACAGATCGAGGAAATGATCAGGCGCTTCACCACAGCGCTCGACGCCACCGCCGACTGGGTCGAACGCAACGGGCTACGGGCCGCCTGAGGGATTGGCGATGGTCAGCCTCCGCCAGGAAGAGATCCTCGATGTCCTGCGGATCCGCGGGCGCTGCACGATCGGCGAGCTGTCCGAGGAGTTCGGCGTCTCCGACGAGACGATCCGGCGCAACGTGCGCAAGCTTGCGGCCGACGGCGTCGTCGAGCAGGTCCGCGGCGGCGTGGCGCTGCCCAAGCTGGTGCACGCTCTTCGCTTCGAGCGGATCGATACACTGATCACCGAAGCCGCGCCCGACGACCCGTTCCGCGCCCGGCTCGGCCGGGCAGGCGCGTGCCTCCTGATCGGGGATCCGATCGCAGCGGCAACGATTCAGTGATCGGCCGGGGACCGGCAAGCGCCCCCGGGAGGAGAAGGCCATGACCGACACGCAGGAGTTCGACGATGTCTTCGGCATGATGGGAAGCGCCGAGGGCCATGGCGAACTCGCAAAGAAGGCGATCGAGCGAACGAAGAGGCTGCCCCTCTGGAAGGGGCCGGTCGAACCCGCGGTGCAGCCCGGCGGCCTGAGCAACCTCAACCTGATCGTCGAGGACGAGGGCCGGAAATACATCATCCGCTGCGGCGAGGACGAACCCCATATCGGCATCTACCGGGAAAACGAGGTCAACGCCTATCGTGCGGCCGCGGCCATCGGCATCGCGCCCGAGGTGGTCTACAGCGAGGACGGGCTGATCGTCGCCGCGTTCGTCGAGGGCAAGGTGCTGACCCCCGCCGATGCCCGCTCCGAGCATTACCTGACGCGCATTGCCGAACTGCTTCGCTGTCTGCACGACAACGCCCACCGCCATCTCGACGGCAACAACTTCATGTTCTGGCCGTTTCACCACAGCCGCTGGTACATCAACCAGGGGTTGGCCGCGGGCGAGACGATGGCCGAGAAGTGGCGCGACATCTACCCCGGCCTCTTCGGACTGATCGACGAACTCGAGGAGGCGACGGGCGCGGTGCGGGTCGTCTTTTCCCACAACGACATCCAACCCCAGAACTTCATCGACGACGGCGAGAAATTGTGGCTCGTCGACTGGGAATATGCCGGCTTTTCGGCCGACCTGTTCGATCTCGGCATGACCGGCATGGTCGTCGACACCACGCCCGAGGAAACCCGGCTGCTGCTTGAGAGCTACTACCGGGCGCCGATGACCGATGAGCTGCGCCGGCGTTTCGAGGCCCAGGTGGTGATCGCCTGTATGCGCGAGATGACCTGGAGCTTCCTGGCCGAGATTACGCCCCGGCCGGTCGATTTCGACTGGCGGGTCTATTCGGACATGAATTTCGAGCGCTATCTCAAGCGCCTTGCGATCTACCGCGAGGTCGCATGAACGAGACCTGCCCGGATGAGTTCGTCGAATTCGCCGGTGCGCTTGCCGACGCGGCGGCCGGGCCGATTGGCCGCTATTTCCAGAACCCCGAGGCCGCGCCCGTCGAGCGGAAAGCCGACGGCTCGCCCTTTACCCACGCCGACAAGGAGGGCGAGACGGCGATGCGCGAGCTGATCGCTTCGCGCTATCCCGATCACGGCATCCGGGGCGAGGAGTTTCCGCCGGAGAACGACGGCGCGGAGTTTGTCTGGGTGCTCGACCCGGTCGACGGCACCAACGGCTTCATCACGGCAAGCCCGATGTTTACGACCACGATCGCGTTGCTCCACGGAGGCCATGCGATCCTGGGGGTGATCAACAGCCCGATCCTGGGCTGGCGCTGGGTCGGTGCGCAAGGCCGACCGACGATGCGCGACGGGCGCGCGGTGAATACCCGGGCCTGTCCGTCGTTCAAGGGCGCGCTCGTCTGCTGTGCCTCGCCCGCCTATCTGCGGCCCGCCGATTACGACGCCTGGCTGGCCTTCGCCCGACGGACCGGAACGGTCGGCTACGGCAGCTACACCCACGGTGCCGGGTTCGTCGCCGAAGGGCTGATCGATTTCGTCGTGGAAGGCACCATGGCACCGCACGACTATCTCGCCTACCTGCCGATCATCGAAGGTGCGGGCGGCGTTGTGACTAACTGGGAGGGCGACGCGCTCGGCCGCTACCCAATCGAGCGGCTACTTGGCGCCGGGGATCGGCACGCGCACGAGTAGGCCGTCGCCCTGCTTGCCAACCAGGGCGGCGGCCCCGACGGGCCGCCGGCCGGCTGAACTCTCGAAAGGAGAACCCGACCATGAGCGATCTCAATCTGTGCTACACCCCGGCCACGGAAGTGGCGGCGCGGGTCCGCGCCAAGGAGATCTCGTCCGTCGAGTTGGTCGAGAACAGCCTGGCGCGGATAGAGGAGGTCAACCCGACGCTCAACTGCTTCTGCTTCGTCTATCCGGAGGACGCGCTGGAGCGGGCCCGGGCGGCGGACGCAGCGGTGACGACGGGCGACGACCTCGGGCCGCTGCATGGCGTTCCCATCGCGATCAAGGACGCGACCCCGACCAAGGGCAAGCGCACGACGATCGGCTCGGCGATCTACGAGAACTGGGTGCCCGACTTCGATGCCCTCGTGGTGGCGAACCTGCTGAACGCGGGCGCGATCATGGTTGGCAAGACGACGACGCCCGAGTTCGCCTTCTCGAGCCTGACCTTCAGCGAATTGTGGGGGATCACCCGCAACCCGTGGAATCCGGAGCACACGCCCGGCGGCTCTTCGGGCGGCTCGGCCGCAGCGGTGACGTCGGGCTGCGTGCCGCTGGCCGAGGGCTCGGACGCGGGCGGCTCGGTGCGCATCCCGGCGGCTCACTCGGGCTGCGTCGGTCTCAAGCCCCATTCCGGGCGAATTCCCTTCGAATGGCTGCCCACCCAGTGGGACCCCATGTTCTGTCACGGCCCCCTGTCTCGCACGATCGACGATGCCGCGCTCTTCCTCGACATCTGCCAGGGCCCCGACGAACGGGACCACAACACCATCGCGCCCGCGCTCGCCGTTCCGATCCCCACACCCTCGGATCTTTCGGGCCTGCGTCTCGCGCTCAATATCGATCTGGGGTGCTACGCGGTCAATGCGGATGTGGAGGCCAACACCCGGGCGGCGGCGGACGCGCTCAAGGCGGCGGGCGCCGAGATCGAGGAGGTGGAGCTGCCCTGGACCCGCGAGTTTCCCGAGGTCTGGTGGGATTACTGGTGCGCCTTCGAGGCCGCCCATTTCGGCCACTATCTCGACGAATGGCGGGACCGGATGACGCCGGTGATCGTCGAGGCGATGGAGCGCGGTTTCAAGCTCAGCGCCGTGGATCTCATGAAAACCGAGGTCGTCTTTACGGACGCGTGGAAGGCGCTCGCGCCGATCCTTGCGCGCTGCGACGCGCTGCTCTGCCCGACGGAATCGATCCCCGCGCCACCGGTCGATTACGACGAGTTCGCGAGCCTCGAGGAGACGCCCGACGGCAAGTACGTCAACATGGACATGACCATGCAGTTCAACGCCCTGGCGCTGCCCGCCCTCTCGGTGCCCTCGGGCTTTTCCGCCGACGGCCTACCGACCGGCCTGCAGATCGTCGGCCGGCGCTTCGACGATCTCACCACGCTCAAGATCGGCGCGGCGCTGGAGCGGATCCGGCCCTGGGCGCAGGAGCGGCCGCCGCTTTGAGCCGCACTCGATAATTACCCGCTATAAAAGAAAGAACCGGCCCGGCGTTCTGCCGGACCGAGCCCTATAAGTTATTGATAACGCTATATTTTTTATTCGTGCGTGATGTACTCGGCCGCCAGTTCCTGAATCCGATCCATGATCACTTGCGACGAATCGTCGGTGTGGATCGCGGCGGAGAGCTCCTCCATCATCATCTCGAGCAGCGCCTGGTTGCCCGGATGCTTGTAGATCTGGCGGAGATGGCCGCCGTCGAGCGCGGCGAGGTGAACCGTCATCCAGCTCGCCGTCTTGTGATCCTCCTGCCACTTGGGATGGGCCAAGACGTCGCGCCGGTTGGGCAGCCAGCCCTCTTCGGAGGTCTTCATCTGGGTGTCGTACAAGGTCGTCCACTGGACCCAGAGATAGGCCGCTTCCTTGTTCTTGGACGTCGAGGGGATCATCCAGACGTTGGCGTAGGGGATCGAGTTGTGGGTGCCCGGATAGAGGAAGTGCGTCGTGTTGTGCGCCGACGCGGGGCAATCCTCTTCGATCTGGAGGTAGAACGCGACGTCCGCCCAGGCCCAACCGCTGAAGGTGTTGCCCTGGCAGAAGTCTGAATACTGCTCGTCCCAGGTGTACTCGCCGTAGCTCGGCGGCGCATAGGCCGTCATCTCGCGCATGAAATCAAGCGCGGCCACGCCCTCGGGCGAGTTGAGCGAGAGATTGAAGTTCTCGTCGAACATCTCGCCGCCCATCGCGACCATCGCCTCGTGCCAGTCGTACCACACCGTGAGATAGCGCTTGAACGACACGCTGATGCCGTAGAAGTCGTTCTCGAGCGTATTGCCGACCAGGCTCTCGCCCGCCTTGCGGGTGAAGAACTCGGCCATGTCGCCCCACTGCTCCCAGGTATCGACCGTGACCACGTCTTCGGCCGGCGGCAGGTCGTAGCCGTATTTGGCCTTGAACGCATCGCGCTCGCCCTGATGGGCGATGATGTCCTTACGCAGCACGCCGAAGCTCACGAAATACTCCTTCGGCATACAGGTCTGCTTGCCCTTGTAGAGGCAATTCATCTGATTGAGCTCCGGGATGATGTCGTCGATCGAGAAATTCGGATCGCGCAGCGCGGAATCGTTGTAGTAAGGCCCGTAGTCCGTGCCCAGCTCCTGGATCGCCCACAGCGCGCTGGTGAAGCCCTGCACCTCGACGATGTCGTAGAAGCCGCCGCCGGTGATGACGTCGGTCATGCCCTTCTTGCCCGACGTATCGAGATCGGTGAGCTCCCAGTTGATCTTGATTCCCGTAATCTCCTCGAACTCGGGCGTCAGCGTCTGGATCGAGTAGCACGGCGTGTAGGCCTGGCAGATGAAGTTCATCTCGGTGCCCGCGTAGGGCGCCGAAGCCTCCTTGAGCGACCAGGCTTTCGCCTCGCCCGCGACGAGCCCGCCACCCAGACCAACGGCTGCCGCAACGGCAAGCCCCGCCAGCCAGCGGACGGACGTGTTCCTCAGAATTGTCATCAGTTCCTCTCCCTAAGTGCGTTATTCTTGTGAAATCGCCCGGACTACTAGCCCAACGATCGCAGATGATGCAATAGCTTAGCGTCGGTTCGGCCCGGGACCAAGTCCAAATCCGCGCGCGCGGGCGGGCCCCGTTGACAGGATGCGCCGGGCGCGAAATGCTCAATCCGAGTGGTTCCATCCTCAATGGAACCAACTCGTCGCTTCA
Organism: Alphaproteobacteria bacterium; assembly: GCA_965198325.1. Classification (GTDB taxonomy): domain Bacteria; phylum Pseudomonadota; class Alphaproteobacteria; order UBA828; family JAPUJA01; genus CBDAPE01. The sequence continues at coordinate 123,945 of CBDAPE010000014.1, read as the reverse complement.
CCCGCTCACGGCAGCGGACCTAGCGGTCCGCGTCTACGCGGGTGCGCCGGGCTCTTTCATGGGACCGGCCGCCCTGGGCCAACCCCGGTCCTGCGGCGGGCCGCAGTCGCGGCCACATGCATTTCCAGATAACCTGGAACTGTGCGAGTTGACGGAGGAGAGCAAGCATGGCGAACTGGCAAGGGGTCTATCCGGCGGCGCTGACCCAGTTCGGCGCCGACGGCAGCCTCGATCTCGACGCAACCCAGGTCGAGATCGACCGCTTGGTCGCAGACGGGGTCGACGGCGTGGTCGCGCTCGGCACCTCGGGCGAGAACTTCACCCTCGGCCCCGGTGAAAAGCGCGCGCTGCTTAGCGCCATCCTCGAGACCGTCGGGGGCCGGGTGCCGGTGCTGGCCGGGATCGCCGAATGCTCGACCCGGGCGGGCATCGCGCTGGCCCGGGACGCCGAGGCCGCGGGCGCGGACGGCCTGATGGTCGTGCCCGGGCTGGTCTACAAATCGGGCCGGGCCGAAATCCTCGCCCACTTCCGGTCGATCGCAGCGGCCACGGGCCTCTCGATCATGATCTACAACAACCCGGGAACCTACGGCTCGGACATGGGCGCGGATGTCATCGCCGAGCTAGCCGCCGACGGGCGCTTCTGCGCGGCCAAGGAAAGCTCGGGCGAGCTTGCCCGCACGATCGCGCTTCACGGCACGCTGGGCGCGGGTTTTCACATTTTCTGCGGCGCCGACGACATCGTGCTCGACATGGTCGACGCCGGCGCGGTGGGCTGGATCTCGGGCTTCGTGAACGCGTTTCCCAGGGAATCGGTGGCGCTGTTTCGCGCGGCGCGCGACGGGCGGGCGGCAGAGGCGCGCGCGCTGTTCGCCTGGTTCGCACCGATCCTCGCCCTCGACTCGCGCCCGACGCTGGTGCAGTGCCTGAAGCTGGCGGCAAGCCTGCAGGGCCGGGGCAGCGCCGTGGTGCGCGCGCCCCGCCTGGCGCTCGAACCCGACGAGGCCCAGGAGGTCGCCGCCATCGTCGAGGCGGCGATCGCGAGCGCGCCCGACCTGGGCGCCGCCGCCGCGGAATAGGCCGCAGGGCCCCCGCGATGGCGCGCCACACGTTCTCCTGCATCGACGGCCATGCCTGCGGCAACCCGGTCCGCGTGGTCATCGAGGGCGCGCCGGCGCTCGACGGCGCGACCATGAGCGAGCGCCGGCAGGATTTCATGGCGCATTACGACTGGATCCGCACGGCGTTGATGTTCGAGCCCCGGGGCCACGACATGATGTCGGGTGCGATCCTCTACCCGCCGCTGGCGCCCGAAGCCGATATCGCCCTGCTGTTCATCGAGACGACCGGCTGTCTGCCGATGTGCGGTCACGGCACCATCGGCACGGTGACCATCGCGCTCGAACACGGGCTGGTCAGCCCCCGGGAGGAGGGCAAGCTGACGCTCGACGTGCCCGCAGGCCTGGTCGGCGTGGAATATGAGCGCGACGGGGCGTTCGTCGACCGGGTGCGGATCTTCAACGTGGGCTGCTACCTCGCGGCCACGGACGTGACCATCGACTGCCCGGGGCTGGGCGATCTGGTCTTCGACGTGGGCTATGGCGGAAACTTCTACGCCATCATCGACCCCCAGAAGAACTTCGCCGGGCTCGAGGACTGTTCGGCCGCCGACCTGCTGCGCTACAGCCCGCTGGTGCGCGAGCTTGCGCGGGACGCGATCCAGCCGGTCCACCCGGAAGACCCGACGGTCAGGGATGTGACCCACGTGATGTGGACGGGCAAGCCGACCAAGCCCGACGCCCACGGGCGGAACGCGGTGTTTTACGGCGAGCACGCGATCGACCGCTCGCCCTGCGGCACGGGCACCTCGGCGCGCATGGCCCAGTGGGCGGCGAAGGGCAAGCTCGCGCCGGGCGACGAATTCGTCCACGAGAGCATCATCGGCAGCCTGTTTCACTGCCGCGTCGAGGAGGCCTGCCGGGTGGGCAACCTTGAGGCCATCAAGCCCAGCATCGCGGGCTGGGCACGGGTGACCGGGCTGAACACGATCTTCGTCGACGACCGGGACCCCTTCGCCCACGGCTTCGTGGTGAACTAGGCTGCTGGCGCGCGGGCGCGGTCTCGAAACCGACGCGAATGCGGGTTAGGCTTGGCCCATGAACATCGATCATGTGGTGTTGTGGGTGGACGACCCGAATCGCGCCCTCGACTTCTACCGCGACGTGGTGGGGCTCGCGCCCGTGCGGGCGGCGGAGTTCGAGGCCGGGCGGGCGGGCTTTCCCAGCGTGCGGATCAACGAAACCACGATCCTCGACCTTATGGCCCGGGACACGGCCGCGAGGGTGCGCGAGTTCACCGGAGGCGGTGAGGCGGGCGGCGGCGCGGCCCTCAACCATCTGTGCCTGTCCATGAGCGCGGCGGAGCGCGCAGGCATCGCCGCGCGCCTGACCGAGCACGGCGTGGCGCTTAGATCGGGAGGCGAGAGAGCGTTCGGCGCGCAGGGGGCGGCTGTGCGCTCGGACTACTTCAACGACCCCGACGGCAATGTCCTCGAGATCCGCTACTACGACCGCACGGACTAGCCCCCCGGGGGGGCGGATCCTGCAGCGGCCGGCGGTCTCACCGGATATTTTCCAACAAAACAGTTGACAACGGGGATCGCTTGGCGTAGAATTCCGGTATCGTCCTGAGAAGTGGGAGGTATGGGTTCGCTGGTGACTTGCCGCGCGGACCTTTTTTGTAGCCGTTTTTTAGCGTTTATCACTCTATTCAGGCGATTAGAGTCGGATTTCCGGATTTAGCGCCCTGCCGATGCGCGGGTGGCCACTCTGCCGTAATGGAGACCGTTATTCCCATAATCCCGCCTTAATGGTGGGGAGAATCCGCTTCACCGACGCTGTCCAGACACCCCTTTGCGTACAAGGAGACCCGTCATGGTATTCACCGTGGAAGGCCCGCCCGATCTCGCCTCACGCAACGACGCCCTCGCTGGATGACGACCTCCGCCGAACAGTCGCTCGCCGCGAGGCCCCGTCCGGCGCTCACCGGCCCGTCTCCCGGCCCACAGGCCACCGCCGCTTGCGCGGGGCCGGCGAGTCCGGCCACACTGCGCCGATGAACAGCCGCAGCTGGGCTCTTGTCGTCGCGACCCTGTTGGTCGCCGCGATTGTGTTCGTGCCGCTCGCCACCAACCACGGCGGGTCGATCGTCGAGGTTATCGACGGCTGGCAGCTGCTGATTGCGGGGGTGATCGGCTTCGCGGGTCTCGTGTAGGCGGCAGTGATCGGCTTCGAGGCGATCAAGAGCGTCGCCGCCGATCAAGGGCGGCTTGCCCGGGAGCGAGAGGAGCGGCGCCGGCGCGACGACCATCACCGGCTGGCCGGCGCGCTCGCCGCGGAGATCGGGTCGATCTGCAGCCACCTGAAGCTGTTCAAAAATACTATGGGCCGACTGGAATCGACGGGCGAGCGCACCTTTAGTGGGGAGACCCTCAGATTGTTTTACCTTCGCCCGCCCGTCGTCTATCCGGCGGTTGCCGACCAGCTGGGCCTCCTGTCGCCGAGTGTCGCCGCGCTCGCGGTGACTTTCTACGGCACCGTCAACAGCTACGAAATATCCCATAGAATGACCATGGCCACGGTAGCTGCCGGCGACGGCCGCGCCGCCATCGGGGCGATCAAGCCGCTCCGTGACGCCCTGAATTCCTGTCTCGGTGTCGGCGGCGACCTGAGCAAGCAGCTCCGTAACGAGGCCGAGGGAAACTGACCCGGTCCGGCGCAGGCCGGGTATATCGACGGCTGCTCTACCCTGCACAGCGGACCAATTCCAGAACCGGTGCCAAGGTTCGCTCCCGGCTACAAGCGGACATCGCAGCAGGGGCGCCGGCACGACCGCTTGCGATCCAAAGCGGACATTCGACGAAGCGGACGCACGTTCAAATCGGGGGCCCGCACCCACCTTTACCGAACTTTTCTGGAAACAAGAAAACCCACAGAATTCGTTTGATGCACCGCCTGGTATTCGGCGCGAAAATTAATGCCCCAGAATCAAACAATATCAATGTGTTGGCACGTCTATCGGTTTCGAACCCTCGCTCCGATCAGCAGTGCAGCAATGTCACATATCGCCCCAATGTGGATTGCATCGCCAACTCGGTGAGCCAAGCCTTTCCCTGGGAAACGGCACTGTATTATCTGATGAGGGACAGAAATACCGGTGTCCCCCGTCAGCGCTTATGAGACAGATTTGGGTTATTGAACAACGGAGGATTTCTGGCTCATCGTAATCGACAAGGAGTGGAGATGAGACAGACATCGGGAAGCAGAAAATCGTCGTCTGAGCGAATTGTGAGGAACATCCGCCGGGTGACCCGCAAGCAATATTCTTCTGAGGAGAAAATCCGCATCGTGTTGGATGGTCTGCGCGGTGAGTTCAGGATTGCCGAGCTGTGCCGGCGTGAGGGTATCGCGGAGAGCCTTTATTACAGCGGGTCCAAGGAGTTCCTGGAGGCCGGCAAGCGCCGGCTGGCGGGCGATACGGCGCGTGCAGCAAGCAGCAGCGAGGTCACGGACCTTCGGCGGGAGGCGCGGCAGCTGAAGGAAGTCGTTGCCGAGCAGGCCCTGGAACTGCGGCGGCTCAAAAAAAGCATGATCGCGGATGGGGGAGACGAGGAATGAGATACCCAGCCGCCGAGAAACTGGAAATCATCCGCCTGGTCGAGCAATCCCGTCTGCCGGTACGCCGAACGCTGGACAAGCTCGCTATCCTGCCCGCGAGATTTTACCGATGCTACGACCGCTACCAGAGCGGCGGGTACGAGGCGCTGAAAGACAGACCTCCCAGGCCGAAGCAGGTCTGGAACCGTATCCCGGATGATGTTCGGGGGCGGTCTTACGACTGGCCCTGGACGCGCCTGAACTGTCGCCACGTGAGCTAAGGCACCAGGCTGCGATCAGGCGAAGGTCGTCCATAAGCCGCGGCCGTTGTCCGACAACGGATCGAGCTATATCTCCGGCGACTTGGCCGAATGGCTCGATGATCAGAGCATGGAGCATGTCCGTGGCGCACCTTACCATCCCCAGACCCAGGGCAAGATCGAGCGCTGGCACCAGACGCTGAAGAACCGGATCCTGCTCGAGAACTATTATCTGCCCGGTGATCTCGAAGCCCAGCTCGGCCCCTTCGTCGAGCACTACAACCACCGGCGCTACCACGAGAGCTTGAATAACCTCACGCCCGCCGATGTCTACTTCGGGCGCGGCCAAACCAGCCTGCTGGAAAGCGAAAGGATCAAACGAAAGACCATCGAGCACCGGCGCTTGCAACATCGCGACGCCGCTGCCTAAAATTATCAACCAGGCGAGCCAGAGCCTCCGTTATTTTAAGCTCCACTCGGTCTCAAATCATCTGACGACGGACACTCTTGGCGGTTCCTTCGATGCCGCAATACCGGAAAGGCCTTGAAGCACGTCATCTCCACCTTCAAGTACCTTTGCGGACCTGTTATGGCTACCGCGTTATCGACACCCTAGGGGCAGGAGACCGCCGCACGGTCAGTCGCCCATCGACTGCGCCGCTGCGCTAGCAAGCAATTGTTGAATCTGCAAGATCGTCTTGACCAACGAACATAGGTTGAGCGCCTTTGTTGGCGTTTCCGCGTAGTAATTTGCATGAGCGACCTGATCACGCAACGTGCAGATGGCGGAAAAATCGCGCGTCAACTTTTTCTGAGAACGGCGGCGCAATAATCCCCCATTGAAGCGCCCGGGCCATCCGGCCGCGGCGGACCAAAAAGGGACCGTCTATAGCCTTCTGTCAGGGTTGCTCTGACTGGAAGGCGGGGGGATGTATCGAGTGGATTTGTACGCACGGGTTCGGCGGGCGTGCCGTGTCGATAGGATGAGCGTCCACGAGGCGTCGCGGGTGTTTGGTGTGGACCGCAAGACGGTCCGTAAGATGCTGTCGTTCTCGGTGCCGCCAGGATATCGCCGAAGCACGCCGCCCCGGCGACCGAAGCTGGATCCGTTCACGGGGATCATCGATCGGATCCTGGAGGATGATCGGACCAGTCACCGCAAACAACGGCACACTGCAAAGCGCATCTTCGACCGTCTCCGGGACGAGTACGGCTTTACGGGCGGGTACACCATCGTGAAGGACTCCGTTCGCGAGCGGCGGCTTCGGTCACGTGAGGTGTTTGTGCCGCTCGTCCATTCCCCCGGTCACGCCCAGGCGGACTTCGGTGAGGCGATGGCGGTGATCGGCGGCGTGTCGCGCAAGGTCCACTTCCTTGCCTTCGACCTTCCCCACAGCGATGGTTGTTTTGTGAAAGCCTATCCGGCGGAGACGACCGAGGCCTTTTGCGATGGTCACAATGCGGCATTCGCCTTCTTCGGCGGCGTTCCCACATCCATCCTGTACGACAACACCAAGCTGGCTGTTGCCCGGGTCCTGGGAGATGGCAAGCGGCCGCGAACGCGCGTCTTCACGGAGTTGCAATCCCACTATCTGTTCGAGGACAGGTTCGGCCGACCGGGCAAGGGGAATGACAAGGGCAAAGTCGAGGGACTGGTTGGCTTCATCCGGCGGGACTTCCTGGTCCCGATCCCGCGGGCCGAGAGCTTCGAGGCTCTCAACGGTGCTCTCGCCGAACGGTGTTGCCGGCGCCGGGCCGCACGGCTGCGGGGTCACAAGGAAACCATCAGCGAGCGCCTCGAACGGGACCGTCAAGTGCTCTTGCCATTGCCGCCTGCTCCCTATGATGCCTGCGACAAGCGTCCCGGAAGGGCGAGCTCACTGTCGCTGGTGCGTTACCGCGGCCACGACTACTCGGTGCCCGTAGCATACGGGCACCGCGAGGTGCTGATCCGCGGCTATGTCGACGAGGTGATGATCTCTTGCGGCGCCGAAGTGATCGCCCGGCACCGCCGGTCCTATGACAGCGCGGACCTGATCTTCGACCCGCTGCATTACCTGCCCTTGACCGAGCAGAAGATCGGCGCCCTCGACCAGGCCGCGCCGTTGGCGGGCTGGGACCTGCCCGATAGCTTCATCACCCTGCGACGCCTCCTCGAAGCTCGCATGGGCAAGGCAGGCAAGCGCGAGTACGTCCAGGTGCTCCGTCTGCTGGAGAGCTTCCGGCTCGAGGAGCTGACGGCAGCGGTCGACGATGCGCTCAGGATCGGCGCCATCGGCTTCGATGCCGTCAAGCACCTGGTGCTGTGCCGCATCGAGCGGCGGCCGCCCCGGCTCAACCTCGAGGTCTATCCGTACCTGCCGCGCGCCCGGGTCGCGACGACGTCTGCCAAGTCGTACATGAGCCTGCTGTCGGGGCTCGGCGCATGACCGACACACCACGGCTGCTGCTCGTCCACCACCTCAAGAGGCTGAAGCTGCCGACGGTCCTGAGGGAGTACGACAAGATCGCCCGGCAGTGCGCCTCTGAAGGCGTCGACCACGTTCGCTATCTTCTGCGTCTGGCCGAGCTCGAGCTGATCGACCGCGAGCGCCGCATGGTCGAGCGGCGGATCAAGGCGGCGCGCTTCCCCGTGATCAAGAGCCTCGATAGCTTCGATTTCAAGGTCATCCCCTCGCTCAACAAGACGCTGGTCCTGGAGCTCGCCCGCTGCGCGTACATCGAGCGCCGCGAGAACCTCATCGCGCTCGGCAACAGCGGCACCGGCAAGACCCACATCGCCCTCGGTCTCGGCTTGGCGGCCTGCCAGAAGGGCCTCTCGGTCGGCTTCATCACCGCCGCGCTGGTCCACGAGCTCATCGAGGCCCGCGATGACAAGCAGCTGCTGAGGTTCCAGAAGAAGCTCGCCACCTACAAGCTTCTGATCGTCGACGAGCTCGGCTTCGTGCCGCTGTCCAAGACCGGTGCCGAGCTCCTGTTCGAGGTGTTCAGCCAACGCTACGAGCGCGGCTCGACCCTGGTCACCACCAATCTGCCGTTCGACGAATGGACCGAGGTGTTCGGCTCCGAACGGCTTACCGGCGCTCTCCTCGACCGCCTCACCCACCACGTCAACATCCTCGAGATGAACGGCGACAGCTATCGGCTCAACCAGAGCCGCAGGCGTCAAACCCCGACGGCGAACTGAACCGACCACCCAGCCCTCGCTTGACCCCGTGGGCCCACAGGTCCCCCCCGCGCGCACCGCCGCGTCAGCCTGTTGAGGGCACGTCGCGTTGCGCGCGGGGCCCTCCCATGGACTACGGGGACAAGCCCGCAGCCGCCAGGTGGTCCCTTTTTACTCCGCCACGGTGGTCCCTTTTTGCTCCGCCATTGACATTCGTGGTCGCGACACCGCGCTCCGCGCCCGCCCTGCCTTCGGCATCGAAATAGCTACCGATGAGGTCCTTTGGAACGCATACTTCCGCATCATCCTTATAGACCGTCTCAATTAGCGACCTGAGGCCGTCCGGGCTCCTGATAACGCCCTCTTTCTCCAACACCCTGGCGGTCAGCCAGAGGCGGGCTGGTCTCGATAGACATAGGCGGCGCGCGGAAACATGCTCTTGAACCAATCCGCGTTTGCGTCATCCACAGCGGGCGGCCCGACGACCAGCAGTTTCGGGGATCCCACGCGGTTCAGTCGATCGGAGCCAGATCGGTAATCAGCGCATCGAAGTCAAGGTCCAGCGACTGCTCAACAACCTGTGTCGCGGCCAAGATTTTGCCGGCCCGCCCATCTCCACTCTCTTTTCCAAACATGTTCACGATCCGTCTTTCTTTCTCCAGCCGGTCGGCAAACGTGAAACGCGCATGAAAGAGTTCGGAAGCCAGTCCTCGGGCGGATAACGCCGACCAGGCGTCCAGCACGTCATCGACCGTGTTGCGAATATAAAGTACTGCCTTGCCGGCGCTGGCCGCCTCTTTCACAGCGTTAACCGCATCCTCCGCGGTCCGCAGAAATCCGACGGGGAGAGTACGTGCCCGCCCAGATTGCCCAGGCACCTTGATCGAGCTTCTCACATCGGCCGCGCGAACCGTCGCAAGAGGGTAGTCCACGCCGCCGCCAGACAGTTCGTCGCTGTCCACTTGTTTACCCAGGCCATTCGAGAATGCGTTGGCGAGCCGTGCGCGAACCGCCAGGGGCAGCGTGGCCGACAGCAAAATCGCAGAGCCGCCCAGCCCTGCCTGGAATTCGAGTAGCGTCTCGATCTCACGCTGCATATAGGAGTCGTAGGCATGTATTTCGTCGAGAACGAGGACGCGGCGCATGAGACCCAACAGACGCAGCGACTGATGCCGGCTGGGTAGAACGGACAACAGCGCCTGATCCACCGTACCGGCGCCCACGTCCGCCAGGAAGGCAAGCCGTCTGTCGTCGGCTATCCAGGCCGCACAGGCCGTCGAGGCCGTCGTTCCGGACTCATCCTCCTGCCTCGCGTCGCCGGAGTAGGAGGACTCCTTGTGGCCACCGCGCAAGATCGCCGACTGAAACCCACGGTGCAACTCGCGCGCGCCATGCGCCAGAGCGATAGAAGGGCCGCTATCCGCAGTGAAGAGTCTACGATACGCAGCACCGAGCCGGTCGAACATGGCGTTAGCCATGGCCATGGTAGGCAGGGCGACATAAAGGCCGTCGGCCCGGTTTGCGGCCATCAGGCGGTGAGCGAGCATCAGTGCGGCCTCTGTCTTGCCGCTGCCGGTCTCGTCCTCAATCATAAACAGAGTTGGGCCCACTGGCAGTTCGACGGAGTACGTCCAGTCCTGCATCGGGCTCGGGACCGCTTTTGTGCCGATCAGAGCATCGTACCCGAGGCAATTCCGGGTGGGGGCGGGCGAGACACCCGCCTCTGAGACGGTCCGCCCCGCCTTTTCCCGCGCGTAACTCCAATAGGTTTTAAGGTCTCTGAATTCGCCCGGACTGCGATAACGAAACCACATCTGGTTGGAACCAATCCAATCCGCCAACACGGCAAGGCCGGCGAGAGCGAAAGATGCACGGCGCGCATAGTCTGCCTCGAACCGGGATAATTCCACCGGCAGGTAAAACAACTCGTGCGCCTGATGAATGAACGCGCGGGCCGCGTCGATCCCCAGTGCGCCAAATTCGCTCCGCAACGTAATGATCGACTCTTGCATGGGCGTTGCCGGGGGGGGCGCCGTGATGGCCGGTCACGGCTGAAACCATAGGCCGCCACCCGCGGGACCGGACGCCACCCGGTAGTTTGAAACAATCTTCATCCGCGTCGAACAGGCGCAGCCCACCCGCGCCGTGATCGTAGATCTTCGCCAGTCGTTCCGGGTCGTCTCCGAAACAGTCGGGATAAAGGTTCGGCACCTTTGCCTGGAATTTCTTGGCGAACTTGCCCACATCGTGCAAGCAAAGGAGATAGGAAACCACACGAAACGTTTCTTTTTGCGGTAAACCCAACAGGCTCGGAAGGCTGGCGCCAAACCCGCCATGTCCTTTTAGCAAGGCCTCTCCAACTGCGGCGACGTCAAGACAATGAAATGCCAGCGGATGCCATTCCGGTCCGCTCTCTGTGTCACATGGCTGGGCCTTTCCCCAAAAGCAAAGAGTGTTCATGCTGGTTTGATCACTTTCATCGAACGAAGCGCGGGTTGCCGACACCTAGCGCAATCCCGGTTGGCGGGTACGGTCGCTTGTCAGGCCAAACTGCTGCCTCACCATGTCTACGATCGGCTGGCCGCAAGTTCGCGCCCCTTTGCTCGAATCGACCTTGACCGAGAGTTCGATCAAGCCTCGCCAAATACCCCCCCCGGCTCATATCGTCGGGATGAAGCGCGCGGGCGCTGGGTTCCTTCGCTCATTATTCCGCTGCAGGCCCTTGGGTCATGTGGACGAAACCAGCATCTGAAGTTTCGACAGCAGCCGCCATACCGTCTCTATCGTCACCTGTCGCTCCAACGTGACCTGAGCCGCAAAACCTGGTCCAAGCCGAATGTTAGGCTAGGACTGTTTGAACGGAGGTCAGGATGCCACGTAAACGACCTACCGCGGAACAGGTTATCGGCAAGCTACGGGAGGCGGAGGTTAGCCTGTCGCGCGGCTAAACGGTGCCCGAGATCATTCACCGGCGCGGGCCATGACGCTCATTCGAGGCCGTCGAGCTCGCTACTCTGGAACGGGTGGATTGGTTCAACAACCGGCGGCTCCTGGAGCCCCTTGGAAACATTCCGCCGGCCGAAGTCGAGGAACGCCACTACGCTATGCTGAAGCAGTCAGCCATAGCGGCGTGACTCAAACAAGATGCCCTTCGCCAAACCTCGAGCGGTTCATTTACAACAGGGTTTTGGCGGCATGATCTGACAATGAAATACACCTTAGAAACGCCGCAAGCCTATCCAAAAAGATGATAGCACCTCATTCCACAAGGCGCTCGAATGGAAAACCGAAGTAGGTGTAGAGTGATGGTTAATAATCTGGGGGCAGTATCTCTGGTAGCCGGAATTCATGTTGATCTGCGGCCATCCCTAAGTCTGGCCAGATCAGATTACGGGCCAGAGACAGCTTTGCTCTTTGCCATGCCGACTTTGACCTTTGGTCAGGATGACTAGTCTTCAGACAATAAGCTTACGGGAAGGATTTAGACGCCTCGTGGATTCAATCGATCCCGCCGCGGCAGCTCTGCTGCCGACGGACGGTATCGACAAGACCGACCCCATGGACACGCCGGAAGATCGCCGCGACGATTTAGATGATGCTCGCGACCTTTGGCTTCACCTTTTGCACGGCCTCCGTCAGGGGCACATCGCCAGCTGTATTTAGGAATCAAGCCATCTTTGGGAGCTTATAGATCCCAGTTATTGGCCAGATGTTTCCGTGTACGAGTCTTGTGACTTCTCGAAATTGCGGACCGCGGCGCGGATTCAGTTCGAGTATGATACTTCGGAGGGGCACTATAGCCTTGGCAGCAGCAAGACCATTAGCGGTCCGATCGAGCTGGATCCGTTCAGCCTTGATCACTTTATTTATCTCTTCACTCCTTCTTCATCTGAATCGGGTCTAAACCCGGATTCTACCGCACCGCTACTTTCGGACGTGCCCGCCGAATCTCTTGGCAGGTTATTGACGGCATGGAAAGCAGATAAGGAAATAGAAACCCGATCCTTTCGACGGAGCATTCTGGATGCCTACAGATATAGTCGCATCGCGCTCAAACCCTCAAACAAGCGGTGGCTTACCGCCTACGGTATATTTGCCTCCACAGGAGAGCCGTTCGATGCGAACAGCGTTTGGCCCACGGACCGATACAAAGAAGGAACCGAAGGCCATGACGAAATCCTGGATCATTATGCCGATAGTCTGGTGATTGGCCGGGAGTGGCTGGGGGCATATTGCCAAGCCGATCCGGAAAACCGCCCCATGCCCCGGTTCTGGTCCGGGGCGACGCCCAGGCCGCCAATGTTGATGGCCGATGAAAGCAAAGGGTCGAGGCGGGAGGCAAGAAGCCGAGAAACACAGGAAAAATATGCCGATTGGTGCCGTTTGGCACTTCAATTCCGGGAGGAGCATCCGGGCAAGCCAGGCACGGAAATCGCGCAGATGGTTGCCGAGAACAGTGGGTACGGCGGCAAGCACGAGACGATTTACCAACAGCTTTACCGCACCTGCCCGGATTGGAGAAAACAAAAACCGAGCTAGGATTCGATCACGAGTTTTTCTTTACTCTAAGCCATTGATATAGCTGGATTCACGCAAAAGATCCCTTGCGGTCGAATTAGATTTTTCCCTGCAATCCTTCGTGATTACCTCTGAGTGGTCATAGCCACAGTTGCCGAAGAGGGAGCACGAGCTCTTGAGCGGACCCGAAGATACAGCGGTAGAACAGCCCGGCCGCCCCTTCCGCTTCCAGCGGGAGGCAGGTGACGCCCCGCCCGTCAAACCAACTGCCGCCCAGGTATCGGTGCATAGCCCTTTCATCTCGCTAGTCCGGCTGCTGGCCCGCTCGGCAGCGGCTTCACACACGGCCGGGGCGTGCGAACCCACCTCCATAGGAGAACACGATGCCAGCTAGCAAAGAAAAGACCGCTTCCGCTTCCCTTCTGACCGTCAAGCAGGTCGCCGACTACCTCAGCGTCTCCTCGCGCGCGGTGCGACGCTTGATCGCCGATAAGGCACTGCGTTGCGTGCAGGTGGGCCAGCAGAAGCGGTTCGATCCCAAGGACCTGGCGGCCTACTTGAAGGCCAACAAGACGTGAGGCTTTCCGGCCTCTATAAAATAATGGTGAATATATCATGACAGTATTCATGACGAATACGGTGATTATATTTTCCCAATAATGTACTCCTGTCACTTTTTGTCTTCCCGTGTCCAATAATGGATGCTATTCTCGTTCCCAATGGAGCTTGACACATGACAAATCATAGTAAGGTACGCAACCCCTTCACCTCGCCAGATACCCCGACATTCGCGGATCTGATTGTCCGCATTGACGGCGATAGGGGCCTGAGCTGCTCGAAAAAGCGCCAGGTGTCGTCAGCCTTGCGCAAGGTTGCCGATTGGATTGACAAACAGCCGCATGAAGTCCCGGCCAGCGCTACGTACCTGCGCAGGGCACTCACGAATTTCCATCCTCAACAAGCGGGTGTGACGAGGAAACGGGTCCAGAACGCAACCAGTGACGTAAAATTCGCCATGCGGCACTGCGGCGTTGTGTTGAATGAAGCCACATACCTGGCGGCTTTGACGCCCGAGTGGCGAGCGCTTTGGGATCTTCTCGACGGCCTCGATTATTACCGGAGCGGCCTTTCCCGCTTCATGCGGTTTGTCTCCGCCCAGAGGATCACACCGGAAGACGTGACCCAGGCAACGTTCGACGCCTTTCTGCTCGCGCTGGAAGCGGAGGCCATCACCAAAAACCCGCGCACCCAGCACCAGACAGTCTGCCGCTTGTGGAACAAATGCGCGATTACCATTCAGGGCTGGCCCCAGGCTTCTATAGAGGTGCCGCGCTATCGCCAAACCTACACCTTGAAGTTCGAGGAATTCCCGGAGTCGTTTCAGGTAGACGTGGAAGCGTACCTGGCCCGTCTGGCTCATGCCGACCTGTTCGACCTCTCCGGTCCGAAGCGGGCCCTGCGGCCGAAGACGATCGCGTGCAGACGCATGCATATTCGCCAATTGGCCTCTGCCCTCATCCATGACGGCATGGACGTCGAAGATATCACCGCCCTCGCCGTTATCGTCGAGCATTACGAAGCGGCCCTCAAATGGCTTGTAAACCGGAACGGTGGTGAAACCAGGGGCATGATTGCCGGGATTGCCGCCTGCCTTCTTGCTATTGCGAAGTACCACGTCAAAGCAAAGCCCGAGCATCTCGACGCACTTGCACGTTTAACATCGAACCTGACGCCGGAGCTTACGCTGTCGGAAGGCGAGATAACAGAACTCCATGTGGGCTTGAAAGGGACCATGAACGCCCTCTTTATCAAGGCCTGGCCCTCAAGACACATCGCGGCCTGGAAGGCCGTATCCGGGCGGGCAAATCCGCCGGGGGAAAAGCCTTCGGATATGATGTTGTCCGGCGTTACAGCGAAGATGGCTGCCCCATTGGCGGCGATCGCAAGATCGACAGGACCGAAGCCGAGGTGGTTCGGCGCATTTTCACTCTTTTTGCCGCGGGGCAATCGCCTCGTTCCATCGCCAAGTCGCTCAACGAAGAAAGTATCCCAGGGCCGGGCGGCAGACCATGGTCGGACACAACCATACGGGGCCACCCCACCCGGCGCACGGGGGCCCTCAGAAACGAGCTCTATCGGGGCAAACTGGTCTGGAACAAGCAGCACTATGTCAAAGATCCCAACACCGGCAAACGACTTGCCCGGCTCAACCCGGCAAGAGAATGGATCTGGCAGGACGTCCCCGACCTACGGGTCATCGATGATGGGCTATGGGGCGCTGTTCAGGAGCGCCTGGACGGCATTCGTTCTTCAACCATGGTCAAGAAAGCCCTTGCGCAACGGTTTTGGGAGAAGCGCCGGGCCAAACATCTGCTTACGGGCCTTGCCAAATGCGGCAGATGTGGCGGATCCCTGACGACCGTGGGAGGCGGTTATCTGGCCTGCAGCAAGGCCAGTCGGCAAGGAACCTGCTCCAACAAACGGGACATCCGTCGGCATCTCCTCGAAGACCTGGTCCTTACAGGGCTCAAGGACAATCTCATGAAACCGGAGATGGTTGAGGAGTTTGTTCGCGCCTACCACAATGAGATCAACAAGAAGGCAGCCGATCAAGGTGCCACACGCGGTCGCGTTGTGGCCGAACTCGGCAAGGTCACCAATAAGCTGGATGCCTTGATCGATGCCGTTGCCTCAGGTTACCGGTCCGACAGCCTGCAGCAAAAGCTGGACAGCCTGGAAGAGAAGAAATCCGCTTTGGAGATCCAACTTGCCAAGCCCGCGCCCTCACCGGTGCGCTTCCACCCGAAGCTACCCGAACTCTATCGCCGGAAGGTCGAATCCCTGGGCGAGGCCCTTAGCGACCCGACAATTCGCGATGAGGCCTTCTCTATCCTCCGCGATCTCATTCAGGAGGTCGTCGTCACGCCGGGACCAAAGCGGATGTTCAGCGTGGAACTCATCGGGGAGATTGCCAAGATGATCGCGCTGCCCGACGACAAGGCGACCTTCGATGAAAATTCGGTAAAAGTGGTTGCGGGGGACCGCAAACAACGAGAATCGCTGATCGGACCCGTTCTCCTGTAAGTTTAAATCGCGGGCGCACTCGCCTGATTGTAGGAGTGTCAATGGCGGAGCAAGAAGGGACCACCGTGGCGGTGTAAGAAGGGACCGCTTGGCGGCTGCGGGCTTGTCCCCGTAGTCCATGGGCGGGCCCCGCGTGCGACGCGACGTGCCCTCAACAGGCCGACGCGGCGGCGCGCGCGGGAGGGACCTGTGGGCCCATGGGGTCAAGCGAGGGTTGGGTGGTCGGTTCAGTTCGCCGTCGGGGTTTGACGCCTGCGGCTCTGGTTGAGCCTGTAGCTCTCGCCATTCATCTCGAGGATGTTGACGTGGTGGGTGCGGCGGTCGAGGAGAGCGCCGGTCAGCCGCTCGGAGCCGAACACCTCGGTCCATTCGTCGAACGGCAGATTGGTGGTGACCAGGGTCGAGCCGCGCTCGTAGCGCTGGCTGAACACCTCGAACAGGAGCTCGGCACCGGTCTTGGACAGCGGCACGAAGCCGCGTTCGTCGACGATCAGAAGCTTGTAGGTGGCGAGCTTCTTCTGGAACCTCAGCAGCTGCTTGTCATCGCGGGCCTCGATGAGCTCGTGGACCAGCGCGGCGGTGATGAAGCCGACCGAGAGGCCCTTCTGGCAGGCCGCCAAGCCGAGACCGAGGGCGATGTGGGTCTTGCCGGTGCCGCTGTTGCCGAGCGCGATGAGGTTCTCGCGGCGCTCGATGTACGCGCAGCGGGCGAGCTCCAGGACCAACGTCTTGTTGAGCGAGGGGATGACCTTGAAATCGAAGCTATCGAGGCTCTTGATCACGGGGAAGCGCGCCGCCTTGATCCGCCGCTCGACCATGCGGCGCTCGCGGTCGATCAGCTCGAGCTCGGCCAGACGCAGAAGATAGCGAACGTGGTCGACGCCTTCAGAGGCGCACTGCCGGGCGATCTTGTCGTACTCCCTCAGGACCGTCGGCAGCTTCAGCCTCTTGAGGTGGTGGACGAGCAGCAGCCGTGGTGTGTCGGTCATGCGCCGAGCCCCGACAGCAGGCTCATGTACGACTTGGCAGACGTCGTCGCGACCCGGGCGCGCGGCAGGTACGGATAGACCTCGAGGTTGAGCCGGGGCGGCCGCCGCTCGATGCGGCACAGTACCAGGTGCTTCACCGCATCGAAGCCGATGGCGCCGAGCCTGAGCGCGTCGCCGACCGCACCCTCGACCTCCTCGAGCCGGAAGCTCTCCAGCAGACGGCGCACCTGGACGGACTCGCGCTTGCCCGCCTTGCCCATGCGGGCTTCGAGCAGGCGTCGCAGAGTGATGAAGGCCTCGGGCAGGTCCCAGCCCGCCAACGGCGCGGCCTGGTCGAGGGCGCCGATCTTCTGCTCGATCAAGGGTAGGTAATGCAGCGGGTCGAAGATCAGGTCCTCGCTGTCGTAGGACCGGCGGTGCCGGGCAATCACCTCCGCGCCGCAAGAGATAACGACCTCGTCGACGGAGCACCGGATCAGCACCTCGCGGTGGCCATAGGCCACGGGCACCGAGTAGTCGTTGCCCCGGCAGCGCACCAGCGACAGCGAGCTCACCCGTCCAGTGCGCTTGTCGCAGGCATCGTATGGTGCCGGGGGGAGAGGCAAGAAGGCTTCCCGGTCCCGTGCGAGGCGCTCGCCGATGGTCTCCTTGTGACCCCGCAGCCGCGCCGCCTGGCGCCGGCGGCACTGTCCCGCGAGAGCATCGTTCAGCGCCTCGAAGCTCTCGGCCCGCGGGACGGGGACCCGGAAGGTCCGCCGGATGAAGCCGACCAGTCCCTCGACCTTGCCTTTGTCGTTGCCCTTGCCCGGCCGGCCGAACCTGTCCTCGAACAGATAGGGGGATTGAAGGTCCGTGAAGACGCGCGTTCGCTGCCGCTTGCCATCGCCCAGTATCCGGGCGACTGCCAGCTTGGTGTTGTCGTACAGGATGGATCGGGGGACGCCGCCGAAGAACGCAACCGCCGCGTTGTGGCCAGCGCAGAACGCCTCGGTCGTCTCCGCCGGGTAGGCCTTCACGAAGCAGGCATCACTGTGGGGAAGATCGAAGGCAAGGAAGTGGACCTTGCACGCCACGCCGCCGATCACCGCCATCGCCTCGCCGAAGTCCGCCTGGGCGGGGCCGGGGGAATGGACGAGCGGCACGAACATCTCGCGCGACCGAAGCCGCCGCTCACGGACATAGTCCTTCACGATGGTGTAGCCGCCCGTAAAGCCGTACTCGTCCCGGAGACGGTCGAAGATCCGCTTCGCCGTGGGCCGTTGCTTGTGGTGGCTGGTCCGATCGTCTTCCAGAATCCGATCGATGATCCCCGTGAACGGACCCCGCTTCGGCCGCCGTGGCGGCTTGCCGCGGCGAGACCCCGGCGGCACCGAGAACGACAGCATCTTGCGGACCGTCTTGCGGTCCAGCCCGAACACCCGCGAGGCCTCGCGGGTGCTCATTCCCTCGACACGACACGCCCGCCGAACCCGCGCGTACAAATCCACCCGATACATCCCCCCGCCTTCCAGTCAGAGCAGCCCTGACAGAAGGCTATAGACGGTCCCATTTTGGTCCGCCACAGCCGGATCAACCGACCGCTTCAGTGGGGGATTATTGCGCCGCCGTTCTCACCTTCACGCTTGGAATTATGGTTTGAAATCGCGTGGTCAATCGGCAATAAGAACGAAGCAATGGTAACCGATGCAGCGATACGTATGGAAACCCCGGCCGCCGGTCCGGCAGGCCAGTTCGAGCGCGATGTCTATGCTCTGCAAGCCGCCGGATTTGCCAACATTCCCGATTTCGTCGGCGATGCTGTGATCGAGCGGCTGCTGACCCAATTTGAGGAATACCAGCAGAGATCGACATCTTTGTCAAGGCAGGCGGTGAACTGGTCAACCCAACCGGCTGGCCTATTAAAAGCGCTCGCGCGGCCTGGGCGGTATCCACCGATGTCCAAGACCTTATCACGGATTCTCGCTTGCAGGCTTACTTGCGGGCCTATCTGGGTGATCCCGTGTTGCGCGATTCCCAGTTCCTCGCCAACATGCCCGATCCGCGCAACACCGCCCGCGGACGGGGAGGAAAGGTAAGCTACCACCGGGACAAGTATTGGCACGATGAGACTATCAAACCGGAATATCTCTGGTGCTTTTTGCTGCTTTCCGACATGATGCCTGAGAACAGTGGCACCATCGTGGTTCCGGGTACACACCGGATGCGCGAACCGGGTTACTACTTCCTCAACAACGATCCGGGTGAAAATATTGAGAGCAACGCTTACCTCGTTTATGACCGCCGCTATTTTCCGACCGCCATACAGGTCGAGGCGAAACGGGGCGCCCTGCTGCTCTTCGACCCCATGATCATTCACACTCAGGCCATCAATATCAGCTCCGAGCCTCGGCGTGTGCTCAACATGCTGTTTCACCAACGTGGATTGTCAGGGATCATGAATTGCCGCGCTATAGCGGAGAAACATGCACGCGTACCCGTGCGCGACGATCTCAAGGCAATTCTGGAAGGTGGGGACAGCCTGCCCGATACTTACGGACCCCTGCGCTGAGCCGTCCTGCGTCTTGAACCGGAATCGGCGTCGACCAGCCGTCTCACGTCGCGATGGGCGGCGTGCCGGGTTGAGACGGCAATGCACTTAGGAGAGACGACATAACGACGGCGTGGTAGGTGCCTCGGCAGAGGCTAGGCGGAGCGAGACACGGAAATCGAAAAACATTTGAAGAAGAAGACCGAGTACCACAAGACCCTCAAGAAAATTCTCGAGCTTGGCTACGACACCGAGGACTACATCCACAACAATCCGCTGTTCAACGGTGACGTAAACATCGCCCGTTATCTCACCCTCTACGAGATCTACAAGCAGACCCTCGGGTTGAACGGCTATATCGCTGATTGCGGCATGTGGCGGGGTTCGACATTCATGTATTTCTGTAAGCTCGCTGAAATCTTCGAACCTCACGCTTACACGCTTGTTCACGGCTTCGATTGGTTCGAAGGCATGGACCCGGGCGATCTTGACGCCGATCTGAGGTCGGGATCCTACGCTGGCGACTACGGCAAACTCGTCAAGCTCATCGAGCTGCAAAATCTCGATCATGTCGCACGCCTGCACAAGATGGACCTGACTAGGGATCTCGCGCCTTTCATGGCGACGAATCTCAGCCTTCGTTTCAAGATCGTCTTCCTTGACGTCGGCACCTACGACGCGGACAAGGCGGTGGTCGAACATTTCTGGCCTCGCTTGGTGAGCGGCGGCATCCTCCTGTTCGATCAATACAACTGCGAGAATCTGCCCGGTTCCACCGTATCCGTGAACGAGGTGCTTGGCGATGCGCGCTTCCAGACCTTCCCTTGGTCACGTCAGCCGACCGCCTACGTGGTCAAGCCGTAGGCGTCAGGGCCGCGCACAGGGCGAAATGCTCGTCGGCAATTTGTCGCCTCGACCCGGAATGCCCAGCGGCCGAGTTCGCACCCAAATGGTATGATACGCGTCCTCTGCCTGGACATCGAGGGAGGCTATGGCGGTTCATCTCGAAGTCTCCATTACAGTCTGAAATACGTGGATCGGTTGCGGGTGCAGCCTGAGGTTTGGTGCGGTCGAAGCGGGCCGATCCAGGCGTTTTACGCACCCCTGGGTATTCCCTGTCGCTTCACGCCCGAGCTGACCAACGTGGTGCCTCTCTCGCGTCCCTGGAACACACTCTACGACTACGCCACAGCGGTCCTGCGGTTGCTAACCAGCCGCGCCTTTCATGCCGGGCTCGCCCGAGCGGTTAACGAGCGCTTTGATGTGGTGCACTTTAACCACAGTGGCCTGTTCCCCCTCGCCGCATGGTTGCGCAGGCGCACGGGTGCCGCGTTCACCATGCATTATCGCAAGTTGTTCCCCGATACCCGCTTCGCACGTTTCCAGGTCCGTTCGATTTGTCGCGACATCAGCCGTCTCGTCTTCATCACCGAAAACGAGCGGCGCAATTTCGAAGAACTGGACGGTAATGCCCTCGGTTCGGTGATCTACAACATTGTTGAAAAGCCTTCGCCCAATATTGTGCCCCATCCCGATATTCCGAACGACGGTCGATTCAAGGTCGCGTCCTTGAGCAATTTTGCCCTTACCCGTGGCACGGACCGGATGATCGATGTGGCGACAGCATTGGGGGCGTCAGCCCGCGACCGGTTTCTCTTCGTCATGGCAGGCGATATGCGCCTGAGCCGGTCGTTTCCCGGTCTGCTTGGCCGGATTGCGCGGGACGGCGGTACGCTGGCCGACTATGCAGCCGAACGGGGCGTAGGCGACATGTTTCTGTTCATGGGCCACGTCTCCGAACCCGAACGGGTCCTGGCCGCATGCGATGTTCTCGTCAAGCCTACGCGGATCGATATCCCCTGGGGGCGCGACGTACTGGAGGCGATGGCCTTCGCCATGCCTGTCGTGACTTGCGGAACCTGGGATCGATTCATCCGTCATAACGAAACCGGCTTTCTACATGCCGGGTTCGATCCTGCGGACTTTGGCCGCGACCTGCAGATGTTGGCCGGCGACGCTGCTCTGTGCGGGGCGCTCGGCGCAGCCGCTCGCGCGCGCGTTCTTGAGCTGTGCAACGGTCCGGATCGTGCAGCCGATCTAGAGGCGGTCTGGCGCGAGGTTGCTGTGTAATGACGATGGGGTCCCCTGTCCGGAGAGGGCAGTTCCCGTGACCCTCTCTGTTGCCGTCGTCCTTCCCTCTTTTGCCGGCGGCGGCGCGGAACGGGTGACGCTCACCTTGCTCGATCATCTCGATCGGGCCCGGTTCCGCCCTTCGCTCGTCGTGATTGACGGCCGGGGCTCCTTGCGCACTCTGGTGCCTTCCGACATCGAGATTCACGACCTTGCCGCGCCCCGGCTGCGCACCGCGTTTCCCGGGCTTGTTCGTGTGCTGCGTGGTCTCGCACCCGAAGTCGTCTTCAGGACCATGGTCCACGTTAATCTTGCCTTGCTTGCTGCGCGTCCGCTGCTCGCGGGACGTCCGCGCCTGGTCGTGCGCGAGGCCAACACCCCGAGCCGCAGTCTCGCCAGCACCGCCCATCCCCGCCTGATGCGCGCGCTCTATCGCCGGCTCATGCCGCGCGCCGAGGCGGTGCTGTGCAACAGCCGGCTCATGGCCGACGAAATAGCAGACGAATTCGCGGTGCCGGCGGCGCGGATCGTCCACTTGCCCAACCCCGTCGAAATCGGCCGCCTTCGCGCCACTGCCCAACCGCCCCTACGCAAACCCGGGCCGGGCAGGCGTTTTGCCGCCGCCGGCAGGCTCACCCGCCAGAAAGGCTTCGATTGTCTGCTCGAAATGCTTGCCGAAGTCGATGACGCGTTTCACCTTACGCTGTTTGGCACTGGTCCCGACGAGGTATCGCTTCGGCGCGAAGCTGTTCATCTCGATGTCGCCGAAAATATCGATTTCGCCGGGTTTTCTGACTCGCCGTGGGCGGCGGTCGCCGGTGCGGACGCCTTCCTGCTACCATCCAACTGGGAAGGCATGCCCGACGCCGCGCTCGAGGCTCTGGCTGTGGGCACGCCGGTGATTGCGACACCCGAAGCCAGTGGCATCGGCGAGCTGGCGGCACTCGCTCCCCCCGGTGCGGTCATGCTCGCTGAAGCCGGCGTACCGTTCACCCGGGCCATGGCCGCCTGCGAGCCGGCTCCGCCCGAGGCGCTACGCCCGAGCCTGCTGCCCGAGGGGTTCGAACCCGAGGCCATTGGTACCCGCCTCGCGGCCGTGCTGGAATCCGATCCTAGCGGGCCTTCTGCGCGACCAGGAGGCAGCCGCTGATGGCAAGATCCTCGTCCGCCAGGCCGGCGAGCGATCGGGCAAGCTTCGGGCGGATCGCTGCTACGCTAGCCAGTGCCGCCGCGCGGCTTTCCGGCGCAAGCTCCTCCCATCCGGCCGGGCCCATTTCGCCTGCGACGCCTGCCAGCCGTGTAATTCGAACCTCGCCTTCGAGGCCCGAGCGGGCGAGCCAGTCCCGGTATGCCGGCATGAGAACCCGGTTGGGTCGGCCCGCGCCCCGGGTCATGCGGGCATACAATCCATCGCGAATTGTCAGGAAAGTGAGCGGATGGTGGCCCGCGAACATGCCATGATCCCTGAGATCTATGCGATGGATCAGCCGCCCGCCCGGGTTGAGCGCCGTCGCCATGTCGTCGAGGGCGCGCACGGGATCGTAGAGATGTTCGAGAACCGCCCGGGAAACGATCCCGTCGAAGCGCAAGCCATGATCCGCGAAGAAGCTCTCCGCGGGCTCGCCAGCGTGGTAGACAAGTCCCTTGATCGCGGATTCACGGACCTCCTCACCGAACAGGGCAGTCAGATCATGGCGTTCGGCCAGCGCTCGATAAATTGCCGCCTGGCGTTCGCCGTCCCGCTCCGGTCTGTAGCGGTCGACGGCGTGAACCGCATCGGCCCCGTCCGCCAGAAAGAGCAGCGCCACGCCGAAATTGTCGCCGGGCCCGATCTCGCCGATCACACCTTCGAGCCGTCCGACCCCTGCATAAGCCAGGTAATCGGCATGAACGGTTTCGATGTAGCCAAGCGACGCCTCGAGGTCGAGCGCCGCATGCCGTGCGCCCGAGCGGGTCCCCAGGTCGCCCCGGAAAAGCCGGCGGCGCGCCCACCAGTCGTCGACGCAGTAATAGGCGCAGGTAAGCGCGATGCTTCGCTTGACCAGTTGTGCCAGACCCAACGCAACCCTCTTATCCGATGACCGACAAGCCCGCCGAGCCCGCCGTATCCGCCGCCCCGGACGACGCCGAACCGCCCGTCATCGAGACGTCGCCGACCGTATCAGACGCGCCAATTCGCGTCATGCATGTGATCACCGGGTTGCACACGGGCGGCGCCGAGACCATGCTCGCCCATCTGTTGACCAACGACCCCCGTGCGAGCGACGACGCGCTCGTCGTGAGCCTGTTGCCCGGTGGCGAAATCGCCAAGCGGTTGCGGGCGGCGGGCATCCGGGTGATCGATCTCGGGATGTCGCGCGGTCGGTTTTCCCTGCGCGGCCTGCTGCGGCTTGCTTGGCGTATCCGGCGCACTAGGCCCCGGATCGTTCAGAGCTGGCTTTATCATGCCGACCTTATGGCGTTACTCGGCCTCTGGCTGTCGGGCCGGCGGCGTGCGACCCGGTTGGTTTGGGGAATCCGCTGCTCGGACATGGACACGACGCGATACGGGCGCAGCCTCCGCCTCGTGATCCGTCTCTGCTCCCGGCTGTCGTCGCGCCCGGATGCCGTATGCGCCAATTCGGAGGCCGGTCGCACCCACCATCTGGCACTGGGCTACAATCCGGATCGATTCCCGGTCATCGCTAATGGCGTCGACGTGACGCGGTTCAAGCCCGACGCCATGCAGCGCGATGCGGTCCGAACGGCACTCGGAATCGATGCGGAAACCGCTCTTGTCGGGCACGTCGCACGGGTCGATCCCATGAAGGATCATGCGACGTTCCTCGCGGCGCTGGCGCGCGTGCCCGAAATCGAGGCCCTTCTCGTTGGCGCGGGCACCGAGCATCTCCCGACCCGGCCCGGCGTGCGTCATCTGGGGCGACGGACCGACGTGCCTCGCCTGCTCGCGGCCTGCGATCTGTTTGTCTCCTCCTCGGCGTTCGGCGAGGGCTTCTCCAACGCGATTGCCGAGGCCATGGCCAGCGGTTTGCCCGTGGTCGCCACCGACGTGGGCGATGCCCGCATGATCGTCGGTGAAACCGGACTTATCGTGCCGCCGGGCGACGCCGAGGCCCTGGTCAAGGCGATTTGCCGCCTGCTTTCCGAGAGCAAGACGGAACGCGAATCCCGGGGGGCGGCGGCGCGGGCGCGGATCGAGACCGAGTTCTCGATCGCCCGCTGCCGGCAGGCGTTCGACGATCTCTACGAGTCGCTGGGCTGACCCGGTGTGCGGACTGGCGGGCATCGTCGCGGCGGACGGCCTCGACCACGTGGCGCTCCGGCCGCGCCTTGCAGCCGCCCTAGAGCGGCTGCGCCCGCGCGGACCCGATGCCAGCGGGTCCTGGGCGGGGCGGACGATTGCGCTGGCCCATACCCGGCTCAAGATCATCGATCTCTCCGAAGCCGCCGCTCAGCCGATGGCGGCCCATGGCGGCGTGCTCGTCTATAACGGCGAGATCTACAACTTCGCGGCCCTGCGGCGCGAACTCGAGGCCTTGGGATACAGCTTTGCCAGCCGCTCGGATACCGAAGTGCTGCTTGCGGGCTGGCGCCAATGGGGCCGCGATCTGCTGCCCCGCCTCAACGGCATGTTCGCGTTCGCGTTGTGGCAGCCCGAAACCCGCTGTCTGATCCTCGCCCGCGACCGCTACGGCAAGAAGCCGCTGCTCTACCGTCAGAGATCGAACCGTCTGGCTTTCGCATCCGACCTGGCGGCGCTCGAATCTCTGGCCGGCGCCCGCGGCGAAATCGATCGCGCGGCTCTGCGCCTGCTGTTCACCCTGCGCTATCTGCCCGAGCCCTATTCAATCCTGCAAGGCGTCGAAAAGCTGCCGGCAGGACATCTCGCCGTCTTTCAGGCCGGGCAGTTGACCGTCGAACCTTGGTATTCTCTCGCCGGCGCGCGGCCCGAGCCGTTTCGCTGGGAAGACGACGCGGCAGAGCAACTCCGGGCCCGCTTCGACGGCGCCGTGGCCGACCGGCTGGTGGCAGACGTCCCCCTCGGGGTGTTTCTCTCTGGCGGCATCGATTCGGGCCTGGTCGCCGCTTCGATGGCGGCGCAAGCGGATCGGGTGAGGAGCTTCACGGTCGGATTCGAGGGCGCTGCGGATTATTACGAAGAACGCCCCGCCGCCCGAGCGCTTGCCGACCGGCTCGGGACCGAGCATACCGAAGTCGCGATCACGCCTGCCGACGCCCGGGCCGCGCTCGATGCAATGTTCGAGGGGCTCGACGAGCCGTTTGCGGATTCTTCGGCGCTGCCCACCTTTTTGCTGGCTCGCGAGACCCGCCGCCACGTCACCGTCGCGTTGTCGGGCGACGGAGCGGACGAGCTGTTCGGCGGCTATCGCAAATATCAGGGCGAGCTTGCCGCCGCGCGCTATCGGGCGGTTCCGGCTATGCTGCGGACGGGACTGATCGAACCGCTCATTCGTGCGCCCCCGGAGAGCAAAAGCCATCCCGTGCTCGAGACCTTCCGGCGTGCCCGTCGCTTCGTCGCCCATGCCGGCAAGCCGCCGGTCGAGCGCCAGGCCGGGTGGGCCCGCCTGCTCGACGAGGCCTCGCTCGATCGCCTGTTTGCCACGTCCGCGACCGGGCCTGATCCCGAAAGCCTCTACGATGCGGCGCGCGCGCGGGCGCAAACCGACGATCCGATCAACGCCATGCTGGCGGCCGATCTCGAACTCGGACTTGTGGGCGACATGCTGGTCAAGGTCGACCGCAGGAGCATGGCGAATTCGCTGGAAGTCCGGTGCCCGTTTCTCGACGCCGGAGTTGTCGAATGCGCCGCCGCGATGCCCAGTGGTTTCAAGCTGGCGCCGGACGAGGGTAAGCGTGTCCTGCGCCGTGCCTTTTCCGATCGTCTTCCGCCCGAGGTCTTCGCCCGGCCAAAAAAAGGCTTCGAAATTCCCATTGCCCAATGGTTGACGAACGAGCTCGCCGACCTCACCCGTCGCGCGATCGATCCGGCCCGCCTCGCTCGTCAGGGGCTGTTTCGCCCCGAGTTGCCCGCCCGCTGGCACGATGATCTGGCAGCGCGCCGGCGGGACACCGCAGAGCCGCTCTGGACGCTGGTCTGTTTTCAGGCGTGGTGCGAGCGCTTCGGCTACGCGGGGGAGGCCTTGGCATGAAGGTCTGCCAGCTTTGTGCCGTCGACTTCACGCTCTACCACTTCATCGCACCGCTCATGCGGGGCCTGCGCCAAGCGGGGCACGAGGTCGTCGGGGTTTGCGCCGACGGCCCCTGGGCGGAGACGATTCGTGCCGAGGGCTTTCGCGTCGAGCCGGTGCCCTTCTCGCGCAGCTTCGATGTCGCGGCTCATGCCTGCGCGCATGCGCGGCTCGTCGCCCTGTTTCGCCGGGAGCGCTTCGATCTGCTCCATGTCCACACGCCGATCGCGGCCCTGATCGGCCGCTGCGCGGGGTCCCGGGCAAGGATCCCGACAATCGTCTATACCGCCCACGGCTTCTATTTTCACGAGCGCATGCCGGCGATCAAGAAGCTCCCGTTCATCGCCCTCGAATGGCTTGGCGGGCGGCGCACCGATCTGCTGCTGACCCAAAGCGCCGAGGATGCGGCGCTGGCGCGCCGCCTCGGGCTGTGCCGGACCGGGCGCATCGAAGCGATCGGCAACGGCGCGGATCCGGGCCGCTTCCATCCGCTGGCCGCCGGTGACGAGGAAAGGACGCGCCTGCGCGACGCGCTCGATTGCCCGCCCGATGCGCCCGTCATCCTTGCCGCGGGCCGGCTGGTTGCCGAGAAGGGGTATCCCGAACTGTTTGACGCAATGCACAGCGTGGAGGCCCGGTTGTGGGTCGCGGGCGAGCGCTTGCCAAGCGATCATGCAGGCTCGATCGGCGGGGCAATCGACCGGCTGGCGGGCGATCCGCTGCTCGCTGGGCGTATCCGGTTCCTGGGCCATCGAACCGACATGGCCGCGCTCTACCGGGCGGCCGACATCTACGCCCTTGCCTCCCACCGCGAGGGTATGCCCCGCGCGATCATAGAGGCGATGCTCTCGGGCCTGCCCGTGGTCGCGACCGATATCAGGGGCTCTCGTGAAGAGGTCGTCGCGGGTCAGACCGGACTGCTGGTTCCGGTCGCCGACGCCGGCGCGCTCGCCGGCGCGCTCGACAGGCTGGTCCGCGATCTGGACTTGCGCGCGCGCTTCGGCAGCGCCGGTCGGGCGCGGGCTCTCGAGCTCTACGACGAGAGCAAAATCATCGCCCGCCAGATCGATCTGATGGGTCTCTAGCGCCGCGCTTTTTTATAGCGGGTAGAAACCCTCGCTTCGGGCGTCCTTCGGGGCGCCTTTTGCTTAGGCAATCAGCCTTCCGGGACCCGGCGAAAGGCCCATTTTATAATGATCTCGTCGTCCTCGACCGGCCCGTCGATGACGATCTGCTCGGCGCGCCGGCGCTGGCCGGGAACGCCGAGATAGACGCTCTCGGTCAGCGACAGCCGGCCCCCCGCCGCGCGCATCTGCCATCCTGCGCCGCTCTTGAGCCGGAGCAGCACGGCCGCGCCGTCCTGGATCAGTGAGCCCTGGACGTCCGGATGCAGATGAAAGCGCACTTTAAAGCGGTGTCCGCGCTTTCTTCGGCCGCCCGTCCGGACCAGCCGGTCCTCGCCGCGCAGATCGTTGCCGTCGGCGGCAAGATAGAGGCGGCGGTGATGGACCAGCCCGACGGTCGGACCGTAGCCGTCGTGGCTCGCCTCGATCCAGACGCTCCCCTCGGCCTCCTTGCGCTCGGCGGCGACCCGCTTCGGCGTCCGCCCCAGGCCGCCCGGAGCAACCAGCTCGGAAGAATTCCGGTCGTCGATCGACAGGGTTGAATGGGCGGCGGTCGCACGCATCGCCTCGCGCCACTCGGCGTTCGGGCCGAGATAGCTGCCGCAGTTCACCACAAGGCGCTCTTTGCCCAGGCTCATCTCGAAGCTGAGCGTCCCGCCGTGACTGCACCGGCCCACGCTCGGCGGCCGGCCGACATCGGCGACAACCAACGCCCGGCCGGCCTGGATCCATTGAAACCCTGAATGGGGCGCCGAGGCGAGCGGTCGGCCTTTCGCTTCCGATTGGATAAGCACCAGATCGATCAGCCAGCTCTCCTCCTCGACGCTGCCGTTGAACAGCGCGAGCCGGCCATCGCCATGGCGGAAGGTTCGCAACATCGGTGCCATGCGATCGATCGCGCCGAGCAGGGCCGGCGATGGCGCCCGATGCAGGCCGAGCAGGGTCTGACGGAGCTCGACGAGATCGCGCAGAACGGCGAGCTGGGTCGAGGGGCAACGTTCCACATGGCCGCCGTCGCTCGCCACCTGGCGGGCGAGTTCGTCATCGAGCAGCTTCAGGCCTTGGCTGGCGCGCTTCTCGCCTTGGGGAAGGCAGAGGCCCGACTCAATCAAGCCCTTGAGAGCGGCTAACCGCTCGCGGCCATCTGCGCCGCGCATGGCCGTTCGGGACAGGTGGCGGACCTGGCGCGCGAGCGAACCCAGAAACCCACGCGTAAATTCAGTGTCCGCATCCTTGAGCAGGAAGTCCCCCTGCGCGAGCCACGCCGACAGCCGCCGTCCCAGCAAACCGGGCCGCCAGCTCCCGGCGTCCGGATTTGCGCGCTGTTCGATCCAGCTGCTCACCAGCTCGCGCGCCCGGGTCCGGGCCGGCTGGGTCGCGGCGGCCCGCAGATCGCGCAGCCAGGCGAATCCCTCGAGCGCCTCCTGCCAGACCGGACCGCCGCCGCCCGCCTGCCAGGGCGCCGAGCCCGGCGCCTGGACGGTCTCGCCCGCAAACCCGAACGTACCGTCGATCAGGTGCGCGCCGCGGGCCGGATCGCCCGGCAGGATGTCGATGGGTGCTGCAATCAGCCGGTCGGGAACCGGGCCCGAAAGCAGCAGGCGATAGAGAGGGCTCCGATGCCAAGCTGCGGCGACGCCGCTCTCGGCTGCGGGGCTCGGGCGAGGGGCCATGGCCGCGTCAATCACTCGGGCTTGGAGCCGGATCTGGCCGGCGTCCTGAGAGTTGCGTAATCGATCCGGGTGGTATGGAGCGGTGCGCGCCGAACCGGCCCGGCTACAGGCTTCCCTCGCAGGCGAGCGATGTTCTCGGCGTAGGCGTTTACGCCTCCCTGGAAGGTCGCGGAACCTGCGACCAGGATGGTCGCACCTGCCGCGATCGCGAGCGGCGCGGTCTCGGTATTGATCCCGCCGTCGACCTCGAGCTCGATCGCCCGGCCTGCATCGTCGATCATCTCCCGGATGCGACGGATCTTGTCGAGCTGGTCGAGCACGAAGCTCTGTCCGCCGAAGCCGGGCTCGACGGACATGACCAGGATCAGGTCGATCGCATCGAGATAAGGCTCGAGCGCGTTCGCCGGCGTGCCAGGCTTGAGCGACAAGCCCGCCGGCTTGCCCGCTTCGCGGATGGTGCTTAGACAGGCGCCGACATCCCGCCCGGCCTCGACGTGGATGGTCACCATATCGGCGCCCGCTTCGAGAAAAGGGTCGAGAGAGGGCTCGATCGGGTCGATCATCAGATGGACGTCGAACGGCCGCGTGGCGTGGGGTCGAAGCGCCGCGACGATGGGCGGCCCGATCGTGAGATTGGGCACGAAATGCCCGTCCATCACGTCGATGTGAATGAGGTCGGCACCCGCCGCCTCGATCGCGCGCACCTCCTCGCCAAGCCGCGCGAAATCGGCGGAGAGAATCGAGGGCGCGATACGGACGGGCGGCGCCATGTCCGTCTCCTATCAGCTTACTCGTGACGCCGCAAGCGCGCCGCGTAGAAGCCGTCGAGATGGCCCTGATCGGCAAGCTGGCAGGGCAGGGTCCGCAGGTCGCCGGCGGGTGTAATCATCTCCGATAGCCCTCCGATATCGCCGGGCACAACCGCGATTCGCTCGACCGGCGCGCCGGCGCCGAGCAGGGCGTTGATGCGCTCCTCACCCTCCTCGGGTTGAAGCGAACAGACGCTGTAGACCAGCAGGCCGCCCGGCCTGACCATGCCGATCGCATTGTCGAGCAGGCGGTCTTGCAAGCGGGCGTTGCGGCGCACGTCCTTGGGCCGGCGCACCCAGGCAACGTCCGGATTACGCCGGATGGTACCGGTCGCCGAGCAGGGCGCGTCAAGCAACACGCCGTCGGCGGGCCTGTCGGGGCGGCCTTTGGCAGCGTCGGTCTCGATCAGCTCCGCGGCGAGCCGCAGGCGGTCGAGATTGTCCTTGAGCCGGCCGAGCCGCTTGGCGGATCGATCGATCGCCATGACCAGGGCACGCGCCGCTGCGAGTTGAGCCGTTTTTCCGCCGGGCGCGGCGCACAAATCGACGATGCCTTGCCCCGCGACGTCGCCAAGCAGGCGAACGGGCAGCGCGGCCGCGGCGTCCTGCACCCACCACGCGCCCTCGTCGTAGCCGGGCAGCTCCGTGACCGGGCCGGCCTTGGCCAGCCGTAGGGTTCCCGTCGGCAGGATGGCGGCATCGAGTTTACGCGCCCAGGGTTCGCGCGCCCCGCGGCAGGACAGGTCGAGCGGCGGCTCGGTCTGATGGGCCTCGGCGATGGCGCGCGTCGCGGCCTCGCCATAGCCCCGGCTCCACGATTCCCAGAGCCAGTCGGGCGTATTCAGTCGCGGGGCGTCCTGTGCCCGAACCATCGCGTCCCCGTCGGCGGCCAGCTTTCTCAAGACCGCATTCATGACCGCCTTGAACCAGGCGTGGCCGCGCCATTCGGCCAGTATCATGGACGTGCTCACCGCGGCATGGGGCGGGGTTCCGATGAACAGGATCTGTGCGGCGCCTAGGCGCATCAGG
The DNA here is from genome assembly GCA_965198325.1 of Alphaproteobacteria bacterium. Classification (GTDB taxonomy): domain Bacteria; phylum Pseudomonadota; class Alphaproteobacteria; order UBA828; family JAPUJA01; genus CBDAPE01. The sequence continues at coordinate 92,771 of CBDAPE010000014.1, read as the reverse complement.
TTGCGCAGATCGAGCTTGCCCTTGGTCCGGCTCATATGAAGCACGACGCCGAGAGCGTCGTCGACCTGACCGAGCCGGCGCAGCGTGGTCCTGACGAGAAGCTGCGCGAAAGCCCGATCCCGGCGGGGCAGGCCGGACAGCGTCTTGTGGTTCTCGAACGCCTCGCCCAGCGGAACCTGGCGGCCGAGCACGCTGCCGAGGACGTCGAGGGCGCAAACGCGGGACACGATGGAGGGATCGGACATGATCCTTGATGTACTCCGCGCGCGGCACCTTGTCGAACGGGACGGCGCCGCGACGCGCGCTCACGGCGTCGTCGGCGAGGTCAGTCCGCCGGCAGTACGAGGGCCTCGCCCGGGGCGACGATCATCACGGCCAGCGCGCGGGCGGGATCGACGCCGCTGGCGTTTCGCGATGTCGCATGAAGAGCGCGGGGCGGCTCGTAGAACACCTCGCCCGGCAAGTAGGTCGTCACGGGCCCGTCGTCAATTTGCGACTCGATTGCGCCTTCGAGCACGTAGACGAAAACCGCACCGAGATGTCGATGGGGCTCGGACGCACCGCCGGGGGGATAGGTGACTTCGACGATCATGAGGTCACGGCCGGCGACATCGCCCAGCGTCTGTTGCATGAGCATGGCAACTTCGGCTCCCGCTTCGGGATCGTCGGCCTGGGCCGCAGGCCCGGGCGGGAGCAGACAGAGGACGGCCGCGAGCAAACTGACCGCTGCAATATATCGGATGTTGAACATCGGTGTTCTCCTTCGGGGCGGTGCAGCTTTGCGGCCCGCTGGGCGGATGTCTGCGGAAAGACCTGCGCTTGCGGTTTACAAGGTCAGCTGCCCGGCCCCGTCCTTTTCCCAGATCATGATGCGGATCTTGCGGCGCGCGCCCTCGATATGCTCGTGCAGGGCTTGCTCGGCCGCGTCCCCAGCCTTGGCCTCGATGGCATCGATGATCGCCTGGTGTTCCTTCGGCTGGCCCGTCCAGGTGGCATGTGCGAAGCCGAACACGTCGAGTGGGCGGAACATGCCGGCACGGGCGTCCTCGATGGCGCGCCGCAGGTAGGGGTTGCCCGTGGCCGCCGCGATGGCGAGGTGGAATGCCGAATCGGCTGCGCGGGACTCCGAATGGTTCCGGCTTTCAGCCATCGCCTCGTTGGCCCGGATCATCGTCGCAATATCGTCCGCGCTCCGGGTCTGGGCCGCGAGCCGTGCCGCCGCCGCTTCCACGGCGATGCGATAATCGAAGAAATGCTCGATGTCGTCCCAGTTCGCCCGCAGGTAACTGAGCTGGCTTTCGACGGCGTCGTCTTGCTCGGTGACGAAAAGACCGCCATGGGCGCCCGGGCGCGCAGCCAGATACCCCTCGCCTTCGAGATGCCGGATGGCTTCTCGAAGCGTCGTCCGCGAGACCCCGATCTGCTGGGCAAGCTGAATTTCGGTGGGCAGACGCTCGTCGCAGACGTAATGCCCGAGTTGGATTTGCCGGCGAATATGATCTGCAACCTGGACGTAGGCCGGCAGCTTTTGGATGCGCTCCACGCGGTCTCTCCCCATCCCCCGCCCGGCCGTCCGGACCCGGGCCTGTGAATCTATTTGACCAAAAAATAGACAAATGTTACGACGAGTGCAAATCCGCTGTGAGAGGCTGATGCGGCCGCCGGGTGGATTTTGTTCGCCACATCGATCAGAGGAGAGAACCAGTGCTTGATTATACCAAACTGAAAAGCTGGGAAGGCGTCGAGGCTTGGCCTCCGTTCGACGATCTGCCGTTCGTGACCACGCTCGAGGGCAATCCGCAGCATTCCGGCCGCTTCGATCACGGCGGTTTTGGCGCGCGCACCATGGTCGGCGTCTGGGAATGCACCCCGGGCAAGTTCGAATACACCTATCCAGGCGACGAGATCTGCACCCTTCTCGAAGGCCATATTCGCGTCACCGAAGGTGATGGGTCGGTCCACGATTACAAGGCCGGCGATAGCTTCTTTACGGTCAAGGGCGAAACCGTGACCTGGGAAGTGCTCGAGAAAATTCGCAAGATCTTTTTCATCCACGACATCGACGGCGAGGCCGCGGCTGCGGCCGCGTAATCCGCGTCCAACCACGGCGGCGAATTCGTGACGAGGCGGGTCGGCTGCGGCCGACCCGCGTCTCGCTTCTTTCGGTTCATGCGGGGGGTTCTGCCCGTTCTTGCGGTTGCCGGGAGAGCATGACGGGGAGTAGCATCGTCGCCATGAGCGCAGGCCGGTTGTGAACAATCCGTCAGGCATCAGAATTCAACGGAAGAGGTCAGGGAGATGGCACGCGATCCGCGTTACGACATTCTTTTCGAGCCAGTCAAGATTGGCCCGGTCACGTCACGAAACCGCTTCTACCAGGTGCCGCATTGCGACGCCCACGGCCACAACATGCCCTACGGCGATGCCTCGCACCGGGGCGTGAAGGCCGAGGGCGGCTGGGGCGTCATCTGCACCGAGCAGTGTTCGATCCACCCCACCTCCGACGCCGCGCCTTACGGCGAGACGCGGATCTGGGACGACGGCCACGCGAAACAGCTCGGCCTCCTGGTCGACACCGTGCACAAGCACGGCGCGCTGGCGGGCATCGAGCTTGCTCATAACGGCTACGCGTTCTCGAACCGCATGTCGCGCGAAATTCCTCTGGCGCCCTCCTCGATTCCCGTCCACTACAACTGGGACCCCGTCTCCGCGCGCGAGATGGACCACGAGGACATCCGGGAGCTGCGCCGCTGGCAGGTCGACGCGGCGAAGCGGGCCCAGAGCATCGGCTTCGACGTCATCTATGTCTATGCCGGCCATGGTCTCGGCATCGGCCAGTTCTTCCTGTCGCGCCACACCAACCACCGGACCGACGAATATGGCGGCTCGGTCGAGAACCGGGCCCGCCTGATCGGCGAGATGCTCGAGGACACCCTTGAGGCGGTCGGCGATAAATCCGGCGTCGCGTTCCGCTTCGCGACCGACGAAATGATTGGCGACGAAGGCATCACCTGGCAGGAGGAAGGCGAGGCGGTGGTCGAGATGTATGCCGAGCTGCCCCACCTCTGGGACGTCAACATCAGCGATTGGAAGTACGATTCCGGCACCTCGCGATTCTATCCCGAGGGCTCCCACGAGCCCTATATCGCGTTCGTCAAGCAGAAGACGACGAAGCCCGTGCTTGGCGTCGGGCGGTTTACCTCGCCCGATACCATGGTCGACCAGATCAACCGGGGCATCATCGACGTCATCGGCGCGGCGCGGCCCTCGATCGCCGATCCGTTTCTGCCCAAGAAGATCGAGGAGGGCCGCAACGAGGACATCCGGGAATGCATCGGGTGCAACATCTGCGTCTCGTCCGAGACCACCGTCGGGCGCTTCCGTTGCACCCAGAACCCGACTGCGGGCGAAGAGTTCCGCCGGGGCTGGCACCCGGAAAAGATCGATTCCAAGCCCACGGATTCGGACGACGGCGTGCTCGTGATCGGGGCGGGGCCCGCCGGCCTCGAATGCGCCCGCGCGCTGGGCCAGCGGGGCTACGATGTCCATCTTGTCGAGGCGGGGTCAGAGGTTGGTGGCAGGGCGATCAAGGAATCCCGCCTGCCGGGGCTTGCCGCCTGGGGCCGGGTGGCATCCTACCGGGACATCCAGATCGGCAAGATGAAGAACGTGGAGGTTCATCTCAACACCGAGTTGTCGGCAAAGGACGTGCTGGAATACGGTGCCGAGGTGGTGGTTTGCGCCACCGGCGCCGCTTGGCGCCAGGACGGCTGCTCGCACGCCAACCAGCACGAGATTCCGGGCTCGGACGGCGCGAACGTGTTCACGCCCGACGCGGTGATGGCAGGCGCCGAAATCAGGGGTCCCGTCGTGGTGTTCGACGACGATCACTACTACATGGCCACGGTGATCGCCGAGAAGCTGCACGCGGAGGGCAACGAAGTGACCATCGTAACCCCCTTGATGGAGCTCTCCCGCTGGACCGAGAACACGCTCGAGTTCGAGTTCGTCATGGAGCGGATCCACGGACTCGGCATCGAGGTGATCACCGACCACAACATCACGAATATCGGTGGCAACGGTGTCGATATCGCCCATCTCTACGTCACCGGCAAGGAGCGGACGATCCCCTGCAGTTCGACGGTCCTGGTCGGCTCGCGGCTGCCGAACGACGCACTCTACCGCGCGCTCGCAGCCGATCCGGCGGCGCTCGAGGAGGCGGGCATTACGACCCTCTCGCGGATCGGCGATTGCTTCTCGCCGGGCGCGATCCAGGTCGCAACCCACGGCGGCCACAAGTTCGCCCGGGAACTCGACGCCGGCCCCCAGCCGGATGTCTCGTACAAGCTGGAGCGGATCAATCTGGGACACGAGGTCACGGTCGTGTAAGAATCTCGCCCCGAGGGGCTTGAGGAAAGGCGCCCCGTTCGCGGTGGCGCCTTTTCTTTGAGCCCGGTGAGCCGACGGGCCGGACAAATTTGCGTGCGCCCCCGTTCGGCGGCGGCTAAAGTCACCAAAACAATCAGACCAAGCAGGGAGATACGCAGCCATGGCCCGCGATCCGCGTTACGACATTCTTTTCGAGCCGGTCAAGATTGGCCCGGTCACCTCGCGAAACCGTTTCTATCAGGTGCCCCATTGCGACGCCCACGGCCACAACATGCCCCATGGCGACGCCGCGCACCGGGGCGTGAAGGCCGAGGGCGGCTGGGGCGTCATCTCCACCGAGCAATGCTCAATCCATCCGACCTCCGACGGCGCGCCCTATGGCGAGACCCGGATCTGGGACGACCGTCATGCCAGACAGCTCGGCCTCCTGGTCGACGCCGTGCACGAGCACGGCACGCTGGCGGCCATCGAACTCGCCCATAACGGACCCGCCCTGCCCAACCGCATGTCCCGCGAGGTCCCGATCGGGCCCTCGTCATTTCCCGTCCACTACAACTGGGATCCGATCTCGGCGCGGGCAATGGATCTCGAAGACATCCGGGAGCTGCGCCGCTGGCATGCCGACGCGGCGAAGCGCGCGGCGGGCGTCGGCTTCGACGTCGTCTATGTTTATGCCGGCCACGGCCTCGGCATGGGCCAGTTCTTCCTCTCGCCCCACACCAATCACCGGACCGACGAATATGGCGGTTCGCTCGAGAACCGGGCCCGCCTGATCGGCGAGATGCTCGAAGACACCCTCGAAGCGGTCGGCCAGCAATGCGGCGTCGCCTTCCGGTTCGCGGTCGACGAGATGATCGGTGACGAGGGCATCACCTGGCAGGAAGAAGGCCAGGCGGTGGTCGAGATGTATGCCGAGCTGCCCCATCTGTGGGACGTCAACATCAGCGACTGGAAGTACGATTCCGGCACCTCGCGGTTCTATCCCGAAGCCTCCCACGAGCCCTACATCGCGTTCGTCAAACAGAAGACGACGAAGCCCGTGGTCGGGGTCGGGCGGTTTACCTCGCCCGATACCATGGTCGACCAGATCAACCGGGGCATCATCGACATCATCGGCGCAGCCCGGCCCTCGATCGCCGATCCGTTTTTGCCCAAGAAGATCGAGGGGGGGCGCAACGAGGACATCCGGGAATGCATCGGGTGCAACATCTGCATCTCGTCCGAGACCACCGTCGGGCGCTTCCGCTGCACCCAGAACCCGACCGCAGGCGAGGAATACCGCCGGGGCTGGCACCCCGAGCGAATCCCCGAAAAGGGTTCCGACGACGGCGTGCTCGTAATCGGCGCCGGGCCCGCCGGGCTCGAGTGCAGCCGGGCGCTGGGCCAGCGGGGCTACGACGTCCATCTGGTCGAGGCGGGGCCGGAAGTGGGCGGTCGGGCGGCTCGCGAATCTCGTCTGCCCGGGCTTGCCGCCTGGGGCCGGGTTGCCTCCTACCGCGACATCCAGATCGGCAAGATGAAGAATGTCGAGGTTCACCTCAACACCGAACTCTCGGCTGCGGACGTGCTCGAATACGGTGCCGAGGTCGTGGTCGTTGCCACCGGCGCGGGCTGGCGCCAGGACGGCTGCTCCCACACCAACCAGCATGCGATCCCCGGTTCCGACGGCGCCAACGTGTTCACGCCCGACGCCGTCATGGCGGGCGCCGAGGTCAAAGGCCCGGTCGTCGTGTTCGACGACGATCACTACTACATGGCCACGGTAATCGCCGAGAAGCTGCATGCGGAGGGCAACGAAGTGACCATCGTGACGCCCTTGATGGAGCTCTCCCGCTGGAGCGAGAACACGCTCGAGTTCGAATTCACCATGGCGCGGATTCACGGGCTCGGCATCGAGGTGATTACCAATCACAACATCACGAACATCGGCGGCAACGGCGTCGACATCGTCCATCTCTACGCCGACAAGGGCACCCGCACGATCCCCTGCAGTTCGACGGTCCTGGTCGGCTCGCGGCTGCCCAACGACGCGCTCTACCGTGCGCTTGCGGCCGATCCGGCGGCGCTCGAGGAAGCAGGAATTACGACCCTCTCGCGGATCGGCGATTGCTTCTCGCCGGGCGCGATCCAGGCCGCGACCCACGGCGGGCACAAGTTCGCGCGCGAGCTCGATGCCGGCCCCCAGCCTGACGTCTCCTACAAGCTCGAGCGGGTCAATCTGGAACACGAAATCACCGTCGTCTGAGAGGCGGACGACAGCCTCATCCAAAGGCGCTCTCCGCGCGGGAGCGCCTTTTTTGCCTGCGTCCGTCGACTCAGCTCCTCCCGGGGTCTATCGTCGGGCGTAGGAAAGCCTGGCGACCAGAGGAGATGATAAGACATGGCCCGCGATCCGCGCTACGACGTTCTGTTCGAGCCCGTAAAGATCGGCCCGAAGACGGCCAAAAACCGCTTTTATCAGGTGCCCCATTGCGACGGCATGGGAAACAACATGCCCCGGTCCGACGCGGCGTTTCGTCGTACCAAGGGCGAGGGCGGCTGGGCGGTAGTCAACACCGAGCAATGTTCGATCCATCCCACGTCCGACGCCTGGCCGCTGCCCGAGGTGCGGCTGTGGAACGACGATGACGTGCGCCAGCTTTCGTTGTTTACCGAAGCCGTGCACGACTACGACGCGCTGGCCGGGGTCGAGCTTTGCCACAACGGCCGGGGAGTCTCGAACCGCTTTTCCCGCGAGGCGCCGCTCGGTCCGTCGAGCCAGGTGACGATGCACGATTATGACCCCTGGATGACCCAGGAAATGGACCTCGACGACATTCGCGAGTTCCGCCGCTGGCATGCCGACGCTGCCAAGCGCGCGGTGCGCGCAGGGTTCGACATCGTCTATGTCTATTGCGACCACATGTTTTCGCTGCCGCACCATTTTCTGAGCCGCGGCACCAACCACCGGACCGACGAATACGGCGGCAGTGTGGATAACCGTATGCGCCTCATCGGCGAGCTGCTGGACGACACCCGCGAGGCGATCGGCGACGATACCGCGCTCGCCATCCGCTTCGGTGTCGACGACCAGATGGGCCCGGTCGGCGTCGCCTGGGAGGAGGAGGGCGTCGGCGTGGTCGAGAGCTTCGCCGAAGTGCCCGACATCTGGGACGTCGGGGTCAGCGAATGGACCCAGGCGGTCGCCACCTCGCGGCTCTTTCCCGAGGCCCACGAGGAACCCTACGTCGCGTTCGTCAAGCAGAAGACCACCAAGCCCGTGGTCGGCGTCGGACGGTTTACCTCGCCCGACACCATGATCGACCAGATCAATCGGGGCATTCTCGACTTCATCGGCGCGACCCGGCCCTCGATCGCCGACCCCTTCCTCCCCAAAAAGATCGAAGAAGGGCGCAACGAGGACATCCGCGAATGCATCGGGTGCAACATCTGCTTCGCCATGGAATTCGCGTCCGCGCCCATCCGCTGCACCCAGAACCCGGCGGCGGGCGAGGAGTGGCGGCGCGGCTGGCACCCCGAGACCATCGATCCCAAGGGCTCAGACGACGGCGTGCTGATCGTGGGCGCGGGCCCGGCGGGGCTCGAAGCCGCCCGGGCGCTGGGCGCGCGTGGCTACGACGTCCATCTGGTCGAGGCGGCGGGTGAAATCGGCGGCCGGGTCGCCAAGGAATCCCGCCTGCCGGGCCTAGCCGCCTGGGGCCGGGTGGCGAGCTACCGCGACATTCAGATCGGCAAGATGAAGAACGTCGAGGTTCACCTGAACACCGAGCTCTCGACGAAGGACGTGCTCGGCTACGGCGCCGAGGTGGTGGCGATCGCGAGCGGCTCCCGCTGGCGGCGCGACGGGGTTTCCCACAGCAACCTGGCGACGCTGCCCGGTTCCGACGGCGAGACCGTGTTCACGCCCGACGACGTGTTCGAAGGCCGCGATATTCCCGGACCCGTCGTCGTGTTCGACGACGACCACTACTACATGGGCGGTGTCATCGCGCAAGCGCTACGCGCCGAGGGCAAGGAAGTCACGCTGGTAACACCCGAGGGCGAGGTCGGGAAATGGACCGAGTTGACCCTTGAGCAGCCCGCAATCCAGGCCCAGATGCTCGAGCTGGGAATCGAAATCATCTGCCACCGCAATATCGCGAATATCGGCGGAAACGGGGTCGAGCTCGCCTGCGTCTATACCGGCAAGCAGGAAACCCTGGCCTGCAAATCCGTCGTGCTGGTCGCTTCAAGGCTGCCCGACGATACGCTCTACAAATCGCTCGCCGCCGACAAGGCCGCGCTCGACGCAGCCGGTATCCGCACCCTCGCCCGGCTCGGCGATTGCCGGGCGCCGGGGCCGATCCAGGCTGCGGTCCGCTCGGGCCATCTCTTCGCCCGCGAGCTTGACGAGCCGGATACGGCCGTGACGGTCCGGCGCGAGCGCATCGCGTTGGGCAGCGCTATCGCCGCGGAATAATCCCGCAACGAGGCCCGGGCCCGTCGACTCGCGATCTCCCGGGGGCTATCGTCGGGGCCATAATACGCAGCCAGGGGAGAAGGCGGAGATGACCCGCGATCCGCGCTACGACATTCTGTTCGAGCCGGTCAGGATCGGCCCGAAGACGGCCAAGAACCGATTCTACCAGGTCCCCACTGCAATGGTCTCGGCATCGATTCGCCCCACGGCGATGCTGCATTCCGGCGGATCAAGGCGGAGGGCGGCTGGGGTGTGGTCTGCACCGAACAGGTGGTGATCCACCCCTCGGGCGACTCCATGCCGATTTCCTCGCCGCGGCTGTGGGACGACAGTGACATCCCGAGGCTCGCCCTGTTTGCGGATGCGGTGCACGAGCACGGGGCGCTGGCCGGGATCGAGCTTGTCCATAACGGCGCGTCGAACTCCAACCGCCACACTTGGGAAGTCCCGATCGGCCCGTCGACATTGCCGACCTTCGTCGACATAGAGCCGGTCTTTACCCGGGAGATGGACCTCGACGACATTCGCGAATTCCGGCGCTGGCGGGTCGAGGGCGTGCGCCGCGCGATTGCCGCGGGCTTCGACCTCGTCTATGTCTACGCCTCCCACGGCTACGCGTTGCCCGCCCATTTCTTGTCCCGGCGAACCAACCGGCGCAGCGACGAATATGGCGGCTCGATCGAAAACCGCATGCGCCTGCTGGGCGAGTTGATCGAGGACAGCAAAGAGGCGGCGGGTGATGCCGCGGCCGTCGCCTGCTGCTTTGCGGTCGACGAGGAAGCCCCGCCCGAGGGCCTGTCCTGGCAGGAGGAGGGCACAGCCGTGCTCGAGACCTACGGCAAGCTGCCCGATCTGTGGGACCTCAATATCGCCGAATGGACTCACGAAATAGCGACGTCGCGCTTCCGCCCGGAAGCCTACCAGGAACCCTTCCTTCGCTTCGCCAAGGCAAAAACGACCAAGCCCGTGGTCGGTGTCGGGCGTTTCACCTCGCCGGACACGATGGTCGATCAGGTCACGCGGGGCGTGCTCGACATCATCGGTGCGGCCCGGCCCTCGATCGCCGACCCCTTCCTACCCAGGAAGATCGAGGAAGGTAGGCCCGAGGACATCCGCGAATGCATCGGGTGTAACGCCTGTCTTGCCCAGTCGATCACCGGTGGCCCGATCCGCTGCACCCAGAACCCGACATCGGGAGAGGAATGGCGCCGCGGCTGGCATCCCGAATATATCGAGCCCAAGGGCTCCGACGACGGGGTGCTGATCGTGGGTGCCGGGCCCGCCGGGCTGGAAGCTGCCCGCGCGCTTGGTGTGCGGGGTTATGACGTCCATCTTGTCGAGGCGGGTCCGGACGTGGGCGGCCGCGTCGCCTGGGAGGCGCGCCTGCCGGGTCTCGCGGCCTGGGCCCGGGTCGCCTCCTATCGCGACATCCAGATCGGCAAGCTGAAGAATGTCGAGCTCCACCTGAACACCGCGCTGTCGGAAGACGATGTGCTCGGTTACGGCGCGGAGGTCCTGGCCCTCGCCACAGGCGCACTGTGGCGGCGCGACGGCATCGCGCTGACCAACCGCGTGGCGATTCCCGGCTCGGAGGGTGCGACCGTGTTCACCCCCGACGACGTCTTCGAAGGCCGCGACGTCCCTGGCCCGGTCGTCGTGTTCGACGACGATCACTACTACATGGGCAGCGTGATTGCCGAACAGCTCCGCGCCCAGGGCAAAGAGGTCACGCTCGTCACCCCGGCGACCCAGATCGGCCACTGGGCTGAAGTCACGGAAGAGCAGGCCCTGATCGTCACCCGCCTGCTCGAACAAGACATCGAGATCCTCGCCAACCGCAACATGGTGAACATCGGCGGCAACGGCGTCGAGCTGGCCTGCGTCTACACGGACCGGCGCGATACGCTCGCCTGCGCGTCTGTCGTTCTGGTTGCGGGCCGCGTGCCGGAGGATTCGCTCTACCAGGCGCTCGTCGCCGATCGGGAGGCCGTGGAGGGCGCGGGCATTCGCCAGCTCGCGCGAATCGGCGATTGCCAGGCGCCGGGGCCGCTCAACCTCGCCGTCTTCGCCGGCCATCGCTTCGCCCGCGAGCTCGACGACCCGGAAGCGGGCAGGCTCTTTCGGCGCGAGCGCATCGTGCTCGAAAACGCCCCGGTCTAGGATCGGGCGATCCTATGACGCCGCCCGTGCCCGCCCGGTTGCGCGGCCTGTGGCGGCGCGGCGCGATCGAGTTTGCCGACGGAACCGGCGATCACACCACGCGGGTCTTCTATATGCAGGGCCCGACCCTGTTTGCCGACTTGCGCGTCCCCGCCGGTCAGAAGCGCTTTCCCGCGGGTGCATCGCTCGATGGCCTTTCCACGGTGAGCCTGCGCGCGCTCATGGCGCGCATGGGCTTCGCCGGTCACACAACCATGACCGGCAACCGGGTCACCTGGCACCGGCATTTCGACTATCAGCAGGGCCGGGGCGACGCCGTTGATGTCGATGTCGGGGTGTGCAGCTTCAAGGGCCCGCGGATGATCGAGGAGGAGCCGGGCGGTGCCTTTGTGGAGCATTGGCGGCGCGTGGACGATGGCGGCGGGCGGTTTCTCACGCTCCGTTGCGATGGGGGGCCCGGCACGCCCGAGCGCATCCTTGTGGCGTCCGGCGACCGCTTCATGATCGCGCGCGACCGTGTGGCAACCCTGCCACGTGGACGCTATCTGGCCGATCTCGCCAGCTCTCCTTCGCCTGCCGCGCTGGCTCCCTACCTCGATTGTGAGCTGGCCTACGGCCGCCGCCCGGGCCGGCGCGGGGCCTGGCGTATCGGGCTCTCGACGATCCCGGCGCGAGAAGGCATACTCGCCTTTGCACTTGGTAGCTTGCGCTATTGCCCCGAGCTCGATGCCGTCGATCAGGAACTCGCTCCACGGGCCGGAGTTGCGTTGCGTCGTTGGCGGATCGTCGATTGCACGCTCCGGCGCACCGACCTCGCTGCGTTCCTCGCCGGGCACTGACCCGGCCCCGAAAAGGAGATACCCATGTTCCCCCGAAAACTCGTACCCGACAGCTTCGAGGTTCCCACCGTGGTCGAGGCTGGCGGATTCCGGCTGGTTCCGCTGGGTTACCCGCTGATTATGAAGGACTATGACGCCTATATGTCGAGCGTGGAACATCTCATGGCCCATGCCGTGCCTGGCCAAACCTGGCCAGAGGGCTTTACGCTCGAGGACGCAATCATCGACATCGGCTGGGTGGAGCAAAGCTGGGGCTATCGCGCGGCGTTCTCCTATGCCGTGATGAGCCCCGACGAGAGCATCGAACGGGGCTGTGTCTACGTTTACCCGTCGCTCAAGGCGGGCCACGAGGCGCAGGGCCATCTTTGGGTGCGGCAAAGCGAGCTGGAAAGCGGTTTCGATGCCGAACTCTACGCCTGGACGCGCGACTGGGTACAAAGCGCCTGGCCGTTTCACTTCGAGAAGGTCGGCTGGCCGGGTCGGGAAACGCCTTGGGACGAATGGGAAGCACTGCCCGACAAGGATCCCATGCTGCTCTAGGAGGAATGCGATCCGCCGGGCTTGGTGGGCGCGCGGCTCTTGGATAGAAACTCGAACGACTGGCCGCTCTTCAGGGAGAATTCCATGGCCCGTGATGGACGTTCCGTCATCTTGTTCGTGCTCCTCGGGGCTTGTTCGTGCTCCTCGGGGCCGGCCCGAAGGCCCCGAAGAGGCGAATTGGCCAGGTGCCTCGCCGCAACGATTTGGATAGCCGCTGAGCATGACGGATCCAACCCGGAAGACCGGCCTCGAACGCGAGGTTGACGGCGGCGGAGCAGGCGAAACCGAAGTGCCGTCCGCCAAGCGCAAAATCCCACGCCACAAGCCCGCACTGGTCGAGCAGCCGCCGGGCGAGACGGGGGGCGCAAAAGGGCCCGAGCCGACCCGCTATGGCGACTGGCAGCACAAGGGCCGGACCACCGACTTCTGAGCGTACCCGAACGGGGATCGTGAGACGGACGCCGCGCCCCATCGGCAGGCGCCCGGCATGAGTCCGGAGTGTAAACGGACTTGTTTTATCATTTCCGTATGCTATCTTAAGATTATTAATCAATTTTTATTAATCGTTATAGATGTATATGGTAATAACTGCTTCGTCGATTTTCCGATCCCACTATGGCCCCGGGTTCGAGCCATGCGCGGGCGTTCTCCTGCGACGGTGGCGCCATTCCGCCCGCACAGGCCTCTTTGCCGTCCTTGCCACCATCGCCGTGCTCTTGCTGATCGTCCTCCTCGCCGTCGTTCTGGCGCGCCCTGCGTTGGCGGGCGACACGCTTGCGGGACCGATCCCGGCGACGGTCGTCCGGGTCGTCGACGGCGATACCTTGGAGGTCCGGGCTCGGATCTGGCTCGGACAGGAGATCGAAACATTCGTTCGGCTCCTGGGCGTCGTCGCACCCGAGTTGCGTGGCGATTGCGCCCGCGAGCGCGCGCTCGCCGAGCAAGCCCGCGATTACCTCGTCGCGCGGATCGACGGTGCGCCGGTGCGTCTGATCGAAATCGCCTACGGCAAATATGCCGGGCGGGTGGTGGCCGATGTGACCACGCCCGAGGGTGTCGGCCTCGCGGGTCTCCTGATCGCCGCCGGATTGGCGCGAGCCTATGACGGCGGCCGGCGGGCGGGCTGGTGCGACGACCCGCTGACGCTGGGTCCACCCGAAACGGCTCTGGCCAACCCCTAGGTCCGCGCGCTAGGCTCGACGTTCAACCCGACGGACACCGACCCGATGGCACGGGCTCTCGAAGCGATGGCCGGACGCTGGCGCAGTACGGCGCTCGGCCTTCTGCTTGCATTGACGATCGCCGCCTGCGGTTCGCCGCCCGGTCATGAGCTGCGCACCCTCGAGCAACTGACCGATATGGCGAGCGCCGGCGATCTGGGTGCCCAGACGGCGCTGGGCCAGGTCTACGAAAAGGGCTTGGGGGTGCGTCAGAATCTTGATCAGGCGCTGCGTTGGTACGCACGCGCGACCGAAGGCGGCGACGCCCTGGCTCCGTTCCATGTCGGCGCGCTCTATGAGCGGGGCGTTCTGGTTTCCCAGGACTACGCGGAAGCCGCCGCGTGGTATCGAATCTCTGCGGAGCGGGGCAACGATGCCGCCCAGGCGAGCCTCGCCTATCTCTACGAGCACGGCCTGGGCGTGCCCCAGGATTACGCCGAGGCGTTGCGCTGGTATGAGGCGGCCCAGGCGACCTGGAACCTGCGCGCGGAATACCCGGTCGAGGCGGGCTATGCGACCGGGCGCGAAGGCGCGGGCTACGGCGACCCGCCGTCCGACCTGTTCGGTCCCGAAGCGCCCGATGCACCGCCGGCCGGGGCCGAGTCCCTGCCCGAGCCCGAGCCCGACGATCCTTTGGCCGCATTGTTCGAGCTCCTCGTGCCCGCCGGAGAAACGCCCGAGCCGGCCATGCCGGCCCTAGATCCCGGCGCGGTCGAGGTTGCGGCCCTATCCGTGCCCGAAGGTGCCGCCCTCGATGCGGGGTCCGATGAAACCTTCGTGATGCCCGTCCCCGAGGCGAAGCCCGAGCCACCCGAGGCCGGCGAGGTGGCGGTTCATCTCGCCTCGTTCCGCACTGCGGATGCCGCCGCGCGGGAATGGGACCGGCTCGCCGCCTATCATGGCGCTATGTTCGACGGTCTGGATCCCTTGCTCGACGGCGTCGCGCTCGGCGGCGAAGAGGGCTTCGTCCGCCTGCTTGCCGCGCCCTTCACGGACGAAACTGCCGCGCAGTTCTTTTGCGACGCGCTCACCCGCGCCAACCATTTCTGCAAGGTCGCGGTGCGCTGAACGCCCGCGAGGACCCTACCGGTTCATGCGATTCTCGACCAGATGCTCGACGACCGTGGGGTCGGCAAGCGTGCTGGTATCGCCCAGATTGCCGTAGTCGTTCTCCGCGATCTTGCGCAGGATCCGGCGCATGATCTTGCCCGAGCGGGTCTTGGGCAGGCCGGGCGCCCACTGGATCAGATCGGGGGTCGCGATCGGGCCGATATCCTTGCGCACCGATTTGGCCAGCTCGCCGCGGAGTTCTTCGGAGGGTTCGATACCCTCGGTCAGGGTCACATAGGCGTAGATCCCCTGGCCCTTGATGTCGTGGGGATAGCCGACCACCGCGGCTTCCGAGACCGCGGGGTGGGCGACCAGCGCGCTTTCCACCTCCGCGGTCCCCATGCGGTGGCCCGAGACGTTGATCACGTCGTCGACCCGGCCGGTGATCCAGTAGTAGCCGTCCCCGTCCCGCCGGCAGCCGTCGCCGGTGAAGTAGCGCCCGGGGTATTGCGAGAAGTAGGTCGCCACGAAGCGGTCGTGATCGCCGTAGAGCGAGCGCATCTGGCCAGGCCAGGACTCCGCCATGCAGAGCAGTCCTTGGCATTCGCCCTCAAGCTCCGCGCCCTCGGAATCCACGATCATCGGCGAAACCCCGAAGAACGGCCGGGTTGCCGAGCCCGGTTTGGTCGCGGTCGCGCCTGGCAGGGGCGTGATCAGGATGCCGCCGGTCTCGGTCTGCCACCAGGTATCGACGATCGGGCAGCGCCCGTCGCCGACCACGTTGTAGTACCACAGCCAGGCCTCGGGATTGATCGGCTCGCCGACCGAGCCCAGGAGGCGCAGCGAGGCGCGTGACGTCTTCGTAACCGGTCCGTCGCCCTCACGCATCAGCGCGCGGATCGCGGTCGGCGCGGTGTAGAAAATATTGATCTCGTGCTTGTCGACGACCTCCCAGCAACGCGAGGAGTCGGGGTAATTGGGCACGCCCTCGAACATCAGGGTGATCGCACCGTTGGCGAGCGGGCCGTAGACGATATAGGTGTGGCCCGTGACCCAGCCGACGTCCGCGGTGCACCAGTAAACGTCGCCGTCGTGATAGTCGAAGACGTACTGGTGGGTCATCGCGGCAAACAGCAGGTAGCCGCCGGTGGTGTGCATCACCCCCTTGGGCTTGCCCGTCGAGCCCGAGGTGTAGAGGATGAAAAGCGGGTCCTCGGCGTCCATCGGCTCGGGCGGGCACGTGGCCGCCTGCGCCGCGGTCCCCGTCTCGTACCAGACGTCGCGGCCCTCGACCCAACCGATTTCGCCGCCGGTTCGTTTGATCACGATGACCGACTTTACCGTCGGGCACCGCTCGAGCGCCGCATCCGCATTGGCCTTGAGCGGGATGGTTTTACCGCCGCGCACGCCCTCGTCGGCGGTGATCACGCAGTTGCTTTCGCAGTCGTGGATGCGCCCGGACAGCGAATCGGGCGAGAAGCCGCCGAACACCACCGAATGAACCGCGCCGATCCGGGCGCAAGCGAGCATGGCGTAGGCCGCCTCGGGGATCATCGGCATGTAGATCGTTACCCGGTCGCCCTTGGCCACCCCTTGCGCTTTCAGGAGGTTGGCCAGCCGGCAGACCTTTTCGTAAAGCTCCCCATAGGTGATCGCGGCGTCGTCCGCCGGGTCGTCGCCCTCCCAGAGGATCGCGGTCTGCTCGGCCCGCGCGGGCAGGTGGCGGTCGATGCAGTTCACGCAGGCGTTGAGCTTGGCCCCCTCGAACCAGCGGATGCGCACGTCGCCCGTAAAATCGACGTCTTTCACCCTCGACCATGTCTGGATCCAGTCGAGTCGCTCCGCCTGCTCGGCCCAGAAGCCTTCAGGGTCCTCGATCGAGCGGGCATACATCTCCCGGTAGGTCGCGTCGTCGCACCACGCCGTTTTGGCCAGATTGGCGGGCACGGGGAAAATGTCGTGGCTGGACATGAGCAGGTTCACCATCTCCCAGTTCATAGCCCGGCGGTTGATCCGCCGCGTTCCGGGTGGATTATCTGCGGATCGTGCCGCACGGGCAAGGCCGGGGCGCCCGGCTCTAGCGGTAGCGGGGCGGCTGCTTGACGTGGACCACGCCGTCGCGCACCTCGAGGGCGACGGCCTGCAGGCTCTTTCCCGGACAAGGGCCGCCGACGCAAACGCCGTCCGCGATCCGGAACAGAGCGCCGTGGGTCGCACAAATGGTGGTCTCGCGCGCGTCGTCGAGAAACTCGTCCTCGACCCATTCGAGCGGCATCGAGCGGTGGGCGCACTGGTTGACGTAGCCGTAGATTTCACCCGCACCCGCGTCCCTGGGCCGGACGAGAAAAATCGCAACCGGGCTGGTCTGGCCCACGACGCGAAAGCCCTTCGAATGACCCGGCGCGATGTCGGCGACGGCGCAGAGCGTTTCGCCCGTCAAGACGGCCGCCGGCTCAGCCTCCGGCCGCGCGTTGCTCACGGCTTGACGCCACCCATGGCGCAGATGATTTTCCAGGCCTTGGCGTCGATCGCGCTGACCGACAGGCGCGACTGGCGGACCAGCGAGAGATGCTGCAAGCGCGGATCGTCCTTGATCTGCTTGAGCGTCACCGGTGTTTTGAGCGGCCCGACGGTCCTGATGTCGACCATACCGTATTTGCCCGTCTTGTCCGTATGATCGGGATAGAATTCCTTGACGATTTCGACGAGTCCGACGATCCGCTTTTCCTTCTGGGAATGGTAGAAGAACACCCGGTCGCCGAGCTTCATCGCCTTCATGTTGTTCTGGGCCTGGGCGTTCCGCACGCCGTCCCAGTAGGTCACGTCGTCGGCCACCTGTTCGTCCCACGACCAGTCGGTCTCGGGGTCGGCCTTCATCAGCCAGTAGTTCATCGTTGTCTCCTAGTTATCCGGCTGCCCGATCACCCATTTCCATGGGGTGATCGTCACGGTTTGAAACAGACCGGCCTTGGCGTAGGGATCGGCGGCCAGCAGGGCGGCGGCCCGTTCCCGGCTTTCCGCCTCGACGATCAGGAGAGAGCCGATCGGGCTCCCGCCGTCGTCGAGCAAGGGTCCGGCGACCTGAATCTGATCCACGTGATCCCCGATCCACTCGATATGGTCGGGCCGAACGCCGGCCCTGAGATCGGTGCTTCCCGGCTTGTCCGTACAGTGGGCAACAAAATGCATCGGGCTCACTCTTTACGCGGTCGTCAGGCCGCCGTCGATCATGTAGACGCCGCCGGTGCAGTAGCGGCTCTCGTCCGAGGCCAGGAACAGCATCATGTCGGCGATTTCGGACGGCTCGGCGTAGCGCCGGGCCGGGATGGCCCGGATCATCGACTCCCGCGCCTTGGCGGGGTCGTCGGGGCTGAAGCCCTCTTCGAGACCCCGGGCGAGGCGGGTATCGACCGGGGCCGGGTTGATCGAATTGACCCGGATCTTGTTGCGCGCGCCCTCGAGCGCGGCCGAGCGCATCAGCCCGACTGCGGCATGCTTGCTCGCCGTATAAGCTGCGATCTTCGGCGTGCCGATAACGCCTGCGACCGACGAGGTAATCACGATGCTTCCCCCTGTCCCGGCCATTGCCGCCATGGCGAATTTCAGGCCGAGGAAGACGCCCCGGGCGTTGACCGCCATGATCTTATCGTAACCCTCGACGCTCAACTTGGTGATCGGCGCCATCTCGCCTTCGATGCCGGCGTTCAGCAGCGCGATGTCGACCGCGCCGTAGCGCTCGAGCGCGGTGGCGACATAGGCCTCGGACTGGGCCGGATCGCTCACGTCGGCGACCGTATAGCTCACCTGGTTGCCGCCCGCCTCCTCGACGGCGGATTTGAGCGCCTCCTCGTCGATATCGACGAGCAGAACGTTGGCGCCCTCTCTCGCGAAGGTCGCGCCCGCCGCCCGGCCGATTCCGCCCGAACCGCCCGTGATGATCGCCGATTTATTCGCCAGTCGTGCCATCCGGACTCTCCCGTTTCTCGTGGCTCGTGTGTGTTTCAGCCGTCGCCGAGGAAGCCCTCGATCAGGCGCGCATTCAAAATCTCCGGCGTTTCGCACATCAGGAAATGGCCGGCGTCGGGAACGTACTCGATCGTGTAGTTGTTGTACCAGTGGGTAACGAGGTCGGTCCACGCGGCGGGCGCGATGGGATCCTTCATGCCTTGCAGGAATGTCATGGGGCAATCCGAGATCGTCGAATCGATCTCCTTCCAGAAATCCCGGACCCGGTAGAAATTGAAGCCGCCGTGGATATTGCCGGGTTTCATGAAGGTGTCCGTATAGACGTCGATCTCGATGTCGGTGAAAAGGTCGGGGTCCGCCGACCAATGGCTTAGCCAGTGCTTGAAATAGGCCCGGCAGGTCTCCCGACTCGCGCCCACCAGCTCGACGGCGAGATCGAGCTGGTGAAACATGAAATACCAGGATTCCTCGAACCGCCGGATATATCGCTCGCCCCAACCGGGCACGGCCGGGTTGAGGATCGCCGCAGCCGCCACCCGGTCCCGGTGGCGGCGGATGAATTTGTGGACCACCTCGGAGCCGAAGTCGTGGCCGCAGAGATAAATCGTCTCCAGCCCGAGGCGGTCGAGCAGCTCGACGAAGTCGGCGATGACATGCTCCGTGGAATAGAGGTCGACACGATCAAGCGGCGGCTTGGTCGAATCGCCGAAGCCCCGCATGTCCGGTGCGATGACGTCGAAATGCTCCGCCAGCGGCCCGATATTCTTGCGCCACTCCCAGCAGAAACCCGGCCAGCCGTGAACCAGCAGGAGCGGCGGGCCGCTGCCCTCGCGCAGGTAGTGCAGCGTAACGTTCGAAAGCTCGTCCGCGTGGTGGGTGAATGTCTCGGGCATCCGGATGGTCATGGCCGGATCTCTCTACGCCGTCCCTGTTTGCGGCCCGACCAGCGCGCCCGCTTCGGCGGAAAACGGCCGGGCGAGCAGAGCGCCGATCGCCGTATCGATGTCGGCGCCGTGATGGAGAATTTGGTCGACCGCCTCTCCGATCGGCATTTCGACGCCGTGATCGGTTGCAAGCGCCGTGAGCACTGCGGCGGTCGCCACGCCTTCCGCGACGGATTCGCGTTCCGCCAGGACAGCGCTCAGAGCGCGCCCGGCACCCAGCGCCAGGCCCAGCGACATGTTTCGAGACTGCTCCCCGGCGCAGGTCAACACCAGATCGCCGAGCCCCGACAGCCCGGTCAGCGTTTCAGGCCGGGCGCCGAGCGCGGCACCCAGACGGGCCATCTCGGCGAATCCACGGGTAATCAGCGCCGCGCGCGCGTTGTCGCCCAGGCCGCGGCCCTGCGCGATGCCGCAGGCGATCGCGAGCACGTTCTTCACGGCGCCGCCGACCTGGGCGCCGACGATATCGTCGGTGAGATAGGGCCGGAACGTCGCCGAGCCCAGCAATGCAACCAGGGCCCGGCCAAGTTCGCCATCGCTGCAGGCGAGGGTGACCGCGGTCGGCAATCCCCGGGCGACCTCGGTGGCGAAGGTGGGGCCCGAGAGAATCGCGAGCCTTGGCGTCTGCAGGCATTCGTCGAGCACCTCGCTCATCAGCGCGCCGCTCATCTGCTCGATGCCCTTGGCGCAAATCACGCAGGGGACGCCGGGCGACAGGTGGGCGGCGAGTTCGCCCGCCACGGCGCGGCAATATTGCGCGGGCGTCGCAAAGAGGATCGCATCCGTGGTGCCGAGATCCGCCAGCTCGCGGACGGCGTGCAGGGCCGGGTCAAGGGCAACCCCGGGCAGGAAGCGCGGGTTCTCGTGGCGCGCGTTGAGGCCTTCGACGACGTCGGGCTCGCGCGCCCAGATCGTTACATCGCGCCCGCTGCGTGCAACGAGCGCTGCCAACGTCGTGCCCCAGGCGCCGGCGCCGACGATGCCGATCCGCTGCAATCGGGTCACGCCTTGGCTCCGAGCCGGCCGGGCCGGCCCATCCCGGCGGGCGCCACGGCATCCGGATCGAGGGGCCAACGCGCCCGGGGCGGCGCGTCCAACCCGTCGCGTAAGCCCTCTCGCAAGCGCTCGATCCCCGCCCAGGCGATCATCGCGGCGTTGTCCGTGCACAGCCGCGATGGCGGCAACACCAGCCGCAGGCCGCGCCGCTCGGCGAGATCGGCGAGACGTGTGCGCAAATAGCCGTTGGCGGCGACCCCGCCGGCGACCACGAGCGCCGACCGACCGGTCGGGCGGAGCGTGCCGGCCATCTCGATCGCTGCATCGGTGCGATCGATCGTGACGTCGCCGACGGCCTGCTGAAACGACGCCGCGAAATCGGCGCGCGCCTGGTTCGAAAGCGCCGCCCGGCCTTGCGCCTCGACAGCGTGGCGAAGCGCCGTCTTCAGGCCCGAGAAGGAGAAGTCGCAACCCGGGCGGCCCAGCAGGGGGCGGGGAAGCGCGATGGCGCTCCCGTCGCCCGACCGTGCCGCCTGTTCGATGGCCGGGCCGCCCGGATAGTCCAGCCCCAGGAGCTTTGCGGCCTTGTCGAAGGCCTCGCCGATGGCGTCGTCGATGGTTGTGCCGAGCCGGCGGTAGCGGCCAACCCCTTCGACCACGAGAAGCTGGCAATGGCCGCCCGAGACCAGCAACAGCAGGTAGGGAAAGTCCAGGTCCTCGACCAGGCGTGCCGAGAGCGCGTGACCCTCGAGGTGGTTGACCGCGACGAGCGGCAAATCGTGGACCGCGGCGATCGCCTTGCCCATGGTCAAGCCCACCATCACGGCCCCGATCAGCCCGGGTCCCGCAGTCGCCGCCACGGCGTCGAGCGCCTCGAACGCGAGACCGGCCTCGTCCATCGCGGCGGCGATCAACCGGTCGAGATGCTCGATATGGGCGCGCGCCGCGATCTCGGGCACCACGCCGCCATAGAGCCGGTGCTCGTCGATCTGCGACAGCACGAGGTCGGCGCAGACCGTCTTGTCGTCGCGCACGATTGCGGCGGCGGTTTCGTCGCAGCTGGTCTCGATGCCGAGCACGTTCATGGGATACCGTATCGGGTCGGTTCGGGTCGCCTTGCCACCGCGACTTTAACCCGCGCTGGCCGCTGTCCGCCAGCTTTCACCTGTGTTAAGCCTTGCGGCCATGAAACCCGCCACCCGATCCGCCCGGTCATGACCGCCGCGCCGATTCTTCGCATCGGCACCCGGGGCAGCGCGCTGGCGCGCGCCCAGGCCGAGGAAGTGCGCACCCGCCTCGCGGCCGCCCACGAGCAGCTCGCGGCGGCGGGTGCCGTGGCGATCGAGGTCATCAAGACGGCGGGCGATCTGGCGCCGGACGTGCCGCTTACCGAGATCGGCGGCAAGGGCCTGTTCGTCAAGGAGATCGAGACCGCGCTGCTGGAAAACCGGATCGATCTCGCGGTTCATTCCATGAAGGACATGGAAGCCTGGCTGCCGCCGGGCCTCGCGGTCCCGTGCCTGCTGCCCCGGGAGGACCCGCGCGACGCGCTGATTGCCGACGGCGTGACGCGGCTTGCGGAGCTGCCCCCGGGCGCCCGGGTCGGGACTGCCTCGCCCCGGCGTCGCGCTCAGCTCCTGATGCGCCGGCCCGACCTTGCGATCGTCACCCTTCGGGGCAATGTCGAGACCCGGTTGCGGAAATTGGCCGCGGGCGCGGCCGATGCCACCTTGCTCGCGATCGCCGGCCTCAAGCGTCTGGGCCGGGCGCATGATGCCGCAGGGATTCTGGAGACCGACGAAATGCTGCCCGCCATCGCCCAGGGTGCCATCGGCGTGGAATGCCGGGTGGACGATCGCAGCGCGCAGGCCTACCTCGCGCCGTTGAACGACGACGACTGCTGGAGCCGGGTCGCCGCCGAGCGCGCCCTGCTGGCGGCGATCGGCGGGTCGTGCCGCACACCGATCGCGGCCTTGGCCGAGCTCGATGGCGCCGATGGGCTGCATTTGCGTGCCCTGCTGGTGACCCCCGACGGCCGGCGCAGGTTCGATGGCGAGCGGTTGGGTCATCGGCAGCGTGCCCAGTATATGGGTGCGGAGCTGGGGCTGGAGTTGCGCGAAAAGGCCGGCGCGGACTTTTTCGACGCGATGGAATGATCGGGGCGATGGTCCGCCGCGTCCTGATTACCCGGCCTCGACATGATGCCCGCCGCGTCGCGGACAGGCTGCTCGAGCGCGGATTCGAGCCGGTGCTCGAGCCGGTGCTCGAAATTGTCGCCCCGCAGGCGGATGTGCCGCTCGACCTTGCGGCGGTTCAAGCCCTGCTGGTCACCAGTGCGAACGGCGTGCGAGCCCTGGCGGCGGCCACTGCGATCCGGGATCTGCGGGTCTTCGCCGTCGGCGCGGCGAGCGCCGAAGCGGCCCGGGATTGCGGGTTTTCTTCGGTCGAAGTCGCGGAAGGCGACGTCGCCCAGCTGGCGGCGCTCGTGGCCCGGCGGCTCGATCCGAAGGCGGGCATGCTTCTCCACGCCGCGGGCAACCAGGTCGCAGGCGATCTGGCGGGCGCATTGGAGGACCGGGGCTTTGCGGTACGCCGCGCCGTCCTCTACGAGGCGCAGGCGCGCTCGGCGCTGTCCGAATCGCTGTGCGGCGACCTTCGGGCCGGCGCAATCGATACGGCATTATTTTTCTCTCCCCGCAGCGCCGGGGTCTTTGTTACTCTTCTCGAGAAGGCGGGTCTCGCGGGCTCTGCGGCGGCAGTCGAGGCGGTCTGCCTGAGTGCCGCGGCGGCCGATGCGCTGGACGCCTTGACGTGGCGGCGGGTTCTGATTGCCGAGCGGCCGGAGCAGGACGCCCTGCTTGCCCTGCTCGACACTCCGCCCGGATCCTAGTAAGCAAGCCGGAATAGAGACGCGATGGTCGAGCGGCACGGCGCCGGCAAAAAATTCAGCAAGAAGGTCGACAAGACGGCCGCGCGCCCCTCGGCGGAGCGAACCGGCAAGACGCCACCCGAAGTGGAGCCCGAAGAAACAAGGTCCAGCGAGGCGACGGCGGCCACGGCTGCGAAATCGTCCGGGCCGGCATCGGATCGCGGCGATCCGGCGCTTTCGCCTCAACCGAAGCGCCGGCGCGGCCGGGCGCGGTTCTGGGGTGCGCTGGTATTTGCAGGCATCGTCGCTGGTGCCGTCCTTTACGGCCTGTGGCCGGTGATCATCGAGGCGATCGGTCCCGATGTGCAGCCCGTGGCGCCGGTCGCCGAAGAGGCCCCCGCGCCGGGCCCCGTCGAGGCCCTGCGGGCGCCCAAACCCGAACCGGCGGTTCCCGAGCCTGTCGTTGCCGATGCCGCTCCGCCTGCCGCGCCGCTGCCGGACGGGGCGACGCCCACCGCGCTCGACACCCGCATCGGCGAACTCGAACAGGCCCTCGCCGAAGCGCCGGCCCTGACCGACGATGCCGCGATCGCCGACCTCGTCCACCAGCTCGACATGATCGAAGGCCGCCTCGACGAGATCGGTGCCGGCGCGGCCGGACCGATCGAGGGCGAACTCGCCGCCGGGCTCGCGGGTGCATGGAGCGAACTCCAGGCCCTGATTGCCCGTCTCGATCGACTCGAGTCCGCGCTCGATACCCGGCCCGAACCCGAGACCCGCTCGCTCGCCCTGCTGCTGGCGCTCGGCCAGCTTCAGGATAGTGTGGCCCGCGGCGATCCTTACGCGTCCGATCTCGCGGCCCTGCGTCAATTGACGGGCACCGAGGCGGCTCTCGCCGGCCCGCTGGCCGCGCTTGAGGCGCGCGCGGTCTCGGGCGTGCCCACCCGGCAGGCCTTGCGGGCGCGGTTCGATGCCACGGCGCGCGCGGTTGTCACCGCCGCGATCGCGCCCGAAGGCGCCGGCTGGGTCGATCAGACACTCCAGAAGCTGGCCGGAATCGTCTCGGTGCGGCGCACCGGCGGCGATATCGAGGGCGACTCGGCGGACGCGCGGATTGCGCGGGCCGAAGCCCGGCTAATGGGCGGCGAACTCGCACTGGCGGTGGCCGAGCTCGAGGGCCTGCGCGGCGCCGCCGCGGATGCCGCGGGGCCCTGGCTCACCGACGCCCGGGCGCGTCTTTCGGTCAATAGCGCGCTTGTCGCATTAAACCGCCTGCTGATCGATCGCCTGGGCGCGGGGCAGGCGGCGGCGCCATGATCCGGCTCTTCCTGGTCTGTGTCGTCATTGCGGCGGTCGCCTTTGTGACCGTCTGGGCTGCCGATCATCCCGGCCGGGTCGTGCTCCAGTGGGAAGCCTACCGCATCGAAACCTCGGTCGCGGTGCTGATCGGCGCGGCGGCCATCGTCGTGGCTCTCGCGATCGGCGCCTATCAGCTCTGGCGCTTCGTCTCGCACGGCCCGAGGAGCTTTCGAGAGGCGCGCCGCCGGCGCCGCGAACAGCGCGGCTATCGCGCCCTGACCCGGGGCCTGGTTGCGGTCGCGGCGGGCGATGCGAAGGGCGCGCGCCGGCTTGCCAGGCGCGCCGACGCCCTGCTGGGCGATCCGCCGCTCACCCTCCTGCTCTCCGCTCAGGCCGCCCAGCTCGAGGGTGACGGGACCGCCGCCAAGGCCTATTTCGAGGCCATGCTCGAGCGCTCGGAAACGGAGTTTCTGGGCCTGCGAGGGCTGCTTGTCGAGGCGACCAAGGCGGGCGACCGGACCAGGGCGCTCGAGCTTGCCCGGCGAGCCTACCGGCTCCGGCCCGAAACGCCGTGGGTGCTGACCACGCTGATCGATTTGCAGACCCGCGCGGGGGCCTGGATCGATGCAGAGGCGACGGTCGCGACCGCGCTCAAGCACCGGGCGATCGAATCTGCCGAGGCGACGCGTCGGCGCGCCGTCCTGCTGCTGGGCCGGGCTCGGGACGCGCGGGCCGCGAACGATCCAAGGGACGCGCTGAGCTTCGTCCGCAAAGCGATCGCGCTGGCGCCCGATCTGGTGCCGGCGATCAAGCTTGCCGCCGAGCTGCAGATCGAAACCTCACGGGGGGCCGCCGCACGCAAGACCATCGCCGCCGCGTGGGCG
The DNA here is from genome assembly GCA_965198325.1 of Alphaproteobacteria bacterium. Taxonomy (GTDB): domain Bacteria; phylum Pseudomonadota; class Alphaproteobacteria; order UBA828; family JAPUJA01; genus CBDAPE01. The sequence continues at coordinate 67,156 of CBDAPE010000014.1, read as the reverse complement.
TTGAGTCCCCATCGCGAACTCGGCGGCCTGTTCCTGCGCTCGGTTGAGGCCTCGGCACCCGCCGAACGGGTCAAGCATGTGGAAGAGCTGATTGCGGCCAACCCGGACGACGTCGAGAGCCACGCGCTCGGCGCACGGGCCGCGCTCGATGCCCAACTGTGGGGCGCTGCGCGGCGCCACCTGGAGGCCGCCGTAACCAAACGCCCGGCCGCCCGAATCTATCGCTTGATGGCGGAGCTGGAAGAGAGCGAGTATGACGACCGCGAGGCGGCCCGGCGATGGCTGCTCGAGGCGAGTAACGCGCAGCCCGATCCAGTCTGGATCTGCGATCAGTGCGGCGTGCCGGTCCCCGACTGGCCGATGCATTGCCCGGCCTGTGGCGGCTTCGATGCCGTGGTCTGGCGCTCGCCCCCAGGTTCGCCGTTCGGGCAGCCGGCGGATACGGTCGCGGGCGGGGGCCTGGACGCGGAACACGATGGGTCCCCGGGTGTTATCGAGCCGGGCGACGCGGGCGAAACGCCCGCCGAGCGCGCGGCCCGGATGACGTAATACGCCCTCAAGCAGCGCGCAGGAGCGCGATAGGGTAGACGAACAAACGCCCTCAAGCAGCGAGCGGTAGGGCAAACATCAACAAGGGAGATCGAGAGCCATGAGCATCAATCTGGAGGGTAAGATCGCCATCGTGACCGGCGCGGGCCGGGGCATCGGCGAGGGCATCGCCACGGTGTTCGCCGCCGAGGGTGCCAAGGTAGTCTGCGCGTCGCGTTTGGTGGACGAGGGCGAGGCGGTGGCCGAGGCGATCCGCAAGGCGGGCGGCGACGCGGTTTATCGCCAGATCGATATCCGCGACGAGGCCGAGTGCAACGCGCTCGTCGCCTTTGCCGCCGAGAGCTATGGCAAGCTCGACATCCTGTGCCACAACGCGGGCATCTATCCCGACCTGCTGATGGAGGAGATGCCCGTCGAGGTGTGGGACGACACCATCAACACCAACCTGCGCTCCTGCTTCCTGCTGACCAAGCTGTGCATCCCGATCATGCGTAAGCAGAAGGGGGATCGCATCCTGTTCACCTCGTCGATCACCGGTCCCGACGTCGCCCAGGCGCGGCTCGCCGCCTATTCGTCGAGCAAGGGCGGCGTGAACGCGTTCATCAAGGCGGCGTCGCTCGAGCTCGCCAAGGACGGGATCACCGTGAATGCGGTCAGCCCCGGCAACATCCTGATCCCGAGCCTCGTCAAGCTCTATGGCGAGGACGGGGTGAAGGCGGTCGAGAAAAATATCCCTGTGGGCCATCTCGGCGAAACCGCCGACATCGCCTATGCCATGGTCTATCTCGCCTCCGAGCAGGCCAAGTTCGTCACCGGCCAAGCGATCGTCGTCGACGGCGGCCAGATCCTGCCCGAGGACCCCGACGCGTTTCTGAGGAACGAGTAGCACGCCCTCAAGCAGCGCGAAGCGCGGTAGGGCGGATACACAAACGCCCTCAAGCAGCGCGCAGCGCGGTAGGGCAATTATCGATCACCTTCATTGACGGTTAACGCCCCCGGCGCTAGCTTTCGCCACGGGTCCGGTTCAAACAACCGGAGCCGGGGTGCGAGGCCGCGTTAGCTCAGTTGGTAGAGCACAGCATTCGTAATGCTGGGGTCGTAAGTTCGAGTCTTACACGCGGCACCAGCGCGACCGGGGATGCAACGATAACGATAAGGTGGACGCCGTGACGAGCCAGCCCAATACGCCGCGTAAGGTCCTGGCGCTATGCGGCAGCCCGCGCCGCAACGGCAATTCCCGCCGCCTGGCGGAGGCGCTGTGCGAGGGCGCCGCCGAGGCCGGCCACGAGACCGAACTCGTCCACATCCCCGATTATGTGCAGGGCTTCCTGCGCGACTGCAAGGAATGCCGTAAGGCCGACGGGCGCTGCGCCATCGACGACCGCTTCGAGGAGCTGTTCTTCGAAAAGATGCTGCCCGCGGACGCCTGGGTCTACGCGACCCCGCTTTGGTGGTACGGCGTCTCGGGCATCCTCAAGAACATGCTCGACCGCTCGTTCTGCTGCATGTCGGTTGGCCATCCCGAGTGCGAGCGGGTGATCCGCGATTTCCAGCACAAGAAATTCGCCGTCGTGATGAGCGCGGAAGAGAACAATCTGCCGTCGCGCCTCGGTGTGCTCACCCATATGGAAGAGCTCTGCCGCTACCTGCATCACGACTTCGCGGGTTTCGTCGTGGGTGTCGGCAACGCCCGCGCGGACACGCTGTCCGATCCCGCCGACCCGGTCGGCGAATCCCGCGCCCTGGGCCGCCGCCTTTTCGAGGTCCGCGAGACCAATTACCAGATCGACACCGAGCGGCCCAAGAAGATCTGGTCCGAGGGCTCGTTCTTTCCGGTCACCTGGCGTTAGAGCGCGGGCCGAGCGCCCGAGATCCTACGACGTCGGCGGCGCTCGGCGAATCGGCCAAACCCCTAAACTTCGGACCTTTCCGGCGGTGCGCTTGCAGCCGCACGGCGGAATCTGCCATCATTGTGCCAAGATGCCGGTATTCAATCGCCGGACTGCGAGACTTCACAAGGGAGAAACTGCCATGACCATGAAATTCGGTGGACGCGGCCGGGGCCCGATGGGCCTGTCTCGCCGCGAGATAATGTCGCTTGGCGCCGCCGGGATCGGCGTCGCCGCAATCCCGCTGTTCCCGGGCGCGGCCCGGGCTGCCAGCGATCACGCGATGATGTTCACCTGGGGCGGCTACGAACTTCCCGGTTTCGACGACGCCTATATCTAGGAATACGGCGAATCGCCAGACTTCACCCTGTTCGGCGACGAAGACGAGGCGTTCGCGAAGGTTGCCTCGGGATTCAAGCCCGATCTCGCCCATCCGTGCAGCTCGATCACCCAAAAATGGAAGGATGCAGGCCTGATCCAGCCGATCGACGTGTCCCGCCTGTCGAACTGGCCCGATCTTTACCCCATGATGCAGAACCTGCCGGGCACGATCTTCGGCGGCGAGCATTATTTCGTGCCGTGGGACTGGGGCTGGACATCGATCACTTACCGCACCGATCTGGTCGACATCGAGGAGGAATCCTACAGCCTGCTGTGGGACGAGCGCTACGCGGGCAAGATGGCGGTGATCGATGCCGCCGGTGATACGGCGTTCATCACCGCCATTTATATGGGCATGGACCCCTACCACCTGACCCTCGATCAGATCGCCGAGCTCAAGGAGCTGTTGGCCGAGCAGAAGCCCCTGCTTCGCATGTACACCAACGATCTGTCGTCGGTCGAGCAGGGCCTTGCGTCGGGCGAGCTCGTCGCGGCGCTGACCTGGAACGACACGCCCATCAACCTGCGCTGGGAAGGCATACCGGTGAAATACATGGAGCCCAAGGAGGGCGCGCTCGCCTGGGCCTGCGGCTACGTCATGATCAAGGACGCGCCCCACGAGGACCGCGCCTACGACCTTCTCGACGCCCGGCTCGATCCCCGCTCGGGCTATTACAACATGACCGAATATGGCTACGGCCATTCGAATATGAAGGCGGCCGAGATGTTCGCGCCCGAGGAGCTCGCCGATATCGGCCTGCCGCAGGACGCTGCGTCGTTCCTGAACAACGCCGTGATCGGCGGCATGCCCGATAACTACGAGGCCGTCGTCCAGATGTTCGAGGAAATGAAGGCCGGTTTCTAATCTCGCCCGCGACTGGCCCGGGGCCGGCGGTTGGGTCGGCCCCGAGGTCCTGACAGAGGAGGAACAGATGAAACTATCAGGACTCGTTGCCGTGGCTGCGTTCGCGGTGGCGGCGTTGGCCTGGAGCGCGGCCCAGGCCGGCACCGCGAAACCGCCCGCCGATGCCACGCCGCCCGAGGGCGTGGATATTCTGAGCGATGAAGAGATCGTCGCCGTGTTCCAGGAAAACACCCTGTTCGGTCTCGATTACGGCAAGAAATACTGGGAGTTCTTCAAACCCAACGGCATCATCGTGGGGCTGTGGGATCGCGACAAGTACCGCGCCAAGTGGTCGGCCCAGAACAGTATGTTTTGTCTCGACTACAAGGGAACCGGCTACGACGGCTGCTGGTTCATCGAGATCATCGAGGGCAACAGAGTTTCCTGGTACAAGGCCGACGGCTCGCTCGACGGCGATCCGGGCGACGGTGAGATTCTCGAGGGCAACCCGAAGAATCTCTAGCGGCGACCCAAATCCCGGCGCCCGCGCGGCGAGGGCGTCGCACGTTTCATTTCGACCGGCTCACGCGGCCGTCTTGGGATCGTAGACCGGTACGGTGAGCGGCGCCAGCGCCTCGCGCCCGGCGATGGCGTCGGCCAGCTTCTCGGCCAGCATGATGGTCGGCGCATTGAGGTTGCCGCTGGTAATCGACGGCATGATCGAGGCGTCGACCACGCGCAAGCCCTCCAACCCATGCACCCGGCCCTCACCGTCGGTCACGGCCGTCGGATCGCTGCCCATCCGGCAGGTGCCGCAGGGATGATAGGCGGTCTCGCCGTGCCCGGCGCAGAAGGCGTCGAGGTCCGCGTCCGATGTGGCTTCCTTGCCCGGTGCCAGCTCGCGCCCGCGATACGGGTCGTAGGCGGCCTGCGCGATAATCTCCCGGGTCTTGCGAATGCCTTCGCGAAAGTCCCGGCGGTCCTCCTCGGTGTCGAGATAGTTAGGATCGATCCGCGGCGCCACCGTGACGTCCGGGGACGTGAAACTGAGCTGGCCGCGGCTGGTCGGCCGGCAGGTGTCGAGATGGGCCTGGAAGCCATGGCCCCTGGCGAGCTTGCCCTCGTAGGTGATTGCGAGCGGCAGGTAGTGATATTGCAGATCGGGATGGGACGCATCGTCCCGGGTGCGGATGAAGCCGCCGACCTCGAAATGGGTCGAGGCGCCCAGCCCTTTCCGGGTCAGCAGCCATTCGAGGCCCAGCTTGCCTTTGCCCAGGAGCGACATCGATCTTGCGAGCGAAACCGGCTTGGTGCAGGCGTACTGCACCAGCACCTCGATATGGTCCTGCAGGTTCTGACCCACGCCCGGCAGGTCGCAGACCACGTCGATGCCGGCGGCGCGCAACTCATCCCCCGCGCCGATTCCCGAGACCCAGAGCAGGTGGGGCGAGCCGATCGAGCCTGCCGAGAGGATCACCTCGCGCCGTGCCCGAATCGTTTGGCGGGCCCCGTTGCGTTCGATCTCGACGCCGGCCGCGCGGTTCCCTTCGACGACCACGCGCCGGGTCAGGGCATGGGTCGTGACGGTCAGATTGGGCCGTCCCATCGCCGGTCGCAGGTACGCCCGCGCGGTCGAGCTGCGCACACCGTTGCCGATCGTCATGTCCTGCCAGCTCACGCCTTCGTTCTGGTAGCCGTTGGGATCGGCGCTCAAGGGATAGCCCGCCTGCTGGCCCGCCTCGAGAAAGACCTCGTCGAGCACCGTATGGGTGCCCATCGTGCCGCCCCGGGCGACTTGCAGGGGACCCGCGCCGCCGCGGTAGTCGTTGGCCCCCCGCCGGCAGGTTTCGGCCCGCTTGAAGTAGGGCAGGCAATGGGCGTAATCCCAGTGCTCTGAGCCGGTCTCCCGGGCCCAGCGGTCGAAGTCGCGGGCGTGTCCCCGGACATAGACCATGCTGTTGATCGAGGACGAACCGCCCAGGCATTTGCCCCGCGGCGTGTAGATCCGCCGGCCATTCAGACGTTTCTGGGGCGCGCTCTCGAACTTCCAAGTATAGCGCGGGTTGTGCATCGGGTAGAGCATGCCCGACGGCATGGCGATGAAGATCGAGGCGTCCGCGCCGCCGGCTTCGAGGAGCAGCACGGAGACATCCGCGTCCTCGGTCAGCCGGTGGGCCAGAACGCATCCGGCCGAGCCCGCTCCGACGATGACGTAATCGTAGGTCGCGCCCGTCGTCATGATGCTCTTCCTCTCGGGTCATGGACCGTCGCGACCATAGCACGGGCTAACCGGGATGCCTCAAGGGGCGCGGGCCGAGGCGGATTTACGGAGCGGTCTCGCGGGGCTCGAACCGACGGGCCACCCAGCGATGGAAATGATGGGTCGGGGTATCGAGTACGGGCGAGAAATGGCCGCCGTCGAAGGCCGGGAAATGGCGACCCCGCTGGACCGCCTCGACGACGCCGAGATCCTCGGCGAAGATTGAGCGCCAGCCGGCCGCGACGGACGCGCGGGTGGCTGTGAAGTCGTCGGCCGTGGCCGCGTCGCCCACATAGTAGATCGCCATCCGCTCGCGGACCCGCTCGGGCTCCGCCGCTTCGAGCAGGACGGCGTAGAAGTGATCGGCATGGACGCCCAGCATCAGGCTCGGGTAGAGGGCGAGGTATTCCGCCTAGCGCACCCGGTTCCGGGGCAAGCCCGGCAGGCGGGGCAGTGCCGGCCCGTCGACGCGGGTCGGTTCGTATATGTGGCTGCCCTGCCCGGCATAGCCGTCTTCGAGGATGATGTAGTGATCCTCGAGTCGGGAGTAGCTGTTGAGCTCGGGATGCACCCAGGGCAGATGGTAGGCCTCGAGATAGTTCTCGATCGCGAGCTTCCAGTTCGCGTTCACGTCGAACGTGATGATTTCCGCGCGGGGCGCGCTTGCGAACGCCGTCAGATCGTAGTCCCGCCAGCGCTCCGTAATCGGCGCGAGGCAGTCCGCGAGCGGTGCCGCATCGCCCGACAGGTTGACGAAGATCAGGTCGAGCCAAGTTGCGCTGCGCACCGGTTTGAGCCCGTGACGGCCCTTGTCGAAGCCGGCGACCTCGTTCACGCCCGGGCCGCCGATCGACGGCGTGGTGCGCAAACGCCCGTCCAGATCGTAGGACCAGGCGTGGTAGGGGTACTGCAGCCGTGTCCCGATCCGGCGCGGTGATTCGACCAGGGGATGACCGCGGTGGCTGCAGACATTGTGGAACAGGTTGATGGCGCCCGCCGCGCCGCGCACGGCGAAGAGCGGCACCCCCAGAAGATTGATCGGCCGCGTGTCTCCCGGCTCGGGCATGTCGCTCGCGAACCCGACACAAGCCCAGCCCGGGGCAAACACGGTCTCGCGCTCCCGGGCGAAAAAGTCGGGGCTCGTATAGACCTCGTTGGGCAGGCCGACGGCGTGCTCGATCGGCTGATCGACGGCGGCAAACGCCTGTTCGAGAGTGGTGCGCAAAGGGAGCCCGGCTGGCATGGCGATCATTATTATCAAACCGCGACGGGGCCGCCTAGGTCGAAGTCGGGCCGACGCTTCGGAGCGGCCCCGCGCGGGCCGGATCGTTTGCCGTGCACAAGCAGGACGAAGCGGGTCCGGCCGGCGCGAACGCTCAGCCGCGGGCGCGCAAGCCCTTCATGGTCAGCGGCATGGCTGCGCCGGTCAGGACGGCTCGCCGCAGGTTGACGTCTTCGAGGTCGGTCTGCAGCAGATCCGCATCGGAGAGGTTTGCGTGAGAGAAATCGGACCCTTGCAGGCGGGCCATGCTGAGATCGGCACCGACGAGGCTCGCGAAGGTGAGCGAGGCGTTGGTCAGGTCGGTCGGCCAGGGGCGGGCCTTGGTGCCGGCGTGGGATCCCTTGACCTCGCTGGGGCGAAGCTTCGCGCCGTCGAGGATCGCCTTGTTCAGCTGCACCCCGCTCAGGTTCGCACCCGACAAATCGGCGCGGGCGAGCCGTGCGCCGTTCAGCTTCGCGCCTCTCAAGTCCGCCCTCGTGAATCGGCTCCGGACAAGCACGGCGGCACTCAGATTGATATCGCGCAGGCTGGCGCCCGAAAGATCGTGCCCCGACAGCCGGGCGCCGCTCAAATCGAACCTGTCGAGGATCGCGCGAGTCCCGGTGGCGCCCGAACTCTCGATCCATTTGAGATGACTGTCGAGAATCTGGTTGAGTTCCTCCGGGTCGGATATTCCCATCGAGCTGGGCCGCACATCCGCGAACATCATGTCGACGCCCTCAAGGTTCGCGCCGCGCAGGTTGGTTTCGCTGAAATCGACATCCTGAACCACCGCGTTCTCCAGGTTGGCGGCCTCGAAGTTGGTGCCGGAGAGCTTGGCGGACGACAGATCGGCGCTCGCCAGGTCGGCGCCTCTGAGCGTCGCGCCCTCGAGATTGACATCGCGTAAGCGCGCGCTCTGGAGACGGGCGCCGGACAAATCCGTCTCGACGAGCGAGGATTTTGCCATGTTTGCTCGGCTTAGATCGGCGCCGCGCAGCTTGGCCCGGTCGAGGCTGCAGGAGCCGTGGCGGTTCTTAACCATCTTCCGGTCGGCTTTTTGCACGCGGGAATTCATCAGCACGCCTTCGCGCATGTCCGCGTCGCGCAGGCTCGCCTGGGTGAGATCGGCGCCGCGCATGTGGGCGCCGCGCAGGTCGGCGCCCTCGAGGTTAGCCTGTCGCAGGATCGCGCTCTGCAGCTCGGCTGCGAACAGATCCGCCTCGCGCAGATCGGCGCCGGTCAGGTCCGCTTCGGTCAGGTCGGCGCCGGCCAGCTTGGCGCGGCGAAAATTGAAATGCGATAGCTTGAAGCCGGCAAGATCCCGGAACGAAAGGTCCGCACGCACGCCACCGGCCTCATTCCGCAACCAGCGCTTGTGGGCGTCGAGAATGATGAGGACGTCCTGTAGCGTCACCGGCCGATCACCAATTCGTTGTCTCGCACGATCAGATCTCCGCACCCCGTTGGCGCGCCGACCGGGCCGGCGCATCCGTACCGATCTTGGTTTTGAGTGCACCGCCCGTCTCAAACGGGGCGTTTTTGCCGCTCTGCACAGGAGACGACAGTTCGGTTTCTAAAGCGTTAATCGAGGCCGTCTATCGCCCGGGTTGCAGGGGTTTGGGCCGATCCGCCCGGACTGCAGGGCGGCCGGCTCCCCGGGAGTGAGGGAGCCGGCCTGGGGTCGGACGGCAGGCGCCGCGGGAGGGGACGCCGGAGCCGTCCAGGGATCCGTCGGCAAGCGGGTCTAGAGCAGGAGGGGTGCGCTCGAGGGGTCGGGTCCGATCGATGATGCAGAAACGCCGCCGAAATAGGAATCGGGCTGGTAGTCGGCGACGCTCGCGGTGGCGTGGGCCGGATCGGTGATCCCTGAGGGGCTCACTGAAAGCGAGCACCGAGGCGACGATGGCCAGCGCGCCAAACCAGATTGCGAAAGCGAAAATGCTGCGGCTCATGACTCGCTCCGGTGATGGTCGCGGTCCTGCCCGGACCGACGATAGTCCGTCCCGAACGGAAACTGCCGAAATCGTGACATTGGATGACCATGAATATAGACAGACTTGTCTGTTTTATCAAGTGTAGATATATGTCGGCGGATGAGCCGGCTGGTTTTGAAATTTGTTATTTATTCACAATATGATATATAAAATTAATCGAGTGAATCAGTGTTACGGAGGCATGAATCTAAAGGCATTTTAGGGATATTTACCTAAAAATTTTGAGTAATAATAGACTGATCGGTAAGGCGATCGCTGCTCACTGGCCGACGGGGGTATGATTCGGTGCGCTTGCGCGGGGTCGTGCCTTCCGTAGTCTCCGTTGCGCGCCGGTTTCGTCGCGGCTTGTCCGGGGGCTAATCGAGGAAAAGCTGAATGATGATCGCCTTCCTGCTTGGCTTTCTGGCCGCCGCTGCCGGCGCAAGCGCGTATGTCTGGATCGAGATCGACGAAGTGGAGATGTCCGGTCACGGCATCACCGCCCTGAATTTTGGGGTTGCCGTAATTCTCGCCATCGGCGCCGGGCTGATGCGGCTGGTCTATATCAGCCACCGCCGGGGCTAAAACGGCGTGGACCGCGACGGGGACTGAACCGCCGCGGCCCGAGGAACGAGACGTCGGTCCGGCCGGGGGGTGTCCGGACCCCGTCTCGGGGAGATTTCGCCTAGGTCTGAATTTGCCAGCTGCCGTCCGGCTGGCGACACGCGGTCCCGTAACCTTGCTGCTGCTCGCCGCCGACCACGACCGTGGTCTGGTACTCGCGGCAATACTGTCCGCTCGCGGTCTGGTAGGCCGGCTCGGGCGTTACGCTGCCGTAGTTGCCGTTGTCCGGGTTGGACCACTGGCTGGGAACGCCTGACGGGTTGTTTTCCAGCGCGCTCTGGGCACTGCGCTCGGCGTAGAGCTGGTCCGCCTTGTCGAGGGAACTGCCTATCTCACGGCCGATCACGGCGCCGATCAGGGTGCCGGCGGCGGTCGCGGCGAGCTGGCCGGTGCCGTCGCCGATCTGGGCGCCGGCGAGCCCGCCCAGCGCGGCACCGCCGATGGTGCCGAGCGATTCCTTGAGACCGGCGTCGGGTGAACAGGCGGCCACGAGCAGCCCGGCCACGGCAAACGGTGCGATCTTGATAAAGTTCATGACATCATCCTCGTGAACGATTGGGACAGGTTTCCCGAACTCACACCACAAGGCCGATTCCCGAATACTCCCGGTCGCGGTGGAGCGCTGGCATCAGTCTCCGGAATTCGCGCCGCTCGCTCAATCGGAATTGACACGAATACTAGTCTCGAAATCCGGGGTATCCCCGTTGTTCAGCGCTTTGGCAGCGGGCCCTCGTCCGCCAGGTTCTCGAGCGTATCGCGAAACAGGTCGACCGTCGCAACGAACACACCTTTCACTTTGTTTTCAGGCACTTCGCTGGGCAGAACGTGCTTGATGTGGCCGTCGGTTTCGCTCGGAACGATCTCCAGAAATCCGGCCCTTTCGGCCTCCTCGATCCGGGTGCGTGCGACCGCCGGGGCGACCCAGGGCATAGTGCGGATCGCGTCGGAGATCGTGAAACTGCGGTTCTGCCACTTCGAACGGCAGCATTCGTTGAATACGAACCAATGGTCCCGGGTGAAGAACTCCTCGCCGATTTCGGCCTGCCAGACGGCGGAGTACTTCATGAAGAAGTCCATCGACGTCAGGATTTGCGCCATATTGTATTTAAGCTCGCTGGTCTCCGTCATCGTTCGCCTCGCGTCAGCATCGTCCCGCGTCCCGAATTACCTTCAGATTCTGGGATAATACGACGAATTTAGCGTAATGATCCGATCAAAAAAGCGTGCACGCGCCTTCGACCGCACGCTCTTTACGAGTTCCGGGTGCCGACTCGCCGGGCAAATCCCCTACCAGAACTTGAGATAATGCTCCCGTTCCCAGTCGGAGACGTGGTCGTGGTAGCTCTCCCACTCCTGCTGGCGAAACGCAATCCAGGCGTCGAACATCTCCTGGCCGAACACCGTCTTCGAGAGGGGGTCGCGCTTGAACGCGTCGATCCCTTCCAACATGTTCCGCGGCAGTTCTGTGATCTTTGCGCGCCGCCGCTGGCTCGGGGACATTTCGTAGACGTTCTCCATGTGGGGCTCGCCCGGATTGAGCTTCTCGCGGGCGCCCTCGAGCCCGGCGGCGACGATCAGCGCCGCGCCGAGGTAGGGGTTGCACGAAATATCCGCGCCCCGGCATTCGACCCGGCCACCGCCCAGCGGAATGCGCAGCAGGTTCGTCCGGTTGTTGCCGCCATAGCAGGCAAACGCCGGCGCCCAGGTATAGCCCGTCATGCTGCCGGACACGGTCAGCCGCTTGTAGCTGTTGATCGTCGGGCAGGTCACCGAAACGATCGCGGGCGCGTGACGTAGCACGCCGGCGAGGTAGTGATAGCCCAGCTTGGAGAGGCCGCATTTGCGCTTGTCCTTTGGGTCCTCGAACAGGTTCCTGCCCGTCCGCTTGTCCGCGAGCGACAGGTTGAAGTGGGCGCCCGAGCCTGTCCGGTTGCTCCAGGGCTTGGGCATGAAGGTCGCGAGCAGGCCGTGCTCCCGGCAGATCTCCTTGAGCATCAGGCGGAAGAACGTGAACCGGTCCGACGTGGTGAGGGCGTCGGCATAGGCGAAATCGATCTCCCACTGGCCGTTCGTGTCCTCGTGATCGAACGAGAAGACGTCCCAGCCAAGCCCGTTCATGGCGCTCACGATCTCGTCGAGCCAGGCGTAGTTGTGCAGCGTGAGCCGCGTGTCGTAGGCGGCCTTCTCGAGATCGTCGAGCTCGGAGACCGCAACATACTCGCCATCCTCGCCCTCCTTGAGCACGAAGAATTCGCATTCGATGCCGAGATTGAAGATGTAGCCCATCTTGGCGGCAGCCTCGAGTTGGCGTTTGAGAATCAACCGGCCGTTGGGCTCGAACGGCTTGCCGTAGGCCCACAGATCGCTGGCGAACCAGCACATCTCGGGATTCCAGGGCAGGATGGTTGCCGACTTCGGATCGGGATGGGCGGCAATCTCCTCGTCCTGGATCTCCTGGGGCACGCCGTCGAGCGCGGCGCCCGTGCACAGTTCGGAGCCGCTCATCATGCGGTCGAAATGCTCGATCGGCACGGTCTTGCCCTTCGAGATTCCATGCATGTCCACATAGGACGGAATCAGATAGCGGACCCCCTGCTTCTTGAGGCGGTCCCAGAGTGCCTGATGTTCCTTGCTCAGCCGTTTGGCCATGGTCGTTTCTCCCTTGCACTTTCGGGTCGATGTGAAAAAAACGCCGCCTGTTGGCGGCGGCGAAGCGCCCTCACGGACGAATTTTCGCTTGTTCTACCCGGAAGCAGAGAAGAATGACACGACAATTTGACCGTGCCGGGAGGTGTTTGGGCGGAAGGCCGGTGCGGCCCTCCGCCCAAACCGTGCCTACCAGAACTTCATGTAGCGCTCGCGCTCCCAGTCTGAGATGTGGTTGTGGTACTCGATCCACTCCTGACGGCGATAGGCCACCCAGGAGTCGAACATCGCATCGCCAAGCACTTGCCTGCTTAGCGGATCCTTCTCGAAAGCATCGGTCGCCTCCTCGAGATTGCGCGGCAGGATGCCGATCTTCTCCCGCTTGAGCGCCCGCGCGCTCTTCTCGTAGACGTTCTCCATGTGGGGCTCGCCCGGGTCGAGCTTCTCGCGAATGCCCTCGAGCCCGGCGGCCAGCATCACCGCAGCGCCCAGATAGAGATTGCTCGCTATGTCCGTGCCTCGGCATTCGACCCGGCCGCCGCCCAGGGGAATGCGCATAAGGTTGGTCCGGTTGTTGCCGCCGTAGCAAATGTAGGCTGGTGCCCAGGTATAGCCCGTCATGCTGCCGCTGATCGTGAGCCGCTTGTAGCTGTTCGCGGTCGGGCAGGTCACCGCAATGATCGCCGGCGCATGGCGCAACACCCCGGCGATGAATTGATAGCCGAGCTTCGAGAGCCCGCAGTTTCGCTTGTCCCGTGCGTCCTCGAACAGGTTCTTCCCCGACCGCTTGTCGGCAAGCGACATGTTGTAATGGGCGCCGTTGCCGGTCCGGTTGCTCCACGGCTTGGGCATGAAGCAGGCGAGCAGCCCGTGGTTGCGGCAAATCTCCTTGACCATCAACCGCCAGAAGGTGAACCGGTCCGCCATGGTGAGGGCGTCGGCATAGCCGAAATCGGTCTCCCACTGACCGTTGGTGTCTTCGTGATCGAACGAGAAGACGTCCCAGCCCAGATCGTTCATCGCGGTCACGACTTCGTCGAGCCAGGCGTAGTTGTGCAGCAGCAGCCGTGTGTCGTAGCAGGGCTTCTCGAGCGTATCGAGCTCGCTGACCGGGACATAATCGCCCTCCGGGGTCTCTTCGAGCACGAAGAACTCGGTCTCGATGCCGACGTTGAAGATGAAGCCCATTTTCGCCGCGGCGGTGGTCTGGCGCTTGAGAATGCCCCGCGCACAAGGCTCGAAGGGCTTGCCCTCGCACCACAAATCGCTTGCGAACCAGCAGACCTCTTTGTTCCATGGCAGGATGATCGCCGAGTCCGGATCGGGATGGGTCGACACCTCCTCGTCGTTGACCTCTTGGGGCACGCCGTCGAGTGCGGCGCCGGTGAACAGCTCGGAGCCGGACATCATGCGCCCGAAATGGGCGAGCGGTACAGTCTTGCTCTTGGCCACGCCGTGCATGTCCACGTAGCCGGCAAGGCAATAGCGCACACCCTGCTTTTTGAGTCGATCGTGCAAGCCCTGAAGCTTGCCGCTGAGTTTCTTGGCCATGGTCCTTCCTCCCACCTCCTCGCTGGGTTTATTCGGTCGGTTGATTGTCGGGGGTCTCGGCCTCACCGCGTCGATGAGACTCGAATGCCATTCAACCGCCTCTCCCGGGGGCAATGCAAGCCCCGCGTCGGCTGTGCGCCGGCCGGTCCCGTCATGTTCCGTCTTTACGGCGTCACCGTTTTGCCCGAATGTTTAGTCCGCTTCGACGCAAGAGCGGAGCGAGGGGTGGGGAACGCGAACCGATGGCGCGCACGCGGCTGTTGCAGATATCGATTACGGGCGGCGATCCCGAGGAAATGGCAGCCCGGTACGCCGGGGCCGAGGATACCGAGTATGACGGCACCTGGTTTCGCAACCGCCTGTCCGAAATTGGTCTCCTCGAGCGGCTCGACTACACCTCGGTCGACGTCGCCCATGGCGAAGACCTTCCGCCATCCGGGGATTGCGACGTCGTCTTTCTGGGCGGCAGCATTCCGTCGATTTACGAGGGGCTCGACTGGCAGCAGACGGCGATGGCGTGGCTTGACCGCTACCGCGAGACTGGCCGGCCGCTGTTCGGCACCTGCGGCGGCCACCAGATGATCAGCCACATGTTTGGCGGGCGCATCGCGCCTTTGGACAACGGCCGCTTCGTGGGCAGCAAGCCCCTGTCGCTGACCAAGGCCGGGCGCGTTCACTTCGTCTTCGCCGGGTTCGACGACGAGCCGCTGTTTCATTTCGGCAACGAGGAGCATGTCGAGGTCCTGCCCGAGGGCTCCGTCCGCCTCGCGGCAAGCGAAGCGTTCGACGTCGCCGCCATCGATCACGGCGGTTACTGGGTGACCACACAGTTCCACCCGGAGATGAGCGTCGACGGTTGCGTCGCTGCGGTCGGACCAGGCTACCCGGACGCCCATGAGAAGTACCGTCACCTGCCCGCTGCTCCGAAACTCTTCCGAAATTTTCTACAAGGTACGGGCCTTATCTGACTGGAGCCATGGCGAAGAAAACGCTCGTTCACATCTCGATCAACGGCGAGGATCCTGAACTCGATCCCGCACGCTTCGAGTCGCTCGACGACGGCTCCGGCTATGACGGTGTGTGGTTCGAAAACCGGCTCAAGGAGCTCGGTGTCCTCGAGCAGATCGACTTTGTCAGCGCCGACGTTTACGGCGGAGCGGTGCCGCCCGGGCCCGAGACGGCGGATGCCGTCTTCATCGGTGGCAGCTATCCGTCGATCAACGACGGCTTCGACTGGCAGAAGACCGCGCTCGACTGGCTCGCGGCCTACCGTGAGACCGGCCGGCCCCTGTTCGGCTGCTGCGGCGGCCATCAAATGATCAGCCATTTGCGCGGCGGGCGTGTTCGCCCTCATGGCCAAGACCTCATCCTGGGCAGCTTTCCGATCGCGGTGACCGAGGCCGGCCGGGGCCACTATCTGCTCGACGGCTACGACGATGCCCCGTTGTTCCATTTCGGCCATTTCGAGGTCGTCGCCGAGATTCCGCCGGACACCACCGTGCTCGCCACCACCGACTGGGATGCGGCGGGCGCGCTCGATCACGGCGGCGGCTGGGTCACTGTGCAGTTTCATCCCGAGGCAACCCGTGACATCATGACGGCCGACGACTACCAGACCAATCCCGGTATTGCCGATCGCTTCGAAGATTTGCCCGACGCGCCGCGCATGCTCGCAAATTTTCTCCGGGGCACCGGAATTATCGATTGAAGATCGGCAGGGGAGAGCAACGATGACGGCATATCTGATCGGCGACGTCGAGATCACCGACGCCGACGGGTTTCAGGCCTACCGCGAGCAGGTCGGCGCAATTCTGGACCGGTTCGGCGCGCGGGTCCTGGCGAGGGGGCCGGCGGAGGTTCTCGAAGGCGAGCCGCTTGCGGGTATGGTCGTCCTGGGCGCCTTCGAGACGCTCGACCGACTGCGCGAATGGTACGCTTCGCCGGACTATGCCGGCGCGCTCGCGATCCGGCTGGCGACGACGCGCTCGCGCCTCTTCGGGGTCGATGGCGCGGGTCAGCCCGATCCGTCGGGAACGGAAAAGCCGGGCTATGTGATCGGTCAGATTACGGTCACCGATTCGCGGGCCTACGAAGACTACAAGCCCGGTGCCCGGGCGGCCGTCGATGCCTTCGGCGGGCGATTCCTCGTGCGCGGCGGCGAGGTCGCGCCTCTCGAGGGCGGTCCGCTCGGTGAGCGCATCGTGATCATCGAGTTTTCGTCGGTCGAGCGGGCGCTTGAATGGTACAATTCACCGGTCTATGCGGAGCCCCGTGCGATCCGCCAGCGGGCTTCGTGCTCGACAGTCTGGATTATCGAGGGCGTATAGGACTGTCGGGCGGATAAACCAGGCGCCGGGCGCACCGGCAGCGATGAGGAGATAAAAATGGGTTGGCAGGGACGAATCTTGCGGGTGAACCTCACCGAGAACCATTGCGCGGCCGAGCCGCTTAACCGGGACTGGGCGGCGGGCTATTTGGGATCGCGCGGCCTGGGCACCAAGTATCTCTTTGAAGAGATCGACCCGGCGGTCGATCCGCTCGACCCCGGCAACAAGCTGATCTTCGCCACCGGGCCGTTGACCGGCACTGCAGCCTCGACCGGCGGGCGTTTCACGGTGGTGACCAAAGGTGCGCTCACCGGCGCGATCGCGGCGTCCAATTCGGGCGGCAAATGGGGTGCGGAACTTAAGTTCGCGGGCTACGACATGATCATCGTCGAAGGCCGCGCGCGTAAGCCGGTCTATTTGCTGCTGCGCGACGACGAGGCCGAACTCCTGCCGGCGGACGATCTCTGGGGCACCACGGTCTGGCATACCGAGACCACCCTCCAGCGCCGCCACGATCTCCAGGTCAAGGTCGCCTCGATCGGCGAGGCGGGCGAGTGGGGCTGCCGCTTCGCCTGCGTGGTGAACGATATGCACCGCGCTGCGGGGCGCTCGGGCGTCGGCGCGGTGATGGGCTCGAAGAACCTCAAGGCGATTGCCGTGCGCGGCACCAAGGGCGTACCGATCCGCGATCCGGCGGTGTTCATGGCGGCAACTACGGCGGGCAAGCAGCAGCTGGCCGAAAGCGAGGGTCGCGAGAGCTTCACGACCTACGGCACCAACGCGATGACCGCGGTGGTCAACGCCTTCGGCACCCTGCCCACCCGCAACAACCGGGATTGCCAGTTCGAGGGCGCCGACAACATCGGCGCCGAGGCGATGATGGAGACCCAGCCCGACGGCCACCGCAATCTGATTACCAATGGCGCCTGCTTCGCCTGCACCATCGGCTGCGGCCGGATTTCCCACGTCCATCCGGAGCATTTCTCGATTCGCGATCGGCCCGAATACCATATCGCCTCGGGCGGGCTCGAATACGAGACCGCCTACGGCGTCGGCGCCATGGTCGGGGTCGACGACCTCGACGCCGCGACCTTCGCGGGCTTCATGGCCAACGAGCACGGCATGGATCCGATCTCGCTCGGCGCCTCGATCGCCGCGGCCATGGAGCTGTTCGAGGAAGGCGTGATCACGACCGAAGAGACCGGCGGCATCGAGCTTCGCTTCGGCAGTGCCGAGGCGCTCTGCCAGATGGCCGAGCAGATCGGCAAGGGCGAGGGCTTCGGGCGCGATATCGGACTGGGGGCGGCGCGGCTGTGTGCGAAGTACGGCCGGCCCGAATTCGCGATGTGCGTCAAGGGCCAGGAATTCGCGGGCTATGACGGGCGCTCCATGCAAGGCATGGGCCTGGCCTATGCGACGAGTAACCGCGGCGCCTGCCATGTCCGCGCCAATCCCTACGCCGACGACTTCGCGCGCAAGGAGATCGAAGGCAAGCCGTCGATCGTCAAGAAATCCCAGGACTTCCACGCGGTCGTCGATTCCACGGGCATCTGCCTGTTCACGGTGCTTTCTGCCTGGGAGGCCGACATGTTGGCGGCTCAAATCGACGCGGCCTGCGACGGCGGCTGGACCGCCGAGCGCCTGCTCGAGACCGGCGAGCGGATCTGGAACCTCGAGCGTCTGTTCAACCTCGGGGCGGGTCTCGGGATTGCCGACGACGGCCTGCCCGCCCGCATCCTCGACGAGCCGCTCAAGACCGGCACCGGCAAGGGACTTGTCAACCGCCTGCCCGAGATGCTGCCCGAATATTACGAGTTACGCGGCTGGGATCCCGAAGGCGTTCCCGCCAGCCAGACGCTGACCCGCCTTGGCCTCGGCTGATCGGGCGGGTGCCGCGGCCGAGGACCGGAGAGACTGCGATCATGGCCTGGCAGGGCCGGGTCTTGCGGGTGAACCTCACCGAAGACCGCTGCGCGGCGGAGCCGCTCAACCGGGACTGGGCGGAGCGCTATCTGGGGTCCCGCGGCCTGGGCAGCAAGTATCTCTTTGAGGAAATCGACCCGGCCGTCGATCCGCTCGATCCCGGCAACAAGCTGATCTTCGCCACCGGTCCGCTCACGGGAACGTCCGCGTCCACCGGCGGGCGCTTCACGGTGGTAACCAAGGGCGCGCTTACGGGTGCAATCGCGGCGTCCAATTCGGGCGGTAAGTGGGGTGCCGAGCTGAGACTCGCCGGCTACGACCTGCTGATCGTCGAGGGCCGGGCCGCCTCGCCGGTCTATCTCGTGATCGACGACGACACCGTCACCCTCCATCCTGCAGACGAGCTGTGGGGCACCCCGGTATGGCATACCGAACCGGCGCTGCAACGCCGCCACGGCGGACAGTTCAAGGTCGCCTCGATCGGCGCCGCCGGCGAGGCGGGCCTGCGGGTCGCCTGCATCATCAACGACATGCACCGCGCCCCGGGGCGCTCGGGCGTCGGCGCGGTGATGGGGTCGAAGAACCTCAAGGCGATTGCCGTGCACGGCACCAGGGGCGTGCCGATCCGCGACGCGGCGGCGTTTCGGGCCGTCGTCGCCGCGGGCCACAAGGCCTTGGCCGAGAGCGAGCGCCGCCAGGAACTCAGCCAGACCGGCACGTCGCGCATGGCGATGGTGGCCAACGCCTTCGGCACCCTGCCCACTCGGAACAACCGCGATGTCCAGTTCGAGGGCGTCGAGAATATCTCGGCGGAGGCGATCGCGGAGCGCCTGCCCGACGGTCACCGCAACCTGGTGAGAAATTCCGCCTGTTTCGCCTGCACCATCGGTTGCGGGCGTATCGCGCATATTCATCCCCGGCATTTCTCGGTCCGCGAGCGGCCCGAATATCACATCGCTTCGGGCGGGCTGGAGTATGAATCGGTCTACGGCCTGGGCGCGATGGTCGGGGTCGACGACCTCGACGCCGCGACCTTCGCGGGCTTCATGTGCAACGAGCACGGAATGGACCCGATTTCGCTCGGCGGTTCCATCGCGGCAGCGATGGAGCTCTTCGAAGAGGGCGTGATCACGACCGAGGAGACCGACGGCATCGCGCTTACCTTCGGCAACGCGCAGGCCCTGGTCGCGATCGCCGAGGCCACGGGCAAGGCGGAAGGTTTCGGCCGCGAGGTGGGGCTGGGGGCGGCAAGGCTGTGCGCAAAATACGGCCGGCCCGAATTCGCGATGTGCGTCAAGGGCCAGGAGTTCGCGGGCTATGACGGCCGTTCCATGCCGGGCATGGGCCTGGCCTACGCGACCTCGAACCGCGGGGCGTGCCACATGCGGGCGACGCCGTTTGCGAGCGACTTCGCCGGTGGCCCGCTCGACGAGAAGCCCGGCATCGTCAAGGCCACCCAGGACTGGAATGCGGCGGTCGACTCGTCCGGCATCTGCGTTTTCGCACTCTACAACGGCTGGTCTCACGAGATGCTCGCCGCCCATCTCGAGGCGGCATGCGGCGGCGGCTGGGATCTTGATCGCCTGCGCGAAACCGGCGAGCGGATCTGGACGCTCGAGCGCCTGTTCAACCTCAAGGCCGGGTTGACGGCGGCCGACGACACCCTGCCCAAGCGCATCCTCGAAGAGCCGCTCACCAGCGGGTCCGCCAAGGGCGAGGTCTGCCGCCTCGACGCCATGCTGTCCGCCTATTACGAGCAGCGCGGCTGGGATTCCGCGGGCCGCCCGAGCAGCGCGACCCTCGCCCGCCTCGACCTCTAGGCGAGCCTGCTCAGCGGCGCGCGAAGAACTTTCCACCAGGGCGTCCTTTTGGGTATGCTGTGCTCGAAACCGGAGCAAAGGGAGAGTCCTCATGGGTTGGCAGAAGCAGGTCCTGCGCGTCGATTTGACCAAGAATACCGTGGCCACCGAACCGCTCAACATGGAGTGGGCGACGAGCTATATCGGCAGCCGCGGCCTGGGCAGCAAGTATCTCTTGGAAGAGATCGACCCCAAGGTTGACGCGCTCGATCCGGGCAACAAGATCATTTTTGCGACCGGCCCGCTGACCGGCACGCTCGCGCCCACCGGTGGGCGGCATACGGTCGTCACCAAGGGCGCGCTTACCGGTGCGATCACCTGCTCGAATTCGGGCGGCAAGTGGGGTGCCGAGCTCAAGATGGCCGGCCACGACCTGCTGATCGTCGAGGGCAAGGCGAGCGCGCCGGTCTACCTGCTGATCCGCGACGACGAGGTCGAAATCCTTCCCGCCGACGATCTGTGGGGGACCTCGGTCTGGCACACCGAGCCTACTTTGCAAAAACGCCACGATCTTCAGGCCAAGGTCGCCTCGATCGGCGAGGCCGGCGAATACGGCTGCCGCTTCGCCTGCATCGTCAACGACCTGCACCGCGCCGCTGGGCGCTCGGGCGTCGGCGCCGTGATGGGCTCGAAAAACCTCAAGGCGATCGTGGTCCGCGGCACCAAGGGCGTGCCCTCGCACGATCCCGCCCGCTTCATGACCGCGGCGCGTGACGCAACCGTTGCCCTGACCACCGCCGAGGACCCCATCGGGCTGGTACCCGAGGGCGTTACGCTCACGGAGAACCTCGCCAATCACGGCACCATCATGATGATCAACATCACCAACGCCTTCGGCTCCCTGCCGACCCGGAACAACCGGGCGGTCCAGTTCGAGGGCGCCTGGGACATCTCCGACGAGGCGCAAGCGGAGCGGCTGCCCGACGGCCATGTCAACCTGATCAAGAACTCCGCCTGCTTCGCCTGCCCGATCGGCTGCGGCCGGGTCTCCCACGTTCATCCCGATCATTTCTCGGTCAAGGACCGGCCCGAATACCAGATCGCCTCGGGCGGTCTCGAATTCGAGGCGGCCTACGCGCTGGGCTCCATGTGCGGGGTCGACGATCTCGACGCGGCCACCTTCGCGGGCTTCATGGCCAACGAGCACGGCATGGACCCGATCTCACTCGGCGCCTCGATCGCGGCGGCGATGGAGTTGTTCGAAGAAGGTGTGATCACGACGGCCGATACCGACGGCGTCGAGCTCACCTTCGGCAATGCCCGCGCGCTGTGCCAGATTTCCGAGATGATCGGCAAGGGCGAGGGCTTCGGCAGAGAGATCGGCCAGGGCTCCAGGCGGCTGTGCGAGAAATACGGCCGGCCCGAGTTCTCCATGTCCGTCAAGGGCCAGGAATTTGCCGGCTACGACGCCCGGGCCCAGCAGGGCATGGGGTTGGGCTACGCGACCTCGAACCGCGGCGCCTGCCACATGCGAGCCAACGTCTACAATCTCGATTTCGAGCGTACTGACATCGCGGACAAGGCCGATACCGTAAGGCTCTCCCAAGACCTCATGGCGGCGGTCGATTCCACGGGCATGTGCCTGTTTCCCCAGGAAATCGGCATCGACGCCGAATACATCGTCACTATGGTCGACGCCGCGTGCGGCGGC
This sequence comes from Alphaproteobacteria bacterium, assembly GCA_965198325.1. Classification (GTDB taxonomy): domain Bacteria; phylum Pseudomonadota; class Alphaproteobacteria; order UBA828; family JAPUJA01; genus CBDAPE01. The sequence continues at coordinate 45,415 of CBDAPE010000014.1, read as the reverse complement.
GACTGGACCATGGAGAAATTTGTCGAATCCGGCGAGCGGACCTTCAATCTCGAGCGTCAGTTCAACCTGGCCGCCGGTTTCACCATGGCCGACGACACGCTTCCTGCGCGGATTCTCGAGACGCCCGCGCCCTCGGGCACCGCCAAGGGGCTGGTCAGCCGGTTGCCTGAAATGCTGCCCGAATATTACGGCCTGCGCGGCTGGTCCGACGACGGCAGACCGACCAGCGAGACGCTCTCGCGCCTGGACCTGTAAGGCCGTCTGCCGGAGGGTCTGAAAAACCGTTCACCCGGCCCGGCCTTCTGTGTAAACTGGTTCTAGACAACGAGCCGGTTTCGCGTCGGCGGGCGGGGAATTCGCCGTCCGGGGCGCGATAGCGGGCCGGGGAGCAAGAACGCAGTTCAGAGAGGAGAACATCCCATGGGGTGGCAAAGACAGATTCTGCGCGTTGACTTGACCAAGGGGACGGCGACGATCGAGCCGTTGAACCAAGAGTGGGCCGACAAATACATCGGCAGCCGCGGCCTCGGCGCCAAATATCTCAGCGAGGAACTCAACCCGAAGGTCGACCCGCTTTCTCCGGACAACAAGTTGATCTTCGCGCCGGGCCCGCTGACGGGCACCATGGCGCCGACCGGCGGACGCTATACGGTGGTCACGAAGGGTGCCCTGACCGGGGCAATCACGACATCGAACTCCGGCGGCAAATGGGGTGCCGAGCTCAAGTTCGCGGGCTACGACCTGTTGATCGTCGAAGGCAAGGCGAAGAAGCCGGTCTACCTCTACATCCAGGATGACGACATCCAGATTCTGTCGGCCAAGGGGCTCTGGGGCAAGGGGGTCTGGCACACCGAACCCTGGATCCACGAGCGCCACGGCAACGACCAGATCAAGGTCGCCTCGATCGGCGAGGCCGGTGAATACGGCTGCAAGTTCGCCTGCATCGTCAACGATCTGCACCGCGCGGCGGGCCGCTCGGGCGTCGGCACGGTGATGGGCTCGAAGAACCTCAAGACGATCGCGATTTACGGCACCAAGGGGGTGCCGTCGAACGATGCCAAGGCGTTCATGAGCGCGGCCAATGCCGCGAAAGTGGCGCTTGCCGAGAGCGAGGATCGCCAGGGCCTGACGACCCACGGTACCGACGCGATGATGAACGTCGTGCAGTCCTTCGGCAGCCTGCCGACCATGAACAACCGGCAGGTCCAGTTCGACGGGGCCGCCAAGATCTCCGACGAGGGGATGGAGGAGACCCTCCCCGACGGCCACCGCAACCTGATCAAGAACGCGGCGTGTTTCGCCTGCACCATCGGCTGCGGGCGCATCGCCCATATCCATCCCGAGCATTTCTCGGTCAAGGACCGGCCCGAATACCATATCGCCTCGGGCGGGCTGGAATACGAGACGGCCTATGCGCTCGGCGCCATGGTCGGGGTCAACGACATCGACGCGGCGACCTTCGCGGGCTTCATGGCCAACGAACACGGCATGGACCCGATCTCGCTCGGTGGTTCGATCTCCGCGGCGATGGAGCTCTTTGAGGAAGGCGTCATCTCGAAAAAGGAGACCGGCGGCATCGAGCTCACCTTCGGCAACGCCGAGGCGCTGGTGCAGATCTCGGAGCAGATCGGCAAGGGCGAGGGCTTCGGCAAGGAAATCGGCATGGGCTCGAAGCTCCTGTGCGAAAAGTACAAGCATCCCGAGTTTTCGATGACCGTGAAGGGCCAGGAATTTGCCGGCTATGACGGCCGGGCCCAGCAGGGCATGGGGTTGTGCTACGCCACCTCGAACCGCGGCGCCTGCCATCTGCGGGGCGACACCTTTGGGCCCGATTTCGAGACCACGGGCACCGAGGGCAAGGCCCAGGCCGCCAAGGAGAGCCAGGACGTCATTACGGCGATGGATTCCACGGGCATGTGTCTCTTCGTGGGCGATGCCGGAATGGATATCCAGCTCATGGTCGACATGCTCGACGCCGATATCGATGGCGACTGGACCATGGATCGCTTCGTCGAATCCGGCGAGCGGACCTGGACGCTGGAGCGCCAGTTCAACCTCGCAGCGGGCTTCACGTCTGCCGACGACACCCTGCCCAAGCGCATCCTCGAAACGCCGGCGCCATCGGGCACCGCGAAAGGGCTGGTTTCCGGGCTGCCGAAGATGCTGCCCGAATATTATGAATTGCGCGGCTGGACCAAGGACGGCAAGCCGACCAACGCAACGCTCTCGCGCCTGGGCCTGTAGGCAGGCAAGCGCCGCGGGCGCTTCCTCGGGGGCTGCCGCGCGGAGAAGACAAGAGGACGAGGCGCGAACGAGGGGTTCGCGCCTTTTCCTTAGGACCGGGGTTGGCCAAGGGCGGCCGGTCCCGATAAAGACTTCGGCGCGCTCGTCCAGGCGCGGACCGTCAGGTCCGCTGCCGTGAACGAGAAAAATCAGGAGTGGTTCCAATTGAAATGGAACCACTCTGGGAAGAGATGGATGCGATGAACATCACCGTGCGATTGCTGGGCAAGCTGCGCAGCCGCCTGCCCGCCACCAAGAGCGGCCCCACCTCGGCCGCCATGACCGTCGCCGAGGGCATCACGCCGGCGGCGCTGATCGACGAGCTCGGCCTGCCGGGCGACGCCACCTATCTCGTGCTGATCAACGACGAGAACGTCGTGCCGAGCGACTATGCCAGCCATACGATCGAGGACGGCGACACGGTCACCATTTGCCCGCCGATCCAGGGCGGCTGAACCCGATAGGCTCACCATGAGGCGGGTTTGAGGCCCTCCCCTCAACCTGAGCTTGTCGAAGGATGAGCTTGTCGACGCCGCCTAACCGCGTCCCAGCCGCCCTTTTCGAAAGTCCCGCAGCATCTCGCGCGCAGCGTTGTGGCCGGGAATCCCGGTCACCCCGCCGCCCGGATGGGCACCCGAGCCGCACAGATAGAGCGCCGGGATCGGAGCCCGGTAGTCCGCGTGCCCAAGCGCCGGGCGTAAGGAGAAGAGCTGATCGAGATGAAGCGCGCCGTGGAAGATGTCGCCCCCGATCAGCCCGAAGTCCCGCTCCAGGTCGAGCGGACTTAGGCTCTGGCGGCCCAGGATCGACTGGCGGAAGTTGGGTGCGTAGGCGTCGACCGTCGCAACGATCAGATCCGCGGCCTGCTCGCGCGCATCGTCCCAGCTCCGCCCGGGCCCGAGCTCGGGATTGAAATGCTGGCAGAACAGGCTTGCGACGTGAGCGCCCGCCGGCGCCAGGCCCTCGTCGACCGTGCTCGGCAGCAGGATCTCCACGATCGGCTGGGTCGACCAGCCCGATGTCTTTGCGTCCCAGTAGGCGCGCTCCAGATAGTCGAGCGAGGGTGCAATCACGATGCCCGAGCAATGGTGTTCGGCCGTCTCCTTGCCGGGCAGACAAGTGAAATCGGGCAGCTCCGAGAGCGCGACATTCATGCGGAAGGAGCCCGAACGGCAGCGCCAGCCCGCCATGCGCCGGCGGAAGTCCGCGTCGAGCGCAGCCTCGGGAACGAGGTCGAGAAACAACAGCTTCGGATTGACGTTCGCGGCCACCGCCCGGGCACGGATCACCCGTCCGTCGCCGAGCCGCACGTCCGCCGCCCGGCCCGCCTCGATCAGGATCTCCGCCACGGGCGCGCTCGTCTCGATGGTTGCGCCATGGGCCTCCGCCGAGCGCGCCATGGCACTCGTTATCGCCCCCATGCCGCCCACCGCATAGCCCCAGGCGCCCTTCACGCCGTTCGCCTCGCCGAAGCCGTGATGAAGCAGCACATAGGCCGAGCCTGCTTCAAAGGGCTCACCATGTTGCCCACCACCGCATCGAAGCCGAACACCCCTTTCACCGCGTCGTTCTCGAACCAGCCGTCGAGGTAGGCGCCGACGCTCTTGGTCATGATGTCGGCTAGTGCTTGCTGGCGGGGCAACGGGAGCTTGCGCAGGCGATTGCCGATCTTGAGCGCCTGCAGGGTGTCCCGCCAACCGCCGCCCACGTTCGGCGGGGTCTCGAGGACCAGGTCGCGAAGCGCGTCTGCGGCGCCGTCGACGGCTTCGTAATAGCCGGCGAGAGCGGCGGCATCTTTCTCCGAGTGCCGTGCGATCCCGGCTCGGGTGGCTTCGAAGTCGCCGGTGAGCTTGAGATAGCCGCCGTCCGGCAGGGGCGAGAAGTTCGAAATCGGGCGCAGGCGCACTTCGAGGCCGTAGCGCGGCAACTCCAGGTCGCGGATCACTTTGGGGTTGAGCAGGCTCACCGTGTAGGCGCAGATCGAGTTGCGAAACCCGGGGTGGAATTCCTCGGTCACCGCCGCGCCGCCAACCACGGCGCGGCGCTCGACGAGCTTGACCGACAGCCCCTTGCGCGCGAGATAGCCGGCGCAGGTCAGCCCGTTATGCCCGGCGCCGACGATGACGACGTCGGCGCTCTCCGCCGCCTGATTGCCGGTCATGAGCCAGCGGGGTCCTCGAAAAGGTCGAACTGGGGTCCCGCCGCGGCCTCGGCCACTTCGGCGTGGCTGCGCGCTTCGTGCGCGCCGTCGATGTGGCGAACCGGTACGCCGCCGGCGTCGAGCGCCACGCCCACGAGGCGCATGCGGTGACAGTCTTCCGGCCTCTTCTCGGCGCACATGATGGTGAGCGGCGAGGTCTCGAGGCTGAGTTCGCGCAAATTTGCGAGGCCGTCCTGGAAGAAGCTCTGGTCCCGCACCCGCGCGTAATCCACCCGGCCGTCCACATAACAGGCGGCCTGCACCGGCCGGCCACCCAGCGCGACGCCCATCCAGCGATAGGCGATACCCGCCCCGCCGAGCCGGCGTTCCAGATTTTCGCGGCGGTAGTCGACGGCGTAGCGCGAATAGGGTTGCGAGCGCACGTCGACCAGCATCGCGATGTCGAAGGATTTCAGAACCGCGATGAAGTCATCGATCGGCTGGCCGCCATAGCCGACCGTATGGATCGGCGGGATCTTGGGCTCGGTAGCATCGGGCATGGCGAAGTCCAGCGGCGGTTTGTCCGCTTTACCTGACGCAAAAGGCCGGTTCGGTCAATCGCTGCTCGGCTTAGAACGCCTCGGGGAAAGATCGACACCCGACCGCGTGGCGGTGGCAAACAGGACCGAATCGGCATGTCGCTGTCCCGATAACCTGTTCTCCCGTTCCGGACTGCCGCATCCACGTTTCGGCTGGACGCATCACGAGGAAGAAAGGAATCGTCGGTGCAGGACGAGGGTGATTCGGGCTCCCCTGCTTACTGCCTTGTGGATTCTAATGTATGTAATGTCTGGCGCGCTTGCCAATCGGCCTGCGGGCCGTCTGCGCCAAGTGGTCCGGGCGGCCTCGTAAGGTCGCTTTATCCCGGGCCGGGACCAACAGGTCGCACGAAAGGGTACGTCCTATGAAGCTGATGGTCGACGGCGTCTGGCATCCCGATTATCGCGGCGGGGCGAGCCTCGGGATGATCAGCATGCCGATGGCCTGCGAGGCGTTCCAGGGCTGGGTCACGGCCGACGGCGCCTCGGGCTTTCCGGCCGAGGCCGGGCGCTACCACCTCTATGTTTCCTATGCCTGCCCGTTCGCTCACCGCACCCTGATTTTCCGGGCGCTCAAAAAGCTCGGGGACGCGATTCCGATCTCCGTGCTCGATCCCCGTTGGGGTGGCGAACACGGCTGGTGCTTTGGCCAGGGCCCGCGCTCCACCATCGATCACGTCCAGGGGTGCCGGTATCTCTACGAGGTCTATGCCCTCGCCAAGCCCGATTTTACCGGCAAGGTCAGCGTGCCCGTGCTGTGGGACACGCTGGAGCAGACCATCGTCAATACCGAATCGGAAGACATCTCGTTCATGTTCAACAGCGCGTTCGACGGGTTCGGCGACGACGAATTCGACTTCTACCCCGAAGACCTGCAAAGCGCGATCGACGACCTCGACCGCTTTCTCTCCGAGACCATCGTAAGCGGCGTCTACAAGGCGGGCTTCGCCACCAGCCAGGAGGCCTACGAGGCCGCCTTCGACGATCTGTTCTTCGCGCTGGGCGAGATCGAGGCCCGGCTCCACGCCGGGCCCTACCTGTTCGGTGACCGGCTCACGGAGTCCGATTGGCGGCTGTTTCCCACGCTGGTACGCTTCGATACGGTCTATTACGGCCGCTTCCGCTGCAACCAGCGGCGGATTGCCGATTATCCCGAGCTCTCGGCCTACCTGCGCCGGCTCTACGAGATTCCGGGCGTCGACGAGACGGTCCGCTTCGATCACATCAAGCGCCACTATTACGACGACCTCGGCCTGATCGACCCCACCATCGTGCCCGGAGGCCCGGCGCTCGATCGCGGCCTGCCAAAATAAAACCCGATGGGGGCCCGGGCTGGCTTGGGGCGGCGGCGGGTAGACCAAAAATCGGTCGGCTGGCCCCGTCTAAGACCCTGCGGCCTGTTGCAGGACCGGGGTTGGCACGCCCGCCGGGTTGGCCCAGGGCGGCGGCGGGTAATCCAAAATTAGGGCGCCCGGCCTAGACCCCGAGCGCGACGCCGTCATGGCCGGGGTCCGCGCCGCCGCTTAAAGTCCCGTCGTCGATCCTGATTCCGTGCACCGCCCCGATGCCGAAGGTCAGCGCCGAGCGCACTACCTCGAAGCCCGCCTTGTGCAACGGTTCGACGCGGTATTCCGGGATCCGGTTGGTGATGTCGATCGCATCGCTGGTCGCCGAGAAGCGGGGCGCGGAGACCGCGTCGCTCATGCTCATGTCGAAGTCGAGCACATTGAGCAGGGCCTGGAGCACACCCATCGCGATCTGGGTACCGCCGGGCGCGCCGATCACCAGCCGGGGCACGCCGTCGCGAAGCACGAGGGTCGGGCAGATCGAGGAAAAGCGGCTCTTGCCCGGCGCGATCGAGCCCGCGCGGCCCGGCCGGGGGTCGAACACCGCCATGCAGCCGTTATACATGAAGCCCAGCCCGTCGGTGATCACGCCCGACGGCATGCCCAGCGAATGGGTCATGGTGACGCAATTGCCCGCCTGATCAACGACCGCAACATGGGTGGTGTCCGGCGGCTCGGGCGCAGCACCCAGCCGTGCGACCCGCATCCGCTCGCCGGCCTCGATCCGCTGCGCGATTGCGGCGCCGTAATCCTTGGCCGTCAGCCGTGCGATCGGGATATCCACGAAGGCCGGGTCGCCGACATGGGTGTCCTTGTCGGCGGTCGCGGCTCGCATCGCCTCGCAGACGATCCGGATATAGTCGCTGCTGTTATGGCCCAAGCCGGCGAGATCGAACGGCTCCAGGATATTGAGCATCTCGAGCAGCATGATGCCGCCGCCGGGCGGCTGGTTGGTGGCGATCGCAAATCCCCGGTAGCTGCCGGCCAGCGGCTCGGTGCGGGTCGTGGCGTAGGCCTTCAGATCGTCTTTCGAAAGCAGCCCGCCATGGGCCTTCATGTCGGCGTCGATCGCCTCCGCGATCGCGCCGCGGTAAAAGACGTCCGGCCCGTCCCTGGCGACGGATTCCAGAGTGCTGGCCAGGTCCGGGTTCTCGACCCGATCGCCGATCTTCTTGACCCCGCCCTGCGCGTTGAAATAGATCGCGCGCCCCGTCGCCGAGAACGCCAGGCGCTGGCCGACCTTGACCCGGCCGAAATCGGCGCCGTGGGTCCACCAGTAGTGGACGTGGGGGCGGACGACGAAGCCGCTGCGGGCCTGCTCGACGGCGGGCGCGCAGATGTCGGCCCAGTCCCAGCTCCCGAAGTCGCGCGCGGCCTCGTGATAGGCCAGCAGGCTGCCCGGCGTGGTGACCGCCTGGTAGCCGACGTCGTTGACGTTGTCCTTGAGCACGAAGCCGAAGCCGTCGCGGGTCTCGCTTTCGAGCCGGTCGAGCCACATCTCGGGCCTGGCGGCCAGCGGCGTCTTGCCGTGAAAATCGATGCAGCTGTGAACGCCCCGCCCGGGCATGTAGATCTGGCAGCTTCCGAAGCCCGCGATGCCGCACATCTGGGGGTCGACGACGCCTTGCACCAGGGCGGCGGCCATGGCCGCGTCGACGGCGTTGCCGCCCCGCATCAGCACCCGGGCGCCCGCCTCGGAGGCCTCGGGCTGGGCCGTGACGATCATCGCCGAGGGTGAGGCCCGCGCCGCCACGGAATCCGCCTAGCCGTCTCCGGCCGCCTGCCGGCCGCCGGTCTTCGCGGCCACCGAGACGGCGATCACGCAGAGCATTTCCCACATCAGGTTGGCCGCGGTGATGCAGGTGATCCCGGTCGGATCGAGCGCCGGCACGACCTCGCTGATATCGCCGCCGACGATCTCGCGGCCCTCGAGCGAGCGCAGCATGACCTGGACGTCCCGGGGCAGCAGGCCGCCGATCTCGGGCACGCCTGTGCCCGGCGCGTGCACCGGATCGAGCCCGTCGACGTCGAGCGAGATATAGATCGGCCCGTCGCCCAGCACCGTCCCGATCGTCTCGATCGCCGCCGCCCGGCCCATCTCCTCGTACTCGTCCATGGTGATGACCGTAAAGCCGACGTCGAGGCCGTAGCGGATGTCGTCCTCGTGGAAGCGCGAGCCGCGCATGCCGATCTGCACCACGCGTTTCGCATCGACCAAGCCCTCCTCGTGGGCCCGGCGCAGGAAGGTGCCGTGGTTCTCCGTATCGTCGAAGAAGATGTCCATGGTGTCCGTATGGGCGTCGAAATGAAGCACGCTCAAGGGCTGCTCCCGTCCGATCGCGCGCAGGATCGGAATCGGGATCGTGTGATCGCCGCCCACCGCGATGGGCACGATGTCGGCCTCGACCATCTCCCGGAAGAACCCCTCGATCAGCGCGATCGACTTGTCCTTGCTCATGGGGTTGATCGGGCTATCGCCCAGATCGGCGACATTGCACAGCTCGAAGGGCTTGATCCCGCTCACGGGATGGACCCGACGGATCAGCCGCGAGGCCTGGCGCACGCCGCCCGGCCCCTCGCGCGCGCCCGAGCGGTAATTGACCGCGAGGTCGAACGGCACGCCCACCAGCCCGATATCGACCGCGGGCGCAATCTCGTGGCTTACGGTCCGCATGAAGGTCGCAATGCCTGCGAAGCGCGGTGACTGGGACGGATGGACGGGCTCGAAATCGCGATTGCCGCTCATGGCGCGGGTCTTCCTCCCTGTCGGTGGCCGCCTTTGCAGGCGCGGCCGGTCTCGAAAGCCTACACCGATTGCGGGGGACCCGAGAGCGAAATCCGGGCGTCTTCAAGGCTGGGAATTTTGCCTCCAGGAATCCAGATCCACCGTCACGTCCAGGTGACCGAAAACGGGCTCCATGCCCTCCGCATCCATCCGGTACTTGAGAGATATCTTTGAGCCGCTTGGATACGACTCTTCCGGGATGGACGGCCCAAAAAAATCGTCGCTATATACGCCCGCAGCCAGCCCCTTTCTTTCGTTATACATTCCGCTCGCGACCCCGACCCGACCCTTCGGCTCGAACGCGTCTTGAACGCGTTCTTCGATCCGTCCGCTGCCACGGCTGTCACCACCTATATCCGGCGGGAGTTCGAATGTTACGCTTAGGTTTCTGGCCGTTGCCCCACCAGCCTTGTTTTGAATGACGAACCTGATTTGGAAAACACCATCGTCCTCCGCTCGTTCTACACCACGAGAAATCAGGACCGGGCGTGGCTGGGGTATGAGCGAATCCATGACCCTTGTCAGAAAAGGCCGGAAGATTGGCGTTCTGCGCAGGATGAAATTGCGCACCTGACGGGGCCAGATTACGTACGCCAGCCCGAATACCGAAATCGCCATCAGGACGGGCCCGACAACGGGGACGCCGGCAGTCAAGCCCGCACCGAAAAGGCTGATGAACAAGACTGCGAAGTAAGAGCGCCGTTTATGCATCCGCCCTCGATCCTGGATCGCGCCAAATTATGAAGTTCGCCACACTTATATTTGGGAGAGATACGGGTTTCAAGTTTGCAAACGAGACCCAGAAACAGGGCGGCTGGCCCCAAATCAGATCCCGCGCGACCGCGCCAGCCTGCGCGGCGACTGAGCGCTTTGAGTCCTGCGCGGCGACTGAGCGCTTTGAGTCCTGCGCGGTGACTGAGCGCTTTGAGTCCTGCGCGGTGATTGAGCGCTTTGAGGTCTGCGCGGTGACTGAGCGCTTTGAGTCCCGCGCGGCGGCTGAGCGCTTTGAGTTCTGCGCGGTGACTGAGCGCATTAAGTATTGGGACCGGCGTGCCTTCGGGCCCGCTGCCGTGAGCGATAAAGACTCCCGCCTACCTCACGTAACTCGCGCCGTTCACGTCGAAGGTCGCGCCCGTCAGGTGGCGCACGGCGTCCGAGCAGAGGAAGGCCGCGAGCGCGCCGATCTCGTCCGCGCTCGCCAGCTCGCCCCGCGGAATCTCGGCCACCGTGCGCTCCATGCCCGCGGCATCCAGGCTTTCGCTCGCCATATCCGTGGCCGTAAAGCCCGGCGCGATGGCGAACGCCAGCACGCCGTCGGCCCCATAGCCCCGCGCGATGGTCTTGGTCAGGTTGATCAGCGCGCCCTTCGAGGCGCCGTAGGGCATCTGGTTGGGTGCCTCGCCCCGAAACGCCGCCCGGCTGGCGACGTTGATGATCTTGCCGCCGCCCCACTGTTTGAAATCCGGGATCGCCGCGCGGCAGAGCTCGGCGGAGGCCAGCAGGTTGATCTGGAGCACCCGCGCCCACGCCGCCCGCCAGTCGTCGAGCGACGCCGTGATCGGCGCCGGTTCGAACACCCCGGCGTTGTTGACCAAAACGTCGATGGGCGAGGCCAGCGCGCAGGCCTCCGGCCACAGGCCCGCGACGGCCGCGGGCTCCGCGAGGTCCGCCTGGATCAGCCGGCAGCGCTCCGCGCCGATGGCGTCCTGCGCCTCGCTCGCGGCCGCCTCGCTCCGGCCGTAATGGAGAATCACGGTTCCGCCCGCCTCGGCCACGGCGCGGACGATCGCCGCCCCGATCCCCCGGGAGCCGCCGGTCACGAGCACCGTCTTGCCTTCGAGATCGATCATCGCCGCCCCCTCCCGATTCGCTTTCGACTCCTCGCAAGCTTACCCGATTCCCCCGTCCGGCATTCGTGTCCGCCCACAAAAACCTTGACAAAACAGACAGGTCTGTCTATTACGAGTTCCGTGGATCGGGCGCAAAAGCCGCGCGTAGAAATGGTGCCGTCATGCTGAACGTCGATTTTTCCCAGCGCGTGGTCATGCGGACCGCCTCCATGGACTGGCAGGCGAGCCCCAGCTCCACGGTCTGGCGCAAGCGCCTCGATCACCTGGGGGGCGAGTTCAGCCGGGTCACCTCGGTGGTGCGCTACGACGCAGGATCACACTTCCACGCCCACGGCCATCCCAACGGCGAAGAGATCCTGGTGCTCTCGGGCGTCTTCTCCGACGAGAGCGGCGACTACCCCGTCGGCTCCTTCCTGCTCAACCCCGAGGGCTTCGAGCACGCGCCGTTCTCAAAGCCCGGCTGCGTGATCTTCGTCAAGCTCCAGCAATATCCCGGCACAAACCGCCGCCACGTCACGCTCAACTTCAACGACGCCGACTGGCAGGCGGGCGGGGCGGCCGGCGTCGAATCCCTCTCGCTCTATAGCGAGGCGGGCTTTGCCGAGGTCATCGAGCTCCTACGCCTCGCACCCGGCGCCGTCCTGCCGGCCCGGGACGCTGCCGGTGGCGAGGAGGTCTTCGTCATGGCGGGCGAAGTTGCGGACGAGCTGGGCCAATACCCCGAGGGCAGCTGGGTGCGCACGCCGCCGGGTCCCCGCCCTGCGCTCACTTCCGCCAAGGGCGCGACGATCTACCGCAAGAGCGACCATCTGCCGGGTCAGGCGCGGACGGACCCGCTGCCTCACTCGCTCGGCGAGCCGATCCTTATTTTGCAAGTGTACTTGTTTTGTACTATACAGTTTGTGCATTCCGCTCCTATGGCGAGACGAACACAAGGAGGCTCGTCGCGCGTAGTTCCGATGGAGTCGCAACCCCTCACGGTTACATCGGGACGCACCGCTCCTCTCGGTATCTCGGCCCTGAAAATTAAGCCCCGTTAAGCGAGTTTCACCTTGCCGATGTACTCGTTTTGTACTAAAGATGTAGAGCGCCTCGCTCCCACGGCGGGACGGCAAGGTGTAGGTCCGCCGTGCGTAGGCGCAGGGCTGCCACAAGCCTCCCTGCGTACACCGGGGCGCACCTGACATTTGTCTCACTTGTGAAAGATCGGCCCGACAATTTCACCTATGTCAAATGGGCGGTCTGTCCCCTTCGGCGTCTTGTAACCGGTGGCGAGCCGAACTTGTCTTGCAAATGTACTCGTTTTATACTACATTTTCCATGCGCCCCGCTCCCACGGCGAGACGAATAGGTGTAGGTTCGTCGTGTGTAGGCTCGACGGAGTCACTAAACTCCCCGGGTTCATCGGAGCGCACTGAGAACGGCGGCGCAATAATCCCCCACTGAAGCGGCCGGTTGATCCGGCTGTGGCGGACCAAAATGGGACCGTCTATAGCCTTCTGTCAGGGTTGCTCTGACTGGAAGGCGGGGGGATGTATCGGGTGGATTTGTACGCGCGGGTTCGGCGGGCGTGTCGTGTCGAGGGAATGAGTACCCGCGAGGCCTCGCGGGTGTTCGGGCTGGACCGCAAGACGGTCCGCAAGATGCTGTCGTTCTCGGTGCCGCCGGGGTCTCGCCGCGGCAAGCCGCCACGGCGGCCGAAGCGGGGTCCGTTCACGGGGATCATCGATCGGATTCTGGAAGACGATCGGACCAGCCACCACAAGCAACGGCCCACGGCGAAGCGGATCTTCGACCGTCTCCGGGACGAGTACGGCTTTACGGGCGGCTACACCATCGTGAAGGACTATGTCCGTGAGCGGCGGCTTCGGTCGCGCGAGATGTTCGTGCCGCTCGTCCATTCCCCCGGCCCCGCCCAGGCGGACTTCGGCGAGGCGCTGGCGGTGATCGGCGGCGTGGCGTGCAAGGTCCACTTCCTTGCCTTCGATCTTCCCCACAGTGATGCCTGCTTCGTGAAGGCCTACCCGGCGGAGACGACCGAGGCGTTCTGCGCTGGCCACAACGCGGCGGTTGCGTTCTTCGGCGGCGTCCCCCGATCCATCCTGTACGACAACACCAAGCTGGCAGTCGCCCGGATACTGGGCGATGGCAAGCGGCAGCGAACGCGCGTCTTCACGGACCTTCAATCCCCCTATCTGTTCGAGGACAGGTTCGGCCGGCCGGGCAAGGGCAACGACAAAGGCAAGGTCGAGGGACTGGTCGGCTTCATCCGGCGGACCTTCCGGGTCCCCGTCCCGCGGGCCGAGAGCTTCGAGGCGCTGAACGATGCTCTCGCGGGACAGTGCCGCCGGCGCCAGGCGGCGCGGCTGCGGGGTCACAAGGAGACCATCGGCGAGCGCCTCGCACGGGACCGGGAAGCCTTCTTGCCTCTCCCCCCGGCACCATACGATGCCTGCGACAAGCGCACTGGACGGGTGAGCTCGCTGTCGCTGGTGCGCTGCCGGGGCAACGACTACTCGGTGCCCGTGGCCTATGGCCACCGCGAGGTGCTGATCCGGTGCTCCGTCGACGAGGTCGTTATCTCTTGCGGCGCGGAGGTGATTGCCCGGCACCGCCGGTCCTACGACAGCGAGGACCTGATCTTCGACCCGCTGCATTACCTACCCTTGATCGAGCAGAAGATCGGCGCCCTCGACCAGGCCGCGCCGTTGGCGGGCTGGGACCTGCCCGAGGCCTTCATCACTCTGCGACGCCTGCTCGAAGCCCGCATGGGCAAGGCGGGCAAGCGCGAGTCCGTCCAGGTGCGCCGTCTGCTGGAGAGCTTCCGGCTCGAGGAGGTCGAGGGTGCGGTCGGCGACGCGCTCAGGCTCGGCGCCATCGGCTTCGATGCGGTGAAGCACCTGGTACTGTGCCGCATCGAGCGGCGGCCGCCCCGGCTCAACCTCGAGGTCTATCCGTACCTGCCGCGCGCCCGGGTCGCGACGACGTCTGCCAAGTCGTACATGAGCCTGCTGTCGGGGCTCGGCGCATGACCGACACACCACGGCTGCTGCTCGTCCACCACCTCAAGAGGCTGAAGCTGCCGACGGTCCTGAGGGAGTACGACAAGATCGCCCGGCAGTGCGCCTCTGAAGGCGTCGACCACGTTCGCTATCTCTCTGCGTCTGGCCGAGCTCGAGCTGATCGACCGCGAGCGCCGCATGGTCGAGCGGCGGATCAAGGCGGCGCGCTTCCCCGTGATCAAGAGCCTCGATAGCTTCGATTTCAAGGTCATCCCCTCGCTCAACAAGACGTTGGTCCTGGAGCTCGCCCGCTGCGCGTACATCGAGCGCCGCGAGAACCTCATCGCGCTCGGCAACAGCGGCACCGGCAAGACCCACATCGCCCTCGGTCTCGGCTTGGCGGCCTGCCAGAAGGGCCTCTCGGTCGGCTTCATCACCGCCGCTGCCCTGGTCCACGAGCTCATCGAGGCCCGCGATGACAAGCAGCTGCTGAGGTTCCAGAAGAAGCTCGCCACCTACAAGCTTCTGATCATCGACGAACTCGGCTTCGTGCCGCTGTCCAAGACCGGTGCCGAGCTCCTGTTCGAGGTGTTCAGCCAGCGCTACGAGCGCGGCTCGACCCTGGTCACCACCAATCTGCCGTTCGACGAATGGACCGAGGTGTTCGGCTCCGAGCGGCTTACCGGCGCTCTCCTCGACCGCCTCACCCACCACGTCAACATCCTCGAGATGAATGGCGAGAGCTACAGGCTCAACCAGAGCCGCAGGCGTCAAACCCCGACGGCGAACTGAACCGACCACCCAACCCACGCTTGACCCCATGGGCCCACAGGTCCCTCCCGCGCGCGCCGCCGCGTCGGCCTGTTGAGGGCACGCCGCGTCGCACGCGGGGCCCTCCCATGGACTACGGGGACAAGCCCGCAGCCGCCAAGCGGTCCCTTCTTACGCCGCCACGGTGGTCCCTTTTTGCTCCGCCATTGACAGCCATTGCGGTCATTGCACTCGAACGACGGAAGGGGTTGTCTGAACGTGCGACCTCTGTCCCGTCGAACGTTTGACTGAGTTCGGCGGCGCCGGCTTCGTGCGGCGTCCCGTCAACGCCCTCGCGGACTAAAGGCACGAGCCAGAGCAGAGTATAGGCACCGCCTTGCGTGGTCAGTTTCAAACTGTCGTGATCGGTGACGTTGCGGGCGAGAATCGGCGCTTGCACGGCGAGGGCTATCGCGACGACCAGCAAACCCTGGGCGACGGTCCGCCAGGCGAAGTGACGACAAAGAGCGGCGCCTAAGGGCATCAGGATGGGGAGCGCGAATACCCAAGGCAGAATCATCACGCGCGTCGCCAACGCGAGCGCGAACACGCCTCCCAACAGGAGAGTGGCGCGCCAGTCGGGTGCATGAAGCCAGCGAAGCGTGGTAAGCAGCCCCGCGCTGGCAAGAAACAGAAATAGGCCGTCGGTGTAGATTATCGCTGAAAGAACGATGAGCGTGGGACAGGCGGCAGCGAACAGACCAGCCGGCAATACGAGAGTCGGCCGTACGCGCCGGGCGATGAGTGCAATGATCACACAGCTTGCCGCGTCGAGGCTCGATTGGGTGAGCACCGGAAATAGGGGATCGGTGCTTCCTGAAACCGCAAAATGCGTCGCGATATAAAGCACATAGAGCGGCATGATTTGGATTTCGTCGAATCGCCCCGTTTCGACGAAGGTTTGGGCAAGTTGGATATACCAGTAGGAATCCGAAGACAGCAGGGCTTCGGGCCCGAACCCTAGGTAGAGCCCCAGAACATAGGCAAGGCGCAAGACGAGAGCCGTTGCGAAGACTATCAGCAGGGCCTTGGATACGCTCATTTCGGTCGGGCCCAAAGGTTCAGGCTCGCGCCATCGGGGATCGCTCGGATGAGCGAATCACCATCATTCTGAAGAGCTGCCCCGGTTGGAGAGCGCGCGAATTCGTAACCGGCGGCTCGCAGCAAACCGAGAAAATCCGTCTCCCTAGTTCCGGCCTCCTTCATGACATACGGCGCCAACTCGAACACGATTATCGGGCCGAATTGCGCGATCACTTGTACCGCGCCTTGCAGAATGGGCAACTCGTTGCCGTCGACATCGAGCTTGATGAGATCGACACGCTCGATGGACGCGGTTGCCGCGTATTCGTCCAACGTCGTTGCCCGTGCGCCCGAAATCGATTTCGCAATTCCGCCATGACGATGGTGCGCATTGTCATCGGGTCTTAGTGGCCAACTCGATGCGAGAGAGACCGGCGGTGTGGCATCGGTCGAGTCAAGTAAGCCCGCATTTCCCAAGTGACCGCTTCGCCTGATGCCTGATTGGCACGATTCTGCTACAAGAATCACTGGCTTGAGGGTGTCGGAGGGCGGCTCGGATGCGGAACCCGGAGGGTGAATCGGATCATGGGCCACTCCGGCCCCTTTTCGACCGCCGCCTGAAACTGGAGTTCCACGGATCGCAGGTGACCTCCGACGCGGGGTTGCTCGCTTATCGCGAACTGGACGACGCGCTCGGGCTGACCGCACTGGCGGGCGGCGTGCTCGCGGATAGCCGCACAGGCAGGAACGGCTGGCACGGCATCGTCAGTCTCCTTCGCCAGTCCGTCTATGGGCGTCTCGCCGGCTACGAGGATGTCAACGACGCCGACCGGCTCGGGCGTCGATCCCGCGATGCGCTGGATCGTCGGCGGCAAGGCGGTCGAGCGCGGCGGGGCATCGACCAGCCAGATGGGGCGGTTCGAGACCGAGCTGCTGGCGAACAACGAGAACCTCGCGGCCCTTGCGGACCTGTCGGGGACGTGGATCGACCGGGTTCACGACCACGATCCGCCGAGGCGCGTGGTGCTCGACATGGACAGCTCCGTCAGCCCGACATTCGGTGAGCAGGAGGGCACGGCCTATAACGGCCACTTCGGCTGCACCTGCTATCACCCGCTGTTCGTGTTCAACCAGTTCGGCGATCTGGAGCGTTGCGCGCTGCGCCCCGGCAACGTGCACAGCGCCCACGGATGGCGTGATGTCCTGGTACCGGTGGTCGAACGTTACAAGGAACGAGCCATCCGCCTCTACTTCCGCGGCGATGCGGCCTTCGCCTCACCGGAGATCTACGACTACCTCGAAGCGAAGGCATGCTCTACGCCATCCGGCTGCCCGCCAACAAGGTGCTGCAAGAGAGCATCGCTCATCTCCTGAAGCGCCCCGTCGGCAAAGGACGTGCGCCGGTATCATGCCAGCTTCAGTTATCAGGCCGGAACCTGGGACAAGCCCCGCCGCATCGTCGCCAAGGTCGAGTGGCATCCGGGTGAGTTGTACCCGAGGGTCGGGTTCATAGTCACCAACCTGGGCCGCCCTGCCGAGCGGGTGGTCGCGTTCTACAATCAGCGCGGCACGGCTGAGCACTGGATCAAGGAGGGCAAAAACGCGATCCGGTGGACACGCCTGTCGTGCCGCAGGTTCGACCACAATGCCGTTCGCCTCCAGCTTCACGCGCTCGCTTACAACCTCGGCAACTTCATGCGCACCCTCGCGCTGCCCGATGCCGTGAAACAGTGGTCACTGACCAGCCTGCGAGAGAAGCTCATCAAGATCGGAGCGAAGATCGTGCGCCACGGGCGCTACGTCACGTTCCAGATGGCCGAGGTTGTCATTCCTCGTGACCTGTTCGCCGACATCCTGCGCCGTATCGACCGGCTCAGGCCGCCGCCAGCCCCGGCATGAGCGACGGCACCCCGTTCCTTCGCGTCGCCGCCGACAGGATCGGTGCGCCCGGATCGCCGGCAAAAATGCCATTCCGCGCCACCAACGCCGCCAATTGGTCCTCAATCATCCGGCTCGCCGCGAAGATGGCTGTCATTCGAAGGCAAATTGCACGTCGAGCGGTGTCGAGCCACACTCAACGGGCTGGGAGGGTTCCATATGGGGAATCCCGGTCTATTTCAGTGGGTCCACCGCCAGAACTTTCTGATTGGCTGATGCATCAGATTATGCCATCGGCTCGCTGAACTTGATAGCGAAGCGTCAGCGTCCTTTTGCACAAACGGCCCGGCACCAGCCGGAGCCGGAGGCTTTCTCTGGAGAAATCCCATGACTAGAATTTCTATACTAGGTCCCGCCCTTTGTCTTGGAGCGGTCCTCGCAGTGGCAGGGTGCGCCGGTAATGGCCCGGCAGTACCGAAAGCCCAGCTCGCTTATTCAAAGTAAGACCAGCCGCTCGGCGCGAATGTGGCTGCTCAGCGCCGGGTTGAATTCCAAATTTCGGCAGAGCTTTGAAAAGGCGTAGTCAGTCGGCTCGAACGCGACGACAAACCCGCCAGGACCGACGAGTTGGGCAAGCGGCAAGGTGTGGGCGCCGATATTGGCACCTACATCGAACACGACGAATCCAGGACACACGGCCTGCCGGTAAGCGCGGAGCGTTGCCGGCTCGAATCCACCGAAGAGATAAATCGAGAAGTCGATTCCTTCGTTGAGATCGAGCTGCCAGGTAATCTGCTGCCGTCGTACCTGGACATGACGGCCGGCGAACCAGCGGACCGGAGCCGCTGCAATCCGAGCTAAACGTATTTTTTGCCGGGTTGTCAGCACGTCGTAAACACGTTTGAACGCATCAGCAGATTTGACAAAGAGCAAGGCAGCTACGGGCTATAAACCGGCGCTGATTTTCGTCACTAATCCGCTTGAGCACAAATCATTTTCGAGAGAATTCGTGCATATCCTTTTGTTCGAAACGCAACTGGGCATCACCATCGTCGGAAACGCAAGGATAAGCGAAATTTGGCCTCCGTGAACTCTCGACGGTCTCGCCTTTTGCACCACGGGTTTTCCGATATGAGTAGGATTGTGAATAATAGTTGTGATAATATAAATTCGTAATTATTTTACGAGTTTTTACGGTGTCGTTTCCTTGCCACCGCAAAGGCGAAGCAACGCATCTTTCCGACGCTCATGCGAACCAGGTGAACATAGGGAGATTTAGAAATGGCTACCACGACTCCAACAGATTTCATCGTGCCGGATACCGGTTCAACCGTCACGACTCAGGACGCGACCAACTCCAATGTTCTAGTTGTCGACGCGGGTAACGCCAAAGTTGGCGTAAACACCGCGACCCCCGGGGCAGAGCTTGATGTTCGGGGGGCCGCTGTATTTAACGAGGACGGTGATGACAATGACTTTCGGGTCGAAGGAGACACCGACGCTAATTTGATTGTCGCCGACGCCAGCACGGATAAGGTGAGCATTGGGACGGCGACGCCGGGAGCTAAACTCGATGTACGTGGCGACGCGGTGTTCAACGAGGACGGCGGCGACAACGATTTCCGGGTTGAAGGTGACACGGATACTAATTTGGTCGTCGCCGACGCCAGCGCAGACAGTGTAGGCATCGGTACTGCAACACCCAAAGGCAAGCTGCATATTCAGTCAGCAACATTCGGCACAATTACACCAAGCGAGCGGGCGGACGAACTCGTTGTTGAAAACATCGTCGAGTCACCGGAGAATCTCGACGATTGCGGAATCTCGATTTACTCGAAGAAAAACAAGGATGGCTACATCGTCTTTGCAGACGAGGAGCACGACATTCCTGCGTTCTTTCGTTACCAGCATGGCAACGACACCATGCGTCTCTACACTTTGGACGGCTCCAACGCTCAGCAAGCGCAGTCATGGAGACTCAACGAAATTATCGTGAACCCTGCGAAGCGCAATGCTAAGTTCCGTGTCCACGGCGACACAAATGAAGACATCCTTTTCTGTGACGCAGGGACCGAAAAAGTTGGCATCGGGACCGGTTCGCCAGCCGCAAAGCTCGACGTTCGCGGCGACGCCGTGTTCAACGAGGATGGCGGCGATTCCGACTTCCGCGTTGAGGGCGATACTGACGCAAACCTGATTTTCGCCGACGCGAGCGCGGATGCTGTGGGCATCGGCACTTCCACGCCAAGCGGCAAATTGTAGATCGATGGCGGCGGTGTTTTGGTCGGCACGCCGACGGGCGGCGACAAGGGCGACGGAGCCCTAAACGTCGAAAGCGTCTACGTGAACGGCGTGGCCGTCGACACCGAGGCGATTGTACCGACTGGCGCAATCACGATGTACGGTGGATCGACGGCCCCTTCAGGATGGAAATTTTGCGACGGGTCGGCGATCAGCCGGACGACATTCTCCGATCTCTTTACTGCGATCGGTACGACGTTCGGCGCCGGTGATGGCTCGACAACCTTCAATCTCCCTGACCTGCGAGGGCGTGCGCCGATTGGCGTTGGCCAAGGTTCGGGATTGTCGAACCGTTTGCTCGGAGATACCGGTGGAGCGGCAACGCATCAGCTCACGGAGAGCGAAATGCCTTCGCATACTCATTCTGTGCCGTCCGGCGCGAACCAAACGTCGACTTACCAAGTCAACGGAGGATCTAGTAGCCAAGTGGCGGCTCAGACCACTGGATCCACAGGTGGAGATGCCGCGCACGAAAACATGCCGCCTTTTCTGGCCGTAAACTTCATGATCAAGACGTGACAAATATTTGCGGACCGAAAACGGACCGTTCACCGCCTCTCGATCACCACGAAAAACCGAAATCCCATCATCGGACCCAGGACCGGGCCGAGCAAGGATTCGAGGGCGAGTAGCGGTCCAACGGCGATCGCGGGGATCAGGCTCCAAGAGCGAAATCCGCCGGAGAGCGGATAGGCCAGCAGACTGAGGAACCGAACCTCGCGCGACGTCAGGCCGGGAAAGGTCCGGTTGAATCGCCCGGACGCGCGGCGAAACAGCAGGGTCGGGATTGCCTGGTTGGCGTCGTAGGGGTCGCGTGCCGGGTTGGGCTCGTCATCCGTCAGCGGATTGGCGGTCATGTCGACCGGCTCGGGATGGAACCACCTGTACACCGGCGCACTCAGGGGGGTGATCGCCGGCTCGATCATCACGATCCGTCCCCCGGGTTTCAGGACGCGCGCGGCCTCCGCGAAGAAACGCCGGGGACGTTCCACATGATGGAGCACGTCGATCAAAACGATATTGTCGAGGCTTTCGGCGGCGACCGGCAGGCCCTGAGCGTCGGCCACGAGATCGAGCCAGGGAGCCGGCTGGATATCGCTGCTGATCACACCATCCAAGAAGGCTCGCAGATTTCCCGAGCCGCCTCCGATCTCGAGCGTCTGTCCCGGCCGGCAGGCGGCGGCGATCCGCCGGTGGTAATCGGCGTAAATGGCCCGCAGTACCGGTTTTCGCTCCCAGATCGTGCGGTAGGCCCGGAGGCGCTCCGCGTCCACCGCTAGAACGCCTTGAGCTTGAAAAACGCGAAAATCGACATGCGGAGCAACAAGAGACCGTGGCGAAAGCGCGAAATCTGGGTCGACCCATAGGTCCGTTCGGCATAGCGAATGGGCACTTCGACGGTCTTGAGGTTCATCTTCGCCGCGCCAAAGATAAGGTCAAAATCGCCGAAGGGATCGAAATCGCCGAAATAGGGTCGGTTCGCGGCGATTTGCGCGTAGCTTTCCCGGGACAGCGCCTTGGTGCCGCACAATGTGTCCGTATGGCGTTGGTTGAGCAGCCAGGTGAACAGCCGGGCGAAAAACCGGTTGCCCGTTGTATTGAGGCGGCGCATGGCGCCCTTGTCCATGGGGTAAACGAACCGCGATCCATTGATGAACTCGCCCTTGTCGCTGACCAGTGCCTCGTAGAATTTTGGCAGATCCTCGGGAGGGACCGTCAGGTCGGCATCGAGAATCATCAAGATATCGCCCCGCGCTTCGGCAAAGCCCTTGCGCACCGCGTCTCCCTTGCCGCGCCCGTCCTGAACGATGAGCTTGATGGTCTTGTCGGGAAAGGCGGCGATCACACGCTGAATTTCCTCGAGCGTGCCGTCACTGCTATGGCCTTCGACAAATATAACCTCGATATTCGGGCAGAAATCCGGGATTCGGGTCACGCAGGCCTCGATATTTCCGCGTTCGTTACGACACGGGATGACGATCGAGGTCGAGGGCTTATCGCGGCGGTGATCGTGCACGCTGCGTGCAACCAGATAGTTCCGCAAACAGGCCCGCCGCACCATTGGCAAGATTCCGAGCGTGTTGTTGACGAGCGGGCCGAGACCAAGCATTGAACGCGGCAAGAGCTGGCGCCATTCGCGCTTTATGGTTTCGTAGCCCGCGAGAAAGAGAATCCCTTCGATATCGTCGGAGGACAGCCAGTTCTGAGGCTCCTGAGACATCTTTCCGCCGAACAGTTCCGCGAGCCGCAGAATGGGGTTCCAGAGCTGAGAGTAATAGCAGATGACAAGGCGGGTCGAGGGTCCGACCAGGCCTTGGAGGTTTTTCAAACAGGATTCGACGTCGTCAAGGGAACCGATCGTATCCGATAGAATGACGAGGTCGAAAGGTCCCTCCGGGATCGCCAAATCATCCGCGTTCTCGATATCGCCGACATAAAACGTCAATTCCGGGTACTGAGCGTTCGCGATTCCGATCATCGCTTGGCTGAAGTCGACGCCTACGCCGTGGGACGGTTTTAACTCGGCCAGCAGCCGTCCCGTTCCGCAGCCGAGATCGAGCACCCGGGCACCGGCAGGCACCAAAAACCGCATATAGCGGTAGTCGCTCTCGTGATAATAGGCGTTTTTCGCGAGCCAGTGGTGCCGGTCGGGCGCGGTGCGGTCGGCAATTTCACGGATCCGTTGCTTGCGCGGCGACAAGGCACGGGCGTCAGCCTCATACGACGGTATCGAAGCGGAGCGATCGGGACCGGTCATTGCGCCGAAGTCGGAAGATCGGGCTTGACGCCCGTCTGCGGGATAACCACCTGGCCTCCCCGGCGTAGACCGAGGAGCCAGAGCGCCTAACCAAAGCCGCCCGGTAGCGCGATGACGACGAGTGCAAATCCGAAGATAACCGAAATCGTGAAGGCATCGCCGGCCGAGACACCGACGAATCCGAGTGCTGCAACCATGGCGCCTTCGCGCACACCCCAACCCGCCACCGATATCGGTAATGTTGCGACGAGAATGACAGGCGGGATGAGAACGACCATCTGGGCCACCGAGATGTCGACCCCGACGCCCCGCGCCACGGCATAGGCCGCAAGGCCGGAAAGGACGTGGATGACGATCGAGAGCGCCAGTGTGGGGCCGAGCGTTCCAGGTTCAAGAAAGACCCGGCGGCAGTCGGCTGTAAAGCCGTAAAGCGCCGTACTCACGCGCCAGCGCTGCGGCAGGAGAGCCAGACGATCGAAACCCAAAAGAATGATGAAGCCACCGCCGCCCGCCACCAGCAACAGGACAAGTCCGCTCCGCGCTGTGGGCGAGGCGATCAAATCGAATAGATAGGGAAGCGCGGCCGCAATCGCCACAAAAAGGGCGGCGAGCGCGACCGGGCGGTCGATGACAACGCTGCGAATGGCTCGACCGATGTTGTCGGACAAAGAACGCAGCAACCAGACACGAACCGCGTCGCCGCCGATCGAAGAAATAAGCGCCTGGTTGAAGAATAGGCCGATGAAGAGCAGCCGAAGTGCGATGCCAAACCGGAGGGGCACGCCGACCCGGCGCGAGACGACGCGCCAGCGAATCGTGGCGAGTAAGGACTGGACGAGCAGGGCGGCGATTGCCGCAGCAATGGCCGCGGGGGCAAGCTGCACAAGTCGATCGCCCACACTGGCAATTTTGATGCGACTCAGAAGCAACCAGATCAGCCCCGCAGACAAGGCTGCTTTGAGCGCGAAAAAGCCGTGTCGCTTGGTCATCGAGAAAGAATGCCGTTCGAATTGTTCACGGAAATGGGCGACTCGGCCGTTTTGGCTGGCGCGCTGTGCCGCTCACGGTTCGGCGATTCCTTTATGCACGAGCGGTTCCGCACTTGGCAAGTCGGATGGGGGGCCGGCACGACCCGTCAAAGTATCAGGTCAGGTATGCAGCGCTCGGCCGCACACGGCCGGATTCAAGGCGTTGTCGCCACCACCCGACGGTCCGACGCAAGCCCTCCTCGAATTCGACCTTGGGCGACCAACCGGTTGCGTCGGCAAACCGCCGGCTGTCGGCGAGAAGCGCCCGGACCTCGGAATTAACCGGGCGGTAGCGCGTTGTCTCCGGCTCGACGGGCTTGTTGCTGCCCGTGATCGCACGGAGCGTCTCGACCATTTCCCCGATCGTGACGGCGATTCCCGTGCCCGCATTGTAGGCGGAACCGGGTGTCAAGTCCTTGGTGATGCCGGCACAGCGAAACGCCTCGACACAATCATCGACATAATTGAAGTCTCGCCGGGGCGTCAGGTCGCCGATGGCAATCGCTGGACAGGCGGGATCGAGCAGTTGACGAATCGTGCTCGCGATCACGGCCCGCTCGCTTTGGCGAGGACCGTAAGTGTTGAACGGGCGCAGCGTAACGACGGACAGGTCAAACGACTTGGCGAAGGCTTCGCACAACATATCCGCGCCAATCTTGCTTGCCGAATAGGGTGATTGCCCCTGTAACGGGTGGTCCTCGTTTATGGGCTCGACCTGGGCGGTACCGTACACCTCGCTCGTCGAGGTCTGAACGATACGCTCGACCCCCGACGCCCGGGCCGCCTCAAGAAGGTTGAGCGTTCCCGTGACATTGACATCGACATAGGACTGAGGCGCGTCGTAGGAGTGAGGAATTGCAATGAGGGCCGCCAGGTGAAACACGATGGCCTGTCCGGCGACGAGCCGAGACATGAACCCCGCGTCGCGGATGTCGCCACGAACGAGCGTCATGCTGTCCCGGAGATCGGCGGGAAGATCATCGAGCCAGCCGTAGCTGTCATGCGCATTATAGAGCGCGAGCGCCGTCACCTTGGCGCCCTCGGCCGCGAGCCGCTCCGCCAGATGCGAACCGATGAAGCCGTCGGCTCCCGTCATCAACACCCGCTGCCCACGATAAGCCATTCTCGCTTCCTCGAGTCTCCGTCCGGCCCCTGGAGGCGGCGTCAGCATAGCACAGCCCGGTCGCATCGAAGCCGGTTGACGCATTGTAGCGGCGCAAAATTGTTGAACCTGCCGCTTTCGGCGCCCCGGGCTTTCGCGTTATGATCCGCGCCGCCCTCGGTTGTCGCGGGGGACTCGACCAATCATTTCCGGACCATGAGCCATGACAACTCAATCGAAAGCGGGGGTCTATCTGGTTACTGGTAGTGCCGGCTTCATCGGCTCCGCTCTGGTTCGCCAACTCGTGGTCGAGACCGAATCCGAGGTCGTCGTGGTCGACAAA
Source organism: Alphaproteobacteria bacterium (assembly GCA_965198325.1). Classification (GTDB taxonomy): domain Bacteria; phylum Pseudomonadota; class Alphaproteobacteria; order UBA828; family JAPUJA01; genus CBDAPE01. Next base: position 20,167 of record CBDAPE010000014.1, on the reverse strand, counting down.
CTGACCTACGCTGGAAATCTCGGCTCGCTCGAACCGGTGGCTCAGTCACCACACTACCATTTCGAACAAACCGATATTTGCGACGGTCCCGCTCTCCGGGACCTGTTCGAGCGCTATCGGCCCGACACCGTTTTCCATCTGGCGGCCGAAACCCATGTCGATCGGTCGATTGATACGCCGGCGGTTTTCATGAAGACGAATATAGAGGGCAGCTATGTCTTGCTCGAAGCCGCGCTGGACTACTGGCGCGGTCGTCACGATGGTGGCGTGCCGTTCTGCTTCAATCATGTCTCGACGGACGAGGTCTATGGCTCGCTCGATGCGGAAGGTGCCTTTGATGAAGAATCGCCCTATCGGCCGAACTCGCCCTATAACGCCAGCAAGGCGGCGTCCGATCATCTAGTGCGGGCCTGGCATAAGACCTACGGCCTGCCCGTGGTGACAACCCATTCATCCAATAATTACGGTCCCTATCAGTATCCCGAGAAGCTTGTCCCGTTGATGATACTGAACGCAGTTGCCGGCAAGCCCTTGCCGATTTATGGCGACGGCCAGAACGTGCGCGACTGGCTGTTCGTTGATGATCATTGCCGGGCGTTGCGATTGGTCGCCGAGAAGGGCGAGATTGGTCGCGTCTATCCGATTGGTGCCGGCGCCGAAAAAACCAATCTCGAAATAGTCCAGACGATTTGTGCGTTGTTGGATGCCGAAAAGCCTCGGGAAAATGGGTACTCCTACGCCGAGCAGATCGAGTTTGTCGAGGACCGGCCAGGGCACGACCAACGTTATGCCGTGGATTCGAGCACGATCCGCCGCGAATTGGGGTGGCAGCCACGGGAGTCGTTTGAGAGCGGCATCGCAGCTACGGTCCGTTGGTATCTCGATCACGTGGATTGGTGTCGGCAGGTTCAGCAGACGGGGGGCTATCGGGGAGAGCGGCTCGGCCGTTTCGCCGCCGAGCGGGCGCCGGGTTTAGAGGTATGATCGAAAAAGGCATCGTTCTCGCAGGCGGCGAAAGCACCCGGCTCTATCCGTCGACACTGTGCGTGAGTAAGCAGCTCCTGCCTGTCTATGACAAGCCCATGGTTTATCATCCGGTGTGCACCCTGATGCAGGCGGGGATCACCCGACTCCTCGTGATCGCGCGTCCCGAAGAACGCGCCCATTTTCAAACCCTGTTGGGGGACGGGTCACAATGGGGCGTCACGATCGAATATGGCGAACAGCTCACACCGAGCGGGATCGCGGAGGCATTCCTGATCGGCGAATCCTTCATAAACGGCGATCCCGTCGCTCTCGTTCTGGGTAATAACATTTTTCACGGCGACGGCTTTGATTCGTTGCTGGGTGAGGCGGTGGCGCTGGAACGCGGCGCCACGATCTTCGGCTATCCCGTCGACGATCCGGAGCATTTCGGCGTCGTTCAGGTCGATGATACTGGGCGCGCCATAAGTCTTGAAGAGAAGCCCGAAAATCCGCGTTCCACTCTGGCTGTGCCCGGGCTCTACTTCTACGATAACCGGGTCGTCGATATCGCTCGCCAGGTCACCCCCTCGACGCGGGGGGAGCTTGAAATCACGACCGTCAACCGGATTTATCTGGAGGGCGGCGACTTGCGGGTGATGCTTCTGGGTCCGCCGATCACATGGTTCGATGCGGGCACGGCCGACACGTTGCTGGCGGCCGCCAATTTTGTCGCGGGGGTCGAACAGCGAGATGGCCGTCTGGTTGCCTGCCCCGAGGAAATAGCGTTGGCCAAGGGCCTGATCGACGAGCCCCAGTTCGTCCGCCTGGCCGAAGCCCAGGTGGCGTCCGACTACGGTCGCTATATGCTGCGGATCGTGACCTAGATTGCTCGCGGGCTTTCGGGGGGCGCGCAGGTCGCGGTAAAATACAAATGCGAGGCGGTCGATCGGTCGGAATCGCCGACCGGTTTGGGGGAGTGATGCAACACTGGTACGTCGTCCATACCCACGCCCAGGGCGAGGCACGCGCCAGGGTCAATCTCGAGCGCCAGGGATACGAGACCTGGCTGCCGCTTTACCGGCGAAAGCGTCGCCATGCCCGGCGGGTCGAGACGGTCATGCGGCCCCTGTTCCCTCGCTACCTGTTCGTACGGATCGATCTGTCGGCAGACCAGTGGCGTCCTATCCTCTCGACCTTTGGCGTGAACCATCTGGTCGGAGGCGATACGGGGCCGCGGCCCGTGTCCGATGGGATCATGGACAATCTGATAGCGCGGGCGGGCGACGATGGCTGCTTCGATCTCGCGGTCGGTGCGTTCAAGTCGGGAGACCAGGTGCGCATCCTCGAAGGGCCGTTTGCCGATCTCGAGGGAATCTTCCACACTGAGAACGATGACGAGCGGGTCATGATCTTCCTTCGGCTCATGGGTCGCGAAGTCCGGGTCACCGTGCCGAATACGGACATCGAGGCGGTTTGAAGGATGCCGCCAACAACCGATATTTTGACGTCGCCGCCGGTTGGCTGGCCCCAACTCAAGCAACGTATCGTCGCTCTCCGTAATGCCAACGAAGCCGGCCATCCGTTGACAGCTCCCTGGGAGTCCTTTGTATCGGCGGCACGCGCTTCTGAGATCCAGCCTCCTGCTCATCTCGAACTGATCCTCGCCGTCCTGCGCGAGGCGCAGCAGGGCCGCCGACGCAAAGAGATGATTATTCTCGATCATGGTTGCGGCGGCGGGATGACTCTTCTTTACCTCGTCGCTATCGGTTATCACGGCATCTATGGCGTCGATCCCGGCTCCCCCTGTGAAGATTGGAACCGGCTGCTTGCTGCCGAATGTGGCATCACCGAGCCACGCTTTTGGCGCTATGACGGGCTGCGCTTGCCATTAGATAATGACAGCGTCGACGTGATCTTCAGCCAACAGGTTCTGGAGCATGTTCAGCCTCACTTACTGGAGGCTTATTACGCCGAAGAGGCGCGCGTCCTTAAACCAGGAGGCCTTGCCTATCACCAGGTGCCGCATCGACTCGTCCCCTACGACTCGCACTCGCGCACTTGGTTGATTCATTACCTGCCACTTGTACTCCGCCGCCCGTTATATCGCCTCACGGGCAATGACCCGCATTACATCGAATCGGTTCTCTGGTTGCGCTGGCCCTGGCGTCATTGCAAGAAATTACGCGCTTTATCGGCAATTGCGAGGATCGGACCATTGAGCGTTTGGAGAGCGTTACGAATCTTGATGATTATGAAGAAAAGAACCGAGGATTGCGGCGATTCATCGGCATGCTTGTGCGCATGCCGATTGTGAGTGCGTTCGTTCGACCCGTTTTGCGCAACTTGGTGATGCTGGATACGGTCTCGATCAAGCGACCCGAGACGGGCTAAGTGGCTCCGCTCAGGAACGGCTCAGGAAATCCCGGAAGCGCCGGGCGACATCCACCGGCGCCACGGTGGGGCGACCGAGTCGTGCCATCGAGCCGGGCCGGATCGCGAGATGGATGAAATGAGGCCCCGCCATGGCGAGGCTCTCGCCCAAGGCTCGTTCAAAGCCGTTGAGCGAATCACACCGAATGGCGCGTGGATAGCTGGCCGCGCATGCGGTTGCCGCAAAATCGACGGTTGCCGAGACCGTTCGTTGCCCCCCGGTCGAATCGTGGACCCCGTTGTCGAGCAGAACGTGGATCAGATTCTCAGGGCGCTGGGCGCCAATCGTGGCAAGTGTGCCGAGTTTCATGAGCGCCGCGCCGTCGCCGTCGAGCACGATGACGGGCCGCTTCACATTGAGCGCCGCCCCGAGCGCACAGCCCGACGCGCCGCCCATTGACCCGACCTGGTAGAAGTGTTGTTCCCGATCCGCCAAGGTAAACAACTCCCGGCCGGTCTTGCCGGTCGTTGCGATGATCGCTGCGGAACCAGGCACGCAAGTGAGCAGGCGCTCGAGCGATTCGGCGCGCGACGGCGGCTCGCCCGCTTCTCTCTGGTCCACGATTACACCGGCGGCGGCCGGTTCGGGTGTGGGTTCGTGGAGCCCGTCATCGCGCACCGCGCCCCTTTCCATCAGGAACGCGAAGGGCAGACCAGTGCGTTCCATTTCCGCCTCAGCCTCGGCGAGTGCGGCGGCGGCAGCGGATTCCGCCGCGGGAAAGCTCCAGTAGGGAACGCGCATCAGGGCAAGAAGATCGGGTGAAATTTCTCCCATCAACTCATGCTGGGGTTCGTCTTCAAGACCGGGCTGGCCGCGCCAGGTGACGATTAGCAATGTGGGGATTCGGAATGGAAAGTTGAGCGATGTCAGGGGGTTGACAGTATTTCCAAGGCCCGAATTCTGGCACATGACGACGGTTTTGCGGCCGGCCAGCCAAGCGCCCGCGGCGATGGCCACCGCTTCGCCCTCGCTGGCCGCCCCGACATAACGCACGCGCTCATCGGAGATCACCCGATTGATGATTGGGGTCAGGAACGAGCAGGGCACGCCGGTATAAAAATTGAACCCCTGTGACCGTGCCGGTTCGAGAAAGGCGTCGGCGGCAATCACAGCAGGTTGCGGGCGCTCGCGAGGTCGAACATGTTGTCGACGTCGAGCCAGTGGCCGGCGATATACATCACCCGCACCGACACGTCCCGTGCAATCAGGCGGCCGAACAGCTCGGGCAGACCGGCTTGGTCGGCGATCCCGTCAGCCTGCATTGTGGCGATTTCGGCTTGCACCTCACGCCCGCCTGCCTCACTCAGTTTGACGAGGCCGATCCATTCACCATCGGCTTGCGTAGAGTCTACAGTTGGGCCCATGGCGATCGCGCAGACCACGCCGTCGTCGAGGTAACGTCCGGTGGCGGGCCGTGAGCAGGTCACCAGATCCGGCGCGTTGCTTTCGGGACGGGCCCGGTCCCGCCAATTCCCGTCGACGACGACGACGGTATCGTCGGCGAACGACAGCAGATCGTCCAGAACGTAGGCCCGGAACAAAATGTCGCCGTAGCTGATGACACAGGGAGCGGCGAAGCGATCGCTAACGCAGGCAAGTGACGCAACTTCTCCAGTGGATTCAAACTGGTCGTTGTCCACTGCCGCGATCGAGGGCAGATCGATTTGCTCCTTCTTATAGCCGCGCACCACCGTAATGTCGGTTACGCTGCATTGGTGAAATGTTTCGACTAGGTGATTGAGTAGCGGTTTGCCGCGAATGTCGATCATGCATTTGGGGCGCTCCTCGGTCAGTGAACCCAAGGCAGCACCCCGTGACGCCGCCAGCAGATAGGCGTGGACCGGCTGCCGGTCAGGCGCGAGATAGTGCCGCTCGGCCTCGACAAGTTCCTGGTTGCCGGCCAACTGAAAAACATCCTTGACGCTTGCAATTCGGCCTTCCACCGCCGTCAGGCTTTCTTCTTCGATAATCCGGCGGCTCGCCTCGCGCATCGCCGTAATTGAGGCCCGAAGGTTGTGATTCGCCCAAATGACCAAGGCAATTCCCCCCTGCCGGAAGACATCGGTGGGCGTGCGGTAAAACATCGTCGGGACGATAACGACGGGACAGCGGTCCTCCCAGCGCTCCATGAATGACAGGACCTCGTCGGCCGTCGGGTGTTTGGAATGCACGAGGATGCCGTCAGCACCGGCTTCATGGTAGGCGGCCGCCCGGTCGAGTGCCTCGCTTACGTCCCAACCCGAAACCAACGCCTCGGTACGCGCGATCAGGCAGAAGTCGGGGTCGGTCTGGCTGTCCTTGCCGGCCTTGATCTTGCCGCAGAATTCCTCGACATCCGCCAACGGCTGGCCTTCACCGATGAATGAATTGGTCTTGGGGAACAGCTTATCCTCGATCGCGACGCCAGCGATGTTGCGCTGGCCAAGTTTTTTGACCAGGCGGCGGACGTTGTTGAAGTTGCCGTAACCGGTGTCCCCGTCGACCAGGATCGGGATGCTGGTCGCGTCAGACATGAACTCGAGGATTTCGAGAACCTGGGTCCAGGACGCCTCGTTGCTGTCGCGCACGCCGAGTGCCGCGGAAATCGAAAGGCCCGAGGCCCAGATTCCAGCGAACCCGGCTTCCTCGACGATTTTCGCCGAGAGGCCGTTATGGGCTTCCATCAGGAAGCCCAGTTCGGGGGCCGTCAGCAGCGCGCGTAGACGTCCAGCCTTTGTCAAGTCGTCGTCGCCCAAGGCCTGCTTTTTGCCGGAAAAGATTGGAGTAATCGCCATGATGCGTGCGGCGCCCCTACTCTTGTTTTCTCAGCGCCGGACCATAACGCATTGGAAGGATTGACGCGAGGCAAAGTAAGGGCCTTCAGCCGACGATTGGACCGGTCCCCCGCGGCCCATGCCGTCGGAGACAGGTTAAAGACCGTGGCGGTACGCGGAGGTTTATGTTCAAAATTTGAACGTTTGGCTTGATCTTGTGTTCAAATTGTGAACATATCGTCGTGATTCGCAAGGTTTTGTCTGATAAATCGGGCGGATATATGCTTATCCGGAGGTAATAGTTCACCCGGTCGGCGGTAGCGTGGTTAACGCTGACTGGGTAACCGAATTGCCCACCAATGCGCGGACACCCAAAAAATATCTCTTAATGCTCATCCTCACAGATATAGACCACCTGCTCTGTCAACCGGCGACGTCTATCCGCGACGCGCTGGCGCGAATCGACCAGGCAACGCCCAATCTTTTCCAGGTGGTCGTCGATTCGGAGCAGCGGGTCGTGGGGACCGTGACTGACGGCGACGTCCGCCGGGCGATGATCCGCGGCGTCACTCTCGACGATTCCGTCGAGCGTTGCATGAACCTTTCGCCGAAACTGGTGCGGGCCGGCGACGAAGCCGATCACCGTTCATCACTGCGGCTCACGCATTTTCTGCCGGCACTCGATACAGACGATCAACTGGTCGAGATCATTGTTCAGTATCCGGCGGACGATGTCGTACCCCGCGCCCTCGTCATGGCCGGCGGTTTCGGCCGGCGGCTGGGCGATAAAACCCAAGATTTGCCCAAGCCGTTGCTCCATGTCGGAGGACGGACAATTCTCGCCCGCGTGCTCGAGCAGCTTGAGGATGCCGGCGTAAGGGATATCCACATCGCAGTGCATTTTCTCGCCGACAAAATCGAACGGTATATTGATACGCGAGACAATCGGTCACGCATGCAGATCATCTGTGAGGATGAACCCATGGGCACGGCGGGAGCGTTAGCCTTGCTGCTGGCGCCCTTGGGCGAGGAGGTGCTGCTGGTCAATGGCGATGTCGTGACGAAGGTCGATTACAACGCGCTGCGTGACTATCATCTGATTCACGGCCACGACGTCACCGTTGGTGTCTCGCGTTACGACATGCGCATCCCTTACGGCGTCATTCGGCGCGACGAAAAGGGGCTGTTCGCGGGTATCGACGAAAAACCGACGCTGAGCCATTTCGTCGCGGCCGGGATCTATTACCTGACTCCTCAGTTCGTGTCGCTGGTGCCCCGTGACCGGCCCGTCGACATGCCGGAGATGCTTGATAACGCCCATCGCGCGGGGTTACGAATCGGCGTGTTCCCGGTTCATGAATACTGGATTGATATCGGCCTGCCTGACGATCTGGCCGTCGCCGAGTCCGACTATGCGGACGAAACCAGTCCCGACCGGGGTCCAACCCTGGTGCAGCGCTGATGGTCACCGGCCGGTGGGTGCGCCGCAAATCCCGATTGACGTCGATCCTGAGACGGGCATCTGGTCGACCGACGGCTTGCCGATGATCTATATGCCCCGGCACTTCTTCGTAAACAAATACAAGGCCGTCGAGACCGTGCTCGGCGTCGACACCTATTCGCGCCAGCTCTACGACGCTGGATACCAGTCGGCTTGGTACTGGTGCGACAAGGAGGCGGCAACGCACGCTCTGTCGGGCGTCGACGTGTTCCGCCATTACATGGATCGAATCTCGCAGCGCGGCTGGGGCAGGTTTACGATGCTCTCGGTCGACACCGAAACCGGTGCCGCCGACGTCCGCCTCGACAACTCGGTGTTTGTCAACGAACTCGGCCCCGATCAGGGCCGGAACGTCTGCTACATGTATACCGGCTGGTTTGCCGGCGCCCTCGAATGGGTTGGACTCAACACGGACCGGCGATTCCGGCTATGCGCCCGCGAGAGCTGTTGCGCCAGCAACCGTGCAGAGCATTGCCTTTTCGAGATCCGACCGGCTTGACGCCGCTCGAGGTAATTGCGTCGTGAACAAGGAATCCCGCGAAGACACCATCATTCTCGATCTGCTCGATCAGATCGACCGCTCCGAGGGGGTCAGCCAACGCCACCTCGCGCAGGAGCTCGGTATCGCACTCGGTTTGACCAATACCTACGTCAAGCGCTGCGTCAACAAGGGGTTGATCAAGGTTTCCGAAGCGCCCGCAAGGCGTTACCGATACTATCTCACGCCCAGGGGCTTCGCCGAAAAGAGCCGGCTCACCGCCCAGTTTTTCACGGATTCATTCGCTGCCTTTCGCCGTTGGCGACACAACTACGATCGCCTCTTCGCCGAATTGGAAGCCAAGAATGCCAAGACGGTTGCACTCTGCGGCCGCGGCGAACTCGTGGAGATTGCCGTTCTGTGCAGCCTGAATTCATCGATCGATATCGTCGGCATCTGGAACCCGTCGGGCCCGCCGGTCTCGGTGCGCGGCATCCCGGGCATCGAGATCGATGGCTCGATCGAGCCCGACTACTGGTTCCTGGCGATCAACGACGACGCCCGCGCGGCCTACGAGAGGCTGCTTGGCTCGGTTTCGAAGAACCGAGTCTTGGTTCCGAATTTGCTTCGACGTGCCGTGGGTTTGTCTGCGAACAAGGACGCATCGTGAGATCGTTGAGCGCGTCCAACTTCTTCGTGCATACGGTGCCCCGGGGGCGGGAGGGGGAAGGCTAACTTGCCCGAATTCGAAATCGCCGGTCGCAAGATTGGACCGGCCTACCCGCCGCTCGTGTTTGCCGAAGTCGGAATCAACCACGAGGGCGATCTGAATAAGGCACTACAACTTGTCGACGCGGCCGCCGGCGCCGGCGCCGAAGTTGTCAAATTTCAGTGCCACATTACCGAAAAGGAATGATCGCGACGGACATGACTCCGGGTGATATTTCCGGCGAAAGCCTGTAGGATATCATCAAGCGATGCGAACTCACGGCAGACGAAGAACGTCAGGTTCAGGCGCGTTGTGCGGACAGGGGGGTCATATACCTCTCGACACCGTTCAGTCGGGAGGCGGCCGACCGGTTGCACGACATGGCCGTTCCGGCGTTCAAGATCGGCTCGGGTGAGTGCAATAATTTACCGCTGCTAAGCCACGTTGCGTCGTTCGGCAAACCCTTAATCTTGTCGACCGGTATGAACGATCTCGAATCGGTTCGCCGTTCCGTCGAGACGATTCGCAGCCACGGAGTGCCAGTTACCGTAATGCACTGCGTCAGCATGTATCCCACGCCCTACGAAAAGGTCCGGTTGGGAGCAATCCTGGAATTGAGCTCGGCCTTTCCCGGACTGACGGTCGGGCTTTCCGACCATTCGTTGAATATCTGGACCTGCATCGGTGCCGTTGCACTCGGTGCGAGTGTGCTGGAAAAGCATTTCACCGTTTCTCGCGACTGGCCAGGGCCGGACACCGGTATCTCCATCGAGCCCAATGAGTTGGCGGAATTAATCGAGGGATCTAACGCAGTCTGGCAGGCTCGTGGCGGCGGCAAGTCGGTTCTGCCCGAGGAACAGCCCGTGATCGATTTTGCGTTTGCGAGCGTAACGACAGTTTCGCCGATCCGCGCCGGCGACCGGTTTAGCCTCGATAATGTTTGGGTGAAACGGCCAGGCACGGGTCCGATTCATGCCAGTCGATTTAACGAAATCATAGGTAAGTTCGCAACGCGCGACTTGCCCGTCGATGTGCAACTCGTTCCTGAAGATATTGTTGACTTCTCTTGACCGAATCAGTCGTCGTTACCGGCGCGTCCGGCTTCATTGGCCGCAATCTTACTGCAGCGCTTGCTACGCAAGGGAACACGGTGTGGGCAACGGCGCGCAGTTTCTTGCGCGGTGCGCCGGGGGTCGCGCCGCATCTTGTCAAAGATTATGCGGACACACCGACGGTGTCAGGGGCGACGTTGATCCATCTCGCAGAAACACCCGATGTTACGACCGCGAATGCGGTCGGCGAGAAACATATCCAGACGAATCTCGACCGTCTGGATTTGCTGCTTCAAAAGGGCTTTGCGCGGGTTGTCTACGTTTCCTCAGCTTTGGGCCGCGGCGTCTACGCCCGCGCAAAGGCGGCGTGCGAGGAGAAAGTTCTTGCCGTGGGCGGTACCGTTGTCCGCCCGACGAGCGTGTACGGGCCTGGTATGAGTAACACTTCGGTGATTTCAGAAATCCTCGCTCAGGTGCCTGGCACCAACGCCATGAAAGTCCGTGACGGTGACTCGGAACGCGACTTTCTTTGGATCGGGGATGCCGCCGAGGGTCTAGCACAGGTCGCGCTGGGTCGGGCCGTGGGTCGGTTCGACTTGGGTACGGGCCGGCCCGTTCGAATTGCTGATTTGGCCCGCTTGGTGCTTGAATTGGCGGGAGAAACCTGCCGTCCTGTGATCGAAACGAAGACCGCCGCAGCACCATCCGAGCGATTGACAATCGACCCCGGGCCAGTTGAGCGAGCGTTCGGCTGGCGTGCCCAGATGGTCCTGCGCGACGGGCTTGCGCGGCTGATGAATGGTAATGCATGAGCCGCCGGGTCATTGGCGTTTTTACGGGCAACAGGGCGGAATATGGACTGCAGTTGCCAATCCTGCAGGCAATTGATGTTCACCCTGACCTCGATTACCGGCTCATAGTCTCCGGCGCTCATCTCGATGACGATTTCGGCCGGACCCTCTCGGAAATCGAAGCCGACGGGTTCAGTGTGCATGCCGAGGTAAAAATCGAAATGCATGAGGATTCACTCCGAGCAACGGCACGCAGACGAATACGCCAACCGCCCATGTCGAAGGGGGCGATCTCACGGAGGGTGGTGCGCTTGACGACTCCGTGCGCCACGCCATGACCAAGCTTGCCCATCTCCACTTCACGACCAATCAACAGGCGACGAACCGAATTCTGGCCATGGGGGAGGAACCTTGGCGGGTTCACACAGCCGGCTTTCCGGCAATCGATCTGATCGCCCAGGGGCGCTACGCGCCGCCGGACGAGGTGGTTGGCCGGTTCGGTCTCGATCTCAGTCGACCGGTTGTCGTATTCACTCAGCATTCCGTGACAACCCAGTTCGATGCCGCTGCCGACCAGATTGCGCCCGCGCTCGCCGCGCTCAGCCGATTGGCGCAAGAGAACGTTCAGGTGATTCTCACTTACCCGAACAATGACGCCGGCGGACGCCGTATCATCGCGTCCCTGGCGCGCTTCGTCGAGGGTGGCCGCTCGGGTGTCCAGCTCCACCGCTCCGTCGGCCGTCACTACTATCACGGGCTACTCGCTCTGGCTCGGAATCCAAACCTTGCGGTGGTGTGCGCCGGAAATTCGTCCTCCGGCATCAAGGAAACACCCGCTTTCGGTTGCCCCGCCGTGAATATTGGTTCGCGCCAGGAGAGGCGGTTGCGGGCCGGAAACGTCATTGACGCCGGTTATGACGCCGACAAGATCCATCGTGCGATCACTCGCGCGCTTTATGGCGACGCGTTTCGTAGACGTTGTCGAAGCGTCAACAATCCTTACGGAACGGGTGAGGCCGGTCGCAAAATCAGCGACGTTCTGGCGAAGACAGATATCGACGGGCGATTATTGCGCAAGAAAATGACTCTGCAGGGCGAGGAGCATGATGGTTGGTTTCGCTGACGGGCTTGGGTCGAGAGACGATAGCCCGTGTCTAATTTGCAGATCGATACTCGAGAGCTGATGAACCCGACGTCTTCGCCCGCAGTTAAAACGCGTCTCGCCGCGGCTATTGTCGGATTGGATCGAATCGGCTCAGGTTTCGACGACGAAATCGGGCGCACAGTGGTTTGGACGCACTTGGGAACTTACCGGGCTGCAGCGACCCAATTTAACGTAGTCGGTGCGTGCGATATTGATCCGACGGTCGTGAGTCGCTTTCATTCGCGGCACCCGACGGTCCCTGTCTTTGCCGCCGTAGACGAACTGATCGAGACTACGCAGCCGACCATTGTCAGTATTTGCACACCGTTGGAGTCCCATGGTCTGGTTCTTGATCGGTTGCTGCAGGCCCAGACGCTCAAAGTAATTTGGTGCGAAAAACCTCTTGCCGCGTCAACAAGCGAAGCCGAGAGAATGGTTGATGCGTGTCAAGATCGCGGGGTTCACCTTGTGGTATCCCACGTCCGTCGATGGCTACCTCTCTGGCGAGAGTTTGTGGTGCAGCTGAGGGCGGGCGCCGTTGGTCGGCTCGTCTGTTTGCGAATTGCTATACCCAACCGACTCTGGAGTACGACAAGTCACGGGGTCGATCTGGCATTGATGCTGGGAGGTCCGATTTGGCAGGTCCACGCCGTCGACCTTCCCTCGCTCGAAGAGGACAGCGAGCCCGCGCGGGTCGCGATTCTGCACTTGGCCAATGGTGGCTATGGAATTCTACAGGCGACCGGATCGAAATCGGGGTTGATCGTCGAGGCGGAGGCAATTGGTGAGGCTGGGAGGATATCTGCCCGGGAGGACGCGGGAACCATCTGCTACGAACGATTCGAGCCGAGCCGCCACTATGACGGATACCGGGAGCTGATCGAGGTGAATCGGGAGTGTCACGAAACTCTCGTGTCGTTCTCACCCTTCATCGAGATAGCCAACGAACTCGCTGCGCTCGCCACCGATGCCATCCGACGGCCAACCTGCAGCGGCGACGACGCACTGGCAGTAGTGCGCATACTCGATGCTATGGACCGCTGCGAATCCGGTGGGACGTCTATAGAACCTCTGCAGTCAGGCATGAACGACGGATGACCTCTGCTGCTAAGACCGACCTCGGAGCTGCCGGTTTGCTTGCCTCCATCGGCTTGATTGGCAACGCCCAAGTTCGCTATTTGATGATGGACGTCGCACGTCAGCTTCGACGGAAACACAACGCTGTCATTCACCTTTATTGCGTGGGGCCGCAATTCTATAAACGGGAGAACATCGATGGTGTGCGAATTCTATAAACGGGAGAACATCGATGGTGTGCCATTCTATAAATGGGAGAACATCGATTGCCTCGATAAACGACTGCGACACACTCTATCCGTCGGCACAGCAGTCCGAGTTGGACGCATCAGAGGTCATCGCGCGTGCGCGTGGTTACGAACGCAAGATCGGCTGTACTAATAATTTTCTAATGGTGGGAGATCGGCATTTTGGCCGAGGCTATGCACTAGGTGGCTATTATCACCCCCGTTCACGTCCTTCGGAGGCGAGCTACATCCAGATCCTGCATGCCTATAACGAGACATTTAGTTTCTGGGAGCAGGAAATCCGCGACAAGGGTCTGACCCTCATTCTGGGCGGCAATTCCGTGCATGCTCGAATTTTCCGAGCCGAGGGTGTCCCGGTCCGAATGCTGGCAGGCTCGCGATTCCAGAATCTTCATCACTGGGTCGACAACGAGTTCCGCGAATATCCAGCAATCGAGGCGGCGTTCGGCCCGGCTGGCAACGGTCGGGAGACCAGGGCCGAGATTTCTGAAACCTACTATCTCGAACAAGCACACCGTCAGCGATTTCTTCATGGCCGGTCGTTTCCACGATTACTGTACCGGCTGGGTCATGCGACTACCCAGTGGCTTTACTGGCGGGCACGGGGGTACGCCAAGGCCAAGGGGTACAAATTCACAGACCGGCTAGCCTTCCAGATCAGGAAGTGGCGCGATACCCGGCGTATGACCAAGCGTACAATGACGCGCCTAGATGAACTCGGCGACGCACCGTTCGTGTTTTTCGCACTGCACACCGAGCCGGAGGCTTCACTCGGTCAATTTTCGCCGGAATATTTCTATCAGTTGGCCGCGATCGCGGCGTTGTCACGCGATTTGCCCGCCGGCATTTGGCTCGTCGTGAAGGAAACAATTCATGGTGTCGGTCGGCGGCCCGATAACTTCTACGATCAAATCGCCGAGTTCAAGAATGTCGTAATGCTCGACATCCTGGAACACGGTATCGAGGTCGTACGTCGGGCGTCTGCGGTTGCGACAATCGCCGGCACGGTCGGCTTTGAAGCAGCCGTGATGGGCAAGCCGGTGATAACGTTCGACCGACATAATTTTTATAACTTTTTGCCGCATGTATTTCCCGTGACCGACGAGACGGAGCTGAAAGATGTCGTCGCTACGGTACTTGGCGAGAGTTTCAATTCGGAACATGCGCGGGCCAGTGGCGCGGCATTTCTGCAAGCGGTTAAGGACACGTCGTTCGACCTCCGCGGCTACGATTACGTTGATTTGCACAGTTACGACGAGTTGGCTGTCGATAATGCTTGCTGCGCGCTGCTTGAAAGCCTCGAGGGCGAGCGCATGTCGGCCACGTCGACAGCCCGGAGCGCCTGAGACGGTGATCGACGAATGACCGGAAACCGGATCGACGAATTGGCTATCCTCGGTGGGGTGAGAACGGCGGCGCAATAATCCCCCACTGAAGCGGCCGGTTGATCCGGCTGTGGCGGACCAAAATGGGACCGTCTATAGCCTTCTGTCAGGGCTGCTCTGACTGGAAGGCGGGGGGATGTATCGGGTGGATTTGTACGCGCGGGTTCGGCGGGCGTGTCGTGTCGAGGGAATGAGCACCCGCGAGGCCTCGCGGGTGTTCGGGCTGGACCGCAAGACGGTCCGCAAGATGCTGTCGTTCTCGGTGCCGCCGGGGTCTCGCCGCGGCAAGCCGCCACGGCGGCCGAAGCGGGGTCCGTTCACGGGGATCATCGATCGGATTCTGGAAGACGATCGGACCAGCCACCACAAGCAACGGCCCACGGCGAAGCGGATCTTCGACCGTCTCCGGGACGAGTACGGCTTTACGGGCGGCTACACCATCGTGAAGGACTATGTCCGTGAGCGGCGGCTTCGGTCGCGCGAGATGTTCGTGCCGCTCGTCCATTCCCCCGGCCCCGCCCAGGCGGACTTCGGCGAGGCGATGGCGGTGATCGGCGGCGTGGCGTGCAAGGTCCACTTCCTTGCCTTCGATCTTCCCCACAGTGATGCCTGCTTCGTGAAGGCCTACCCGGCGGAGACGACCGAGGCGTTCTGCGCTGGCCACAACGCGGCGGTTGCGTTCTTCGGCGGCGTCCCCCGATCCATCCTGTACGACAACACCAAGCTGGCAGTCGCCCGGATACTGGGCGATGGCAAGCGGCAGCGAACGCGCGTCTTCACGGACCTTCAATCCCCCTATCTGTTCGAGGACAGGTTCGGCCGGCCGGGCAAGGGCAACGACAAAGGCAAGGTCGAGGGACTGGTCGGCTTCATCCGGCGGACCTTCCGGGTCCCCGTCCCGCGGGCCGAGAGCTTCGAGGCGCTGAACGATGCTCTCGCGGGACAGTGCCGCCGGCGCCAGGCGGCGCGGCTGCGGGGTCACAAGGAGACCATCGGCGAGCGCCTCGCACGGGACCGGGAAGCCTTCTTGCCTCTCCCCCCGGCACCATACGATGCCTGCGACAAGCGCACTGGACGGGTGAGCTCGCTGTCGCTGGTGCGCTGCCGGGGCAACGACTACTCGGTGCCCGTGGCCTATGGCCACCGCGAGGTGCTGATCCGGTGCTCCGTCGACGAGGTCGTTATCTCTTGCGGCGCGGAGGTGATTGCCCGGCACCGCCGGTCCTACGACAGCGAGGACCTGATCTTCGACCCGCTGCATTACCTACCCTTGATCGAGCAGAAGATCGGCGCCCTCGACCAGGCCGCGCCGTTGGCGGGCTGGGACCTGCCCGAGGCCTTCATCACTCTGCGACGCCTGCTCGAAGCCCGCATGGGCAAGGCGGGCAAGCGCGAGTCCGTCCAGGTGCGCCGTCTGCTGGAGAGCTTCCGGCTCGAGGAGGTCGAGGGTGCGGTCGGCGACGCGCTCAGGCTCGGCGCCATCGGCTTCGATGCGGTGAAGCACCTGGTACTGTGCCGCATCGAGCGGCGGCCGCCCCGGCTCAACCTCGAGGTCTATCCGTACCTGCCGCGCGCCCGGGTCGCGACGACGTCTGCCAAGTCGTACATGAGCCTGCTGTCGGGGCTCGGCGCATGACCGACACACCACGGCTGCTGCTCGTCCACCACCTCAAGAGGCTGAAGCTGCCGACGGTCCTGAGGGAGTACGACAAGATCGCCCGGCAGTGCGCCTCTGAAGGCGTCGACCACGTTCGCTATCTTCTGCGTCTGGCCGAGCTCGAGCTGATCGACCGCGAGCGCCGCATGGTCGAGCGGCGGATCAAGGCGGCGCGCTTCCCCGTGATCAAGAGCCTCGATAGCTTCGATTTCAAGGTCATCCCCTCGCTCAACAAGACGTTGGTCCTGGAGCTCGCCCGCTGCGCGTACATCGAGCGCCGCGAGAACCTCATCGCGCTCGGCAACAGCGGCACCGGCAAGACCCACATCGCCCTCGGTCTCGGCTTGGCGGCCTGCCAGAAGGGCCTCTCGGTCGGCTTCATCACCGCCGCGCTGGTCCACGAGCTCATCGAGGCCCGCGATGACAAGCAGCTGCTGAGGTTCCAGAAGAAGCTCGCCACCTACAAGCTTCTGATCGTCGACGAGCTCGGCTTCGTGCCGCTGTCCAAGACCGGTGCCGAGCTCCTGTTCGAGGTGTTCAGCCAGCGCTACGAGCGCGGCTCGACCCTGGTCACCACCAATCTGCCGTTCGACGAATGGACCGAGGTGTTCGGCTCCGAGCGGCTTACCGGCGCTCTCCTCGACCGCCGCACCCACCACGTCAACATCCTCGAGATGAATGGCGAGAGCTACAGGCTCAACCAGAGCCGCAGGCGTCAAACCCCGACGGCGAACTGAACCGACCACCCAACCCTCGCTTGACCCCATGGGCCCACAGGTCCCTCCCGCGCGCGCCGCCGCGTCGGCCTGTTGAGGGCACGCCGCGTCGCACGCGGGGCCCGCCCATGGACTACGGGGACAAGCCCGCAGCCGCTGACCTGCCCCCGATTAGTGGTCCAGCGCTTAAGTTAGAGTTTGGCGCGGGTTAAGCTGATGGGCCAACCGTAGCCCCTCAACAGGGTAGGTTGGCCCCTCAACGTTTGGCAAGATGGTTTCTGGGGCCGGCGGTCTGTATCCGAGCGAGCTATGCGGCCGGATGGTATTATAGTGATGGCGCCATCGTTCGATCAGCACTTTGGCCTGCTTCAGTGTAGAGAAGATCTCCGTGTTCAGGATTTCGTCCCGGAGCTTTGAGTTGAAGCTCTCGTTGTATCCGTTCTCCCAAGGTGACCCGGGCTCGATATAGAGGGTCTTGACGCCGATCCTGCCGAGCCAGTCGCGGACGGCATGAGCGGTAAACTCTGAGCCGTTGTCGGAACGGATATGATCCGGCGGGCCATGTTGGACGAAGAGCTCGGTCAGACAATGGAGGACATTGTTCGAGTTCAATCTTCGCTCGACGACAACGGCCATGCACCGCCTGGTGAACTCATCGATCACGGTGAGCATGCGGAACGTCCTCCCATCGTGTGTTCGATCCATGACGAAGTCATAGGACCAGACGTGATTGGGCCAGCACGGCCGCAGACGGATGCAGGATCCGTCGTTGAGCCACAGCCTGCCCCGTTTCGGTTGCTTCTGTGGGAGCTTCAGCCCCTCCCGCCGCCAGATGCGCTGGACCCGCTTGGCGTTCACGTGCCAACCTTCGGTCCTGAGCAAGGCAGTGATCCGCCGATAGCCATATCTGCCATCCTGGCTGGCCAAGCGGATGATCGCGGCCGTGAGGGCCTCTTCATCATCCCGACCACGGGGTCTCTTGCGCTGGGTTGAGCGATGTTGGCCTGCAACAGCACAGGCACGTCGCTCGGAGATCCCCAGTTCGGCCTGGAGATGATCAACACACTGCCGGCGACGGGCGGGGCTTAGCAATTTCCCTCAAGCGCCTCTTTCAAGATCAGCTTATCCAACGTCAGATCCGAGATCGCCTTGCGGAGACGGCCATTCTCCTTCTCCAGGTCCTTCAGACGCTTGGCCTGGTCAGTACGAAGGCCGCCATAGTCCTTGCGCCAGAGATAGTAACTCTGCTCCGATACGCCGAGCGTGCGACAAGCTTGACCAACCGACTGGCCCTGCGCCAAAGCCACCTCGGCTTCGCGCAACATGCTGATAATCCGTTCTGAGGTGTAGCGTTTACGGCTCATTTCGTCCTCCTTTCGAGGGGGCAAAATGCGCCAAACTCTTCAATAAATCTGGACCACTTTTAGGGGGTCACTCCAAGATGCGGCTCGGTAACTTTGGGATATAATCCCCTTTCATTTGGTTTTATCACATTGCGTATGCCTCGACGGCGGACGACATGCGTGATATTGGGCGCGCGGTACGCAAGGTGATTAACGGACGCGCGCGTCTTGCCGCGGCAGCGTCAGACTTAGCGGATTGTCTGAGCGGTCACGCGACAGGCCGTCTCGGGGTGGCGCCGACCCAAATCACCGGGCAGAGCGGCAGCTGATGCGCAGCCTTGGCGTGGTTATTGCTCGCGGCAGTTCCAAGAGGCTACCCCGCAAGAATGTTCGCCCCCTTGCGGGAACGCCGCTCGTCGCATGGATGGTCCGTGCTGCATTGGCCAGTCGGCTCGACCGCGTTGTTCTCTCCACGGAGGATGATGAGATCGCCGACATCGGCCGCGCTTATGGCGCCGACGTTCCCTTCCGCCGTCCTGGTGAGCTCGCAGCGGATTTCGTGCGAGATGACGAAATCCTGTCCCATGCCGTCGATTTGGTCTCCGAACAGGGGGATACGGGCTACGACACTGTCATGCTGCTACAGCCGACAACGCCGTTCACACAGCCTCGCCATCTCGATACCTGTCTGGAGCGGCTCGCCGAGACCGGAGCCGCGTGTGTTTTTACGGCGCGGCGCGTGCGCGAGCCGCCACGATGGATGTGGATCGATGAACCCGGCGATGGCATCCGGCCGTTGCTCGACGGCCCTATCACAGCGGATCAGCAAAATACGCAGCAGCTTCAGTCCGTCTATTTTCCGTCCGGGGCCGCTTGGGCAGTGCGGACGCAAGCCCTGCGTGCCCAGTGTTCGGTATATTGCAAGCCCGTCGACATGGTGCTGATGGAGCCCGAATTCTGTGTCGACATCGACGACGATCTCGACCTTCATTATGCGGAAGCGGTTGCCGTGCAGTACGGCATTGAACTGACAGCTGTTGCTGGAGACAAGGGATGACCGATACGCCTGAACTGAAGCATCCTGCCAATCCGCGCCGGACCGCCTTGAGGCCGGACCCCACCGCGGCGCCTGGTGACCCGCCGTTTCGCAACCTCATCTATTGTCAGCGGTGCTGTATGCCCGAAACCAACGAAGGCAACGAATTCGATGAGATGGGAATTTGCAAGGCCTGTCGCTCATCAGAACAAAAGATGCGGATCGACTGGAGAGCCCGGCAGCGGGAGCTTGAGGTGATTATCGCCGAGGCGAAGGCGAAATCTGGTAACAACTACGACTGCGTCGTACCGATCAGCGGTGGCAAGGACTCAACATTTCAGCTCCACGTCCTGGTCAATGTGTTCAAGGTGACGCCGCTCTGCGTGACATTCAGCCACAACTGGTTCACGGAAACCGGCAAGCAGAACCTTTTGTCAATGGCGGAGCAAGAAGGGACCACCGTGGCGGTGTAAGAAGGGACCGCTTGGCGGCTGCGGGCTTGTCCCCGTAGTCCATGGGCGGGCCCCGCGTGCGACGCGACGTGCCCTCAACAGGCCGACGCGGCGGCGCGCGCGGGAGGGACCTGTGGGCCCATGGGGTCAAGCGAGGGTTGGGTGGTCGGTTCAGTTCGCCGTCGGGGTTTGACGCCTGCGGCTCTGGTTGAGCCTGTAGCTCTCGCCATTCATCTCGAGGATGTTGACGTGGTGGGTGAGGCGGTCGAGGAGAGCGCCGGTAAGCCGCTCGGAGCCGAACACCTCGGTCCATTCGTCGAACGGCAGATTGGTGGTGACCAGGGTCGAGCCGCGCTCGTAGCGCTGGCTGAACACCTCGAACAGGAGCTCGGCACCGGTCTTGGACAGCGGCACGAAGCCGAGTTCGT